>CAWDFT010000001.1:0-68609 GCA_963801575.1 uncultured Actinomycetota bacterium
ACGCCTCCCACGCGCCGGGCGCGATGCTCGACTCGTAGCGCCGCTGCACATATGCGTCGTCGTCCGGGAACGCCGGGTCGTGAAACAGCGCTTCGACGATCTTCCGCATGCCGGAAAGCGTGGCGTCGTAGTCGTACAGCGCGGCCGAGTGCTCGTTGCGCTGTATCTCGCCACCGCCGCAGATAGTCACCATGCTGCGCATCGGAAGCACGGGAGAATCCGATGTGGCATCCACGAGCAGGTTGATCGCGCCCATCGAGTTGCCGACGAAATGCGCGGACTGCACTCCGAGCGCATCGCAGAATCGCGCGATATGCCGGATGCGCATGCCGCGGCCGTCGTTGAAGTCGATCACCTTCGCGGACTGCCCGAAACCCAACATGTCGGGTGCCAGCACGCGGTAGTACGCAGCCAGTGCGGCGATGTTGCGCTCCCAGCCCAGCTCCGCGCTGACACCGAACTCGCCGCCGTGCAACAGGACAACCGGGTCGCCTTGACCCGCTTCGAGGTAGCCGGTCGCAAGCCCGTCGACCAGCCGCGTCTTCCGTTGGATCTCGGTCACGCCGTTTCCCAGGCGGCGCGCGCGAAGGTGAGCACCTGGGTGGCGAGCATGTCGAGTTGGTCCCGCACCGCGGTGTCGACGAGTTGGCCTCCGGCGTCCCAGATCTCGTCGGCCGAGTTGATCGCCACCCCGAGCGGGGTGGGCCAGGCCCGAAGCGCGTGCCCGATGCTGCGCAACTGGCCGAGGGTTCCGACCGCGGCCTGCCAGCCGTACGCACAGCTGATGCAGCCCCACGGAGTGTTGTCGAGATAGACGCGCGGATCTTCGCGGAGGTCCTCGATGTAGTCCAGGGCGTTCTTCACCAGACCCGACACCGCGCCGTGGTAGCCCGGCGAGCCGACGACGACCGCGTCGGCGTCACGCAGCGCGTTGACCAACTCGAGTGCCTTCGGTGTGCGTTCCAGCTCGTGCGGTGCATACATCGGCAGGTCGAGGTCCTGGGCGGCGAACAACCTCGTCCGTCCACCTTGGCGTTCGACGGATTCCAGGCAGTAGCGCAGCGCCCGTTCGGTCGACGAGTTGGACCGGAGCGTTCCGCCGAGTCCGACGATGAGCGGCGTGCCGCCCGTTGTAGTGCTTGCGGTCATGGTCTCACACCTACTTGATTGCAATGGGATTCACCGGCGATCCGACTGCGCCGGTCACGCGCAGCGGCGGTGCGATGAGCTGGAATTCGTACACCCCGTCGGCCGCGCAGTCGGCTGCCAGTGCCGTGAGGTCCCAGTACTCGCCGAGCATCAGCCCCATGTCACGCAGGCACAGCATGTGCATGGGCAGGATCGCGCCGTCTACGGCGGAGACGGGGTTCTCGACCATCAGGTTGTCGGCGGCAACGGCGGCGACTTCGTGGTCGTGCAGCCACGATGCGCATGTCCAGTCGAGGCCTGCGCCGGGCTCGGCGCCGTCACGGGTCTCGAGAAACCTTGCCCACCAGCCGGTGCGGACCAGGACGATGTCACCGCGCTCGATGCTGACGCCCTGCTTGCGTGCGGCCTCGTCGAGTTCTGCCGGGGTGATCGGGTCGCCCAGTTCGCAGAAGGTCTCCACGCCGCGCAGCCGGACGATGTCGAGCAACACCCCACGCGACGTGATGCCCTTGCCGTCCACCTTGTCGATGCCGCAGTGGAACGCGCCGAGGCTGGTCACCGAGTTCGCCGGGAACCCGTTGTACAGCTTGTCCTCGTAGTAGACGTGCGATAACGCGTCCCACTGGGTGGCCGCCTGCAGCGGCATGATGATGATGTCGTCGTTGAAGCGCATCGGGCCGTTCTCGGAATAACTACTCAACTGAACGGCAGCTGGGTTTTTCAGCCATTTGGGACCGAACTCCAGCAGTGTCGCTGCATCACCGCCGTCGATGGTCATTACGTGTGTCGGGTTCTGGCGGTACTGGAACGCGCCCTGCGGCCCCGACGAGCCGAAGTCCACCCCCAGCGGAAAGACCTTGCCGTGCTTGACCAGGCTGGCCGCCTGTTGAACCTTCTCGTTCGTGATGAGATTCAGCGTGCCCAGCTCGTCGGCGTCGCCCCAGCGCCCCCAGTTGCGGACGTCGTCGGCGACCCGGCGAAAATCACTCAGGCTGGCCATGTTCCGCCCTTCGTCTGGTTCCTAATTGCTCCTCGCGTGCGCTGTCCGACACGTCGCCGAACACTCTCTCCGCGACCGAGCCGCCGTCCACCCAGATCACCTGACCGGTGATGTAGGACGCCGCAGCACTGTTGAGGAACACCAGCACGCTGGCCTGCTCGTCCGGACCCGCGACGCGGCCCAGCGGGGTCTGGAACGAGTCCAGGAACTCCTGCCCGTAGGCAGTCCTCAGCTGGTCGAGGATCGGTGTATCGGTGACACCCGGTGCGGTGCAGTTGATCCGGATGCCCTTGGCCCCCAGCAACGTAACGTTGGCCATCCCGTAGAGGATGATGGCCTCCTTCGACAACCGGTAGCCGCCACCGTCGGCGACCGGCTCCGGATTGCGGTGACACCATTCGATTCCCTCGGCCATCGTCGCAGTGTCCAGCAGACCCGCTGTGACGCCTGCATTGGCGCGGTAATTCGATGCAGCGAGCGAGGAGACGTTGGCGATCGACGATCCGGGCGGCATCGACGGGACCAACGCCTCGGTGAACTGCCGTGTGCCAAGGAAGTTGATCGTGACCACCCGCAGCGGGTCGCCGATACCCGAGGACACACCCGCGACGTTGAACAATGCGTCGACCGGACCGTCGATGGCCGCGACGGCGCGGTCGATCGACGCCGCATCGGAGAGGTCGATTTCGTGGAACTCCTTGAGCTGCAGCGCCGGCCGCTGCACGTCCAGTCCGACGACCTCGGCCCCGAGCTCGGCGAGCTGCCGTGCGACGTGCTCACCGATGCCCGACGCGCAGCCGGTGACGACTACGCGTCGACCATCGTAGCGCCAGAGGTCGTCGATCTGTCCCATATCCTATTTCTTGTCGGCGGCCGGGTTCCTGCTGTCCCAGCCTTCTCCTGATTTGAGTTTCGCCGCCGCCTGTTCGATACCGGCGGTCATTTCCTCCATCGCCAGGGAGACCTCGTTGGCGGTGTAGTTCTCCCGGCCCTTGGGCAGGCCGCCGAACGCGTAGGACTCGTCGAACGCGGGGGCCTTCGACTCCGGCCTACGGGCCTCTACCTTTTCGATAACCGGCTCGAGCCGTTTCGCCTTCTCGGCGACCGCCTTCTCGTCGCGCTCGATGAACTCGGGCAGCACGTCCTTGCCCATCAACTCGATGGACTCCATCGTCGCCTCGTGGCTGCGCGGGGTGAGCAGCAGGATCAGCTCGTCGACGCCGCTCTCTTCGTAGCCACGCAAGAACTCACGCACCGTGGCCGGGCTGCCGATCGGCCCACGGCCGGGGCCGTAGACGACGCTCGGGTCCTTCTCGATCTCTTCGAGATGCCGCTTCCACACACCGGTCCGTCCCGGCGTGTGCATTCCGGTCATGTAGTAGTGCATGATGCCGAACGAGAAGAACCCACCGCCCATTCCGAGCCGTTCGATGGCCTGCTCGTCGGTCGGGGCGACCATCATCGAAAGGTCGCCGCCAATCGCGAGGATGTTGGGGTTCATCTGTGGCGTTACGGGCGCGCCGTTCTCCTCGAACTCCTTGTAGTAGCCGTTGACTCGTTCCGCGAGCGGCCCCGGTCCGGTGTAGGCGAAACTCAGGGCGCCGAGGCCTCGTTGGGCGGCCATCTGCACCGAAGCCGGCCGGGTGCACGCGACCCATACCGGCGGATGGGGCTTCTGCAACGGCTTGGGAATCACGTTGCGCGGCGGCATTTCGATGTGCTGGCCCTTGAAGCCGGTGAACGGCTCCTCGATCATGCAGCGGATGGAGACTTCCAGCGCTTCTTCCCACATGGTCCGCTTGTCCGCGGGGTCGATGCCGAATCCGCCCAGCTCGCCCACCGACGACGACTCCCCGGTCCCGAACTCGACGCGGCCGTTGGAGATGAGGTCGAGCGTCGACACCCGCTCGGCTACTCGGGCCGGATGGTTCACCGCCGGAGGAAGATGCATGATCCCGAAGCCCAGCCGAATGTCCTTGGTGCGCTGGCTGGCACCGGCGAGGAAGATCTCCGGCGCGGTGGAGTGGCAGTACTCCTCGAGGAAGTGGTGCTCGGTCAGCCACACCGTGGAGAAACCAGCCTTGTCGGCGGCCTCCACTTCGTCGAGGCCGTCCTGAAAGAGCTTGTGCTCGTCATCCTCACTCCACGGCCGCGGCAGCGGAAATTCGTAGAACAGCGAGATCTTCATGTAGTTACCTCCGATTGGGATCGAGACCCGGACTGTTGATGTGCAATGTTTTTGGCGGCGACGTAGCCGAACGTCATGGCCGGGCCGATGGTTGCTCCCGCGCCGGCGTAGCTGCGACCCATGACCGCGGCCGAGGTGTTGCCGACCGCGTAAAGGCCTTTCACGACGCTGTCATCCGTGCGCAACACGCGGGCGAATTCGTCGGTCCGCAACCCACCCGAGGTACCGAGGTCGCCGAGAATGATCTGGAACGCGTAGTAGGGCGGCTTGCCCAGCGGATGCAGGTTGGGATTCGACAGCGTCGGGTCGCCGTAGTAGTTGTCGTAAGCGGACTCACCGCGGTTGAAGTCGTCGTCGTGACCGTTGCGTGCCAATTCGTTGAACCGGTCCGCAGTCTGACGCAGTTGTGCGGGCGGCACGCCGATCTTGGTGGCCAGCTCCTCAAAGCTGTTCCCCTCCACCACGACACCGGAGTCCAGCCATGCCTTCGGCACCTTCCAGCCGGTGGGCACTGGCGCGAATGGCACTTTCGGTATCGGCAGGTGTCCCCCGACCACGTACCGATGGAACGAGCGGATGTCGGTGACCAGCCAGCACGGGATGTGCGTGACGCCGGAGTTCTGCCCCTCGATCATCGCGTGCGCGAAGTCCATGTAGGGCGCCGCTTCGTTGATGAACCGCCTGCCGTCGCCGTTGACCACGAACTGGGACGGCATCATCCGTTCGTTGAGCATGAACTGCAGACGGCCGTCGGGCCAGCACATAGCGGGGAACCACCAGGCCTCGTCGAGCAGGTCGGTCGAGCCGCCGACCTTCTCCCCTGCCTGGATGCCGTCGCCCATGGATGCGGGATTGCCGAAGCTCCAGTCCTTCTCGAGCACCGGAAGATGCAGCCTGCGCCACTCCATGTCGTGGTCGAATCCGCCGGCCGCAAGGATCACGCCGCCGCGCGCGCCGATGCGTCGCGGTCGGCCATCACGCTCCACCACCGCACCGACGACCGCACCGTCGACGTCGGTGATCAACTCCGTCATCGGCGAGTTCAGCCACAGCGGGATGCCGTGTTCCTTCATCGCCAACCGGAGACGCGCAACGAGCGACTGTCCGATCGCCGCCATCCGATCACCGAACACCCGTGCCCGGAACATACGCCAGATCAGCTTCAGCAGAACGGCTTTACCGCGCCAGTTCTGCCGGACCTGATAGAACAGCCGAAGGTCTTTGGGGGCGAACCAGATTCCCTTGGGGGCCAGCGCGAGGGGCTGCAAGAGGTTCTGCTCTTCGTCACCGAGCTTGCGCAGGTCGATGGCGGGCACGTTGATTGTGCTGCCGAGCTCGGAGCCACCGGGCAGCTCGGGATAGTAGTCGGCGTAGCCGGGCTTCCAGACGAACTCGAACCAACGGCTGCGCTGCTCGAGGAACTCCATCATCACCGGCGCGGAGTCGACGTACTGGCGCAGCCGCGCGTCGCTGACGAGACCGTCGGTGATGGTGCGCAGGTACTCGAAGACGCCGTCGGCTGGGGGGACGTAGCCCGCCTTCTTCTGCGCGGGCGCGCCGGGCACCCAGATGCCTCCGCCCGACAATGCGGTAGATCCACCGAACTGTGGCGACTTCTCGACAACCAGCGTGTCCAGTCCGGCCGCGTTGGCGGTCAGCGCGGCGGTCATGCCGCCGCCGCCCGAGCCGACGACGAGCACATCCACCGTCTGGTCGAACGAGTCCGAGGCGTTGGAGGTCATGAGGTCGGCACCGCCGTCCGCACGGCGAATCCCGCGATCAACTCGGGAGCCGCCCGGTAGAAGCGGTGTTGCGTCCGGTACGGGCCCTGTGCGGCGATTGCGGCGAAGGCGGCGACCCAGGTGCGGACCTCGTGAGCGGAGTTACCCGCTTCGTGCGCCATCCACGAGGTGGACCAGCCGTCGACATCGGAGAGGTGGCCGCTGTCAACGATTTCCAGGAAGCGATGATCCCATTCCGGGTTCAACGGCCGCAGCTTGCTTTCCCCGTGTGCGAAGTTCTGGGCCGCCTCCATCACCGCCACCTGACGCGCCTGGCGCTGCTCGGCCGACATCGGTTCGCCGAGCACGATCCGGCCCAGTGCGGCAGGCGGAGCGGTCGCCAGCGTCGGAACCGGCGGATCGTGGGAGAGACCGCCCGACCCGACGACGAGGACCCTCTTGTCCAAAGTCGACAGGTAGTTTCCGACGGCCGTGCCCAACGCTCGCGAACGACGCAGTGGCCCAAGCGGTGTGGCGACCGAGTTGATGAAGATCGGGATGACCGGGCGCGCGGCGGCGTCGCCGAACAAGGTTTGCAGCGGCTGCACCGTACCGTGGTCGACATCCATGCTCGCCGAGATCGCGACGTCGACGTCGGCTGCCAGCACCGCCTCCGCCAGGTCGTTGGCGATGTCGGTGGGAACATCGAGCGGACCGGCCTGGGTACCGTAGTCGCCGACTCCGATCGCCTTGGTGCTGATGCAGAACGGCGGCATCATCCGGTAGAACACCCCGTTGTAGTGGTCCGGGGAGAAGATGACGACCAGCTCCGGGTCGTAGTCGCGGACGAACTCCCGGGCGTCGGCCAGCGCCGAGTTGATGTCGTCAAGGAGATCCTGCGACGGTCCCGGAAGATTCAGAAGTGGGCTGTGGGACATACAGCAGAGGGTCAGCACCGTTGCCTCCTCCCTGAGTCAGATAGAGAACCTTGAACAGCGATGCGCTCAGTTCGGGCGCCCGCGCAGCGATGCAGGCACCGGCGATGCATCGGTCGGGCCGCAGGAAGAGCACGGAGTCCGTGTGGGCGTCGAACCAGGCCTTGAGGGCTCCGGTGCGATCACCGACGATGACGACGTCGGGGTCGTCGTGTCCGGTCCAATGCAGTTGCGTCATCGGCCGGACCGCAACGAACTTGGCTCCCAACGCCTTCCACCGCTCGAATGCGCCGTAGCCGAGCAGGGCGCGGGGGTTGTTGCTCCAGCAGAGAACGGCGAAGCCCGCACCGAGCACGTCATCGAGAAGCACGTTCTGCGCCTCGCGGGTGTCGACACGGGGCTGGATGAACAGCGTGCCCGTCGGCGAGGACTCCGCGCGAGGCTCCGCGTGGTAGACCGCGCCTTGTTCGTATCGCGGCATGGGTTTGAACCGCATCTCGAGCACGTACCGCTTGAGCGCGGGCACCACCGACGCGGCGTGAATCACCCTGTCCCGCAACGCGGCTACCCGCCGATTCGTCGGCGAGATCACCCGACCGACCATGGTGGACAGGTCGATCATCGCCCGTGCGTGCTTGCGCCGTTCCACGTCGTAGGTGTCCAGCAGCGCGTCCTCGGCTTGGCCGTTCACCACCGCCGCCAGCTTCCAGCCGAGATTGGCGGCGTCCCGGATGCCGCTGTTGTAGCCCTGGCCCTGCCACACCGGCATCAGGTGCGCGGCGTCCCCCGCGATCATCAACCGTCGTTGCCGGAACGCGCCCGCAATCCGCGAGTGGTGGGTGTAGACCCGGTGCCGGACGATGTCGACCCGCTCCGGGTCGGGAACCATTTGGGCGAGCATGCGTCTGACGAATGCCGGATCGTCGGCCTCTTCGTCGGACTCATCGCCGTGAATCATGAACTCGAACCGCCGAATGCCGTGCGCGATCGAGATCGACACATAGGGACGCTTGGGATCCGCGCCGACCTCGCTGTTCGGATGCCCCAGCGGATCATTGGCGCAGTCGACGACCAGCCAGCGTGTCGACGACGTGGTGCCGTCGAACGACACCCCCATCAGTCGGCGGGTGGCGCTGCGGCCGCCGTCGCAACCGACGACATAGCGGGCGCGCACCGGCTCGCGATCGTCGGCGAACTCGACCGTGACGCCGTCCGCGGTTTCGGTGCAGTTCTCCATCTGATGGCCCCACCGCACTTCGACGTTGTCGAATCGCTCAAGGCCGGCAAGCAATTCGGCGTCGACCATGGGCTGGACGAAGCCATTGCGCTTGGGCCAGCCGAACCGGGCGTCGGGGGGTGCCATCTCGGCGAGCAGTTTCCGCTTCGCGTCGAAGAACCGCAGGATCTGGTTGGGCACCGTGTGCGGAAGGACCGCATCGACCAGCCCGATCCCCTGGAACGTGCGCAGCGCCTCGTCGTCCAGGCCGACCCCGCGCGGGTAGTCGATGAGGCTGTCTCTCTCATCGACGACCAGAGTGTCCACGCCCTGCAGGCCAAGGATGTTGGCCAGGGTGAGCCCCACCGGGCCCGCCCCGACGATGACGACATCCACTGTGTCTTCGCGGTCGGTCACGTCAACGCCCCAGCAGGAAGTCGAGATGGAGCCGGTTGAAGGTCTTCGGGTCCTCATATTGCGGCCAGTGGCCGCAACCCGGCAACACCTCGAACCGTGCGCCGGGGATCATCGACGCGATACGTCTGCCCTCGGCCACATCGGCGGTGGGGTCGTCGCTCGTCCACACGACGAGCGTCGGTGCGGTGATCGCGCCGTAATCCGTTGGGCCGAGCAGATTGCGCGCCCGGATCTGAAGATCCTGCAGCGCCATGATGTCTCGCATGGCGGCGACGAAGCCCGGCTGACGGTAGATCCGCTGCCTACTGGCGACGATGTCGTCGTAGTCCTTGGACTTGTCCGCCATCAACCACTTGATCCGCGCCTGCACCGTCTCCCAGGTCGGGGCTTCGACGGCGGCCATCGACAACGTGATGATCCGCTTCATCACCTCGGGGTCGGCCTGCGAGCCGCCCGCGGTGTTGAGCACCAACCGGTCGATCCGGTCGGGGTGGTCGACGGCGGCGCGGGACGCCACCCAACCACCGAGCGACTCCCCGCTTAGGTGCGCCCGCTCGGCGCCGATGGCGTCGAAGAACGCCATCAGGTGCGTGACGTAGTGGCTGATTTCCAGCGGGTGGCCGGGCTTGTCGGTGTAGCCGTGGCCGAGCATGTCGATGGCCCAGGTGGAGAAGTGCTCGGCGTGCGCCTCGAGGTTGCGGACATAGGCCTCGGCGTGGCCGCCCGACCCGTGCAGCAGCACCAGGGCCGGCTTACTTTTGTCGCCCGCGTGCAGGTACCGGGTGCGGACCCCGCCGACGTCGAGGTAACCCTGTGAGAACGCGACGCCCTGGAGATCGCTCCAGACGCTTTCGTGCTCCGCCACCCGTCACCTCTCTATGACGACGAGAATGAATGCTCGCAATTTGTAAGCACTCTGCTCATTTATCGCACATCTACGTGCACTATAGTCAGAGCATCACTCTCGGGAATCGGTTCTGTCAAGGAGGGGCGCATGCCGAAGGCCAGCGCCGGCACCGGACCCAACGGCGCGCCCGGTTCGCAGACCCTGGCCAGGGGTCTTTCCGCACTGCAACTGGTCGCCGCCGCCCCTGGCGGCCTGACCGCTCAGCAGGTGGCCGATGAGATCGGTGTACACCGGACGATCGCGTACCGCCTGCTGACTACGCTCGCGCAGTACCGGTTCGTCGCCAAGGGTGAAGACGGCCGATACCGGTCCGCCTCAGCGCTTGCGGTGCTGGGCGCATCTTTCGACAACAATGTTCGTCAGCTCAGCCTGCCGACTCTGCGCGGGCTGGCCGACGAACTCGGCACCACGGTGTCATTGCTCATCGCCGAGGGCGACCAACAGGTCGCCATCGCGGTGATCGTGCCGACCAACGTCTTCTATCAACTGTCGTTCCACGAGGGCAGTCGCTACCCGTTGGAGCGCGGGGCGGCCGGAATCGCGTTGCTGGCAAGCATGTCCCCGCGCCCCGGCGAGCGAGACCTCGTTCCCCAGACCCGCAAACAGGGCTGGGTTATCACCCACGGCGAGATCGAACCGAACACCTACGGCCTGGCCGTGCCGGTCAGCCGTCGACCGCCGTCACCGCCGACGTGCATAAATCTGATCTCGCATCGCGAGGACGTGGTGATGCACGGCAGAGACGCAGTCATCAAGGCGGCCAACGAATTATCCGCGATCCTCGGTTGAGGGTCCGTCAGCCGAAAGGGTGAGCAACGGTGACCGATTGGGACAACGAAGTCGACGTCGTCGTGCTGGGCAGCGGAGGCGCCGGGCTGACGGCCGCCCTGGCCGCTGCGGTCAACGGCGCATCGGTCGAGGTCTACGAGAAGGCCGCGACGGTGGGTGGAACGACCGCGGTATCGGGCGGCATCGTGTGGATCCCCGCGCACCGGCGGTCGCCCGACGGCGAACTGACGGAGGCCGATGCGCTGCGCTACCTCGAGGCGCAGTCGCTGGGAGTGATGGACCGCGAACTGGTGGAGACATTCGTGCGTACCGGTCCGACGATGCTCGACTTCGTCGAGGAGCACAGCGACCTACGGTTCGAAATCGCCGAGGGATTCCCGGATTACAAGCCAGAACTGCCGGGCGGACGGCCGACGGGCGGCCGCTCGCTGAATGCCAAGCCGTTCGACCTGTCGCGGCTGGGCGAATGGCGGGACAGGATCACATCGTTCCCCGCCGACTTCAGCAATGTCGGCATCGATGCCGAGACCCGTGCGCGGATCCATGCCTCTGTCGATGACGACGGCGACTACTGCGTGGCGGGCACCGCGCTGATCGCCGGACTGTTGAAGGGTCTGCTGGACCTGGGGGTGACTCTCCACACGGACGCCAGGGCCGTTGAACTCATCGCCGAATCGGGTGCCGTTGTCGGTGTGCGAATCCTTCATGACAGCAGAGACATTCGTGTTCGTGCCCGTGCCGGAGTCGTGCTGGCCACCGGCGGGTTCGAATGGGATGAGGAGCTGGTCGAGGCGTTTTTGCGCGGGCCGATGCACGGCCCGGTATCGCCCCCGAACAACACCGGCGACGGCCTGCGCATGGCGATGGCCCAGGGCGCCGACCTGGCGAACATGGGTGAAGCCTGGTGGGTGCCGATCATCCAGATTCCCGGCGACACATTCGGCGGCAAGCCGCGCAGCCGAAGCGTGCGACTCGAACGCACCCGTCCGAGAAGCATCATCGTCAACAGGGCCGGTAAGCGATTCCTCAACGAGGCAGGCGAATACAACTCGATGGCGGGACCGTTCCACCACCTCGATCCCCGCCACGGTTACCTCAACGACCCGGCGTGGATCGTCTTCGACTCCCAGCACCTCAAGCGCTATGGCTTCCTCGGCGTGTTGCCTGGTGACGAAGTGCCCGACTGGTTCTCGCAGTCGGCGGACCTCGCCGAGTTGGGCGCCAAGACCGGCATCGAGCCCGACGGTCTGGCCCGCACGCTGGAGGAGTGGAACCGCAACGTCGCCGACGAACGCGACCCCGACTTCGGTCGGGGATCCAGCGCATACGACGGCTACTGGGGCGACGACAAGGCGCCGACCCAGGCGGGCAAGACGCTCGGCCCGATCGACACGGCGCCCTACTACGCGGTGCCGGTCACGGTAGGTGCGATGGGCACCAAGGGTGGACCGCGCACCGACTGCGATGGCCGCGTGATGCACGTGAACGGTTCAGCGATCCCCGGCCTGTACGCGGCGGGCAATGCCATGGCAGGTGCGACGGGCAAGGCGTACGGCGGCGCCGGCGGGACTATCGGCCCCGCAATGGTATTCGGCTACCGCGTCGGCATTGCGGTTGCGGCGCGTACCTAGCGCGCTGGCCCACGCTCGAAAATAAGCCAAATGCCGAGGTCGGCGGTCCGCCCAATCGCGGCATCCGCGACTGTGCGGAATCGTACGCCCGCACGGCGTGTCCTGTACGAAACCGCACACTCGACGCAATTTCATCCAACGCGGCGGAGCGCAGCTCCCCCCTATAGCTGTCCTCGTTAGTTGGCGATCGCTGAGCCGACGAAATAGCTGCCCAACAGGCACGCGGCCATAAGCACGACCCAGGCATCGGTGAGGCGGCACAGCAATACGGGGGCATGGCGGACTTCCATGAATTCCCGGAATATGATGCGCACCTTGATCAGCGCGATCACGATCGCGCTCACTGTGACCACGGTGCTAGCCTTCAACGTCCCGTTCTGATCGACCACGCTATCCATCCAGACGTATACGAGCGTCATCAACGACAGGATCAACCAGACGATCAGCAGTCTCTTATTGAATGTGGCGCTCACAAATCACCTCACGACATAGAGCAATGCGAAGATCAGGACCCATAGGAAATCGACGGTGTGCCAATAGGTTGCCCCCGTTTCAACGAGCTGCTGGGAGCGCCGGGCCGGGCTCCACAACTGATAGACGACCACGCCCAGCACCACGAAGCCGATCAACACGTGTATGCAGTGGATCGACGTCAGGAAGAAGTAGTGCTGAAAGAACTCATCACTGGTGAACGTGTTCCCCATCTGGATCTCCTTGACCCACTCCAGCACCTTGGAAATCAGGAACACGAGGCCGAAAGAGGCCGTCAGGAAAGCGTTCGTCAAAGCGGACCGGTAGGCACCCTCGCGGGACGCTTGGACGCATCGCGCGATTGCCCACGAACTCAGTAGCAAGACAATGGTGTTGAAGACGCCGACGCGGAGATCCAAATCGGCCTGGGACTGCAGGAACAGTTGCGCGATCCTGGGTGCGGGAGACGAGGTAGACCGAGAAGTACCCGGTGAAGAGAAGTGTTTCGAAGAGAACGAACATCCACATGTCGGGCTGCCCGGGCACGAACTTGGCCGACTTCTGCTCGAGTTGTTGCGGTCTGGAATCGGCACCGGCGACGTTCGTCATCGGACCGCCTCCGCTGAATCCGAGCGCTCACCCACACGCTTACCCGGAAGGTCGGGTAGCGGGCCAGTACCGAAGTCCTCGCGTTCAATCATCTTCCGCAACAGAATGATGAAGGCAACGGTGTAGAGAACGAACACGACCATGTTGATCCACCACGCGATCGCGCCGTTCCACGCGAAGGCGCCGCGCTGGAAGATCCACGCCGGCGCGACGACAACTTCGGTAAGCGCGTTGCACAGACTGAGATAGCCGAACCACTTCGGGAACACGCGGTTCTTGTCGAGCAGAATCGCCACCATCCACACCAAGGAGCCGATCATGAACACTCCCATGGTTCCGCTGAACGACAGGAACGCGAAATCGTAGAGCCAGTGGATCAATTCGGGGTCACGGTCCGGCCGAAGGGCGGCACCGGTCATCGCGATGGCCATCACCAGCATGCCCGGGACTGCGGCCAGCGAATAGATGATCAAGTACGAGTAGGCGAAGAGACGACTCACCGACATGCGCCGCATCGAATACGCAAGGAGGGCGTTCATCGGCGCGCACAATCCTGCGATGAGAAACACGACGCCGAATCCGGCGAGAATGCCGAAGCCGTGGTGCATCGAACCACCGCACGACCGTCGGGGTGTCCCATGCGGGGCTTGGCGGAGGCTGGACGCGAGTGACAAAGAAGAACAGCACACCGTACAACTGGTAGAAGATCACCATCACCCACCACGCGAACCACAACTCGCGTTTGGGATGGTGACGGAAGTTCCAGACGAGCCTGCTCACCCGTGAGCCAGCGGGCGGGTCCGGCGCCATCAACGGCTCCGTTGTCGACGCACTCATGCAGCGACCCGGTCCTGCGCTCGCTGTTGCCGAATCGTTTGGCCGAGAACGATTCCCATGACGATGATCCATGTGGCGACCGCGATGTTCTTGACCCAGAACGACAACAGACCATCCCAGGCAAGTGGCCCGGTGGACGCCAGCGCGGTGAAGGCGGCAGGTGCCAGCGCGACCGCAACGAGCAGATTGAAGTGTGCCACCCACGGCTTGAAGACGCGTTGATCCTGGCGATCCCAGTAGATCGCCAAGGCCAGCAACAAGCACTGCGCGATCAAGTAGGGAACCAGAACAGTGAATGTCAGCCACGCGAGATCGTTCAACAACTGGGTCAGCTCCGGCGCACGCTCTGGGCGGAAGGAGCCGAGGAGCCAGAACATGTTGGCGATGAGAAAGAGTGTGGGCGGGCCACCTGCGCAGGCGATCAGGCTGTAGGACAGGATCGGCGTGCGGTGAGCCATCCGGCGTATCTGCATCGCCAAGAGGATCACGACGGGGATCAGACCCACGCCGAACCAGTTGAACAAGATCATGCTGTAGCGAATCCGCGCAGTCTCATCGCGATAGAACGCCGCGACCTCCTCCGCGGGCATGGTTGGCGACATCGGGTGAACGAAGCCAGGAAATAGGAAGAACGCAGAGATCCAGATGATCGCCACTACAGGCAATGTCCAGAGAAGGATCAACTCGCCATCAGTTCGTCTCATCGTCGAACCCTCTTCACCCGTAGCGTCGGTTGCCGATCGGCAACTAGCACGGTAGCCGATCGGCAACCAGACGGTCAATCCTCGGCTACCCTCGTCGCTGTGACGTCCACACGGGAGGACCGCAGGTTCAGCTCGATCACGCGTACCGCGGCCCAGACCCGCGTGCTGGACGCGGCCCTGAAGCTGATCGCCGAGCGCGGTGTCAGCGGGACCTCGCTGCAGATGATCGCTGACGAAATGGGCGTGACGAAGGCGGCGGTATACCGGCAGTTCAAGACCAAGGAGGAGATCGTCATCGCGATCACCGAGCGTGAGCTTGGTCAAATAGAGGATGCGCTGGAGACGGCCGAGGCAGAGGGGCACGGTCTGCGGGCGCGTGAGGTCTTGCTAGACCGGATGATCGACCAGGCCATCGAGCGACGCGGTGTGGTCAGCGTGCTGCAGTTCGATCCGGTGATCATCCGGCTGCAGGCCGAACACGAACCGTTTCAACGCTTCATCGAACGTCTTTACGCCGCGCTCCTCGGCACCGAGGCAGGCGTCGAAGCGCGCCTACTCGCGGCGATGTTGTCGAGTGCGATCAGCGTCGCCGTCATGCATCCGCTGGTCGCCGACGTCGATGACGCCACGCTGCGTGCGCAGCTCCTACACATGACACGTCGAATGCTGGACCTGCCCGATTGATTATGTGACGCGGAACTGTGCGACGGGGTTGGAGCTCCAGTGCGGCGCAACCATCCTCACAGTGCGCGTACCGGTACGTTCGCCCAGCCGCACACATTCGTCATGTGCACCCGCTGCAGTCCGGACCGGTCGATCTCATATTGCGGAATCAGGTCGAGCAGCGTTTCCAGCGCTATCCGGCCCTCCATCCGCGCGAGCGCGGCGCCCAGGCAGCTGTGAATGCCGTAGCCGAAGTTCAGGTTGTAGCCGACCTTGCGCTCGCGATCGATATCGAATCGGTCGGGGTCGGGGAAGAACCGTTCGTCGCGGCTGGCCGCGCCGTTGATGAGCAAGACAGGATCACCGGCCGGGATCGTGGTGCCGTGCAGCGTGACATCGCGTGTGGTGGTGCGGATCTGGTACTGCGAGGGGCCTTCATAGCGCAGTAGCTCCTCGAACGCCGCCGGTATCTTGTCGCGGTCATCCTTCAGCTTCTGCCATTGGTCGGGATTGTCGGCGAAGACGACGACGGCATTCCCGACGAGCTTGGTGACCGTCTCCGCTCCCGCACCGCCGAGCATCGTTGCGAACCCGGCGATCTCCATGTCATCGAGCCGCCTGGCCTCCCCGTTCTCGACGACCTCCGTCTCGATGAGCCGGCTGATCATGTCGTCCTGCGGTTTGTCGCGACGTTCTTGTATCAGCGCGTAGTAGTACGTGCCCGATTGGACCATGGCGTCCATGCTCTCCGCCGAGGGAGAAATCGAGCCCGGCTCGCGTTCGAGACCCTTGTCGAGCCAGCGCCGCAGTTGCTGCCTGTCTTCGGCGGGTACGCCGAGCATCGACGTGATGATCTCGACCGGAAAGAGCGCAGCGAAGTCGGCGACCGCGTCGAACGACGACGGATCGAGTTGCTTCACATGGCGATCGATGGTGTCCCTGACCATTTGCTCGAGGGACGCGATCGCCCGCGGGGTGAAGACGCGGTTCACCAGCTTGCGCATCCGCTCATGCTCGGGCGGGTCCAAACTGATGATGATCTTCCCGATCGGGCTTACCGCGGCCGGAGCCTTGACGATGTCGAGGGTGACGCCCTTGGCCGACGAATAAGTCTCGTGGTCCTTGATCGCCGCCGCGACGTCGTCATAGCGCGTCAGCGCCCAGAAGTCGTACTTGTCGCTGTAGTACACCGGCGCCTCGTCGCGCATCCGCCGGTACGTTTCGAACGGTGCGCAGAAGAAATCCTCTGAGTAGGGATCGAATTCGACGGGGCCACCCGAAACGGTTGGACGCGAAACGCTCACAGCACAACTCCCGCCTGCTTGATTGATCTGGTTGTAGCACTAGCGCCAATGTTCATGGTGTCGGCACCCCGATCGCCATCACGCTGAGTCGGCAACCGTCGGCTCCTGCGCGCCAGGCATGGTCGACGCCGTTGACCACCACGCAGTCGCCCACCACGAGGTCGTGCACACCGTCATCCAGCGTGAGCTCAACCGAGCCGGCGAGCACGGTATCGAGGTCAACGGTGTCGGTGTGGTGCATCGAAAAGGCCACGCGCGGGCCGTATTCGATGACCATCCAGCTGATGCCGCCGGCCGCGACGCCGAGGTCCAAGTGATCTGCGACCCGGCCACCGTTACTGGCGAGCGACGGGATCGACGTCGTGGCATGCAGCACGCTGTACGCGATCTCCTGCGTGCCCGACAGGCTGACCGGTTGCTGCTGCACCACACACGAACGTCCGGCCGAGTCGACGCCGGTGATCAGCACCCGCGCGGTCATGGCTCGACCGGGACGGCGAACAGCTGCTCCGCCGCGGTGTAGGGATCGGACCGACCGTCGGCGACCAACTCCGCCTGGCGGTCCAGATCGGGATGAGCTGCGTAGTCGGGTCTGCGCCAACGACAGAATCTGGGCACGGGCGCGCGCCTTGCGGCGTTCTGGACTGTCGGCGCGGTGGTGGACTTCGATGGCGTCGACCAATTCGGGGATGCCCTCGCCCTGTGCGGCAACGAGTTTCAGTATCGGGGCCTTGGTCTCGGCGCGTAGGTCGCGAACGGTCTGGTCGGCGCCGTCGCGGTCGGCCTTGTTCACCACGACGATGTCGGCGACCTCCAGCAAGCCGGCCTTGGCGGCCTGGACGGCGTCGCCCGCACCGGGATTGAGGACGACGATGGTCGGATCGGCGATGGCGGCGATCTCGATCTCGGACTGACCGACGCCGACGGTCTCGGCCACGATCAGGTCGTAGGAGAGGGCGGCGAGCAGCCGGGTGGCTGCGGGGACGGCCGCCGCGAGCCCGCCGAGGTGACCGCGGGTGGCCACCGAGCGGATGAGCACGTCGGGATCGTTGATATGGGCGGCCATCCGGATCCGGTCGCCCAGCAGCGCGCCACCGCTGTAGGGCGACGACGGGTCGACGGCGAGCACGGCGACCCGCATGTCACGGGCGCGATACGCGCTGACCAGAGCCGCGACCGTGGTCGACTTACCCGCGCCCGGCGGCCCCGTCACCCCGACGATGCGGGGAAGCGTGGTCGCGCCGAGCGCATCGAGCACTTCGTCGCGGCGAGAACTCTCGACCAAGCTCAACAACCGTCCGGCCGCTCGGGTGGACCCGTTGCGCGCCGCCGTGATGAGCTCGTCGATGGTCATCGGTAAGGCCGAGCCTAGTGTGCGTCGGCGACGGTTCCGACGGGCGTACACAGGGCGGATGCGATGACGGCTTCCGGCATGAGGTGACTCCGTTTCGGGCGATATGAGAATGCTATTCTCTCTGATAGAGAGTGTCAGTTGCAAGAAGGGGAATCATATGCAAATCGCCGGTACCTCCGCGATCGTGGTCGGCGGGGCGGGCGGCCTGGGTGAAGCGACCGTCCGCAGGCTGCACGGCGCGGGCGCCAAGGTGGTCGTCGCCGATCTCGCCGACGACAAGGGCAAGGAGCTGGAGAGCCAGCTCGGCGTGCGCTATGTGCGCACCGACGCGACGTCGGAGGAGTCCGTCAACGAGGCGATCGCCGAGGCGGTGTCACTGGCCCCGCTGCGGATCTCGGTCGACACCCACGGCGGCCCGGCCAGCGGCGGCCGGCTGGTCGGCAAGGACGGGTCACCGCTGGACCTCGACGGCTTCAAGAAGACGATCGAGTTCTACCTGACCGCGGTGTTCAACGTGATGCGGCTGTCGGCTGCCGCGATCGCCAAGTCCGAACCCCTCGAGGAGGGCGGCCGCGGGGCGATCGTCAACACCGCATCGATCGCCGGGTACGAGGGCCAGATCGGACAGCTGCCCTACTCGGCGGCCAAGGGTGGCGTGCTCGGCATGACGCTGGTCGCGGCGCGCGACCTGTCGCCGCTGGGCATCCGCGTCGTCACCATCGCCCCCGGCACCATCAACACCCCCGCCTACGGCAAGGCAGCCGACTCGCTCGAGCAGTACTGGGGTCCGCAGGTTCCGTTCCCCAAGCGCATGGGGCGCTCGACGGAATACGCCCAACTGGCCCAGAGCATCATCGAGAACGACTACCTCAACGGCGAGATCATTCGCCTCGACGGAGCGCTGCGCTTCCCGCCGAAGTGACCCTCGACGGCGAAGGTCGCCTTCGTCGCCGGTGCCAGTCGCGGCATCGGCGCGACGATCGCCATGGCCCTCGCCCGAGAGGGCGCGGCAGTCGCGGTAGCCGCACGCTCGGAGCACGAAGGCAAGCTGCCCGGAACGATTCACTCGGTCGCCGACGGCATCTCGTCGTCGGGTGGCCGAGCGCTGGCCGTGTCGTGCGACGTCACCAGCGAGGAGTCGGTAGAGGCGGCGGTGGCCGCACGCTGTCGAGGAGTTCGGCGGCATCGACATCCTCGTCGCCAACGCCGGCGTGCTGTGGCTCGGCCCAGTCGAGTCGACTCCGCTCAAACGCTGGCAGCTGTGTCTGGACGTCAACCTCACCGGCGTCTTCCTGGTCACCAAGGCGGTGATCCCGCATGTGCGGGCGCGCGGCGGTGGCTCGCTGATCGCCATCACCACCACCGGCGTCACGATGACCGAGCACGGTTCCAACGCCTACTGGGTGTCCAAGGCCGGCGTCGAACGTCTCTACCTCGGACTGGCCGCCGACCTGAAACCCGACAATATCGCCGTCAACTGCCTCAGCCCGTCGCGAGTCGTGCTCACCGAGGGCTGGCAGGCCGGCGGGGCCGGTATGGAGATTCCGCCCGAGATGGTCGAGCCGCCGGAGGCGATGGCCGACGCCGCTGTCCTTCTGGCACAACAGGATGCCAGCGGCATCACCGGAACCATCCAGCGCTCGGAAGAACTCACCTTCTGACCCGCGAGACTTCTCAGCGCGAGCAGACGCAAAGGTCCGTCACGTCCTGGGAGTTTGCGGGCCCGAGCGTCTGCTCGCGGGGAAAAGTTAGTTCTTCTTGGCGATCAGCCCGTCCACGATCTTGTTGAAGTCGGTTGTCCCGAAGGACACGTACTCCGCAAGGTTGGCGTAGTCCAACGACGCCATCACGGCCTTCTCCAGTTGGATGTTCATCAACCGCTTCGTGGCTTCGACCGCCTGCTGGGGCAGCGTCAGGAGCTTCTTGGCGCACGCGATCGCCTCGGCCAGCGGGTCTTCCACGACGTGGTTGGCCAAGCCCAATTCGACCGCACGCTGGGCCTTGATCCGCACACCCGTCAGGGCAAACTCTTTGGCCTGCAGCAGGCTGATCTGCGAACCCCACACCAGCGGGCCACCGTCAGCGGCGACGAGGCCGATCTGCACGTGCGGGTCGGCGAAGAACGCGCGACTCGGCGATGTAGACGATGTCGGAGAGCGCGGCCAGGCTGCAGCCAAGGCCGACGGCCGGACCGTTGACGGCGGCGATCACCGGGATCCGGCAGCGGACCATGCCTATGACGAGATCCCGGCCGTGCTTGATCGTCTTCTGGCGCAGGGCTTCATCGTTGCGCAGTTCGTCGAGATAGTTGAAGTCGCCGCCGGCCGAGAATGCCCGGCCCGCACCGGTGATCACGGCCGCCCGCGCGCCGGTGTCCTCGTTGAGCGCCTCCCAGATCTTGGCAAGCCCCACGTGCAGGTTGTCGTTGACCGCGTTGAGGTCGTCGGGACGGTTCAGCGTGATGATGCGCAGGGCGCCGTCGGCCTTGACGTCGATTTCGTCTGGCATGTCGTACATTTCAAACTCCCAATCCGAGAATGCGTGACGCGATGATGTTCTTCTGAATTTGGCAGGTGCCGCCCATGACGCTCTGGGCGCGGCTGTACATGTAGGCCCCGAACATTTCTTGGTCGCCAGACCCGACGGTGGCCAGCGCGGCATGACCGACGGACTGTTCCACCCATGTCATCAACAGCTTGTCGAGCGAGCCCTGCGGACCGTGGGTGAGGCCGTCGAGTTGCTCGGACAACCGCCTGCGCACATGCAACCGCAGCATCTCGGTCTGCACCCACGCCCATGACAGCTCCTCAGGGGTCGGTCCATCCACCCGGGCGGCCAACTGGCGCACCAGCTTTCCGTAGCGGGCGGAGAACCCCAGTGTTGACGGCTCGCGCTCGTGGCTGACGACCGTCATCGCGAGCTTCCAGCCCTCCCCCGGCGCACCCACCATGTTGTCGGCCGGGACTCGGGCGCCGTCGAACAGCACCTGGCCGAATTCCTTGGTCACCCCGCTGATCATCTTCAGCGGACGCTGCTCGATCCCCGGCTGGTGCATGTCGACGATGAACGCCGAGATCCCTTTGTGTTTGGGCACATCCTTATCGGTGCGGGCCAGCACCAGGCACCAGTCGGCGACATCGGAGTAACTTGTCCAGACCTTGTGCCCGGCGATGACGTACTCGTCACCGTCGCGGGTCGCGGTTGTGGTCAGCGACGCGAGGTCGGACCCGGCGCCGGGCTCGGAGAAGCCCTGGCACCACCGCTCGGCGCCGTTGATCATCCCCGGCAGAAAGCGTTGCCGCAGTTCCTCGTTGCCGTGGTGGGACAGTCCGACCACCAGATAGCCCAGGCTGGGTCGGGCCGGTGCACCGGCCTTGGCGATCTCCTCGTCGACGATGACGTCGTACACCGGCGGAAGATCCTGACCCCCATACGCCTTGGGCCACGACGTGCCGAAGAAGCCGGCCTCGTACAACGCGACGTGCCATTCACCGGCCTTGGCCCAGTACTCGTCTCCCGAGGTGGGGAACTTACCCTTCTGCTCGGTCAGCCAGCCGCGCAACCGATCCCGGAATGCGGCCTCCTCCGGCGAATCACGAAAGTCCAATGGTCAGCTCCTCCAGCTTCACCGGCCACCTTTCAGTGGCGGCGAGTACCCGGCGCAGATACACGTGCGCGAGGCACTCCCAGGTGTTGCCGATACCGCCGTGCACCTGAATGGACGTCTCACAGACGGTCAACGCCGAACGCGCGCAATAGATCTTGGCTATCCGGCCCGCTTCCACCGCTTCGATGACGGGCAGTTCATCGACCGCCCACGCGGCGTACCGCAAAACGCTGACGCACCCCTCGATCAGGGCCAGACCCTCGGCCAGCAGGTGGGCAACGGCCTGATAGGACCCGATCGTGGCGCCGTACTGTTCGCGGACCTTGGCGTACTCGCAGGCAAGTGCATGGGTGCCGCGGGCCGCGCCGACGATGTCAGCCGTCGTCGCGGTGAGCGCAAGCGCGTGCCAACGACCTGCGTCCTCCTCCGACAACTCCCCGAGCTCAGCCGGTGACTCGGCAACTCCCGCAAGGCTTCCGGTGAAATCGACGGACGAGGCCTCCGAAGCCGGCGACAGCGGCTTTCCGATCAGACGGCCCAGGTCGTCGGCGAGTACGGGACCGAGGAACGGCACGTCGACGAGTCCCCTGGCGAACTCCTCGGCGACGATGGCCACCTCCACGCCGGAGGCGCCGTCGCTGCGCAGGGTCCGAAACCCCGTCCCGTCGATCGCCTTCTCCAGCCGTGCGACGCGGTTGGCGTCGTCGAGGTCGGCGACCGACCCGGGCCCGAGGTCGTCGGCCAGCTCTGCCGCGGCTTCCCGCAGCTGCCGCTGCTCAGCCGTCAGACGGACGTCCATGCTGCTCCTTCAGAACTCGGCGCAATACCTTTCCAGAAGGTAGTCGCGGAATCTCGGGAACGATCACCACCCGGCTCAGTTGCTTGTACGACGCCAGCCGCCGTGCGACGAGGGCGATCAGCTCCGCAGGGTCGACCGAACCGTGTGTCGCGACCGCGGCGACCACCGCCTCGCCGTCGGCAGCGTCGTGCACACCGAAAACCGCGCAGTCGTCGACCGCCGGATGCCCGTGCAGCACCGCCTCGATCTCGGCGGGTGCGACCTGGAACCCGCGCACCTTGATCATCTCCTTGGCCCGGTCGGTGATCCGCAGCCAGCCGTCCGCATCGAGGTAGCCGACATCGCCTGTCCGATACCAACCGTCCGAAAACGCCCGTGCCGTCGCCTCGTCGGGCAGGTAACCGGCCATCACCGAGTCCGAACGGGCCTGAATCTCGCCGATCTCACCCGGCGCCACCGGCGTGCCGTCCTGCAGCGAGACCACCCGGACGTCGACGCCCGGCACTGGCCGTCCGACGGTGTCGAGTCGTGCCCCTTCGAGCGAATTGCATGCGATCACCGGCAATTCGCTTGTGCCGTAGGCGGTCACCCAATTCACGTCCGACCCTGTCGGTGACGGCCTCGGCGACGCTCGCAGTGACCGGCGTCGCGCACCACATGATGTATCGCAGCGACGACAGGTCGTAGGAATCCAGCTTCGGATGGGCGGCAAGCGCCAGCGCGATCGGCGCAACGGCCATCTCGATGGTGATCCGGTCGGCTTCGATGTGGTGCAGCATCTGGTCGATGTCGAAGCGGCGGTGCAGCCGGATCCACGCTCCCGTGTCGAGTGCCATGACGATGTTGAGCAGACCGAGGATGTGCGACGGCGGCGTCACGATCTGCATGCGATCGGCCGGCGACAGTCCCAAGGCGTCGCGCCAGTGACGCACGGCCGCGGCGAACCCGCCATGGGTGTGCCGGACGGCCTTGGGCATGCCGGTCGTTCCGGAACTGAACACAAACAGTGCGTCGGCCGCGGGATCGGGCGCGTCGAACTCCCGACGCCCCGGGGCGATCGGCTCGTCCAGGTGCAGCATCGGCATCACCTCGGCGAGCACCGGGTTGTCTCCGACGGCGTGCGCGGGTTTGGTCAGTGCGAGGGCGTGCGCAACCTCGGTATGCCGCCAGGCCGGGCTGAGCAGAACCGCTGCGGCGCCCAGCCGCCAGATCGCCCGAAGCGCGATCACGAACTCGGGCCGGTTCGACGACATCAGCGCGACCCGGTCGCCTGCACGCACGCCCCGATGCTCCAGCGTTGTCGCCATGCCGTTGGACAGGGCGTCGAGCTGCAGACAGGGTGTATTCGTGCTCGTCGAAAGCGAGGGCGATCGGCCTCACTCATACCAGCTCACTCGCCCTTCTCCGCCGTGCGAAACCCAAGGAGAATACCTATCCTATAGCGAGAATGAGTATTCTCTAGATTGCAGAATCCAATGTGCCAGGAGGGTGAGACGGCTGAACGGTGGAACCGTCGACGCGGGACCGTGACGATCCTGCTCGACCGGAAGAAGGCTGTCGGTGTCCGCGCGTCGCGAACGAGACGCTGCTCGAGAGCGCCCGGCGCGCCGGTCTGTCGCCGCCGTTCAGTTGCGAGGCGGGAAACTGCGGCACCTGCATGGCCAGGCTCGATCGAGGGCAACGCCACCATGCGGGTCAACGACGCCCTGGATGAGGACGAAGTCGGCCGAGGGGTACATCCTCACCTGTCAGGCCGTCCCGGATACGATTCGTCGGTGACAGTACGAGTACCGACGGAGCCTCGGCCGTGCTCGTCGAGCCGAGGAGGCGGCCGGTAGTCGGGTTGGTAGCCGGAGACGTGGATCGGGCTGCCGACCAATCGGAAGTCACCCGCGGTGACGACGACCTCCGGCGTCGCCTCGAGTGCCTCGGGCAGGGTGCGCACTGCCGCGGCCGGAATCCCGAGCGGACGCAACCGGGCCTCCCAGCTCTTGGCGCTGTCGGTGGCCAGCGCGGCGGCGACGACGGCGAGCACCTCGTCGCGCTGGGCCGCGCGCTCGGCCATGGTGGGAAAGCCGCGATATGCCGGCCTCGGCGGCGAACGACCTCCAGAACGCGTCATGGGTGATGAAGAGCGCGAGGTAGCCGTCGGCCGTCGAGAACAGCTGCGCCGGAACGTAATACGAATGTGCCCCGTACGGATGGCGCTGCGGCTCGACTCCGTCGTTGAGATACGCCGAGGCGCGGTAGTTCAACTGCGACATCATCACATCGCGCAGCGAGACATCGACCTGCCCGCCGCGACCCGACACGATCTGGGCCAGCAGACCGAGCGCCGCGGCCAGGCCGGTGGAGTTGTCGGCTGCCGAATAGCCGGGCAAGGTCGGCGGGCCGTCGGGATCGCCGGTCATCGCCGCCACCCCGGTCGCCGCCTGGATCACGTAGTCGAATGCCGGATCGTCGCCCCCGTTCAGCCCGAAACCCGTCAAGGCCACGCAGACGATCCGTTCGTTGAACTGCCGCAGCGCGTCGTAGGTCAGTCCGAGCCGGCGAATCGCCGACGGCTTCATATTGACCAGCAGCGCATGCGGATTTGGAGACGAGCTCACCAAGCTGTCGTCGGCCTGCCTCCGACCTCAGGTCGAGGCGGACGCTCTGCTTGTTGCGGTTCAGGCTGGCGAAGTAGCTGTCGCTGACCTGGCGGGAGATCTCACCGCCCGGCGGCTCGATCTTGATCACCTCGGCGCCGAGGTCGGCGAGCAGCATCGTGGCGTACGGGCCGGCGAGCATGACGCCGACCTCGAGGATGCGGATGCCCGCAAGCGGTCCCGCGCTCATCGCACCTCGACGGCGAGCTGCGAAATCACCTCGCGCGTGCGGTACTTGGACGCGACGAGCTCGTCGCGGTTGTCGCCTATCGGCAACAGCCGCACCGAGAGGTCGGTGACACCGGCGTCCGCGAACTTCCGGAACCGTGCCAGGATCGCGTCCTCGTCGCCTGCGGCGCACAGATCGCCGACGTCACGTGCATCGCCGCGGTCCAGCAGCCGTTGGTAGTTGGGCGACGTCTCCGCTTCGGCGAGAATGCGGTTGGCGCGCTCCTTGGCCGCGTCGATCTCCGAGTTGGCACACAGGCACACCGGGATACCGGCGACGATGCGCGGTGCAGGCCGACCGGCATCGGCGGCCGCCTTTGTGATCTTCGGCGCGATGTGGTCGCCGATGGCGCGCTCGTCGGCCATCCAGAGCACGGTGCCGTCGGCGAGCTCGCCCGCGATCTGCAGCATCACCGGCCCGAGCGCGGCGACCAGCACCGGCATCGGCGTCTGTGCACCCAACACGGTGGGGTTATGCACGGTGAACGAGTCGTTCTCGACGTCGACCGGACCGGGACCGGCGATCGCGGTGTTGAGCACCTCGAGGTAGTCGCGGGTATACGCGGCGGGCTTCTCGTAAGGGATACCGAGCATGTCGCGCACGATCCAGTGGTGCGACGGACCGACGCCCAGCGCCAACCGGCCGCCCGCCACGGCGTGCACCGAAAGCGCTTGGCGGGCAAGGGCGATCGGGTGCTGCGCCTGCAGTGGCACCACGGCGGTGCCCAGCTCGATGCGTGACGTGTGTGCGGCCATCAGCGCCACCATCGTCAGCGCAGTCGAAGTCGTCGGGCACCTGAGGCATCCATGCGGTGTCCAGGCCCGCCGACTCGGCCCACTCGATATCGGACGCCAGTTTCTTCACCTTGCGCGCCATATCGCCGCGCTCGGCTCCGATCATCACGCCAAGGCGCATATCAGTCGCCCACCTTCTGTGAGGTCAACGCGCGCACATCGCGAACAAGGACATCCAACGGCGTGCCGGTCGGGAAGACCGCCGCCGCACCGGCGGACAACAGCTTGGGCACATCGGCCTCCGGGATGGTGCCGCCCACCACCACGGCGATATCAGCGGCGTCGGCGGCGCGCAACGCCTCGACGGTGCGGGTAGTCAGCGCGACGTGCGCACCCGACAGGATGGACAGGCCGACAAGCGCGACGTCCTCCTGCAGCGCGATCGACACGATGTCCTCGATGCGCTGACGGATGCCGGTGTAGATGACCTCGAACCCGGCGTCGCGCAGGGTGCGGGCGACGATCTTGGCGCCGCGGTCGTGCCCGTCCAGTCCGGGCTTGGCGACGAGTACACGAATTCGCCATCAGAACACCACCGGCTGCTGGAACTCGCCCCAGACCGTCTTCAAAGCACTCACCATCTCCCCCACCGTGCAGTAGTTGTTGGCGCAGTCGACCAGGTGGTGCATCAGGTTGTCGGTGCCCTCGGCCGCGCGTGAAAGCGCGGCCAGACTGGCGGCGACGGCGGCGGAGTCACGCTCGGCCTTGACCTTCGAGAGCCGCTTCAGTTGGACGTCGCGGCCCTCGGCGTCGAGCTCGTACATCGAGACGTCGGGTGCCGGCTCGTCGGAGACGAACTTGTTCACGCCGACGACCGGGCGAACACCCGATTCGACCTCCTGGTGGATCTTGAACGCCTCATCGGCGATCAGCCCCTGCAGATAACCGTCCTCGATCGCGCGCACCATGCCGCCGTGCGTTTCGAGATCGTGCATGATCTCGATGATCTTCTCCTCCGTCGCATCGGTGAGCGCCTCGACGAAGTAGGAACCGCCGAGCGGATCGGCCACCGATGCCACCCCGGTCTCGTAGGCGAGGATCTGCTGGGTGCGCAGCGCCAGCGTCGCGGACTCCTCACTGGGCAGCGCGAACGGCTCGTCCCAGGCCGCGGTGAACATCGACTGCACGCCGCCGAGCACCGACGGCCATGGCCTCGTAGGCGACGCGCACCAGGTTGTTCTGCGCCTGCGGCGCGTACAGCGAGGCGCCGCCGGAGACACAGCCGAACCGGAACATCGACGCCTTGTCGGTGGTGGCGCCGTAACGTTCGCGGACGATCGTGGCCCAGCGCCGGCGCCCGGCCCGGTACTTGGCGATCTCCTCGAAGAAGTCGCCGTGTGTGTAGAAGAAGAACGAGATCTGCGGGGCGAACTGGTCGATGGTCATCCGTCCGCGTTCGACCACGGTGTCGCAGTAGGTGACGCCGTCGGCCAGCGTGAACGCCATCTCCTGCACGGCGTTGGCCCCGGCATCGCGGAAGTGCGCGCCCGCCACCGAGATCGCGTTGAACCTGGGCACCTCGGCGGCGCAGAACTCGATGGTGTCGGCGATCAGCCGCAGCGACGGCTCCGGCGGCCAGATCCAGGTGCCGCGCGAGGCGTACTCCTTGAGGATGTCGTTCTGGATGGTGCCGGTGAGCTTGGCCCGCGGCACGCCCTTCTTTTCGGCCGCCGCGACGTAGAACGCCAGCAGAATGGCGGCCGTGCCGTTGATCGTGAAGCTGGTGCTGATCTTGTCCAGCGGGATGCCGTCGAACAGGATCTCGGCATCGGCGAGCGTGTCGACCGCGACGCCGACCCGGCCCACTTCCTCGCCGACCTCGGGATCGTCGGAGTCGTAGCCGCACTGTGTCGGCAGGTCGAGCGCGACCGACAACCCGGTTCCGCCCTGGTCCAGCAGGTAGCGGTAGCGCCGATTGGACTCTTCGGCGGTGCCGAAGCCCGAATACTGGCGGAACGTCCACAGCTTGCCGCGGTACCCACTCGCGAAGTTGCCCCGGGTGAACGGGTAGGTACCCGGCGCAGGCGGGTCACCAGCCCGATCGGCCGGTCCGTAGACCGGCTCTAGCGGGATGCCGGAGGGGGTCTGAACTGGGTCGCTCATCAATGGATAACGTACTTGCAAAAAATGAGAATGCCAATACCGCAGGCCGGAAACGTGCACTGGGCAGGCCTCGCGAAGACGTCCACGCGCCGAGCGAAGACCCGGTACACAGTGAATATGGCACTTCCCTAAAATGAGAATGCCAATACCAATCCGCTAGGATGTGAGGCGGCTCATCGAGGAGGCTCATGTCCAACCAGTCCGGCCAGTCCAGTCGATCGTTCTCCGATCGCACGCTCGTCGTCTCCGGTGCCAGCCGGGGCATCGGGTTGGCGATCGCGCTCGGTGCGGCCAAGCGAGGCGCGAACGTCGTGCTGCTGGCCAAGACGGCCGAACCGCACCCGAAGCTCCAGGGCACCGTGCATACCGCCGTCGCGGAGATCGAGGCCGCAGGCGGCAAGGGCGTCGCGGTGGTCGGCGACGTGCGCAATGAGGAGGACGTCCAGCGCACTGTCGACACCGCGGTGGAGCACTTCGGCGGCGTCGACATCTGCGTCAACAACGCCAGCGCCATCGCCACCGAACCGACTGATCACCTCGCCGCCAAGAAGTTCGACCTGATGATGGACATCAACGTCCGGGGCACATTCCTGTTGACCAAGGCCTGCCTGCCGCATCTGCGCAAATCCTCGGATGCACATGTGCTGACGCTGGCGCCGCCGATGAACATGAACCCACACTGGCTGGGTGCACATCCGTCCTACACGTTGTCGAAGTACGGGATGACACTGCTCTCACTGGGCTGGGCGGCCGAGTACTCCGACGCCGGAATCGGCTTCGCCTGCCTGTGGCCGGAGACGTACATCGCCACCGCCGCGGTGACCAACCTCGCCGACGGGGACACGTTGGCCGCCCGCTCGCGCGACCCGAGGATCATGGGTGACGCCGCGGTCGAGATATTTTCCCGGCCCGCGTCCGAGGTGAACGGCAAGTGCTTCATCGACTCCGAAGTCCTCGCCGAAGCGGGCGTCACCGACCTGTCCGCTACGGGGGCGGCGACGACCCCATCCTTGATATCTTCGTCGACAAACCATGAGCATCTCTTTGCTGCTCGAGATGGCTGCCTCGAGCGATCCGGACCGGACGGCACTGGTCTCCGGCGATCTGCGGCTGACCACAAGTGAACTCAGCGCGCTCGCCGACGGCGGCGCCGGGGTCATCGCGGCATCCGGCGCGCAGCACGTGGCCTACGTCGGCATCGGCGGCGTCATGTTGCCGCTGCTGCTCTTTTCGTCGGCCAGGGCCGGGGTGGCGGTTACGCCGTTGAACTACCGGCTGAGCGCCGACGGACTGCGCGAACTGATCGACCGGCTGCCCACGCCTCTGGTGATCGCCGACACCGAGTATCTAGACGCCGTCGCCGGCGCGGGCAAGCAGGTGATCTCATCGGGCGAGTTCATCGAGTCGGCCCGCACCGCGGAGCCGGCCGCGGAGTTCCCCGATCCCGACGACGTTGCCGTCGTGCTGTTCACATCCGGCACCACGTCGCGGCCCAAGGCCGTCGAGCTGACACACAACAATCTGACCAGTTACGTCACCGGCACCGTGGAGTTCGCGTCGGCGTCCCCCGACGACGCGGCGTTGATCTGTGTGCCGCCGTATCACATCGCCGGCGTCGGCGCGGCCCTGTCCAACCTGTATGCGGGCCGAAAGATGGTGTACCTGAGCAGGTTCGACCCACAGGAGTGGATTCGCCTGGTGGCCGACGAGGCCATCAGCACCGCCACCGTGGTGCCGACGATGCTCGACCGTATCGTGTCGGCACTCGAACGCTCGCCTGCTGAGCTGCCGACGTTGCGGAATCTTGCCTATGGCGGTTCGAAGGTGGCGCTGCCGCTGGTTCGCAAGGCGCTCGAACTGCTGCCCAGCGTCGGATTCGTGAATGCCTACGGCCTCACCGAGACCAGCTCGACGATCGCGGTTCTCACCCCCGATGATCACCGCGACGCGCTCGCGGCGGCGGATGAGGCGGTCGCCCGCCGGCTCGGCTCGGTCGGCCAGCCGGTGCCGGGCATCGAGGTGCAGATTCGTGCCGACGACGGCACAGTGCTCGGCCCAGGGCAGGCCGGCGAGTTGTTCGTCCGCGGCGACCAGGTGTCGGGCCGCTACGCCGAGATCGGCTCGGTGCTCGACGCCGAGGGCTGGTTCCCCACCAAAGACGTTGCCATGCTTGATGAAAGCGGATATCTGTTCATCGGCGGTCGATCCGACGACACGATCATCCGCGGCGGCGAGAACATCGCACCGGCCGAGATCGAAGACGTCCTTGCCGAGCATCCCGACGTACACGCCTGCGTGGTCGTCGGGCCGGAAGACCCGGAGTGGGGCCAGATCATCGTCGCGGTCGTGGTGCCCGGCGAGGGTGCCAGCCCCGATCCCGAACAGCTGCGCGAGCATGTACGCAAGAGCCTGCGCGGGTCCAGAACACCCGACCGGGTGGTATTCCGTGAAGAACTGCCCACCACCGCGACCGGCAAGGTGCTGCGCCGCGAGCTGGTCGATGAATTATCAAGGAGCCGAAAATGATCAAGAATGGCACGCGTCTGCAGAGCCAGGTGTGCGACACCCAGGTGATCGTCGTCAGGAGCACCGACAGCCTCGACGACCTGCGCGCCGGCGGCGCCCCCATGGTGCCGATCGGTGAAGAGGCATCGGGCGACGCCACTTCGGACCCGGCGCTGTCCGACGGGAACTTGATGGGCAAGCGCTACGTCGACGAGACGGGCGCCGAGGTGCTCGTGACCAAGGCAGGAAAGGGAACTCTGGCCGTCGGGACGACGGCGATGACGGTGAAAGAAGCCAAGCCACTTCCGGCCAGCGACTGACCCTGACCGATGTCCGCTGAGGCGGCCACCCGACCTCGCTCTCTAACTCAATGTGGGCGGAGACGTTGGCCTTATGTGCTCGTTGGGCTGAGATCGTATTGATGAGATTCCCGCACCTGAGTCGTGCCCGGAGCGGGTCCGCACCTTTGACCAGGAGCGGAGCGAGCGACCTGGAGCGTACTGGTCATGCAACTCCGTCCCCGAACCATCCGGACACACAGTTTCCTCGCCCGGGTCGCCAGGTTCTGATGTCCAGGTCTGATGTCTAGGTCGGGTACCGGCGGCGGTACTCGTCCACGGCGGTGGGCAGAGTCGGGTACATGTTCTCCTCACCGATCACCGCTGCCACCCCGTGGGCCTTCATCGGGATGAGGACGTCGTTCTTGACGCGGGCGAGCCATAAGTCGATGTCATCGGCGGCCAACCTGTCGTGCAACTCCTCCAGGATGTTCAGCGCCGTGGTGTCGAGTTCGACGTTGGCCTCCATGTTCAGGATCACCACCCGGGTATCCGGTTCGACAGCGCCCGAGACCTTGTAGAAGAAGTCGTAGCCGTTCAGGAAGAACAGCGGTGCGTCGTAGCGGAAGACCAGAAGTCCGGGGATTGTGGTGTGGGCGACGTGGTCGTCGATGTCGTGCATCCCGGCCATGTCCTGGACGAATCCCAGGATACCGTCATGCGGGCGGGCCAGGCGGGCTATGAACTCAGCGATGGACAGGGCGATCGCGATCAGCACACCCGGCAGGATTCCGAAGACCACCACACTGACTGCGCACGCCGCCGCAAGGGCCACCTCGGAGAACCGGAATCGGGCCAGCTTCATCCACTCACCGGGCTGCAGCAAGGTCAGGGCAGCGTAGACGATCACACCGGCCAGTGCGGCCACTGGAACCGCTGCGATCACGCCGGGTAGCAGCAGCGGCCCCACGACGACCACGACGATTACGAACACCGAGTAGAAGCGGGTCGTTGAACCGGACGCATAGGCCAGCGCCGTACGTGAGGAGGAGGCGGACATCGGGTAGCCGCCGGCGACGCCTGTGGCGAACTGGGTCGCCGCCAGCGCGCGCATCTCCGAGGAAGCGTTTGGCATGGCCTCGCCTGCGAACGCTCGTGAGGTGATCATCACGTCGGTGAACGAAACGACGGCGATGCTCAGGGCCGGGACCAGCAGTGCGGCGATTACCTGCACCGAGAGGCCGGTCAGGTCGAGCACGGGGAGCTCGAGGCTCACCGGACCAACCTCGGGTACGTCCATGAATTGGCCCATGATGGTTGCCGCCGCCAGCCCGATTAGCGGCCCGGGGATCCGCTTGGAGATCGCCCGGCAGGCGAAAGCCACGATGACCACGGTGGCGGCGATGGTCACCGTCTGCCAATTGGGCACGTGCCACTGCGAGCTCACCAATCCGCCGATGCTGTCGGTGTCCAGGTCGTACCCGAGAATCTTCGGCAACTGCGAGATGATCATCAGGATGGCAACCCCGGTCAGATAGCCGGTGAGGAGGGGGTTGGACAGCAGGTCGGCCAGGAATGCGGCTTTGAGCAGCCAACCGATGCCGAGAACGATTCCCACCAGCGCCGAGGTGACTGCCAGCGCCGTAGTCCATGGGATGTTGTAGGCGGTCGCGACCGGTCCCACGGCGGCTGCCGCCATCAGCGCGACGGTCGACTCGGGTCCCAGGGACATGTAGGGGTTGCGTCCGAGGAGCATGTAAACGACCAGCGGGATGGCGGCGATCGTGAGGCTGGTGGACGGGGAGACGCCGGCCAGGGACCCGTAGGCCATAGCCTGCGGGATGAGGTACGCACCCACCGACACTCCGGCGACGATGTTAGGGCCGGAAAGAATCTCCCGCAGTTGGTGGAGAGGCTCCATTGGTGTGCGCGCAGTCCGCCGATCGCGGCGCGAAACGGATGGATGATCCCTGGTGGCGCACACTCCTACAGTGAATCAGGGGTCCAGGTTCGAGAAGGCCATGTTGTCGAAAGCTGGCCAGCTCGATGGTGCCATCGTCCTGCAAGGTGTGTTACGGCTTGGTATTGGCTCACCATTCAACGCCAAGATCGCACCAAGGGCAGGCTTGACGCCGAGCGCCAACGACAGCTCAGGACGTTCCAGGCACCGAATTTGTTGGTGAATCGTGGGACATGCGACCAAACGATAGCGAGAATCAAACCCGTGCCCCTTGAACTGTTTTTGTTGTTCATCGTGGTCGATCACCGCGCTTGCCTTCGATTTCACCAATGGCTTCCACGACACCGGCAACGCGATGGCCAGCTCTATCGCCACCGGCGCGCTCAAGCCGAAGGCCGCGGTGGCGCTGTCGGCGTCGCTGAACCTGGTGGGGGCGTTCCTGTCCATCGCGGTCGCCGCCACCATCGCCAAGGGTCTGGTCGACGCCCACCTGGTGACGCTGGAGCTGGTGTTCGCCGGCCTCGTCGGCGGCATCGTCTGGAATCTGCTGACCTGGCTGCTCGGTATCCCGTCCAGCTCGTCGCACGCGCTGATCGGCGGCATCGTCGGCGCGATGATCGCCGCGGTCGGCGGGCACGGGGTGATCTGGCACGGACTGGTGTCCAAGGTCATCCTGCCGGCGTTGCTGGCGCCGACGATCGCCCTGATAGTCGCCACAGTGGGCGCCTGGCTGGTCTACCGCGTCACCCGCCGCGTGCCCGAAAAGCGCAAGCTGCAGAGCTTCCGCTACGGTCAGCTCGGCTCGGCGTCGCTGATCTCGCTGGCGCACGGCACCAACGACGCGCAGAAGACGATGGGCGTCATCTTCTTGGCGCTGATCTCCTACGGCGCGGCCAGCAGCAAGGACACCATGCCGCCGCTGTGGGTGATCGTGTCGTGCGCGGTGGCGATCGCGGCGGGCACCTACCTCGGCGGCTGGCGGGTGATCCGCACGATGAGCAAGGGCCTGGTCGAGATCGAGTCACCGCAGGGCATGGCGGCGGATACGTCGTCGGCGACGATCATCTTGCTGTCCAGCCATTTCGGCTACGCGCTGTCCACCACCCACGTCGCGACCGGCTCGATCCTGGGCAGCGGGGTCGGCAAGCCCGGCGCTGAGGTGCGCTGGGCTGTCGCGGGCCGGATGGTCACCGCGTGGCTGATCACGCTGCCCTCTGCCGGGATCGTCGGCGCGACTACCTACTACCTAGTCCACGGCATCGGTGGCTACGCCGGCGCGGCGATCGGCTTCGGGCTGCTGATCGCCGTCGCGACCGGGATCTGGCTGAAGTCGCGTCAGGCGCCGATCACGCACAAGAACGTCACCCACGAGTGGCAAGGCAACCTGACCGCAGGTATCGAAAACCCTAAGCAACAGGATTCCGCGTCGGCCGAGCCGATCGCCGAGCCGGTTCGGGAGGTCACCCCGTGAGTGCCTGGTTCAACTACGCCGCGGCGATCAAGATCCTCGTCTTCGGGCTGGTGGTCGGTGCCGGGCTGCCGACGCTGTTCGCGATGGGTGTGCTCATCAACGCCGAAGGGACCGGGGTGGCACGCCACGGCGATGCGGTCGCGCAGCGCAATCCGCTGGTTCTGGCGGTCAGCTGGCTGATTTTCGCCGTGGTGTTGGTGGCGGTGACCGTCGGTGTGCTGTTCATCGCCCGCGACTTCATCGGTCACCACGCCGGCTGGTACATCCTCGGCGCCAAGCCGACCTAACATTCGCCCCCGGCGCCAAGCACAGGTAAAATTGGTCCACGTGCCAGGCGTACGTAGCATTTGGGGGACATGATCTTGATGTGGTGGGGGCATCACGGTGTGGAAGTTGATGGCCTGTGACTCGGTTCCTTAGGGCGATCCTGAACTGGCTGCGTGCGGGCTACCCGGAGGGGGTTCCGCCGACGGACTACCTGCCGGTGCTTGCGCTGCTGCCGCGGCACATCGAGTCGGTGTCGGAATATGACCCGCGGGACGACCTGCGCAACCGGCACAGCGCCGCGGTCAAAGCCGCGCTCGCGGTCAGCTGCCAGGTGTGCGAAGCCGGACTGGGGGAAGACTGCCAGAACCTCACTAACGATTTCCGGCTGCCGCGGCAACGAATCGTTCACTTCTGTCGGGTGCCCGATTCCCACCGACGGCGGGATCTCGTCATAGCTAACTAAGAGGCGATAGCTCGGTTACTTAGGTAGCTGGCCTGCGCTGGTGCGTACCTGGGTCTGTGCGCTGTCGTACCCATGAGGACGCGGGCCGTGTGCCAGCGGGCTACTTCGATGCACTTGGGCGTGAGCGCAGGCATCGCAGGATTCGGTGTTCCTCTCGGTTTCGGCCACCCCGCCGGACCACAAGCTGTCAGAAATAACCACGGCCTCTGACCGACACGAACTCAGAACACCCTTTTTTCGCGACTATCTGGCAAACACTACCCAGATCCGCATTGCCACAATCATTTTCATATTTTCCAGCATGCTCTATGCAACATGGAGCGTCAGTGTTATGCAGATGGTTTGGCTTTGAGAACGACGATGGCCCGTCTTGTTCAACACCATGTTGGTCGCAGTTGGGCTGGGTGCACATCCTCGCGCACAACTCGACCATGCCGACGGTGCTGCGCTGGGTCGCGGCGACCGTGATGATGGCGATGATGATCGGCTGGATAGTCGTCCTGCACCGCCTCGTCGGTCGGCCGGCAGCACTGCCTGCGCCACGGTGGACGTTCTTCCGACTGTTCTCCTACGGGCGGCTGTCCCCGACGCGTGGGGGCCGGATGGCCTTGTGGCAGAAGATGTGTGAGGAAGGTGGCGTGCTGCCAGAGCACGGCCTGGCTCGCGACCCCGAAGATCCCGGGCAGGCGCTCTTGGTCGGCCCTTCCTTTGTGGGCAATGAAACCAGGCAGCTGAGAGCGCAACACGAGGCCTCGCTCTAAGGCCGCGGTCGAGGCCGTCTTTGTTTCGACGTCGTTGGCGGCAGCGGCCGAGCTGTTCGCCACCCGGGTGCGTTCGAGTGCCTACTCAATCGGCTACAACACATCGGTCGCGATCTTCGGTGGGACTGCGCCGTATGTCGCGACCTGGCTCACCGACCGCACGGGCAATACGCTCGCGCCCGCCTACTACGTGATCGTCGCGGCCATCATCACGCTCGCAACGGTGATCACGATGCGGGAAACCTCGGCGCGTCCGCTGCGTATGCTCGTTACGGACTAGCTCTATTCGCCCCACATCAGACCGCGGATGATCGCGGACTGCGGAATGTCCTCCACAGCGATCAATCCCTTCGGAGCACGGCAGATCCAGTCGATCGCATTGACCACCCGGGCCGCGGTGGAGATACAGCCCGCCTCGGTGGGATCGAGCACCGGGTGAGAAACATGTGTATTCAGCTCAACGCGCGGATTCCCTTCGACGACCACACGGTGGACGCCAACCTTGTTGTCGGGTGGGTAGTCCCAGTCGGGTGCTGCGGCTTGAGTGAGACGATTGATGTGCTCCATGGTGATCACCGGAACTCCGTTGCGGACACCTTCGACCGCGAACCGCGCCGCCGCCATCTGGCCCGGCTCCACCGTGCACATCTTGCACTCGATCCGCTTGTCCGTGTACCACGGCTCGACCCGTTGGCGAACCTCGTCGAGTTCCACGCCAAGCTGCTCGGCGAGATTGCGGACCGGCCCGCCCCACATCGTCGTGATGACGCCGGGCAGGAACAGCATCGGTTCGCCCTCCTCGGGCGCCATGCCGAAACCCATTGACTTGCCGGTGAACTCGTAGTCGTCGTAGTTGCCGTAATCGAAGATCTCCTGCACGGTGATCGACTTGGCGCGAGTCACCAGACTCAGCGCGGAGTGCACCTCGGTGTCACCCGAGTAGCCGGGGTCGATACCGTTCACATACAGCGAGGCGTTGCCCGCCTCGCAGGCCTGTTCCAGCGGTACCCGCAGCCAGTCGTCCGCCTGGCGAGGGGTCACCAGCCACACCATCGATGTCGCCGCCACGTTGATGCCCGCGGCGAGGAACCTCGACATCTGCTCGAGAGCTTCCATCGGCCGTGTCTCGCCCTGCGCGGTGTAGACAACGCAATCCGGTTTCAGCGCTATCAGCGCGTCGATGTCATCGGTCGCGATGACACCGGTCGGTTGGTCCAGCCCGCACAGCTCCGATGCGTCCCGGCCGATCTTGTTGGGGCTGGCGGCATGCACACCGACCAACTCCATATCCGGTCTGCCGATGATCGCCTGCAACGAATGAACTCCCACGTTGCCGGTGGAAAACTGAACTAGTCTGCGCATTTCGCCTCCGTTCGGTCGATCAGTAGTCGGGAATCGGCAGCGGCGAGTTGTTCGAGTCGATTCCGCCGTCAACGTGGAAGGTTGCGTTTGTGGCATAGCAGTCTTTGGTCGACGGATACACAGAGCCGGCCGAGGTCTCGACGTCGCCGAGGCGGTGCAGCGGTGTCACGCGTCATCCGCGGTCTCCGGTGCTGTAGCTCTGCTGCTCCTTATAGGTTCGGTTGCTCGCATAGGCCATCAGCCGCACCGCGGTACGGCGGCCCATCAGATGGCGGAACGCGAAGTGCGTGAAACGCAGCACGCGCGCGGGGAACAACGTTGGCTTCTTTCCCAGAGCGTTGAGCGTCTCGCCGGCGACCTGCTCGGGATCTTGGACCGGTACGTTGCCGTCGGCCGGCGACGATGCCAGGTAGTTCGGCGTCCGTGTCGCTCCTGCGCAGCTGACCAGCACATCGATCCCGTCGTCGCGGAGCTCGGCCCAGAGACCTTCAGCCAGCACCAGGTTGTAAGCCTTTGTGGCGGCGTAGTTCGCGACTCTCACCATTCCTTGCAGCGCCCCCATCGAAGACAGCAGGACGATCCCGCCACGACCTCTTGCGCGGAACCGCTCGCCGAAGCCGTGGGCGAGCACGAGCGGCCCGCGCACGTTGACGTCGACCTCCTTGAGGTGCGTGTCGATGTCGAAGTTCCAGAACGGTCCGATGACGGAGAACGCGGCGTTGTAGATGAGGAGGCCGACGTCAAGGTCGACGAGATCGGCGAGGATGCGGTCGAGGTCGTCGCGGTCGGCGAGGTCCGCTCGCAACGCACGCGTCTGCACGCCGGTCGCGGCGGCGATGTCCTCGGCGATCTGTTGTGCGAGCTCGACGCGCCGTGCGATGAGCACGACGTTAAGCCCCCGGCTGGCGCACCCTCGTGCGAGCGCCTCACCGAGCCCTTCGGATGCCCCGGCGATTACCGCCCACGAGCCGTAGCGCTCTGCGAACGTTGCCATAGCTAGCTCTCACCTTTCGTTGTGACCGGTCGCGTGAACGGGTGCTCTCGCCACATCCGGATGAGCACCCAGATGGGGACGATCAGCCAGCCCGCGTTCGTTGCGAGCACGAGCGGCAGGTGGTCGCTCGCGAACGGCCCGGCGATCTCCTCACCAAGAATTACGGTGACCGTGGCGAGCATCACGGACGCCCAGATGATCGACCAGTTGCGGATCCACTCCTTGCCCTTCCAGAACGCGTAGAGCGCAGCGATGTAGAAGGGGCCGTAGACGACTTGGTCGATCCAGACGATTGTCGTGTACCAGACGGGCCGCTCATAGAGCAGGGGGTCGTAGTTCTCGAAGTACCAGTGCAGGAAGTCGATCATGTACGCCGGAGGCCAGATCGGGTAGGTGAAGTTGTCGGGGTCGCGGATGACGAGCTGCTCGATGTCCGCCTGGTAGGTCACGAAGATGACGTTGACCAGAAAGAAAATCCACAGGACGATGTCCTGCTTGCGCTCGCGGAACGGGATGACCTCGCGTGCGGCGGCATCGGGCATCAGTCGAACTCGATCGCCAGACTCGTCGGCCCACTCAGGCTGCGCGGTGGTTTCCATGGAACCGTTCCCACACGACGCGGATTCGGGAAGCGTCGGCTCCTCCCTCTTCTCCCTCGACCCGGGCATAATGTCAGGCTGCCCTGGAGTCCATCGCGACCTGGCCATCCAGCTTGAACTGCTCCAGCGCCATGCAAGCTCCTCCCGATCAGCGGTGACATGATTCGCCATGTCATCTAACGATGATTATTGACTGAAGTCAACGATTTGTTGGTCGGCGTGATGGCGGCTTATGTAATCGGACAAGAAGGTTCGCTCCAGCGACGGGTCCAGTCGATAGGCCGCCGTGTTGACTAAGGTCAGCTGAATTTGGGCGGCCAACGGTATCGTGTGACGAATGAACCGTGTCCACCACGTGAGCTGGTGTCTGGAACCCGAGAACATGGACGCTGCCAAGGAGATGTGGGAGCAGCGGCTCGGTGTCGAGCTCATCGACTTCGTCCTCGAGGCAGACGGCTTGCGCGTGTTTCTCGCCTGGGATGCCGGAGTGGAGCTCATCTCACCCCATGGTCCGCCCGGGCCGGCCGGCACGATTGTGCGGACGCACCTCGATAAACACGGCGAGGGCGTGTACGCGACGGTCCTGTTCACCGACGACTTCGAATCCGTCGAAGCCGGAATGAAGTCGGTCGGCTCCAGGCTGATGCACCCGGAGGAGGCTGTGATAGAAGGGGTCCCGTTGCCGAACGGTGTTGTCACGGGTGACCACGATTCAGTCGACGGTGCAACAGGTTTCGTATTGACCGGCGGACTGTTCGACGAGGTTAGCGGGATGCGCCTGGCGTTCCAGCAGTTCCGCCCAATCAGTCGCTGAGCGTCATTTCGAGAAACTAGAGGAACTGGACATGGCAGTGGTGGACAAGCCGTCGGCGCGCGAGGCCAAGCGGTTGCAGACCAAGGAACGTCTGATGGGCGCGGCCATCGCCGAGTTCAAACGGTCGGGAATGGCCGACGCCGATGTCGGAGCAATCGTGACGGCCGCCGGCGTGGCACACGGCACCTTCTTCTTCCACTTCCCCACCAAGGAGCATGTGCTGCTGGAACTGGAGCATCGCGAAGAGGAGCGGATTGCTAAACAGCTCGGCCGTTTCGTGGAATCGGGACACGACCTTGCGCCCGTACTCAAAGAGGCGGTGCGCTTGGTAGTCGGATTGGAGCGTCGGCTGGGTGATCTGCTCTTCAAAGACTTTCTAGCGCTTCATTTTTCCCAGACCCGTCCTGCTGCCGAAGAGGGCAAGGATCACCCGGTGATTGTCTTGGTCGCTCAAGAGATCGAGCTCGCACAAGAACAGGGTCGGGTGGATCCCGAGGTCAACCCCATGAACAGCGCGGTGTTCTTCCTACTGGGTCTCTATGCGCTGTTGACCACGACCAACACCTGGCCGATGCGCGACACCATGCTCGACGACTACGTGGCGAGGGCATATCGCAGCATGGAAGGTCCACCTCCCAAGTGATTGACTAAAGTCAGTTTGTCGGTTACACACAGAGGACGATGACGAAGGCTGGCCGCTAGGAAACCATGAATCTGCCTACGATCAACCTGCGCCGCGGTCGCAACAAGGGTGATACCCCAGCAGTCGCGCACGGTGTTCGCAAGGGTCTGGGCTTCGACGACCACACGGAGCAATCGCGCCTCGCGCAGAAGCAGGCCGACAAGTGGCTGATCTCCGGCAGCTTGCTGATCGGCACCGCGGCGCTGGGCGTCTTCGGCCTTCCCCTCTTCCTCCGCGGAGTCTGGTTACTTCGGCGCGCGCAGCGCGACGGCTTGTCGGTCCGGCCGATGATCGTCACCCTGATCGGCTACCTGGTCATCATCGATGCAGCGATAAACACCGTGGGCTGGGCACTCGACCTGGTCGCCGGCCATACCATCCTGGCGAGAATTCTCTTGAACGGGTGGGGCGCCATGTTCGACGCGGGATATTTCTGGCACTTCAACGAGCTGTGGCTCGGTGGCGCAGCGGGGCCGGGCGAGAAGGCCATGGAAGTGGGCTTCATCCTGACGGTGTTCACGATGCGCATCGCCGCGGCGATCGGCTTCCTGCAGATGAAGCGGTGGGGTCACCAGTGGATGATCATCACCTGCTGGATGGGCGTCGTGATCTGGGTCGTCTACGTGTTCAACATGACCATGTTCGCCGACGTCCGCTACTCCGGCGTCGTGTTCCCGGTCGTCGGCTGGTGGCTCTACGACATCTTCTACATCACACCGTTCCTGGCGATCCCCTACCTGCACTCCGTCAACCGCGAGATCTTCTCCGACTGAGATTGCGCGGCGGGTAGATCATCCCCGGTGTGGAACCGCTCGTAGCGTCACACGTTTCAGCCGACCGAAAGTTCCACGGCCGCCGGCGATGAGTCGCTTGGCGTCCAGTCCGGCGACATCCTTCATGGCGGCGCCGCCGAATTTGGCGTGGTGGCCGCCGGGGAGTGTGGCCTCGACGCCGAGGAGGGCTCGTCGTGCCGGTTGGCGATGACCGGCGACCTCGATGACGTCGGCCACGACCCCGTCGCGTTCCATTGCCGGGCAGGACAGTCCGGCCGCTCGGGCAGCGATGGCGACGTTCGGACAAGATGCGGCGCCGCCGGCGGTGAGACTCATGTTCTCGGCGTCGACGAGGACCTCTGCATCACAAGGTTGACGAGGCGTCAGCGCTGACGAAGCGGTCTGGTGCCCGGCGAGCGCGGACGCCACCGCGTCGGCGAACTCTTTCAGGTCCGGTTCTCCGCCGATTGGCGGAGGCAGCATGACACCTGGATTCAGTAGGCCATCAGGGTCGAAGGCCCGCTTGATAGCGCGAAACGTGGCCAGCTCGGCAGGGCCGAACATCCGGCGCATTTGGGCGCGCTTCGCGGTGCCGATTCCATGTTCGCCCGTGAGCGTGCCACCGAGTTCAAGCGCCGCGTCGGCGATCGCCTCGGCGACAGCCTCGACGGTGCCCAGCTCGCTGGGTCCGTATAAGAGGACTGGGTGCAGGTTGCCGTCGCCGGCATGGCCCACGATCAGGCCGTCCAATCCGTGGCTCGCGGCGATCTGCCTGCTGTGCGCCATCAGCTCAGGCACCCGTTGCCGGGGGACCGTTGAGTCGCAGACGTAGTACGCCTTGCCCGTAGCGCGCAGAGCGAATCCCATCGCGAGGCGGCCGGCCCACAGGGCGGCCCGCTCTTGCTCGGTGGCCGTGGTACGCAGCGTGTGATCCCGCCGCCGAAGAATCTCCTCAAGGACGGGCGTGTCTCGCGCGACATCGTCGGGCTCGCCGTCGAATTCGACGATCAGGATCGCCTCTTTGTCGGCCGGATACCCAGACGGTAGGTGGGCCTCCATCACCTCAATGGCCCTGTTGTCGCAAAGTTCCAGCGCGGCCGGCAGGATGCCCGCGGCGATGATCTCGGAGACGGTCTGTGCCGCGTCCTCGACGCTGTCGAATGACGCCAAGGCCGTCCAACGCGCCGCGGGAATCGGTGACAAGTTGAGCACCGCACGCGTCGCCACCCCGAGGATCCCCTCGGACCCGATCACCACCCCGAGCAGGTCGACCTCGTCGTCGTCGCTGAGGGTAACCACGCGGCCGTCGGCGAGCGCGACGTCTAGCGCGAGCACGTGGTGGAACGTGACGCCGTACTTGATGCACCCGGGCCCTCCCGCATTTTCCGCTATGTTGCCGCCGATCGTCGAGATCGCAGCCGACGCCGGATCCGGCGCATAGACCAGACCATGTGGAGCGGCCGCGGCTTTCAGGTCGGCGTTGATGACGCCGGGTTCGACGACCGCGCGCCGCGCCGCGACGTCGATCTCCAGGATTTGATTCATGCTCGCGAGATCCAGCACAAGCGCATCGTCGCCGGGTGCGATCGCCGCCGAAAGATTCGTCGCCGCTCCGCGCGGCACTATCCTCACGCCGCGGCGGCTCGCATAGCGGAGCAGTGCGGCGACCTGGTCACTCGAGGTAGGCCGAGCGACCGCCGATGGGACACCGCGCTGGGTGACGAAGTCTGTCCCCGCCACGACCCGAGCCGCCTCGTCGGTCAACACCGCATCGGATCCGATGAGCCGACGGAGATCCGATTCGAGCCCGACCTTTGGCATAGTCGCCAATTATCTCGTCGTCCGACCAGAAACGCGTCCGCTTGAGAAATTCGTTGAACACCTCAGCCAGCGGCAGGCTGCTGCGCGCTGATGATCCCGAGCCTCTCGAACGTGTCTCGGACGCCGTCCTTCCAGTGCACCGCACACTTACCGATCAGCCGCTCGCGGCGGGTGTTGTCTGATGCGAAAGAATCGAAGCTGATGGGACCTTCGACGAAACTCGGCGTGACTCCAGTGAGTTCCCCGACGTAATCGGCCATCTGGCGGTCCGACACCGCATCATCCCCGGCCCAGTTCACGATTGTCGTCGGGACCGAGGCGACCTCGAGGAGCAGATGTGCCTGTGTGCCGATGTCCACTCCACCGATCGGTGAGCTCATGTTGCTATAGCCGATCGGGGCGAGCCACGGTCGGCCTTCCTTGAAAGTGTTGTACTGCATGACGGGCAACCCGCCGTGGCCGGTCCAGCTGTAACCGACATTCATGCGGGCAATCGTCGTTGGCAAGTCGAGCATCCGAGCGGCCGCCCGGACCGCGCCCTCGGACGTGAGCTTGATGACCGGGTAGACCTCCGCGTAGCTGGCAAGACCGCCCAGAGGGTCTGTCTCGGCATACGCGTGGTTCGGATGGTCCTCATGCCGTTTGTAAACGCAGGAACTCGAGACATGAAGAAAGGCCTCGGCTTTTCTGCAGTGCTGCATCAGGAGGGCCGACGCCTCGGCATTGTTGGTGATCGACTCGTCGTAATCGGGGCTTACGTGCAACGCCGAGTGCACGACATGGGTGAAGTCGTCGGGAAGCATGGACGCGTCACCTGAATCCATGTCCCACAGGCAGGTCTTGACGCCGATCGCCTCGAGTTCCGCCTTGCGTTTCGGGTCGCTGAACCGTGCCGCACACCACACCTCGTTGTCCTTGGCGAAGTTCTCGGCGATGGGCCCGGCGATCTGCCCGGTCGCCCCGGTCACCAGAATCTTTCGGTCTTGGAGCATGAGCTGTCGTCCCTCCGGAGATCGGCCTCTGCTCGAGCTTTCTAGCCGCTGGTTGTACCGTTGTCAATGACTATGATCATTGACCAATATCAGGTTGCGCTTACTTGTTCTTCGTATAGTTACTGGTTACCAGTGTGATTCGCGGTAATCACCCGGACAACCACATTGCACAGAGTTACTGATCATTGACTTAGGTCAGTCGATGAGTTACAAAGAGCGGACCATGACGCCTCAGGTCAAGCCTTCGGCGCGCGAAGCGCGCCGCCTGCAGACGAGGGAACGCATACTCGGTGCAGCGATCGCCGAGTTCAAGCGCTCGGGCATGGCCGGCGCCGATGTGGGCGCGATCGTGACTGCCGCGGGCGTCGCGCACGGCACCTTCTACTTTCACTTCCCTACCAAGGAGCACGTTCTGCTCGAGTTGGAGCGACGCGAGGAAGCACGCGTCGCGACCGAGCTCGCCCGGTTCCTTGAAACAACACATGACCTGACCGCCGCGTTGACGGAGGTCGTCCGCCTGGTGACGGGACTGGAGCAACGACTCGGATCGCAGCTCTTCAAAGAACTACTGGCGTTGCACTTCTCGCCGTCGCGTCCCGAGTCCGACGACTGGACCGATCATCCCGTCATCGTGTTGCTGGTCCGCGAGATCGAGCGGGCACGAGGCGACGGTGAAGTCCATCCGGAAGTCGACGCGTTCTACAGCGCGACATTCTTCCTTCTCGGCATCTACGGATTGCTGACCACCACAGACAGCCCCGACACCCGCGACACGATGCTGGCCAAGTTGGTCGCTTCTGCCGTGCTCGGTCTGGAGGTCCGTTGACTCTGCCGCGCGTACAACAACACAAGAAACAAGGAGGTCTGAAATGGACTGGATCTGGGAGATCCTCCGCTACGTGGCAGCGTGGGGTGGCACGGGTCTGATCATCTGGTTCTGGTACTGGATGTTCTCCAACCTCGGCACGTTCTGAGTGTGATTGATGACCGAGCTCTCCGACGCACACGCAATGGCGGTCGAACGCAGTTGCGCAGTGACGGCTGTCGCACTGAGCGGTCAGCGTCGCGAGGGTGTGCGCCTGGTGACCGGCGACCATCGAGAATTCAGCTTGAGTGCAACGCTCGACTTCGTGCACGTTCCATACCCGTCGCTCGAGCGTGACTGGACGCGCAGAACCCTGACATGCGGTGTCGCACTTCAATGTTCGCCATCCAAGGAACGTCTTGTCGAGTATCGATTGAATGAGCTGTCGGCGCGCGAACTCCGCGCCCTCACCCTCGTCGAGAGCGGGGTTTCTCTGGGGTGGATTGCGTCGGACTGGCCGGGGCTGCTGGATGAACTGCAGCGGCTGGTACCCGAACTCGAGACGTTGCCCGGCGACATGGACGCCAAAGAGATGCTCAACCGTGCAGTTGCACTGGCGCGTGCAGGTCAACCGCTGACCGTTCATCCTTTGCTCGGCAGGTTGCCGTTGGCGTACACGTTGCCGCAGGGACTATCCGACAAGCTGCGACGCAGTTTCGGCAGGATGCCGTGGACCACCACGCAGAAGCGGCTTCCGCGACCGTATTCCGTGCCCGTTGGCGGCGACGGCGGGGTGCGCAACCCCAATCTTCCGCCGCCGAGTCGACCGCAGGACAACGATCTCGACATCACACCCGATCACCGGCCCGGCATTCCGTATCCCGAGTGGAACGAGTGGACGAAGAGTTTCATGCCGGACCACGTCGCGGTGCTCGAACGCGCACACACGCGGCGGACTCACCAGTCGGAGTCAGCCTCCGCCGATCTACGGAAATGGTTCGAGGAGCACACTCATCGGGCGATGAAGAATCGCCTCGAAGATGGTTCCGATCTGGACGTCGAGCAGTACGTCAGCCACTACATCGACTTGACGACCGGCGAAGCGATCGAGCCGCGCATCTTCCGTGAACTGCTACCCAGCAGCCGCGACGTCACCACCGCGCTGCTGCTCGACGGAAGCTCGTCATTGGGCGTACACGGCGGCAGGATATTCAAGCTGGAGTTGTCTTGTGCCGACGCGCTGTCCCAAGCGATGACGCTCGCCCGCGAGCGGCACGGCATCTTCGTATTCACCGGCAACACCCGACACCGGGTCGAAGTCAATTGCCTCAAGGACTTCGAGGACCGTCGGTTCGTGCCGCCGAGCCGGCTCGGCTTGGCCACCGGCGGATACACCAGGCTGGGAGCGCCGCTGCGCCATTTGACGAGCCGACTTCTGGCGCAACCGTCGGAGCGGCGCCTGCTCATCGTGATCGGCGACGGCCTGATCTCCGATGAAGGCTACGAGGGACGCTACGCATGGGCCGACGCCGCGCACGCAGTCGAGGAAGCTAACGACGCGGGAGTGAGCATGTACTACGTCGGCGTCGGACCGACCCGGGTCGACCCTCTCCCCGAGGTCTTCGGATCCCGTCGGTCCCAACGCATCCGGCGAATCGAGGAGCTACCGCGGGTACTGGCCCACGTCCACCGCGAGCTCGTGGCCGCATGACCGACAAGCAGCCGAGGGAAAAATGACCAGGAGAAACGTAGTGCGCAAGCCCCCGGGTTCAGCCGGGGGACAAGCGCGTCTGGACTTGTCGGCGACGCCTGCTACGGTCACGACGACAACTGAATCCCCCGGAGAGATCCCAAGGTCAGGACATCGACCGGCGTCGGGGAAAGTAACCAACGAGGCCGCTGGCATCGCAGGTGTGGCGCCCGCAAGGGACAGAGTTGGTCGGCGCAAACGCAAGAGCCCCCGGCTTACGGCGGTGCTGTGATGGGCACCGAGACAGCCGGACATCGGCACGCGAAAATCCCACGCCTTCGGGTGGGGCAGGATGTCAACACCGACACCTATTATTCGAACGGCAACGAAGTCCAGTTGTTCGAGCAGGCGTATCACCAGCGCCTACCCGTGATGCTCACCGGTCCGACGGGGTGCGGTAAGACACGGTTGGTCGAGCACATGGGGCTACTGCTGCGACGACCCGTGGTCACGATCAGCTGCCACGACGATCTCACCAGTTCCGATCTCGTCGGCCGCTTCATGGTGACCGGCGGCGACGTGGTGTGGACCGATGGGCCTCTCACCAGAGCGGTCAAGGCAGGCGCCATCTGCTATCTGGACGAGGTCGTGGAAGCACGCCACGACTCGCTGGCCATCTTGCATTCGCTCACCGATCACCGCCGCGCTCTGTATCTGGACAGGGCCGGTGAGGTGGTTCAAGCGCCGGAGACGTTCATGCTTGTGTGCTCGTACAACCCCGCCTATCGCAGCTCTCTCAAGGAGCTGAAGCCGTCCTTCCGTCAGCGCTTCGTCACGCTTCCGATGCGGTACCTGCCCCCCGACCGCGAGGCCGAGGTGGTCGTTGCCGAAGCAGACATCGAGTTGCCGACAGCCAAGCGACTTGTCCAGTGCGCCACCGCCATCCGAACCGCAGACGAGGCGTTCCACTTCGAGCCGCCGTCCACTCGGGTCTTGGTCACCGCCGCGCAGTTGATCGCAGCCGGCGCAACAGAATTGGAGGCCGCCGAAGCCTGCATCCTCGCGCCGCTGTCGACCGACGGTGCGATCACCGACGGCTTACGTGAAGTCGCGGTGGCCAGCCTGGCCGCCACCGATAGTTCAAGCACGCCGCACTAGGAAGGAGTCACCGACGTGGTGGACCAAAAGGAGAAGAAGCGTAAGAGGGCGCTGATCGTCCTGCAAGTCGTCATCTACGGCTATCTGCTGACGATGTTCCTCATTCAGCTCTACATGTCCTTCGCCCGGGGCTGGTGGGAACTGTGAATCTTCCTTTGCTGAGCCGTCTTTCGGGGGGAAAGACCCTTGCCCCGGCTGATGGCTCTGTCGGCCTCGAGGAACACCACGACGAGTCGCGCCTGGCTCAGCGCCGGGCCGATAAGTGGATGACCGTCGGCGCCGCATTAATGGGCATGTGGGCCCCCGGTCTCATCGGATTCCCCATCTTCATGCGCGGGGTTTGGCTGCAGCGCCAGGCTCTGCGCGCCGGCCTCTCGGTTCGGCCCATGATCGTCACATTGATCGGTTATCTGGTCTTGATCGACGGCATGCTCAACAGTCTGGGCTGGGCCCTGGACCTGGTCGCCAACCACACGTTGATCAACCGAGTGCTGATGGTCGGCTGGGGCAATATGTTCGATGCGGGTTACTTCTGGCACTACAACGAGTTGTGGGTCGGCGGCGCAGCGGGACCGGGCGAGAAAGCCTATGTAGCTGGGCTGATTTTCACGGTGTTCTCGATGCGGGTCGCCGCGGCGATCGGGTTCCTGCAGATGAAGCGGTGGGGTCACCAGTGGATGATCGTCACCTGCTGGATGGGTGTGGTGATCTGGTCTGCCTATGTGTTCAACATGACGATGTTCGCCGACGTGCGCTACGCCGGTGTCGTGTTCCCGGTGATCGGCTGGTGGCTCTACGACATCTTCTACATCACCCCATTCCTCGCGATCCCGTACCTCCACACGGTCAACCGCGAAATCTTCACCGACTGAACAGGTTTAAGGAGCACAGCTGTGACTTCAACTTCGCCGGAACCGGCAGCCACCGAGAAAAAAGACCCGGCCGCCGATCTCCCGCCCGGGACCACCCCCTATTACGCGAACATGCACAAGTGGATCAAACGAGCGGTCCTGGTATGTCTGGTCGCCCTGGTCATCGAAGGCGCCTTCACGCTGCCCTTCATGGCGGTCTACTACGGCTATCCGACACTGAGTCTCACCGAGATCTGCAGCGAACTGCTCAAGGTCCGGTACTCCGACGACACCTTGGAGTGCAAGGTTCCCTACCCACCGTTGGGACCGCCCGAGGGCGCTGAAGGTAAAGACACCGCGCAGGACGAGTGGGGCATCCAGCCGGTACCCAAGTACAACCGACTCGGGTTCCGCGAACTGGTGCGCATCCACGAGGAGCGCGAGGCTCGTCAAGCCGCCCAACAAGAAGGGGCACCGACGCCATGACGAAGAAACTCCGTGTGATCCAGTGGGGCACCGGCAACGTCGGCAAGCACTCCGTCGAGGCGGTACACAGCCATCCCGATCTCGAACTGGTCGGTGCGCTGGTGTACAGCGACGAGAAGGCCGGACGGGATATCGGTGAGGTCGTCGGCATAGGCCCGATCGGCGTCACCGCCACCAAGGACGTCGACAAGATCCTGGCGCTGGACGCCGACTGCGTGCTCTACCACGCCCAGGGTGACTGGAATCCGCCGGTTGCGCTCGACGACATCTGCCGGATCCTGGCCTCGGGTAAGAACGTGGTGTCGACCGCGGTGACGGCATGGATCTATCCCGAGAGCAGCACCGACGACGTGGTGGAACGCCTCGAAGCTGCGTGCGACGAAGGGCAAAGTTCCTTTCACGGCACCGGTATCGAGCCGGGCTGGGGCTCCGAGGTGCTCCCGCTGACGATGTCGGGTCTGTTCCGCCGGATCGACTCGCTGGTGGTGCAGGAGCTGATGGACTACAGCACCTACGACCAGCCGTTCGTGCTGTTCGACGTCATGGGCTTCGGTAAGCCACCCGACGCACGAGTGCCGATGGATGAACCCGCCATCGGCGCACTGTCTTTCAAGGCACCGCTGATGCTGGTCGCCGAGGGACTCGGCGCCACCATCGAGGACTACGTCTGGGAGCGCCAGGTCGCCGCGACCGACAAACCCATCGAGGTCAAGGCGGGCCGCGTGGAGGCCGGCACCGTGTCGGCGGTGCGGTTCGCCTACACGGCCATCATCGAGGGGCGTCGGGCCCTGACCGTCGAACACATCACCCGCCTCGGGCCCGACCAGGCTCCGCACTGGCCGAATGGGCGAGGCTGGAAGGTGACGGTCGAGGGCCTTCCGTCGATGGTGCTCGAATCACGGATCGCCATTAACGATGAGGACGACACCGACCAGGCCTGCCTGGGCACCGCCATGCATTCGGTGCATGCGGTGGCACCAGTCTGTGCGGCGGCACCGGGTATTCGCACGTTCCTGGATCTACCCACGATCGTCGGCCGCGGGGTGCTCTCGAAAGGACTCGGCGGTTGAGGGCCGAAGAACACGCGGAGAACTGGGATCTTCGCCACGAAGATTTCAAAGACAATGATTTCCTGTACGACGTCTACTCAGTCATGCGGCAAAACGCGCCGTTCGCCCACACAGACACACCGTTTCTCAGTGCTACGCCGGGTGGCGCGTGGGTGGCGACGCGCTATGCCGAGTGCTACAAGATCCTGCAGGACTGGCAGCACTTCTCCAGCAACCCGACGCCGGAAGGGGCTGAGCAGCTCGCGGGCGACCTGCTGATCACGCTGGACCCGCCACGGCAGCAGAAGTTTCGCCAGGTGCTCAACCCTTACTTCTCGCCCGGTCGGATGAAACAACTGCGCCCCCAGATCCGTGACGAAACCGACCTTCTGATCGACACTTTCATCGAACTGGGCACCGGGGACCTCGCTCAGGTCGCGTGGCGCCAGCCGGGCATCGTGTTCTTCAACTACCTCTTGGGAATGCCTGTCGACGATGTCCCCTTGTGTATCGAGCTGACCGACACCGCGCTCAACGGCGAAACCGAGGAAGCCCGGATGGCCGCCTGGGGAGGGTTGTATCAGCACCTCCACGACGCGATCACGGCGCGAAGCACGCAGCCGCCGCAGGACGACATGATCGACGTACTTCTCAACGCCAAGATCGACGGCGAGAAGCTGCCGTTTCAAGACGTCGTCGCCAATGCCATGCTGTTGGTCCAGGCTGGGCTCGAGACGACTGCAAGCGCGATGTCCTTCGCGTTCCACTATCTCGGAACGCATCCGGCGGAACGCGACCGGCTCATCCGCGAACCCGAGATTCTGCCCAGAGCCGTTGAAGAGTTCATCCGCTTCGGCGGATCGATTCACGGCATCCCCCGAACCGTCGCGAAGGATGTCGAGCTGAGCGGACACGCTTTCTGTCCGGGTGAATCCGTCATTGTCAACTACGCCTCCGCGAACCGTGATCCCCAGGAGTTCCCCGACCCGGATCGCTGTGTCCTTGATCGCCAAGCGAATCGCCATCTTGGATTCGGAGCGGGCGTCCATCGGTGCCTCGGCTCCAATCTCGCACGCCTGGAGTTCCACGTCGGTGTCGAACAGGTTCTTTCGCGACTGCCAGACTTCGCTGTCGCACCCGATGCCGAAGCCGCGTTCCACGGAAACTCTGTGACACGCGGCTACCGTCAAATTCCCGTGGTGTTCACCGCGAGCGAGCGAACGACCCTGCCGGCGTGACTCATCGAATCGTTCAGTGGACAACTGGCAACGTTGGGAAGCGGTCCGTGCGGGCGGTCGCTTCGAATCCGACAATGGAACTCGTCGGATGCTATGCATGGTCGGAAGACAAGGTCGGCCGCGATGTCGGTGATCTGTGCGGGATCGAACCCCTGGGGGTGACCGCCACCAACGACGTCGAGGCCCTGCTCGCGCTCAAGCCGGACTGCGTGGTCTACAACCCGATGTTCGCCGACGTCGACGAGATGGTTCGGATTCTGCGCGCGGGCATAAACATCGTGTCCACTTCCGAGTTCATCACCGGTCACTTCCTGGGCGAGGGTCGTGATCGCATCGCCGAGGCATGCGAGGAGGGCAGCTCAACGGTTTTCGGCAGCGGCATCAACCCGGGCTTCATCCAACTCTTCGCCATCGTGTCAGCTGGGCTCTCGGAGCGTGTGGACAAGGTATCCGTCGTGGAAGCCATTGACACCACGATTTACAACTCGCCGGCCACCGAAAAGCCCATGGGGTTCGGTTATCCCATCGATCAGCCCGACCTTCCGGAGATCACCAAGAAGGGTTCCGGCATCTTCCGGGATGGCGTCTTGCTGGTCGCGGATGCTCTCGGCGTCGAGCTTGATGACGTGCGTTGCGACGTCGAGTATGCCCAGACCACTGAGGATCTGCACTTGCCAGGCGATTGGACGATCGAAAAGGGCTGTGTGGCCGGTGTGGACGTCGCCTGGTTGGGGATCGTCGGCGGCCGAGAGGTCATCGAGATCCGCGGGCGCTGGCGCAAGGGACAGACGCTGGATCCGGATTGGGAGCTCGACATGGGCTACTACATCGAGGTCCAAGGAACGCCGACAATCAAGACCACACTGAGCTTCCTGCCGCCCCCGGACTTCGTCGGCGAAACGCTGGACGACTACATCATGCTGGGTCTGTCCATCGTTGCCATGCCCGCGATCACCGCGATACCTGCCGTCGTAGCGGCCCGGCCCGGTATCGCCACCTACAACGATCTGCCGCTGCTACTGCCGCGCGGAGTGCTCCGCGCATGCGAAGGTTAGGAAAGTCGATGCCGGACAAAACATATCGCGTCATCCAGTGGATGACGGGCGATGTCGGACAGGTTGGGATTCGACACTTTGCGGACAACCCGGTTTTCGACCTGGTCGGTGTTCTTGTGCACACTTCGGAAAAGGTCGGCAAGGACGCCGGTGAGATCGCCGGCATAGCACCGATAGGCGTCGTCGCGACCGACGACATCGAATCGATCGTCGCCATGGACGCCGACTGTGTGTTCTACACGCCGGTGATCATGGATGTGGACACGGTGTGCCGTCTGCTGCGCTCCGGTAAGAACGTCGTAACTACGAGCGGGTTCTTCCATCCGACGGAAGACTTTCGTGAGGGCGGGGATCAGATCCGCGCGGCCTGCAAGGACGGCGGCACCTCGTTCCACGGCGGCGGCATCCATCCGGGATACGCAGGGGACATCTTGCCGCTCACTCTTGCACGCGTGGTCAGCAAGATCGAGAAAATCCAGCTGTACGAAGTCGTCAACGTCCTCACCGACGCTTCGCTGGACCACATCGATTGGATGGGGTTCGGCAAAGAGAAAGACAAGTTCCTCTCCGAGCCAACCATTCTGGGACTGGGCGTGCCGTTCTTCGCGCAGTCGATGTACATGATCGCGGACGGCCTGGGCGTGACGATCGACGAGGTGACCGCGGATCTGAAAGCGGCTACGGCGACCGTAGACATACCGCACGAGGAGGGTGCGATCGCGCGGGGAACCGTCGCCGCGCAACATCACGAATGGACAGCCTGGGTCAACGGCCGACCGCTCATCGTCTTCCACGCGATCTACCTGACCGGCGGTCCCGACACCATTGACCCGGCGTGGGATTGGGGCAAGACGCGCTACCGGATAGTGATCGAAGGGGACCCACCAACCGAACTCACGCTTGAGGGCGTCGACCGGCCGGACGGAACATTGGCGCATCCCGGCTACAACTGGACAGCGATGGGCGCCATAAACGCGATACCCGACGTGTGTGACGCGGCACCCGGCTGGGTCACCCATTTCGACCTCGGCCTTGTCCGGCCCCGTGGACTGGTGCGCAAATGACCGTCGACACCACGAAGCCCTGTGTCTTCGACGCAGGACTGCCGACGCTTACTTACGACGTCACCGACACTCCGCAGGAGATCTATCCCCAATTCCGTGCGGCGCAACAGATTGCGCCGATAGCGTTGGGACCCATTGGACCCGAGGTGCTCTCGTATGAACTCGCCAGGACTGTACTTCGGAGCCCGCAGTTCGTCGTACCGCCGGGAATTCACCTCTCTGCCCACGGCATCACGTCGGGTCCGCTGTGGGACAGGGTGACCCGCAGCATCCTGAACATGGAAGGCGAAGAGCACCGACGGCTGCGCAGCCTGGTGTCCAAGGCCTTCACGCCGCGGGCGACGGCGCGTATGCACGACACCATCCATATCGTGGTCAACGAGCTCGTCGATCGAGTCGCAGATCAGGGCCGATGCGAGTTCGTCGCCGACATCGCAAGGCCCTACCCCATTCCCATCATCTGCGCGTTGTTCGGTGCGCCTCGTGAGGACTGGCAACAGTTCTCGCGGTGGGCCGAGGACATCTTCAAAATCGTCAGCTTCGACTGCGACCTCGCCAAGGAGGAGCCCGTCGTCTTGAAGGCGTGGGGTGAGTTCGACGACTACATCGACGACATGGTCGCGAGCAGGCGCCGACGCTTGACCGACGATCTGCTCTCCGAGCTCATCCGCATCGAAGATGAAGGCGACCGCCTCAATGCCGGCGAATTGCGCATGTTGGCCTTCAGCATTCTGGTGGCCGGAACCGACACCACCCGTAGCCAACTCGCCGCATCCATGCAGGTACTCTGCGATCATCCCGAACAGTGGGTGCTGCTGCGGGACCAGCCCGACTTGGCGATGCGTGCCGTCGAAGAAACCATGCGCCATTCGCCGTCCATGTGCAGCACCGTGCGCAGCGCACCGACGACGTCGTCATCGGCGACTACACCTTCCCCGCGGGCACCTTCATCATCGTCAACACCTATGCGGCCAACCGTGACCCAGCCATCTATGACGATCACACGCGCTTCGACATCACCCGCGACGAACCACCACCCATACTGACTTTTGGCGGTGGGGTGCACTACTGCCTCGGTGCCAACCTGGCCAGGCTGGAGCTCGCGGAAGCGTTCAAGATCCTTTCTCACCGACTGCCGAATCCTCGCCGCGTTGGACCGGCACCGTGGAAGCCGCTGCTCGGCATGAGTGGGCCGACGAGCTTGCCCATCGAGTTCGACATCTCGCCCGCACCATGACGCCGCCCGCACCGCGCCCCGGGATCATCGGGTTAGGTCTGATCGGCGGCGGCATCGCGGTCAGCCTCATCCGAAGCGGTCAGATTCCTGCGGTGTTCGATGTGCGGGAAGATGCCTTGAGCGCGCTCAAAGGCGTTCCGGCGCAGTTGAGTTCTCCTGTCGAGGTCGCCCGTGCCAGCGACGTGGTCCTGATAGCCGTGGTCACCGCGCAACAGGTTGAGGATGTCTTGATTGGCGAGAACGGCCTGCTGGCGGACACTACTCCGGGTCTGCTGGTCGTGCTGTTGTCGACCGTCTCCCTAGATGACGTCCGGCATCTGGCCAAGTTGTGCGACGACCGGGGCGCGGTGCTTCTCGACGCAGGCGTCTCCGGGGGCGCCACCGCCTACGACAACGGGCTTGCGGTGATGATCGGCGGCTCTGACCAGGACGTCGAACGAGCGATGCCCGTCCTGAATGGGTTCGCCAAAGCAGTCATTCACTGTGGCCCGCTCGGCGCCGGAATGGTAGCGAAGCTCGCAAAGAACGTTCTCACCTATTCGTCATGGGCCGTCGCCCGGGAGGCCGCATCACTGGCGATGGCAGGAGGCGTCGCACTTGAGCGATTCATGGAGGTAGTTGAGCTGGGTGCGGATGTCGGAACCGACCCTCTGGTGTGGTTGCGAATCAAGCTGGCCGGGGCAACGGTTCCCGAAGACGTGTTGGCACCGTTCGAGCGGGTTGCCGAAAAGGATCTGTCCGCGATCCGAGAGTTGGCCGGCGAACTCGCCGCCGATGTGCCGATCACCAACGTGATAGGTCCGCAGATCAGCGATATCTACCGTGGTCGATGAGCTACTGGTGAAGAGGTGGATGAATGCCGGAACCACCTGATTCCCAGCACCTTCCGCAAATCTCCTATGCAGACATACGGATGTCGTCTGACCGTGGGGCGGGATGGGCTGAGGTACGCGGCGCCGGCCCAGTGCTGTACGGAGATGACTGGTACTACCTCACTCGACGTGAGGATGTGATTGCCGCACTGCGCAATCCGGACGTCTTTTCATCGCATCGAGCATTCGACGGAATGATCAGCCCGGTGCCGTTGGTGCCACTTGCGTTCGATCCACCCGAGCACACCCGCTACCGCCGAATCCTGCATCCGTTTTTCAGCCCACAGACGCTCGCATCGATACTGCCCTCGCTGCAGGCCCAGGCGGTCGACATCATCGAGCGGATCGCCGATCGGGGTGAGTGCGAGGTGATGGCCGACCTGGCCACCCCATATCCGTCGCAGGTGTTCCTCACGTTGTTCGGCCTCCCGCTCGAGGATCGGGACCGACTCATCGAATGGAAGGACGCCATCATCGAACTGAGCCTGGCGACGGACCCAGAGAGCGTCGATCTCACTCCGGCGGCGAACCTGTACACCTACCTCACCGACGCCGTTGAGACGCAACGGCGGGATCCACGCGACGGCATCTTGTCGCAGGTACTGGCGGGCGAGGAACCCCTCAGTGACGCCGAGGCGATAGGCCTGTCATTCGTATTGATCCTTGCCGGTCTGGACACTGTCATGTCGGCAATCGGTGCCACGATGCTCGAATTGGCGCGGCGCCCCGCCCTGTGCGATGAGCTCCGTGAACAGCCCGATCGGGTAGGCGCATTCGTCGAGGAGATGATCAGGCTCGAACCGCCCGCACCAGTCGTCGGGGCGGGTGACCACCCAAGCAGTGACCGTCGGCGGCGTGGAGTTGCCTGCGGGCGCACAGGTTCGGTTGTGTCTCGGTGCGATCAACCGCGATGGCAGCGACGCGACATCAGGCGATGATTTGGTGATGGACGGCAAGGTGCACAAACACTGGGGCTTTGGCGGTGGTGCGCACCGCTGCCTGGGTGCGCACCTTGCACGGATGGAATTGAACCTCGTCGTTACTGAATGGCTCCGCCGCATCCCACATTTCGAACTTGCGCCAGGATATCGGCCCGAGATCACGTGGCCATCGGCGACCTGCACCCTGCCGCGGCTTCCGCTGCGAATCATCGCACGCTGACCCCGAGCGCTCAGCTCCTCAGGACAGATATGCCGTCCGCCCCGCTTGGTGTTTGTAAAGCTGTGTTGGTGACCGCCGCGGGTCTCCGATGGCGTGGATCGCCACGTTGAGGGAGCATTGTTCGCGGTGGCGCGTTGCCGGGCAACAGTCAGCGTCTCCGGACATGTGCAGCCTGAGTGGCCTGGCCTACCTCGGCGAATAATCACTGCGCGAAGGGGTGGACACCAGCATGGACGCGGCCTAGCAGAAGCGACTTCTGCGCCTCTATCAACAGGGTGAGCCGGTAAGTGAGCTGACTTCCCGGTTCATGATCAGTCGGAGGACCCTGTTCAGAACCCTGAGGGCTCTGGAGTTGCGGAATCCGCGTCGACGTGAACGAGTCCGCCGGGCAGGCGACTTCTGAGACGAACTTTCGAGTCACGCTGACCAGCACCAACTTCCGGTCCTGTAGTCGCCGTCTGCGTGTCTCAGATGTGGTGTCTCAGATGTGGTCTGTTTCAAGACAACGTGGGCGGCCCTCCCTGGATGCCCGCCGTCACGGCATCGCCTCGGCCCACGCGATATGCCCCTCGAAGCCAAGCGATGTCGCCATGTCGCGGTAGCGATCCCGAAAGTCGCGCGTAAGCCGGCGTCGTCGCCGTGTGCCCGCGCCAGGAGTGCCCGCAGCCGCAGCAGCCAGATGTCACGGACAACCAGACCGTCGTCGGCTGGCGCGTCCGCCAACCGGTCGATCGCGGCCTCGGCTTCGGCCACGTCACCGTCGGCCCCGCGATCCAGCAGTGTCTCCACCAGAACACCGGTCGCTGGAGTGCCCCACGCCAGCAGTTGTCCCTCGCGGAACAGATGGTCGACGGCGGCGCGCATGAGCGGTATCGCCTCATCGCGATCTCCACGGCTGAGCCCTCTCACGCGCCAAGTAGACCTCGACGATCGGTAAATCGCCGAGCAAATGTCCCCGGCGCAGGAACACCTCGCTGACCTCGGCCAGGAGCTTCTGTCCGCGGTCACGCTCCGCAGCCGTGTCGGCGGTGCACCAGCGCAAGCCCAGCGTCATCCGGGCGAAGGCCAACGCGAGATCGTCACCGGATCGTTCGGCAATCCGTAGGGCATCCTCGATCTCGCGCACCGCGGAATCGTCGGGCCTCAGCACGCCAAGCGGTATTCCCGCGAAGTAGACGTAGGTGACGACCGTGGCGTAGGACATCGGGTCGGCGCTGCGGGCCATGGCCAGGCCGTGCCGCAGGTCGTCGCGCCATCCGGGACGACCCAGCCAGTAACGGGCAATAGCCCGCGTCGTGAAGGCGATCGCTAACGGAGACCCGACAAGGAAGTTGCCTTTAGACGGATCACCGTCGGCCAGGTCGATGACCCTCTGTGACCACCGCAGCACGTCACACCACTCGCCACTTTCCATCTTGGCGTAGATGGCCGCGAAGGACAGCCCCACCGTCAAGGTCGGATCGCCGATCGACTCGATGAGGGCCATGGCTTCCGATGCCAGCCGCGACGCCTCGCGCATCCGGTCCTGAAACGCGTGATCCATCACCAGCCCCGCCATGGCGATGGCCAGTGACGCCTTGTCCCCGGCGGCGGTGCACAACTGCCGCAATTCATCAAAGCGGTCCCCGGCCACGTGTCACATGGACTCGCCAGGCGGTCCCGCACAACATGGTGCGCGGGGCAATGCGCATGGCTGCCCGGTCCGGGTCCTCGGCGGGTAGTGCGTCGGCGATCTTTCGGGCGCGCTCCCAACTCAGTCGCGCCGCGGCGATGTCGCGGTTGGTCGCCCACGTTGCGGCGCGCATGTGCCAGCCGTAGGCGGCGTGCAGATCACCGGCGGCCTCCAGGTGTTCGGCGATCAGCGCAGCGTTCTCGTCGACCGATTCCGGGTCACGGGCTTCGATCGCGGCGGCCAGCCGCCGGTGCAGCTCGGCGCGATCGGACTTGAGCTGTGATTCGTAGGCCACCGTGCGAATCAGCGGATGGTGGAACACATACTCCGGTCGCTCGGGTGAACCTGACCTGATCGATCAGCTCGGCCGCCAGACAGATCATCAGAACAGGATCAATCCCCAGCGTTTCCAGCAGGTCGAGGCTGAACCGCGAGCCGATGACCGCCGCTGCGCTCAAGCGTGCGCTTGGCCGCCGGGTCGAGCCGGTCGATGCGGGCGGCGATGGTCGCCTGCACGGTGGCGGGCACGCTGACCTCGGCAGCCCCGACCGTCGAGACGTAGGCGCCGCGATTTCCGCGCAGCACACCACGCTCGGCCAGTTCGCGCACGATCTCCTCGGCGAAGAACGGATTACCGGCGGCCCTCTCGGCAATGGTCTGGCCCAGCCTGCTGATGGAGGGGTCCGGCCCGAGCAGCTCCGAGACCAGTGCTGCGGTCTCCGAATCACTCAGCGGCGCAAGGGCTATCGTCTGTGCGCCGTGCACCCGCGTCAGCGCTCCCTCGTACTCGGGGCGGTAGGTGACCAGCACCAGCGAGGGCGTCTGCGGGATCACCGTGAGGAAGTCGGCCAGCATCGACTCGCTGACCTCATCGATCCAATGGGCGTCCTCAACGACGTAGATCGCCGGGGTTTCGCGGGCCACGGAGGCGGCATTGACGAGCGCGGTCAACCGCCGTCGACGGGCATCGGGATCGATTCGCGGTAGGGCAGCCTCGGGGTCGGCGATGCCCAGCAGGTCATCAAAGAGCAACACATCCTCCGGGTCTGCCTCAGGAATCCGGTCGCGCACTCGATCGCGGGCGGTCTGCTCGTCAAGACCCTCGACGCCGGTGGCTGCGCGCAGCAGGCGCGCCACGGCATGAAATGGGACCTCGCTGGTGTGCGATTCGCAGAAGGCGGTGAACACCTCCACACCCCGAGGACGCGCCAATCGCAGACACCTCACGCACCAGACGGCTCTTACCGATGCCAGGTGGCCCGACCACACCGACCACAGCGCCGTGGCCGTCGACTGCACGGTCCAACAAGCCTTCAACGGCGAACATCTCCCACCGCCGACCCACCAGATTCGACTCAGCATGCCTTGCCGCTCGGTGCTGTTCGCCCATGCCCAACAGCCGCTGGGCGGCCACCGGTGTATCGGCACCCTTGATCTGAACCAACTCAGGCTCGCCGAGATCCGCTACACCATCGACAAGTCGTGCGGTCGATGCGCTCAGCATCACCCCGCCAGGCGGAGCGACCGACTCCATCCGCTGAGCCATCCCCACCTGCTCACCGATGGCGGTGTAACCCAAAGCACCCGAGCCGATCTCGCCAGCGATCACCTGACCCGAGTTCAGACCGATCCGCAGCCGCAGATCCGCACCGTCGCAGCGTTGGACCTCTTCGGCAAGCCGCTTCGCCTCGTCTTGCACACCCAACGCCGCCAGGCAGGCGCGAACGGCGTGGTCCTCCATTGCAACGGGCGCGCCGAACACCGCCATGATCCCGTCGCCGGTGAACTTGTCCACCGTGCCGCCGTACCGCTGCACCACCGCCGCCGCACGGTTGACCAATTCGGTCATGATCTCGCGCAGCCGCTCCGCACCCACGGCTGCCGCGATGTCCATCGAGTGCACAACATCGGCGAACAGCACCGTCACCTGCTTGTACTCCGCCGATCGGGTGGCCGAGGTGACGGGCATGCCGCACTCACTACAAAACTTGACCGTTCCGCTCAACTGAGTGCCGCACGAATTACAGGACGGTGCCACCGCTGTTAACCCACCGCGACCGTCCCCATTGTCGTCCACGTCAGTATCGTGTCACTGCTGGTCAACAATGTCCGTCATATCGCCGTGCCATCTCTGACACGAAGTTTTGCGACTCTCGTAACTCGTCTCTTACGAGACAGCGTTCAGTGCCGCTCGGGCCTGGTCGATTTGGTCGTATGCGTAGGCCACCATCTCGGCGGGAGTCATCGTCCCGCCCCTGCGAGCGAGCGATTCGTAGGTCTGGTCGCCGAGGACCGTCGCGGAGGTGGGTGATCGTCGTGTTGATTTGAGGGAAGCCCGCCGTGCTGAGGGGGTCGACGGCGAAACCAGCGATGCCCGCCGCCGGTTCGTAGCGTCCGAGCCGGTCCAACAGGGCGGTGAGGACCGCCAGCGGGACGCCGATATGGCCGGTATTTCCCGCGTCGTCGAAGTGGCGGATAGCCACAATGACGTAGTCGAGCGCGGCCAGCGTGTCGCCGTGGACGGCCTCGAGGGTGGACAGGGCGACCGCCAGGCTTGCTTCGTTCCAGCGGTTGCCACTGTCGCGAGCGAGCACCATGCCCCGACGCAGGGCCTCGCGTGCTACGGCGGGATCGGCGTCGCGGAAGGCAAACCCGTAGGCGCAAAGCGCGAGTGAGAGCACGAACGGGTTGCGGGTGGCTTCGGCGGCGTCGATCAGGCCCTCGGTGGCGGTCATCGCCTCGTCAACAGAACCGGCGGCCGTCAGCGCGATGACCAGCTGTGTCTGGGTCTGTGCATGAGTGTCGCGACCGCGTGCCAGCTGGGCGCGGCACCACTCGACCTGCCGTTCGGGCTCCCCGATGAACACGTAGGGACCGCCAAGCAGGCCCTCGCCGCCGAATGGCAGCTCGTAGTCTCGGCCGCTGCCGAGAAGCGCCTGACCCGCGTCGCTGTACCCGACAGCCGCCTCGATCCGCGCGACGAAGTAGCACATCGACGCCATCTCGTACAGGGCACCCAGCCGGGGATGGTCGACGGCGCGGGCAGGCTCGATCAGCTCTTCGGCCCAGCCTATGGGCTCGTAATTTCCGGCCTGATTGCCCAGGATCGGCCCGTACGTCGCAATCGGAGCCGCCACGTCGACGTCGCCATGATCGGCGGCCCACCGAAACGCCGTGCGCAGATTGGCCAGTTCGATCCTGAACCATTCGTGGGCCTCGCGCTGTCGCGGGCTGTCCCACAAGGCCAGGATGTCGGCTTCGCGCCCGGCGAAGTGGCGGGCATGGGCGTTTCGCACGTCATTCGCCGCCCCGCTCGCGACGAGTTGCTCCTCGGCGAACTGGCGGATCGTCTCCAGCATCGAAAACCGGGTCCGCCCCGTTGACCGGTCGGCGACCAGGAGCGACTTGCGCACCAGCGCGTCCAGCAGATCCAGGACGGCGTAGTCGTCGACGCGTCGGATCCGACTACGGCGCAAGCACTTTGGAGGTCGAACCCGCCTGCGAACACCGAACAGCGTTCCAGCAGTGTCTTTTCGGCGTCATCGAGCAGGTCGTAAGACCACGCCACCGCGTGACGCAGTGTCTGGTGGCGTTCCAGCCCGCGCCGTGACCCGACCAGTAGCCGGAATCGGTGATCGAGACGGTCACGCACCTCACTGGCCGTCATCGACGCCATCCGCGAGGCCGCCAGCTCGATGGCCAGGGGTATCCCGTCGAGGCGTCGGCAGATTTCCACCACCGCGCCCGCCTCATCAGGTGTGGCCATCGAGAAGCGCGGGGCCACGCTCTGGGCGCGTTCGACGAACAGATTGACTGCGGCAGAGTCGATTCCCCCGCTGAGATCCAGCGAGGGCACCGGCCACACTTGCTCGTCGGCGACCCCCAGCCCTTCGCGGCTGGTGGCCACGATTCGCACCGTCGCCGACTGCGCCAGGATGGCTTCGATCAGATCGGCGGCGGCGTCGAGAACGTGCTCGCAGTTGTCGAACACCAACAGCCGGACCCTGCCCTCCAGCGCGGCGGCCACCGACTCTCGCTCACGGTCTTGCCCGGCTGCTGGGTGATGCCCAGCACCGCCGCCACCGCGTCGGGCACCGCCACCGGATCAGCCACCGCAGCCAGTTCGAAAACCCAGACACCGTCGGGAAATTCATCGGCCAGCCGTGCCGCGACTTCGGTCGCCAGGCGGGTCTTGCCGACCCCGCCCACCCCGGTCAAGGTGACCAGCCGATGAGCCTTGCAGCGCCGCTTGCACCTCGTCGAGTTCGGACTCACGTCCGATGAAGCTGCTGGCGGCAGGCCGCAGGTTCCCCGGACTGGTATCCAGTGCCCGCAATGACGGAAAGTCTGTGCGCAGGTCCGGGTGCTCGGACCTGGAACACCCCCACCGGCGCTGACACATCACGCAACCGTCGCGGTCCCAGATCGAGAAGATCAACACCGCTGAGCAGAACCGCCGTCGAGTCGGCCACCAGGATCTGACCGCCGTGCCCGGCGGCCATCACCCGCGCCGCACGGTTGAGCACCGTGCCGAAGTAGTCCCCGTCGCGCAGCTCTGCCTCACCGGTCGCCATCCCCATCCGCACCGGCAACTCCAGCGCCCGCTGCGCGGCCACAGCAGCATCCACGGCGGACCTCGGCGAGGCGAACGCGGCGCACACGCCGTCACCGGTGTGCTTGAACAACCAGCCGCCGTGCGCCTCGATCGCGGAGCGCAACACCTCGTCATGTGCGGCCAGCGCCGCCCGCATCGCCATCGGCGTCGGCCTCCCACCGACGGGTCGAACCCTCGACATCGGTGAACAGAAACGTCACCACCCCCGAAGGAGCAGCCGCCGTCATGGCATCGCCTCGGCCCACGCGATATGGCCCTCGAAGCCAAGCGATGTGGCCATCGCGCGGTAGCGATCCCGATAGTCGCGATAGGCGGTCTCGTCGCCGTGCGCCTGGGCCAGCAGCGCGCGCAGCCGCAGCAGCCGGATCTCGTTCAGGACGAATCCGGGGTCGGTTGGCACGGCGGCCAACCGTTCGATTGCAGCCGCCGCTTCCTGCAAGTCGGAGTCGGATCCACCTCGTAGCAGCGATTCCACCAGTGCAGCGGTAGCAGCACCACGCAGAAACATTTCGCCGTTCTCGAAGAGCCGATCGACAATGGAGCGCGCGCGTTCGATCGCGCCTTGGACCTCTCCCGCCTCTGCGGTCAATTCCGCGATCCGGACATCCGCCATCGTCGCGTAGACCAGATGCCGCTGCCGTACTTGGGCGTCGCGCGCCCGGCGCAGCACCTCCAGTGCCACGTCACGGTCAGCACCCGTGGGGCGGCGGCTCAACACCAGCCCTTGAGCAAGGTGCGCGATTTCGAGGGCGACATCGTCGCCGCGCTCTTCGGCAATCCGCACAGCCTCGGCGGTTTCCCGCACCGCGTCGTCGTCGGCCAGCAGCGCCCCGGTCAACATGCAGCAGGAGTAAGCCATGCTGATAAGCATCGGCAGCATCACCCCGTGTGAGTCGACAGAGCGCTGCATGGCGATACCTGTTCGCATGTCGTTGCGCCAGTTCTGGCGACCCAGGCTGCATCCGGCCAGTCCGCGATAGAGCAATGGTGATGGCCTTGTTGCCTGTCTCACTTGGTTCAGTTTCATGCTCCTGGGCTTGGCAAGCTTGGGACGTGCCATAGACCGCCACCGCCTTCAGTTTCTTGGCTCCCATCACCGCACCAAACCCACCTTGTCCCGCCGCAGAACCCTCGTTGCTACCGATGGTGGCGATGCACGAGAGATTCTCGCCCGCTGTACCGATGGAAGCTGTCTGCACGCGCGGCCCCAGGCGAGCACGCAAGGACTTTTGCGTGTCCATTATCCCCAGTCCCCAGAGGTCCCGGGCATCGCGCAATTCCACCTCGTCATCCTGCACCCAGAGATACACGGGGTGTGGGGCCTGTCCCAGGATCAGGATGCCATCGTATCCCGCCATCCTGATGTGGTGTCCCAGATCGCCTCCCATGCTGGCTCGCGAGAACCAGGGAACTGGATAGCCTTGCGGCGTCAACGAACAGATGGTGACCCGCCCCGCGTTGGGCGCCGCGGTGGCTGCCAGGGGTCCGCAGAGGAACATGAGTGGGCAGTCAGGGTCAAACGGCTTCATGCCAGGTTGCAGCAATTCCCAGGCCAACGCAGCTCCCAGTCCTCGACCACCGATGTAGTCCTGCGAGAGATCCGACGTATCGCGCACGATCGATCGCCCAGTGGACAGATCGACCACCAGCAAGCGGCCCGACCAACCACCGTAATCCGACATCCGTAACAAGCCTCCCAAATCTCAGTCTGAGGTATCTTTATGCCACGAAGAAGAGAGCGCGTCAAACCGGCTCGGTTGCGAAATGTGTTGGTGAAGGAGACTGGGGCAAAACAGGGGCTCTTATCTCACCAACACATTCTGCAACCGAGTTCAAAATTGCCACCATCCGGCAGTTCTGCTATCATCTTCACAGTGGAAGGTACGCTCTCCCCGATTCGTGCGCAACCTGTATGGTCTAGCGAACGTGCGTCGACACCACGCAAGGTATTGCCGTGGTGCCTCCGGATCGAGACCGCCTGACTGAAAACTAACAGATTTGGGGGATTTGCCATGGCCGAGACGTTAGTTGAGCTGGATGTTCTGGACATCGTGGCCAATCGAGACGATACCCCCCGTGTGGCCGACCTGCGCCGCCGCGTGCGCGACGCCATGGAGATCGACCCCGACTACTGGAGCGGCCCGCCACGCATCGACGACCGTTACATGTCCGAGCCGCTGCCCGTGCGCAAGGCCCGGGCCATCGCCTGCAAATTCGCGCTCATGCCCACGGACCTCTGGGAGGGCCAGCTCTTCGCCGGCTCGATGACCCTGGAGCATCCCGCACGTGCACTATGAAGGGTATTTTCCCGATTACGTCACGGATGAGGAGCGAGCACAGGCGGCGGAACGCGGCCTCTCCATCCGCTCCGTTTTTGGACACATCGTCCCCGACTATGACAAGCTGCTGCGACTGGGCCTGCGCGGGATCATCGCTGAGGCGGAGGCCCAGCGGCCCAACGCGCCAGAACGCGGAAGAGCACGCCTTTCTCGATTCGGTGGTGGTCGCTCTGGAAGCCGTCATCGGCTATGCCGCGCGGCTGGCTGCGCGTTGCGAGCAGGAGGCGGCCGACCTGCACCGATCCCGCTCGCGCCGCCGAGCTGCGCTCAGATGGCCGCCAACCTGCGCCAGGCGCCCGGCGGACCCCGCGCAGAGCTACTGGCAGGCGCTGCAGTCGGTGTGGCTGCTGCACATGATCTTTCACGCCACCATGGACGGCAACGCCATGGGCCGCCTGGACCAGTATGTGTGGCCCTATCTCCAGGCCGACCTGGAGGCGGGACGCATCGACCTGCTGCAGGCCGCCGAGCTGACCGACTGCTTCTGTCTAAAGTTCAACGAGCGCGCCAAGACCACCGAGGAGCAGCGCCCCGAGGCGCGGCAAGAGGAAGAGCTCAATTTCGGCACGCGTACCCGCCACTCACACCTCCTCCCAACTGGGCACCAAGCGCGACCGGCTCGACGCCACCAACCACTGGCTGCAGAACATCGTGGTCGGCGGCCTGACGCCCGAGGGCGAGGATGGCACCAACCCGCTGACCTTCCTCATCCTGGAAAGCTACCGCCGCAACAAGATGACCAACCCGCTGACCACGCTGCGCCTGCATCGCGACTCACCCGAGGCCTTGGTGCGCTATGCCTGCGAGGTGCTCAAGGACGGCGGCGGGATGCCCGCCCTCTTTAACGACGAGCAGCTGATCCCGGCCCTGGAGCGCCTGGGCATCCCCACGCCCGACGCGCGCGATTACACCAACGATGGCTGCTGGGAGGTGATCATCCCCGGGCGCACCGATTTCCGCTTCCAGCGCCTGAGCATGATGCTCTGCCTGGAGTGGGCGCTGAACCGCGGGCGTCTCCCGCCGCGACGGCGCCTTCGCCGGGCTCGATACGGGCGACCCGCGCGCTTTTGCCACCTGGGATCAGCTCTGGCAGGCTATGCTCGCGCAGATGGACGCCATGGTCGGCCACCTGGTGCAGCACGTGGTGGAGACCCGCGACGACCGCTACACCATCGCCCCGGTGCCGCTGCTCAGCGCGCTGATCGAGGGCTGCATCGCCGCAACGGCGCGACATGACCGCCGGCGGCGCCCGCTATCGCACCTTTGGCATGCTGGCCGAGAGCGCGGGGCACACCATCGATTCGCTGACCGCCATCAAGAAGGTGATCTTCGAGGATCGCCAGGCCACCATGGCCGAGCTGTGTGACGCGTTGGACGCCAACTTCGAGGGCTATGCCCCACTGCGCAACAAGCTGATGGCCGCCCCAAATACGGCAACGACGATCCCGAGGCCGATGCGGTGGGCCAGGCCATGATCGACGCCTACACCGAGATCGTGGCCCGCCACGCCGCGCGCACCAGGACAAGGTGCGCTTCCCCTGCGGCGTGGGCACCTTCTCCTGGTACATCGGCATCGGCGAGGGGCTGGGGCCATCCCCCGACGGGCGACTGTCCGGCGAGCCGGTTTCGTCCAACTTTTCCCCGGCCCTGGGGCGCGACCGCAACGGCATCCCGGGGGCCATCCTCTCCTACGCCTCCATGCACCACAGCAACCTGCCCGCGGGCGGCCCGCTGGACCTGCGCATCAACCGCCACCTGGTGCAGGGCGAAGAGGGCACGGAGCGCATGGCCGGCCTGCTGCGCAGCTTTGTGGAGACCGGCGGCAACATGATGACCCTCACCGTGGTGGACACGGAGGAGTTGCGCGCCGCGCAGCGCGAGCCGGAGAACTATCGCTCGCTGCGCGTGCGCATGGGCGGCTGGTGCGCCTACTTCACCATGCTCAGCCGCGAGCAGCAGGACCATCACATCCGCCGCCAGGAGGGACGCCAGTGAGCCTCGTCGATCCAGTGCGAGAAGCGCAAGCCATCGTCGGCCAGGTCTTCGACCTGGATACCTTTGCCATCCACGACGGCCCCGGCATCCGCCTGACCGTCTACCTGAAGGGCTGCCCTCTCTCCTGCGCCTGGTGTCACAGCCCGGAATCGCAGAGCGCCGAGCAGGCAGCTGGTCATCGTGCGCGACCGCTGCGCCTATTGTGGCGCTTGCGTCGACGCCTGCCCGCAGGGCGGGCACCACGTCGCCGAGGGCGTGCACACCATCAACCGCACCGCCTGCCGCGCCTGTGGCCAGTGCGTAGATGCCTGTCCTCAAGGGGCGCTGTCCATCAAGGGCTACGCGCATCACCGCCGGGGAGGTGATCGAGCGGGCCGTGCGCATGAAGTCTTTCTTCCACTACTCGGGCGGCGGCGTGACCCTCACCGGCGGCGAGGTGACCCTGCAAGCCCGACTTTGCCGAGGCGGTGCTGCGCGGCTGCCAGGCCGAGGGGATCCACACGGCCATGGAGACGAGCGGCGCCTGCTCCTGGGCCACGCTGGAGCGCCTGCTTGGCCCACACCGACCTGTTGCTCTATGACATCAAGCTGATGGACGACGCCGCGCACCGACGCTGGGTCGGCGCGTCGAACCGCGCCATCCTGGAGAATGCCCGCCACCTGGCCGGGTACAACGTGCAGGTGCGCGTGCCCCTCATCCCCGATATCACCGACACCGAGGAGAACCTGCGCGCCATCTATGCCTTTATGGCCGAGGTGGGCCTGCGGCGCGTGGCTATCCTGCCGTACAACGAGGCTACCGCGGCCAAGTACGAGTGGCTGGACCTCCCCTTTGCTGTGCCGGGTGCGCGGCAATCCCCCGAGCAGTTGGCTCATTTGCTCTCCCTGGGAGAGCAGATGGGCTTGGAAGTATCTTTGGGCTGAGACAGCCCCTGGCTGAAGCAGCGCCTGGGCTGACGTGCAGCCCCTCGCTGAAGCAGACCCTGGGCCAATAAGCCCTTACGCCAAAGGAGCAGGGAATGAAGATCACCGACGTCAAACCGTATCCTGTGTGGGTGGCTGGCAAGAACCAGCTCTTGGTCAAGGTAGAGACCGACGAGGGCCTCTACGGCTGGGGCGAGAGCGGCCTCTCCACCCGCGACCTGGCCGTCGCCGGCGCGGTCAAGCACTATCGCGAGTGGCTGATCGGCCGCGACCCCATGCGCATCGGCGCACTGTGGCAAGAGATGTACCGCAGCCAGTATTTCGAGGGAGGGCGCGCCCTGGCAGGGGCCATCTCGGCCATCGATCTTGCCCTCTACGATATCAAGGGCAAAGCCCTCAACGTGCCCGTGTACCAGCTTCTCGGCGGAAAGCATCGCGATTACGTGCCTTGCTTTATCACCATCTTTGGCCCCACCGGGCCCGAGTTCGTCGAGCGCCTCCAGGAAGTCATCGCCAATGGCTGGAACGTGATCCGCACAGGCGTGGGCGTCGCCCAAGTATGACGATAGCAATTGGCGATG
>CAWDFT010000002.1:0-11905 GCA_963801575.1 uncultured Actinomycetota bacterium
CGCCAAGTACGTCGAACGGCTACTCGATCAGAGAGACGGCCTGCACGGAGTAGCCGGGCTACCTCAAGAGCAGAGCCCAGGCGACCCCGAAGACCGCTACCAGGGAAACGAGGGTGAGCGGGACGCCGGGATCAAGATCTGCCCGACGAGTACCCACCAGGCTGCATCACCATGAGGTTCGTCTGATGGCTGTACGGTTGAGGAACGTAAACGAGATGCACGTGCCGAGCAGCGCGAGTGGCGACCCCGGATTCAGGCCGGTGGTTTCGGCGATCGCCACGGCGACCGGGGTCAGAATGGCGGCCGCCGCGGCGGTGTTGATGACATTGGACAGCAGGGTGGTAACGACGGTGAGCACTAGTATTACCAGTGTGGTCTTCCCGCCCGACATATCCAGGATTGCGCCGGAGATGTGGTCGCCGAGACCGCTTTCCACGACGATGGTCCCCGACCCGACCGAGCCGGCGATGATTGCCAGGATGTTCCAATTCAGGGCGCGCACCGCCGACCGCGGTGTCAGTACACCGGTGATCACCATCGAGGACGGCTCCCGCGACGGCGACGAGCTGGATTGGTTCCAGACCCCAGGAACCCACGATGACCCCAGCCAGGATGGACAGCGCGATCCACGTCTTCTTCGGTTGCGGGGCCTTGCCCGCCACCTTCTGCCACGGCCCGACCATCTCATGGTCGGTCAGGGCATCGGTGACCAGGCCGTCACAAGGCGCGACTTCACCGGGCGTGGCTGGGGTTTTCTTGAGACGTTTGGTGGACTGCGCGGCGATTACCTGAATGTCTCGTCCTCCAGGTCGCGAACCGTCGCTTCTTCGTCGGTGGAGATGGACACCAGATATAGAGCCTGTGGAGACAGCCCGAACCGCGGGCTGGCCCACAACATCCGCACCCCGGCCTCGGTGGCCTGGTACATCAAGACGTCGGCGCTCTCCAGGACAGTGTCGGCGCCGACCTTTTTGCCCGATCGCCGGACTTCCACCAGTTCGAAGTCGGGCGTGGTGTGGATGCCAAACTCCGCTGCGGTTCCGCCGACGGCGTTGGCCGTTGACGAGAGTGGGATCTCCGCTCGCCACGACAGATCACGTTCGGGTACGTCGGTTCGGCCGCGCAGCATTAGTGGCGCGGTGACCAGCAGCACCGCCCAGCCGACGAGGGCCACCGGAACGGCGATCGGGACGAACGAGAACATCGTCATCTGCACCCCGTGTGGCGCGGCAAGGCCTCCGATCAGCAGGTTGGCACTGGTGCCGATGAGCGTTGCCGACCCGGCCAGCGTGGTGGCGTGGGCGATGGGCAACAGCACGCCACGCGCCGGGACTCCGGAATGCTGCTCGAGTTCGTGGGTGGCGGGAATGAGCATCGCCACGATGGGTGTGGTGTTGATAAACGCGGAGACGAATCCGACCGGCGGGATGAGCCGGCGTAACGCCTGGCCAGGGGTAGTTACGCCGGACAGCAAGCGATAGGTCACCCGCGACACCACCCCCGTGTGCAGAACGCCTTTGGCAATTACCAGCATCGCGGCGATGGTGATTACGCCTCCATTGCTCAACCCGGCGAAAAGCTCTGCGGGGGTGGCGATTCCGATCAGTCCGGCCACCACCAATGCACAGATGAGCGCCAACACGGCCGGCACCCTCCCGGTGGTCATCGCCACCAGCGTGGCGATGACAATCACCGCTGCGGCAATTGCCATACAGGGGATTATCGACCCGTGCGATGCGTGCCGGACACTGTTCGCAGGCTTTCATCGTCGCCCGAATAGCCGCCTATCGTCGGCGGGGCTGCCACGGCGCCGTTGATGAGCACGGGCGCCAAGTCGGGTCAGCCGCGGCAGACGCAGCTCACCTACTTCCACGACGGACCGCATCCGGTCCTGGTCGCCTCGAACTTCGGGGGCTCGAAGCACCCGCAGTGGTACTACAACTTGAGGGCACACCCTAAATGCCGGCTCGGCGACGAGAGCTTCATAGCGACCGAGGTGACCGATCCGGACGAGCACGCCCGCCTACACGCGCTCGCCGAACGGGTCTACACGGGTTACGGCGACTATCGCGCGAAGACAGCACCCGTCGGGCGCAAGATCCCGGTTTTCGGCTCGAGCCGCGATAGTCGAACCGCCCACCAGGCGAAAGCGAGACGGCTGGCAATAATCGCTACTTCGTCGTGGTTCATACTGGATACGGCGACGATGGTTCCAACCCGGAACCGGCAAGGGTGGCGATGATGACGAGGTTGGACTCCGTCGAACGGGCGGTTGCCGACATCGCGGCGGGTAAGGCCGTCGTCGTCATCGACGATGAGGACCGCGAGAACGAGGGCGACCTCATCTTCGCCGCCGAGAAGGCCACCCCCGAACTGGTCGCCTTCATGGTCCGCTACACCTCGGGTTATCTGTGCGTGCCGCTGGCCGGCCCGGTCTGCGACAAGCTCGGCCTGCTGCCGATGTACGCTGTGAACCAGGACAAACACGGCACCGCCTACACCGTGACTGTCGACGCGAAAGTGGGGGTCGGCACCGGCATCTCGGCGTCGGATCGCGCGACCACGATGCGGCTGCTGGCCGACCCGGCCAGCGTCGCCGACGACTTCACTCGGCCCGGCCACGTCGTTCCGCTACGCGCCAAGGACGGCGGGGTGCTGCGCAGGCCCGGCCACACCGAGGCCGCCGTGGACCTGGCCCGGATGGCCGGGCTGCAGCCGGCGGGCGCGATCTGCGAAATCGTCAGCCAGAAGGACGAGGGCGCGATGGCCCAGACCGACGAACTGCGGGTCTTCGCCGACGAACACGGCCTCGCGCTGATCTCGATCGCCGACCTCATCGAGTGGCGCCGCAAACACGAGAAGCACATCGAGCGCGTCGCCGAGGCCCGCATCCCGACCAGGCACGGCGAGTTCCGCGCGGTCGGCTACACCACCTTCTACGACGACGTCGAGCACGTCGCGCTGGTCCGCGGCGACATCGCCGGCCCGCACGCTGACGGGCACGACGTGCTGGTGCGCGTGCACTCCGAGTGCCTGACCGGTGACGTGTTCGGATCCCGCCGCTGCGACTGCGGTCCACAGTTGGACGCCGCGCTGGCGATGGTCGCTCGGGAGGGCCGTGGCGTGGTGCTGTACATGCGCGGCCACGAGGGCCGCGGCATCGGGCTGATGCACAAGCTGCAGGCCTACCAACTGCAGGACGCCGGCGACGACACCGTCGACGCCAATCTCAAGCTGGGCCTGCCCGCCGATGCGCGCGACTACGGCATCGGCGCGCAGATCCTGGTCGACCTCGGCGTGCGGTCGATGCGGCTGCTCACCAACAACCCGGCCAAGCGGGTCGGCCTCGACGGCTACGGGCTGCACATCATCGAACGCGTGCCGCTGCCGGTGCGGGCCAACGCCGAGAACATCCGGTACCTGATGACCAAGCGCGACCGGATGGGCCACGACCTGATCGGTCTGGACGACTACGACGAAGTGATGCCGGGCGAATTCGGTGGAGCCCTATGAGCGGTGGGGACGGAGTTCCTGACCTGCCACAGCTCGACGCGTCAGACGTGACGCTGGCGATCGTGGCCAGCACGTGGCACGAGAAGATCTGCGACGCACTGCTCGACGGTGCCCGCAAGGTCGCCGCGGACGCAGGCATCGACAACCCCACAGTCGTTCGGGTGCTCGGCGCGATCGAGATCCCAGTGGTGGCGCAGGCGCTGGCCGCCAACCATGATGCCGTCGTCGCGCTGGGCGTGGTAATCCGTGGTGAGACACCGCATTTCGACTATGTCTGTGATGCAGTCACCCAGGGTCTGACGCGGGTGTCGCTGGATTCCTCGACACCGGTCGCAAACGGTGTGCTGACCACCAACACCGAGCAACAGGCGCTGGACCGGGCCGGACTGCCCGACTCATCCGAGGACAAGGGCGCGCAGGCCGCCGCGGCCGCGCTGTCCACCGCGCTGACGCTGCGCGACCTGCGGCGGTCATGAGCGACTGGGATCTCGAGATACGGCCCCACCTGACACCGTATTTCGCGTACGGTGCCGCCGCGGTGATCTTGGCCGTCCACGTCGCCGTCGGTGCCCTGCTGAAGATTGCGTCCACCGGGGTGATCTTCCAAACCGCCGACCAAGTCGCGATCGCACTGCTCGGCGTCGTCCTTGCCGGCGCGATGCTGCTGTTCGCCCGGCCGCGACTGCGTGTGGGTGCGCCGGGTGTCGCGGTGCGAAACCTGTTCGGCTACCGGCTGATTCCGTGGTCGGAAGTTGTGGGCGTGACGTTCCCGCGTGGCGCACGCTGGGCGCGGGTGGACCTGCCCGACGACGAGTACATCCCGGTGATGGCGATCCAGGCCGTCGACAAGGACCGTGCCGTCGACGCGATGGACCGCGTGCGAGGCCTGCTGGCCCGCTACCGGCCCGACCTCAGCCAACACTGAAGTCAGTAAAGGCGACTCGCCGAGCGTGCGTCCACTGCGAAAATCCAGCCAATCTTTCGCAGTACGTTCACGTTCGGTGTGTGTCTAGACCTCAGCCAACACTGAGTGACATCGCGACGTCGGCGCGGACGTCGGCCTTGTCACCCACCACCGGTGCGAATCCGAGGCTCTCGTACACGCCTCTCGCAACGGTGTTGTTCGCCGCCACCCGCAGCGTGACGGTGCGTGCTTGCCGGCCGCGAGCCCAGTCCACCGCGGCGGCGACCAGCGGCCGGGCGAACCCGTGGCCGCGGGCGGCGGGGTCGAGCCAAAGTGAGTACAGGTAAACGGTTTCGGCATTCTCCTGCTGTGCCCCGATCAGCCCGACCGGACGGTCGCCGAGCAGCGCGGCAAACTGCGCGTGATCGCGGAGCCGTCGGCGCCACTGCGCGGCGGTGAAGGAGGACTCCTGCCGGTACTGCGGGTCGTCGGCGCCGAGGGAGTCGGTCAACGCCCGCAGCCGGACAGCGGCGAACAGCTGCCAGTCCGATTCGGTCAGCCGGGTGACCCGTGCGGTCACCGAGGGTCGCCCATCACCAGCCCCTCGCGGCGCGGGTCCGCTCCGCCGGTCCAACCAGGAGAACTCCGCGCGATCGTCGACAACCCGCTGGACTGGTCGGCGAGGTCGACCTGATGGCCGAGTGCGCGCAATCCCTGCACCAACGGGTCATGGTCGCCGTTGTCGGCCGTGTCGATGTTGGGATGCTCGCCGCCGATGTTGGTCTTCGGCGAGTTGGCCGCGCCGAAGTCCACCATGCCCACGGCCTGCTGGGGATCCATCCGCCAATCCACCATCCCTACAACGGTTTTCACGACGAACTGGATGATCACCGCACCACCCGGCGAGCCCAGCGTGGCATACAGCGGTCCGCGGGTGTCGCCGGTCTTGTCCAATATCAGCGTCGGAGCCATCGTGCTGCGCGGCCGCTTACCCGGTGCGACGCGGTTGGGCACCGGTACACCGTCGGGCCCCGCCGGCTCGGCGGAGAAGTCGGTCAGCTGGTTGTTGAGAATGAAGCCGTCGACCATGTGGAACGAGCCGAACGCCGACTCCACGGTGGTGGTCAGCGCGGCGGCGTCGCCATAGGAGTCGACGACGCTGATCTGGCTGGTGCCGTGCTCTGGGACGGGCACCGGCGTCGACGGCGGTGCGCCGAACTCACCGGGCTTTGCGGTGCCCATGCTGCGCTGCTCGGAGATCAGCGCGGCTCGCTCGGCAAGGTAGTTACTGTTCAGCAGCGTGTCCGGCGTTCCACCGGGCAGGGGCACGAAGTCGGTGTCGGCGACGTACTTGTCGCGGTCGGCGTAGGCCAGTCGCTCGGCTTCAGAGATGAGGTGCACACCCATCACGGAGGGCTTGCCGCCGTTGAGATCCATGTCCGTGGGCTTGTGCTCATTCATCGGGAAGTGCTCGAGCATGCCGAGTGTCGCGGCCACCGCGATGCCGCCGGACGACGGCGGCGGCATACCGCAGACCTCTTTGCCGCGGTAGGGGGTGCACACCGGTTCGCGTTGCTTGGCGGTGTAGCCGGCCAGGTCCTCCATCGTCATCAGGCTCGGCGTGCGGCCAGCGGAGGTGTCGGCGGCCGCCGCGACGATGTCACGGGCGATGTCGCCCGTGTAGAACGACTGCGGGTCAGAAGCGATGACGCCCAACGTTTTTGAGTACGCCGGGTTGGTGAGTTTCGTTCCGGCGGACTTGGGGCTGCCGTCGGGGTTGAGGAAGTAACCGGCCGCGTCCTGGTCGACGCGCAGCTGTGGCGCCGCATCGGCGATGGCGGCGGCCAGGCGCGGGCTGATCTCGAAGCCGTCGTCGGCCAGCATGACGGCAGGGCTGAAGAGGTCACGCCACCCGGCCTTGCCCTGCGTGTTGTGGACATCCATGAGCAGCCGCAGGATGCCCGGCACGCCGATCGAGCGACCGGACGCCCTGGCGTCGGGTTTGGGCTCGGTGCGGTCGGTGTCGGAGATCCAGCGCAGGTAGTTCTCGGTGGCTGCCGCCGGGGCGGTCTCGCGGCCGTCGTATGCCTGCACGGAGTTCGACTGGGCGTCGTAGTAGAGCAGGAACCCGCCGCCGCCGACTCCAGAGGACTGCGGCTCGACCAGGCCTAGCATCGCCTGTGCGGCGACCAGCGCGTCGGCGGCCGTTCCGCCGTCCTGAAGCACCTCGCAGGCCGTCTGGGTGGCCAGGGGGTTGGCCGTGGCGACGGCGTAGTGCGCGGTGTTGACGGCGGTCATGTCCTTGCGGTAGCCGGTGGCCACCTCCGGGTTGGTGGAGATGTTGCGGGAGGTGGTGGGCGCATCTGGGGACGCCGCGGCCGGTGTTTTCGGTGCCGGGGTGCCGTTGGCAACGATCTCGCATGGACCCGCAGGCGCAGGAGGTGCGCTTTCCTGGGCGGCGCATCCGGCCAGCACCAATACCACCCCGGCTAGCGGGGCCGTCACCGTACGAAAGGACGGGATCCGCATCACTCGACGGTAGTTCATCGAGGACGTCTGACAACGGCAGTAACCTGGAATCCGTGCCCGATCCAGCGACGTACCGACCGGCACCTGGGTCGATTCCCGTCGAACCCGGCGTCTATCGGTTTCGCGACCCGCACGGCCGCGTCATCTACGTCGGCAAGGCCAAGAGCCTGCGCAGCCGACTGAACTCCTATTTCGCCGACATATCCGGGCTGGCACCGCGGACACGGCAGATGGTGATGGCCGCAGGCAGCGTGGAGTGGACGGTGGTGAACACCGAAGTCGAGGCGCTGCAGCTGGAATACAACTGGATCAAGGAGTTCGATCCGCGGTTCAACATCCGCTACCGCGACGACAAGTCCTACCCGGTGCTGGCGGTGACGCTCAACGAGGAGTACCCCCGGCTGATGGTCTACCGGGGCCCGCGTCGCAAGGGTGTCCGCTATTTCGGGCCCTACTCGCACGCCTGGGCGATCCGCGAGACGCTCGATCTGCTCACCCGGGTGTTCCCGTCCCGCACGTGCTCGGCGGGAGTCTTCAAGCGGCACAAGCAGATCGACCGGCCATGCCTGTTGGGCTACATCGACAAGTGTTCGGCCCCGTGTATCGGCCGCGTCTCCGCAGAGGAGCACCGAAAGATCGTGCTGGACTTCTGCGACTTCCTGTCGGGTAAGACCGACCGGCTGGCGCGGGACATGGAACACCAGATGCACGAGGCGGCCGAGCAGCTCGACTTCGAGCGGGCGGCGAGGCTGCGGGACAACATCTCCGCGCTGAAGCGTGCGCTGGAGAAGCAGGCTGTGGTATTCGGCGACGGCACCGACGCCGACGTGGTGGCGTTCGCCGACGACGCGCTCGAGGCGGCCGTGCAGGTGTTCCATGTTCGTGGTGGACGGGTCAGGGGCCAGCGCGGCTGGATCGTCGAAAAGTCTGGCGACCCTGAGGATTCCGGCCAGGGACATCTGGTCGAGCAGTTCCTCACTCAGTTCTACGGAGATCAAGCCGAGCTGGACGGCGCGGCAGACGAGTCGACGAACCCGGTGCCCCGGCAGATTCTGGTGCCGGTCATGCCGCCGAACGCGGGCGAACTCGAAACCTGGCTGTGCCAGCTGCGCGGTTCACGGGTGGTGCTGCGGGTGCCGGTGCGCGGCGACAAGCGGGCGCTGGCCGAGACCGTCAAGCGCAATGCGCAGGATGCGCTGGCGCAGCACAAACTCAAGCGGGCAGGCGACTTCACGGCGAGATCTGCTGCGCTGCAGAGCATTCAGGAGGCACTGGGACTGGCCGAGGCGCCGTTGCGAATTGAATGTGTCGACATCAGCCATGTCCAGGGCACCGACGTGGTGGCATCTCTGGTGGTGTTCGAGGACGGGTTGCCGCGCAAGTCGGACTACCGTCACTACGCGATCCGGGATGCCGCGGGCGGCGGGCGTTCCGACGACGTGGCTTCCATCGCCGAGGTGACGCGACGACGATTCATGCGGCATGTGTCCGATCTCCAGACCAGTGTGCTTACCGCTGAAGGGAAATCGCGCCGGTTTGCCTATCCGCCGAACCTCTTCGTCGTCGACGGCGGCGCCCCACAGGTCAACGCGGCAGCCGCGGTGCTCGACGAACTCGGCGTAACCGACGTCGCCGTCATCGGGCTGGCCAAGCGGCTGGAAGAGGTGTGGGTGCCATCGGAGCCCGACCCGGTGATCATGCCCCGCAACAGCGAAGGGCTCTACCTGCTGCAGCGGGTGCGCGACGAAGCGCACCGATTCGCGATCGCCTACCACCGCAGCAAGCGATCCAAGCGGATGACGGCCTCGACGCTCGATACGGTGCGTGGGCTGGGGGAGCACCGGCGAAAAGCCCTGGTCAGCCACTTCGGCTCGGTGGCTCGACTCAGGCAGGCCAGCGTCGAGGAGATCACCTCGGTGCCCGGCATCGGTGTCGCGACCGCCAAGGCGGTGCTGGAGGCGCTCGGCGTACCGGCCGATTCGACCGCGCCCGCCGCGGTAATCGGTGATGATCAGAACAGGGCATCGGGATGACGGATCAGAACACGGGTGAGGATTTGCGGGGGCAGGACGCGACCCGCGACACGGACGCGGAATCGGGTATCGATGTCGTCCTGGTCACCGGCCTTTCCGGTGCGGGCCGCGGTACCGCGGCCAAGGTGCTCGAGGACCTCGGCTGGTATGTGGCCGACAATCTCCCGCCCGAACTCATCGCCCGGATGGTCGACCTGGGCTTGGCGGCGGGCTCGCGGATCACCCAGCTTGCGGTGGTGATGGACGTCCGGTCCCGCGGCTTCACCGGCGACTTGGATTGGGTGCGTAAAGATTTGGCGACCCGCAACATCAGGCCGCAGGTGTTGTTCCTGGAAGCCTCCGACGACATCCTGGTGCGTCGCTACGAACAGAACCGGCGCAGCCACCCGTTGCAGGGCAACCAGACGCTTGCTGAGGGCATTGCCGCCGAGCGGGCCATGCTGGCACCGGTGCGCGCGACGGCCGACCTGATCATCGATACCTCGACGCTGTCCGTCCCGGCGCTTCGGGAGAGCATCGAAGGAGCGTTTGGCGGTGAGACGGTCGCGTTCACCAGCGTCACGGTGGAGTCCTTTGGCTACAAGTACGGGCTGCCGATGGATGCCGACACGGTGATGGATGTTCGGTTCCTGCCGAATCCGCACTGGGTGGATGAGCTACGGCGGCACACCGGACAGCATCCAGCCGTGCGCGAGTACGTGCTGAGCCAACCTGGCGCGGCGGAGTTTTTGGATACCTACCATCGGCTGCTTGAGCTCGTCATCGAGGGATATCGCCGAGAGGGGAAGCGCTACATGACCGTTGCCATCGGCTGTACCGGCGGCAAGCATCGCAGCGTTGCGATGGCAGAGGCGCTGGCGGGACGACTACAGGGCGGTGACCAGCTGACCGTGCGGGTGCTGCACCGGGATCTGGGCCGCGAATGAGTTCGCGCATCGTCGCGCTGGGAGGCGGTCACGGGCTCTACGCCACGTTGTCGGCCGCCCGCAGACTCACCCCGCACGTGACTGCCGTGGTCACAGTCGCCGACGATGGCGGATCCTCAGGGCGGCTGCGTGGGGAGCTCGACGTCGTGCCGCCGGGCGATCTGCGAATGGCGTTGGCGGCCTTGGCATCTGACAGCCCACACGGGCGACTGTGGGCGACCATCCTCCAGCATCGGTTCGGCGGCAACGGCGCATTGGCCGGCCATCCGATCGGCAACCTGTTGCTGGCCGGCCTCAATGAGGTACTTGCCGATCCCGTTGCGGCACTTGACGAGTTGGGCCGCATCCTTGGCGTCAACGGTCGGGTACTGCCGATGTGCCCGATCGCATTGCAGATCGAAGCGGATGTCGCCGGCCTGGAATCGGATGCGCGGATGAGCCGGGTGATCCGGGGGCAGGTGGCGATCGCCACCACGCCGGGCAAAGTGCGCAGGGTGAGGCTGCTCCCGAGCCACCCGCCCGCCACCCGGCAGGCGGTGGACGCGATCATGACCGCCGACCTGGTGGTGCTCGGCCCGGGATCGTGGTTCACCAGTGTCATCCCGCATGTCCTGGTGCCGGAACTGGCCGCCGCGCTGCAGACCACCCCTGCGCGACGCGCGCTGGTGGTCAACCTGGCCGCGGAGCCGGGTGAGACGGCGGGGTTCTCCGTCGAGCGGCACATCCACGTATTGGCGCAGCATGCGCCGGGATTCACGGTGAACGAAATCATCGTCGACGCTGCTCGGGTGCCCAGCGAGCGGGAACGGGAGCAGCTCAGCCGCACCGCGATGATTCTGGAAGCCGCGGTTCAGTTTGCTGACGTGTCCAGACCTGGTACACCTTTACATGACCCGGCGAGGTTGGCCGCGGCGTTGGAGGGTGTCCGTCTGCGCGGGATGGAGCCCGGCGAAGCTCTCCAACAGCCGACCGTTCCCACACCCGCCCGGACAGTTAACGGACCGAGAGGTGACGACCCGTGGCGATGACAGCCGAGGTCAAGGACGAGCTCAGCCGCCTCGTGGTCAATTCGGTGAGCGCGCGCCGTGCCGAGGTGGCGTCGTTGCTGCGGTTCGCCGGGGGACTGCACATCGTCTCGGGCCGCGTTGGTTGTCGAGGCCGAGGTGGATCTCGGCATCATCGCGCGCCGGCTGCGCAAAGACATCTTCGACCTGTACGGCTACAACGCAGTCGTTCACGTGTTGTCGGCCAGCGGAATTCGCAAGAGCACCCGGTACGTGGTGCGGGTCGCCAAGGACGGTGAGGCGCTGGCCCGCCAGACTGGACTGCTCGATCTTCGCGGGCCGACCGGTGCGCGGCCTGCCCGCGCAGGTCGTCGGCGGCAGTGTCGGCGATGCGGAGGCGGCTTGGCGCGGCGCGTTTTTGGCGCACGGTTCGCTGACCGAACCCGGTAGGTCCTCCGCGTTGGAAGTCAGCTGCCCAGGACCCGAGGCGGCGCTGGCCCTGGTGGGGGCGGCGCGACGGCTCGGCGTGAGCGCCAAGGCTCGCGAGGTGCGCGGCGCCGACCGCGTCGTGGTGCGCGACGGTGAAGCCATCGGCGCGTTGCTGACCAGGATGGGCGCGCAGGACACCAGGCTGACGTGGGAAGAGCGGCGGATGCGCCGCGAGGTGCGCGCGACCGCCAACCGGCTGGCGAATTTCGACGACGCGAACCTGCGGCGGTCGGCCAGGGCCGCGGTGGCCGCGGCAGCGCGGGTCGAGCGGGCATTGGAGATCCTCGGCGACACCGTGCCGGACCATTTGGCCGCCGCGGGCAAGCTGCGCGTCGAGCACCGGCAGGCGTCGCTGGAGGAGCTCGGCCGGCTGGCCGACCCGCCGATGACGAAAGATGCTGTCGCAGGGCGTATTCGGCGGCTGCTGTCGATGGCCGATCGCAAGGCCAAGCAAGACGGCATCCCCGACACCGAGTCGGCCGTCACGCCGGATCTGCTCGACGACGC
>CAWDFT010000003.1:0-108806 GCA_963801575.1 uncultured Actinomycetota bacterium
TCTCGGCGCCGCGCTGCTTCGAGATCGAACAGCGCCTCATCGACGCGCTCGACTGCCCGGTGATGCACGACGACCAGCACGGCACCGCCATCGTCGTGCTCGCGGCGACACTGGGCGCAACGAAGGTGCTCAACCGTGACATACCCTCGCTGCGCGTCGTGATCTCGGGCGTCGGCGCTGCGGGCATGGCGTGCGCGAATATCCTTCTGGCAGCCGGTGTTTCGGATATGACGGTGCTGGACTCCCGTGGCATCCTGCATTCCCACCGTGACGACCTGACCCCGGTGAAGTTCGATCTGGCGCAGCGCACCAACCCTGACGGGCTGTCCGGCGGAATGGTCGAGGCACTCAAGGGTGCCGACATGTTCCTCGGGCTTTCCGGCGGCATCGTCCCCGAGGAACTGATCGCGACGATGGCGCCCGACGCCATCGTGTTCGCCCTGTCCAACCCCGACCCGGAGGTCCATCCGGAAATCGCGGCGCGGCATGCCGCCGTGGTGGCGACCGGCCGCAGCGATTTCCTGAACCAGATCAACAATGTGCTGGCGTTCCCGGGTGTGTTCCGCGGCGCGCTGGACTCGGGCGCCCGCCGCATCACCGAGAAGATGAAGGTGGCCGCTGCCGAGGCGATCTTCGGGGTGGTGGGCGATGATCTCTCGGCCGATTACATCGTTCCGAGCCCGTTGGACCCGCGCGTCGAACCTGCAGTGGCCGAAGCGGTCGCGGCGGCCGCGGACGTCTGATCTGGCCCGATGGGTGTCCGTCGGTTCGCCGTCGTGCTGGTCGCACTGCTGATCGCCGGGTGCGGCGGTGCGAGCGGCGGCCAGTCGATCGCCGTCGGAACACGCGACGACCCGCAATCGGCCCTGCTGGCACACCTGTACGCGGCGGCGTTGCGGTCCTACGGCACGGCCGCGCACGTCGACTCCATGCCCGACCCGTTGGCCGGGCTGGACTCGGGCGCGATCGGTGTGGTGCCGGGCTTCACCGGCCGACTGCTGGACACCTTCGCTCCCGGCGCGACGGCGCGCGCAGGCACACAGGTCTACCGCGACATGGTCTCGGCGCTGCCGGAGGGCGTGGCCGCAGGCGACTACGCCGAGTCGGCGGAGGACAAGCCGGCGCTGGCCGTCACCGAGGCAACCGTCGACGCCTGGGGTGGACGGGATGTGACGGCGGCGGTCCGCAACTGCGCCCGGCTCAAGCTCGGGCAGGTCGTCGGTGTGCCCCGTCCCGCCGCCGTCGGCACCTGCCAGGCAAAGGTGCGTGAATTTCCCGACGACACAACATTGTTCGAGGCGTTGCGGGCTGGGCAGGTAAACGCGGCGTGGACGTCGACGGCCGACCCGGACATCCCCGTCGACTTGGTTGTGCTCGCCGACCGCACTGCGCTGATCCGCGCGGAAAACGTCGTGCCGCTGTATCGCCGCAACGAGCTGTCCGAAACCCAGGTGCTGGCGCTCAACGAGGTGGCCGGCGTGCTGGACACCGCGGCGTTGGTGCAGATGCGGCGTCAGGTGGCCGCAGGCGCCCATCCGGACCAGGTCGCCGACGCGTTTCTGGCCGAGCACCCGCTCGGCGCAACCAGCCGCTAATTCCGGCCGGTGATCTCGTCCCGCGAGCGACCGTAGACTGCCCATCGACACGCCGTTATGGCGGCATTTTGCGGTCGCTCACCGCGGACGGGCGCTATCGGGTGGGCGGAAACAGGCGTTTGTTCATCGGAACGAACAACCGCATGTAGCCCGAACCGGTCAACCTCACGACGAAGTCGAACAACTTGGCGTCGGCGCCGGGCAGGACTCGTGCCTTGTTCTTGGCGACGGCGTTCAGGATGATCTTCGCCGCCCGCTGGGGGCTTGTGATTGCCACCTTTGTAAAGACTGCGTCGAGCGCGTTGGTGTCCAAACCGGCTGCTGCGGTGGAGTTTCGGACCAGCGGTGTCTTGATGTAGCCGGGATGGACGCACGTCACTTTCACCGGATGCCCCGCTACCGCCATCTCTTGGCGGAGGGCCTCCGTGAAGCCCCGCACCGCGAACTTCGCAGAGTTGTAGGCGGCCTCGCCGTGAACCGCGAATAGTCCGTACATGCTCGACATGTTGACGACGTGGCCGTTGCCCGAGTCGATCAGATGCGGGAGAAACGCCTTGGTGCCGTTGACGACACCCCAGAAGTCGACGTCCATCACGCGTTCGAGATCCTTGAATTCGGTGACCTCGATGTCTCCCAAGAATGCGATACCGGCGATGTTGTAGATCTGGTTGACCACTCCGAAATGCCCTCGGATGGCATCCGCATACGCGACTACCGCCTCGCGTTCGGTGACGTCGACGCGGTCGGCCTTCACAGGTGCGCCCAGGCTGCGGATCGACGCCTCGGTGCGCGCCAGACCTTCGGCGTCGATATCACTGATCGCCACCTTCGCCCCCCGGCGCGCCAGCTCGATCGCCAGCGCCTGTCCGATGCCCGAACCGGCGCCGGTGACCACGGCGACCTTCTGCGCGAAATCGGCCATGGCCCAGTGTCGCAGCCAGCCGCTAATCCGGCATCGTCCGCGATGTCACCGCGGCGACCAGACGCTGATAGCCCGATCCAGTCACGCGGACAAGGAGGTCGAGTGCCTTGGCATCCGTGCCGACCAGCACCCTGGCCTTGTTCTTGCGGACGCCCTCGAGAATGACTCGCGCCGCCTTTGGCGCGGACGTGCTGGCCAACCGCTTGTCGAACAGGTTCGCCAACTCGTCCTTGTCCAGACCCTCCGCGGTCTCCATGTTGCGGGCGATCCCGGTCTTGATGCCGCCGGGGTGCACCGTCGTCACCTTCACCGGGTGGCCGGCCACGATCATCTCCTGGCGCAGCGCCTCGGTGAAGCCGCGCACGGCGAACTTGGCCGCGTTGTAGGCCGCCTGGCCCGGCACGGCGAGCAGTCCGAAGATGCTGGAGATGTTGACGACGTGCCCGTCGCCGGAGGCGATCAGGTGCGGGAGAAAGACTTTGGTGCCGTTGACGACACCCCAGAAGTCGACGTCCATTACCCGTTCGATGTCCTTGAACTGACAGGCCTCGACATCGCCGGTGAACGCGATGCCTGCGTTGTTGTAGATCTGGTTGACGGTGCCGTAGTGCTCGTTGACCGCGTCGGCGTACACCCGGAATGCCTCACGTTCGGTGACGTCCAACCGGTCGGACTTCACCGGCGTTCCGATGGCCTTCAACTGCGCCTCGGTCACCGCAAGGCCCTCGGTGTCGACGTCGCTGATCGCCAGCTTGGCTCCGGAACGCCCGAGTTCGATCGCCAGCGCCTGGCCGATCCCGGACCCGGCGCCCGTTATGACTGCGACCTTCCCGGCGAAGCCGTCCATGTCTGAACCCCCTCGTGTCGACTGACTCGGAAAGAGGCTAGCCGGTACCGCCGGTCCGGCCCGCAGCGCCCTCGGTCGATCGACGAACGACCGCAGAACGCCATCAATTCGCGGCGCGTCGCCGGACAAACACGATCGCTCGCGGGACCAGGGCTAGCCGAACGCCTCGTGCTGGCTGGATACTCCTCGGCGTTCCCTTCGCTGCGCTCAGCCGAACGCCTCGTCGATGATTTCGTGCTGCTCGACGGCGTGTACCTTCGACGAGCCCGACGACGGCGCCGACATCGCTCGCCGCGAGATCCGCTTGAGCCCCGTCAACTTGTCGGGCAGAAGCTCGGGCAGCGTCAGCCCGAACGTCGGCCAGGCGCCCTGGTTGGCCGGCTCCTCCTGCACCCAGAAGTACTGCTCTGCATTCGGATAGCGGTCCAACGTCTCGTTCAGCCGCCGCTTGGGCAGCGGCGCGAGCTGCTCGATCCGCACGATCGCCACGTCCTCGCGGTTGTCCTTGGCCTTGCGCGCCACCAGCTCGTAGTAGATCTTGCCGCTGGTCATCAGGATTCGCCGGACCTTGTCGCGATCGCCGTCGCCGTCGGTGTAGGTCGGCTCCTCGATCACCGAACGGAACTTCTGCTCGGTGAAGTCGCGGATGTCGCTGACGGCGGCCTTGTTGCGCAGCATCGACTTCGGCGTGAACACGATCAACGGACGGTGGATGCCGTCGAGCGCGTGCCGCCGCAACAGGTGGAAGTAGTTCGCGGGCGTGGAGGGCACCGCGATCGTCATCGAGCCCTCGGCCCACAGCAGCAGGAACCGCTCGATGCGGCCCGAGGTGTGGTCGGGACCCTGTCCTTCGTGGCCGTGCGGCAGCATCAGCACCACGTCGGACAGCTGCCCCCACTTGGCCTCGCCCGACGAGATGAACTCGTCGATGATCGACTGCGCGCCGTTGACGAAGTCGCCGAACTGCGCTTCCCACAACACCATTGCGTCGGGGTTGCCGACCGAATAGCCGTATTCGAAGCCCACTGCGGCGAATTCGGACAGCGCCGAGTCGTACACCATCAACTTCCCGCCCGTCGGTGTGCCGTCGGACTTGGTGGCCAGCAGCTGCAGCGGGGTGAACTCGGCGCCGGTCTTGCGGTCGATGATCACCGAGTGCCGTTGGGTGAAGGTGCCGCGCCTGGTGTCCTGGCCGGACAGCCGCACCAGCGTGCCCTCGGCGATCAGCGAGCCGAGCGCCAGCAGTTCGGCGAACGCCCAGTCGACCTTGCCCTCGTAGGCCATCTCGCGGCGCTTCTCCAGCACCGGTTTCACCCTCGGGTGCACGGTGAACCCGTCGGGCACATCGAGATGAGCGTCGCCGATCCGGGCCAACAGCGACTTGTCCACGGCCGTGTCCATGCCGGCGGGCAACATCTGGTCGCTCTCCACCGACTCGCTGGGCTCGATCTCGTGCTTCTCCAGCTCACGGACCTCGTTGAACACCTGCTCCAGCTGGCCCTGGTAGTCGCGCAGGGCGTCCTCGGCTTCCTTCATCGAAATGTCGCCGCGGCCGATCAGCGCTTCGGTGTAGGTCTTGCGGACGCCGCGCTTGGTGTCGATGGCGTCGTACATCGCGGGTTGTGTCATCGACGGGTCGTCGCCCTCGTTGTGCCCGCGGCGGCGGTAGCACAGCATGTCGATGATGACGTCCTTCTTGAACTTCTGTCGGAAGTCCATCGCCAGTCGTGCCACCCACACCGCGGCCTCGGGGTCGTCACCGTTGACGTGGAAGATGGGCGCCCCGATCATCTTCGCGACGTCGGTGCAGTACTCCGACGACTTGGCGTCGGAAGGCGAAGTGGTGAAACCGATCTGGTTGTTGACGACGATGTGGATTGTGCCGCCGGTGCGGTACCCGCGCAGCAGCGCGAGGTTCAGTGTTTCGGCGACCACGCCCTGGCCGGCGAACGCGGCGTCGCCGTGCAGCATCAGCGGCACGACGGTGAACCCGTCGGGCCCGTCACCCTTGTTCAGCAGGTCCTGCTTGGCCCTGACGATGCCCTCCAGCACGGGGTCGACCGCCTCCAGATGAGAGGGGTTGGCGACCAGCGACACCGTAATGTCATTGTCGCCGAACATCTGTAGATAATTGCCGTTGGCGCCGAGGTGGTACTTCACGTCGCCGGAGCCGTGCGCCTGCGACGGGTTCAGGTTGCCCTCGAACTCACTGAAGATCTGCGAGTACGGCTTGCCGACGATGTTCGCCAGCACGTTGAGCCGGCCGCGGTGCGGCATGCCGACGACCACCTCGTCGAGTCCGTGCTCGGCGGCCTGGTCGATAGCGGCGTCCATCATCGGGATGACGGTTTCGGCGCCCTCGAGCGAGAATCGCTTCTGTCCAACGTATTTGGTCTGCAGGAAGGTCTCGAACGCCTCGGCGGCGTTCAGCTTGGACAGCACATACTTCTGCTGCGCGACCGTCGGCTTCTCGTGCTTGACCTCGATGCGCTCCTGCAGCCACTTCTGCTGTTCGGGCTCCAGGATGTGGGTGTACTCCACGCCGACGTGCCTGCAGTACGAGTCGCGCAGCAGGCCGAGCACGTCGCGCAGCTTCTTGTACTCGGCACCGGCGAACCCGCCGACCTTGAACACCCGGTCCAGATCCCACAGCGTCAGACCGTGCGAGTTCACATCGAGGTCGGGGTGGCTGCGGAAGCGGCTCTTGTCCAGTCGCAGCGGGTCGATGTCGGCCATCATATGCCCGCGGTTGCGATAGGCCGCGATGAGCTCGATGACACGGGCGTTCTTGTCGTCCACCGAATCCGGGTTGTCGGTGCGCCACCGCACCGGCTCGTACGGGATGCCCAGTTCGCGGAAGATCTCGTCGAAGAACTCGTCGGACAGCAGCAGTTCGTGCACCGTGCGCAGGAAGTCCCCGGACTCGGCGCCCTGGATGATGCGGTGGTCATATGTTGACGTGAGGGTGACCAGCTTGCCGATGCCCAGTTCGGCGATGCGTTCCTCGCTGGCGCCCTGGAACTCCGCGGGGTACTCCATCGCGCCGACGCCGATGATCGCGCCCTGACCGCGCATCAGCCGGGGCACCGAGTGCACGGTGCCGATGGTGCCCGGGTTCGTCAGCGAGATCGTCACACCGGAGAAGTCCTCGGCGGTCAGCTTGCCGTCGCGGGCGCGCCGCACGATGTCCTCGTAGGCGGCGATGAACTGGCCGAACCGCATCGCCTCGGCGCCCTTGATGCCCGCCACCACCAGCTGACGAGCGCCGTCCTTGCCGTGCAGGTCGATCGCCAGGCCGAGGTTGGTGTGGGCCGGGGTGATGGCGTTCGGCTTCCCGTCCACCTCGGCGTAGTGCCGGTTCATGTTGGGGAACTTCTTGACCGCCGCGACGATCGCGTAGCCGAGCAGGTGGGTGAAGCTGATCTTGCCGCCGCGGGTGCGCTTGAGGTGGTTGTTGATGACGATGCGGTTGTCGATCATCAGCTTGGCGGGGATCGCGCGCACGCTGGTCGCGGTCGGCACGTCCAGCGAGGCGGCCATGTTCTTCACCACGGCCGCGGCCGCACCGCGCAGCACTTGTGCCTCATCGCCGTAGACGGCAGGAGCGGACTTCGCCGCGGGCTTGGCCTCGTCGGCCGTTGGCTTGGCCGGCGCAGACTTGGCCGGCTTCGACTCGGTTTTCGCCGGCGCTGACTCCGCCTTCGGTTGTGCGGTCTCCGTCTTGGCGGGTGCCGGCTTCGACTGGGCGGCGGCTCCGTTGCCCTCGGTGGCCGGCTTGGCTGCGGGGGCGGGGCCCGGCTCGGGCGGTGAGGTAGGCGCCGAGAGCTGTCCATCGCCCGTATCGCTCGACGTGACTGTCGTTGGTTCCGGCGAGTAGTCGACTAGGAATTCATGCCAACTCGGATCGACCGAAGAGGGATCTTCGCGGAACTTGCGATACATCTCCTCGACCAACCACTCGTTCTGTCCGAATGGTGAAGTTGAACTGCTCACGGCAGCTACTCGCCTCGATTCCATCTCTTCGGCGAGTTCCCGAACGGGCCCTCGCCCCTGTGTTCCTGCCAGCCTGCGGTTACCCCGCTTTCCGACCGCCTAAAGGCTAACGCTTTTGCTGTTGCGCGGACGTGACAAGAGGCTTAATCACCTGGCGGCCTTTTCACCCCTGCGGCGACGGCAGCACGTACAGTTTCGACGGCCAGCGCGGCGGCGGAGAGCCGAACGCGGCGCGCGCGTTTTCGATGATGCGCTTACCCATCAGCCGGTTGCCGACACCGCCGACGACCGCGCCGATGCCGACGGGCAGCAGCTTGCCGAACATGATCGCCCCACGCTTGAGGGTGTAGCGCTTGACGAAGTAGCGCAGCAGCCGCGAGTTCAGCTGCGACACCGCGGGCAGCGGCAGTGTCGCCGCGCCGTCGCTCAGCCACGCACCCTTGGTTCGGCCCGGACCGAGCAGGTCGGCGACCGCACCCTTGCTGTCCTCACCTACCAGCACGGCCAGCACCAGCGCGCGCCTGCGCTCGCGGTGCTCGACCGGTATCCCGTGCACCTCGGCCACGGCAAGCACGAACACCGCCGTCGCCTCGAGGAACACCACGGTCTCACCGGCCACCGCCGACAGCGCCGTGAGTGTTCCGATTCCGGGAATGGCCGCCGCAGAGCCGACGGCCGCGCCGCTGGCCATCACCGCGGCCAGATACTGCTTCTCCAGCTTGGTGACGATTTCGGCGGGCGTCGCGTCCGGATTGCCGTCCCGCAGCCGCTCGACATACGCCCTGACCGCGGGTCCCTGGACCCGCGCGCCGCGTTCGATGATCTCCGACAGCACACGTGCTGCAGTGCCGGGTTTGTCGTCGACCGTCGCCGGCGACTGGCTCTTGGCCTTGAACCGAGCGCTCATTGCGGCCTCCCTTGGTGCGGCAGCGGCTGTCTTCAGGCTAACGCTTGTTCAACGAACGACCGACGGCGCAGTGTGCCCGGTCGTGACGGCGGTCACGGGCGGCTCCACTTGTCGGCGTGCTCGGAAACGACGAGTTGGCGCTGTCCGTCGTCATGACGGTCGGCGTGCTGATCGCGCTGTTGGCACTTTCCACCTCGTTGCGCCGGGGGCACCCCCACGCTGTCGGGGTCCCCGCCAGCGATGACGCCGATCGGATAGAAGGTAGCGCGGCAGCCATCGCGGGCTTTAGTCCTGGGGGTGAGCGCGTCAGGTTCATGCTTGGAGCGGCTACTGCTCGGCGCTGGTCCGGCGTTTCACCGCAGTAGATAGCTGGGACTTGTCTAGTGTTGTCGGTTGTGGCTGTTACGTTGCGGACGAACGCGAATATCGCGTTCGCATGCGGGTATCACGTGGTGTGGTGCCCGAAGTACCGCCGCAAGGTGATCGGCGGGCCGATGAAGGTACGACTGAGGGAGATCATCGTCGAGGTGATCGAGGAGAAGGGGGCATGGTTGATCGAGTTGGAGACCATGGCTGATCATGTTCATCTGCTGGTGGAGGTGGATCCGCGCTACGGGGTGCACCGGCTGGTGAAGGCCATCAAGGGCCGGTCATCGCGTCTGCTGCGCGAGGAGTTCCCCTGGCTGCGCTCACGGCTGCCGTCGTTGTGGACGAACTCGTATTTCGTCGCGACGGTCGGCGGTGCGCCGTTGTCGGTGATCAGACGCTACGTCGAGGCGCAGAAGGATCGTTGAGCCATGTTGGCGGGGCGGCGGTTTCGGGTCGAGTTCACCGACGAGCAAGCGGTGTTCGCCGAGCGGATCGGTGCGGTGTGTCGGGCGGTGTGGAACACCGGACTGCAACAACGCCGTGAATACCGTCGCCGCGGCGCATGGATGAACTACGCGCCGCAGGCCAAGGAACTGGCCGAAGCCAAAGCAGAGCACCCGTGGCTGGCGGAAGTTCCCGGGCATTGTTTGCAGCAGACGTTGATGGACCTGGATAAGGCGTGCCGCACCCATGGGACGTTTCGGGTGCGGTGGCGCTCGGGCCGGCGGTGGACGCCGGCGTTTCGGTTCCCCGAGGGCAACAAGATGGCCGTGGAGCGGCTCAACTGCCGCCATGGCCGGATCAAGCTGCCCAAGCTGGGGTGGGTGCGCTTCCGGCAGACGCGCCCCTTGCAGGGGCAAACCATCCGCTCGGCCACCCTGGCACGCCAGGGGCGGCACTGGTTCATCTCGTTGCTGGTCGAGGACGGCAGGCAGGCCCCTGAGGTGCATCGGTCACCGGATGCGGCTGTCGGGGTGGACCGCGGGGTCGCCGTAGCTCTTGCGACCAGTGCTGGGGGTCTGGTTGACCGGCCGTTCGTCACCGTCGGGGAGCGCCGGCGGGTGGTCGCGTTGCAGCGCAAGTTGTCCCGCGCAGCCAACGGGTCAGCCAACCGGGACAAGACCCGCGCGGCCCTGGCTGAGATGGGCAGCCGGGAGCGGCGCCGTCGCCTGGATTTCTGCGCCCAGACCGCCCACCAACTGGCCGCAGAGAATTCGGTGGTGGTACTCGAAGATCTCCAGACCAAGAACATGACCCGCTCGGCGAAAGGAACCCTCGACAACCCCGGGACGAATGTGCGAGCCAAGTCCGGGCTCAATCGCGCCATCCTCGGTAAGGGATGGCACCTGTTCGCGTTGGCATTGTCCTCGGCGGCCCGCTATACCGGGACCACCGTCGTGGCGGTGCCGGCGGCGTTTACCTCACAACGCTGCTCGGCGTGTGGGCATGTGGACCCGAAATCCCGTGAGAGCCAAGCGGTATTCCGCTGCACCCACTGCTCACATTGCGAGCACGCCGATGTCAACGCCGCCAAGAACATTCTGGCCGCAGGGCTTGCGGTCACCGCCTGTGAAGACCCACCCCGGCCCGCGGGCCGGGCGCGGTCATCGAAGCAGGAACCAGCAGGAAACCGCGAGGTATTACTGCTCCAAACCCAAAACGCTGCGCCCGCAGCATGAACGGGTTGGAATCCCCCGGCTTCAGCCGTGGGGAGGACGTCAAGAAGCAGTCCCAGGGGACGCGGTCGTCGAACCGGCCTAGTTGTCCCGGCCGAGATCGGTCCGTACCGTCAGGGTTCAACGAGTTTCCGCGGTTGGCTGCCGTCGAAGGCCACATAGCTGCGCTCGAGGTCTGAGGATGTTGAGGCAGGTCAGCACCGCACCAGAGAGCCATGCGGGGCGCCGGGCCGCAGAACTCGACACCATCGAGGGGGAGCCGAAGCGAGGTGCGGATATGACGACGGCGCTGCCAGGTAGGCCTGGGCGTGAGGCCGCGCCGGTGGTCAACCCGTGGCATGCGCTCTGGGCCATGATGGTCGGCTTCTTCATGATCCTGGTCGACGCGACGATCGTGGCCGTGGCCAACCCCTCCATCATGGAGAAGCTGGGGGCCGACTACGACGCGGTGATCTGGGTGACCAGCGCCTACCTGCTGGGCTTCGCGGTGCCGTTGCTGCTGGCAGGGCGACTGGGCGACCGATACGGGCCGAAGAACCTCTATCTGCTCGGCCTGGCGGTGTTCACCGGCGCATCGCTGTGGTGCGGCCTGTCCGACACCATCGGCACGCTGATCGCCGCGCGCGTGCTGCAGGGTGTCGGCGCGGCGCTGCTGACCCCGCAGACCCTGTCCACGATCACCCGGATCTTCCCCGCCGAGCGGCGCGGGGTGGCGATGGGCGTATGGGGCGCCACCGCCGGGGTTGCCACGCTGGTCGGACCGCTGGCCGGCGGTGTCCTGGTCGACGGGCTCGGCTGGCAGTGGATCTTCTTCGTCAACGTGCCGATCGGAATCATCGGCCTAGGGCTGGCCTTCTGGCTGGTTCCCCAATTGCCTACAAAGAAGCACGGTTTCGACCTGCTCGGCGTGCTGCTGTCCGGCGTCGGCATGTTCATGATCGTCTTCGCACTGCAGGAAGGGCAGTCACACAACTGGGCGCCCTGGGTCTGGGGCACGCTGGCCGGCGGCGTGGGCTTCATGGCGGCGTTCGTCTTCTGGCAGCAGGCCAACCGCGACGAGCCGCTCATCCCGTTGGGCATCTTCCGCGACCGCGACTTCAGCCTGTCCAGCCTCGGCGTCGCAACCATCGGCTTCGTGGTGACAGCGATGATCCTGCCGGTGATGTTCTACGCGCAGGCGGTGTGCGGTCTGTCGCCTACACGCGCGGCGTTGCTCACGGCGCCGATGGCGGTCGCGACCGGGGTGCTCGCGCCGTGGGTCGGCAGGATCGTCGACCGCTCCCATCCGCGGCCGATCATCGGGTTCGGCTTCTCGATGCTGGCGATCGCGTTGACGTGGCTGTCGATCGAGATGACGCCGACCACACCGATCTGGCGGATACTGCTGCCGCTGGCCGCGATGGGCATCGGGATGGCGTTCATCTGGTCACCGTTGGCGGCCACCGCAACACGCAATCTGCCCCCGCAACTGGCCGGCGCAGGTTCCGGTGTCTACAACGCCACCCGTCAGGTGGGGTCGGTGCTGGGCAGCGCCAGCATGGCGGCGTTCATGACGACGCGGATCAGCGCCGAGATGCCGTTGGCGGCCGACGGGCCCGCCGGCGAAGGCTCGGTCACGCGGCTGCCGAGTTTTCTGCACGAACCGTTCGCCGCCGCGATGTCTCAGTCGCTGTTGTTGCCGGCCTTCATCGCGCTGTTCGGTGTCGTCGGCGCGTTGTTCCTGCTCGGGTTCGCCCGAGACAACCGCGCGGCTTTGGAGCGGCCCGACGACGATGTTGACGAGTACTGGGATGACGACTACGTCGACGACGACGAATATGTCGAGTTCATGGTGCATCACGATGAACCCGAGCCGGTCGCGGCGGTCGCCGACGTCCACGGCGTCGACGACGAGGGCGACACCGAGCCGATGGCGGCGCGGCACTGGGGGCACTCCCCCGCAAGCGGGAGGTACCCCCACCCCCCCGAAGGGCAGGGGGAGCATCTACTCACCGCGCCCGCGGAGGTCTGGCATGACGAGCCCGCCGAGTCGGCGGCGCCGACCGCACAGCCGGTGGACCCGCCCCGCTATCCACGGCAGCCCGGCCGCAGCCTGTTCGACTTCCTCGCCGATGTGCCCCCGCGCAAACCGTCGGTGGAGCCGATCGGGTTCGCTCACAACGGCTTTCACGTCGACGACGAGCAGCGGTTCCAGCCGGTCAGCCGATACGAGGCCAGCCCGGGGCCGGAGCTGCCCGGCGAGACGCACACTCCAGACATCCTCAGTCCCGACTACCCGCTGGACTTCGGCCGGCACGCCCATCACGAAAGCCCGGACGAGGCAGGCTTCGACAGTCCGTCCCGGCGCGAGCTCACCGATGAGGAGCCGGAGCAGTACCCGTTCCATTCCAACGGCAGGCACTCCCGCGTCGAGCCCGACGACGCGTCGAGCTACGGCAGGCACTACAGGCCGGGCGACTAGCCGAACAGCACGGCCGCGTTGAGGTAGCCGGCCGGATCGAACGCGGTCTTCACGGCCCGCATCGCCGCGATGTCGGCGTCCGTGCGTGACATTCCGAGGTAATCCCGCTTGCGGCTGCCCACGCCGTGCTCCGAGCTGACGTTGCCGCCGCACCGCGCGATCATCGCCATCATCGCCGAATACAGTGCGGCCTCCCGTTCACCGTCGAGCGCACACCGCAGCACGTTGAGGTGCAGGTTGCCCTCGCCGATGTGGCCGAACAGAACCGGAATGGCGTCGGGGGCGTGCTCGGCGATCAGCTCGCCGGATTCACGCGCGAACCTTGCGATCGCCGACAACGGCAGCGACACATCGAATTTCAAGGGCGGCCCGTACATGCCGAGAATCTCGGCGACCGATTCGCGGACCTGCCACAGCCGCTGTTGTGCGTTGACGTCGACGCCGACCGCAGGCTCGCCCGTCAGGCGCGTGTGTTCCAGCGCGTCGGCCAGGCGTTCGGTCTGGTCGGAGTCGGCCGCGAGTTCGATGAGCAGCTGCCATGCACCCTTGACCGGCGCGGCCACGCCGAGGTGCTCGGCGGTCAGCGCGCTCGCGCGGGCGTCGATCAACTCCAGCGCCGCGATACCGTCCATGTCGCGGAACGCACGGCCCGCCTCGACAAGCTCGTCGAGGTCGGCGAACCCGCAGACCGCGGTCACCCGATGCGTCGGGGTGGGGTGCAGGCGCAGGTCCAGTCCGGTGATGACGCCGAGCGTGCCTTCGGCGCCGACGAACAGCGACGCCAGGTCGTATCCGGTGTTGTCCTGTCGAACCTGGCTGTGCCGGTGCACAACCGACCCGTCGGGCAACACCACGTCCAGACCGATGACCTGTTCGCCCATGTTTCCGTAGCGCACGGTGCGCAGCCCGCCGGCGTTCGTCGATGCCATACCGCCGACCGTGGCGGAGTCACGCGCGGCGATGTCGACGCCGAACAACAGGCCCGCCTTGTTCGCCGCCCGCTGCACCTCGGCCAGCGTCACCCCGGCACCGACCTGGATCCGCCGTTCGACGGTGTCGACCTCACCGATGGCGGTCAGCCGCTCGGTGGACAGCAGCACGTCGTCGTGTTCGGGGACCGTGCCCGCCACCAGTGAGGTGCGTCCACCCTGCACGGTCACGTGCGCACCGGCTTCGCGGCAGGCGTGCAGCACGGCGGCGACCTCCTCAGCGGTGCCGGGCCGCACCAGCGCGCTGGCGTGCCCGCGGTAGCGACCGGTGTGGTCGACGCTGCGGCCGTTCAGCACGTCGGGGTCGACGCTGACATGGGCGGCGCCGACGATGGCGGCCAGCCGGTCGGTCAGCGTTTCGGTCATCCCGTGGGTGTATCACACGGCGAAAGCGACAGGAACGCTCCCAGATCCACCAGGCCGTCGGGGGATCCGGGCAGATAGTCGGTGAGCGCGCGCGATCGGACGACGACGGCCATGAACTGGGCCCGGCTGATCGCGACGTTGAGCCGGTTCCGGTTGAGCAGGAACGGCATTCCGCGGGGGATGTCATCGATCGCGGAGGCCGTCATCGAAACGAACACAACCGGAGCTTCCCGTCCCTGCAACTTGTCGACGGTACCGACCAGGACATCTCTTAACCCCGCCGCCTCCAGTTCTCCGCGCAGCGCCACCACCTGGGCGTTATACGGCGCCACTACAAGGACATCGCTCTGCCGCAGGTCGCGGGTGCCGTGCTCGTCGGTCCACGTCGTGCCGATCAATGCAGAGATCTCGTCGGCGATCACGGTGGCTTCTTCCGGACTGGCCGTCGAACGTCCCTGATGGTCGACGATGAGCGTGCGCACCCCTGGCGGATGACCCGCCAACGCGCGCGCAGCGGTTTTGGTGTGCGGCATCAACCGGCTGTCGTAGGACAACGACGACACCACCCGGCACACCTCCGGGTGCATGCGATGGCTGTGCTGCAGGAAGTAGCCGAACTCGGACGGCAGCACGTCGTGGCCTTCCATCAGCCAGCCGAGCGCCGAGTGATCGACGGGTTCCGGGTGACTGCCGGTGGACACCTGGCCCAGCTGCTGCGGGTCCCCGAGAAGCATGATGTTGCGGGCGGCGCGGGCGACGGCGATCGTGTAGCCGAGCGAGAACTGGCCCGCCTCGTCGATCGCGAGCAGGTCGAAATGGGCGGCGGGTACTCGGGAGTCGTTTGCGAAATCCCAAGCCGTTCCGCCGATCACGCATGCGCCGTGTGCATCGAGGTAGGAAGAGTGTTCGTCGTCGCCGATCACGGTGAAGCGGTCGGTGCGTGCCGAGTCGCTGCTGGACTTCTTGGCCACCAGGGCGGGGTCCACACCGGCGTCGACGATCTTGTTGAGCAGGTGCGCCACGACCGAGTGCGACTGCGCGACGACACCGACCGACCAGCCGTGGTCGTTGACCAGTGACTTGATTACATGAGCCGCGGTGTAGGTCTTGCCCGTTCCGGGCGGACCGTGCACTGCGATGTACGAACCGTCGAGGTCGAGTACCGCGGCCGTGATGGACGCGGCGTCGTCTCGTAGGCGCGGCAACTCGTCGCCGCTGCGCGTGGTCGGCCGTGCTCGGAGCAGGATGTCGGCCACGGCGCACCGGGGCAGCCGCCCGTCGGAGACGGAGTCCGCGGCTTCGACGGCCAGCTGCTCGATGGCCTCCTCGATCTTCACGGTCCCGAAGGGCTTGGCCGGGGTGAGCGCCATCGGAAGCTGCGCGAACTGGCCCGTGCCGATCTCGAGTTCCTCGACGAGCACCTCGACAGGGACACCCTCGACCTCGACGACGTCGACCACTTCCACGCTGTGCGCGGCCCTGCGATCCGGATGCTCGTCATCGAGGCCCGCGGGGGCCGGTCGGTTGTAAAGAGCTTGCGGTTTACGGTCGAGCGCGCCGCCCTGCAACACGCCGTTCAGGCGAACATGCCGCCGATGCTTCTGCTTTCGCGGTGGCTTGTGCCAGTCCTCCTCGACGACCGCGGACTCGACGAGAAACACCCCGGACGTGTCTCCCCACTCGTCGACTGGATGATTCAGCCGTTGAAAGTGCGCCCACCAGTATGGCTTTCGTTCGCGCGCGCAGTAGCCACGTGCGGCATTCAGCAGCGCTGCGGCGGTCTGCTCGGGTGTGCGGTCTGCGCTCACACCGTCGCCTGCGAAATCCATGAGTGTCTGCGCCGTATCGTCCACTGGCGGCACGGTTTCGCTCTCGCCCGGGGGGCGGGTCAGATGGGTCACTCCGCATTCAAAAGCCCTCAGCAGCAGCCAGTCCCGTAGTCGGCGCGTCGACCGGCAGTCGTATTGGTTGTAGTCCTTGATCTCCTTGAGCACCCCGGCGGCCTCGTCGTGGCGGCCGTCGTCGAGCAGTGCGCGGTATCGCTCGTACTGCGTGATCGAGGACGCGGCGTTGGTCACCTCGCCGGACCTCAATTCCGAGCCCATGTACAGCGGCTCCAGCGCCTTCAGCGAATACGAAGGGGCGCCGACCCGCAGGCTGCTGCGGACGATGGGAAACAGGTCGACGAGCACGTCGGCCCGCAGCAGGTCGTCCACCGCGTCTTCGCCGACGCCGTATCGGGCGGCAAGGTGCAGCAGCTTGGTTCGCTCGTAGGGCGCGTAGTGATAGATGTGCATTCCGGGATAGCGAATCCGGCGCTTGCGCACGAGCTCCAGGAAGTCGATGAAGGTCTTGCGCTCGGTGGGCCGGTCCTCTGCCCACAGCGGAGTGAAGTTGTCGCGCGCATCGAGGACCCCCCACAGGTATTCCAGGCCCCAGGTGACGCCGTCGTCGGTCCACAGCGGGTCGCCCTCGAAGTCGAAGAACAGGTCGCCGGGGTTCTTCGCGGGCAAGGCCCCGAGCGCGTCTGCGTCGGCCATTTCGAAATGCGGCGTCCCGGTTTCCCGTTCCGCCACCTGCAACCGCGCCTGCGTGCGTAGGCCGGCCACGGTGCTGGAGGCCATGCCGTCTATCGCCCCGCTCGATGTGGCGAGGTCGGCGACGGTGTCGATGCCCGTCGCCATCAGGGTGTCGCGCTGCGTCATCCGCATGCCGGCGACAAGCAGTAGATCGTCGTCGATGACGACGTTGGGAACGCAGTACTCGCACCGCATGCAGGCCCGGATGGCCGGGTCGGTCCAGGCCACCGGTGCACCCGATTCGAAGTGTCTGTCGAGCAGGTTGCGCAGTTGGTCGCGCTGCTGGCGATACACCGGGATCAGGTCGTCGACGGGATAGTCGACGATCGAGCGGTCGCCCAGGATCAAACCCGCGGTCGGTGCGACGGGCACGCCCATGGCGCGCAGCGCATCGGCATAGCCCGCGATCTGCAGCAGCGCCTCGATCTTGGCGTGCCGGGCCAGCTTGGTGTCGAGCACCCGGTACCGGTCGCCGTCGAGGACGACGAAGTCGGCGAACCCGACGAACCGGTCGTCGAAGAGCGTCGCCTGGTACACCACGGCGGGCCTGGCTTCGAAAGCCTCGGCGGTGCTGCGGGCCGCGGCGCGAAAGGCCGGCAGCGAATAGGCGGGCCTGCCGATCCGCACCACGTCGTCGCCATAGCGTCCGATGAACTCCTCGAGAGTGCGCTGTTCGTGCGCATCACCCAGCTCGGCCGTCCGCCTGAGCAGTTCGTCGTCGTTGGCCGCGACGGCTTCGCCACGTCCCAGTTTCGCGTCGAACGAGCGCAGCAGCGCGTACTCGCAGCGGGCGGCGGCTGCGAGGTCGGAGGCACTGTAGATCACTCGATCGTCGGCGACGAACACGTTTGCCACTGTATGTGAGCCGTCCGACACGAAGTGGTCAGCCGGGCGTGTTGCCGATCAGCTCCACGCCGTTGCCGTTCCAGCGGAACTTCACCACGCTCTCGAGCCCAGGCGTGCCGTTGGAGTAGACCAGCGCAACGGTGTCACCCGCGCTGGCCGACGGCTCGATGCCGTTGAACCCGTAGGTGTCCGGCACCCCGGTGGGAATGAACTTGCCGAGGTGAAACAGCACGGCGCGGGTGTTGGGGTTCTCGGCGTTGGTGTTGGCCTTGACGATGACCGCCGACAGCTGGGCGCACTCGTTGTAGGTGCCGGCCAGCGGCTCGGGGTTCCAGGCCTGCCCGCTGCGCGGGTCGCGCGGCAACTCCGAGACCGCCTTGGCGATCTCGGGCGCGGCCAGGTTCAGCGCACACGGATCGGGGGCAGACGTGCTCGGTGCGGCGCTGGTGCGTGGTGGCGGTGCGGGCAGCGCGGTCGGGGACGCAACGGTTGGCGTGCTCGCCTCCGGCGTCTTGGAGACGGTCGAATCGCCCGAGCCGCAACCGGCGACCGTCACGGCCGCGGCGGCCGCCGTGCAGACCCATTTCACAACTGCGCACCGTACCGCCATCCCCGCCGCCGACCCGGCAGGCGGCGCGGCGGGTCGGGACGCTGCTGACCACTAGACTGACAACCCGATGACGACCTCCGAGCCGGACGCGACCAGGGCCGACCTGACCTTTGCTGACCTGCAGCTTCACCCGTCGGTGCTGCGGGCGGTTACCGATGTCGGATACGAAACGCCGTCGGCGATCCAGGCCGAGACGATTCCGGCGATGATGGCCGGTTCCGATGTCGTCGGTCTTGCGCAGACCGGCACCGGCAAGACCGCCGCGTTCGCCACCCCGATCCTGTCCAAGATCGACACCGCCGAAAAGACGACTCAGGCGCTGGTGCTGGCGCCCACCCGCGAGCTGGCGTTGCAGGTCGCCGAGGCGTTCAGCCGGTACGGTGCGCACCTTGCCGTGAACGTGCTGCCGATCTACGGCGGCGCCTCCTACGTCCCGCAACTCGCTGGACTCAAGCGCGGCGCGCACGTCGTCGTCGGCACGCCGGGCCGCGTCATCGACCATCTCGAGAAGGGCAGCCTCGACCTCACCCACCTCGACTATCTGGTGCTCGACGAGGCCGACGAGATGCTGCAGATGGGCTTCGCGGAGGACGTCGAACGCATCCTGGCCGACACCCCCGAATACAAGCAGGTCGCGCTGTTCTCCGCGACCATGCCGCCCGCCATCCGCAAGATCACGTCGAAGTACCTGCACGACCCGGTCGAGGTGACGGTCAAGGCGAAAACGCAAACGGCAGAAAACATCTCGCAGCGCTACATCCAGGTCGCCGGGCCACGCAAAATGGACGCCCTGACCAGGGTGCTGGAGGTCGAGCCGTTCGAGGCGATGATCGTCTTCGTTCGCACCAAGCAGGCCACCGAGGAAGTCGCCGAAAGACTGCGTGCCCGTGGGTTTTCCGCTGCCGCCATCAACGGCGACATCCCTCAGGCTGTGCGTGAGCGCACCATCGCCTCGCTCAAGGACGGCAGCATCGACATCTTGATCGCGACCGACGTCGCCGCCCGCGGACTCGACGTCGAACGGATCTCGCACGTGCTGAACTACGACATCCCGCACGACCCCGAGTCGTACGTGCACCGCATCGGCCGCACGGGCCGCGCCGGACGGTCGGGGACTGCGCTGCTGTTCGTCACTCCTCGCGAACGCCACCTGCTCAAGTCGATCGAGCGGGTTACCCGCCAAAAGCTGGTCGAATCCCAGTTGCCCAGCGTCGATGACGTCAACGCCCAGCGGGTGGAGAAGTTCCGCGACTCGATCACCGATGCGCTCGGCTCGCCGAACATCGAGCTGTTCCGTCGGATAATCGAGGACTACGAACGGGAGAACGACGTGCCGATGGCCGACATCGCCGCGGCACTGGCACTGCAGGCACGCGACGGCGGCGAGTTCTTGATGACCGAGCCTCCGCCGGAGAAGCGGCGCGAGCGTGAGGATCGTCCCCGCCGGGACAAGACCGACCGCCCGCCGCGCGAAGGCCTGGCGACCTATCGCATTGCGGTGGGCAAGCGGCACAAGGTGGGACCGGGCCACATCGTCGGCGCCATCGCCAACGAGGGCGGCCTGCACCGCAGCGACTTCGGGCACATCACCATCAAGCCGGACCATTCGCTCGTGGAGCTGCCGGCGAAGCTACCGAAGAAGACGCTGAAAGCGCTTGAGAATACCCGTATCTCGGGCATCCGGATCAACCTGCAACCCGATCGCGGTTCGGGAAAGCCGCGCCGTAAACAACCATGACGCTGTACAAAGGTATCGACGACCAGGCCGCGCAGGGTGGCCTCGAATCGGTGTCGACCCCCGAGCGGGTCGCGTCGCTCACCGGGATCCGCGCCGTCGCAGCGCTACTGGTGATGGCCACCCACGCCGCATACACCACCGGCAAATACACGCACGGTTACGTCGGCCTGGTGTATTCCCGCATGGAGATGGGCGTTCCGATTTTCTTTGTGCTGTCGGGATTTCTGCTGTTCGGTCCGTGGGTGAGGGCGGCCGCGACGGGCGGGCAGGCGCCGTCGGTGCGCCGGTACGCCTGGCACCGAGTGCGCCGGATCATGCCCGCCTACGTCGTCACGGTGCTGATCGCCTACCTCGTGTACCACTTCCGCACCGCCGGGCCGAATCCCGGGCACACCTGGATGGGGCTGTTCCGCAACCTCACGCTGACGCAGATCTACACCGACAACTATCTGTACTCGTATCTGCATCAGGCGCTGACCCAGATGTGGAGTCTGGCAGTGGAAGTCGCGTTCTACGTGGTGCTGCCGCTGCTGGCCTATCTGCTGCTGGTGGTGTTGTGCCGGCGGCACTGGCGGCCGGTGCTGTTGCTGGTCGGGCTGATGTGCCTGGCCGCACTCACCCCGGCCTGGCTGGTTCTCGTACACACCACCGACTTCCTGCCCGACGGCGCGCGGCTGTGGCTGCCCACCTATCTGGCCTGGTTCATCGGCGGCATGATGCTGGCCGTCTTACAGGCCATGGGTGTGCGCGCATACGCGTTCGCCTGTCTGCCGGTGGCAGTGGCCTGCTACTTCATCGCGTCGACGCCGATTGCGGGGGCGCCGACCACGTCCCCCGACGGTTTGGATGAGGGACTGGCCAAGGCCGGCTTCTACGCCGTGATCGCGACGCTGGCGGTGGCGCCGCTGGCGCTCGGTGACCGCGGCTGGTACGCGCGGTTCCTGGCGAGCCGGCCGATGGTCTTCCTCGGCGAGATCTCCTACGAGATCTTCCTGATCCATCTGCTGATGATGGAGCTCGTGATGGTGGAGATCCTCCGCTTCCCGATCTACACGGGCTCGATGCCGGTCCTGTTCGTGGCCACGTTCATCGTGACGGTCCCGGCGGCGTGGCTGCTGCACCGCTTCACCCGGGTGCGCTCCTCGTAGGTTCGCGAGATCGACGTTAGCGCGGTCACTACTCGGGCGGATTCATACGGTCACAGCAACATCCGATGATTTGGGAGGTTGCTGTGCCGAGAGGAATCCCCGCGACGCGGGCGGTGAAGTGGGAGTTGTTCGATCGGGTGTGTTCTGGGCAGTCGGTGTCGGCGGCTGAGGTGGCGATGGGCGTGTCGCACGGTCTGGGGCATCAGTGGTGGCACAAAGCTGGCGGGATGACGTTAGCGACGGGTCGACACGGTGGTATGGCTGATGCGGTGGATCGTGATGGGCCAGGTGGTCGTGGGCATCGGATCAACTTGGCTGAGCGGGTAGAGATCATGCGCGGCCTCGACGATGGGTTGAGTTATGCCGAGATCGGGCGACGCATCGATCGCGACCGTTCGGTCGTGTGGAAAGAGGTCACCCGCAACAGCACCGCTGACGGGGACTATCACGCGTTGATGGCCCATGTTCGCGCTGGTGGAAATGCACTGCGTCCCAAGGAATTCAAACTCAAGAATCCAGAGCTGTGCGCCGCGATCCAAGCGTGGATGGATGACGGGTGGAGCCCACAGCTGATTGCGCAGATGTTGGCCAAGGAGCACCCCGATGACAAGCTGATGCAGGTGAGCCACGAGACGCTCTACAAAGCGTTGTATGTGCAGACCCGTGGCGCTCTGCGCGCCGATCTGCACAAGCGCCTGTCGACGAAGCGGGCGGCCCGCAAGACCCGCGGACGGGCTGTGGGGCCGCGCGGGGTTTACGCCAGCGGCGAGGAGTTCCGGATCAGTGACCGGCCCGCCGAGGTGGCCGATCGGGCGGTGCCCGGGCATTGGGAAGGCGATCTGATCATGGGTGCCGGCAACACCAGCGCGATCGGCACTCTGGTGGAGCGCCAGACCCGGTTCACCATCCTGTTGCACCTGCCCATCGACCACACCGCCGAGACGGTCGCGACCGCGATGATCGAGGCGATGAGCGAGCTGCCCGAGCATCTTCGACGCACTATCACCTGGGACCGCGGCTCTGAGATGGCCCAGTGGCGCGACATTCAGCTGGAGCTCAAAGCGCCGGTGTACTTCTGCGATCCGCATTCGCCCTGGCAGCGCGGCACCAACGAGAACACCAACCGCCTACTGCGGTTCTGGTTCGAGAAGGGCAGCGACCTGGCCGGCTACACCAAAGACGACCTCAAACGCATCCAGGACAAGCTCAACACCCGACCACGACCCACCCTGGACCTCGACACCCCGGCCCAACGTTTAGCCGCCCTCATTAGCCCAGCCGCCTAAATGTTTCCCCAACCGCTTGACAATGCTTCGCACTTTTCCTCGTTAGCGTCGATCTCGCGAACGTGTCGGTGGTCACTGGGAGGTTTCGGCCATGGAACACATGGTTACCGGCAGCGAAGCGATCGCCCGCGGCGAGGTGACCGAATACGCGTTGCGCCGCTGGCTCAGGCGGTCAGTACGAGGTCGCGTGTGTCGACGCGCGAGGCAGTGGCGAACCGGAGGTTCTCGTCTTCGACCGGGCCGTCGCGCAGCAGCTTGACGTCGGCTTTGTAGTCCATCGTCATCCGCCAGGGTCCGCCGTCGCCTTGGCGGGGGAATTGGTCGATCGACCGCTTCACATATCCCGCGCCGATGCCCAGCAGCGGCAAGGTCTCCATGTGCGGGTCACTGATCTGCGGGTAGCAGATCTGGTGATCGTTGGCGTCCATGTAGGCGAGCAGCCGAGTGAAATGATCGCCCACCAGGCCGACCTTCAGCGTCCACGACGAGTTGGTGTAGCCGAACGTGAACGCGAAGTTCGGAACCCCGTCGAGCATGATGCCCTTGAACGCCACCTGGTCGGCGACGTTCACCTCGACGCCGTCCACCGTCAGCGTGATGCCGCCGAACGCCTGGAGGTTCAGGCCGGTGGCGGTCACGATGATGTCGGCCTCGAGTTCGCGCCCGGATTCGCAGCCTGATTCCCCGCTCGGTGAAGGTGTCGATCCGGTCGGTGACCACCGAGGCGTCCCGTCGCGGATGGCCTTGAACAGGTCGCCGTCGGGTACGACGCACAGCCGCTGGTCCCACGGGTTGTAGGCGGGCTTGAAGTGCTCGTCGACGGGATAGCCCTCGGGCAGCTGCCGGGCATTGAGGTAGCGGATCACCCGTTGCGCGGTACGCGGATACCGTTGGCACAACCGGTAGATCGCACGCTGCTGCGCGACGTTCTTTCGCCGGGTGATTGCATAGGCCGGCTTCGCGCCCGACAGTGCGGGTAGCCCGTTGGCGATGGCGTCCTCCGACGGCAGCGGCATGACGTAGGTCGGTGAGCGCTGCAGCATCGTCACGTGTGCGGCCGTGCCGGCCATCGCCGGGATCAAGGTGACGGCGGTCGCGCCGCTGCCGATCACCACGACCCGCTTGCCGCTGTAGTCCAGGTCCTCGGGCCAGTGCTGCGGGTGCACGATCTGGCCGCCGAAGCGCTCGCGGCCCGCGAATTCCGGCGTGAAGCCCTGGTCGTAGCGGTAGTAGCCGCCGGCACAGAAGAGCCATCCGCAGCTCATCGTCAGCCGCTCGCCGGTGTCGGTCCGCTCGGTCTCGACGCAGCCAGCGACCGTCCTCGGTCGACCAGGCGGCACTGAGCACCTTGTGGTGAAGCCGGATCTTGCGGTCGATGCGCGTTCTCGGCGGCCGTCTCGCGCAGGTAGTCGAGGATCGCGGGCGCGCCGGCGATCGCCTTCTCGTTCTCCCACGGCTTGAACTCGTAGCTGAACGTGTGTAGGTCCGAATCGGAGCGAATACCCGGGTAGCGGAACAGGTCCCACGTTCCGCCCGGTGCGCCGCGCGCCTCCAGAATCGCGAACGTCTTGTCCGGCTGCTCGGTCTGCAGGTAGTACGCCGCCCCGATACCGGAGATGCCGGCGCCGACGATCAGCACGTCGACGTGTTCGACGCTGGTCGTGGTGGGTGTTGTGGACATTTCGACTCCTGGCTGGGTGTGACGTGGTTGTGGCTCAATCATCGAGTAACGAGACCGGGTCAAACTAGGTCAAAATGCCCCGATATTGCCTATTGATGGTGCAAACTGCACCAGTGGAGTGGGAGCGCCCGTCCGACAGGGTCCGCGAGCTGATCAGGCGCGGCGCCGGATTGGTCCTCGACGCACAGGCCCAATGGCTGGAGGAACTCGATCAGGCAACGCTGTCGGCGGCGAACGTGCAGGAACTCGCCGACGATCCCGCCCTCAACGCGGCCACCCGCAGGAGCACCCGCGCCAACCTATTGCATTGGGCCGCGGCGGGCAGACGTCGGTGATCCCGGAGCGCCGGTACCGGCCAACCTTGGCCCCGAGCCGCTTAGCATCGCCCGCGATCTGGTGCGCCGTGGGCTCGGCGAGTCGGCCCTGCAGGCCTACCGGGTGGGGCAGAACGTCGCGTGGCGGCGGTGGATGCAATCGCGTTCGGTCTCACCTCGGATCCTCGGGAGTTGCATCCCGACCTGCTGACGTATCGGCGCGGTCGTTGTTCGGGTCGTCGACGCCCGACGATCGCCGGCATCGCCGAGCAGATTCAAGTCGAGCGCGACGAGTTGACCCGTGGAACGCACGCCGAGCGGCGTGAAACGGTCGCGCTGATCCTCGACGGAGCGCCGATCAGCAGACAGCGAGCCGAGGCGCGCCTGGGCTACAGCCTCGAACAGACCCACACCGCGGCGGTCGTGTGGGGCGATGAGCCGGATTGTGACTCCAGTCAATTGGACCGCGCGACGGAGGCATTGGTACACGGCCCCAACGCACAGCGCCCGCTCAGCGTGATCGCGAGCGCGGCCACCCGCTGGGTCTGGATAGCCGGCAATGTAGCGCCGGATCTTCGCCGGCTGGAGGAGGTGATCGTTCGGCTGCCCGGGGTCCGCGTCGCGCTCGGATCGACCGCCAGGGGCATGGAGGGGTTCCGGCGGAGCCACCTCGACGCGGTCACCACGCAACACATGCTGGCGCGACTGAACTCGACACAACGCGTCGCCGGTTTCGAGGACATCGAACTCGTATCTCTGGTCACCCAGGACCCCGATCGGGCGGACCAGTTCGTCAAGCAAACGCTTGGCAAGCTGGCGGCGGCCAGCCCCGAAATCCGCGCGGCGGTACTCACCTTCGTCAACGAACAGTGCAACGCTTCGCGCGCTGCGGCACGGCTCTACACCCACCGAAACACATTGCTGCGACGGCTTTCCCGTGCGGACCAACTATTACCGCGGCCGCTCGAGCAGAACAGCGTGCAGGTCGCCGTCGCGCTTGACATGGTTCGCTGGAGCGGCAGCAGCGACGCCTGAGGCACTCCGTTTCACCATCGCCATGGCGCGGCAATAGCGAAGGCTTATCCAGTCGGCTGTGTGGGCACACCATCGGAACGACGAACTCCTCGAGCATCGCGCGTTCGTCGGCCGTCGTCGTGGCCCGGGAAGATCAGCAGCGAGGTCAGCACCCGAACCAGCCAGCGGGCCCGTGCGGTGGACGACGTCCGGGTCGTCGGGCGCAGTGACAGCAGGAAGCCCGAGTGAGCGCCTGGATCGACCTCGCGACTGCTCGGCCATCTCCGCGCCGATGGGGGAGTCGGCGGTGGCGAACCACGATGACAACGCCGGGCTGTCGCGCACCAGCTTGCATGCGACGACGCCGAGCCCGGCCAGCAGCCGCTCCCGCGGATCGGCGATCCCGTTGAGCTGAGTTCGGTCATCTGCTCGTGCAGCCGATACGCCTCGCGGTGCACGTAGGCGGTGTGCAGCACTTCGCGGTTCTCGAAGTAGCGGTACAGCGTGGCCCTGGAACACCCTGCGGCACGGGCGATGTCGTTCATCCCGACGGTCGCGACGTCGTGTGGGCGAACAGCTCGCCGGCCGCGTCGAGGATGCGGTCGGCGGCCACCTCGGCGCGGCGCGAACTCAGCCAGTCCTTGCCCGCCATCTAGCCACGTCACCCGGAACGGCACCGACAGCGGCCGACGCACGTAGCCGCCACCGGCCCAGACGATGCCCGATTCGTCGACCTCGAAATCGGGGCAGCGCGAGAGCAATTCGGTCAGCGCCACCCGAGCCTGCATGCGCGCGGCGGCCGCGCCGAGACAGTGGTGGGCGCCGTGGCTGAACGTCAGGATGTTGCGCGGACGGCGGGTGACGTCGAGTTCGCCGGCGTCCGGGCCGTACTGGCGCTCGTCGCGGTTGGCCGAGCCGTACAGCAGCAGCACCTTGCGCCCGGCCGGGATCGTGCTTGCCGTGCAGACTCGACGTCGCGAGTCGTGGTGCGGGCCAGGCCCTGCACCGGCGAGGTGAGCCGCAGGAGCTCGTCGACGGCGTCGGTGATCAGGTCCGGTTGGTCGACCAGCAGCCGGCGTTGGTCGGGACGCTGGTGCAGCAGCGGCACCGATCCGCCGAGCATGCCGGTGGTGGTGTCGTTGCCGCCGGTGACCATCGTGAACGTGAAGGCCAGTATCGACAGCGTGCCGGCGATGTCGCCGTCGGCGCCGACACCGGCGGCGACCAGATGCGACACCGTGTCGTCTTCGGGCTCGCGCCGCCGCCGCTCGATCAGTTCGGTGAAGTAGCCCATCATCGACGCCACCGCCTCGCCTGCGGACTCCGCCGCTTCTGCCGAGCTGCCGGTCTGAGCGTTGGCCGCCACGATCGCCTCGGTCCAGCCGTCGAACTGTTCGCGGTCCTCCTCGGGCACGCCGAGGTAGTGCGCGACCACCATCGACGGCAGCGGCTTGAACAGCTCGGTGACGATGTCGCCGCCGCCTTCTGCCGCGCAGCCGCTCGATCCGTTCGATCGACGAACTCCCGCACCTTGGGCTCGACGGCCTCGACCTGGCGCGGGGTGAAGCCGCGCGACACCAACTTGCGAAATTCGGTGTGCACCGGCGGATCCTGCATCACAAACGGTGGGTTGTCCTGCAGCCCAATCATTTCCAGCTCGCCGTAGTTGACCGTCAGGCCCTGGGCGGACGAGAACGTCTCGTGGTCGCGCGCAGCGTTCCAGACGTCGGCGTGCCGGGACAGCACCCAGTAGTCATGGCCGGGACGGTCCTCGGGCACGACATGGTGCACCGGATCCTTGTCGCGCAGCGCCTGGTACATCGGCCAGCGGGTTGGCCCACGTCTCGGCGGTGGCGAGCACGAAGCGGGCCGGCGAGCGATGAGACAGAGTGGCGGTCATGTCTTATGGGTACGACGCAACCCCACACCCTGTCAACAGTTGGGTGGAAATGTTCTCAAATCGCGGCGCCGGGATTGAGGATGCCCTCGGGGTCCAGCGCTTGCTTGATGCGACGGTTGAGCTCCATCGCCTCGGGGCCGATCTGCCCCGCCAACCAGGGCCTTTTCAGCCTGCCGACGCCATGCTCGCCGGTGATGGTGCCGCCGAGCCCGACGGCCAGATCCATGATCTCGCCGAACGCCCGCTGCGCCCGCTGCGCCATCGCGGCGTCGGACGGGTCGAACACGATCAGCGGATGGGTGTTGCCGTCGCCGGCGTGGGCGATCACCGAGATCATCACGTCTTGCTCGGCGGCGATGCGCTCCACCCCGCCGACCAGATCACCGATCCTGGGCAGCGGCACGCCGACGTCCTCGAGCAGCAGCGTGCCCTTGGCCTCGACCGCGGGAATCGCAAACCGGCGAGCGGCTACGAAAGCCTCACCCTCGTCGGGGTCGTCGGTGGAGAACACGTCGGTCGCGCCGTTCTCCGCGAATATGCCCGCAATCCGCTCGGCGTCCTCGCCCGCCGACCGGCCGCGCTCGTCGGAGCCGGCCAGCAGCAGCGCGGCCGCGTCGCGGTCCAGGCCCATCTTCAGCTTGTCCTCGACGGCGTTGATCGCGATGGCGTCCATGAACTCCAGCATCGACGGCCGCATCTGGCACGCTACACCGAGCACCGCGTCGGTGGCCGCCTGGACCGTCGCGAAGTTGGCCACCACGGTGCTGGACCGATGCTGCTTGGGCAGCAGCCGCAGCGTGACCTCGGTGACGATCCCGAGGGTGCCCTCGCTGCCGACGAAAAGCTTCGTCAGGCTCAGTCCCGCAACATCTTTCAGCCTCGGCCCGCCCAACCGCACCGCCGTCCCGTCGGCCAGCACCACCTGTAGACCGAGTACGTAGTCGGTAGTGACGCCGTATTTGACGCAGCACAGTCCGCCCGCGTTGGTGGCGATGTTGCCGCCGATGCTGCAGATCTCGAACGACGACGGATCCGGCGGGTACCACAGGTCATGTTCTGCGACAGCCTTTTTCACCTCGGCGTTGAACAACCCCGGCTGGCAGACCGCGGTGCGTGTCACCGGGTCGACGGTGATCTCGCGCATCTTCTCCGTCGACAGGACGATACCGTCGTCGACGGCGGTGGCGCCGCCGGACAGCCCGCTGCCCGCTCCGCGCGGCACGACAGGAACCCGGTGGGCGCTGGCCCATCGCATGACGATCTGTACCTGCTCGGTGGTCAACGGCCGCACCACCGCCAGCGGCTTGCCCGCTGCCGGGTCAAGCGCGCGGTCCTGCCGGTAGCCCTCGGTGATGGCCGTGTCGGTGACGACCATGCCGTCGGGCAGGTCGGCGATCAGGCTTTCGAGAATGCCCACGGTCCGATGCTACGAGAACATGCGGTGTAGCACTTGGTCTCGACGGTGATACACTGGGCCGTATGCCCACCACTCGCCCCCGGCATTTCGTGACCGAGACCGATGATCTGGCCGTAGCGCTGGACGAAGCGGCCCGTCGTTGGCCGGACCTGAGCCGAGCGCAGCTGGTGGTGCGTCTGGCGCTGGAGGGTCACCGCGCTGCCCAACAGGCGCGTGACGAACGGCGACGTCGCCGACTCGAGGCCATTCGCACACACAGCGGATGCCTAAGGGGCGTATACGGAGCTGACTACCTCAAGCGCCTTCGCGAGGACTGGCCCGCGTGATCGTGCTTGACGCGAGCGTCCTTATTGCCTTTCTCGACAGCGACGACACCCACCATGCCGCTGCAGAACAGCTACTGACCCAAGCGGTGGACGACGATCTCGCCGTCAACTGGCTCACTCTGGCCGAAGTCCTTGTCGCGCCGGTCCGTGATAACCGGCTGGACGCGGTCCTGGCGGCGCTTCACGCCCTCGAAGTGCAGGAACTGAACTTCCCTGCCGACACCGCGATTCGGCTTGCCCAGCTGCGCGTGACCACCGGTCTGAAGATGCCGGACTGCTGCGTTCTTCTCGCCGCCGAGGAAGCCGCCGCGAGCGTCGCGTCCTTCGACGAGCGCCTTGCACAGGCGGCCGCAATGCACAACCTGCCTGTCTTGCCAAGCTGAGCACGGCTTCTCGTTCTGACGTTGCAAGCCCAGATCTCGCGTGCCAGAACACGATCAGATCAACTGTTTCTGACATGGTCGGCAATGCTACGAAAATTGTTGGTGTGCATGGGCACGTCGCGCATCCCATCGTCGACGACGCGAAGCTCGTACGAAGGGCGCTGGCGCCCGGTCAGCGAGCGGCGGTGCTCGTCATCGTCGGTCCAGGTCGTGCAGCGCCGGCAGACCGATGGCGACCAGACCGAGCAGCAGCATCGGCAGCGCCAGGGCCAGGAACGTCACGTGCAGCCCGGCGGCGTCGGCCAGCGGACCCGCCACCACCAGCCCGAGCGGGCCGGCGGCGTAGGCCAGCGACCCCATCACGCCGACCACCCGGCCGCGCAGGTGTTGGGGTGCCCGGGTCTGCATGACGTAGTTGTAGATCGGCGCGATCGGGCCGTAGACGAACCCGACGACCGCGCAGAGCACCAGAATCAGCGGTAGCGGCGGCAGGAACGCGATCACCGTCATCGCCACGCCCAGCGTCAGCAGTGCGACCAGCATCGTGGTCCGTCGCTTCATCCGCTGCGACAGCACCGCATAGCTCAGCGCCCCGACCAGGCCGCCGACGCTGAGCGCCATCAGCACCCAGCCGAGTTGGGCAGGCTCGTTGCGGTCGGTGAAGTACTTCGGGAACAAAACCGATTCCATTGGCATGTAAAGCCCGGTGGCCGCCAAGTCGACGAACGCCAGGGTGCGCAGCACGGGCACGCTCCAGACGAACCGCAGACCTTCGACGATGCCCGCCCACACGCCTTCGGTCAGCTTGCTGCGGTCGGGCCTGCCGGTCCCCTCCAGGCGCAGCGTCGCGATGACGGCGATCGACAAACAGAACGCCCCCGCCGTCACCCACATCGTGTTCACCCCGCCCAGCGTCGCGATCAGCAGCCCGCCGATGCCCGGCCCGACGATGTAGGACAGGTTGAACACCGCTTCGTAGACGCTGTTGGCGTGGTCCAGCGTCCAGCCCGCGCGCGTGGCGGCCTCGGGCAGCATCGTCTCGCGCGCCGTCATTCCCGCCGGATCGAAGAACGCGCCGAGCGCGGCCAGGCCTGCGAGCACCGCGACGTTTATGACGTGCACGCCGAATGTCAGCGCGAGCACCGGGACGGCGGCCACCGACAACGCGGACAGTGCGTCGGAGATCATCGAAATGCGCTTGCGGCCCAGGTAGTCCACCGCGGCACCGGCGATCAACGTCGCCACGAGTAGGGGAATGGTTCCGGCCATCGCGACGATCGACGCGTCGAGCGCGGATCCGTTGCGTTGCAGCACCAGCCACGGAAACGCGACGATCGAGATGCCGTTGCCCGCACCGGCCATCAGCGCGGCGAAGAGGATGACGAAGAGCGGACCGCGCTTGCCGTTGGTCATGGGATATCTCGGCAGAATCTAACAGCGGTGCCGCCCGGTCGGCGACGGATTTTCCGCCGCAGGCACAGTGGAACGGTGAAGCTGGCACACCCTCGCACCGGCGGACTGTTCGACTCGCCGGTTCCGGCGGGCTCGGGATGGCCGGGTGATCCCGCGACGCGTGACACCGCGGTCGCGGGATCACCCGCGCAGGTGGCTGCGATGGCGGGCGCCGCCGAGTCCGTCGACCAGGTCGACGCCGAGGTGTCGGTGTGCCGGGCCTGCCCGCGCCTGGTGGAGTGGCGTGAGCGCGTCGCCGTCGAGAAGCGCAAGTCCTACGCCGGCGAGCCGTACTGGGGCAGACCGATCCCGGGCTGGGGCGCGTCGCGGCCGCGGCTGGTCATCGTCGGGCTGGCGCCCGCCGCGCACGGCGGCAATCGGACCGGGCGCGTGTTCACCGGTGACCGCTCGGGTGACTTCTTGTTCGCGGCGCTGCACCGGGCCGGGCTGGCCAACCAGTCGCTGTGTGTCGATGCCGCGGATGGCTTGGCGCTCAACGACACTCGGGTGCTGGCGGCGGTGCGCTGTGCGCCACCGGGGAACGCACCGACTCCGGCCGAACGTGCGACATGCGCACCGTGGCTAGATGCCGAGTGGCGGCTCGTCGGTGGCGACGTGCGGGTCATCATCGCGCTCGGCGGGTTCGCGTGGCGGGCGGCGCTGGACATGGTCCGCGCGGCCGGCGGCTCGGTCGGCCGTCCGGTGCCGAAGTTCGGGCACGGCGCGACGGCTGCGGTGCAGACGCCGCACGGCGAGGTCACCTTGGTCGGGTGCTACCACCCCAGCCAGCAGAACACGTTCACCGGCAAGCTCACGCCGGCGATGCTCGACGATGTCTTCGGCAAGGCCGCCGCGCTGGCCGGCATACAGCGATTTCGGCGCGCTGACGTGCGCTCAGCGCCGGAAAACGCGCCGAAGTCGCGGGAAGGCAGGCGTGATGGCAGGCGTTGACGCCGATATGCGGCTTTCCGTTCTCGACCTCGTGCCGGTGCGTACCGACCAGTCGACATCCGACGCTCTGGCGGCGTCGACGCAGCTCGCGCAGACCGCCGACCGGCTGGGCTACACCCGCTACTGGGTCGCCGAGCACCACAACATGCCCGCGGTGGCGGCCACCAGCCCGCCGGTGCTGATCGCACACCTGGCCGCCCATACTTCGCAGATTCGCGTCGGCTCCGGCGGCGTCATGCTGCCCAACCACGCACCGCTGGCCGTCGCCGAACAGTTCGCGCTGCTGGAGGCGGCGCACCCCGGCCGCATCGATCTCGGCATCGGGCGGGCGCCGGGCTCCGACCCGGTCACCTCGCTCGCGCTGCGCGGCGCAGCAGGCAGGGACGACACTGATATCGAGCAGTTCCCGCAGTATCTCGACAATGTGGTGGCGCTGATGAGTGCCCGCGGCGTCCGGGTGGCGTTGCCGCGGAACCTGATGAGGGACGACTACATCCTGAAGGCCACGCCGGCCGCGACGACCGAGCCGAAACTGTGGCTGCTCGGCTCGTCGATGTACTCCGCACATCTGGCGGCGGCCAAGGGGCTGCCGTATGTGTTCGCCCATCACTTCTCCGGACAGGGCACCGCCGAGGCGCTCGAGGTCTACCGGTCGGAGTTCGTACCCAGCGACCCGGCGTCGCAACCCGTGACGTTTCTGACCGTGAACGCCGCAGTGGCCGAAACCCACGATGAGGCAACGGCATTGCTGTTGCCGAACCTGCAGATGATGGCTCGGCTGCGCACCGGCCAGCCGCTCGGGCCGCTCGACCTCGTCGAGGACGCCGAACAAAAGACGCTGATGCCGCAGGAGCAGGCGGTGGTGGACGCCGGATTGCGCCGCGCCGTCGTGGGCGATCCGAGCGAGGCCGCCGAGCAGGTGCGCGCGTTCGCCCAGGAGTTCGACGTCGACGAGGTGATGATCCACCCGGTGGCGTCGGCCCGCCGCGGTACCGACCCGGCGACCGCGCCAGCGCGTGTCAAAACGCTGGAACTACTCGCCAAAGAGCTGTTCTGATCAGGCTTTCGGCGTCAGCCTGATCACCGGGATCGGCCGCGACGTCCGTTTCTGGTATTGGTCGTAGGCCTTGTTGTACTTGGTGACGATCGTCCACAGCCGTTCGCGGTCTGGGTCGCCGGGCAACACCGGTTGCGCCGTCACGCCGAATCGCTTTGGGCCGACGTTGATTTCGATATCCGGGTGGGCCTTCAAATTGTGGTACCAGTCCGGCGACCGCGGGGAGCCGCCGTTGGACGCGACGATCAGATAGTCGTCACCGTCACGGGCGTAGGTCAGCGATGTGGTGCGCGCCTTGCCGGTCTTGGCGCCGACAGTGTGCAGCAGCAGGCTGGGCAGTATCAGCAGGCGGTGGCCGATCCAGCCGTTGGTCCGCTGATAGACGCTGTCGTGCAACTGGAAGATTCGGTTGGCGGTCTTCTCGACGAGGTTCATGACGTTCCGTCCTGCGGAGTGGCGTCGAGTTCGGCCAGCGCCTCCCGCAGGATCTGGCCGGATTCCTCGCGGTCGGGATCGCGACGCAGCAGCATGCCCTTGGCGAATGACAGCTTGTCGCCGTCGCGGCGCGGCAGGACGTGCAGGTGGACGTGAAACACGCTCTGGAAGGCCGCCTTACCGTCGTTGATGACGACGTTGCTGCCGTCGGCGTGCAGGCCCGATCGGCGCGCCGCCTTCGCGATGCGCTGCCCGATGCGCACCAGGTCGGCGCAGGTCTCCGGCGGGGTATCGGTCAGGTCGACGGTATGCCGCTTGGGGATGACCAGCGTGTGGCCGCGGGTGAACGGCCGAATGTCGAGGATGGCCAGGTAGTCGTCGTCCTCGTAGACGCGAATGGCGGGAGCCTCGCCGGCGACGATGGCGCAGAAGACACAGGACACCCCGCCACGTTAACGCGACAAGCCGATTCGTTGGTCCGAGTGGCGTCCGACGGTATGTGCGAAGTGCCCGCCTCGTAGCAATGTGGCTACTACCGAAAGACCTACCGCTGCAGCGACACAGTCGCTCGTAGGCGGGCACTCGAGGTCGGCCGGGGCCGCCGGCGATGACGCGCGCTTTCACACTCAGCTGTAGAGCTCCTCGAACCGCTCGATCGAGTGCTCGATATCGCCCTTGACCAGGCGGGCCGCGGTGGCACCGATGGGGCCGAACAGCGGCCTGCCGCCGAGTTCGATCTTCACCGTGAAGACGCATCCCGAATCGGTGGGTTTGACCGTCATCCGCAGTCCGTATTTGGTGCCGCCCACGCCGTCGCCGGTAACCGCCAACAGTGTCGGCGCGTCGAGCTCCTTCACCGTCCAGGTGACCCGGTTCCGCAACCCCTTGACGCCTGCGACGCCGACCAGCGTCGTGCCGACTTCCAGCTCGTCGGGCAGTTCACCGCGCCAGCCCTGGTGCATCTTGAGCCAGTCGCCCAGCGTCGAAAAGTCGGACGCGTGCTCCCAGGCGTGATCCGGTGGCATCGACAGGCTGCGGGACAACTCGAGTTTGGCCATCTGCGAATTGTATTAGGCCGGCGGTGTGTCTACTGCCCCGATGCACCGTAGGGGTGTCGTGGTCTGCCACGTCACGCCGTCGAGTCGCTCGCCGGTCACCGCACCGGTGCTCTGGTCAATGACCCCGGTGTAGTGCATCACAATGCCGTTATCCCAGCCGATGCCGAAGGCCACAGTGATGCCGTCACTTCCGCCCTCACCGGTCCCGCGCCACAGTGGACGACGGTCGGGTGGAATCGCAACGGCTGACCCGCCAATCGCACGGCCGGACGCGCCGACCGTGACCGACCAGCCGTCGCTCTGCAGCAGCTTCAACGTCGGCCCGAGCTCCCAACCGGGAAAGCAGTCAACGGCTGCGTGGCCGACGGGGGTAGAGACAAGGCCGACGGTGATCATTGTGGTCGCCGCGGCCAGCGACCAGGACCTGATCGCAGAGGGTGAGCATGACATAGGGATAGAGGGTAGGGCAGGCGGCCCGACGGGTCATCGGTTTGCCCGACGGCCCAGGTACACGGCGGTTATCCCGGGGCAATCGGTGCAAGCGTCCCGGGGATCATGTCGGGAGGCTGTCGCACCGGCGGCGGCGGTGGAGCGGGTGTGAGGACTTCGCTGATCCCGCCGACCGGCGGGATGAACGTCCGCTTGGGAGCATCGCATCGGGCTTCTTGTCCGGGTTGTTGGTCGCGCCATACGCCGCCGAAGCTCTTGCAACAACTCTTCACGCCCTCATACCAACTGACGTAGTCGTCTTCCTTCTGCGCCTCGTAGCCGGTCGCGCATTCTTGGTATGCGGCCGGATCCCACGATTGGGCTTCGGCACACGAGAGTGTGCTTTCACCGAATGCGCTGCCGCCCACGGCGGCGAAGGCTGCGACCGCGCTCCCGAGAGCAAGTCGCCGCAGATGTTTTCCAACGTCACTGATTTGCAGGGATGTCATGAGTCGTCCTCGCGTCGGTTGGTGGCCTCGACGCCGATCCCCGGTTCGACGGGAAGTCCCAGGCTGTGGGTGGAAAAAGTGTACGCCCACGCTCACGGCCATGTGGGCATTACGCTGCAGCGGGTGGACTCCACCGACCTTGCCTTCGCCGGTGCGGCGGAACAGGCGCGGCTGCTCGCCGCGGGCTCCATTACCGCGCCGGCACTGCTCGACCTCTATCTCGAGCGCATCGCCCGGCTGGATCCCGAACTGCGGGCCTACCGCATCGTGCTGGCCGACTCCGCCCGACGGGAGGCCGACGCCGCGCAGGCCCGCCTCGATGCCGGTGAGCGGCTGCCTCTGCTCGGCGTTCCGATCGCGATCAAGGACGACGTCGACGTCGCCGGCGAGGTCACGACGTACGGCAGTGCCGCTCACGGGCCGGCCAAGACCGACGACGCCGAGGTGGTGCGGCGGTTGCGTGCGGCGGGCGCGGTCATACTGGGCAAGACCGCGGTGCCGGAGATGATGCTGTGGTCGTTCACGGAGACCCTTGCCTACGGCGCGACGCGCAATCCGTGGAACACGGACTACACGCCCGGGGGCAGCAGCGGCGGCAGCGGTGCGGCGGTCGCGGCGGGCCTGGCGCCGATGGCTCTCGGCTCAGACGGTATGGGCTCCATCCGGATTCCGTCGACATGGTGCGGCCTGTTCGGGATGAAACCGCAGCGAGACCGAGTGCCACTGGCGCCGCACGACGGCGCATGGAACGGCCTGAGCGTGAACGGGCCGATGGCGAGGACCGTCGAGGACGCCGCGCTCTTCCTCGACGTCACCACGACGATGCCCGCGCCCGACGGCGGCTTCGTCGCCGCGGCCGGCGGCGCACCGGGACGGTTACGGATTGCGTTGAGCACCAAGCTGCCGCCCCTGCTGGTGGCACGCATCGGACGCGCGCAGCGCGCGGCGGTACAGGAAGCGGGTGAACTGCTGCGTGAGCTCGGCCACGACGTGATCGAGCGAGATCCGGACTACCCGACCTCCTCGATTGTCGGGCAGGCGCTGCCGCGCTACTTCCGTGGCGCCTACGACGATGTGCAGACGTTGCCCCACCCGGAACGGCTGGAGGCCAGGACGCGCGAATTCGCCCGCATCGGCGGGTTGTTCTCGGACCGGCGGATGAATTCCATCCGGGCAGCGGAAAGCCAAGTCGCCCAACGGGTCCAGGCGATCTTCGACGACGTCGACGTGGTCGTCACGCCGGGCACCGCGGCGGGACCATCCCGCATTGGTGCGTACCAACGGCGGGGCGCCATATCGACTCTTCTCATGGTGGCCGCGCGCGTACCTTTCGAGGCGCTGTTCAACGTGACCGGGCAGCCTGCGGCGGTCGTCCCGTGGAGCCTCGACGGCGACGGCCTGCCGACGTCAATCCAGTTGGTGGGCAGACCATTCGACGAAGCAACCCTGCTGTCGCTCGGCGCACAGATCGAGAAGGCACGCCCGTGGGCGCAGCGCCGCCCGCCGGTTTCTTAGCACCTGCCGAAATCACGTTCCGGTACGCCAAACCATGGGTTTGCGTGTCATAAGTTTGATCTCGTCACCGTCAGACGATGGCCTGTCGCCACGCATTCAGCTTGTCCGCGTAGCGCATGGTCTGGGCGGGGCTCGTCGACGGTAGCCTGCAATAGCGCAGCGGCTGGTCGACACCGACGAGGCGGCCGAAGTTCTTCTCCGCCGCGGCGCCGTTGAAGAACACCGACCCGATTGCGGGATGCGCATCGAAGAACGGCGCAAAGTCGTTGGCCACCATGCTGTCCGGCTCGACTGCCGAATCCAGGCTGCCTTGCCGTCTGCAGAACCGCAGCACGTCCCACACCGCGACGCCGCGAGCACGCAGCGCGCCCGCGCGAACGTCGTAGTCGGCCGCGGCGTCGAAGCCGAAGATCTCGCCCGTGATGCGCCAGAACCCGTTGCGTGGGTTGGCGTAATACTGCTGTGCGGCCAGCGACATCATGCTCGGCATGTTGCCGAGAATGAGTAGCCGGGCGCCGTCACCGACGATCGGCGGCAGCCCCTCCAGCAGCGGTTCCGTCACGGGACCTTCGGTTTGATCTCCTCGATGACCCATTGCGAATAGTCGAGGTAGGCATCCACGCCGTCGACCGCGGGGATGGGCACCGACACCAGCGTGACACCCAGTTCGCCGAGCCGGCCGATCTGGTCGGCCAACTCCGCCGCGCTCCATCCGGGCCATCCGCTCTCCGGGTCGACGGCCTCATGCGTGGCCCCGATGAGTAGTGCCGAAAGGCCGAAGCCGACTTCGAACGGACGACCGTCGTAGGTGGGTTGCGACTTGATGAAGTCGATCTTGGCCGGGAATTCCTCCGGTTGCGTGAGAAACGGCATCCACCCCGATGCGAACCGGGCCGCGCGTCGCAGCGCCGCATCGGCATCACCGCCTATCCACACCGGCAGGTGCGGCTTCTGCACGGGTTTCGGTTCGAACGCGATGTCGGAGAAAGAGACGTACTTGCCCTCAAAGGCCGGGGAATCGCTGGTCCACAGTTCGAGGATGGCGGCCAGGTACTCGTCGGCCATCCGTCCCCGCTCGTGAAACGGCACGTTCAGCGACTCGAATTCGTTCTCAATCCACCCCAAGCAGAACGTCGCCAGCATCCGTCCGCCGCTCATCCAGTCCGCCGTCGCCAGCGCCTTGGCCAATACGATCGGATGCTGCACCGGCAGGATGGTGGCGCACGAGTTGAGCAGGATTCGCTCGGTTGCCCCGGCGAGGAACGCCTGCGCCGTCGTCGAGCTCAGCCAGTGGCCGCCCGAGAACTCCACATGTTCCTGGGGCATCGCGAAATGTTCCGGTATGGAGATCATTTCGTAGCCCATTGCTTCGGCTTGTTGCGCCATCCGCACCTGATCGGCCCCGGTCACACTCGGCTCCCACGGCTGCATCAAGGCTTGCATCTGCATCACGTTGGGCATGACGAATGCGAACTTCATGGTCGTAGATCATCCCGCTTGGACCACGGCGGGGGATGAGTTTGACCGAATTGCCTACCGCGAGGGCGTGAACCGCCGCAGCCGCAGGCTGTTGCTCACGACGAACACCGAACTGAAAGCCATTGCGGCGCCCGCGATCAGCGGGTCGAGCAGGCCGAGGGCCGCCAGCGGTAGCGCCGCCACGTTGTAGGCGAACGCCCAGAAAAGGTTGCCCTTGATGGTGCGCAGCGTCGCGCGGGACAGCCGAATGGCGTCGGCCGCAGCGCGCAGATCGCCGCGCACCAGGGTCAGATCGGAAGCCTCGATCGCGACGTCGGTGCCCGTACCCATCGCCAAGCCGAGGTCGGCCTGCGCGAGTGCGGCGGCGTCGTTGACCCCGTCGCCGACCATCGCCACCACCTTGCCCTGCTGTTGCAATCGCTTGATCTGGTCGACCTTTTCGGCGGGCAGCAGCTCGGCGATCACCTCGTCGATGTCGAGCTGCCGCGCGACCGCGAGCGCCGCGCGGCGGTTGTCGCCGGTGAGCAGGACGGGCGTGAGGCCGAGGTCGCGGAGTTCGGCGATCGCGGCGCGTGACGTCTCCTTGATGGTGTCGGAGACGACGATGACCGCGCGGACCGAGCCGTCGACGGCCAGCCAGACCGCGGTCTTGCCGTCGGCCTCGGCCTGTTCCGCCGCCTCGCGAAGCTCGTCGGGGGCTTCCAGCGCCCACTCGTCGCGCAGCCAGCTGTACCGTCCCGCGGCCAGCGTATGTCCCTCGACCACACCGATAACGCCTCTGCCGCCGTGGTTTTCGAAGTTCGTCACCGGCGGCAGCGGACCGGCCTCGGCCGCCCGCTCTGCCACGGCTCGTCCGATCGGATGCTCGGATGCCTGCTCGAGAGCCCCTGCCAGCCTGAGCATTTCGGTGCCGGACGGATCGTCGGTGGCGTGCACCGACGCGACGCGACATCTGCCCGGTCGTCACTGTCCCGGTCTTGTCCAGCACGATGGTGTCGATGCGCCGCGTCGACTCCAGGATCTGCGGGCCCTTGATCAGGATTCCGAGTTGGGCGCCGCGCCCGGTTCCGACCAGCAGCGCGGTCGGCGTGGCCAGACCCAGCGCGCACGGGCACGCGATGATCAGCACCGCGACGGCCGCGGTGAAGGCGGCGGTCGCCGATGCGCCGATCAGCAGCCAGGTGCCCAGCGTCAGCAGCGACAACCCGATGACGATCGGCACGAAGACCCCCGACACCCGGTCGGCCAGCCGCTGCACCTCGGCCTTGCCGCTCTGGGCTTCGGTGACCAGCCGGGCCATCTGGGCCAGCTGAGTGTCCGAGCCGACACGCGTGGCCCGCACCTCCAGCCGTCCACCGACGTTGACGGTCGCACCGACGACGTTGTCGCCGGGGCCCACGTCGACCGGCACGGGCTCGCCGGTCAGCATCGACGTGTCCACCGCCGATGTGCCCGAAACCACGACACCGTCGGTGGCGATCTTCTCGCCGGGCCGCGCCACGAAGACGTCGTTGACGGCGAGTTGTCTTATCGGAATGCGGGTTTCGGTCGATCCATGCCGCAGCACTGCGACGTCCTTGGCGCCCATGTCGAGCAGGGCGCGAAGCGCTGCGCCGGACCGCCGCTTGGCGCGCACCTCGAAATAGCGGCCGGCGAGGATGAAGGTCGTGACGGCGGCGGCGACCTCGAGATAAAGGTGGGGTCCGCCATCGTTGTTGGCCAGCGGGCGCAGCGCCATCTTCATGCCGCGCCATCCCCGCGTGGGTGAAGACCAGCGCCCAGACCGACCACAAGTAGGCCGCACCCACCCCTACCGAGATGAGGGTGTCCATCGTCGCGGCGCGGTGGCGCAGGTTGGCAAATGCGGCGCGGTGGAACGGCCAGGCGCCCCAGATGGCGACTGGAGAGGCGAGCGCGAGGGCCAGCCACTGCCAGTAGGGGAACTGCAACGCCGGAATCATGGAAAGCAGCACCACCGGCACACTCAGCGCCGCCGACACCACCAGGCGCCGCCGCCACGCCGCCGCCTCGTCGGACTCCTCGGCCGCCTGCGCATCGGGTTCGGGCACCGACGCGGTGTAGCCGGTTTCTTCGACCGCGGCCATCAGCTGGTCCGGAGTGATGGTGTCGGGGAATTCGACGGTCGCCTGCTCGGTGGCGAAGTTGACGGTCGCGACTACGCCGTCGATCCGGTTGAGCCTTTTCTCGATCCGCGCCGCACAGGACGAGCACGTCATACCGCCGACAGCGAGTGTGAGTGCGCGCCGGTCGGTGGCGTCGGCGGTGACGGTCATGGTTGCAGTATATACCTGTAGGGGGTATAGGTAAGAGGCACGGGTACGACCACGAAGGGATTACGAAGGTGATGTGGAAACGAACGATTCTGACCGGTGCAGGCGCCGTGGCGGCGCTTGTCATCTCGGCGGGCTGTAGCAGCGACGATTCCGACGTGCAGCCTCCGGCTGGAGCCACCGCAACGGCCTCCGCGACCATCGCGCCGAGCAGCCTGGACCACAACCATGCGGACGTCTGGTTTGCCCGGCACATGATCCCGCATCACCAGCAGGCGATCGAGATGAGTGACATCGTGCTGGCGAAGCAGGGCATCGATCCCCGAGTCACCGATCTGGCCACCAAGATCAAGGCCGCGCAGGGTCCCGAGATCAGGCAGATGCAGGACTGGCTGGCCCAGTGGGGCAACCCGCCGATGCCGTCCATGGGTCCGGGTGGCGGCATGCCGGGTCACGGGAACATGCCGGGTCAGGAGAACATGCCGGGGATGTCGGGGATGGGCGGCATGATGGGGATGTTGTCGGTGGAGCAGATGACGGCGCTGAGGAATGCGCAGGGCGTCGACGCCAGCAGGCTGTTCCTGACCGGCATGATCACCCACCACGAGGGCGCAATCGCGATGGCGCAGACCGAGATCGAAGACGGTCAGTTTCCGCCAGAGCTGGAACTGTCGCGATCGATCGTGAAGACCCAGCAGCAGGAGATCGACACCATGAGGGGCATCCTCGCGACGCTGTAGCGTCATCGCGGTGCGCATCCTCGTGCAACGGGTTACGTCGGCGGCGGTATCGGTCGACGGTGACGTGGTCGGGGCGGTGCGACCGGACGGTCAAGGGCTGCTCGCCCTGGTCGGTGTCACGCACGACGACGACGTGAGCAAGGCCCAGCGGCTGGCCGAAAAGCTCTGGCAGTTGCGCATTCTCGATGATGAAAAGTCCGCTGCCGATGTCAACGCACCGATCCTGGTCGTCAGTCAATTCACCCTGTACGCCAACACCGCGAAGGGGCGACGACCGACATGGAACGCCGCCGCGGCCGGCTCCGTCGCCGAGCCGCTGGTGGCCGCCTTCGCCGATGCGCTGCGGCGGCTGGGCGCCCGCGTCGAAACCGGTGTGTTCGGCGCGCACATGCAAATCGAACTCGTCAACGACGGCCCGGTCACGGTGCTGCTGGAGTTGTGACCTACTGGGCGACCGCGAGCTGCACGCCTTCCGACGGCTGGACGATGACGAATCCCTGCCCGTGGAACGACACCTGGATCGCTTCGCCGGACCCGCGGCCAATCAGCGAACTGGCTTTGAAACTCGTCTTCAGCTGCGTCTGCAGGTTCGCCGACCACGCCACCACCGCGTTGGTGTCGGCGAACGTCGGCGCTTCGGCGGCATTGAGCACCACCGGCGGGCCGTCGGTGGTCAACGCCACCCACCCGGTGCCGCGCAGCGTCGTGTTGAACAGCCCGCCCGTCGCGATGCTGCCGCCCTTCACGCGCTCGATGTTCCAGTCGAGGCTCGACGAGAAAGCCAGCACGTTCTTGCCGCTGATCGACAACCCGGAATTGTTGATGTTCAGCAGATGGACGTCACACGCGCGGTCGGCGAGGAAGACATCGCCCTGGCCTTGGCAGCGCATCAACGGCAGACCCTCACCGGTCAGTGCCTTCTTGATGAACTTCGACGCCCCGCCGCCCTCGAACGCGAAGTCCACGTTGCCCTGATAGGCGACCATCGACCCCTGTCGCGCCATGAACGGTTCGCCGAGGCGCACGCGCAGCAGCTTCGAATTCTGGTTCGCGATCGCCTTGGCCTCTTTCTCGCTGAACCGCCCGTCCACGAGATCACCGCTGATACCGGAGAAACCGTCGCCTTGATCGGGAGCGGCGTGCGCTCCCTGCGGCGTACCGACGTGCTGTTGAACCTGAGCCTGCGGCGGCCCGCCTGCCCCGGGGCCGGGCCCGCCCCCCATCGGCGCTCGGCTCACCTGACCGCGATGAGAGATCTGATCCGTCCAGCGCTGCCCGTCCCACCACCGGTACTCGAAGCGGCCTTCGGGATCCGGTTGCCAGCTGGCGGGTCCGGGTCCTGTCACGATTGCTCCTCTATTTCGTTGCGGTGTGTTCGACACTATGCCGCGATCGGCACAACGCTGGCATTCTTGGTGACATGGCTAAGGAAATCGACCGGCAGCGCGCGCAGGGCGCCCTCGCGGTCATCAAGCAGCACCCCGGCATGGTGCTGTTCGCGGTATCGCCTGCGATCATCGCGGTGGCCGCGGTGTGGTGGTTGCTCAGTCCGGGCTGGGCCATCCTGTTGCTGGTGGCGATGGTGCTCGGCGGCGGCGCCGCGGTGCTGATGAAGCGCAGGTAAGACCCACCAAGCGTCCGCTGTTCGCTTCGGGTGAAAGCCGTCCCATCGGCGTTGTAACAATGTAATCATGTAATCATGAGGCAACATCACGCACATGGCCGACGGTCGGGCCGCCCCGGCGGCTGGCAACAGGCTCAACAGCCCGACGCCAACGACGCTGCGGATTGGTTCGCGGGCCGTCTTCCGGAGGACTGGTTCGACGGCGACCCGACGGTCGTGGTCGACCGCGAGGAGATCACCGTCATCGGCAGGCTGGCCGAGCCCGACGGCGAGCAGAGTGAGGCCCGCGCGTCGGGCCGCGCCTCCCGGTTCCGCGAGGAAACCCGGCCGGAGCGCATGCGGATCGCCGACGAGGCGCAGGACCGCTACGGCCGCAAGGTCTCCTGGGGTATAGAGATCGGGGCGGTGGGTGACGATAGCTTTGAGCGAATCCTGTTCACCCACATCGCCGTTCCGGTGATGACGCGGCTGAAGCAGCCGGAGCGCCAGGTGCTCGACACCCTCGTCGACGCCGGTGTGGCGCGGTCCCGTTCCGATGCGCTGGCCTGGTCGGTGAAGCTGGTCGGCGAGCACACCGAGGAGTGGTTGGCCAAACTGCGCGACGCGATGCGAAACGTCGACGATCTGCGGTCCGAGGGCCCGCAGATCTAAAGCGTGTCGACGCGTTCGACTCCGACGTACGACGAGCTCAACGCCGAGGTCTGCGACAGCGGGTCGACGGGTCCGCCGTCGATGAGCAGATTGCGGTTGGCGCCGTAGGACTCCGGTGTCACCTCGCCGCGGGGGTCGAAGATCCGTGATCCCCAGCCGTGGTCGACGATGACGACCCCGCGGCGCGGGCGGTCGTTGACCGACGCGGCCAGTTCGATCGCTCCTACCGAGGAGAACACCCGCACCCGGTCGCCCTGTGCGATGCCAAGGGTGTCCGCGTCGTCGGGGTGGATCACCACTTCGTTCTTCTTGCCCGACGGGTGCAGGCTCGGCAGCTCGTTGAGCCAGGAGTTCATCGAGTGGCGGTTGCGGCGGCTGGCCAACTGGAACGGGTAGCCCTCCGGTGCCGCCGGATGCGGTTCGACGAGCAACTCACGGGTCCGTGCGACGAACTCGGGCGGCGCGGCGTGCACCTTCTTGTCGCCGGTTCGCAACGCGTCCTTGAAGTGACCGAACTCGCGTGGACCCAGCACCCAGCCGTGCGGGTGCGCCATGACGTCGCGCCATTTGATCCTGCGGCCCTTGAACTTTCGTCCGGTCACCACCACCAGCCGGTCGATCCAGTGCGGCCCGAACTCCAGACCTGGCCTGCGCGTGAGCCCTGCGGCCCGGCGGGTGGCCTTGATGAAGCCGTTGAGACCCTTTGCGCGGAAGAGCGGCCGCTTCATGGCGATCGCGAGGTCGGTGAAGATCCGCCACTCCTGACGTGTTCCCGGCGGCGGCTCGACGGCCTTGGCCCCGTACTGCAGATACGGCTCGTCGTGCATGTTGCTGGTGAACGCCAGCAGGTCGTCGCGTTCCAGCCAATGCACGGCAGGCAACAGCCAGTGCGCGTGCCGGTGGCTTTCCCGCTGCACAAAGTCGATGGCCACCAGTAAATCCAGTTGTTCGAAGGCGTTGTCGAGCTTGCTTCCGTCGGGTCCGGAAACCACCGGGTTGCCGCAGTTGATCACCATCGCGCGGATCTGTCCCGGCCCGGGAGTGGTTATCTCAGCGGGTAATTCGCTCAGCGCGTGTGCGCCTGCGACCATCTCGCGACCGGACAGCCGACTCCTGTGCGGCGATGCCTTTACCATGCCGGACAACCGGATCGCGTCGACGTAGCCTGGCTCGTAGCGCCGGCCACCCGGCCGGTCCATCCGGCCGGTGATCACGTTGAGCACGTGCCCGAGCCACTCGGCGACGGTGCCGGCGAGATGCATGGACACCCCGGTGCGGGTGACCGCCATCGCGGCGCGGGCGCCGGCGAAATCGCGCGCGACTTGCTCGATGTGTGCGCGTGGAACATCACATCTGGCGGCGAGGTCTTCGAGGTCGGCGTCGGCGACGAGCTCGCGCAATTCCGGTACGCCCGTGGCGAGTTCGGTGCAGTCCTCGTCGTGCTCGAGCCCCTCGTCGAGGATCACCTTGACCATCGCCAGCAGCAGCGCCCAGTCCTGTCCTGGGCGCACCGCCAGATGCACGTCGGCATGTTCTGCCGATTCGGTTCGCAATGGGTCGACGACGACGATCTTCGCGCCGCGCCGCTGCCGCTCGAGTGCCCGCTTCCAGCCGCCGGGAACCGTCTCCAGCCAATTCCATGCGCTGACAGCGGGATTGGTGCCGACCAGCAGGAAGTAGTCGCAATTGTCGATGTCGGACACCGGTGCCATCAGGATCGAGCCGTACATCGCCTTGGCGACGACGTGCATCGCGTTCTGGTCGACCGACCCGACGAAATAGCGGCTGTGGGTGCCGACGGCGTCCAGCCAGCCGTTCATGAAGATGATGTTGGACGACGAGAAACCCGACGGATTGCCGTAGTAGATGCCCACCGCGTCGGGCCCGTCGGCGTCGATCAGCGCGTTCATCCGGTCCGCGATGTCGGTGATGGCCTCGTCCCAGCTCGACTCGACGTAGGTGTCGCCGACGCGACGCATCGGATTGAGGATCCGTCGTGGGTGCTCGACGAGCTGGTGGGCGGTCCGGCCCTTGGCGCAGAAGTCCTGCCAGGTGTGGGGGTTCTGCTTGTCGGCCGCGATCTTTGTCACGCGGTTGCCATCGACCGTGACCTCGATGCCGCATGAGGCCAGGCAGTACCGGCAGAACGTGTGCACGGTCCTGGTACTCATGTGGGCACCTTATCTGTGCCCAGCAGACGCAAAAGTGCTCTTTTGAGCGGCGTGTAGGGCACTTTTGCGTCTGCTCGCGAGTCTAAGCCGCCCCATATCAGGCCTGCGCCATCGCCCAGTATTCGCCGCGCCTGGCCAGCAGCTCGGCGTGGCTGCCCCGTTCGACGATCCTGCCCTCCTCCAACACCAGGATCTGGTCGGCATCCCGGATGGTCGACAGCCGGTGGGCGATGATGAAGCTCGTCCGGTCGCGGCGAAGCTCGACCATCGCGTGCTGGATGAGCAGCTCGGTTCGGGTGTCCACCGAACTGGTCGCCTCGTCGAGGATCAGCAGCTGCGGGCGGGCCAGAAATGCCCGCGCGATGGTGATCAGCTGCTTCTCGCCGGCGCTGATGTTGCCGCCGTCGTCGCTCACCCGGGTCTCGTATCCGTCGGGCAGCGTATGCACGAACCGGTCGACATAGGCGGCCCGAGCCGCCTCGATGACTTCGTCCTCGTGAGCGTCGGGCCTGCCGTAGGCGATGTTGTCGTAGATCGTGCCGCCGAACAGCCAGGTGTCCTGCAGCACCATCCCGATCCGCGACCGCAGCGACTCCCGGCTGACCGTCGCGATGTCGACGCCGTCGACCAGGATTCGGCCCGAGTCCACGTCGTAGAACCGCATCAACAGATTGACCAGCGTGGTCTTGCCCGCCCCGGTCGGCCCGACGATCGCGACCGTGCTGCCGGGCTCGGCCACCAACGACAAGTCCTCGATGACGGGCGTGCCGGGCCGGTACGCGAAGTTGACGTTCTCGAACTCGACCCGGCCGCGTTGTCGCGTCGGGGGAGGGCAGCGCCATCGGGTTGTCCGGCGGTTCTTCCTCGGCGTCGAGCAGATCGAACACCCGCTCCGCACTGGCCACTCCGGACTGCAGCGCGTTGTACATGCCGGCGACCTGGGTCAGCGGTTGGTTGAACTGACGCACGTACTGGATGAACGCCTGGATGCTGCCAAGCGTGATCTGGCCCGTCGCCACCTGGATACCGCCCACCACCGCCACCGCGACATAGCTGAGGTTGCCGATGAAGGTGGTGGCGGGACCCACCAGGCCCGAGAAGAACTGTGCCCCAAAGCTGGTGTGGTAGACGTCGGTGTTGCGCTCGCGGAACTGCTCCTCGGCGAGCGCACGGTGACCGAACGTCTTGACCAGTGTGAAGCCGCTGTAGGTCTCCTCGATGTGGGCGTTGAGCCGTCCGGTATTGGCCCACTGCGCGACGAACAGCCGCTGCGAGCGGCGCGCGATCCCCCGGATGATCGAGCAACGACAACGGCACCGTGACGACCGTGAGCAGCGTCAGCAGCGGCGAGATCGTCAGCATCATCACCAGCACGGCGATCACGGTCAGCAGCGAGGTGAGCAGTTGGCTGATCGTCATCGACAACGAGGTCGAAATGTTGTCGACGTCGTTGGTGACCCTGCTCAGCACCTCCCCGCGTTGCCGGGTATCGAAGTACGACAGCGGCAGCCGATGCAGCTTGTCCTCGACATCGGACCGCAGCGCGACCATGGTGCGCTGCACCATCACGTTGAGTAGCCGTGCCTGAATCCAAATCAGCAGCGCGGCAACCAGATACAGGGCAAGTGCCAGCAGTAGCGTTCGACCGACGGCGCCGAAATCCACACCGCGGCCGGGGATCACGTCCATGCCCGACAACAGGTCGGCGAATGTGCCGTCGCCGCGGGCGCGAGCGGCTTCGATGGCCTGCTCCTTGGTGAGCCCGGCAGGCAGTTGGCGTCCGATCACGCCGTTGAACAACAGGTCGGTGGCGTGCCCGAGTATTCGGGGACCGATCACCCCGATTGCGATGCCGGCGACGCCCAACAGGATGATGGCCGCGGTCGGGCCACGCTGCGGGGTCAGCATCCTGACCAGCCGGATGGCGGAACCCTTGAAGTCGCGCGAGCGCTCCGTCGGCGCCTGCGACATGTTGCGGATCGACGGTCCCAGCGCTCTGGTCATGGTCTGTCTCCGATGCCGGCGCCGATGGCCTGTGAATCCGCGAACTCGGCGTAGGTGGGGCTGTCGGCCAGCAGCGACTCGTGCGTCCCGGTGCCCACCACCTTGCCGTCCTCGATGACGATGATCTGATCGGCGCTCGCCACCGTCGAAATGCGCTGGGCCACAATGACGACCGTGGCGTCGGCGGACACTTCGCTCAGCGCCGCACGCACCCGGGCATCGGTGTGCACGTCGAGCGCGGAGAACGCGTCATCGAACAGGTAGATGGCGGGGCGGCGGATAACGGCGCGCGCGATGGCCAGCCGCTGACGCTGCCCGCCGGAGAAGTTGATGCCGCCCTGGGCGACGGGCATGTCGAGGCCGTCGGCGTGGGCACCGACGAAACCGTCGGCCGACGCCACCCGCAGCGCTTCCCACATCTCGTCGTCGGTGGCGTCGGCCTTGCCGTAGCGCAGGTTCTCGGCGACGGTTCCGGAGAACAGGTAGCCGCGCTGGGGCACCAGCCCGATCGCCGACCACAGCTGTTCGGTGTCGTAGTCGCGCACGTCGACGTCGTCGACACGCACCGACCCGGCCGTCACGTCGTACATCCGGCAGATCAGCGACACCAGCGTCGACTTGCCCGAGCCCGTGGACCCGACGATCGCGGTTGTGGTGCCGGGCTCGGCGGTCAGCGAAACATCTTGCAGCACAGGGCGATCGGCACCGGGATAGCAGAACGCCGCGTCGCGCAGGCTGATCGCACCGTTGACGGTCGACGGGCGGACGGGGTCGGCCGGGCTGGTGATCACCGGCTCGGTGGCCAGCACCTCGGTGATCCGTTCTGCGCACGCCGACGCCCGCGGCACCAAGATCAAGATGAACGTCGCCATCAGCACCGCCATCAGGATCTGCATGAAGTAGGACAGGAACGCGATCAACGAGCCCACCTGCATCTGGCCGTCGTCGATACGCAACCCGCCGAACCAGATCAGCGCGACGCTGGAGACGTTGATCACCAGGGTGGTCACCGGCAGCATCAGCGCCTGCCAGCGGCCGGCGGTCATCGCGGTGTCCGACAGCGCCTGGTTCGCCTCGGCGAATCGGTTGCGCTCGAACGGCTCCCGCGCGAATGCACGGATCACCCGGATGCCCGACAGCTGTTCGCGCATCACCCGGTTGATGCCGTCGATGAGTCCCTGCATGCTGCGGAAGATCGGCAGCAGGTGCGACACCACCCAGTAGTTGGCGATCGCCAGCACCGGAACGCTGACCAGCAGCAGCCACGCCAGCCCGGCGTCCTGGTGGATCGCCATGAAGATGCCGCCGATCGCACATGATCGGCGCGGTGATCAGCATGGTGCAGGTCATCTGCACCAGCAGCTGGATCTGCTGGACGTCGTTGGTGGTGCGGGTCAGCAGCGACGGCGCGCCGAAGCGTGCCGTCTCGGTGGCTCGGAGAACGTGGTGACGTGGTGGAAGATCGCCGAGCGCAGGTCGCGGCCGACGCCCATGCCGGTGCGCGACCCGAAGTAGACCGCCCCGATCGCGCACAGCACCTGCAGCCCGGTGACGGCCAGCATCACCCCGCCGAGTTCGACGATGGTCTGGGTGTCGCCCTTGGCCACGCCGTCGTCGATGATCGCGGCGTTGACCGTGGGCAGGTACAGCGAAGCCAGCGTGCTGATCACCTGGAGCACCATCGACGACGGCGACCAGCCAGCGATACGGCCGGACATACTGCCGCAGCAGTGCCAGGAGCATCTCGTTACTGTCGCACACCACGCTGTTCGGTTGCGGTCGGATCGGACCCTCCCATACAGCGCTGAAAGGCCAGGTCAATCGGCCTCTCAGTGGTTGCCTTGGGTGGCTGCCGCTACAGTGTGCGCTGTGATCCCGCAGCAAGCGCGAAGCTGCTGGCCGTGGCGGCGGCGGCCATGATCCCGATTCTCGCGGCGTGCTCCGACTCGGAGCCGACGTCAGCCCGACGTGCCGGCCAGCCCGCCGACCGCGCAGGGCGTCAAGCACGGGCCGTTCTTTCCGCAGTGCGGCGGCGTCAGCGACGAGACGATGGCCGAGCAGACCCGGGTGACCGGGACTGGTCAACACCGCGCGCAACTCCGTCGGCTGCCAGTGGCTGGCCGGCGGCGGCATCCTCGGCCCGCATTTCTCGTTCACCTGGTACCGCGGCAGCCCGATCGGTCGTGAACGCAAGACCGAGGAACTGTCGCGCGCCAGCGTCGAGGACATCAACATCGAAGGCCACGACGGGTTCATCGCGCTCGGCGACGGACCCCACCCTGGGCAACAACCTGTGCGAGATCGGCATCCAGTACGACGACGACTTCATCGAATGGTCGATCAGCTTCGCCGAAAAGCCCTTCCCGCCGATCCGTGCGACGTGGCCAAGGAATTGACCCGTCAGTCGATCGTCGAGCGCGAAATGAGCCGGTTCAGTGCGCCGGATCGTGGCCGGGATCGCCGCCGTGCTGGCCGCGGTGACCATGCTGGTGGGGTGCTCACGGACGGTGGACGGCACAGCCGCCAAGGCCGGCTCCGGCGACGTGCCGCGCAACGACGACTCCGAGCAGCAGTACCCGAACCTGCTCAAGGAGTGCGAGGTCCTCACCGACCGACATCCTGGCCAAGACGGTCGGGGCCGATCCGCTCGACATCCAGAGCACCTTCGTCGGCGCGGTGTGCCGCTGGCAGGCCGCCAACCCGTCGGGCCTGATCGACGTCACCCGGTTCTGGTTCGAGCAGGGCAGCCTGGACAACGAACGCAGGTCGCCGATCAGCTCGAAGTACAAGGTCGAGAGCCGTTCGATCGCAGGCGTTCCCTCGATCGTGATGCACCCCAACGACGCCAACGGCGCGTGCGGTGTCGCCAGCGACGCCGGCGGCGTGGTCGGGCTGGTGGGTCAACCCGCAGACGCCGGGTATCGACGCCTGCGGGCAGGCGATCAAGCTGATGGAGCTGACGCTGGCCACCAACTCCTAGGGCGGACGAGCGCTCGCGTGCGGAATTCAGCGCGGCACGTGGAAGGTGACCAGTGCGGCGCTGCTCAGTGTGAGCTGGTCCCACGGTTGCGCAGTGCGCAACACCGCGATCGCCGATGTCGGGAACTTCGTCGAGATGTGCTCGGCCGCAGTCGTGTTGCTGCCGTCCGGGGTGGCGAGGCCGAGCGCCACCTGTGATATCGTAGGCTCGTGGCCGACGACCAGCAGGGTGTCCACATCGTCGGGTCGACACCGTTGATCTCGTCGATCACCGCGCCCGGCGTGGCGTCGTACAGTCGGTCGACGTAGCTCACCGGCGCCTCGATCTGGGTGCTCGCGAGCGTCTCACGGGTGCGGGTAGCGGTGGAGCACAGCACCGCGTCGACCGCGGGAGTGTGGGCGCGCAGCCAGTCGCCTGCCAGTGCCGCTTCGCGCTCGCCGCGCGGGGCCAGGGGCCGCTCGTGATCGACCACCCCGGCCGGGTAATCCGACTTAGCGTGCCGAAGCAACAGCAAGGTGCGGAACTCGTTCGTCACGGCACCCACGCTATTGCAGACGAGGTCGCCAACAGTAGGCTTCGGCCGATGACCGCCCCGGAAGACGGCCGCTCCGCGGTGAAGACCTGACGTGGTTGCCGGCGCACATGCCGATCGAGGTCCACCGACTTGTCGGCGGCCGGACCTACACTCGCCATGCCTAGCAAAGACGCGGCACGGAAGGAGGGGTCGGGATGCGATTCGTGCACACCGCCGATTGGCAACTCGGGATGACCCGTTACTTCCTCGACGGGGAGGCGCAGCCTCGGTATTCGGCCGCCCGCCGCGACGCGTCGCCGGTCTGGGACCGCTGGCCGCCGAGGTGGGTGCGGACTTCGTGGTGGTGGCCGGCGACGTCTTCGAGCACAACCAGCTGGCCCCCCGCGTGGTCAGCCAGTCGCTGGAGGCGATGCGGGCCATCGGCGTTCCGGTCTACCTGCTGCCGGGTAACCACGATCCGCTGGACGCGTCGTCGGTGTACACCAGCGCGCTGTTCACGACCGAATGCCCGGACAATGTCACGGTTCTCGACGCGGCCGGTGTGCACGAGGTCCGGCCGGGTCTGGAGATCGTGGCAGCGCCCTGGAGCTCGAAGGCGCCCACCACCGACCTCGTCGCGGAGGTGCTCGACGGCCTGCCTGCCGATGGGACCACTCGTATCGTCGTCGGCCACGGCGCCGTCGACATCCTCGTTCCGGACAAGGACAGGCCGTCGCTGATCGGGCTCGCCGAGCTGCGAAGCCGCCATCGGTCGCGGCGCAGTGCACTATGTGGCGTTGGGCGACAAGCACTCTCGCATGCAGGTCGGCGCATCCGGGCGGATCTGGTACTCCGGATCGCCGGAGGTCACCAACTACGACGACATCGAACCCGACCCCGGCCATGTGCTGGTGGTCGACGTCGACGAGGAGCGATCCGGCCCGGCCCGTGCACGTCGACCCGCGACAGGTGGGTCGCTGGCGGTTCGTGACGCTGCACCACTCGGTGGACGACAGCCGGGATGTCGCCGACCTCGACATCAACCTCGACCTGATGCCCGACAAGGAGCGCACCGTGGTTCGGCTGGCGCTCACCGGATCGCTGACCGTGACCGACAAGGCCATGCTGGACGCCTGCCTGGACAAGTACGCGCGACTGTTCGCGGCGCTCGGCCTGTGGGAACGGCAGACCGAGATCGCGGTGATCCCGGCCGACGGCGAGTTCGACGACCTCGGCATCGGTGGGTTCGCCGCCGCGGCGGTCGACGAACTGGTTGCCGCCGCACGCTCCGACGGTGAGGACGCCGACGACGCCAGGGCGGCACTCTCACTGCTGCTGCGGCTTGTCGACAGGGGGATCGCATGAGCGAAGCTTGCGAGCGAATCATCGGCACGGCATGCGGCGGCCGAGCCTGCGAGGTCGTCGCATGAGGCTGCACCGGTTGGTCCTGACCAACTACCGCGGCATCACCCACCGCGAGATCCAGTTCCCCGACCACGGCGTGGTGGTGGTCAGCGGCGCCAACGAAATCGGCAAGTCGTCGATGATCGAGGCGCTGGACCTGCTGATGGAGGCCAAGGACCGGTCGACCAAGAAGGAAGTCAAACAGGTCAAGCCGACCCACGCCGACGTGGGTGCCGAGATCACCGCCGAAATCAGCACCGGCCCTTATCGATTCATCTACCGCAAGCGCTTTCACAAGCGGGCCGAGACTGAGCTGACCGTGCTGGCGCCTCGTCGTGAACAGCTCACCGGAGACGAGGCGCACGACCGGGTCCGCGCGATCGTGAACGAGACTGTCGACGTGGCCCTGTGGCAGGCGCAGCGCGTGCTGCAGGCGGCGTCGACGGCGCCCGTTGACCTGTCGGGGTGCGATGCGCTGTCCCGCGCGCTCGATGTCGCCGCCGGTGAGGCCGTCCAGTTGTCCGGCGCCGAGCCGCTGCTGATCGACCGCATCGAAGCGGAATACCTGCGGTACTTCACCCGCACCGGCCGCCCGACCGGCGAGTGGGCCACCGCGACGAACCGACTCACAGACGCCGACGGCGAGGTGGCGCGATGCGCCGCCGCGGTCGCCGAGGTCGACGACGCGGTTCGGACGCACGCCACGCTCACCGCCGACCTCGCGCGACTCGCGGACGAGCGCGCGGAAGCGGCCAAGCGACTGGCGAGCGCGCGGACTGCTGCCGAGGAGGTTGCCGCGCTCACGCAACAGCTCAAGCAGGCCGAGGTGGTCGCGGCCGCCGCCGGTGCGACGCTGGACGCCTCCGTCTCCGCGCTGACCGAGCGGCGCAGGCTGCGGGCCGACGTCGACGAACGCACCGCGACCGTTGCCGAACTGGAAACCGCGGCGTCAGCGGCCCACGAGGAGGAGCTGACCGCCCAGGAGGTACAGGAAGCAGCCGAGGCGGCCGCCGAAGAGGCTCGCGCGGCCGTTCAGGCGAGTCAGGACCGCGTAGATGCAGCCCGCCGCGCCGTCGAGCGGGTGTCCGACCGGGACGAGGCCGACCGGCTGGCGAGCAGGCTAGCCAAAATCGACGCCACCACGGGCGAAGCCGAGCGGGTCGAGCGCGAACTCGCACCGATCGCGTTGACAGACGCATTGATGCGGGACATCGAGACGGCCGCCGCCACCGTCGAGCGCGCTACCGGGCAGGCCGAGTTGGCGTCGGCCCATATCGAGGTCGTCGCCGTTGCCGGCGTCGAGCTGCGGGTCGGCGGCGAACCGGTCGCGTTGGAAGCGGGCGGCAGCTGGTCGTCGAGCGCCACCACACCGACCGAGATCGACGTGCCCGGCGTGTTGACCGCCCGCGTGGTACCCGGCGCGCCCGCCGCAGAGACCCAGGCCAAACTCGATGCCGCACAACAGGTTCTGACTGCTGCGCTGGCAGCTGGGCACGTTGATGACGTCGCGGCAGCGCGCGTCCTCGATCAACGCCGCCGAGAGCTGGCCGGCACCCGGGACAAGTTGGCGGCGACGGCGCACGGACTCATCGGTGACGATGACGTCGCCGCGCTGCGCAGCCGGCTCGCCGAGCTCCGTGACGGTCAAGCCGTCGACGCCGAGCAGCGCGACGCGGCCGGACCCACCGACAAGGGAAGTGCGCGCGCCGAGCTCGAAGCCGCCACAGCCGCGCACCAGCAGGCCGTCGCCGACTGTGAGACGCACCGCAAGGTCGCCGAGGCGGCGGCAAAACGGCTGGGGGAGAGGGCAACCCAGGCAAGCACCGTGCGTGAGAAGCTGACGACCTGTTTCGCCGAGTTGACCGTCGGACGCGAACGGCTGGCTCAGCAGCGTGCGACCGCGAGCGACGACGAACTTCTCGTCAAGGCCGAGGCCGATATGGAGAAGGCGCGCCGCGCCACCGGGCTCGTCGCCGATCTGGGCGGCGAACTCGCCCGCTGCGCACCGGATACCGTCGCCGCCGCCCTCGACGAGGCGCTGCGGCGCCTTGACGCGCTGAGCCAACACCACGACGAGGTCGCCGACGCTCTGCGCCTGGTGACCGCCCAGCTGAGGGTGTACGGCACCGAGGGCCGCAAATGCCAGCTCGACGCCGCCGAAACCGAGCGCGAGCACGCCGAGGCCGAATACCTTCGGGTGCACCGGCGGGCCAGAGCCGCGCAGCTGTTGCGCTCGGTGATGGTCCGGCACCGGGACGCCACGCGGCTGCGCTATGTCGACCCGTTCCGCGACCAGGTGGAGCGGTTGGGCCGCATCGTGTTCGGCGACACCTTCGAGGTCGAGATCGACAGCCAGTTGCGGATATGCAGCCGCACGCTGTCCGGTCGCACGGTTCCGTACGAGTCGCTGTCCGGTGGCGCAAAGGAACAGCTGGGCATTGTCGCCAGGCTGGCGGGAGCGGCGCTGGTCGCCAAGGAGGACAGCGTTCCGGTCGTCATCGACGATGCGCTCGGCTTCACCGACGCCGACCGGTTGGCCAAGATGGGCGCGGTCTTCGACGCCGTTGGTGGCGACGGCCAGGTCATCGTGTTGACCTGCAGCCCCCAGCGGTACGAAGGCGTCGGCGCCGCGCACCACATCGAGCTCAGCGCCTAAGCCGCGTGCTTCTCGAAAGCTCAAGTCATCAATGTTGACGCCGCCGGGAAGAGTGGTACTCGACTAGAAGATGTCCGATTTAGGCGGCCAGCAGTCCCGGATCGCCCGACAACGCGAACACGCGTCGCATCGCGTTGACGTCGTCGGCGTCGCCGTCGAATTTCACCCTACGCAGGGCAGCCTTGCGTTCGGTGGCCGTCGCGCCCAGCCGGGCAGCGATCAGGTCGGCCGCGGTCGCAGTCACGGTCGCGGCGGGAGCACCCTGCGCGCCGGTCAGCCCGGCGCGGTCGACGGCGAACTCGAACCGGCGATCGTCGATCTCGATGCGGTATGAGGCGTTCAGGTCGCCGGCGGTGGCGGGATCGAAGGCCAGCAGGATGCCCGCCAGGAACCCGTTCAGCGCCGTCAACGCGCTGTCGTCCGGCACGACCATGTCGAGCCCGAACGTGGCGATCGCCTTCACCACGGGCAGCACTTTGCGCCAGCCCGTCTCGCTGAGGGTGTAGACGGTCCGCGCGACGGGTGGCGGCAGCTCCTCGCGATCGACCAGGCCGGCGTCCTCGAGCTCGCGAAGCCGGTCGGCCAGTAGGTTGGTGGCGATGCCGGGCAGCTGTGCGCGCAGGTCACCGTACCGGCGGGGGCCGCCGATGAGTTCCCGCAGGATCAACAGCGTCCACCGCTCGCCGAGCACGTCGAGGCCCTTGGCGATAGGGCAGTTCTGCCGGTAGCTCCTGGGCACGGGAATAACTCTACCACTTAGACAAGTATTTAGTCACAATACTTGATAAACTTGTCTACAAGGTTTACATTCATGCCCATGAGCATCCGAACACCATTTTCCAATGATCACCCGATCGCCGCGCTTGTAGTCATCTGCCTAAGCGCGTTCGTCGTCAGCGTCGACGCGACAATCGTCAACGTCGCCCTCCCAACGCTGTCGCGCGAACTCGACGCCAACACCGCCGATCTGCAATGGATCGTCGACGCGTACACGCTGGTTATGGCCGGTCTAATGCTGTCCGCCGGCAGCCTGAGCGACCGTTACGGCCGACGTGGCTTCCTCAGTTCCGGGCTCGCGCTGTTTGCGATTACTTCCGCCATCGCCGCGCAGTTGGACTCAGCAGACGCCCTGATCTGGGGGCGCGCTGCGATGGGCGTCGGCGCCGCGGTGATCTTCCCCGCCACCCTGGCGCTGATCACGAATATCTTCACTGACCCGATACCGCGGGCCAAGGCGATTGGCCTGTGGGCAGCCATGGTGGGCGTCGGTGTGGCCGCCGGGCCGATCACCGGAGGTTGGCTGCTCGAAAACTTTTGGTGGGGCGCGATCTTCCTGGTCAATGTGCCGATCGCTGTCGTGGCGATCGTCGGTGGGTTGCTATTCGTTCCGACGTCGCGCGACCCCGCGGCCCCGCCGGTCGACGTCGCGGGCTTGGTCCTGTCCGTTGTCGGCGTGACCGCCCTCGTATACACAATCATTGAAGCGCCCAACGTCGGATGGACCAACTGGCACACCATCGCCGGATTCGGGGTGGCCGCCGTCGTTCTCGCCGCATTCGCGCTGTGGGAGCTGCGCACGCCTCATCCGATGCTCGACGTGTCGGTCTTCTTCAACCGTCGGTTCTCCGGCGGCAGCCTGGCGATCACCGCGGGGTTCCTCACCCTGTTCGGCTTCATCTTCGTCATCACTCAGTACTTCCAATTCATCAAGGCCTATGGCGCATTTGAGACCGGTGTGCGGCTACTGCCGGTCGCGGTCTCGATCGCGGTCGGCAGTGTCCTCGGCCCCCGCATCGTCGAAAGGATCGGCACCACAGCCGTTGTCGCCGGCGGGCTGGCCATCTTCGCCGCGGGCCTGGGCTGGGCGTCGACCGTCGACGCCGGCACCCCGTACCTGGAGATCGCCGCGCAGATGGTGCTGCTCGGCGGCGGCCTGGGCCTGACATTCTCGCCGGCCACCGAGTCGATCATGGGATCACTGTCCGCCGACAAGGCAGGCGTCGGCTCGGGCGTCAACGACACCACCCGGGAACTGGGCGGCACACTCGGCGTCGCGATCGTCGGCAGCGTGTTCGCCTCGGTGTACTCGGGTCGACTCGGCTCCAATACGGTGATCGCAGCATTGCCCGCCGACCTGCGGTCCACGATCGAGGACTCGATGGCCGCGGCGGAACAAGTCGTCGGGCAACTGCCGACAAACCTGGCCGCAGGCGTCCGCGACGCCGTGAACACCGCCTTCCTCGACGGTCTGTTCATCGGATCGCTGGTCTGCGCCGCGATCGCATTCGCCGCGGCTGTCGTCGTCGCCGCCTTACTTCCCGCCCGAGAACGTCAATCAACCACTGCTGCAAGCGAAACCGAGCAGTCCAAACTGATCGAGATCAACTAATGAGCTACACCGACACGTGGACCGAAGGCCACGGCACGATCCAATACTTCACCCGATCCGACGGCTCCCGCCTGCGCTACTTCACGGCAGGCAGCGGCCCCGCGCTGGTGCTGATGCACACTATCCGCACCCAACTGGATTACTTCCACCGCGTCGTCCCGCAGCTGTGGGATTCGTTCACCGTCTACGCGCTGGACCTGCCCGGCATGGGCTGGTCGGACATCGTGCCCGGCGCCCGATACGAGGAGCCCGAACTGCGGGCCGCGGTGTTCGAGTTCGTCACCGGGCTCGACCTGCACGACGTCACGCTCGCCGGCGAATCGCTCGGCGGTGCGCTGTCCCTGCACGCGTCCGTCGACCTCAAGGACCGGGTGAGGCGGGTGGTCGCCTTCAACAGCTACGACTACCCGAGCGGACTCGAACGGGGCAACCTGTTCGCCCGGTTCATCATCAGTTACATTCGCACGCCGGGCCTGGGTCGGGTCTTCGCCGCGATGGAGAACCGCCCGATCATGAAGGGCATCATGCGCGGCGGTGTCGTCGACAAGCGCACGCTGCCCGACGAGTTCATCGTCGAGCTCCGAAAGAGCGGACGCCGCAAGGGCTATTCGCGAGTGGCGAGGGCGATCTACCGCAGCCTCAGGGGATTCGAGAGGGCGCGTGACCGCTACCGGGACGTGTCCGTTCCCGTCACGTTGGTCTACAGCGAACACGATTGGGCACGGCCGGCGGAGCGTCAACACGTGGCGGGCCTGTTGACCCAGGTCGAGCGGATCACGCTGCCCGACACCGGCCACTTCTCGGCTCTGGAGCGGCCCAACGAGATGGCCCGAATTCTGCTGGAGCGGTGATCAGCATGAACGAGCGAGCCGGGGCAAGCACCTACGTGCTGGGTCACGCCGACACCGAGATTCAGCGACTATTGCTGCAAGGACGTCTATATAACGACCTCACCGGGCACGCGCTGCGCCTCGCGGGCCTGCGGCTGGGAATGCGAGTGCTGGATGTGGGCTGCGGCCTCGGTGACGTATCGTTCGTCGCCGCGCGGCTAGTCGGGCCCACCGGGACCGTGCTCGGCGTCGATGCCTCAAGGGATGTCGTCGAGTTTGCCCGCGCCCGCGCCGCTGAGCGGGGCCTGTCCACGGTGATATTTGAACAGACGACGATTGCCGACATCGCGGTGGATGACGCCGACGCGGTGATCGGCCGGCTGATCCTGATGCATCTGCCTGATCCGATCTCGACGCTTCGGCAGCTTGCCGGGTTCGTCCGCCCCGGCGGGCTGATCGCGTTCTGCGAGTTCGACATCGGGGCCGTGCGCAGCGTCCGGACTCACCGCTGTCGCGGGCGCTGGCGGACGCCATCGTGCACGCCTTCCAAGGTGCGGGCCTCGATCCAGCGTTCAGAGCGGCACTGCATACGTTGTTCCGAGAAGCCGGGTTACGCGTGCCACTGCTGACCCTCGCGGCGCCCGTGGGTACCCCGAAGGACACCGAAGTCTGGGCCTACGCAGTTGAGGTATGGCGGTTGTTGTTTCCCATCGCCGAACAATTGGGCTTGGTCACCGATGAGCTCCCCGATATCGAAACGCTCTTGCCGCGAATGCTGGAGCAAGCCGCCGCAGCGGACGCCATCGTCAATCTGCCGCCGATGATCACACGCGTGGACTCCTGTGCGCGCGAATTGACCGTGCGTGGCCGGTCGGACTCCTAGACTGCGCCCGTGGACGCCGACTACATCGTCGTGGGAACTGGCTCCGCCGGAGCGGTGCTGGCCAATCGGCTCAGCGCCGACCCGGCCACCTCGGTCGTGGTGCTGGAGGCCGGCCCGAGGGACAAGAACAAGTTCATCCATATCCCCGCCGGGTTCTCGAAGCTGTTTCGCAGCGAGGTGGACTGGGACTACTTGACCGAGCCGCAGAAGCAGCTCGACGGCCGCGAGATCTATTGGCCGCGAGGCAAGATGCTCGGCGGTTCGTCCTCGATGAACGCGATGATGTGGGTGCGGGGATTCGCGGCCGACTATGACGAATGGGGTGCCCTGGCGGGCCAGGACTGGGACTTTGCGCATATCGCGAAGTACTTCGCGAAAATCGAGGATGGGCCGCTGGTCATCTCGGAGCAGCGCAGCCCGCGCAGCTCGACCGCGACGTTTCTGGCCGCCGTCCAGGAATGCGGCCACCGTGTCGAAACCCCCAATCGTGATGCGCCCGAAGGCTTCTGCCAGACACGAGTCACCCAGCGCAGAGGCGCGCGGTGGAGCACGGCCGACGCCTACCTCAAACCGGCCCTGCGCAGGCCCAACCTGACACTGCTCACCGAGGCCACCGCGACCCGGGTGGTGATCGAAGGACACCGCGCGGTCGGCGTCGAGTTCATCAAGGACGGCCGGCGCAGCGTGGTGCGCGCCCGTCGGGAGGTGGTGGTGTGCGGCGGCGCGGTGAACAGCCCCCAGCTGCTGATGCTGTCCGGCATCGGGGATGGTGAGCAGCTGGCCCGGCACGGCATCGACGTGGTGGCGCACGCGCCGGAGGTCGGACAGAACCTGATCGACCACCTGGTGGTGCCGCTGGGCTTCGACGTCCCGCACGACTCCCTGTTCGCCGCCGAGAAGCCTTTGGAGCTGGTCAATTACCTGGTTCGCAGGCGCGGCATGCTCACCTCAAACGTTGGTGAAGCATACGGATTCGTCCGCAGCAGGCCGGAACTGGACCTGCCGGACCTGGAGCTGCTGTTCGCGCCGGCGCCGTTCTTCGAGGAGGGCCTCGGCGACCCGTACGACGGTCACGCGGTGGTACTCGGTCCCATCCTTGTGAAGCCGCACAGCCGCGGCAGTATCACGTTGCGGTCGTCGGACCCGACGGACAAGCCGATCATCGACCCGCAGTACCTCAGCGACGACGCGGGGGTGGATCGGGCGGCCTTGATGTCCGGGCTACGGATGTGCGCGCGAATCGCAGAATCACCGGCGATGCGCGGGGTGATCGGCAAGATCGCCAGGCCGTTGGGAGCCACCAGCCTGGACGACGACACGCTGGAGAAGGCGCTCAACACGTTGTCGCACACGCTTTACCATCCCGTCGCCACCTGCCGGATGGGCAGCGACGACGCCAGCGTGGTGGACCCGCAGCTTCGGGTGCGTGGCATAAACGGGCTACGGGTGGCCGACGCATCGGTGATGCCTGCGATCGTCCGCGGGCACACCCACGCCCCCAGTGTGCTGATCGGCGAGAAGGCGGCGGACCTCATCCGCGGCTGAACTACCGCGGCAATTCAGACGCCGGGGTCGGGCAGCGGTCGCACGGCCTCGCGAGTCGCGCGCGCCAACACTTCCGGGCCCGTCGTCAGCGCTCTGCGCCAAGGCACAACGCCATCGATCTCGACCTCGATGGTGAAGCTGAGCACCGTCCGAATGAGCACGATCATCCCGAGGATGGCCGCATCGGTCAGTGACGGCTTCGACGTGACGGTCTTGACGATGTCTGCGGCAACGAGCAGTTCGAGGCCGAGCAGAATGGCGCCGCCAATGGAATTGCGCAGCACCTTGAAGGCGCGCGCACCGGTGGTTCGCCTCCACGTGAGGATGGCCAGCCCGATGGCGTACCCGGTGCCCAACACCATCGACGAAACGCCCAATATCTCGAACGCTTGCGTGGCCCGCGCGAAGAACTGCTCCAAGTTCACCGTAAATCACATCGCTCCGTCGTCGACCTGTCCCGAGAGCCTAGATCCCAGAGGCGCAGAATGGTTGGCGATGACCATGAACGCCAAGCGTCGCCGTGCGCACGACAAGCTCGCCGCGCTGCCTGGCGTGCGTCCGGTGCGGCGACCGGTGGCGCCGGACCGCTACGACGAGTTCGATCTGTACTACGTCCGCACCGGCCGCAAGTCGACGCACCCGCTGGTCATCATTCCCGGCGGACCGGGTGCGGCGTCGGTGGCGCTGTACCGCGGACTGCGCCGGCACGCGGTCGCCAAGGGCCTCGACGTGATCATGATCGACCACCGCGGTGTCGGGATGTCCCGCCACGACGACCGCGGCGCCGACCTACCACCCGAGGCGCTCACCATCGACCAGGTGGTCGACGATGTCGCCGCGGTGCTCGACGACGCTCAGGTCGACAAGGCGGTCATCTACGGCACGTCCTACGGCACCTATCTCGCCGCGGGTGTCGGTGTGCGCCACCCGGATCGGGTGCACGCGATGGTTCTCGACTCGCCGGTGCTGTCGGCCCACGACATCGACGCGGTGCGCGACGCCACCCGGCGCGTGCTGTGGCACGGCGAGGATCCCGAGACCGCGGAACTGGCGCCCAAGGTGCGACAGTCTGGTCGACGACGGTGTGCTGACCCCGGCGGCCGGACAGCTCACCGCGGCGGTCTACGGCTTCGCGGGACCGGAGCTGCTGGACCGCCAACTCGATCTGCTGCTGCGCGGCCGACGTGGGCTGTGGACCGTGCTCGATCAGGCTTCGCGGTTTCTGTTCGACCGCAAGGCGCCGTACCGCCACGAGCCCGACCTGGTCGGCCGGATCGGGTTCCGCGAACTCAACTACGGTGCGGCGCCCGACGGAATGCCGCTCGATCCGGCCGTCGCCTTTCGCGAATTCGCCCAAGGAACCAACGGAGTTCGAAGCCGAGCCGTACGATCTGGTCGCCGAGATGCCGAAGTTCAGCTGGCCGACGGTGGTGATCTCCGGCGGCCGCGATCTGATCACCCCGCCGCGCGGTCGCCGAGGAGATCGTGTCCCTGATTCCCGACTCGGTTCTGGTCGAGTTGGCGACTGCCGGCCACAGCGCGATCGACTCGCGCGAGCGCGCGGCGCTGCGACATCGTCGAGGCGGTGTACGACGGCGAAACCGGCCGGCTGCCCGACCGCGAGAAGGCGCTGGACGCGAAGCCGGGTGGCCTGGGAATCCGGCTGATGGTCGGGGCGATCGGGATGGCGGCCGCTGTCGAGTCCGCTGCTGCCCGCCGTGGTGCCAACGGGTGGTCCAGCGGGTTACTTCATGAAGCCGATCGTGGTGTAGTCCAGGTCGCCCGAGGCCGGCCGGGCCGAAGTTCGCCAGATTGCTGCGCACGGCGACGTTGCCCGCCGACTGGAACAACGGCAGGCTGAACACCTCGTCGAAGATCAGCTTGTCGAGTTCGTTGGCCAGTGCGCGCGCCTTGTCCGGGGTCGAGTTCGTCGAAGGTCTGCTCGACCTTGGCGTCGATCTCCGGGCTGCTGATCTTGCCGAAGTTGCTCTCGGCGCCGGTCGTGTAGATCTGGTTCAGGCAGCACAGCGCGAACGCGTCACCCACCCAGGAGAACTGGGCGATGTCGAAGTCGCCGGGGATGATGTAGTTGGTGAAGAAGCCGTCGCCGGGCTTGGCGTCGAGCTCGAGCTTCACGCCGATCTGGGCGAGGCTGTTCTGCGCGATCTGGCGCGACCTGTCGGGTCGTCTGCGCGTCGTAGAGCACGTCGCGGATCACCAGCTGGTGGCCGTCCTTCTCCCGGAACTGGCCGTTGAGCCTCCAGCCCAGCGCGTCGAGTTCCTGCTTGGCCTTCTCGGGGTCGAAGGCCACCACGGCACTGTTGTCCTGGTAGCCCTTCTGGCCCGGCGACGTAGATGTGGTTGTTCAGCGGGACCGGGTTGTCGACCAGCCCGCGCTGGGTCACGTTCGGCGATCGCCTGTCGGTCGATGCCCTTGGCGACCGCCAGCCGCAGCGCCTTGTCCGACAGGATCGAACCCGGCGCGCCGTTGAAGGTGAAGTGATACCAGCTCAGCGCCTGGCGCTCGCCGGATCGAGATACCCGGGGTGTCGCGGGCGATGGTCAGCTCGTCGAGCGAGGCCAGCCCGGTGGCGTCGATCGTGTTGTTCTGCAGCGCAGGGATCGCGCGGCGTCGTCGAGCACCAGGATAGGTGATGCGAGTCCAGCAGCGGTGGCGTACCCCACCATTTCGGGTTGCGGGTCAGCACGATTCGCTGCGCGGTGCGGTCCAGTGACGAGATCAGGAACGGGCCGGCCGACGGTCCGGGGCCGTTGAGTTGACCCTTGTTGAACACGTCGGGATTGCGCGGTCATGCTCTTGGGCAGCAGCATCGTGTTGCCGGCGAACATGCCGCGCCATTCGGCGTAGGGCTTGGCGAAGGTGATCGACGGCCTGGCGGTCGTCGACACCGCGGGTCACCGATTCGACGCGGTCGCTGCCGTTGGGCGCAGGCGATGGCGAAGGCCTTGTCCTTGCCGCTGGTCGCGTTGATCTGGGAGGCGATGTCCTCCCAGGTGATCGGGGTGCCGTCGCACCAGACCGCCTTGGGGTTGATGGTGTAGGTGACCACCTGGGGTTCGGTGCTGGTCAGCTCGACGCTGGTGAAGTAGTCGGTGTTGACCGTCATCGATCCGTCGGCGGCGATCACGAACGCGCGCGGCATCGTCGACCGCAGCATCGACGCCGGTGTCGGCCTCGTTTCCGTCGATGTGCAGCGAGTTGAAGTTCGACGGGAACGACGGTCAGCGCCAGCCGCAGGTTGCCGCCGTTGCTGCAGCGTGGCCGGGATCCTGCGGATTGATGTCGCTGGTCGCTGCCGACCTCGGCGTTACCGCCGGCGGACGGGACCTCCCGCTTGCCGCTCGAGCAGCCGGCCACCACCAGACTCGCGACGACTGCCAGCGCTGCGACTCGGCCGGCGATGCCGTCGGATCAATCGGGTCACGCCACGACTGCTAGCGGCGAGTCGGGATCCGGTTGCGGCACTAGCGGCCAGCAACTGCCGGGTGTACTCGTGCTGCGGGTTGGCGAACACCTGGTCGCCGTCGCCGTGTTCGACGATCGCGCCCCTGTACATCACCGCCACCCGGTGGGCCAGGTGCTTGACCACCGACAGGTCGTGGGAGACGAACAGATAGGACAGGCCGAACTCGCGTCCTGCAGGTCCAGCAGCAGGTTGATGATGCCGGCCTGAATGGACACGTCGAGCGCCGACACCGGTTCGTCGAGCGCGAGGATCTTGGGCTGCAGCGCCAATGCACGGGCGATGCCGATGCGCTGCTTCTGGCCGCCGGAGAACTCGGCCGGGTAGCGGCTGGCGTCGGCGCGGCGCAGCCCGACGATGTCCAGCAGTTCGGCCACCCGGGTCGTCGATGCCGCTTCTTGTCGAAACCGTTGGCGGTCAACGGTTCTGCCAGCACGTCGAAGACCGGTAGCCGGGGGTCCAGTGAGGCCACCGGGTCCTGGAACACCACCTGCAGGTCGCCGGCGCAGTGCCCGTCGGGCCCGCGCGTCAGCGTCGCCACGTCGGTGCCGAGCACCTCGATGGAGCCGGACTGCGGGGCGGTCAGCTCCAGGATCTGGTGCAGCGTGGTCGACTTGCCCGACCCGGATTCGCCGACGATGCCCAGCGTGCGGCCCTGCTGCAGTTCGAAGCTGACGCCGTCGACCGCGCGCACCTCGCCGATCGTGCGGCGGAACACCACGCCCTTGGTCAGCTTGTAGGTCTTGACCAGGTCTCGGACCCGCAACACGACCGGCGCGTCGGCGTTGTTCTGGCCGGTGGCGGGTGGCGCAGTGGACACGCCGTAGATCTCGGCGGCGCTGCGGCCCGCGACCTGTTCGGTGCGGATGCAGGCGGCGCGATGGTTCGTCGCCGACGGCGATCAACGTCCGGCTCGGCGGCCCGGCACTCGTCGATGGCCAGCGGGCAGCGCGGTGCGAACGGGACATCCGGGCGGCAACGCGGCACCAGCGACGGCGGCGCGCCGGGAATCGGCACCAGCCGCGCGCCCTGCGGCTGCGTCCAGTCGGGGAACCGAGCCGAGCAGCCCGGCGGTGTAGGGCATTCGGCGGTCGCGGTACAGGTCCCCGACCGAGGCCACCTCGACGGCCCGACCGGCGTACATCACCAGCGCGCGGTCGGCGAACTCGGCGACCACACCGAGGTCGTGGGTGATGATCAGCACGCCGGCGCCGGTGACGTCGCGCGCGGTCTTGAGCACCTCGAGGATCTGCGCCTGCACGGTGACGTCCAGCGCGGTGGTCGGTTCGTCGCAGATCAGCAGGTCGGGGTCGTTGGCGATGGCGATGGCGATGACCACCCGCTGACGCTCACCGCCGGACAGCTCGTGCGGGAAGGCACGCGCCCGCCGTTCGGGCTGGGCGATGCCGACGAGTTCGAGCAGCTCGACGGCGCGGGCCCGTGCCGCCTTTCGCGTGGTGCCGCGGTTGTGCACCTCGATGGCCTCGGCGATCTGGTCGCCGACGGTGTAGACGGGCGTCAGCGCCGACATCGGGTCCTGGAACACCGTGCCGATGCGCCTTGCCGCGGATCTGCGACATTCGTCGTCGGACAGCCCGAGCAGCTCGTCGCCGTGCAGCCGCACCGAGCCGGACACCTCGGCGTACTCGGGCAGCAGGCCGATGACGGCCATCGCGCCGCCGACTTGCCCGACACCGGATTCGCCGACCAGTCGCGACGACCTCGCCGGCGTCGACGTGGTAGTTCATGCCGCGCACGGCGGCGAGATCCGCTCGGGTCGGTCGGGAAGCGACGGCGAGGTCGTGCACCTCCAGCAGGACTCACTCATGCGTCGTCCTCTTCTTGCGGCCCGGCGCAAGTGGCGCTGCCGGGTCGAGTGCGTCGCGCAGCCCGTCGCCGGTGAGGTTGGCGCACACCAGGATCAGCACCAGCACCCCGGCCGGGAACAGGAACACCCAGGGGAACGTCGTCGCCGACTTGGTGCCGTCGGCGATCAGCGTGCCCAGCGACACGTCGGGCGGCTGAATGCCGAAACCCAGGAAGCTCAAGCCGGTTTCGGCCAGGATCGCGACGGCCGACGTTCAGCGCGGTGTCGATGATCAGGATCGAGGCGACGTTCGGCATGATGTGGCGGGTGATGATCCGCCAGCTGCGACACGCCCATATACCGTGCGGCCTGGACGAATTCGCGCTCCCGCAGGCTCATCGTCAGACCGCGCACCATGCGCGAGCTGATCATCCAGCTGAACCCGGCGAGCAGCACGATCAAGCAGTGCAACGTTGGCGGAGTTCTTGGTGCGCGGCGTGACGATCGCGATCAGGATGAAGCTGGGCACCACCAGCAAGCAGGTCGACCATCCACATCAGCGCCCGGTCGCGCCAGCCGCCGAAGTAGCCGGCGATCGAGCCGACGGTGGCGGCGATGCCGGTCGAGATCACCGCCACGCACACACCGATGAGCATCGACTTCTGCATGCCGCGCAGAGTCTGGGCCAGCAGATCCTGGCCGAGCGCGTTGGTGCCGAACCAGTGGTCGGTGCTGGGCGGCTCCTGCAGCGCGTAGAAGTCGAGATCGGTGTAGACCGTAGGGCAGCAGCGGCGGCAGCGCGTAGCAGCCGATGAAGAGCAGTAGCCAGCACGACCAGAGCGGCCATCGCCGCGCGGTTGCTGCGCAGGAACCGGCGCAGCACCAGGGTGCGTCGCGAGGCGAACTCCTCGAGCTTGACGCGGACTTGGCCGGCGTGACGCTATGCGTGGTCTCGGTCGCTCATGTCACCCGCACTCTCGGGATCGAGCGATCGCGTAGATGACGTCGGACAGCAGCCCGGCCAGCAGGACCACGGCGCCGGAGAACACGGTGATCGCCGCGACGATGTTGGTGTCCTGGGTGGCGATGCCCTGCACCACCCACTCGCCCATGCCGTGCCAGCCGAAGATCTTCTCGACGAACACCGCGCCGGTGACCAAACCCGCGACGCCGTAGGCGAACAGCGTCGCCATCGGGATCAGCGCGGTGCGCAGCCCGTGCTTGAACAGGGCCTGCCGCCGGGTCAGACCCTTGGCGCGGGCGGTGCGGATGAAGTCCTGGCCCAGGACGTCGAGCATCGCATTGCGTTGGTAGCGGCTGTATCCGGCGATCGCGCCCAGCGCCAGGGTGAACGTCGGCAGGATCAGGTGCTGCAGCCGGTCGACGAACTGGTTCCACGGCCCACCGACGGCGTCCGGCGAGGTCTCGCCGGTGTACTCGAAAATCTGCACTCCCAGAACCGAATTCACCTTCAGTGCGCGCCAGGATCAGCAGGTTGGCGATCACGAACGTCGGTGTGCTGATCACCAGCAGCGACAGCAGGGTGATGACGCGATCCGACAGCCGGTACTGGCGGATCGCCCCCCAGGCGCCGACCACCACGCCGATCACGGTGCCCAGCACCGAGCCGATGACCAGCAGCCGCAGGCTGACCCCGATGCGGCGCCACAGTTCGTCGGCGACCGGTTGACCGGTGACCGTCGTGCCGAAGTCGCCGCGCACCGCGCCGGCCACCCAGTGTCACGTAGCGCAGCGGTATCGGCTTGTCGAGGTCGAGCTCGGCGGCCTTGGCGTCGATCACGGCCTGCGGCGGCCGCGGATTGCGCTGCAGCAGGCTGTTCAGCGGAGTGAACGTCAGCGACGTGAGCGTGAACGTCAGGAACGACGCCAAGCGCCAGCAGCACCAGGTAGTTGAGCAGCCGGCGCGCCAGGAATCGCGTCATCGGCGCGGTCCCCGCAGCGGTGCATGCAGCACAGGGTAGGAGATGTCCGCCCCGATATCGGCGAAGTGGGTGTTCGGCGCGGTCAGGCAATTCACCCAGCGTTCACATCCGCCCGACGTTTCACCGCCGACCCTTCCGGCTACCCAATAGGCCGGAGGGATCGACGACGACCCTCGATGCACTGTTCGACCAGCCGTTTCACCTGGATGGACGGCTGACCGGAGACCGAATTGGAGTGGTCAGAGGTGAGATCGAAGCAGTTCAAGTTGGCGTCGGCAACCGTTGGTGCCAGCGCCGCAGTCGCAATGGGTGCGCTCGGTGTGGTGTTCAGCAACGTCAGCGCCGCCGAGCCGGAGCCGCCGCCACCGCCAGGGCCGGTGACGACATCGGAAATGACGACCGCCGAAAGCATTACCGAGTCGCCTGCGCCGGAGGCGCCTGAGACGACGGCCGTAGTGCCGCCTATCACCACGCCGCCGTCGACGATCACGCAGGCGCCGGCCTGATTCGGCCGCAAACCCTTGTACGAAACGGAGTTGACAGAGATGAATTCCAAGAAGCTGAAATTGACCTCAGCCGCCATCGGCGCGAGCGCGTTGGTGACGATGGGGGCATTGACGATGGCGCTGAGCAGCGATAGCGGTACGGCCACTCTCGTCTCCGACCCCGAAATCACACTTGGTGAGACGGTCACGAGCGAGGCACCGACGGAGATCGAGACCACGCTCGCGGTGCCGGAGGTGACGGCCGAACCGCCGGACGGCTTTCGGTAACCCCGTAACCCGTAGCTCGTATTAAATCGTCAGGTCAGCGCGCGATGGCCCGTTGCCGGGTCCGCGCGCGGGCCTGTGCGATGGGCTTCTTCACAGCCCGCACACAGAAATGGCACAGCATCCGCTAACGGCTGCCACGAATAATGGTCGACGTGGGCCAGACGGGTGCTGTGTGAGCGCAAACGCGAACGAACCGCAGCGCGTCGTCATGCGCCGGGCCGACGGCAAGCCGATCAACGTGCTTGTCGTCGATGACGAGCCCGTCCTCGCCGAGTTGGTGTCGATGGCGCTTCGCTATGAGGGTTGGGAGATCTCGACTGCGGGCGACGGTGCGACCGCGATCGCCCTGGCCCGGGAGAATCCGCCCGATGTGGTGGTGCTGGACGTGATGCTGCCGGACATGAGCGGTCTGGAGGTGTTGCGCAAGCTGCGCGAACGGATTCCGCACCTGCCGCTACTGCTGCTCACGGCGAAGGACTCGGTCGAGGACCGGATCGCGGGGTTGACCGCAGGCGGTGACGACTACGTCACCAAACCGTTCAGTCTGGAAGAAGTGGTTCTGCGGCTGCGCGCCCTTCTGCGGCGCACGGGTGTGACGAGCGAGACGGGCGGCGCCAAGATCGTGGTTGGCGACCTGGTGCTCGACGAGGACAGCCACGAGGTGACCCGGGGCGGGGAGCTCATCACGTTGACCGCTACGGAATTCGAACTGCTGCGGTTCATGATGCGCAACTCGAAGCGAGTGCTGTCCAAGGCGCAGATCCTGGACCGGGTGTGGAGTTACGACTTCGGCGGGCGGTCCAACATCGTCGAGCTGTACGTGTCCTACCTCCGCAAGAAGATCGACAGTGGCCGCGAACCGATGATCCACACCCTGCGTGGGGCCGGGTATGTCCTCAAGCCCACACGTTGAGCCACCGGGCGTGCTGACCCGGATCCGGTCTCCTCGGACCTGGTCACTGCGGGCGCGGCTGTTGGTGACGGTGGTAGCACTGCTCGCAGTGGTGTGCGCGGGTATCGGCGTCGCGACGGAGCTTGCGCTGCAACGCTTTCTGATGCATCAACTCGACCAACAAGTGATCGAAGCCGGTCGTCGCTCGGCGGCGATGTTCACGTTCGGACCGCCACCACCACCGCCCGGGTTTGAGCGGCGGACTTCGCCGGTCCCGGGGTTCGGGCCGCCCCCGGGCCATCCGCGGCGCATCATCATCCGTGAGGACGACGGACCCGGCCCTGCGTTCCTCAACGCCCCCGGGCAGGCGACCCGCACGGTCGGCGCAGTCATCACCCACGGCATCCCCGTCGAGGCGGGCGTCATCACCGCCGATGGGGCACGCGCCGAAATCACTACCGCGGCAGCAGCTCAACTCGCCCGAGTCGCGCCCAATCGGCAGCCGGCGACGGTCGATCTCGACGGTCTCGGCCGCTACCGGGTGGTCGGCAATCACTCGCACGAGGAGACGATCGTCGTCGGCCTGCCGACGTCGGACGTCGACGACACGTTGCTCTGGGTCCTGGTGATGTTCTGTGTGATCGGTGTCATCGCGCTGGTCGCCGCGACCACAGCGGGCATCGTCGTCATTCGGCGCCAACTCCGCCCGCTGTCAACGGTTTCCGCGGCCGCCCGGCAGGTGGCAGATCTCGAGCTGGACCGGGGCGAGGTTCGGCTACCCACGCCAATCGTCAAGGTCGATCCGGCGAGTGCGCACACCGAGATCGGCCAGCTCGGCTCCGCACTGAACCGGATGCTCGACCGCATCGCCGGAGCCTTGTCGGCGCGGCACGCCAGTGAGATGCGGGTCCGGCAGTTCGTCGCCGACGCCAGCCACGAACTGCGTACGCCGCTTGCGGCGATTCGCGGATACACCGAACTCGCGCAACGCAAACAGGAAGCCCTGCCCGACGATGTCGCGCATGCGGTGAGCCGGGTGGAGTCCGAAACCGAGCGGATGACACGACTCGTCGAGGACATGTTGTTGCTCGCGCGACTGGACACCGGTCGACCGTTGGAGCACGAAGCGGTCGACCTGACCCGGCTTGTGGTGGACGCCGTAAGCGATGCTCACATCGCAGGCCCCGACCACGCGTGGTCGCTGGACCTGCCCGACGAGCCCGTCGTCGTGCGGGGCGATGAGGCCCGCCTGCATCAAGTGCTCGCCAATCTGCTTGCCAACGCGCGGATTCACACCCCGCCGGGGACTTCGGTCACCACCTCGTTGGCCCTCGACGACGGCAACGCGGTCCTGACCGTCACCGACGACGGGCCGGGGATACCGGTGTGGCTGCAGCCCGAGATCTTCGAGCGGTTCGCGCGTGGGGACTCGTCGCGATCGCGGCGCGGCGGCAGCACTGGCCTCGGGCTCGCGATCGTCGCCGCAGTGGTGCGGGCACACCACGGCAGCATCGACGTGCACAGCCGCCCAGGCAAGACAGAATTTACGGTGAGGCTTCCGGTCAACTCACAGCCAAGCCACAGCCAGTGAATCCTCCCTCCTAGTCGTGAGTCTTAGGGGCAGCAGTTTGGGTCCAGAACCGCACACAGTGCTCCGACTGCATCGCGGTGCGGTCGGTGATAGACGTTCATGCCACGACGTTCGGACTCGACCAGTCCGGCGCGCCGGAGTTGCGTCATGTGGTGGCTGACCGTGGACTCGGTCAGCCCCAACGCGGCGGCCAGGTCACCGCTATTCTCCTCCCCGGATGAGGCGCTGAACAGATACGACATGATCTTCACGCGGGCCGGATCGGCGAGCGCCTTGAGCCGCAGCGCGACGTGCAGCGCGTCGTCATCGCTCATCGGCCCAGCAGCCACGGGTGCGCAGCACACCGGCGCGGACATGTCGATCATCGGCAGCGTCTTCGGCATGCCGTCCATCCTGCCAGAGATATTGACATATATCAAAAAGGTGGCATGCTGAGGTCAGCGCGCTAGTTCGATATATGTCTCACAACCAATGAGAGGATGCCATCATGTCCCGCGTTCAACTAGCTCTCAACGTCGATGACCTCGACGAGGCGATCACCTTCTACTCCAAACTGTTCAACACCGCACCGGCCAAGGTGAAGGAGGGCTACGCCAACTTCGCCGATCGCCGAGCCACCGTTGAAGCTGGTGCTGCTTGAGAACCCCGGTAAGGGTGGCACCATCAACCACCTCGGCGTCGAGGTGGAGTCCAGCGACACCGTGCACGCCGAGATCGCCCGGCTCAGCGGCGAGGGCCTGTTCACCGACGAGGAGATCGGTACCACGTGTTGTTTCGCCACCCAGGACAAGGTGTGGGTGACCGGCCCGGCGGGTGAGAAGTGGGAGGTCTACACCGTGCTGTCTGATTCCGACACCTTCGGCGCCAGTCCGCAACATCTCGACGAAGACAACGCTGAGGGCGGCGTCTGCTGCGGTGGCACCAAGCGGGCCGACGACGAGAAACAGTCCGCTATCGCGGGGGCATGCTGCTAGCAGGCGCAGTATCGAAGGGTGGACGTTGAAGTCCGGTTCGTCGAGGGCTGCCCCAGCCTGCCGGTGATACGGCAACGGCTGCGGCATGCCCTCGATGCCGTCGGTCGAGCCGCAGTCGATGTTCGGCTCCGACGGGTTCACACCGACGTCCGCTCAGGCCCTGGCCGAGGTTGGTGTCGACATCACAGGAAACACACCCACACTCATTGATCCGCAGCCCGTTGTTGACGTCGACCTCGTGGTCACGCTCGGACGTGAAGCCCGCGTCGACCCAGTGCCCGACACACGCTTCGAAAACTGGGACACCGACGAACCCTCCGAACGCGACATCGACGGCATCGAACGCATGCGCCTGGTCCGCGACGACATCGCCGCCCGCGTCACCGATCTCCTCGACCGCTAGCGGATACTCGCGGACCTGTCGGCGATTGGGTGGGTTTCGTACATGCGCACCGCAACGACGACACCGGATACGACGGTGATGGCGGCCGCTGCCCAGATCGCGGCGCGTAGCCCCCACAGGTCGGCAGTGACGCCACCGACGATCGCCCCGACGGCATAGCCACTGTCGCGCCAGAGCCGGTAGACGCCGACCGCGCGGGCGCGCCACAAGCGGATGGGCGACATCGCCGACGGCTGCCAACAGGGTGGGATAGACCATCGCGGTGCCGGCTCCGAGCAGCGCGCCGGCCAGCATCCACCATGCGAATGTGTCACCGGTAGCGATCAGGGCCAGCCCGCCGGCCTGGATCAGCATGCCGGTGGTGATGAGATGTTTGCGGCCCCATCGGTCGGACAACGCGCCGGTGATGATCTGGCCGACACCCCACACGGCCGGATAGATAGCCACCAGGATGCCGACGCGCTCGACGGTAATGCCGGTGCTGGCGAACAGGATCGGGAACAGCCCCCACGACAGGCCGAAGTTGAGGTTGTTGACGAGTCCCGCCTGGCTGGCCGCGGACAGCGCCGGTTCCGTGATGCTGGTGCGCAAGAAGATCTGCCGGTTCGTTAGTGCGGTGTCGGGGTGGCTATTGCCGTGGTGGCTGGCTTCCAACTGGGCGTGGCCGCGGGTTTCGCGAACGAACACCGCGCACAGGACTAAGGCGATCAAAGCGTAGGACAGGCCGAGCAGAAACGGTGCCGGGCGCAGTCCGTAGTGGGCGCCGAGGTAGCCAGCCAGCAGCGCGGTGATGGCGACCGCGCCGTAGCCGGCGGCCTCGTTGAAGCCCATGGCCAGCCCGCGTTGGCGGGGTCCGACGAGGTCGATTTTCATGATGACGGTGGTCGACCAGGTTAGGCCCTGATTGACACCCAGCAGCCCGTTGGCCGCGACCACCCACCCCCATGACGGCGCCCAGATCAGCATCAGTGGCACCGGGATGGCGATCAGCCAACCAGCCAGCAGCACGGGCTTACGTCCGAACCGGTCCGACCAGGTGCCGGCGAAGTAGTTGGTGGCGGCCTTGGTGATGCCGAAGGCGAATACGTAGGTCAGCAGGAAGGTGTATCCGGTGAGGTGGAAGTGCTGCTCGGCCAGAAGCGGCAGCACGGTCTGTTCCTGGCCGACCATGCCGCCGACGAGGGCGTTGACCAGAACCAGCAGACAGAACTGGGCGAGGTTGGCCCGCAACCCAAGTCGCGGTTGATGTTCGGTGATGCTCATCCACCGGTCTCCAGACGGCCGCCGGTGACGTGGACCCAATCCTGCGGTCCGCCGTCGAGCACGACCAGGTTGTGGTGACCGGCCGCCTCCAGCAGGCTTGCCGCGCCCATGGCGCGTTCGCCATGCCCGCACATCACCACGGTCGGTTCGTCGGGAACGTCTGCGACCCTGTGCGGTACGTCACCGAGTTCGACATGCATCGCACCGGGAAGATGTCCGGCGAGATATTCCGACCGTTGCCGGATGTCGAGGACCTGTCGGCCGTCGAGCTCCCCGGCGTCGGCCAGCCGGGTGCTGGCGGTGTCGTAGCCCGCTGCGGTCCACGCCGCCACCCCGCCGTCGAGCTCCCCGATGACGTTGTCGTAGCCGATCTTCGCGGCCTGCCACGCGATGTCGGCATCGTCTTGGTCAGAGTCGCGCACGACTATCAGTGGGCGGTCGATCGGCGCGAGCCAGCCGAGCCAACTGGCGAACACCGGCCGCAACGGAATGGAGATCGCCCCGCCAATATGCGATTGCGCGAACCGGTTCACCGGGCGGGCATCGATGAGGACCGCGCCGTCGGCCAACCCGGCTCGCACCTCATGCACGCTCAGCGGCGCCAGCATCGGGTTGGACTTCAGCAGCGGCGGCCCGACGCGGTTTATCTCACCGAGCCGACGGAAGTAAGGCGGATAGCTGCCCAATGACCCGAGAAGCTGCGCCACAAAGGCGTTCTCGTCAGGGGCTTGTAACAGCGGGTTGGTGGCCAGCTCGCGGGCGATGGTGCTGGTGCGTTCGGCGCCCGGCGGTGCCGAACAAAACGATCCGGCGCCATGGGTGGGCCACACCTGGACCTCACCCGGCAGGGCGACCAGCCGCCGCAGCGAGGCGTACTGGGCTCGAGTCAGTTCGTCGGTGCGCTCATCGGAGACCAGGTCGGTGCGGGCGGCAGAACCGACTATCAATGAACCACCGGTGAACACCCCGATCTCGCGGTCGCCGTCGAGTAGCAGAAACGCGAGATGTTCGTGGGTGTGCCCGGGTGTGGTGAGGGCGCGCAGCCGCAAGCCGCCCAGATCGACCTCGTCGCCGTCGCGCAGTCCGGTATGGGCGAACTCGCGATCACCGGCCGCCGAGGCCAGCGCCCGCGTTCCACTTGTTGAGGCGAGTTGCACTGCACCGGAGAGGAAGTCGGCGTGCAGGTGTGTGTCGGCGGCGAACGCCACCGTCAGTCCTCGCTTCATGGCGGCCGCATGCACCGCACGCAGGTCGCGGCTCACGTCGACCACCAGCGCCCGTCCGTCACCGAGATCGACCAGGTAGGCCGAATTGCCCAGGCCCTCATCTACCAGCGGAACCAGGTCCACGTCGGTCATTGTGAAATCCCTTCGACCACAGCGGTCCGCGCGCGACGGCCGAGGACACGGTTGTAGATCAGCGAAGGAATCCAGATGTGCGTGGTGCTTGCCAGTGCGGCCACCAAGATCAGCGGCACGCCGAGCGCGAAACCCGCAATGTCAGAGCCGACGTGGAAGGCCCAGCCGGTTGCGGCCAGCCAGACGGACGCGACAGCGAAGACGAATCGTCGCTGCGACCCCTGTTTCGGGAATGGCCCCGTACCCGTCAGATACCGAACTCCGTAGTTATAGAGCAGATCGAACGGGTGAAACGGAAGGAAAATGCCCAAGAACGTCACTGCCGCAAGCGACCACAGCACGGGGGGTGACATCAACGCCACACCGATGATCGTGACGAGCAGGCCAAGGGTGTAGGTCCAACGCAGCCACGGCGCCAACTCCGCAAGCGTCGCATCGTTAAGACCGCACCACCCTTGCGTTTCCAGGCGCCCCCGAACGGTAGAGCTGTCGGTCATCTCGAACTCCTCAATCCCTACCGAGTTAGGTCGGACGGGGCTCGACGGTCGGCGCGGGTTGCGCTTCGCTTCGGCGTGGCAATGGCACCAGCATGCGGACGCGACGCCGGTACGCGCGGTACTGATCGCCCAGCGCGGCCACCAGGTCGTGCTCCTCCAGCTGAATGGCGACCAGGGTGTAGACCGTCGTCACCGCTGCGAAGAGCAGGTGACCGGCCGTCATCGTCGGGGTCGCCCAGAACGCGACGATGAAGCCCAACATGATCGGGTGGCGCACCAGCCGGTAGAGCAGCAAGGTGCGAAAAACCAGGTCGCTGTACGGCTTTCCGCGCCAGGAGAGATACACCTGCCGCAGGCCGAACAGGTCGAAGTGATTGATCATGAACGTCGACGCCAGCACCGTCGCCCAGCCCAGCCAGAACAGCGCCCACAGAACAACCCGCCCGGCCGATGAACTCACGTCCCAGATGACCGCGGGCATCGTCCGCCACTGCCAATACAAAACGAACAGCGCCAGGCTGGCGAGAAGCACGTACGTGCTGCGCTCAATCGAAGGCGCCACGAACCGGGTCCACCACCGTTTGAACGCCGGACGGGCCATCACACTGTGCTGAACCGCAAACAAGCTCAGCAGCAGCAGGTTGACGATGACGGCCTCGGCGATTGGCGCCGCCACACCGGCATCGACGGTCCGTGGCACGACGAAATTGCCCACGAAGCCGATCGCATACAGAAAGGCCGCAAGGAAAATCACGTAGCTCACGGCGCCGTAACCGACAGTGAGTAGCCGCTTCATCGCTTCCTCCTGGTTTCATCCGGACCGTCGACACGGACCGGCCGTCCTGCTAGCCACCACTCCGGGTAGCCATCGGAAAGACGTCTTGCCTCGCGGCCGTTCGCTTGTAGCAGCGCGACCGCCTCGTCCGCATATACGCAGTAGGGACCGCGGCAGTACGCGACGTACTCCTGGTCGCAGGGCAGCTCGCCCAACCGAGCGCTGAGGTCGGCGACTGGCATCGACAACGCCCCGGCGATGTGGCCGGCCGCGAACTCATGTTCTGGCCGCACATCCAGCACCACCACCTCGCCGCCGTCCATGCGCCGCGCCAGCTCGTCCGGTGTTACTGGCTCGAATCCGTCACGCTCGCCAAAAAAGTCGCCAACGACACGGTCAACTTCAGCGAGGCGGGCCTCGCCGGCATGACGGAGGGCGAGGATCAGGGCCACGACTTCCGGACCCGCCAGCCGGTAGTGGATGAAGACGCCATCACGGCGCGCCAGAACCAGCTGAGCCTGACGCAGCTGCTGCAGATGCCTTGACGCATTCGCGACCGAGAGGCCGGTCTCGGCCGCGAGCGATTCCACGGTGCGCTCACCCTGGGCCAGCACTTCGAGGATTTCTAGGCGATGGGGGCTGGCCAGCGCCTTGCCGATGCGAGCGAACTCTGCATAGAGCCGGTCCTTGAAGTCGCGCTTGGCGTCGGTGGCAATACTCACCTATTCAAGGTAATACTTGAATAAGCTGCTGGCAAGGCTCATCTGCCTCCGATCGAGATGAAGACGGGCATTATGGGGCTCAACGAAGGAGGTGTGTGGATGCCAACCGCGACGACGGGTGAGGCACGGATCGAGATCGACGCTGCGCCACTTGTGGTGTACGAACTCCTCAGCGACATCACCCGCATGGGTGAATGGAGCCCAGAATGCTACCGATGCGAATGGCTCGGCGGCGCGACCACCGCCGCGGTCGGCGCCAAGTTCCGGGGACACAACCGGCTCGGCAAGGTCCGCTGGACCACCGATGCCATCGTTACCACCGCGGATCCCGGGCAGGAGTTCGCGTTCACGACTCTGCACAAGGACGGGCGCGAAGAAACGCTGTGGCACTACAAACTCCGCCACTTCGGCACCGGCACCGAGGTGATCGAGTCCTACCAGTTTCTGTGGTGCCCGATCGCTAACCGCATTGCGGAACTGCCCATCCCGCGCGACAAACAACTACGCCGCGGCATCCAAGAAACCTTGCAACGAATCAAAACCGCAGCCGAACAGACCCCACCAGGCCCTCGCTAGACCACGCTTCGTGGCCAACTAGTGAAGGGCCCGCTTTCGACCGTGTGGCTTCGTGACAGTGGCACTTTGTCCGTGGACGTCCCGTCGGATGACGACGTTGTCCGCCGCACTACCTTCTATCCGATCGAGCGCACGACCCGAGGTTCAGCGCGTCAGCGGAGTGCAGCCGCCGTGTGGTGTTAGCTCAACGTCGTCAGATCAAGTTGCCGACGGTGATGGTCGTAGTGCGAACGGGGGATAGCGATAGACGTCGGCTAGCGACATGTAGTCATGGAAATACGGATCCCAGCGCGTCGGGAAGTACATGCCACGCCGCAGCACATGACTTTTCTCGCGGGCAAGTGATCGCTGGAGTCCAATGATCACCTTCTCAAACTTGACGCCCATCCGATTTCTGTTGTAATCGGTTGCGGCCAAGCGGGTCCCGTAGTAGTTGATCACATCGAATATGGGCGTACCAGCGTTGAGTACGCCGGCAAAACCACGACCGACGGAATCGGGCAGACGCCCGAACATTCGCACGAGCACGCGTAGTCGCTGCACGGCCATGTAGCCGAACACCATGTGGAACAGCAACTCCTCGTTGCTCCATCGGGTGCCCGAAGCCGGGAGGTCCAAGAAATCGGCGCGAGCGCGCTGTAAGTCTGCCGCGATTGCCGAGGAGGTCATTGGTTGGTTCGGACATGATCGCTAAATTCGGTAACCACATCGAGAGCGCGTCAGCTGTCCGCCTGCTTGCGGGCAACGATGCGCTCGACGAGGCCGAGCTTAAACCGCTCAGCCCGCTCAACGGTGAATGCGCGTTGTTTGACCTTGTTGACCGGGCGTCGCAGGAAGTGCTCGCTGGCCATCGGCACCGTGATGACCTCGAGCGCGCGCTGGATGCTGCGTGCGACCCGAGACGAACTTGAGACGTGGTCGACGAGGATCAATCTTCCCCCGGGCCGCAGCACCCGAGTCATTTCGTCCAATGCCTTGTCGATGTCGGGTATCGCGCACAACCCAAACGTGCACACAACGGTGTCGAAAGTGGCGTTGTCGAACGGCAGCGAGTGGGCGTCGCCTTGGCGAAGCGCAACCTCACGTCCGAGTTCACGAGCGCGTGTCCGGGCGATGGCGAGCATTTCGTCGCTGAGATCAATTCCGGTGAGCCGTATGTCCAGCGGGTACGCATCCAGGTTAAGGCCCGTGCCCACGGCAACTTCGAGGACGTCGCCCCTGGCTTGTGAGCACGCCCAGTCGCGTGAGTCGCCGAACAGAGCCCGTTCGAAGAACCGCATTTCGCGGTCGTAGGACCGCGACTTCTTATCCCAGTACCGGTGCCATCGTTCGGTACGCGCCTGTGTCTGAACCATGTTTCTTCCCTTCTTCCGCAGGGTGATTGGGCTGCTTAGATATGGCTCGCCGCTCGGACCCGAGGTGCGATGGTGACGCGGGCGTGCCGCCGTGGGACGTTCGTGATGTTGCGGACGCGGCCGCGTTCGGGCCTTCCGTCTGTCGGCAGCGCGAGGGTGTAGCGGTTCAGTATCTCGCGCAGGACCGCGGTGCCCTCCATCACCGAGAATCCTGCACCGATGCAGCGCCGCACTCCGCCACCGAACGGCAGCCAGGTGTTGGGCTCGACTTCGTTGTAAAGGAATCGTTCGGGTCGGTACGTCCAGGTGTCGGGGTAGTTATCAGAACGCTGGTGAGCGAGCAGGATGGATGTGTTGACCACGGTCCCTGCGGGAAGGTGCCATCCACCGATGACTTGATCCCGAGTGAGTTTTCTTGCGGTAGAGGCGATCACGGGGTGAAGCCGCATACTCTCTTTGAGAGTCGCTTCCAGGTACTTGTCGTCGTTTTCACGAGCTGCGGCGTACGCCTCATCCTGCAGATCGGGATGGTTGGCGAGTTCGTAGAGTGTCCAGGCCAACGCCGCTGCGGTGGTTTCGTGCCCCGCCAGCAACAGGGTGACGAGCTGATCGCGCAACTCGGCATCGGTCAGCGGTGCGTCACCCGTTTCGCCGCCAACTTGCAACAGTCGCGACAGCACGTCGGTGCGCTCCGCGAGGTCAACCGCACGTCGACGCTTCGCGATCTCGGCGTAGAGCAAGTTGTCGATCTGACTTTGGTTCTCGCGGAAACGCTTCCACGGCCCGAAACGGTCGAGATTGGGGATCACCCACCCAAGTAGAACGATGGGGCTGATTGCGACCATGCGGTGAAGTCGCGGGGCGAGTTCGCCTCGGGTGTGTTGGTCGGTGACGCCGAACACGACCCGCATGATCACTTCGAGTGTCAGTGCGTTCATCCGGTCGAGCGTGGTAATTTCCGTCGAGGTGCTCCACCCGTCGACCTCGGCGCGAGCGAGGTCGGTGACGAGGTCGCGGTAGCCACGCAAGGATGCTCCGTTGAAGGCCGGCATGAGCAGTCGGCGGGCACGCGCGTGTTCTTCTTCGTCGGTGAGCAGCAGCGAGTGCTCACCCATGACGGGCCCAAGGACTTGGTTGCCTTCGCCGGCGTGCAGGTCGGCGGGGTCGGCGGCGAAGATTTCTTTGATGTGTTCGGGACGGTTGAACACCACGAGGTTGTCGGCGTAGGGCGGGACGCGGAGAGAAAAGACATCACCGTAGCGGCGTTTCATAGCCGGAAGTAGCCAGGCGCGGTGGCGCTGGAACAAGACGCTTTGCACCGCCGCAGGCCACCGTGGCCCGGGCGGATACGCGGACTGCATGGCTGTCTCCGTTCGACATATGCGTCGCTTCGGGTGACGGATTAGCGACACGTAAACGATTGCTTTATTCAAACGTTTGTTTATCACGTATGCTGGCGGCGTGCAAGAACCGTCTAGCGATACCGGCAGTAAGGACAAGCTGTTGCGGGGGGCCCGCAGCTGCATTGCGGAGAAGGGGTTCGCTGCGACGTCCTCGCGCGATATCGCGCGAGCGGCGGGCGCGAACCTCGCCTCGATCAACTACCACTTCGGAAGCAAAGAGGCCCTGGTCAACGAGGCGTTGGGCCAGTGCTTCGGGATGTGGAACCAGCGGGTGGAGGAGGCGTTCGAGGCGGCCGCAGGCCTGGGACCACGCGATCAGCTGGCAGCGATCTTGCGCTCGGCAATCGATTCCTTCGCCGACCTGAGGTCGTCGGTGCATGCGTGCGTCGAGTCGTATGCGCCGGCGCTGAGGTCAGACGAGCTGCGGGAGCGATTGGCGGCGGGATATGCCGCTGTCCGTGAGTCTGGTGTCATCGTTGCCACCAGGCATATGGAAGACGTCGGGATGGCCGCACCGAGCAATCTTGCAGCGATTACTTCCGTGCTGATGGCGGTGTGCGACGGGTTGATGTTGCAATGGATCGCCGACCCGGTGGCTATCCCGAACGCTGACAAGACACTGGATGCGCTGGCGGCACTCGGCGCGTTGGCATCGAGGAAGTAGGGGCTTCCCCAGTCCAGGAGTTCAGCCCCGTCACCGCGAACCGCTCCTCGAGCAGTGCCTGGCTGCGCATCTCTGCGTTGGTCGGGACTAGCCCGGATTCCCTTGCTGTCGTGTTGACGCCGTCAACACCTTTCGCGTATTCCTAGGTAGTGTTGCGTACTTTCGGGTCGTTTCGCGTACTCAAGTTTAGCGTTCCCGCAGGTCAAATCGTTTTCTGTAGCGGGTTCGATTCCCGGCAGAGTTGCGCCGCCGGAGGATGAGCGCGGGCTAGTGCCCGTGTTCTCCGGGCGGGTGGTCGGCGGTCCCGTCCTGGGTGGTTCTCGCAGGGGCCGGCACGGTGAAGTTCGTGGGTGTTGAGGCGGTGTGGCGGGCGAGTAGCTGACAGGCTGTGTCCCGCGGCGTCCCGGCAGCCCTCATCCGCGGAAACCACTGTCGTTCCTTCCGGGGTCAGATAAGGCCGAACCGGGAGTTGGGCACCCGCGCGGTGTCGATCTGGCACCCAAACGTTACGGTTCGCTGCTCGTGTCGCGTCGCAGACCCTGTCATCATCGGGGCGGTGAACCCCAAAGGAGACGCGAAGACCGACATCCGGCTGGCTGCTCGTGCCGCGGCGATTGCTTCTGTTGGCGCGGCGATGATCCACTTCGCCGTCCTTCCGACGCACTGGCGGGATTGGTTGCCCGCAGGGCTCTTCTTTGCCTCGGTCGCGGTGTTCCAACTGATTTGGGGACTCGTTACTTGGGTCCGTCCGACGGTGGCGGTGCTGGCTGTCGGGATCCTTGCCAACATCGGGGTCACCGTCCTTTGGGTTTGGTCGCGGACCGTGGGCGTGCCATTCGGCCCACACGCCGGTGAACCGGAAGCGGTGCAGGCCGCCGGCATCTGTGCACTGCTGCTCCAGTGCTATGTCGTCATGGGTGCAGCATGGGGGTGTCGACGCCGTCGGGCAGCAGAGGTGTCGGGTTTTGGAAGCGCGCTGGTTCTGCTCGGAGCCAGCGCGGTGATCGCTGCTGCGGGGACGGTAGGAGTGGCTTCTGGCCTGCGGCACGACCACCACCCCGTGGCAGCCGAGGCGGAACGTGAATACCCGGCGCCGCATAGCGAGCACGCGGACGGCCATCATGACCATTCGGAGCTTGTCGCTCCGCGGGGTCCCGACGAGACCCGACCTCCAGCCGCGCCGACGCCTGGCCCGGACCTGGCGTTCGCCCCGACGGATTCGTCATCCGAAATTGACGGTGATCACCACCATGACGAGTGACACCCCCACCAAGGGGTCGGATGACGTCCAGCGAGTCGCGGACCCCATGCCGTCGGGCGTGTCCTGCCTAGCAGCATCGAAGACGCTGCGAAAACCACTCAGGATTCAGACTTTTCGACGAGGAGCGAACTGGTCCGTACCGGAATGCTTCGGGAATCGACGTACCGCGCTAGTGGGCGTGGTCGAAGACCACGAGCGTGTGGGCCAACGAGCCGTCGACGAAGTAGGCGCGGCAGTCGAAATGGTCCCGGATCGTGGATCCGAACGCATTTTGCGCATTCACCACACCGGAAACGTTCAGCACGGTGATGTGTGCGGTGTCGATGCCCTTAAGTGGCTCATCGAGTGTCAGGGGAAACATATCTCGGCCATCGACATCGAGACTGCTGGTCTCGGTGTGGATGTCGGAGAGGTTGGCTGTCGCTGGCGACGTCAACTGCTTCTGCACGTCAGATTCGCAGCGCTCCTGAGCCGCCCGCTCGGCAGAGGATTCGGATCTCCAGAGCCGCAACCCACCGGTGGTGAGGGCGACGGCGACTAGGGTCGCGCCACACAGCGCCAGGGCGGCCATCAACAGAAGGCGGCGGCGACTTGCGGGACGATCACCCTGCTGTCTGTCCATCCTGTTCCTGCCCGTGTTGTCTTGGGGCTGAACTTGCCCTGCCGCGGACGATATGCGATGTGCCGACCGCATCGAGGATCGGGGCGCGGCACGTTGCGCAAAATGCGCCAGAATCTCGGTTGGGCAGTCGGCTACAACGTCGTGGCGCTGCCGATCGCCTCCGGAGTGTTGCAGCCCCTGTTTCGAGCTGGTGCTGCGTCCCGAGATCGCCGCGCTGTCCATGTCGGGGTCGTGGCCGTCAACGCGTTGATGCTCAAACGTCGCAAGCTGCCCGAACCGCCGGCCTCAGCCGACACGCGGCTTCCCGACGCCCACCCGGCTCCCGTCTGATCGCCGTGGGGCCACCGCGGTTCTTTATCGAATCTTCACAGAACGACTAGAACACACCGATCGCCTCCGGGAGAACGGACCGAAGTGTGAACCCGACGAAGGGATATGTGTCGTGAGCAAGACAAGGACGGTGGTGACCGGGGTGGCTGCGCTGGCCGCGGTGGCCGCCATCGGGGCGTGTAGCAATTCCGCGACCAACCAAGCGACGTCATCGTCGGCCCCGTCGTCGAGCGCGACTTCGAGCGCAGCACCGGCGGGGGCCCACAACCAGGCCGACATGATGTTCGTCCACCAGATGATCCCGCTCGGCGAGCGAAAGCGTTGACATCGGACTGGCCGATCTGGCTTAATATCCGATTAAGAGTGTAATCTTGGTCAGATCTACCAACTTAACGAGGAATCGATGACGACTGCACAAGAGTCGAAACCGGATGCCGGGCGCTACGAGCTCAGCCACCTGCGGTCGCTCGAGGCCGAGGCGATCCACATCATCCGCGAGGTGGCCGCCGAGTTCGAACGGCCGGTGCTGCTGTTCTCGGGCGGCAAGGACTCCATCGTCATGCTGCATCTGGCACTCAAGGCGTTCCGGCCGGGCCGGCTGCCGTTCCCGGTGATGCACGTCGACACCGGACACAACTTCGACGAGGTCCTCGAGACCCGCGACGAGCTCGTCGAGAGTCCGGTGTGCGCCTGGTCGTCGCCAAGGTGCAGGACGATATCGATGCGGGCCGCGTCGTCGAGACGATCCCGTCGCGCAACCCGATGCAGACCGTCACGCTGCTGCGCGCCATCCGCGAGAACAAGTTCGACGCGGCATTCGGCGGCGCCCGCCGCGACGAGGAGAAGGCGCGGGCCAAGGAGCGGGTGTTCTGCTTCCGCGACGAGTTCGGCCAGTGGGACCCGAAGGCGCAGCGGCCCGAGCTGTGGAACCTGTACAACGGCCGCCACCACAAGGGTGAGCACATCCGGGTGTTCCCGCTGTCGAACTGGACCGAGTTCGACATCTGGTCCTACATCGGCGCCGAGAAGATCAAGCTGCCGTCGATCTACTACGCGCACCGCCGCAAGGTGTTCGAGCGCGACGGAATGCTGCTGGCGGTGCACAAGTACCTGCAACCGCGCAAGGACGAGGAGGTCTTCGAGACGACCGTGCGGTTCCGCACCGTCGGCGACGTCACCTGCACCGGCTGCGTGGAGTCGCTGGCCGGAACGGTGTCCGAGGTGATCGCCGAGACCGCGGTGTCGCGACTGACCGAACGCGGCGCCACCCGCGCCGACGACCGAATCTCCGAAGCCGGCATGGAAGACCGCAAGCGGGAGGGCTACTTCTGATGACCACACTTCTGCGCCTGGCCACCGCGGGTTCCGTCGACGACGGCAAGTCGACCCTGATCGGCCGGCTGCTCTACGACTCCAAGGCCGTGATGGAAGACCAGCTGGCCGCGGTCGAGCGGACCTCCAGGGAGCGCGGCCACGACTACACCGACCTCGCCTTGGTGACCGACGGGCTGCGCTCCGAGCGCGAGCAGGGCATCACCATCGATGTCGCCTACCGCTACTTCGCCACGGCCAAGCGGAAATTCATCATCGCCGACACCCCCGGCCACATCCAGTACACCCGCAACATGGTGACCGGGACGTCGACCGCGCAGCTGGTGATCGTGCTCGTCGACGCGCGCCACGGGCTGCTCGAGCAGTCGCGCCGGCACGCGTTCCTGGCGTCGCTGCTGGGCATCCAGCACATCGTGCTGGCGGTCAACAAGATGGACCTCATCGATTGGGACCGTGAGCGTTTCGAGAGGATCCGCGAGGACTTCCACGCGTTCGCCGCCCGGCTGGACATCCACGACGTGACCACCATCCCGATGTCGGCGCTCAACGGCGACAACGTGGTGACCAAGTCGGACAAGACGCCCTGGTACGACGGGCCGTCGCTGCTGTCCCACCTCGAGGAGGTCTACATCGCCGGCGACCGCAACCTGGTCGACGTGCGATTCCCGGTGCAGTACGTGATCCGGCCGCAGACCCACGACCACGCCGACCACCGCAGCTATGCCGGCACCGTCGCCAGCGGTGTGATGCGTCCCGGCGACGAGATCGTCGTGCTGCCCAGCGGAAAGACCAGCCGCATCACCGCGATCGACGGGCCGACCGGGCCTGTCGAGGAAGCGTTCCCGCCGATGGCGGTGTCGGTCAGCCTCGCCGACGACATCGACATCTCCCGCGGTGACCTGATCGCCCGGCCGAACAACCAGCCACGGGTGACGCAGGACTTCGACGCCACGGTGTGCTGGATGGCCGACGACTCCTCGCTGGAACCGGGCCGCGACTACATCATCAAGCACACGACCCGCACCACGCGGGTCAAGGTCACCGCGCTGGACTACCGGCTCGACGTCAACACCCTGCACCGCGACAAGAGCGCAACGGCGTTGAAACTCAACGAACTCGGCCGTGTCTCGCTGCGCACGCAGGTGCCGCTGCTGCTCGACGAGTACTCCCGCAACGCCGCGACCGGCTCGTTCATCCTGATCGACCCGAACACCAACGTGACCGTCGCCGCGGGCATGGTCCTGCCGTACGTCACGGCGCGGACGGCGAGTCCCAACACGGTGCGCCACGAGTCGCTGTGACCTCCGAGGACCGGCTGACCAAGGGCCGCACGGTGTGGTTCACCGGCCTGTCCGGCTCCGGCAAGTCGTCGGTGGCGATGCTGGTGGAGCAGAAGCTGCTCGAAAAGGGTTCCCCCGCCTACGTTCTCGACGGTGACAACCTGCGCCACGGCCTCAACGCCGACCTCGGGTTCTCGATGGCCGATCGCGCCGAGAACCTGCGCCGGCTGGCCCACATCGCCACGCTGATGGCCGATTCCGGCCAGATCGTGCTGGTGCCGGCCATCAGCCCGCTGGAGGAGCACCGCGAGCTGGCCGGCAGGTGACCACCGAGCCGGGGGTGGAGTTCTTCGAGATCTTCTTCGACACCCCGCTGGAGGACTGCGAGCGACGCGACCCCAAGGGGTTGTACGCCAAGGCCCGAGCCGGGGAGATCACCCACTTCACCGGGATCGACAGCCCGTACCAGCGGCCGAAGAACCCCGATCTGCGGCTCACTCCGGAGCGCAGCCGCGATGAGCTGGCCCAGCAGGTCATCGAGCTGTTGGAAAGCAGCCAGCAGTGAGCGATCACGACCTGGCCGCCCGGCTGGCCACCGAGGCGGGCAAGCTGCTGCTCGACGTCCGCGCCGAGCTCGCCGACGCGTCGGCAGGGCGAGCGAAAGGCAGCCGGCGACAAGCGCTCTCACGACTTCCTGATGGAGGCGCTGGCCACGGCGCGGCCCGACGACGCGGTGCTGTCCGAGGAGGGCGCCGACGACCCGGTCCGGCTGCGCGCGCAGCGGGTGTGGATCGTGGACCCGCTCGACGGCACCCGCGAGTTCTCCGAACTCGACCGCGACGACTGGGCCGTGCACGTGGCGTTGTGGCAGGACGGGAGAACTGATCGCCGGCGCGGTAGCGCTTCCTGCGCAGGGCGTCACCTCGCCGACCCCGGCGTTGCCGCGCCGCCGCCCGCCCCGGATGCGCCGCGCATCGTGGTGTCGCGGACGCGGCCCGCCCGCGGTCGCGCTGCAGGTGCGTGACGCCCTGGACGGCGTGCTGGTCGAAATGGGCTCTGCCGGAGCCAAAGTCGCGGCGGTGGTGCAGGGCCTCGCGGATGTCTACGTGCACGCCGGCGGGCAGTACGAGTGGGATTCGGCCGCGCCGGTGGCCGTCGCCCGGGCCGCCGGGCTGCACACGTCGCGCATCGACGGATCGCCGCTCGTCTACAACCGGCCCGACCCGCTGCTGCCCGATGTCGTGGTGTGCCGGCCGGAATACGCCGAGGCGGTGCTGGCCGCGATCCCGGCGCGCTAACCGGGGCCGCGGACGCGAAAAAGCTCCAAAATCCGTACCGCGGGTCCAGCATTGACTCATGGGTGAGGATTTGTCCTCCGAAGCCGCCACCGGGCAGATCTCGACGACCGCCGCTGAGGTCTACGAGAAGTTCTTTGTGCCGGCCCTGTTCGGGCAGTGGGTGGACCCGATGCTCGACGCATCGGGAGTCCAGGCAGGGGATCGACTGCTCGATGTCGGCACCGGCACGGGTGCGCTCGCGCGGGCGGCGCTTCGACGGGTGGGGCCGGAAGGCTCGGTCGTGGCCGTCGACCCGAACGAGGGCATGCTGGCCGTTGCCCGAAGGCTAGGCCCTGACCTCGATCTCCGCCGCGGTGTGGCCGAACACTTGCCGGTCGACAGCAGTGCATTCGACTGTGTGACGTGCCAGTTCGCGTTGATGTTCTTCGAGGATCGCACCCGCGCGGTTGGGGAGATGGCCAGAGTGGCCCGACCCGCCGGGCGGGTTGTGGTCGCTACCTGGGCTGCGATCGACGAGTCACCTGGCTATGCGGCGATGGTCGACCTGCTCGGCGAAGAGATCGGCGGGTGGGCAGCGGAAGCGTTGAGGGCCCCGTTCTGCATTGGTTCGGTCGACGAACTCGAAAACCTGATGCGCTCGTCGTTCGGGGAAGTGGCGGTCGAACGCCGTGAAGGACGGGCTGTCTTCACGTCGCTCGACGATTGGATGTACACCGAAATCCGTGGATGGACCCTGGCCGAGCGGATCGACGACGCGCAATTTGACCGTTTGCGGCGACGGGCGGACACCGATCTGGCGCGATTCGTCGGTGCCGACGGTGTGGTGAGTTTTGCAGCGCCCGCGCTGATCGCCACCGCGACCGCGGCCTGAGCGCCTACGCTCGGCGCGTGTTCGGTTCTGAGCAAATGACGACACCTTCGACCCGGATCAGTCGCCTCAGCGAGTTGCAGAGCACGTCGCGACGTCGCCTCGACGAGCTTCTGGACAGCACGCCGCTGGCCGCCGTGGCACTGGTCCGCGACGGGCACCCGGTGGTCTTCCCGACCGGCTTCGCCAGGGTCGGCGACGAACTCGTCATCCACGGGTCAACGGGCTCACCCTGGCTGCGTGCGCTGTCGGCGGGCGCTGCAGCCGCGGTCGCCGTAACCGCTATCGACGGAGTCGTGTTGGCGCGCAGCGGGTTTGAGTCGTCGTTCCGATACCGCAGCGCAGTGCTCTTCGGCGTCTTCGAGCCCGTGCCGGACGCCGACAAGGTTTCCTACCTGGAGTGGCTTACCGACTCGTTCATTCCCGGCCGGGTGGCCGAACTGCGGGCCAGCACCCGCAAGGAACTCGCGGCTACCTTGCCGCTCCGGATGCCGATCGGCGAGGACAACTGGTCGTTGAAGATCAGCGACGGCTGGCCCGAGGACCCGGAGGACGATATCGCCGGGGATACGTGGGCGGGTGTGGTGCCGATGTCGGTGACCTACGGCGAGCCGCTGCCTGCTCCCGACCTCACCCCGGGCATCCCGCTGCCCGCGTCTGTCCGGGCGATGACGAACCCGCCACCGTCAGTCCAATAGCGCGCTTGTCGGGTTCGCACCCATGTAAATGGCAGAATTCGCAGCATGCGGATGTCGGCCAAGGCGGAGTATGCCGTCCGGGCCATGGTTCAGCTGGCCACGGTCGACGACGGTGTGGTGGTCAAGACCGACGACCTGGCCAAAGTGCAGGGCATCCCGGCACAGTTCCTGGTCGACATTCTTTCCGATCTGCGCACCGACCGGCTGGTGCGCAGCCACCGGGGCCGAGACGGCGGCTACGAATTGGCCCGGCCTGCCGCCGAGATCAGCATCGCCGACGTGCTGCGGTGTATCGACGGTCCGTTGGCCAGCGTTCGCGACATCGGGCTGGGCGATCTCCCCTACTCCGGGCCCACCGCCGCGCTGACCGACGTCTGGCGAGCGCTGCGGGCGAGCATGCGGTCGGTGCTGGAGGAGACCAGCCTGGCCGATGTGGCATCGGGGGCCCTGCCGCGACACGTGGCGGGATTGGCCGGGGACTACCTCAAACAGGAGGAGACCCGCGGGCACGGCTAGCGGACGCGCCGCTCAGCCTCCCGACCCGTACGGCCGGGTGAGGATCTCCATGTAGTGGCCCGCGGGGTCCTGGAAGTACACGCCGCGGCCGCCGTCGTTGTGGTTGATCTCGCCCGGGCGGGTGCCGCCCGGATCGGCCCAGTGCTGCATGTCCCGTTCACGGATCTTTCCGTAAATGGCGTCGAACTCGTCCTCGGACACCAGGAATGCGTAGTGCTGCGGACGGATCTCCTCGCCATCGGAAACCTCTGCGTAGTCCAGGCTGACATCGTTGGCGACCGTCACGGTCAGGAAATGGGCGAACGGCTCCGGGTTCGGCAGGTCGAACAGCTCGGTCAGCCACGTCGCCGACTGCTTCTTGTCCTTGGCGGCGACGATGGTGTGGTTGAACGTGATAGTCATACTGTTGCCAGTCAACCACTTTCATTCGATTGACGACATAGGTGCAGGATATGGGCGTGGCCGAAGTGAAGGTACTGACCGGCAACCGGGTCATCCTGCGCCCACCTCGGCTCGACGACGCCGAGGAACTGTTCGCGGCGGTCGCGTCCGATCCCGAGGTCACCCGCTACATGTCCTGGACACCGCATCCCAACGTCGACGAGACGCGCCGGGTGATCACCGAGTTGTTCAACGTCGGTGGTGAACGAACGTGGCTGATCGAGCTGGCCGAAACCGGGGAGATCGTCGGTACGTGTGGATTCCGGCCGGTTCAGGCGCACAGCGCGGACTTCGGCTACTGCCTGGGCCGCCGATGGTGGGGCAAGGGAATCATGTCGGAGGTGGTCGCGCTCCTGCTCGCCGAGATGGAAAGCGACCCAAAGGTGTACCGAATCTCGGCGATATGCCATGTCGACAACACCCGGTCGGCGCACGTGCTGCAACGGGCCGGCCTGTCGCTGGAGGGCCGGCTGGTGCGGCACACCGTCTTCCCGAACATCAGCACCGAGCCTCAGGATGTTCTGCAGTTCGCCAAGGCAGTCAGGTGACGACGCCGCGCACCGCCCACGCGCGGGCGGTAAGCGTGAAGCCGGAGCCCGCGCCCGCCAGGTGCGTCCGCAACGTTTCCTTCAGGGCCTCGCGGGCGGGTTCGGTCAGCGCGGACGCGTGGGCGCCTGCTGGTCCCTGCCCGCAGAGGAAGGGCTGCCAGAAGTCGTCGAACGATGTGAATGCCATGTCGAGTGTCAGCGCCGCGCCCTCGACGCGCTGCAGCCCGAGGTCTTCCCACAAGGCCGACAACTCACCTCGACCGCTCAGCGGCATGTGGCGCTCGTCGCGCGCGGCCGCCGCAGGATCCAGCGCGACGGCTTCGTCCCAAAACACGCGGAGCATCTCCATGCCGTCGCCGTAGTCCCAAACCGCTGCGGCGACAATGCCATTGGGGCGGGCCACGCGCACCATCTCCCGTACCGCCAAGACGGTGTCGGGCACGAAGTTCAGCACGAGCAGCGACAGCGTCCCGTCGAAGGTGTCGTCGGGGAAGGGCAGCGCCAAAGCGTCGCCGACCTGAAAGCGCACCCGGTCGCCGTCAGCGGCCCGTTGCGCGGCCGATACGAAGTCGCCCGACGGGTCGATTCCGATCACGTGCACGGACGGGATGGTCGCGGCGGCGAAGCTCAGCGCCCCGGTCCCGCATCCGACGTCGAGCACGTGATCGCCGGCTCTGACTCCGGCGAACTCCACGAACAGCGGTGCCAGCCTGCGGCTCCACCGTCCCATGAAGCGCTCGTAGCCGTCGCTTTCGGAGAACATGCTGGGGTCAGCCTATCTAGCTTCCGTGGTACGAATGTCGCATCGGACCGATGGGAGGCGACGATGCCGAGCGGTTTTGATGTGCGGGCGCTTGCGGTTCCGGTGATCGTCGCACCGATGGCCGGCGGGCCGTCGACCCCCGAACTGGCCGCTGCCGGTACAAACGCGGGCGGGCTGGGCTTCGTCCCGGCCGGCTACCTGACCGCCGACGCGCTTGCCGAACGCATCGCCGCCACGCGCATGCTGACGACGGGCCCACTCGGCGTCAACCTGTTCGTCCCGCAGCCCAGCGCGGCCACGCCGGACGGCATCGAGCGGTACGCCGCGGCGCTGGCGCCCGATCTCGAGCGCTACGGCGCCAAGCCCGGCGACCCCGTCTACACCGACGACGCCTGGGCGGCCAAGCTCGATGTGTTGCTCGACCTGCGGCCCGAGGTGGCGTCATTCACGTTCGGCCTGCCCAGCGGCCAGGAGTGCAAACGGCTCCGCGACGCGGGCATCACCACGGTCGGGACCGTGACTTCGGTTTACGAAGCGGACGCCGCGGTGGCCTGCGGCGTCGACGCCGTCGCCGTGCAAGGCCCGGCGGCGGGCGGGCACCGCGGCACCTTCGACCCGGTCGCAGAGCCCAACCCGCTACCGCTGTCCGAGCTGCTGGCCGCCGCCGTGGCCCGGGTGAGTGTCCCGATCATCGCTGCCGGTGGCCTGGTGACCGCCGACGACGTCAACCGCGTGATCGGTGAAGGCGCGGTCGCGGCGCAGCTCGGTACCGCGTTCCTGCTCGCCGACGAAGCGGGCAGCAGCCCTGTCCAACGGGCGGCGCTGCGGGATCCGCAGTTCACCGAAACCGTTGTGACCAAGTCCTTCTCCGGCCGTTACGCGCGCGGGCTACGCAACCGTTTCATCGACGAGCACGAGGCGCAGGCTCCGTTCGGATACCCCGAGGTCCACTATCTGACCGGCCCGTTGCGGGCGGCCGCCGTGCGCGCACGCGATCCGCACGGCACCAACGTGTGGGCAGGCACGGGTTTCAAGTCGATCCGCGCGGGATCGGTGGCCGACATCATGAGTGCCCTGACGTAGCGATTTCGGCGCGCTCACCGGCGCTGAGCGCACCCTGTCCTGTTTCGGGACATCGCTGACAGGTGTATGTCTCGGGACATCGCTGACACCTGTGGTAGGGCTGCGACCAGGATGGTCCATGGCCCAGAAGGTGACGGCGATGGATATCCGTGCCGCGACGGCGTTTGCCGGTCAGATTGACAATGTTTCGCAGTTCTGCCGGGATCAGCAGATCAGTCGGCAGACGTTTTACAAATGGCGGCGCCGCTTTGGTCAGGACGGTCTGGCCGGGCTGAAAGAACGGTCGCGGCGGCCAAATTCTTCACCTGGTCAGACCCCGGCCGCGGTCGAAGAAGCCGTGCTGCGTCGGCGCAAACAGCTTCTTGAGCAGGGCCTTGACCATGGGCCGCAGTCGATCGTGTGGGCACTTCAACGCGACGACGTGGCGGTACCGTCGCGCTCCACGGTGTCGCGGATTTTGACCCGTCACGGACTGATCGTGGCCCAGCCCCAGAAACGGCCGAAGTCAGCGACCAAACGGTTCTGCTTCTCCCGGCCCAACGAGTGCTGGCAGTCCGACTGGACCGGGTGGAGCCTGGCCGATGGCGCGGCGGTGGCCATCGCCGGCAGCATCGATGACCATTCGCGCTACGTTCCCGCGCTGCGCGCCGCTGGCGGGCAGGGCACCGCTGAGTTGGTGTGGTCGACGATGCTGGCCGCCATCAACGAATGCGGAATCCCGGCAATGTCGTTGGCCGACAACGGCATGGTCTACACCGGTCGGTTGTACGCATTCGAGGCTGCGTTCGAGGCCAACCTGCGCGCCCTGGGGACACACACCATCAACTCAACCCCGTCGCACCCGCAGACCTGCGGCAAGATCGAACGGTTCTGGCAGACCCTCAAGAAATGGCTGCGCGCCCGCCCCGCTGCCGTCGACGTGGAAGAACTCAACGCACTGCTGGACCAGTTCCGCGATTTCTACAACCACCATCGACCACACCGCGCCTTGGGCGGGACCACGCCCGCCGACGCCTTCACCGCCACCCCAAAGGCTCATCCGGCTGACCACCCGCTGCCCGCACCGGTTTTCGTCAGCCACCATACCGTCGGTGAAACCTCCGGCAAGCTGCACGTAGCGCCCTACCGCGTCAATGTCGGTCTGCGCTGGGCCGGACACCACTGCGACGTTGTCCGCCGCGCAGACCACATCGCCATCTTCAGCGGCACCACCCTGATACGCGAACTCATCGCCGACCCCACCCGCGAATACCAGCCCAGCGCACCAAACACACGGACCTACCGCACCCGCGAACCCAAACCGGCATCATGACTGTCAGCGATGTCCCGAGACATAAGTGTCAACGATGTCCCGAGACACCACACGGCGCTGAGCGCACGGTAGCGCGCCGAAATCACTTACTTGGGTGCGGTGAGCTCCAGCGCGATGTTGTCCGGATCGCGGAACTTCAGGATGTACATCACCCCGATGTCCTTGATCCGCTCATGGGCAATGCCGAGTTCGTCGAGATGCCTTGCCGCGTCTTCGAGTTCGGGCTTACTGCCGACCCGAGAGTCCCTGACGTTGTAGATGACACCGCCGAACAGGAATGCGAGCCGTTCACGCGTCGCGTCGCCGCCGCCCGATGGCATGCCAGAATCGCGGTCGTGCGGATAGCGATGACGATGCCGGTGATGGAACCGGACCTTGATGCGGCGACCCTGAAGGCCTGGGCCAGGGCCATCGACGACGGGCCCTTCTCGTCGCTGTGCTGGGGCGAGCGGATCGCGTTCGACAACCCCGAGGCCGTGACGCTGCTCGGGGCGCTGGCGGCATGGACCGACCGGGTACGGCTGGTGACGACGGTGGTGGTGCCGCAGCTGCACGACCCGGTGATGCTGGCGAAGGCCCTCGCGACCGGCGACATGCTCAGTGGTGGCCGGCTGACGGTCGGTCTCGGCGTTGGCGGACGCCTCGAGGACTACCGCGCCGTCGGGGCCGACCCCGCCACCCAGACCATGCGGGGCATGGCCGAGCGGGTTGAGGTGATGAAGCGGGTGTGGGCCGGTGAGAAGGTGACCGAGTCCGTCGTCCCCGTCGGTCCCGCGCCGGTGCAACATGCCGGCCCGCAATTGCTGGTCGGCACCATGGGGCCGAAGACGGTGCGCAGCGCCGCCGCATGGGCCGACGGCCTTGCGGGCACCACGCTGGACCTGGACCTCGCCAAGCAGAACGAGTTGTTCGACGTCGCGCGCACGGCATGGGCGCAGGCCGGCAAGCCTAAACCCCTTCTGGCCACGTCATTTTGGTTTGCGCTGGGCGACGGCGATGATGCCCGCACACAGATCCACCGCCATCTGCGCCGCTACATGAACTGGATACCGGCCGAGTACGTCGACGCCATGGCACCCGGCACCGGCTGGGCGGGCAGCGAGGATGAGCTGTTCGGTCTGTTCCGGAAGTTCGAGGACATCGGCACCGACGAGATTCACCTCATCCCGACCAGCTCGGACGTCGACCAAGTGCGCCGGGTCGCCGAGGTGATCAAGGGCTTCGGCTAGACATCCCAGGTGCTTTAGTTGTCAAGCGGCGTCGGCGGTGGCGATGTTCTGGCGGTGCGACCACGCTGTGTGTTCGTCGTATTTGGTGTGGTGGCGCAGGCAGCCGTGGAGGATCCCGACGAGGCGGTTTCCCAGGGCGCGTAGGGCTTGGTGGTGGAGGTCGCCGGCAGCGCGGCGCTGGTCGTAGAAGGCGCGGGCTCCGGGGCTGCGTGTGATCGCGCAGAACGCCCAGGCGTCGATGGCGTCGTAGAGGCGGCGGTTGCGGACGTGGCGGGCCAGCACGGCGCGTTTCTTACCCGACGCGATGGTCAGGGGTGATGTTCCGGCGTAGTTTTTGCGAGACTTGGCGTCGGTGTATCGGTTCGGGTCGTCCCCGAACTCGCCAAGCACCCGGGCGCCGAGGATGACACCAAGTCCTGGCAGGGAGCGGTAGATGTCGGCGTCCGGGTGTGTCTCAAAATGTGTCGCGAGTTCGGCTTCGAGGTCGGCGATCTGGTGGTTGAGTTCGGCGATGATGCCGACCGCAGCTCGGGTGCTGGCCCCGAACGCGGCGGTGACCGCGGCGGGCGCGGCGAGCTGCTCGGTGCGCAGCATTTCCTGAATCTGTTGTGTGCGGGTGTCGAGGTTGCGTTGGCGTCCAGCGGCTTTGAGCGCTGATCTGATCTTCGACAAGCTCAGCCGTCCAGCGTCGGCGGGGGTCGGTGCGCGGCCAAGGATGGCCAGTGCGTCGCGGTCGGCGAGATCCTCGAATGCCTCCAGCGCCGCGGGGTAGTACTCGCGCAGCGCTGAGCGCAGACCGTTGGTGTGTCGGGTGCGGGCCCAGATCAGATTCTGATGGGCCCGGGCCAGCACCTTGATGGCCTCGGCGGCACCGCTGTCGCCGGCGATCGGGCGGTGATTGTGCCGATCGGTGCGCACCAGATCGGCCAGTAGCTTGGCGTCGCTGGCATCGGACTTGGCTCCCGAAATGTGGTGGCGGTCGCGGTAGCGGGCTGCGGCCAGCGGGTTGATCGCGAACACCTGATATTCGGCCGCGGTCAGAGCGTCCACCCACAGGCCGCGGTCGGTTTCGATGCCGACCACCACCTGGGCGGGGTCTTCGGCGTGCTCGGCGATCAGTTCGTGCAACCGTCCGATCCCGGCGAGTCCTTCGGGCAGCCGCCGCGACGCCAGCCGCTCGCCGGTGTCGTTCATCAGATATACATCGTGGTGGTCTTCTGCCCAGTCGTCTCCGACGAAGAGCATCGCATCGCCTCCTTGGCTCGATATGGATGAAACCCGTTCGAGCCGAAGGACACCCGGCGGCGACCTAATGGATCAGTGCTCGAACTGGCACGACATCCCATGAGCGCTACAGATGACCTCACCAACCGGCCGGGGCACGATCTAGCCTTAGGAGTTGACCATCACTCCAGGCGGCAACAGTGCTCACCGGCCGGCGGCTCGGTAATCAGCCTCCCGCTCAAGAACCAAGATCCCCGTCAAGGACACGCTGATCGAGTCCCATTAGGCGGCGTATAGCCGTCGTAGACCTTCTTGTAGTACGACGACAGGAACCGGGGACCGAACAACCGCATCGTCGCCATCGCGATCAGCCCGGCGAGGTTCTTCGAGGACTGGTCCCATACCACGCGCACGGTGCTTCCGCCCTCGGCGCCGGGCGTCGCGGTCAACATCATGAAGCCGCCCGGCTGCAACGCCTCGGCGAACTTGGTGCGCACGGCCAGAACGTATACGAGTGGATGCGGCTGCAAGACCCGTACTGAGTCAGTGCTGAAAGACGCTGACGTAAATTACGCTTAGCCAGTCGATTTGCCGATCTCACTTCAGCAGCGCCCTGAACAGGAATTTCGTGATGATCAAGGTCTTTCTCGCAGTCGCGGGCAGTACTGCTGTGGTGTGCGCGCCTGCAGCTTGGGCGAACACCTACGTCCTCGGCGGTACCGGCCAGATGGGCGCGCCGACCCAGGCGCAGATGGCCTTCCTGATCAACGACGGGATCGTTAAGCCGGACCAGATGGTCGGCATCGACTATCCAGCCGACCTGTGGCCGGTGACGGGCACGCTCAGCCTGGACAAGTCGGTTCGGCAGGGCACGAACCGTCTGGACGACATCCTCAAGGGCGTCACCGCCTCGACGCCCACGCCGACGACGGTCGTTGGCATCAGCCAGGGCGCGGTGGTGATCAACTATGCGAAGCGTCGGGCCTCAGCGTCCGATAAGACGGACGACATCACATTCGTCACATTGGGCGATCCCACCAACTCCGACGGGGGACTGCTCGCGAAGTTGCCGCCGGTGCACATCCCGATTCTCGACTTCACCATCACCCTGCCGCCGGTCGCCACTCCGCACGACACGATCGAGGTGGTAAGGGAGTTCGACGGGTTCGCCGATGCGCCCGATCATTTCTTCAATCCGGTGGCCAACCTCAATGCGCTGGCCGGGGTCATCTACCTGCATCCCAACTATGGCGGGCTCGACCTCGACGATAAGGACAATGTCATCACTCACAGCCAAAATTTGGCGGGCGGCAGCACGAAGCACATCCTCGTCAAGACCGACCATCTGCCGATCACCGAGCCGCTGCGCCAACTAGGGGTGGACGACGAGGTCGTCGACGCCATCGACAAACCCCTGCGCAGGGTCATCAACCGCGCATACGACGGCCCGAGACCGGGCAAGCCCGCAAATCCACAGCCGCTGAACAACATTCGCGTCAAGCCGAATGAGACCCGTACCGGCTCCAACAGTGTCCGTTCGACCCTCAGACAGGTTCGCTCAGGCCTCAGACAGCTCGGCCAAAATCGCTCGTGGCAGCGGCAGCAGAATCCGGCGCATCGTGAGGTGAATCAGAACAGCTCGGAGTCGTCAGAATCGTAGTCCTCGCCTGATGCGCGTGATTCGTAGTCTTCGTCCTCGTAATCCTCGTCGTCGAAATCGACTTCGTCTTCGTCGACGTACGGGGTGTTCAGCCCTGCCAGGTGGTCGGGCTCTGCGATGACCTGGTCCCACTTGCCGGGCGGGTGGTACTGGGCTCACTTCTCCTCTTTGCCGGAGTGGATGGCAAGCACGCCGCCCTCTAGAAACTCGAATCCGTCGTCATCGCCGAAGTCCTGAGGCTGGCCCTGTCCGCTGAATCGCACCTTGAACGCTATCGCGGCAAGTTTTGCACGTGCGAATTGCCCGCCTCTGGGCGACATTGTCGCCAGCGGATAGCAGGCCTAAGCCTCGATCCACCGATGAACGTTGTGGCGTGAGCTGTTGACTTTTGATCTTGATCGGCGGCTGGCGGGCATAAGTGAACCGCTGGTCTGCCCAGCTTTTCCTGTTGGCTCCGGTTGTCGGGTCTGGATGGTGGTGGTCAGGTTGGGGCTGGTTTTCCGATTGTGTTGTGCCACAGTGCAAGCCACCCTGCTTCCCAGGGCCAGTGGCCGGGCAGGTGTAGGACCGGTTTGCGTTGTGGCCGGGCCATCCGGGCGGGGACGTTGACCAGTGCGCGGCGCAGTGTTGCCCCGCGGGCTTTGCCGTGGCGGGCCCCGGCGAGGATTCCGGCGGCGCGCAGCAGGTTGTGGGTGATCGCGGCGCATAGCGCCCAGGCGGAGTTGGCGCCGAACCGACCCGACGGGATGTGCGCGAGCGGCCCGTCGATCAGGTCGGCAAAGGTGGTTTCGATGATCGCGTGGCGGCGGTGGGTGATGTCGGCGTCGGGCGCGGGTTCGGTGGAGTTGGTGAAGAAGGGGTGGTAACGCCAGACCGGGAATAGCGCGTCGGCCTGATTGGCGTCTTTGACGCGGCGCACGATCATCCGGGCGGTGACCGGGTCGTCGGTGGAAGTGAATGCGGTGTAGGTGGTTTCGGCGACTTCGGCGTCGGAGATCCAGGCCCCGGTGTCGGGATCTTGGACCGCGCCCGGATAGCGCACCGGGGTCCAGGCGTCCTCGGCGATGGCGTTGATGGCGGCCTGCACCTTCGCGTTCTTGGTCCACACCAGCGAGAATTGGGCCCCGGCGCGGCGGCACGCGGTCACCACGGCACGGGTGCCGTAGGCGGAGTCGCCGCGGACCAGGATCTGCCCGGTGACGCCCGCGGCGCGGGCGGTGGCGATGGCTTGGGCGACCATGCGCCCCGCGCCCTTGCCCGAGCCGGTCTTTCCGGCGCGCAGCCGCAGTCCGGCGATCATCGGTGCCGCGGTGTCGGTGCTGATCGTGGTCGCCAGCGGGGACAGGCCCTTGCGTAGCACCTGTTTACCGGCGATCTTGGTGTGTCCGTAGCTCGCACCTTGTTTGGCGTGCCCGTAGACCGGGCGTAGCAGTGAGTCGATGTCGACGAACGCCCGCTCATCGGCGCCGGGCAGCAGATCGACCCGTTCGCCGAGGGCGGCCAGGTGTGCACGCAGGACCGACTCCAATTGACGGGCATGACCGAACGTGAACTCCCGCAACAACGTTCCGATCGTCGAGGGCGCGTACACGCCGCCGAACAAGGTTTTCATCCCACCGCTGCGGACGATGTCGGCGTCGTCGATGCAATCCGCGCCCGCGCACATCGCCGCGACCAGAGTCACCAGCTTGGGCGCGGGGTTGGCCGCCCCCGATCTGATCCGCGGCTCGCTGATCTGCACTTTCTCGTCGAGCAGGCGCGACAGACCAGCCTGTTCGGCCAGCGTCATCACCGGCACCAGACCGGCGCACGACACAAGATTGTCGTCATCGAACACTGCGGAATCGGGCGTGAACCTATGGGACACTTGCACCGGAAGTGCCTTTCTCGTGCCGGGCGATTGTTGTGTGGTAACTCCAATCATCCCAGCTCAGAGGGCACTTTCCTCATTACGACACCCGAAACGCGACCAATTCATCCGTGGATCGAGGCTAAGTTGCAACGACATTGTCGCTCCGAGACATCCCAGGGTTTTAAGAGTCAAGCTGCAGCTGCCGGGGCTGGTGTTCGGTGAGCCCAGGCGGTGTCTTCGTTGTAGAGGGTGTGGTGACGCAGGCAACCGTGCAGGATTCCGACGAGGCGGTTGGCCAGAGCGCGCAGGGCCTGGTGGTGGGTGTCGCCGGCGGCGCGGTGTTGGTCGTAGAAGGCGCGGGCGCCGGGGCTGCATTTCAACGTGGCGAAGGCCCACCGGTCGAGGGCGTCGTAGAGCCGTTGGTTACGCACGTGTCGGGCCATTACGGCATGTTTTCGGCCCGAGGCGACGGTTACCGGTGAGGTTCCGGCGTAGTTTTTGCGACACTTAGCGTCGGTGAACCGGTTCGGGTCGTCCCCGAACTCACCGAGCACCCGGGCGCCGAGGATGACACCGATTCCTGGCTGGGAGAGGTAAATGTCGGCGTCCGGGTGGTTCCTAAAATGCTCAGCCAGTTCGCTTTCCACTGCGCTGATCTGATTGGTCAGCTCGACCACTATGTTCACTGTGGCGCTGGTGGCGGCCCCGTAGGCTGCAGTCACCGCTTGCGGTGCGCGCAGCTGTTGGCTGCGCAGCAGGGCCTGGATCTCGCGGGCGCGTTCATCGACCCCGCGTTGCCGGCCGCCAGCTTTGAGTGCTGTGGCGATCTTGCTCAGGCTCAGCCGGGCACCTTGATCGGGGTGGGGGCACGGCCCAACACCGCCAACGCATCGCGATCGCGATCTCGGTCGCCGAGATTGGGGAACGCCTGCAACGCCGCCGGGTAATACTCCAACAACCCCGCACGCAACGTGGCGACCTGACGGGCTCGGGTCCAGATCAGATTCTGATGTGCCCGCGCCAACACCTTGATCGCCTCGGCCTGATCGCTGTCTGCGACCAGCAGACGATGATTGTGCCGGTCGGTACGCACCAGGTCGGCCAACAACTTCGCATCTGCGCCATCGGATTTCGCGCCCGAGACCCGGTGCCGATCACGGTACCGGGCGACCGCCATCGGATTGATCGCATACACCTGATAGCCCGAGGCCGCGAGCGCGCCCACCCACAGTCCGTGGTCTTTCTCGATCCCCACGATTACCTCGTTGGGCTCCTCGGCGTGCGCGGCGATCATGGCGTGCAGCTGCCCGACACCGGTTAACCCTTCGGGTAGTCGCCGAGCCGCCAGCCGGGCACCGTCCTCATCCATCACGTACACGTCGTGATGGTCTTCGGCCCAGTCATCACCAACAAACAACATCACCTCAACCCTTCCTCCTCGATCTGTAGTGGTCGAACCACCCTGTCGAGCCTGCGGCACCCAACTGCGACCTAATGGATAAGTGCTCGAATCGGCACGACATCCCAGTAGCACTACAGGCGACCACCAACTGGTCGGGGCACAATCTCTGCAGAAGGAATCAACGATCGTTCCAGGCGGGCAAAGTGCTCACCGACCAGCGGCTCATCAATCAGCGTCTCGCCGACGACAACCAAACCCCGCCAACGACGCGCCGATCAGATCCCATTAGGCGGGCACCGAGGCATCATTCACCGCCCGGCTAAACAACCCTTGACGTCCGCCACCGGTCGCCTGGTGCGAGGCGCCCGAAACGCGTGACCGCCCGTAGGCATGCGAGCCGGTCTGGATCATCCTGCTGTCGCCGTTGTTCGCGATCATGTGGACACGGCTGGGCACCAGGGCGCCGACAACGCCCCGCAAGTTCGCGTACGGCGTCATCGGGATGGGTCTCGCGTTCGTGTTGTTCCTGCCGATGGCGGGCACAGAAGGCAGGGCGGTGCCCGCGTTGCTCATCGTCTTCATCATGGCGGTGTACGCGATCTCCGAGTTGCTGATGTCGCCGATCGGGCTGTCGGTCACCACAAAGCTTGCGCCGGAAGCATTCCGGGCGCAGATGATGGCGCTGTACTTCTTCTCCGTCGGCGTGGGCACGTCGATGTCCGGCGTGCTCGCCAAGTACTACGACCCGGCGCGGGAATTCCTCTACTTCGGCATCATCGGTGCGGTCGCGATCGTGGCGGTGTGATCGTGTTCGCCCTCGCGCCCTGGATCAGCCGCGAGATGGAGGGCGTGCACCGAGGGTTCCCCGAATGGGCGAATGCGTCATGTGATCGCGGGTCGGCCGGTATCTTCAGGGCATGCCACCAGCGCCGCCGGCTTCTCCGAAGTTTGCGATCTCGATCGACGGGCAAGTCGTACCAGCACAGAGCTCCATTGGCGGAGTCGTGAAAGCCGAAGTAAGCACCTTGTTTTCGGGTGCCGGCGGCCCGCCGCAGCGGCAGATCTCCACGTTCGCCTACACGAACCTTCACGTCAAGCTGGGACTCGAAGTCGGTACACCCATTCTGAATTGGGTCAACGCTGCATTGAAGGGCGCGCCGGTCACCAAGAGTGGCACTCTGATCGAACTCGACAGTACGAACCGCGCCAGGTCATACCTCGATTTCACGAATGGGTCGATCGTCAGTTTCGTCGTCCCTGGCTTCGATTCGTCGAGTAATGCGGCAATCACATTCACTCTTGAGGCCTCGATCCAGAAATCGCAGTTCCGCGCAGGGGACAACGCTCTGGTACAGCTGCCGAAGAAGCTAAAGCCGTTCCTAGCAAGCAACTTTCGTTTGAAGATTGACGGGCTGCCCACGACGCGCGTGCGTTTGATCGCCCCGATGTCATTCCGCCGTACCAGCGGAGGCGTCGTTCCCACGGACCTGGTGGTGACCTTCCCGAGTGTCGACGTCGACCCATGGCGGGCCTGGACGGACGACTTCATCGTCAAGGGCAACAACGGTCAGGACAAGGAGAAGCAGGGGGCGATCGAGGTGATGGCGCCAAATCTCGCCGACGTCCTCGCGACGCTCACGATCAAGCAGATCGGCATCCTCGAACTGACACCGACCGATGACACGTCAGTACGGAGCCACCGCGCCAGCATGTATTTCGAGTACGGCCAGCTGAGCTGTCCATAGTCGACAAAGAGATAGTCGACTGGAATGCGAGAACGATCCGTAGAGCGCTTACATAGTCGTCTTGATGGGCGCTAGCGTCGATGCGATCTTGTCCAGCACGCGAATGTTTCTCGCGACGTTTCGGCTCTCCCGTGCAGCGATGGCGGTGACGATCGCGCTGAGTGGGATCGGTGGGTTGTACATCAGCGCCCCCTGTTGGGCTATCTGGAGATCCCGCGCCAGGATTGTGCCGGGGTGAAGGACATCGGGCTGGCGGGCGAGGACGTTGGCAAATATCCAGGCGCTGTCGCGGAAGGTCTTCAATGTCTCGTTGATCAGGTTGATCTCGTTGTCTTGAAGCACAGCGTAGAGATCGGCCAAGACGGGTGACAGTTCGTTGATGCTCTCGACGACCCCGGTGACCTGACTGCCGAGGACGGCGTTGATCCGATTGAAATCCTCCTCCAGAGAGGGCAAGTCCGCGTGCGGAGCGATGGACTGGGCGATGATCCCCAGATCGAGACCGATGTGCGCGTTTACCCCACCTAGCATGTGTTGCAATATAATTGGCTCACGACGGCTTGCTGCATCGAAGGTGACCTGCCATGAATACGTCGGCTTTGGATATTCGTCTGGATGGAACTGTCCGTTGAGCGCCGCGAAGTAGCGGTTGGCGAAGGCGACGTCGAAGCGTTCCATCCTGACCGGGTTCTTAAACACGCCTTGATGCAGCGCAACGCGTACCGCGGCGGTGATTCGCTTGTACAGCGCCGCGAAATAACCGAGTCGGCTCTTGGCGGTTATCGACCAGTCGACGATCGAATCGATTGAGTCGATTACCGCGTCGATTGTCGTGGCGGGTGGTATCGGCTGCGGTTTCTGGGCCATCCCGACAGTATGGCGCGCTTGCTGATTGGTTAGATGCATGTTGGCCAAGTCCGCCGAGCATGCAGGGACCGCGTCTGCTTCGAGAGCGATGTGGGAAAAAGCGGCATCCATCGCACCGCAATGTTATTGAATCGCAGGATAACTAGGTGGAGGGAGCTTCCCGTGCAGGCCGACTTGCTTCCGGACGACTTGAGGGCCGAGAACATGCTGCAGGCATCTGCAGCCGACTTCCCTCTCGCTCAGACGAACCCAGTGACCGAATGTCAGAGTATGTACTACCGCGTAGGCACAGATGCGAATTACCTTGGCTGGATCAAGCTGCTGAACGCCGACGGAGCCGCTGGCTACATCATGATCCGACGGCCTCTGCAGGCCCCACTCCTTGCCTTCAACCGCTCGATTGTCACTGATGTGCTGCCAGAGTTTCTCGACCCGCTGCTGAAGATTCTGCATAGCGGTGAGCCGCTTCAGATCAGGTACTACCAAGAGTCGGCAGATTCGCAGCAGTACGCCTTCTTGGAACATCGCACCGCATAACCGGCCAGCCCGTCGATCAGCCGCCAGACGGAGGGTGTGCAGTGACGCGCGATGCCGGGCGCACGACAAACGTCCCCCCTGCGAGCCGGTCGTGGAAGCCTTGGCGTGTCGGGCTGTCGGAGATGGTGATGCCGATCGCGAGGTATACGACGAAAGAAACGACGCCGAGTCCTGCGTCAAAGGCGCCGTTCCCGGTGATCGCCCCGAAATTCGCCAGGACCTGCGGCGCATTGCGGATGACACCCGCGCCGAGGGAGGGCGGTTCCAGCCCGCTCGGGTCGCGGACGCGCAGCTTGAGTAGCAGCATTCCGGGTGTACCCCCAAGCCTCGCCTGAAAGCCGCCGTACCAGGCGAGCATCACGACGCTTGTCACGACATACACAACCGCGCCGCCTGGCCAGCCCTCCGTCTCCAGAGTCGTCAATGGGTCGCCCGTCACGGCTAAAGCGAGGCCCAGAACCATGAAAACGGCCATGAAGGCGACTAAGAGGATCACTCCGTCGATGATCAGGGCACCTAGGCGAATCCAGGGCCCTGCGAACCGGTAACCGGTCGGCGCGGGTTTAGACGCCGGCGTCGGATCGGATGCTGTCGTCATGGGATCACGCTCCCGGTGCCGCGGAGTTTCATCGCCAACGATGACACTTTTTGAGTGCGCCGGGATGAGTACCGCACTACCCGCTTAGGTCACAGTGCCAGCGCGAGCACTTCGTCGAAGCCGGCGACGAGGCACTCGGAGAACAGCTCGAAGTCCGGGATCGCGCCGGTGTCGATGTCGATGCCCAGCGCACAGGTGTCGACGTAGGTGAGCAGGGTGACGTTCAAAGCGGCGCCGATCGTCGGGCCGAACGCGTACTGGGCACGCACCGCGGCACCGCCGAGGTACACCGGCACCGGCACACCCGGCACGTCACTGGCCACGAAATCGACGTGGCGCAGGATCGCTCCGATGTACCAGCGCGGCATCAGGTTGAGACCCGCGGCGATCAGCTGCGTGTAGGGCAGTGACCGCTCGTGTCGTACCGCCTTGGTGCGCTCATGGATTCGCCCGATCCGTTCAGCCGGGTCCGCCAGGCCGACGGGAACGTCGAACCGCATCAACGTGATCCGGTTACCGCCCACCCCGTCGTCGTCGTCGCGCAAGCTGATCGGCATGCTCAGGTGCATGTCGCCGACGGGGACGTCGTGCTTCTCGTGATAGATCCGCAGACCACCGGCGATGCCGGCGACGAACGCGTCGTTAAGAGCGCCGCCGCCGCGGTGCGCCGCCTCCCGCAGTGCCGCCAGTGGTACGTCGTGCACATCCAGGCGACGGACCAGGCTTCGGTCCCTCATCAGCGGTGACCCGGTTTCGTTGACCGGCCGCACGGTCCGGTACACCGATGCCGCCATGGCGGCGGCCGAGGACGCCGTCTGCACCGGCCGCCGGATGCTGTTGCCGATCGCTGCGGGTACCGATTTCAGCGCCCCGGTGACAGCGCCGCCGGCCAGCCGCGCGCTGTAGCGCAACGAATCGCGATAGCCACCGAGAAGGGCCGGCCCGGGGACCGTCGGCTCGGCAGGCAGCGGCGCACGCTCGCCCGGCAGTTCAGTCAGGTCGAACAGGATCATCGCGATCTGGATGGCGCCGACACCGTCGGTGAGGGCATGGTGGAACTTGCACAGCACGGCGGCGCCACCGTCCTCGACGCCGTCGATCATGGTGATCTTCCACATCGGCCGAGCGCGGTCGAAGTCCTCCATCGCGGCTACCCGCGCCATCTCCAGCAGGGTGTCCAGGTCGCCGGGCGCCGGTGCGGTCACCCGGCGCAGGTGGAAGTCGAGATCGAAATCCGGTGCGTACTCCCAGCGTGGTGGTGCCGGCGCCGGCGACGGCACCACCCGCTGACGGAAGATCGGCAACGTCCGGCTGATCAGGTCGAACCGCTCCCGCACCTCGGCCCAGTCCGGGGTCCGGTCCAAGACCATCACCGACACCACAGTCGACCGCAGCCGCGGATCGGCTTCCATTGCCCAAGTGAAGGCATCGCTTGCGCGCATGAACTCTGTCATCGTGTGCTCCTCACCCACACGGTATGTCCACGCAGCGTCCGGAGTAAGCCGGTTGAGCTGAGGCGCTTCAGACGAGTGTGCCCTCATCCGCGCTGCCGAACCGCCGCCAGTTTGTGGCAGGCTTAGTTCCGAGGAGGTCAGACGTGGCTGCCGAGCATCTTGCGACTTCGGGCGTGGCCGACCAGTACGCCCCTGAAGAATTGGCCCTGCGCCCGAGGAACGTCCACTTTGATTGGGACACGGCCCCGCTGCATTGGATTCCAGGTGATCCTTACGCGTCGCATGTCGTGACGTCGTTGAACCTCTTCTTACCCGTCGCGGAGCGATGGTTCAGCAAATTGCTCTCCGACGCCTTGGAGTATGTGCGAGACGAGCACCTTCGGGAGGAGATCCACGGCTTCATCGGCCAGGAGTCGGTGCACGCCAAGACTCATGACCGGGTCTTGGTCGAATATCTGCAGGGACACGGAATCGACCCTGGACCCTATACACGCCAGCTCGAGTGGGTAGCCGGGCAATACGACCAGCGCGTCGCCAGGGTTGCGCCGCACAACCGGCGCAAGGCGCTGGCCTCGGGTACGCATGCGCTGTGTGCCGCCGAGCATTTCACCGGCGTGCTCGGTCACTGGGCGCTCAACAATTCCTGGGACGACATGAAAGTCGATCCGACGTTGTGCGACCTCTACCGCTGGCACGGGGCGGAGGAAGTGGAGCACCGCCATGTCTCCTACAACGTCGCCAAATATTTTGGGATGGATTATTTCGCTCAGGTCGTGTCAGCCGTGTTGGTCACTTTCGTCTTCTTCGCGATGGTTCTGCGCGGCATGAAGTTCCTCGTCCACGAAGACCCGGCGTTGCCGAACCTCGGGTACCTACGGCTCGGGTGGAGGCTGCGCAGTCAGCAAGCGCGGCGCCATCCCTACGGCGGGCTGCATGGCCCGCTCCGCGCTGCAGTTGTTCAAGCATCGCGGCTACAACCCGACAAACTAGGGGAGCACGGCGCAGGCGGTCGCCTATCTGGCCACCTCACCGGCGGCACGCGCCCTCCATGGATGAGGTCGAAAGCTTTGCGGCCCAGGGGCGTCCGTTGACGCGGCTCGTGCGGAGCTTGATCAAGCCGTACTCCAGCGAACCTCCGCCGGGGCTCTACCGCGCGCGTCGTCCGGACTTCTTCATTTTGTTGCTTGGCGGGGACGGCCGTGCCTCACTTCGTCTCGGTCGTGACGCGCCTCGGCGGCGATCAGGAGCTGCCCGAGCTCCCGCTGGCTGTGAATCGCAGGGCGATGCTCGTCGTGGACCGCCGGGTGGTCGCGCGACGATGAAGACGTCGTCCAGCTCACCCTCGCCGCTCCGGACGGCACTAAGTTGCGGGAATGGCACCCGGGGGCGCACATCGACCTCCACCTCCCTTCCGGGCGCACACGGCAGTACTCGTTGTGCGGGGATCCGAGCCAGGAGCGCGAGTACCGGATCGCGGTGCGGCGGATCCCTGGGGGTGGTGGCGGGTTGGTCGAGGTGCATCGTCTGGGCGTGGGTGACACCGTCGAGATCAGCGTGCCGCGCAACGCCTTCATGATGCCGTTGCCCGGTTCCGCATCGCGGTCGGAAAGGCTGCGTTTCCTTGCGGGCGGAATCGGCATCACCCCGATCCTGCCGATGGCCCGGCTCGCCGAGCGGCTGGGCGTGCCGTGGTCCTTGCTGCTACACGGGCCGTCACCGGGACAGCCTGCCGTTTTTGGACGAGCTGCTCACGTTCGACGACAAGGTACGGGTACGCACCGACGACGAGCACGGCCTGCCGACCGTTGCCGAGCTGCTGGATGGGGTGGACGGGCGAACGGCGGTGTACGTGTGTGGCCCGCCACCGATGATCGAGGTTGTTCGCCAGGGCGTCCCGCTCTGTTTCGGGCGCGGAGTTGCACGTCGAGCGGTTCTCCCCGCTGCCGGTCGTCGACGGGGTGTCGTTTGAGTTGGAGCTGGCGAGAAGTCGGGAGGTGGTGGGGGTCGGCGGGGACCAGAGCGCCTTGGCCGCGTTGCGGGCGGCCCGGCCCAACGTGGGCTACTCCTGCCAGCAAGGTTTTTGCGGCACCTGTGTCCAGCGGGTGCTCGCCGGCGAGGTGGAGCATCGCGACCACACCCTCACCGACCGGCAACGGGAGCTCGGGCAGATGCTGGTCTGCGTGTCCAGGGCGAAATCCGAAGGCGGACGGCTGGTCTTGGACCTCTAGAGTCGGTCCGCTTGAACCCGTAGGGGCAGTTGGGCGCCCCGTTCAAGTGCAGCAGTTCGGATCCAGAACTGAGCACAGCGCGAGAAGGGCATCGCGCCGAGGTCGGTGGTACACATTCATTCCGCGCCGCACCGACTCGACGAGTCCAGCGCGACGAAGCTGGAGTTCTGCAGATGATGGCTGACTGTCGACTCGCGCAGTCCGACCGCATCGGCGAGGTCGGCAAGGTCGACCGTAGTCCCT
>CAWDFT010000004.1:0-12129 GCA_963801575.1 uncultured Actinomycetota bacterium
TCCGGCGAGGGCAACGGCGAACAGCCTGCGGCGCCCGTGAAAGGCCTTGGAATCGCAAAGGGTGCTCGCCCGCCGGGCAAACGGTGACGTTGCCGAAGATCACAGCCCGGTATCGATCGGCAAATTCGATTTGCCATCAATGAGACTATGGACGACGTGACTACCCACGACCTGCCGTGGCATACCACCGGGCACCATGCGCGGCAGCGGACGTTCACGCAGTCAACGAAGCTGCAGGACGTCCTCTACGAGATTCGCGGTCCGGTGCATGAGCATGCGGCCAGGCTGGAGGCCGAGGGTCACCGCATCCTCAAGCTGAACATCGGCAATCCCGCGCCGTTCGGGTTCGAGGCGCCCGATGTCATCATGCGCGACATCATCCAGGCGCTGCCCTACGCGCAGGGGTATTCGGACTCCAAGGGCATCCAGGCGGCCCGCCGGGCCGTGTTCACCCGCTATGAACTGGTCGATGGATTTCCGCGGTTCGACGTCGACGACGTCTATCTCGGCAATGGGGCCTCCGAACTCATCCAGATGACACTGCAAGCGCTGCTGGACAACGGCGACCAGGTGTTGATCCCCGCACCGGACTATCCGCTCTGGACCGCCTGCACCTCGCTGGCCGGCGGCACCCCGGTGCACTACCTGTGCGACGAGACACAGGGCTGGATGCCCGACATCGCAGACATGGAGTCGAAGATCACCGACCGCACCAAGGCGCTCGTGGTGATCAATCCGAACAACCCGACCGGCGCGGTGTACAGCCGTGAAGTCCTCACCCAGATGGCCGATCTCGCGCGCAAGCACCAACTGCTGCTACTGGCCGACGAGATCTACGACAAGATCCTCTACGACGACGCCGCGCACATCGCGATGGCGTCGGTGGCGCCCGACGTGCTGACGCTCACCTTCAACGGCTTGTCGAAGGCTTACCGAGTCGCGGGCTACAGGTCGGGATGGCTGGTCATCACCGGCCCCAAAGAGCACGCCGAAAGTTTCATCGAGGGCATCAGCCTGCTGGCCAATATGCGGTTGTGCCCGAATGTTCCCGCCCAGTACGCCATTCAGGTCGCCCTCGGCGGGCACCAGAGCATCGAGGATCTGGTGCTGCCCGGCGGGCGCTTGTTGGAGCAGCGCGACGTTGCGTGGTCGAAGCTGAATGAGATCCCCGGGGTGTCCTGCGTGAAACCCGAGGGCGCGCTTTATGTGTTCCCGCGGCTGGATCCCGAGGTATACGACATCGCCGACGACGAACAACTCGTCTTGGACCTGTTGCTGCAGGAGAAGATCCTGGTCACCCAGGGCACCGGCTTCAACTGGCCGACCCCCGACCACCTGCGCATCGTCACCCTGCCCTGGGCCCGCGACCTCGCCAACGCGATAGAGCGGCTGGGTAACTTCCTGGCCGGCTACCGCCAGTAGGTTCCGGCGCAAGGTTCCGCCGTTACCCTCGTCCGGGTGACGCACTCCCACGCCCACTCGCACTCGCTCGGCGGTCGTTCTCCACTGGGACCGCTGGCCGCCAAGATCGTCATCGGTCTACTGATCGCGATTGCCCTGGCCACGACCGTCGGCGCGGCGGTGCTGTGGCCGAGCCAACAGAAAGTCGACATCCCGCTGCCGTTTCAGAACGCAGCTGGCGGTGCCGTCACCACCGAGGCCGGGCATGTGTTGTCCAGCAGCGCCGCGAACTGCGGCGACCAGTCGGTGGGAGCGGTGCTGACAATCGAACCGGTACCCGCCAAGGGCGACGATACCCAATGCGTGCAGTCGCTCATCGCGATCGACTCTGGCCCGAATGAGGGCGCCAACACGCTGCTGGAGTTCAGCGGCGGGCCGGGCCAGCCCCAATTGGCGGTCGGTGACCACATCCGGATCACCCGCGTGGTCGACCCGACCGGAACCACGACCTACTCCTTCTACGACTACGAGCGGACGTGGCCGCTGATCGCACTCGCCACCGCATTCGCGGTGGTGGTCGTCGCGGTCGCCAGGTGGCGCGGGCTGCGCGCGCTGGTCGGCATCGTCGTCGCGTTTGCGGTGCTGGTCGTGTTCATGTTGCCGGCGTTACGCGACGGAGGCGCCGCGATCCCTGTCGCCTTGGTCGCGTCGGCCGCCATCCTGTACGCGGTGATCTACCTGGCACACGGTGTAAGCCTGCGTACCAGCGCGGCGCTGCTCGGCACATTGACGGCGCTCCTCCTTGCCGCGGGGTTGTCTTGGGCGGCAATCGAATTGGCTCATCTGACCGGTCTGTCCGAGGAAGAGAACAACGCGGTCGCAACCTACCTCGGCAACGTGTCGATCACCGGACTGCTGTTGGCGGGCTTCATCGTCGGCTCCCTCGGCGTGCTCAACGACGTCACCGTCACCCAGGCGTCGACGGTGTTCGAGCTGGCCGAGGTCGGCGGCAGCTCCCGTCGCGGGATCTTCCTCGGCGCGATGCGGGTGGGCCGCGACCACATCGCCAGCACCGTCTACACCCTGGTGCTGGCATATGCGGGTAGCGCTCTGCCGCTGTTGCTGCTGTTCAGCGTGGCCAACCGGTCGCTCGGCGACGTTCTGACCAGCGAGACCGTTGCCATCGAGATCGCCCGCTCGGCCGTCGGCGGTATCGCGCTCGCACTGTCGGTGCCGCTGACCACTGCGATCGCGGCCGTGCTGGCCACACCCGGCGGTGCTACTGGCGTTCCAGCAGCTCCAGTAGGTAGGCGCCGTATCCCGACTTGAGCAGTGCATGCGCGCGCTCGGCGAGCTGGTTGTCGTCGATGAAGCCGACCCGCCAGGCCACTTCCTCGGGCACGCTGATTTTCAGACCCTGCCTGCGCTCGATGGTGCGCACGTAATCGCTGGCGTCCAGAAGTGAGTCGAACGTGCCGGTGTCCAGCCAGGCGGTGCCGCGGTCGAGCACCTCGACGGACAGCCCGCCTTGGTTCAGATACACCTGGTTGACCTCGGTGATCTCGTATTCGCCGCGCGCCGATTTCGCCAGCGACCGCGCGATCTCGACGACGTCGTTGTCGTAGAAGTACAGGCCGGGCACCGCATAGTGCGATTTCGGTGTGGCGGGCTTTTCCTCGATCGACAGCGCGGTGCCGTCGGCACCGAACTCGACAACTCCGTAGGCCGAAGGGTCGGCCACCCGATAGGCGAAAATCGCGCCACCGCTCACGTTTTGGAACCGCCTGAGACCGGTGCCCAAGCCGGGACCGTAGAAGATGTTGTCGCCCAACACCAATCCGACGGAGTCCGTGCCGATGTGGTCGGCGCCGATAACGAACGCTTGCGCCAAACCGTCGGGCTGGTCCTGAACGGCATACGAGAGATTGATGCCGAATGCCGACCCGTCGCCGAGCAGCCTGCGAAAGTTCGGAGCGTCATCTGCGGTGGTGATCACCTGGATGTCGCGGATGCCGGCCATCATCAGCGTCGAGAGCGGGTAGTAGATCAACGGCTTGTCGTAGACGGGCAGCAGCTGCTTGCTTACGCCCATGGTGATCGGATAGAGGCGCGTGCCCGATCCGCCGGCCAGGATGATTCCCCGCATCAGCCCGCAAGGTCCTTCTCGGTCAGCTCGGTCGCAGCCAGTGCCGCGGGCAGGTCGTCGTGGCGGAACACCGATGTGACATGGTCGCGCACTACCCGGAACGCAGATGCCTTGCCGTCCTGCTCTTCGGCGACCACCACACCGTCGCGGACATACATCCGGCCCGGGACGGCAGCGGTGACGCCCAACGAACTCGCCCACTCGCGCAAGGCCTCGTGCCCTTGTCCCGCGCCGTCCGCATCACCGAACTCGATATCGTCGCTGGACACCTGGATCAGGGTGTCGAGGTCCTGCTCGTTCAGCGCGTCGTGCCAGGCGAGGACGGTTGCGATCTCCGAAGTCGTCATGATCGAAACGTACGCCACTCAGAACGGAGTGCGGTCCAGCCACCCGTTCCAGACGGCAGTGTCGCCGAACACCTCGATGCCGCCGTCGGCCGCAGACTGGCGGCGCACGATGGCCAGCAGCAGATCCTTCGCGCTTCCGCGCAGTGCAGCGTCGCCCTTGCCGTGTTCGTGCGACCACGCGATGCCGTCGTCGGCGCCGGTGATCGTCCACTCGCCCGCGGCCCCGAGGCCGTCGTCGGTGGCGTGTAGATGCAACGTCTGGCCGACGTCCAGCGGTGAGGATTCGGCATTCGCCTCGACGACGACGCGCTCCAGCCACTCGTCGATGCCGTCGGCCGCAATTTCAGGTGTCAGTCGGTACTGCGCGCCGAGCGCGATCGCCGCGTCGGCACGGTGCACGGCCGCTTCGTGGACGCGCCTGCGGATCCACCACTGCGCCGGCCTCGGACCGATGAATGTCCAGACGGGGGTGTCCGCGCCGACGGCGTCCACCGCGTCGAGAAGGAGTCGAGCGCCGTCGTTGAGCCAGTCGATGGCGGCGTCCGGTTCGTCCGGCGGCTTGCCGTCGCGCACTTCGCGGGGGTCGAGGGCCTCGTCGCGTTGGTCGGCCACGACCTGCGCCGCCCATCTGGTTCCCCGCCCGACGTGGCGGAACAGCTGCCTGATCGTCCACTCCGGACATGTCGGAACCGGGGTCGCCGGATCCGCCGTACGAATCAGCTCACCGAATGCTTCGGTCTCGTCGATGAGCGCAGTGCGGAAATCCACGTCACGAACGTACTGCTTGAGACATGCCCAATCGAACCGGAAGCGACGACCAGCCGCGCAACACCCGGGTGTCGCGCCTGCTGCCCGTTCCGGCCAGCCGTGCCTCGGGGTAGCGGTCGAAGAACGTGCGCAACCCGACCTCCCCTTCGGCGCGTGCCAGCGCGGCACCGAGGCAGAAGTGCCTGCCACCGGAGAACGACAGATGCTTGCCCACATTGTCGCGTTCGATGTCGAAGCGATGCGGATCGGCGAAGACCTTCGGGTCGCGGTTCGCCCCGGCCAGGTGGACGATCACCAACTCGTCCCGGTGCACACGGGTGCCTGCCAGATCGACGTCCTTGGTCGCGACTCGTGCGCTCATCTGCACCGGGGACTCCAGCCGCAGGATCTCCTCGACGGCGTTCGGCCACAGCTCGGGGCGGGCGGACAGTGTCTCGAGATGCTCTGGCGCATCGAGCAGCATCCGAATTCCATTGCCCAGCAGGTTCACCGTGGTTTCGAACCCGGCCGCGAGCACCAGGCCCGCAGTGGCCTGCAGCTCGTCATTACTGAGCCGCGGGCCCTCGTCGGAGGCCTTGATGATCTGGCTCATCAGGTCGTCACCGGGATGGCGGCGCAATCGCTGCAGGTGGTCGGAGAGCCAGCTGTTGAAGCCCACGATGCCCTCGTGCACCTGGAGGTACTGCTGCCACGACAGCCCGATATCGAGGCTTGGTGCACCGAGTTCGCCGAAGTGGAGGATGCGCGGCCGGTCCTCGTCGGGGACACCGAGGATGTCGCCGATGACGGCGACCGGAAGCTGCGAGCAGTAGCGGTCAACGATGTCGACCACACCGGTGTCGCCGTCGAGTTCGTCCAGCAGCGCTCTTGCTTTCTGTTCCACTCGCTCCCGCAGCGTCGCAACGGCTCTCGGAGTGAACACCGACGACACCAGCTTGCGGTACCGAGTGTGATCCGGCGGTTCGACGGAAAGCATCGAGGGCGGCTGCAGCGGATGCAACAGCCCGGTGTCGGTCTTCTCGACGACCCACCGCAGCGGCCGGGGCAGGCCGCCACCGATGGCGGTGACCCGGAAGTCATCAGAGCGCAGCAGTTCATGGGCCACGCCGTGGTCGAAGGTCATCAACACGGCACGGCACCGGATGACCGGGCCTCTGCCGCGTAGTTCGTCGGCGAAGGCGGCCGGGTTCTCCCGCACCTCGGGATCGGCGATGAGACGCGCCTGCGGATCGCCGCGGCGGGCGCCGAACTTCGACAGGCCGCGGATGACGCCGTGTAGCGCGAACCAGCGGATTTGTTGCCTCATAACGCCGAGCTTACGACCGCCAGCGTTGTTATACAAGCGTCAAACAGTGGCGTTCTTGCCGAGTGCGTACACCCGCCAGCCGGCTTCGGTCCATTTCGCCGAGGCCAGGCAATTGCGGCCGTCCACAACGACTTTGGCACGCACGGTGTCGGCCAGTTCGTTCGGGTCGAGCTCCACGAACTCGCGCCACTCGGTGAGCACCAGGACGGCGTCGGCACGTTCGCAGGCTTCCACCACCGATGTCGAGTAGTTCAATGTCGGGAAAAGCCGCTGGCTGTTCTCCATCGCCTTGGGGTCATAGACGTTCACGGTCGCGCCGTTGAGCTGCAGCATGCCTGCCACATTCAGGGCGGGTGAGTCACGCACGTCGTCGGACTCCGGTTTGAACGCCGCGCCGAGCACGGCGACGTTGGCACCGAGCAGCGAGCCGCACGCTTTCGTCGCCAGTTCGACCATCCGGGTGCGGCGGCGCATATTGATGCTGTCCACCTCGCGCAGGAACGTCAGGGCATGGTTGGCACCGAGCTCGCCGGCCCTCGCCATGAACGCGCGGATGTCCTTGGGCAGACAGCCGCCGCCGAACCCGAGTCCGGCGTTGAGAAACCGGCGGCCGATGCGCGGGTCGTAACCGAGCGCGTCGGCGAGCAGCGTGACGTCGGCGTCGACGGCTTCGCACACTTCGGAGATGGCGTTGATGAACGAGATCTTCGTCGCGAGAAACGCATTCGCCGATACCTTGACCAACTCGGCGGTCTGCAAGTCGGTGAGCAGGAACGGTAGACCCTCTTCGAGCAGTGGGGCGTAAAGTTCGCGGATCGCGGCCTCGGCGTGCACCGAATCAGCTTGCACGCCAAGGACGATGCGATCCGGATGCAGGGTGTCGTGGACGGCAAAGCCTTCCCGGAGAAATTCCGGGTTCCAGGCGATCTCGACGTCGATGCCGTCGGGCGCCAGCCCGCGCGCCCGCGCTCCGATTTCGGCTGCGGTGCCGACGGGAACCGTTGACTTGCCGACGATCACCGCCGAACGGCGCAGCCGGGGCACCAATGTGTCGATGACGGCGTGCACATGGCGCAGGTCGGCACCGTATTCGCCCTTCTTCTGCGGTGTTCCGACGCCGAGGAAGTGCACATCGGCGAACTCGGCGGCCGCTTCGTAATCCGTCGTGAAGTGCAACCGACCCGCAGCGAGGTTGTCGCTCAACATCTTTCGCAGGCCCGGCTCGTAGAACGGGATATCGCCCGCCGCCAGCTTGGCGACCTTACCGGGATCGATGTCGACGCCGATGACTTCGTGTCCCAATTCGGCCATTCCGGCGGCATGTGTCGCGCCGAGATAGCCCGTGCCGAAGACGGTGCATCGCATACTGCCGGTATAGGCGGCCGCGATGAGCTAACTGCTAAGCGACACTGAGCGGCAAACCAACGGCAGGTGTCCAGCTAGTGCCGGCCACCGCTACCTGCAGAAGATGAGGAAGCAGCCGCCCGAGCCTCCGCGCGAGCCGGAACCTCCACCGCCATAGTCGCCGGATCCGCCGCCGTAATCGCCCGAGCCGCCGCCGTAATCGCCCGAGCCGCCGCGCGAGCCTGAGCCGCCCGAACCTGGGAAGCCGCCCGACCCCGAACCCGAACCGGGGAAGTCACCGAAGCCGGAGCCTGAGCCTGAGCCTGAGCCTGAGCCTGAGCCTGAGCCTGAGCCTGGATACTGCGGGAATTCCGGCTCGTCCGGTATCTGCTGCGGCGGGTTCCACGGCGGCTGCCAAGGCGGATTCACCACCGGCGGGTCGTCGTCCTGCCACGGAGGAACCCAGACCGGAGGCTTCTGCGGCGACACGACGATCGGCGGCTGCGGCGGGTAGTAGACCGGCGGGTTGTAAATCGGCGGCGTGAACACCGGCACCGGAGCCGGTATCGGGATCGGCGCCGCGGGCGGTGGAGGCGGCGGTGCGGCCGGAGGCGGTGCCACGGGTGCCACTGCGCGGGGCGCAGGCTGCTCGACGAACACCGTCCGTGGCGCTTGCTGCACCACCGGAACGGGCGCCTTGATGGTTTGCGCAGGCGGCGGAGGCACCGGGGCCGCGGGAGGCGCGGCAGGCAGGAACTCCTCCGCGGGTGCGGGGGCCGGCGCCGCCTGGCTCGGAATGACCGGCGTCTCGCCCGGGCTGGGCCGTTGATCGACCGTCGGGCGGATGCTGACTGCCAACGAAATCACCAGTGCCACAACGCCTACCACGAAGATTGACGTCAGCGCACTGCCGACAAGCAGGAACGGCTTGCGGCTCTCATCCGCATAGCCCGCATAGCCCGTATCCAGATCGGATTCGGGCTCGTAGTCCTCCGAGTACGCGGTGACAGCGCCGACCGGGGCCAGCTGCGTGGCCGCGTTGGCGAACTCCTGATATGCGCTGGCGGCGGTGGTGCCGTCGGGATCCTTCGAATAGGCGAGCCCGGCGGTGGACGCTTCCATCTGGGGCGCATGAGCCGACGCCAGCGCCGCTCCGCGGGCGAGTGCGAGTTCGGGCTCCTCCGGCGCGCTGATGGGCAGCGCCACCAGGTTCTCCAGATGGGCCTTCACGGCGCCGGCCTCCACGCCGGAGCCGACGATGAACAGGCCCTGCGGCGGCGATTCCGCGAACTCGACCGTGGCGGCCATCTCGGTCAGCACCGCCATCGCGTCCGAATCGTGGAGATCGCGGCTGAGCACCTTGACCACCGATCCGTCGTCGGTCTGCACGACCGACAGGGTGGCGGTGTCCTTCTCGATGAAGAGCAGTGCCGTGGTGTCGTACCCGATCGCCCGGCCCACGGCCTGGGCCAGCGCCGCCGCGGCGTGCGTCGCGGAAACGAGCATGACGTCCTCGACGCCGCGCGCCGCGAGGGCATCGCGCAGTGCGGCGGCATCGGAGTGGTGCGTCCAGGTCACGCCGATCGACTTCAGGTGGTGGCCGCTCGCGGCGGCGCTCTCCTGCGTGCCAAGCACCGCCGCGACCACTTGATCGGCTGCACTCGAATTTGCTGAGCCTTCAGTGGTGTTGATGTCGAAGACATCAACGTCGACGGTGACACCGTCGGCCTTTTCACCCTCGACCAGCACCATGCGGACCGTCGTAGGTGTCATCGACACACCTAGTACGATGTCCACTCACCCTCCAAAAATGTTTGCTCCGCTATGTAGGTTGTCGTTGCGCACTCGTCCCGCACGAGGCGACAACTAGATACTTCATCGCCATCGCCAGGTCGGGCGTTACAACCAACCGCATTTGCTGGTGGCGGTGAAGTCCTGGCCGGATCGCCGGTACTCAAACCCTACTCGCGAGAACGAAAACGGATGTCCCGCGGTTCAAATTCCTCGACCGGCACCCCGTATGTGTCTAGGTCGACTTGATGAAGTTCTGGTACGACCGCGACGGCGTCGGACCGCGCTGGCCCTGATACTTCGAACCGGCCTTCGCGCTGCCGTAGGGATGTTCGGCCGGGCTGGTCAGCCGCAGCAGGCAGAGCTGGCCGATCTTCATTCCGGGCCACAGTGTGATCGGCAGATTGGCGACATTGGACAGCTCGAGCGTGATGTGCCCGCTGAACCCGGGGTCGATGAAACCGGCCGTCGAGTGGGTCAACAACCCCAGCCGACCCAGCGACGACTTGCCTTCGAGCCGGCCGGCCAGATCGTCGGGGAGGGTACACAACTCGAGGGTGGAGCCCAGCACGAACTCCCCGGGATGAAGCACGAACGGCTCGCCTCCCTGCGGTTGGACCAGGCTGGTTAGCTCGTCCTGCTGAATGGATGGGTCGATGTGGGTGTAGCGGGTGTTGTTGAACACCCGGAAGAGGTTGTCGAGCCGGACATCGACGCTGGACGGCTGCACCAGGCTGTCGTCGAACGGATCGATGCCCAGCCGCTCGGCGGCGATTTCGGCGCGGATGTCGCGATCGGAGAGCAGCACCCGACGAGCGTATCCGCTAGGTGCTAGCCTTCGGGATCACCAGCGGTTGCTGGCTGTGCCGATGTAGTTCAATGGCAGAACATCAGCTTCCCAAGCTGAATACGCGGGTTCGATTCCCGTCATCGGCTCCAGCGTGACCAGCATCAACACCGTTCGATCGATTCGAACATCGGCCCCGGTGTCACGACGTTGTCACAACTCGATTCAAAGTGTCACCGGCGCCTTCAGTGCGGTGTCCTGGCTGTGTGCATACAGCCGCATGGTCAGGCTGGCGTCCTTGTGCCCGATCCACGCGGCGATCACCGCGACCGGAATGCCTTGCAGGTGCATGAGAGTGGCGCAGGTGTGCCGGGCAGCGTGCAATTTGATGTGCCGCACCCCGCCGGCCTTCACCGTGTCGCGCCGCACACCTCAGCGGCACCACGATACGTTCCGATCTCTTGATAGGTGGAAATGATGTCCATTCGATCCCTCGCAGACTTCAATTGGAACTCCCTGGGCGGTGCGGTGACAGTTGGCGCTATCACCGTCACCGCCCAGGCCAACAGTTCCGGGCTGACACGACGACAAGGGAATGGGGACTTTTACCTGGCCACCAGTGGGGACCTACAGATGGCCACCAGTGGGGACTTTCTCATGGCCACGGACACACGGTCTTGCCGCCCGCGCTCACCCGAGCTGTGGCAGCTTTTCGCCCGCTACCCCTTCATGACCCGGCTTCGTGACCGGGCCGTCCTCGACCATGGCCTGACCCAGCAGCAATCCTTCGCCTGGCAGCACGACGGGTTCGCCCTCGCAGACGGTTACGACGACGCCACCAGTCGCTTCCGCGGGCTGATCCTGCCGACTGACAACCGGAAGGTCGCCGTCACCGATGACACATTGATCGTCAAGCCCACCGTCGCCCAAGAGCAACGCGAGCGCGAAGAAGCCGAGACGCAGGATCAGCGTGAGGACAAAGACCAGCGCGACCGCGGCGAAGAAGAAGAGAAGGAGCCGGACGACAAGCACGTACAGCCGCCGCCACCGGCTAAGACCCGGTTCTTCGGCTCGAAAGTACTGAGCCCCGACCGCTATGGGCTCGACTTCAAGAAACTCGCAGACGAAGTGTTAGCGCACCTGGCATCAGCACCTGGTGTCAAGTTGGAGATTCGTGTCGAGATCGAGGCCAGCGCACCGGACGGCTTCGATGACGCGAAACTACGGACTATCAGTGAAAACGCCGACACGTTAAAGTTCGACGCTGCCGAATTTGAGTAATGAAGATTCCGAAACGTCCGGTGCAGGAATTTCCCTCAGCGCCGGGGCCCCAACGGGGGGCGAAGCAGAATGTCAACGCCCCCAACGGGCTCAGTGATATGTCGGTGCCCCCGCAGGGGTGAAGCGGCGTGGCATGCCCCCGAACGGGGGCTACGCCGCTTCGTCGGCGAGGTAGCGATATAGCGTTGCCCGGCTGACGCCGAGGTACTTGGCGACATCCGTGCCGGTGTGCCCGTCGGCCTTCACGGCGGCTGTCGCGGTGGAGATGTGCTCGTTGTCGTCGATGCGCTGGATGGTCGCCGGGATGGGGAGACACCACGAATCACGCAGAGAGCGGCACACCATCGGAGAGGTAGCGGTACACGGTGGCGCGGGAGACTCCCAACATCTTCGCGATGTCGGTGGCCGTGATGCCCTTCTCCCGGAGCTGACGGGCCTTGGCGGCGTCGGCGTCGTCGACCTTGCGCGGGCGTCCGCCCTTGCGCCCGTTGGCTGCGGCGGCGGCCAGCCCGGCGCGGGTGCGCTCGATCATGGTGTCGCGTTCGAGTTGGGCGAAGGCGGCCATGATGGTGAGCATCGCCTTGCCCATCGGCCCGTCGGTGTGCAGACCTTCGGTGAGGCTGCGGAATCCGACTCCGCGAGAGGTCAGCTCGTCGACCACGGCGAGCACGTGTTGGGTGTTGCGACCGAGCCGGTCGAGTTTCCAGACGGTGAGCACGTCGCCTTCGCGGAGATGGTCGAGGCAGGCATCGAGATGCGGCCGGGACGCGGTCGCGCCGCTGACGCCATAGTCGGTGAAGATGCGCTTCGCCCCGGCTTCGTAAGCGCGTCGAGTTGAAGCTGGGGATTCTGGTCGGTGGTGCTGACCCTCGCGTACCCGATGACCGCCAATGCCGCTCGCTCCTGTCTCATAATCCCGTCGAACTCTCGGTTTTGATACTACCGGTTATGAGACAGG
>CAWDFT010000005.1:0-23097 GCA_963801575.1 uncultured Actinomycetota bacterium
CGGGAGCGGTCGCTGATCGGGGCATGGTGCTTCGCCGACCACTACGGACCACACGAGGTGCGCGGCGGCGTCGGGATGGACGTCCCGCCGCATCCGCACACCGGGCTTCAGACCGTCAGCTGGCTGTTCCGCGGCGAGGTGGAACACCGCGACAGCGCCGGGGTGCACGCCCTGGTCCGGCCGGGAGAACTGAACCTGATGACGGCCGGCGCCGGCATCTGCCACTCGGAGGTCTCCACCGCCGCGACGACGGTCCTGCACGGGGTTCAGCTGTGGGTGGCGCTGCCCGGTTCCGACCGCGACACCGGCCGCGACTTCGCCCACTATGCGCCCGAGCCCGTGACGGTGCCCGGCGCCGTCCTTCGGGTGTTCCTCGGCGAGCTTTCGGGTAGCCGATCCCCCGTGCACACCTTCACACCGCTGCTGGGCGCTCAGGTCGATCTCGAACCCGGTGCCCGGCTGGCGCTCGCCGTCGACCCCGCCTTCGAACACGGCGTGCTGCTCGACCAGGGCCGCGTCCACGTGGCGGGCACCGCGCTCGATGTGGCGCACCTGGCGTATCAGGGCACCGGCCGCGACGTCCTCGAGCTGCACAACCGGGACGAGACACCGGCCCGCGCGGTCCTGCTTGGCGGCCCGCCGTTCACCGAGCAACTGGTCATGTGGTGGAACTTCGTCGGACGCAGCCACGACGACATCGCCACCTACCGCCGGATGTGGGAGGACGGCGACGCCCGCTTCGGCGCCGTCGAGGGATACCGTGGCGCCGTCGCACGGCTGCCCGCTCCCCCGCTGCCGAACGCCACGCTGCGGCCACGCTCCAACCCGAAGGGAAGTCCATGACGACCGACAAGACCGGCGCGCCCACCACCGTCACCGCGGAAGCCGCTCGCTACACCATCGCGGTCGAAGGAAACGAGGTCGGCCATGCCGAGTTCATCGACCGCGACGGCCGGCGCGTCTTCACCCACACCGAGGTGGACGAGAACTACGAAGGACGTGGCCTGGCAACGATTCTCATCGCCGAGGCGTTGCAGGCCACCCGCGATGCCGGGCTGCGGATCGTCGCCAAATGCCCGATGGTGGCCAACAACGTCGGCAAGCACGACGAGTTCAAGGACTTCGTCGTTGACTAGCGCGGACGACTAGCCCTACCGACCGGCCCGCTATGGTCACTGGCGATGACGAGTCATGGCCAGGCGTTCTTCTCCGCCGACGGGGACGACCTGGTGCCCAGCCCGATCGCGCGGGGCCCCTGGGGTTCGACGATCAGCGGCACCTTTGTCGGCGGCCTCTTGGCTCGGGCCATCGAACGCGCGGGCGGCGATGCCGACCTGCAGCCCGCTCGGCTGACCGTCGACCTATTGCGCCCCGTCGCGCTGGAGCCGGTGCGGGTGGACACCACCGTCGAGCGGGAGGGCAGGCGCCTTCGGTTGGTGGACGCCGCGATGACGCAGAGCGGCAAGGTCGTCGCGCGGGCCAGCGCGCTCTTCCTGCGTCGCGGCGAACAGCCCGCCGAACCGGTGTGGACGTCGCAGATCGAGATGCCGCCGCCACCGGCCGAACCGGCTGAAGTGTGGGGCGACTTCACCATGGAACTGTGGGCCTACGGCGCGGACTCGCCGGTGACCGGTCCCAGCATGGATCTCTCCGAATGGCGGCACGGCGGCCCGAAGTTCGCCTGGGTGCGCGCCGTCAAGCCGCTGGTCGACGATGAACTCCTCACGCCGTTCGTCCGCGCCGCGATGGCCGGCGATGTGACGAGCTCGCTAACCCATTCCAGCGCAAGCGGTTTGAACTTCATCAACGCCGACTACACGCTGGCCCTGAGTCGGCTGCCGGATGGTGAGTACATCGGTCTTGCGGCGATGACGCACTTCAGTCACGCAGGAGTTGCCACCGGGACGGCCGTGATCTTGGATCGCCTCGGCCCGATCGGCAGCGCTGTGGCGACCGGACTGGTGAACCCCGGCTTCCGTCCGCCCAAGCGCGCCTAGCTAGCGCGGCCGGAGAACGATCACCGGGATTTCCCGGTCAGTCCAACTCTGGTAGGTGTCGAAGTCGGCGTAGGTCTCGACCAGTTTCGGCCACAGCCTCGCCTTCTCCTCGGCGTCTGCCACCACGGCGTGCACCGCGCGCCGGTCGCGACCGATCTCGATGTGCACGTCGGGGTTGGCCACCAGATTGTGGTACCACTGCGGGTTCTTCTCTCGACCACCCATCGACGCCACGACGATCACGTTGTCACCGTCGGTCATGTACACCAGCGGGGAGGAGAAGGTCTTGCCGGACTTGCGGCCGCGGTGCTCGAGCAGCAATGTGGGCACCGGCTTCTTGAAACCCGCTCCTACCCGCCAATTGGCGCCGACCTTTCCGCCGGTACGCCGGTACAGCCACGCGTGCGCCCGGCCCGAGTACTTCATCGCCTTCTCGACGAATGGGGAGTTCAGCTGCTTGGGCTTGTTGTTCGCATCCATCAGTGCGTCCTGAGGGGACCGGCGGCTTCAGCCGTCGGGGGAATCGGGACCTCCGCCGCATGGCGGCCGATTTTGTCGTTGCTCACTGGTAGCTTTCCTTTCAGGGTCGGACTGGCCCGTCGTGCGGCGTCGGGAGACGCACCGCAGAGAAGAATCTGGGGCTGAGTGAAGGCCATGAAGCTGCTGGCTTCAGCCATCAGAGATGTCACGAGATCAACCTATAGATACTGCGCGGTGCTGCCGCCTACCGGCATGGCGGGCATGCCGAGCTTGCGGTGATCCCAACTGCGCGTCCGGCCCGGCACCACGCGCACGCAGATCCTGTTGTGCATCATCTGGTCGACAAACGGGCGCATGTCGTCGGTGTAGGCGCCGGTGTAGCGTTCCCACACGCTCTTCCCCACGCGCAGAGTGGTTTCCGGGTCGTCCACGATCTCGGCGCTGCCATCGATCGATACACCGCGCAGGGTGTCGTAGGACTGGCCGTCCTCGATCATCACCGTGATGGTCGGGTCGCGGCGCAGGTTGACCGCCTTCTGCGACTTGGCCTTGGTCTCGAACCAGATCTCGCCGTCGACCACCGCGTACCACATCGCGACCAGGTGCGGCCGCCCGTCGGGGAGCACGGTGGCCATCGTGGCGGTTCGGCTGCGCTCGATGAATTCGGCGATCTCCTCGTCGGACATGACGATCTTCGCCCGTTCGTTCTTGCCCACGTCCCGATACTTTCAGGTCCGCACCGGGATGACCGTCACCGGGATGCCGTTCAGCACACCGTGGCCCAGCCGTGCAACACCAAACGCGCCGCCAAGGAGTTGACCGAGCTCGTCCTGCACGGTGTGCTGAACGTAGGAGGCACCCATGCTGCAAGACATTCGTGAACTCACCGGCGACCCCGAGGCGTATGCCGCCGAGCTCCGCAGGCGCTGGGGCGGGCTGCTGAGCTACCGCTACATCGGCCGCTTCCACGCGTCCATGGACAACGGCCCGGCCGACGAGACCGTCACGCTGCGCCGCGACATGCGCAACCCGACGGGCGGACTGCTGCTGGCGGTGCTCGGGATCGCCTCGCCCGACAGCGGCGGCGTCTCCGATCTGGAGGCCGTGCCGAACCCCGTCATCCACTCCTGCCAGATCCTCGACCCCGGCCGCGACGTGGCGCGTATCGAGATCAACACCGAAGTGCTCAAGCAGGGGCGGCAGATGGCCTACAGCCGATCGACCATCGTCGACGCCGACAACCCCGACCGGCTGCTGGCCTTGACGGAAGGACAGGGTGTCAGTATCGGCGTTCCGCCCGAAGGGCTGCAGAAGATGGAGCACGTCCCACTCGAGGTGGTCGACTCCGACGACCTGCCGCCGCTGTGGCAGGCCTTCGGCGGTGCCTGCCGGCCCGACGGGCACTGGGTGCTACCCGAACTGTCGGCGGAGGTTGCCTCGCCCGACGCTGCGCTGCACATCGGACCGCAGTTCGTCATCCTGGAGACCGCCGCACTCGATGTGGCGGCCGGCGCGGTCGGTACCGACCAGCTGCAGGGCAGGTCCTCGCACACGATGTTCCTCGCGCGCGGCAAGGTCGGCCCGTTCCGGGTCGAGGCGCAGCCGCTTGTCGGCGCTGACGGAACCGTCGCGGTGCGGGCCACGCTTCATGACGAAGGCAACGGCGATAAGGCGGTCACCGCCGCGTCGTACCTGCTCGACTACTGATATTTCCTACGGTCCGAGCGTCGCGCCGGGCCGCGGCATGTTCTGCAGGAACCCCATGCACGTGCCCATGTGCTGTCCGGGGATGCACGGAACACCGTTAACGCTGGGATAGCCTCCGCCGCCACCACTGCACTGCCCGGTGAAGGGGTCGGCGTACTGGCCGCTGATGCAAGCTGTGGCGGGCCCCGCCGTCACGATCGGCGCGATGACGACGAACGACGCTGCGCATGCCGCCGCGAGGACTAACCGCAAGGTTCGGAATCGACTGGCCATTTCCGCCACGCTCTCGTCGTCGTTGATGTGAGCATACTGCGGCGTTATCCGGCCGGAGGGCCGTTCAATTGTGGGCGAAGGGGGACTTGAACCCCCACGTCCCGAAGGACACTGGCACCTGAAGCCAGCGCGTCTGCCATTCCGCCACTCGCCCCAACAACCGGGGGAGCCTATCACTGCAGCGACCCCGAACCCCAACCGTACCGATCCGGCCCAGAAGCCCGCCACCTGCGCCGAGACGATTCTCAGAGTTCTGTTGGTCCCGCATCGCTGTGCTTGCCCGATAGCATGCAATGCGACAGGTGTGGTCACGCGACACGCGGGTGACCGGGCATGTGACCAGGAATGACGGATGACGGCGAGTGAGGCAGGCGATCGGATGGGTCTTGTTGACCGCATCGAGCGCATGCTTGAGTCGACTGTGGGCGACGCCTTCGCGCGGGTGTTCGGCGGATCGATTGTGCCCCAAGAGGTCGAGGCCATGCTGCACCGGGAAGCCGGGGCGGGAGTCCGTGAGTTGGCCGGCGGCAGGATTTTGGTGCCGAACGACTACGTCATTACCCTCAGTGTGCCCGACTACCAGAAGGTGAGCGCCGACCCGGACCTGACAGCGACCACATTCGCCAAGCACTTGGAGGGTTACATCCATGAGCAAGGGTGGCAAACGTATGGTGATGTGGTCGTTAGATTCGAGCGGTCAGCGAACCTGCACACCGGACAGTTCCGCGCTCGTGGTGCGGTCAATCCTGACTCAACCACTGGCGAAGCCGCCCAAGCACCACGAGACCGCGCGTTCACTGCAGAACCAGGAGTACCACCGATGACCGACAACCCGACGTACCGCGGAGACCAGGGACAGGGGCGGCCCGACGAGTACTACGACGACCGTTACGGACGCCCCGAAGACCGCGAAGGCGGCCAGGAGCCCCGAGGCCAGGAGCCCCGCGGGCAGCAGCCACCCGAACAGCGTGGCTACCCGCCGCAGCAAGGCGAACCCGGCTACAGCCAGCGCCACGGCTACCCCGACCAGGGCGGCTACCCCGACCAGGGCGGCCCCCCGGATCAGAGCGGCTACCCCGACCAGGGCGGCTATCCGCCGCCGCCCCATGAGCAGCGTCCGCCCGCCGGCTATCCGCCGCAGGGTGGCGGCTACCAAGACCAGGGCTACCGTCAGGCGCCCGGCGGCTACCCGCCGCCCGGCGGCCAGCCGGGTTACGGCGGTGAGTACGGCGGCGACTACCGTCAGCCCGCCCCGCCGCAACAGGACTACGGCCGTGGTGAACCCCGGCCCGCCTATCCCGACCAGGGCGGCTATCCGCCTGAGCAGGGCGGCGGCTATCCCGACCAGGCATATGGCGGCCAGCCCTACGGCCGCCAGGACCCGGGTTATGGAGCCCAACCCGACTACGGCCGTTACGGCGAGCCCCCGGCAGGCGGTTACGCCGAGCCCAGATACGCGGAGCCCCAGGGCGGCGGGTACGACTACGGTCCCCCGGCCGGTGCGCCAGCCGGCTACGGCGCCGGCTACGGACAGGGCGACTATCCGGCCGGCGGGGCCGCCGTCACTCTGCAGCTCGATGACGGCAGCGGGCGCACCTATCAGTTGCGCGAGGGCGCCAACGTGATCGGCCGCGGCCAGGATGCCCAGTTCCGGCTGCCGGACACCGGTGTCTCCCGTCGACATCTGGAGATCCGGTGGGACGGTCAGGTCGCGCTGCTGGCGGACCTCAACTCCACCAACGGCACCACTGTGAACAATGCGCCGGTGCAGGAGTGGCAGCTGGCGGACGGCGACGTGATCCGGCTCGGCCACTCCGAAATCATCGTCCGCGTGCACTGAGGATCGCGGCCGGTCACAGCCCGGGGACAAGCTGTCGGCTTCCCCCTACGCCGTTGGCTGTCCAAGTATCGTGACGATGCCGAGGCGCGGGGACGGAGAGGACGTCGGATGCAGGGATTAGTGCTGCAGCTGACGCGCGTCGGATTCCTGCTGCTGTTATGGCTCTTCATCTGGTCGGTGTTACGGATTCTGCGAACAGACATCTACGCGCCCAGCGGCGCGGTGATGGTAAGGCGTGGCCTGGCGCTCCGCGGCTCACTGCTGCCGTCGCGGCAACGACGTCACATCGCCCGCTCCCTGGTGGTGACCGACGGTGCGCTGACCGGTACCCGCATCACGCTGGGCAGCCAGCCGGTGCTGATCGGCAGAGCCGACGATTCGACGCTGGTGCTCACCGACGACTACGCGTCGACCAGGCACGCCCGGCTGTCGCAGCGGGGCTCGGAATGGTATGTGGAAGACCTAGGATCGACCAACGGCACATACCTTGACAGGGCGAAGGTGACTACGGCAGTACGGGTTCCGATTGGGCACGCCGGTTCGAATCGGCAAAACGGTAATCGAGCTGCGCCCGTGACGCTGGTGCTTCGTTATGCCGCGCGCAGCGACCGCGGCCTGGTCCGGGCGAACAACGAGGATTCGGTCTACGCCGGGGCGCGCCTGCTTGCACTCGCCGACGGCATGGGCGGTCACGCGGCCGGCGAGGTGGCCTCGCAGTTGGTGATCGCCGCGCTGGCGCATCTGGACGACGACGAACCCGGCGGCGATCTTCTCTCCAAGCTCGACGCCGCGGTCAGAGAGGGCAACTCGGCGATCGCCGCGCACGTCGAAGCCGACCCCGAGCTGGACGGCATGGGCACGACACTGACCGCAATCCTGTTCGACGGCAACAGGCTTGGGCTGGTGCACATCGGCGACTCGCGCGGATATCTGCTCCGCGACGGGGAGCTCGCACAGATCACCAAGGACGACACCTTCGTGCAGACTCTGGTCGACGAGGGCCGGATCACCGCCGAGGAGGCGCATAGCCACCCACAGCGCTCGCTGATCATGCGGGCGCTCACCGGACACGAAGTCGAGCCCACACTGATCATGCGGGAGGCCCACGCGGGCGACCGCTACCTGTTGTGCTCCGACGGGCTGTCCGACCCTGTCAGTCACGAGACGATTCTGGACGCGTTGCAGATCACGGATGTGGCCGAAAGTGCCGACCGTCTCATCGAATTGGCGCTACGCGGCGGAGGGCCGGACAACGTCACGGTGGTCGTCGCCGACGTCATCGACTACGACTACGGGCAGACTCAGCCGATCCTTGCCGGCGCGGTGTCCGGTGACGACGACCAGGTCGCCCCGCCCGACACCGCCGCCGGACGCGCCTCCGCATTCAACCCGCGCCGCATCGAGGCCAAACGTGTTGTGCCGCAACCGGAAGAGCTCCCCACGCCGCCTGGGTCGCGACGCCGGATGATCATCGCGGCGGCGCTGCTGGTGCTTGTCGTGCTTGCCGGCCTTGCGATCGGCAGGGAGATCGTCCGCAGCAACTACTACGTCACCCAGCACGACGGCACGGTGTCGATCATGCGAGGTGTTCAAGGCTCCTTTCTGGGCATCCAACTTCAGGAGCCCTATCTACTAGGTTGCCTGAACGAACGAAATGATTTGTCGCTCATCAGTGCCGGGCAATCCCGCGACAACCTCGACTGCCGGATGCTGGGTGTCGACGACATGCGCCCCTCTGAACGCGCACAGGTCATCGCCGGATTACCCTCTGGCAGCCTGGACAACGCCATCGCCCAGATCGAGGAACTCGCGCGCAGTTCGGTATTGCCGACGTGTCCGTCGCGCACCCCCACCTCGACGACACCCACCAGCATTGCGCCGCCGCCACGGCCGCCGGAATCACCCGGCCCCGCACCGGAAACACCTACCAATCCCAATGTCCCCCGGAATAATCCGACGCGGGGACCGCTCCCCGGGCCTGCACCGGAAACGCCCACCACGGTTACCGCTCCCCCGTCGCCGACCGCCACCGCGCTGCCTCCGCCACCCTCCGAGCCGGGCACCGACTGCCGGACGGTGTCATGACGACGCAGCCTCAGCCGCCCGTCACCGTATTGCCGCCGCTGCCGACCCGGCGCAATGCCGAACTGTTTCTGCTGTGGTTCGCCACCGTGATCACCACCGTGGCACTGCTCATCGTGGAGGCCAACCAGGAGCAGGGGCTGCACTGGGACCTGGCCTCCTACACCGTCGCCTACATGACATTGTTCGGCGGTGCGCACCTGACCATCCGGCGCTTCGCGCCCTACGCCGACCCGCTGCTGCTTCCGGTTGTGGCGCTGCTGAATGGCCTGGGGCTGGTGATGATTCACCGCTTCGACCTCGCGGCCGGCGAGGTCACTTCCGGAGGAATGCGCGGGCCCAGCGCCAACCAGCAGATGCTGTGGACCCTGGTAGGGGTGCTGGCGTTCTCGGTGGTGGTGATCTTCCTGCGCGACCATCGGATCCTCGCGCGCTACGGCTACATCTGCGGCGTCGCGGGCCTGATTCTGCTGGTGATTCCTGCCGTGCTGCCCAATTCGATTTCGGAACAGAACGGCGCAAAGATCTGGATCGAGTTGCCCGGCTTCTCCATTCAGCCCGCCGAGTTCTCCAAGATCCTGCTGCTGATCTTCTTCGCGGCGGTGTTGGTGTCCAAGCGCAGCGTGTTCACCAGCGCCGGTAAACATTTCCTCGGCATGGACCTGCCCCGCCCTCGCGACCTGGCGCCTCTGCTGGCGGCATGGATCATCTCGATCGGCGTGATGATCTTCGAAAAGGACCTCGGCACCTCACTGCTGCTGTACGCCTCGTTCCTCGTGTTGGTGTACGTGGCCACCGACCGGTTCAGTTGGGTGGTCATCGGTTTGGCACTGTTCGCGGCGGGAAGCGTTGCGGCATACTACGTTTTCGACCACGTCCGGCTCCGCGTGCAGACCTGGCTGGACCCGTTCGCCGATCCTGACGGCGCCGGCTACCAGATGGTGCAGTCGCTGTTCAGCTTCGCCACCGGCGGAATCTTCGGCACCGGCCTCGGCAACGGCCAGCCCGACATGGTGCCTGCGGCGTCGACAGACTTCATCATCGCCGCGGTCGGCGAAGAGCTGGGCCTGGTCGGCCTGGCCGGTGTGCTGATGCTGTACACGATCGTCATCATTCGCGGCCTGCGCACCGCGATCGCGGTGCGCGACAGCTTCGGCAAGCTGCTGGCCGCCGGGCTTGGCGTCCACCCTGGCGATCCAGCTGTTCATCGTCGTCGGCGGGGTGACCAAGCTGATCCCGCTGACCGGCCTGACCACTCCGTGGATGTCCTACGGCGGATCGTCGCTGCTGGCCAACTACGTGCTGCTGGCGATCCTGATCCGAATCTCACATTCGGCCCGTCGTCCGCTCGTCACCCGGCCGACCAACACATCGTCGATCGCGGCGGCGAGCACCGAGGTGATCGAGCGCGTATGAACACCTCGCTGCGCCGCATCTCGGTCATGATCATGGCGTTGATCGTGCTGCTGCTGGTCAACGCCACCTTGACGCAGGTGTTCACCGCCGACGGTCTGCGCGCCGATCCACGCAACCAGCGAGTGCTGCTCGACGAGTATTCGCGTCAGCGCGGGCAGATCATCGGCGGGCGGTCAGTTGTTGGCCTATTCGGTGTCGACCGACGGCCGCTTCCGCTTCCTTCGCGTCTATCCCAATCCGTTCGCGTACGCACCGGTCACCGGCTTCTATTCGCTGCGGTATTCCAGCTCCGGGCTGGAACGCGCCGAGGACACCATCCTCAACGGCTCCGACGAGCGGCTGTTCGGCCGCAGGCTCGCCGACTTCTTCACCGGTCGCGATCCGCGCGGCGGCAACGTCGACACCACCATCAATCCGCGAGTGCAGCAGGCCGCTTGGGACGCGATGCAAGCACGGCTGCAGCGGGCCGTGCAAGGGCGCGGTGGTTGCGCTGGAGCCGTCCACCGGCAAGATCCTGGCGATGGTGTCGTCGCCGTCCTACGACCCGAACCTGCTGGCGACGCCACGACGCCGACGAGCAGGCGCGCGGCCTGGCAGCAGCTGCGGGACAACCCCGACTCCCCGCTGATCAACCGGGCGATCTCGGAGACCTATCCGCCCGGATCGACGTTCAAGGTGATCACCACCGCCGCGGCGTTGCAGACCGGTGCGACACGAGAACGATCCAGCTGACCCGCTGCCGCGCGAATTCCGTTGCCGAACAGCACCGCGACGTTGGAGAACTACGGCGGCACGCCGTGCGGCAGGCGGTCCGACCGCCTCGCTGCGGGAGGCGTTCGCGAAGTCGTGCAACACCGCGTTCGTCCAACTGGGCATCGACACCGGTGCCGACGCGCTGCGCAATGCACCGCGCAGGCTTTCGGCCTCGACACCAGCCCGCGCCGATTCCACTGCAGGTCGCCGAGTCCACCGTCGGCCCGATCGCCGACGCCGCCGCGTTGGGGATGTCGAGCATCGGGCAGAAGGACGTCGCGCTGACACCGCTGCAGAACGCGCTGGTGGCCGCGACCATCGCCAATGACGGGGTGATGATGCAGCCGTACCTGGTCGACAGCCTCAAGGGGCCCGACCTGTCCAACATCAGCACCGACGGTGCCGCAGCGAGCAGCGGCGTGCGGTGTCGCTCGCAGGTCGCCGCTAAACTTACGGATCTGATGATCGGCGCCGAGCAGGTGACGCAGCAGAAGGGGGCCATCCCCGGCGTGCAGATCGCATCCAAGACAGGTACCGCCGAGCACGGTACCGACCCGCGCAACACCCCGCCGCACGCGTGGTACATCGCGTTCGCGCCCGCCCAGCGCCCCAAGGTCGCGGTGGCGGTGCTGGTCGAGAACGGCGGCGACCGACTGTCGGCCACCGGAGGTGCGCTCGCCGCCCCGATCGGCCGGGCCACCATCGCCGCGGCGCTGCAGGGAGGGATCATGAGCCCCCGAAGCGACGCGAGTGAGGATCGCAGCGAGGAACGAGCGAGGACCGGTGGGCCCACGCCCGCAGGGCAGGGGACGAGTGGGAGCGAGACATGAGCCCCCGCGTCGGAGTGACACTGTCCGGCCGCTACCGCCTGCAGCGGCTCATCGCCACCGGCGGCATGGGCCAGGTGTGGGAGGCCGTCGACAGCCGGCTGGGCCGCCGGGTCGCGGTCAAGGTGCTCAAGCAGGAGTTCTCGTCGGACCCGGAGTTCGTCGAGCGGTTCCGCGCCGAGGCCCGCACGGTCGCGATGCTCAACCATCCGGGTATCGCCGGCGTGCACGACTACGGCGAGACCGACATGGACGGCGAGGGCCGCACTGCCTACCTGGTGATGGAGCTGGTCAACGGCGAGCCGCTGAACTCGGTGCTCAAGCGCACCGGCCGGCTGTCGCTGCGGCACGCGCTGGACATGCTCGAGCAGACCGGCCGCGCGCTGCAGGTCGCCCACGCCGCCGGGCTGGTGCACCGCGACGTCAAGCCGGGCAACATCCTGATCACGCCGACCGGCCAGGTGAAGCTCACCGACTTCGGTATCGCCAAGGCCGTCGACGCCGCCCCGGTCACCCAGACCGGCATGGTGATGGGCACCGCCCAGTACATCGCGCCCGAACAGGCCCTGGGTCATGACGCCACCGCCGCCAGTGACGTCTACTCGCTGGGAGTTGTTGGCTACGAAGCGGTTTCGGGCAAGCGGCCGTTCACCGGCGACGGTGCGCTGACGGTGGCGATGAAGCACATCAAGGAGACGCCCGCACCGCTGCCCGCAGACCTGCCGCCCAACGTGCGCGAGCTGATCGAGATCACGCTGGTGAAGAACCCGGGCATGCGCTACCGCAACGGCGGCCCGTTCGCCGACGCGGTGGCCGCGGTGCGGGCCGGCCGCCGCCCGCCGCGACCCAATGCCGCACCCACCATCCGGGCGCGCGGCGCCGGCTGCGATTCCGTCCGGCTCGCCGACCAGCGCGGGCATGACGGCCCGCACCCCCGCGACCGCGGCACGCGACCGCCCGCCGTCACCGCCAGCCACCGGCCGCCGCCGCCGCGGCGCACGTTCTCGTCGGGCCAGCGGGCGCTGCTGTGGGCCGCCGGAGTGCTTGGCGCGCTGGCGATCATCATCGCGATCCTGATCGTGCTGAACGCCCAGGACAAGAAGGACCGTGAATCGCCGCCGCCGACCGTCACCGACACGGTCACCCAGACCACCCAGTACGGCGCTCCGCCGCGGTCAGAGTGCCCGGCTGGACCGATGAGGGGTCGATCGGTCATGGTGGAGCACAAATCGGGGTACTCATACCCGAGACGATCGCGCCGTCCGCACCGCTGCGGGCGGCGCCCGCCACACGAACGAGACACCGCGATGACCACCCCACAGCACCTGTCCGACCGCTACGAGCTGGGCGAGATCCTCGGCTTCGGCGGTATGTCCGAGGTGCACCTGGCCCGCGACACGCGGCTGCACCGCGACGTGGCGGTCAAGGTGCTGCGCGCCGACCTGGCCCGCGACCCCAGCTTCTATCTGCGGTTCCGCCGCGAGGCGCAGAACGCCGCCGCGCTGAACCACCCCGCGATCGTCGCGGTGTACGACACCGGCGAGGCGGAGACACCGGCCGGTCCGCTGCCCTACATCGTGATGGAGTACGTCGACGGGCGTCACGCTGCGCGACATCGTGCACACCGACGGCCCGATGCCCGCGCGGCGGGCCATCGAGATCATCGCCGACGCCTGCCAGGCGCTGAACTTCAGCCACCAGCACGGCATCATCCACCGCGACGTCAAGCCGGCCAACATCATGATCAGCAAGACCGGCGCGGTGAAGGTGATGGACTTCGGCATCGCCCGAGCGATCGCCGACGCCGGCAACAGCGTCACCCAGACCGCCGCGGTGATCGGCACCGCCCAGTACCTGTCGCCCGAGCAGGCCCGCGGCGAGACGGTCGACGCCCGCTCCGACGTCTACTCGCTGGGCTGCGTGCTCTACGAGATCCTCACCGGCGAACCGCCTTTCATCGGGGACTCCCCGGTCGCGGTCGCCTACCAGCACGTCCGCGAGGATCCGGTTCCGCCGTCGCAGCGTCACTCGGGCATCTCCCCGGAGCTGGACGCCGTGGTGCTCAAGGCGCTGGCCAAGAACCCCGACAACCGCTACCAGACCGCCGCCGAGATGCGCACCGACCTGGTCCGGGTGCACAACGGCGAGGCACCCGAGGCACCCAAGGTGCTCACCGACGCCGAACGCACGTCGCTGCTCGGGTCGGCGGGTCCGCCCGACCGGACCTCGCCGACCGAGCACCTGCCGCGCCAGCAGTCCGAGTACACCGAGCGGGACCGCGGCCAGTCGGTCGGCCGCTGGCTCATCGCGGTCGCGGTGCTGGCGGTGCTGACGGTCGTGGTCACCATCGCGATCAACATGTTCGGCGGCAACACCCGCGACGTGCAGGTGCCCGACGTGCGCGGTCAGGCGAGGGACGATGCGATCGCCGCGCTGCAGAACAAGGGCTTCAAGATCCGCACCCGACCGAAGCCCGACTAGACCGTCCCGCCCGATCACGTCATCAACACCGATCCGGCGGCCAATTCCTCGGTCGGCGCCGGTGACGAGATCACCATCAACGTCTCGACCGGACCCGAACAGCGTGAGGTCCCGGACTGCAAGGGCACCTGACCTACGCCGACTGCGTCCAGAAGCTCACAGACGCCGGATTCGGCAAGTTCAAGCAGACCAACTCGCCGTCCACGCCCGAGCTGAAGGACCGGTGGTGGGTACCAACCCGCCGGCCAATCAGACCTCGGCGATCACCAACGAGATCACCATCGTCGTCGGCTCCGGACCGGAGAGCAGACCGGTTCCGGATGTGACGGGCCAGACGGTCGACGTCGCCCAGCAGATCCTCAATGCGTACGGCTTCACCAAGACCGTGCCCGTCGACGTGGACAGCCCGGCGCCTGCCGGTCAGGTGATCGGCACCAATCCGGCTGGCGGACAGAACGTTCCGCTCGACACCGTGATCCAGCTCCAGGTGTCGCGCGGCAACCAGTTCATCATGCCCGACCTGCGCGGCCAGTTCTGGACCGACGCCGAGCCGCGGCTGCGGGCACTGGGCTGGACCGGCGTGCTCGACAAGGGTGCGCGACGTCCGGAACAGCGGCCAGAGAACGAACGCGGTGGTCGTTCAGAGCCCGTCGCCGGGTAGCACACTGAACTTCGACGGCACGATCACGCTGAGCTTCGCGTGCGTAGGCTGCTCGCACCGTGTCGGCCACCTCGTGCTCCAGACGGCGCACCAGCGACTCGTCCGGCGCAGCACCGCAGTAGCCCAGCCAGTTGGCCAGCATCCGGTGCCCGCCCTCGGTGAGGATCGACTCGGGATGGAACTGCACTCCGTGGATGGGCAGCTCGACGTGCCGCACCGCCATGATGACCCCGCCCTCGGTGCGGGCGGTGACCTCGAGCTCGGCGGGCACGGTCTCGGGCAGGATGGTCAGCGAGTGGTAGCGCGTCGCGGTGAACGGATCCGGAAGTCCTTGCAGCACACCGATATTGGTGTGGAACACGGTGCTGGTCTTGCCGTGCAGCAGCTCCGGTGCGCGGTCGACGGTGCCGCCGAACGCCACGCCGATCGCCTGGTGTCCCAGGCACACCCCGAGCAGCGGGGTGTTCGCCGCGGCGCACGCGCGAACCAACGGGATCGACGCGCCGGCCCGCTCCGGGGTGCCGGGACCCGGGCTGAGCAGCACGCCGTCGAAGTCGTTGCCGCGCGGCGATGTCGGCATCGTCGACAGCCGCGCGTCGTCGTTGCGCCACACCTGCGCGTCCACACCCAGCTGGCCCAGGTACTGGACCAGGTTGAACACGAAGCTGTCGTAGTTGTCGACGACCAAGATCTGCATCAGGCCAGGTTACCTCCGCGATTCGGCGTGATTTCTCGCGCTGAGCGCTGAGCGCAGTTATCACGCCCAAATCACTCAGTAGCCGATCGGACCGGCCGGCTGGGCGAAGCGCATCCGCACCGGTTCGGTGTGCCCGACGAGATCGACCTGGCGCGGGGTTCTTCGCTGTAGCCCAGCCCGAACCGCACCACGTACTGCTTGTAGAGCGTGACCAGGGGAGCGGCCGCCAGGGCCGCCTGCATGGCGGTGGCGTCGCCGACGCGGTGATGGTGTAGGGCGGGCTGTAGGTGCGCCCGTTGAGCAGCAGGGTGTTGCCGACGCAGCGCGGCGCCGACGTGCCGATGATGCGCTGGTCCTGCATCTGGATGCCTCGGCACCCGCACTCCACAGCGCGTTCGAGCACCGCCTGGATGTCCTGCTGATGTACCACCAGGTCGTCCGGGGATGCGTCGCGGGGGAAGCGGCCGTTGGCGTCGCGCTGGGCGTCGGAGAGGGTGACGACCAGACCCGGGCCGTGGACCGGGTCCAGCCCGGCATCGACGGCCAGCTCGGGCGTCGGGCCAGCATCGCCGCCAGCGCGGTGTCGGCTCCCGGTGAGCCACCGTGGGTGGAGTCGATCTGGGCGGCCAGGGCGTCGCGCTGCGCGCTGAGCCGGTCGACCGACTTCTGGGCGTCGCGGACCAGGTCGACCAGCCGGGGTGCGTCGCTGCGGCGGATCTCGCCGCCGCCGGAGACACCGTGGGTGGCGGCCAGCAGCAGCCCGGCCAGCAGACACACCACCGGCACGCCGAAGCGCCACGGCGGACCGTCTGGATCGCCCGTCGTGGCTCGGTGTCGCAGTTCTCGGCGTCGCGGCGACGTTACGTTAGTCTCTTGGCTGCATCTGCCACCATCGTCGCACCGGTGCGCCGACTGTTTGTGAAGGTACACATGCCCAAGTCCAAGGTTCGCAAGAAGAACGACTTCACCGTCAACCCGGTGAGCCGCACCCCGGTCAAGGTGAAGGCCGGGCCGTCGAGCGTGTGGTTCGTCGTGCTGTTCATCAGCCTGATGCTGATCGGCCTGGCCTGGCTGCTGGTGTTCCAGCTCGCGGCGTCCGGACCCGATGTTCCCAGCGCCCTGCAGTGGATGGCGGAGCTCGGCCCGTGGAACTACGCGATCGCCTTTGCTTTCATGATCACCGGGTTGTTGCTGACGATGCGCTGGCGGTGACGGTCGCAGTGGTCCTGATGAATTCATCTTGGACTTGGCGCGTTATCCGTTCGGCAACCTGATGGTCACCCAATCACATCGGTGTGATTCATCCCCATTGTGGATAGCACTTGTGGATAACCCCATTAACCGCGGTGAAAGGGTGTGGGTAACCCGTGCAGCAAACTGAATGGAACCCACCGGCGCTGGGGATCGCAGCGTGTGGCGGATTCGGACTTATGATGGCTATCGCCGCTGTGACCCTAGTCACAGACGCTCCCGGACGGATTCTCACGGTCATTGCCGCGGTCGGACTTCTTGCGTTTGCAACACTTTCGTGGCGCGCACGACCAAAGCTGGCAATCAGTGACGACGGTCTATCGATTCGCGGGCTGGCTGCGCACACACCGGCTCGACAGGTCGGACATCAAGATCATCCGGATCACCGAGTTCCGCCGCATCGGCCGAAAAGTGCGGCTTCTGGAGATCGACACGACCGACGATCGGCTGTTCGTCCTCACCCGATGGGATCTCGGCACCGATCCGCTGGAGGTGCTCGACGCGCTGACCGCCGCCGGCTACGCCGGCCGCTGATTGCCGCGCGTCAGGGTTAGGAGATGGTGATCGAGTCGATGACCACCGGGTCGGTCGGGCCGGTCGCTGCGGTCGGTCGCGGTGGTGGCGATGGCGTCGACGACCTTCTGCGACTCGGGGTCGATCGACCTCGCCGAAGATGGTGTGCTTTCGGTTCAGGTGCGGCGTCTTGCCGACCGTGATGAAGAACTGCGAACCGTTGGTGCCCGGGCCGGCGTTGGCCATCGCCAGCAGGTACGGCTTGTCGAACTGCAACTCCGGGTGGAACTCGTCGCCGAACTTGTAGCCCGGGCCGCCGCGGCCGGTGCCGGTCGGGTCGCCGCCCTGGATCATGAAGCCGTCGATCACCCGGTGGAAGACGGCGCCGTCGTAGAACGGTCCGGACGCGCCGCCCGACGCGTTCTCGGTGCTGTACTCCTTGGTGCCCTGGGCCAGGCCGACGAAGTTGGCGACGGTCTTGGGGGCGTGATTTCCGAACAGTGCGATCTTGATGTCACCGCGATTGGTGTGCAGGGTCGCGGTCGCTGTCTGAATGGGGCTCGTCACGGGATGCCAGTGTGCCACGCCCGGTTCGGTGCCCAACCGGCACCGCTGGGTTGGCTTTGGTGGCAGGCTGGACGTCTACTCCATTCAGGCCGCAGAGAGGTGGGCGATGAGCTCGAATACGGATGTCCGGCTGACCCCCGGCGAACGATTGTCCCGCGGACTGAAGTACACCGCAGTGGGTCCCGTGGACGTGACGCGGGGCACCGTGGGACTCAGCTGGCAGGGTGCGCACTCTGCCGCCGGCAGTGTTCGTCAGCGACTCGAGAAGAGGCGGCTCGCCAAGGAGCTCGAGGACGCGCAGGAGACCATCGCCGGAGAAATCGCCGCGGCACAAGAGGTCTTCGCGAACTTACCGCAGGCGATCGCGGACGCACGTAAGCCGAGGCGTGGTCGTCGGCCACTTGTCCTTGCGGCGGCCGGCGCAGCGGTGATCGCCGTTGGGGCAGTGGCTTTTTCGATCTTTCGCAGGTCGAAGCAAGCCGAGCCGTCGCCGCGGCCGCCCAGCGTCGAAGTGACGCCCAAACCGTAAGGGCGTCGCTCAGTTACTCCCCGGCGGGAGCAGCATCGACTGCCAGGTCTTGTCGTTTTGTGCGCCTTCGGCCAGATCGGATTGGGTGTACGCGCGCCCGTCGGGTCCGACGTAAGTGCCGGTCGCCGGGTCGTACTCGGCGGCCGCCACCGGCAGCGGCGCTGGGCCCGGGGAAGGTGCGCCCGGCGGCGGTTGCGGCACCGGCTGTCCCGACAAGGTGGCGTTCGGATCGCCCTTCCAGTTGTAGCCCTCGTTGAGGGGTACATAGTTCTCGTCGCTTTCACACATGGCGACCGTCGGAGCACGCTTGCCGGGCCGCGTGATGCACGGGGTGTTGCGAACGCCGCGCACACTCAACGGCGAGTCCTGGGGCACCCGGCAGTAGAGGTCGCCCGCCGGACGGTCCGGGTAGTCCTCCAACGCGGGCGCCCGCTGCTGCTGGGCCGGCAGATAGCCGGTGGTGCACGGCGGCGGCAGGTTGAGCCTCAGATTGAAACTGAGGAACAGGCCGCGGTAGTCCTGCAGAGTGTTCCGGTTCGCCACGCCCACCGCCTGAACTGTGGCCACAGCTTGCGGCAACAGCACCAGCAACTGCTCGATGCTCGCGTGGTAGGTCGCGGCGACCTTGCCAGCGCTGACCATGTTCGCCAACACGATCGGGAGGGTGGGCTGCAGCCGGTCGAACAGCTGCCGCACTTCCTCTGCGGCCGGCCCGCCGTTCTGGAGCACCCCCCGTACTTCGGTGTCGTTCGCCTGTACCTGACGGCTGATGTCGGCCAGGTGCGCCGCCCACGCCTGCACCGAATCCGACGTATCGGTCTGAGTGTCCAGAACGGGCTTGGATTCGTCGATCAGTGTGAGCATCGGGTCCAGGTTCGCGCGCGCGTCGGTGGCCAGCTCACTGGCACCCGTGACGAGACGGGAGAGTTCCGGCCCCAATCCCCCGACCGCGGTGTAGCCCTCGTCGACGGCCGTCTGGAGGTCGTCGACGGGGATGGACTGCAGGCCGTTGTCAGCCGCATCCAGCAGGGCGTCGAGGTCGGGCGGCACCGAGGTACGTTCGGCCGGGATGACGTCGCCGTTCTTCAGCGGGGGAGACTCTGTGCGGGGCAACAGTGTCACGTACTGTTCGCCGACCGCCGACTGACTGTGCACCTGCGCATCGAGATCGGACGGGATGTCGATGCCCGACTTCAGCGAGAGCACCGCCACGACACCGGTGTCGGTGAGGCGCACACTCTCGACCCGGCCGACCTCGATTCCGCGGTAGGTGACGTTCCCGCTCTCGTACAGGCCTGCCGCGCGGGGCAGCTCGACGGTCACCTGGTAGCGACCGATCCCGAGCGCAGCAGGCAATTTGAGATAGCCGAATACCATCACCGCTCCGCCCACCAGGGCGATGCACGCGAACACCACCAACTGGACCGCGATGCGCCTCGTCAACGGTGGCATGTCACGGCCCCTGATCCCAATGATATGGCGCGACAAGCGGATTGCCGACGGTATACGGGCTCGGCAGTTGACCGATGGTCCGGCCCCACTGCAGCTCGAGCTCGGTGAGATCACCCTCCCACCTGGTGCCGGTGAGGAACGACGCGTCGAGCCGGCTGAGGGTCAAGTCGATGATGGCGGTCAGGTTCGCGTAATCGCCGCGCGCCCAGTTACCGATGGTCTCCTTGGGGAATGGATAGGTCGCAAGCAGGCTCAACGCGTGGGTCAGCGCGGGCCCTGCGTCGGCCAACGACTGGAGCACCGGTCCGAGATCCTGGAGTTCGCGCACCAAGTTGTCCTTGGACTGGATGGTCGAGTCGGCCACCAGCGCACTGAATTTGGCGAACTGATCGAGAGCGTCTACCAGCTTCTGCCGTTCATCGCTGATCACGCCGAGCGCGTCGGGCACGGTATTCAACGCGTTGTCCACCACCGGCTTCGCCGAAGCGATCTGCCCCACCAGATTGTTCAGGCTGTCCGTGGCGGCGATGATGTCGCCGGTTTGTTCGTTGAGGCTGCCGACGAAGACGTCGATCTGCTGGATCAGGCTTCGTAGCTCGTCGGCTCGACCGGTCAACGCGGTGCTCAAGGCGTCACTGATGTCCTGCATCTGCCCAACCCCACTACCGTTGAGCAACAACGAGATCGCGCCTAGCGTCTGCTCGGTCGTCGGGTGGCTGCTGCCCGACGACACCGGTATCAGCGCACCGTCGGTCAGCCTGCCCACCGGCGGAACGTCCGTCGGCGGCGCCAACTCGATGTGCAGTGAGCCGAGCAGGCTGGTCTGGCCGATGGCGGCGGTCGCGTTGGCAGGCAGCTCCACATCACCGTCGAGGGTGATCGTGAGCAGCGCATGCCAACCCTGCCGCTTGATCTTCGTGACGTTGCCGACGGTGACGTCACCCACCTGCACGCGGGAGTTCGGCTCCAGATTGCTGACATCGGGCAGCTGCGCCTGGATGGTGTACGCGCCCGGGCCGCCGCCCGCCGTTCCGGGCAGCTGCATCGAATTGAGGCCACGCCAGCCACATCCGGCCAACGCGGTGAGGATTCCCACCGTCAGCAGGACCCCGGTGGCGGCGCGCCACGCCGAGCACCGGCGTCGCGCGATCATGGACCGACTCCGGGCGGCACCATCATTCCGCGCAGCCCGTCGGCCGGATCGACGCTTTGCACCTCGGCCGGCAACGGCGGCGACATTCTCGCCGCCGGCCGCATCCGCCGGTGGCGGAACGTAGTCCGGCCGCATCCAGTCCTCGCTGTAGGTGACCTCGTTCGGCCGCGCTACCGCGCCGACGACCAGGTTTTCGCCGAGGGGAGGGAAGTTGTACTGCCGGTTCTTGACGATCGGCGCCAGATACTGGACACACCGTTTTGCCGACTCTTCGGCGCCCATCCGAGACGCCGCCTGTATCGCCCCGCACAGGAACAGCAGTGGATTGGCGAAGTTGTTGTGCGCCTGTCGCGCCGCTCAGCGTGCCCTGGGCCGGCTGGTAGATGTTCATGAAGTTCTGCAGTGCGTTCGGGGCGACATGCAGTGTCTGCTTGAGGTCATCAAGGCTGGCGTCCACTGCGTCGGAAACGGAGGCCATCTTGTCCGCCGTCGCGCCCAGCGCCTCCCGGTTGTCGGCGACGAAGCTCTGCACGTCGCTTACGAGCCCGTTGAGAGCGGCGAGCGCCTCGCCGATCTCGTTCGGGTCGTTGGCCAACAGTGCGCTCACCGACGCCAAGTTCGTGTTCAGCTGTCGCATCAGGTCACCGCTGGTCTGCAGCGCTGATACCAGAATCGACAAGTTCTTCACGGAACTGAAGACGTCGTCGCTGTGGTCGCCGAGCGCCGTGATCGCCTTCGACAGTTTGATGATGGAGTCCCTGATGGTCGCGCCCTGGCCGCGCAGATTGTCAGCGGTCGTGGTCACCACCGAGCCCAACGGGCTCACCCCGCCGGGTTCGGTGGGCTGCATCATGTCGACCAACTTCTCGAGCTGCTGACGCAGGTCATCCCACTCCATCGGGACCGCGGTGCGCTGCGCGGAGATCACCGCGTTGTCCTGCATCTGCGGTCCACCGGTGTAGGCGGGCGTCAACTGGATGACGCGCGCCGTCACCAGCGCCGGCGACAAGATCACCGCCTTCGCATCGGCGGGCACTCGGTACTTGTCCTCGAACCAGAAACTGATCTTGACGAGCTCTGTCTGGGGCTCGATCTTGTCGATCTTGCCGACCGGCACCCCCAGGATGCTCACGACATCGCCGACGAAGATGCCGTTGCTGTTCACGAAATAGGCGACGACGTGCGTGCGGCCGACGGCCATTGCCGACAGACTCAGCTGCACGGTGGCCGCGATCAGGACGAGCACCAACGCGGCACCGACGCCGACCCTGGCGATTCCGCGTTTCGTCATGGGGTTACCTCGCTCGGCGTCGGCGCTTCGCCAGGTGCCGGCACGTACACCGGCGCCGGTGACGGCGCCGGAGCAGAATCCGCGGGCGGTCCGGGCGGCGGTCCGCCCGGCGGCGGCGCGGGCAGCGGTTCACGGTAGGGATAACGCGGATCACCCGGCGTTCCGGTGATCGCATCGGGCAGGTTGAGCCGCGGCTCGCCGCCCTGTCCGGTTCGCGGATAGGGCATCGGCAACGCGGGCGTTCCCGGCTGTCCGAGCTCCGGGTCGGTGAGCTCTGACGGAAGCAGCACGGTGGGGTCAAGGCCGAGGTCGGAGAAGGCTGCGTCGACGAATGGCTGGATGAACTGTCCCGGTATCAGGTTGGCGATGTAGAACTTGAAAAACGGCCCGGCGGCCATTGATTCGCCGAGCGACATCGCGTAGTCGTTGAGCTTCTTGATCGACTCCGCGATCTTCTGCTTATGGTCGTCGAGGATGGTCAGCACTTGGTGGCCTTGTCCAGCGCCGGTTTCAACGTCTGGCGGTTCTCTGCGACGGCACCTGTGATCTGCCGGCTCGACTGGACGACGCGACCTGAGATCTGATCGAGCGCCCGGCTTTCGCTCAGCAGCGCCGCGAGGATCTCGTCGCTGTCGCCGAGCAGCTTCACGATCTGGTCACTGCGTTCCGCCAGCACGGCCGTGGCCTTGTTGGCGTTGGTCAGCAGCCGCCGCAATTGCGCATCGCGCTCGGCCAAGGTCTGCGATAAGCGCGCGACGCCCTGCATCGCAAGCCGGACGTCTGCCGGGGTGTCGGAGAAGGTGTCCGACAGCACCGTCAGCGACCTGGACAACTGGTCGGTGTCCACTCCACTTATGGTCGTGCCGAGATCGGTCAGTGCGTCGGGCAGCTGGTAAGGCGGCGTTGTCCTGTCGAGCGGAATCGGCGCGGACAGTTGGCCCTCGCCACGCGGCGTAACCTCCAGGATCCGGGCTCCCAGAAAGGTTTTCGTCTTGATGGCAGCCTCGGTGTGATCACCCAGCCGGATGTCGTCGTCGACCTCGAACGTGACCACCACGCGGGCGCCGTCGAGCGCGATGCTGTCGACCTTTCCCGCCTTCAATCCTGCGACCTGTACCGGAGTTCCC
>CAWDFT010000006.1:0-39812 GCA_963801575.1 uncultured Actinomycetota bacterium
ACCCGGCAGAATTCAAATCAGAGAAACCTGACATCGTCAGAAAAACTGACAATAAAAAACACCACACCCAAGGCACGGGGCGCCCAGAATGTGGTCAAAAACAAAAACAACAAATTTAAAAACCACCAAACACACTATTGAGTTCTCAAACAACACACCCGTTCAACAGGCAACCCTGCCACTGTACTCCACATGGACAGAGACGTCAAACCCCGTCCGCCAGTACAAAACTGGGGCCGTGGGCTTCTCTTAACAGAGTACGCCTTTCTCCCGCCCGAGGCCCATATTAGAGGTGGAGAAAATCACGCGACCGCAGCCAGCTAGACGACCCGCTCGATCTCGGCGCCCAGGCTGACCAGGTTCTCGACGAACAGCGGATATCCCCGGTCGATGTGGAATACGTCGTGGACCTCGGTGTCGCCGTCGGCGACCAGACCGGCCAACACCAGCCCTGCACCGGCCCGGATATCCGACGACCACACCGGCGCACTCGACAGCTGCGGGAGGCCGCGGATCACCGCGTGATGGCCATCCGTCCTGGCATCGGCGCCCAAGCGGATCATCTCCTCGACGAACCGGAACCGCGCCTCGAAGACGTTCTCCGTGATCATCGAGGTGCCATCCGCAATCGAGGCCAGCCCGATCGCCATCGGCTGCAGGTCGGTCGGGAAACCGGGGAACGGCAGCGTGGCGACGTTGACCGCCTTCGGCCGCTCGTACTGGACCACCCGGAAGCCATCGTCGGTCTGGGTGACGGTGGCCCCCGCGTCGTGCAGCTTGTGCAGGACCAACTGCAGGTGCTGCGGGTCGACGCCCCTGACCGAGATGTCACCCTTGGTCATCGCGGCGGCGATTCCCCACGTCGCGGCGACGATGCGATCGCCGATCACCCGATGCTCCGTGGGATGCAGCCGGTCGACACCAGTGATCGTCATCGTCGACGAGCCGGCGCCCTCTACTTGGGCACCCATCTGGTTGAGCATCGTGCACAGGTCGACGACGTCTGGCTCGCGTGCGGCGTTGTGGATCGTGGTCACGCCCTCGGCCACCACCGCCGCCATGAGGATGTTCTCCGTTGCACCCACCGACGGGAACTCGAGCTGAATCTCCGCGCCGCGCAAGTGATCTGCTTCGGCGACCACGCAGCCGTGCTCGATATTGCACCGTGCGCCGAGTTGTCTCAGACCGGCCTGATGCATGTCCAGCGGCCGTGACCCGATCGCGTCGCCGCCCGGCAGGGCGACCTTCGCCCGCTTGCAGCGGCCGACCAGCGGTCCCAGCACGCACACTGAAGCCCGGAACTGCCGGACCGCGGCGAAATCCGCGTCGTACTTGGGTTCGTCGGGCGACGTGATGCGGACCGTGGACCCGTCCATCTCGACATTGGCCCCGAGTCCGCGAAGGACCTCGGCCATCAGCGGCACGTCGAGGATGTCCGGGCAGTTGGTAATCGTGCTGGTGCCTTCGGCCAACAAGGTGGCCGCCATCAGCTTCAGCACACTGTTCTTGGCTCCCCCGACGGCAACTTCGCCCGACAACCGGGTACCCCCAGTGACCACGAATCGCTCGCTCACGCGGGTTAGTGTAAACAGCGGCGCGGGGCAGTGTCAGATTCCTCGCTCGGTATGCCCGGTACGGTTTGACCATGGCAGTACATCTGACTCGCATCTACACCCGCACCGGCGACGACGGGACCACCGGGCTGAGCGACTTCAGCAGGGTTTCCAAGAACGATGCACGGCTGGCCGCCTACGCCGATTGCGACGAAACCAACGCTGCCATCGGCGTTGCCCTCGCACTTGGCAACCCGGGTGAGCAGATTCTCAAGGTGCTGCGGCAGATTCAGAATGACCTGTTCGACGCGGGTGCGGACCTGTCCACGCCGGTCGTAGAGAAACCTGAGCACCCGCCGCTGCGAATCGATCAGAGCTACATCGACAGGTTGGAGTCCTGGTGTGACGAATTCAACGAGCCGCTGCCTGCGCTGAATTCGTTTGTGCTGCCGGGCGGTACGCCCCTGTCGGCTTTGCTGCATGTCGCTCGAACGGTGGCGCGACGCGCGGAGCGCTCGGCCTGGCTTGCGGTGGAAGCCTATCCCGACAGCGTGAATGTCTTGCCGGCCAAGTATCTCAACCGGCTCTCCGATCTGTTGTTCATTCTGTGCCGAGTTGCCAATCCTGGCGGTGACGTGCTGTGGCAACCCGGCGGATGAGCGCTTGCGCGAAGACCATTGACGTAGTGCCGCTTCCGCTCAAATCGTCCGGCGGCTTAGGACGTCCGGCGTCGGGTTCGCGACGACGGCCGCGACTGCCAGCCAGGATTGAAACGCGGTCAACGCACCGCGGTCCAGCGCCACCTCATAACCCTGGCGACGTTCCGGGCTGGTGTCGCGCAGTTCGAGGATCACGATCTCGTCGGTCATGATGTCGAACTCGTCGCCGCGAGGTGAGCGCCGCGACACGATCTCGAGGCCTCGACGGCTCAGCCGTCGATCGGGCCACCACCGCAGGCTCGACAGCCGATAGAACCCGGCTTCACCACCGCGATAACGCATTACGCCGTGTCGCCAGCCGTGGCCGCCGACAGCCGGAAAATCGCGCAGAATAGCCGCGGTTCCCCCGACCTGACGGAGTTTCCAGAGCCGGTAACAAAGCGCGACGACGACAAGCAGCAGCACACCGATCAGCGCGACCATGATCAGCATGGACACGCTCATCGCCGGCTCTAGTCGATCTGGCCCAGAGCGCGTAGCCTCGCGCGCCCCCTGGCGGCTGTCGCTTCATCGTCGGACTCGGAATCGCGCTTGGCGGCGTCTTCGTCGATTTCGGACTCGAGCTCGGCGGACTCCGCCAGGATGATCACGCCTTCGTTCAGTGACTGACATGAAGCCGCCGTCGACGGCGATGCGCAGATCGTCCTCGCCTTCGCGTTCAACGCGCACCATGGCATCGTCGACGAGCTGCGCCACCAACGGGATGTGACGCGGCAAGATGCCGATCTCGCCGGACGTCGTCCGGGTGAACAGGAACGTGGCCTTCCCCGACCAGATTTCGCGTTCTACCGCGACGATGTCGACATCCAATTCAGCCATGACTAGTCACTCTTGTCTTCGCCGTCGTCCTTCTTCGACTTCTTTTCCTCCTTGGACTTGGCGTCGCCTTCGTCCTCGGCGTCGTCCTCTTCGTCGGCGTCGTCGCTCTTGTCTTCGTCCTTGTCCTCGTCGTCCACCGGAGCGCCGTCGCTGCCGTCGTCCTCCATCTTGGCGCCAAGGCTCTCGGCCTTGCGCTGCAGGTCCTCCAGACCGCCGATCAAGAAGAACGCCTGCTCGGGCAGGTGGTCGAAGTCGCCCTTGCTGAGCTTGTCGAACGCCTCGATGGTCTCCTTGAGCGGCACCGTCGAGCCGGGCTGACCGGTGAACTGCTCGGCCGCCATCATGTTCTGCGACAGGAACCGCTCGATGCGGCGTGCCCGCTGCACCAGCTGCTTGTCCTCTTCGGCCAGCTCGTCGATGCCGAGAATCGCGATGATGTCTTGGAGATCCTTGTAGCGCTGCAGGATTCGGATGACCTCTTGCGCGACGCGATAGTGCTCGTCGCCGACCACGCTGGGATCAAGAATCGTCGAGCTGGATGCGAGCGGATCGACCGCCGGGAAGATGCCCTTGGAGAACACCGCGCGGCTGAGCTCGGTGGTGGCATCGAGGTGGGCGAACGTCGTGGCAGGCGCCGGGTCGGTGTAGTCGTCGGCGGGCACATACACCGCCTGCATGGAGGTGATGGACCGGCCACGGGTTGACGTGATGCGCTCCTGCAGCTCACCCATCTCGTCGGCCAGCGTCGGCTGGTAACCCACCGCCGATGGCATGCGGCCCAGCAGCGTTGACACCTCGGAACCGGCCTGGGTGAACCGGAAGATGTTGTCGATGAACAGCAGCACGTCCTGCTCCTGTTCGTCGCGGAAGTACTCGGCCATGGTCAGTGCCGACAGCCCGACGCGCATACGGGTGCCGGGCGGCTCGTCCATCTGGCCGAACACCAGCGCGGTGTCCTTGAGCACGTCGGCATCGGCGAGCTCGACCCAGAGGTCGTTGCCCTCACGGGTGCGCTCGCCGACGCCGGCGAACACCGACGTACCGCCGAAGTTGCGCGCGATGCGGTTGATCATCTCCTGGATCAACACCGTTTTGCCCACCCCGGCACCACCGAACAGGGCGATCTTGCCACCACGGACGTACGGGGTGAGCAGGTCGACGACCTTCAGGCCGGTCTCCAGCATCTCGGTGCGAGGTTCCAGCTGGTCGAACGCGGGCGGCTTGCGGTGGATCGACCAGCGCTCGAAGTCCTTGCCGTAACCGGGATCGTCGAGGCAGTCACCGAGCGCGTTGAACACGTGGCCCTTGACGCCGTCGCCGACCGGTACCGAGATCGAGTTGCCTGTGTCGATCACCTCGACGCCACGCACCAGGCCGTCGGTGGGCTGCAGTGAAATGCAGCGCACGAGGTTGTCCCCGAGGTGCTGCGCGACCTCGAGGGTCAACGTCTTCGCCAGGTCCTTGTACGAGATCTCGGCGTGCAGCGCATTGAACAGCGCTGGCACCGAGCCGCGGGGGAACTCGACGTCGACGACCGGGCCGGTGACGCGGACCACGCGGCCAGCGGTGTCGGTGCTGGTCTCTTTTTCGGCAGTAGCAGTCATGTCTCTTCTTCGCTTCCTACGGGCTACTTCTTGGCGGCGTCCGCAAGCGCGTTCGCGCCACCGACGATTTCGCTGATTTCCTGGGTGATCTGAGATTGCCGTTCGCGGTTGGCCATCAGAGTCAGATCCTTGATGAGGTCGTCGGCGTTGTCCGTAGCCGACTTCATGGCGCGCCTACGCGACGCTGATTCCGACGCCGCCGCCTCGAGCAGCGCGGCGAAGATGCGGGTGGATATGTAGCGCGGCAGCAGCGTGCCGAACAGGGTCTCGGGATCCGGCTCGAAGGAGAACAACGTACGGGGCCCGGTGTCTTCTTCGGTGTACTCCACCACCATCGGTGCGATACGCCGAGCGATCGCCGACTGCGACAGCATCGACTTGAACTCGGTGAACACGATGTGCAGTTCGTCGACACCGAGGATGTTGTCGGCGCCAGGATCGTCGCCTACGTCGTCGATACCTGCGGTGAAGGCGTCGACCAACGTCGACGCGATCTCCTGGGCATTCTCGTAGTCCGGGCGCTCAGAGAAGCCGGTCCAAGAATCGGTCACATCCCAGTTGCGAAAGCTGTAGTAACCGAGGGCTTTCCGGCCGACGACGTACAGGACGGGCTGCTTGCCCTCCGAACGAAGCAGCGAGAACAGTTCTTCGGACCGCCGGAACACGTTGGCGTTGTATGCGCCGCAGAGCCCACGATCCGACGACACCACCAGCACACCCGCCCGCCGGGGGTTCTCGTGTTCGACCAGCAGCGGGTGGTCCAGTGCGCTGGCGTTGGCTAGTTCGGTAAGCATGTTGGTGATCTCGCGGTCGTATGGCCGAGCCGCCTCGACTCGGGCCTGCGCCTTGGCGATACGCGAGGTCGCGATCAGCTCCTGGGCCTTGGTGATCTTCTTGATCGACCCCGCTGAGCGGATGCGACCGCGCAATTCGCGCAGTGTGGCAGCCATAGATTCTCCGGCCTACTTCTTCTTCTTCGGTGCGGGCTTGCGGACCTTCACCGATTCCTTCTCGACGTCATCTTCGGACATCGCATCGACATGCTCATCGCGAACGACCGAGCTGCCGTCCGTGGTCGCGAAGCCCTTCTTGAACTCGTTCACCGCGTTCTCGAGCTTGTCTTCCAACTCCTCGGACAGCTTCTTGCTGTCCCGGATCTCTTTGAGGATCGCCTCATGCGAGGCCTTCACGTGCTCGAGGAACTCCTGCTCGAACTTCTGAACATCCTCAACGGGCACGGAATCAAGGTGGCCCCTGGTGCCGAGGAAGATGGCCACGACTTGTTCCTCGACCGGCATCGGGCTGTTTTGCGGCTGCTTGAGCAACTCGACCAACCGGGCGCCCCGGTCCAGCTGCGCCTTCGACGTTTCGTCGAGGTCGGACGCGAAGGCCGCGAACGACTCGAGCTCGCGATATTGCGATAGATCCAGCCGCAACGACCCGGCAACCTCTTTCATGGCCTTGATTTGCGCGGCACCACCGACGCGCGACACCGAGACACCGACGTTGATGGCCGGTCGCACACCCTGGTTGAACAGGTCCGTCTCCAGGAAGCACTGACCGTCGGTGATCGAGATGACGTTCGTCGGAATGTAGGCCGAGATGTCGTTGGCCTTCGTTTCGATGATGGGAAGACCGGTCAGCGAGCCGCCGCCCAGCTCGTCGGACAGCTTTGCGCAGCGTTCCAGCAGCCGGGAGTGCAGATAGAACACGTCGCCGGGGTAGGCCTCACGGCCGGGCGGACGGCGCAGCAGCAGCGAGATGGCGCGATAGGCCTCGGCCTGCTTGGTGAGGTCGTCGAACACGATCAGCACGTGCTTGCCCTCGTACATCCAGTGCTGGGCAATGGCCGATCCCGTGTATGGCGCAAGCCATTTGAACCCCGCGGAGTCGGATGCCGGTGCAGCGATGATGGTGGTGTAGTCCATCGCACCGCCATCTTCCAGGGTCTGCCGCACGCTGGCGATCGTCGTACCCTTCTGACCGATAGCCACATACACGCAGCGCACCTGCTGCTTCTCGTCGCCGCTCTCCCAGTTCTGCCGCTGGTTGAGGATCGTGTCCACACACACCGCGGTCTTACCGGTCTTGCGGTCGCCGATGATGAGCTGTCGCTGGCCGCGACCGATGGGCGTCTGCGAGTCGATGGCCTTGATGCCCGTCTGCAACGGCTCGCTCACACCTTGGCGCTGCACCACCGACGGTGCCTGCAACTCAAGGGCGCGCCGCTCCGTGGTCTCGACCTCGCCGCGGCCGTCGATCGGCTGCGCCAGCGGGTTGACCACACGGCCAAGGAAGGCGTCACCAACCGGTACCGAGAGCACCTCGCCGGTGCGCTTGACCTGTTGACCCTGCTCGATCTCCTCGAAGTTTCCGAGGATCACCGCGCCGATGCTGTGCTCGTCGAGGTTCAGCGCGACACCGAGCACGCCGCCGGGGAACTCCAGCAGTTCCTGCGTCATCACCGACGGCAGGCCCTCGACGTGCGCGATACCGTCGCCCGCGTCGATGACCGTGCCGATTTCCTCGCGCTCGGTGTCCGCCTCGAAGCTGGCGACATACTCCTCGATCGCGCCCTGGATCTCATCCGCTGAGATCGTCAACTCTGCCATGGCTTTTCGTCTTCCTACTTCGTGTGTGGGTCTTTGGTCTTGTCGGGTCAGTCGGGCAAGTGAGTCTCGGCCGATGACAGCTTGGACGCCAGCGAGCCGTCGATCACCTCGTCACCGACGGCGATCGTCAGACCGCCCAGCAGCGCTGGGTCCACGTCTAGCTGTATGGAAACGGGATGACCGTAGATGCGAGTGAGGACCTCGGTCAGTCGGTCATTTTGAGCATCGCTCAGCTCGGTCGCGGCACGGACCTGCGCGACGACCTCGCCGCGCCGCGAAACCGCGAGATCGGCCAGTTCGCGGATTGCCTCGTCAGCGCGCTCGCCTTGCAGTAGCTCTATCGCCTGGCGCAACAGGTCTGCGGCGTTCTTACTCGCCCTGCGCTTGAGCACGTTGTTCAGCAACGCGATTCGGCCGTCAAGCGGAGCGGAGTAGTCGCTCAGCAGTGTGATCAACCGCGGCTCGGAATCGAGGATGCGACTGAACCTGAACAGCTGGTCCTCGACGTCCTCGATCTGGTCATCGCGCTCGGCGCGCACCAGCAGTGCCAGCCTGGCGACGTGTTGGATCCCGTAAATCAGGTCGGAGGTGGACGACCAACGCTGCGACACAGCGTTTTTGAGTACCTCGAGAGCGGCATCGGAAACCTTACCGGACAGCAACCGCTCAACGAGTTGCACCTTGGCGGCTGTACCACTGGAGGGGTCGGCGAAATGCCGGGCCAGAACCGGCTCACGGCGCAGCATCTTGACCACCGAGGCCAGATCGTTGGCCAAGGCCGTCAGTTCGTCGACGTCGAGGCCCGCCACCACTCCGTCGAGTTGCCTGACCACCTCGGCCACCGACTCACGGCTGGCCGCGCGCAGCTTCTCCGTTACGGCATCCGCGAAGGCTTTGTTCGACGGTGCCATCTCCTCCAGCTCGGCGAGAAAGCGGTCGACCGTCGCGGACTGCTCCGCCGGATCGGAGACGAAGTCGCGCACCAGATCGCCCGCACGGTGCACGGACTCGGCGCCGAGACTCTGGCGAAGCTCGCGGATGAGCTGTTGACGCAACAACCGAACCTGCTGAGCACCCTGGGTTTTGATGCGTTCCAGCTCGGCGTCGGCGTGGGCTCGCAGCTGCTCGGCGATCTTGTCGGCGTCGTGCCTTGCTTCCTCGATCACCTTGGCTGCCTCGGCTTTGGCTTCTTCCAACGCCTTGGCGTGCTCTTTGTCGGCATCGGCGACCTTCTTCTCGGCCTCCGCATGCTCGGCGAGCTGCGTGCGTACAGTCTCCTGCTGGTTCCTCATCATGTTGCGGACTGGCGGCATGACGTATTTCCACACCAGGAAGACGATGACCGCGAATCCAACGAGCTGTCCGATGAAGGTCGACACGGTTACCGCCCTTGTCCCGATGTGGCGGGCACCGTGCGAGTGGTCACCTCAACCCCGAGGACGCGGCTCGCGAGGCGTTCTGCCAGGGTCTCCACCGAAGTCTGAAGATCCGCGGTCACCGCACGCGACTGCTCCGTCAGCTCCTCAGTGGCCTGCTGGAGCACCGACGAAACTTCAGTGTTGGCACGAGCCTTCGCCTCGTCGACGATCTTGCGCCCCTCAGCGCGGGCCTCCTCGCGGACGTTTGTCGCCTCGCGCCGTGCCGTAGCCATCACCTTCAGGTAGTCGGCATCCGCGGCGGCCCGTAGCTTCGCTGCGCGCCGGTTGTCCTCGACCGTCTTGTGCACCATGGCTTCGCGTTCGCGCAAAACCTTGGAGATAGGCGGCACAACCCACTTGGCGATCACACCAAGCACGATCAGGAAGATGATCAGCACGAAGAAGAAGGTGCCGTTCGGGATCAGAAAGTTACTCTGCCCGCCGCCTTCTTCCGCCGCGAGGATCGTCAAGCTGAGGTCACCCATGACGCGAATTAGGCGACCGGCGTGGCGAACACGAACAGCGCCATGAACGCCAGGTTGATGAAGTACGCCGCCTCGACCAGACCGACCGTGATAAAGAACGGAGTGAACAGTCGGCCCTGCGCCTCGGGCTGCCGGGCGATGCCGGCAATAAGCGCGTTACCCGCGATGCCGTCACCGATACCGGCGCCGATAGCGCCGCCGGCCATGATCAGTCCACCGCCGATGAGCGCGCCGGCAGCGATAGTGGGATCCATTCCTTATCCTCCTTGATAACTGGTAGGCGTCCTACCAGGACGTGGGTCGAGCATGGTGCGGGTGCTAGTCATGGTGCTCCTCGAGCTCCATCGACTGACTGAAGTACAGGATCGTCAGCAGGGCGAAGATGAATGCCTGGATTGCGCCGACGAACAAGTCGAAGCTCTTCCAGATCGCGTTGGGCGCCCACATGATCCACGGCGGGAACAATGCGATCAGCGCGACCAGGATGCCGCCGGCGAAGATGTTGCCGAAAAGTCGGAGCGACAACGAGATCGGCTTGGCGATCTCCTCGACGAGGTTGATCGGCGCCATCAGCGCGACGTGGCCCTTCAGCAGCTTGACCGGGTGTCCCAAGGGGCCGCGGCGCCAGACGCCTGCCGCGTGGTAGGAGATGAACACGAACAGTGCGAGCGCCAGCACGAAGTTGATGTCGGACGCGGGCGGCTTCAGCAACTCGTGTATCGCACCGTTGGAGTCGGTGTACTGCACCGGCAGCACCGAGAGCCAGTTGGCCACCAGGATGAACACGAACAGCGTGACCGCCAGCGGCAGCACGAACGGTGCGATCTTCATGCCGATCGCGGCTTCGATCTGGTTGCGCAGCTGAACCGTGATCGCTTCCCAGAACAGCTGCACGCCGTTCGGCACGCCGGTCGATGTCACCTTGGCGCGCAAGAAGAATGCCAGCGCGAGCACGATCACCGCGGCAACCGCGGTGGCCAGCACCGTATCGGTGTTGACCGTGAGGCCGAACCAGTGCGCCTCAGTGTGGTGGCCGACCTGAATGCCGGATTCGGCGGCCAGGATCGTCACCGGAGCCGCCTGGTCGGCGACATCGATACCAGTCATTGTTTCGCGGCCTCCCCTTCGAGTCCGTCACTACCGCTGCCCGTGCTCCTCGCGTCCGCGTCACCGGCCCGCAGTTTCTTCATCACGGGTAGCGCCGTCGAAATCACCAGCAGCACTTGGAACAACGCCATACCGAACACCACGCCGAGGCCTTGGGGCCGGAAGACGAACGCGATCGTCAGCCCGATCACCGTCATCACCAGGAGCCGGGTGGCGGAGTTGAGCGCCATTTTGCGCTTCAAGGGATGTTCCTCGGCGGTGATGGCTTCCACCGAGCGCTGCACCAAGATCGCATTGAGCAAACCCAGCCCGAGCCCGACGCCGAAGAAGACACCGACCATCGGGTGACCCAACAGGCGCGGCGGCGAGCGTCACCAGGCCGGCGAACACCACGCAGATGGCGAACAGGCGCAACGGCCGGAAAGCAACGGACGGAAACACCAACGGCGCGTCTTGCGCTGGCGTCGTCACGGCGTCACCTCAATCCCGCGGTCACAAGGGCTGTCCCAATGATTCTGTGCGTGGCGCCCCGAGCGTAACGGAGGGCGCGGGTCGCGCTGGAATCACCCAAGGGGTAGCTCCCTTTGTCGGTCGTTTTTCCGTGCCGATCGGTGGTGAACCGACGGCCCGGAGGCCGGCAACCCGCGAGGTTTTTTCGGGTTCTACCTGCACCGTACCACATGGTAGGCGGGCATAAACGGGCCTCTACTACTTTTTGTCGTACACCCCGTCGTCGGGCTCGACACGGTCCCTCAGAAGCGGGACCAGGGTCACGACGATCGCCACCAGAATCGCCGCCAACATCACCCCGCCGGTGTAGCGGGGATCGAAGAAAATCGTGCTCGCTGCGCCCAGGGCGACGATGCCCACCCAGAGATAGATGAGCAGCACCACCCGACGATGCGAATGACCGATCTGCAGCAGCCGGTGATGCAAATGCATCTTGTCGGGACTGAACGGACTGCGACCGGCCCTGGTGCGCCGAACGATGGCCAGCAGCATGTCCAGCGCGGGCACGAACATCACGGCGACCACCAACAGGAACGGCGACAGCAGAGCGAAGACGTCGCGGGCGCCGTAGGCGCTCTGCGAGATCGGCCCGGCCGCCGTCGTCGACGCCGCTCCCAGCATCAGCCCGATGAGCATTGAGCCGGAGTCGCCCATGAAGATGCGTGCACGGTGAAAGTTGTGCGGCAGAAAGCCCAGACACGCGCCGGCCAGCACCACCGAGATCACCGCAGGCGGGTAGAACAACACGTCGCCGCCGTGGTCGCGCAGCAGCCCGATGGAGAAGATGGTGATCGCCGACGCGGTGATCAGGCCCAGACCCGCGGCCAGACCGTCCAGGCCGTCGACGAAGTTCATCGCGTTGACGATCGCGACCGTCAGGGCCAGCGTCAGCAGGATCGACGACACCTGGTCGAGCACGATGGTGCCGACGCCGCCGAAGGGGATGTACAACACGCTCCATGCCACGCCCATCGTGACCAGCACGCTGGCCGCCGTGATCTGGCCGGCGAACTTGGTCAGAGCGTCCAGGCCCCATTTGTCGTCGATGAGACCGATGGCCATGATGAGGCCGCCGGCCACGACCACGGCCGGTAGGCCCGACGAGTAGACGAAGCCGCGGGTGAGCGCAGGCAGCTGGGAGGCGAGCAGCACGGCCGCCAGTACGCCGACATACATCGCCAGGCCACCCATCCGCGGCGTCGGCTGCATGTGCACGTCGCGTTCCCTGGGGTAGGCCACCGCGCCGACCCGAGTGGCCAGCACGCGAACCCATCCCGTGGCGAAGTAGGTGATGATCGCCGCAGTCAGCCCAACCAGCGCGAGCTCGCGCAGCGGGACGCCGGCGCCTCGATCGGAGAGCGCAAGCAGCCCACTGGCCACAACCTGCACTTCGCTCACCACTGAATGAACCGTACTGGACGAAATTGAGAGCGACGGGCGGCGCGTCAGGTAGTCGCGGTCAGGGTATCGGCGTCGACACCAAGCACTTCCGCGATCGCGTCGGCGCCGACCGGGCCCGTCCGGAGGATGCGGGGATGGGCGCCGGTGAGGTCCACGATGGTCGAGGCCGCCTGCTGTTCGGACGGCCCTGCGTCGAGGTAGACCTCGACGAGGTCACCGAGTTGGTTCCGGGCCTCGTCGACGGTGACCGCCGCCGGCTGGCCCGAGATGTTGGCGCTCGACACCGCCATCGGACCGACCTCGCGCAGCACCTCGATAGCGACGGGGTGCAACGGCATCCGCAGCATCACGGTGCCCGCCGCGTCGCCGAGATCCCATTGCAGCGACGGCGCCTGCTGGACAACGAGGCTCAGCGCACCGGGCCAGAACGCGCGGATCAGCTCTCGGGCGGCGTTCGGCACCGTGTACACCAGGCCCTCGATGGTGTGCCACGACCCGACGAGCACCGGGACGGGCATGTCGCGGCCGCGGCCCTTCGCCGACAGCAGCGCCGCCACCGCCGTGTTGTCGAAGGCGTCGGCGCCGATGCCGTAGACGGTGTCGGTGGGCAGCACGACGAGGCGTCCGCCCTTGACCGCGCTGATCGCCGAGGCGATTCCGGTCACGCGCGCCTCGGCGTCGGAGCAGTCGAACACCTCACTCATGCCTCGACTCCCACTCGCTCCGGTCCTCGCTCGTACCTCGCTGCGATCCTCACTCGCGGTCGCCTTCGGGACTCATGACCCCACCTTGCCACGTATTGCGGTGACGAACCGCGGCCGACCGGTCAAGTCGCGGCGGGAGGTGATCTCACCGAAACACCCTGTGCTGGTGAAGGCTTCGACGGTCTGCGCCGCCGTGGTGTCGTCGTGTTCGACAGCGCAAAGGCCGCCGCCGCGCAACCACCGCGAGGCCAGGTCGACGATCGAACCGATGACGGCCATCCCGTCCGGGCCGCCGAACAACGCATGCGGTGGATCGTGTTCGGCCACTTCGGGTTCCAGCTGCGCGCCGTCGGGAATGTAGGGGGGGTTGGCGACGACGAGATCCACCCCGCCGTCGAGCTCGGGAAGCAGTCCGGCGGCCGTCACGTCGGCCTCGACCAGCTCGACGGGGGTGGCGCGAGACATTGCGGCGGGCGAAGGCGAGTGCATCGATGGAGTCGTCAATGGCGATCACCCGCGCGTCGGGCCAGTGCTTCGACAGGGCGAGCGCGAGCGCCCCCGAGCCGGTGCACAGGTCGACGATGACGGGTCGCGGCGACAACGGTTGGGCGACAGCCCATTCGAGCAGCGCTTCGGTTTCGGGCCGCGGAATGAACACGCCCGGACCGACGTCGACGGTGACCGGGCCCAACGCAGCGGTGCCGGTGAGGTGCTGCAGCGGCACCCGCTTGGCGCGCGCAGCCACGAGGCCCCGATACCGGTCGAAGAACTCGGGGTTCGCCTCCGCGACGGCGAGCCGGCCGCGATCGAGTGCCTGCCGCGTGCGCGGCGAGCAGTTCGGCATCGACGCGCGGCGACCCGACCCCCGCCTCGGCGAGCATCGCCTCGGCGGCGTCGATCACCTGGCGGAATCCGGTCATGCCTGCTGCAGCCTGGCCTGCTTGTCGGCGGCGGCCAGCGCGTCGAAGAGCGCGTCGAGGTCGCCCTCGAGCACCTGGTCGAGGTTGTGCGCCTTGAAGTTGATCCGGTGGTCGGCGATGCGGTTCTCGGGGAAGTTGTAGGTGCGGATCCGCTCGCTGCGGTCGACGGTGCGGATCTGGCTGGCGCGGTCGGCCGACGCGTCCGCCTGCGCCTGCTCCTCGGCGAGCGATTGCAGTCGCGCGGCGAGCACCTGCAGCGCGCGGGTCTTGTTCTGCAGCTGCGACCGTTCGTTCTGACAGGTCACGACGATGCCGGTGGGCAGGTGCGTGATGCGCACCGCCGAGTCGGTGGTGTTGACGCCCTGTCCGCCCTTGCCCGACGACCGGTACACGTCGATGCGCAGATCGGATTCGTCGATCTGGACTTCCTCGACCTCTTCGGGCTCGGGGTAGACGAGGACGCCCGCAGCCGAGGTGTGCACGCGGCCCTGCGACTCGGTCACCGGAACGCGCTGCACGCGGTGCACGCCGCCCTCGAATTTCAGCCGCGACCACACTCCGTCGGCCGAGTCGCCCTTGCTCCTGATCGACAGCGTCGCGTCCTTGTAGCCGCCGAGGTCGGAGGTCGTCTCGTCGAGAACGGTGACGGTCCAGCCGTGGCGTTCGGCATACCGGATGTACATCCGGGCCAGGTCGGCGGCGAACAGCGCCGACTCCTCGCCGCCCTCGCCGGACTTGACCTCGAGCACGATGTCGTCGGCGTCGTGCGGATCGCGGGGTGCGAGCAGATCGGTCAACTGGGTGTCGAGCTCTTCGACGGTTGCGGTGAGCTCATCGACCTCGGCGGCGAAGGACTCGTCGTCGGCGACCAGTTCGCGGGCGGCCTCCAGATCGCCACGGGCAGCCTCCAGCTTGCGGTGGGTCGCCACGATCGGCGCCAACTGCGCGAAGCGGCGGCCGATCTTGCGGGCCTTGCCTGCGTCTGAGTGCAGGTTGGGATCCGAAAGCTGACGCTCGAGGTCGGCGTGCTCGGACAGGATGGCCTCAACGGCCGGCGCGGTGTCCGTCATGTCAGCCTCCTTTCCCAAACGCACTCCGTCTGTTTTCTTCGCCAAACGCGAAGCGACGCCCGGCCTGCGCTCGCGCGGCAGATCGGGCGTCGCTCAGACAGCTAGTTGTCGGCTGTGCTCTTCTCAGCGGCGTTGTCGCCGCCGCTGGCCTTGCGCTTGCCGTAGCGCTTCTCGAAGCGGGCCACGCGGCCGCCGCTGTCGAGAATTTTCTGCTTGCCGGTGTAGAAGGGATGGCACTGCGAGCAGACCTCTACGTGGATCTGGCCGCTCTTCTTGGTGCTGCGCGTGGTGAACGTGTTACCGCAGCCGCAGTGCACGGTGGTCTCGATGTAGTCAGGGTGAATACCCGGTTTCATGGTGTCCTCTTCAATCGTTGGCCGCCGGGTCGCCCGCGCCTTACCTGGAGCTATCGGGCGTGAACCGGAACCGAGGGTCAGCGGTCCATTATGCCAGGTCAACCGCCAGCAGCCTAAACGCGCGGGCGGGGCGGGCTATTCCAGGGGCCGACCAGCGGGCCGGCCGGACAGCACCATCACGATGTCCTGGATCGGTCCGCGGACCACTTCACCGTGTCCCACGCTGAAGTTCGCATCGGTCGCAGTGAACTTCACGTTCGGAAACCGCTTGCGCGCGTTGAACGGGAAGCCCATCTTCCACAGCCGCTCGGCCACGGCGACTGCCGCCGGGGCCGGCATTGACCGGGCAACACCGAGAGGTACCGCGATGTCCTGTCCGTGCACCAACACGTCCATCAGCGGGTCCGCCACAGCAGTACCGGGCGGCCTGCGGCGGCAGCCGACCATCGCCCGCATTGCGGCGGTGATCTCCTCTGGCGTTCGCTGGTCCTCCCGCGCAAAGCGGAGCGTCATTGCATTGAACCGGAATCCCGAGCGCAGCAGTTCGAGACTGAGACGCGCCCAGTTCGTCGTCGACTGGGTGACGTGCGCGGCGACCTCGCGCACCGTCCATCCCGGACACAACGACGGCGTTTCCCATTGCTCGGGGGTCAGGGTGTCGAGAAAGTCGGCAAGGTCGACGCGCTGCTCGTCGATGTGGCCCCACATCTGCTTGTCGTCCATCTCGCCTCCCGCCAAATAGTACGGATTCCTGTCTAATTTAGGCAGGAATCCGTACTAAAGTCAATGGCGTGAACGAGGAACCCAACTCCGCGCTGTTGATGTTCGTCGCGCATCGCGCCGCAGAGGCCCAGGTATTCGAGGCGGTGCGGACGGCCGGCTTCGACGATCTGACCCTCGCCCAGAGTCGCATCGGCCAGCGGCTTAACCGCGACGGGATCCGCGTCACCGACCTTGCCGAGCAGGCCGGGGTCACCAAGCAGACCGCAGGCGCGCTCGTCGACGAATTGGAGGCCAACGGGTACGTCGCGCGCAGACCCGATCCGGCCGACGCGCGGGCCCGCTTGGTGGTCCTCACCGACCGGGGCGAGAAACTGTGCGCCACGGCGGCCGCCGAGATCGCAAAGGTCGAGGCCGAATGGCGACGGCATCTGGGCACGAAACGCTACGGCGAGTTGCGCGCGGCGCTGGCGTCGCTGCGCGAGATCACCGATCCGTACCGCTGACGGCATGCTCGCCGTGCGGTTGAAAGCCGGTGCCGTCGCGTTTCCACAGCGGGCCGCCCGGCGGTGTCGTCCCGTGCGCGACAAGCTCTCGCTTGAGGATCTTGTTGGTCGCGGTCGTCGGCAGGTCCTCGGCGATCCAGACATAGCGCGGCCAGGCCTTCGGTGAGAGGTCGGCCTGGGACCGGAGGAACTCCTCGAACGCCTGCGGCGTCAGCGTGGCGTCGTCCCGCAGCACGATGGCGGCCATCACCTGGTCACCGACGGACTCGTCGGGCACCGGGTAGACCGCGACGCGGCTGATCTCCGGCAGCCGGATCAGCACCCGCTCGATGGGCGCGGTGGTGAGGTTTTCGCCGTCGACGCGCATCCAGTCGCCGGTGCGGCCTGCGAAGTAGATCCATCCGTCGGCGTCGCGATAGGCCAGATCCCCCGACCAGTACATGCCGTGTCTCAGCCGCTGATCGGTCGCGCCGGCGTCCTTGTAGTAGCCGCGAAAGAGGCCGCCTCCGGTGGTGTTCACCAACTCCCCCACCGCGGTTTCGCGGTTGAGCAGGTTGCCGCGCTCGTCGAACTTCGCGACTTCGCATTCCTGCAGGGTTTCCGGGTCGTAGACGGCCACCCCGGGATAGCCCTTGCCCAGTGACCCGGGCGGGCAGCCGTCCTCGCGGGTGATGATGACCGCGTTCTCGGTCGACCCGAAGCCGTCCCAGACGATGCAGTCGAACCGCCTGCCGAACTCGGCGATGTCCTCGTCGCTGGCCTCGTTGCCGAAGGCGACACGCAGTGGGTTGTCCCCGTCGTCGGGTCTCTCGGGGGTCGCGAGGACGTAGGCCAACGGCTTGCCGACGTAGTTCATGTAGGTCACACCGTGGCGACGGATGTCATCCAAGAATCGTGAGGCCGAGAACTTCGCGGGAACCATCGCGGCACCGCTCACCAGCGCAACGCCCCAGCCCGCATAGATGCCATTTGAGTGGAAGAGCGGCATCGACAGATAGCAGACATCAGAAGCTTTCACCGAATACCGTTCGGCCAGTGCGCCTCCCGCGAAGATCGGCATCATGTGCTGCACCTGAACGGCTTTGGGGTCACCGCTGGTTCCCGAGGTGAAGATCATCACGAATGTGTCGTCGGGCCCCACCTCGCGGTGCGGCGTTAGTTCTTTCGGCTCGGCGACGAGCGCCGCCCATTCTGGGCTGGAGGTGTCCAGGACCCGGACATCGCCCAGGTCGAGACCGTCGAGCAGATGGCGGTGCGCGGCGTCGGTGATCAGGATCTGACAGTCGACAAGAGCGATGTCGCGGGCCAGGCCTTCGCCGCGGCGGGTGTTGTTGATGCAGCACAGGACATAGCCACCCAGTGCGGCGGCCGCCATTGCCGTCAACATGTCCGGGGTATTGGCGAGCAGCACGCCGATGTGCAGGGGCCGATGGGGATCGGCGATGTCGATGACCGCCGCCGCCTGGGCTCGGGCCTCGGCGACGTGCTCGCGCCACGTCCAGCTGCGGTCGCCGTACTTCACTGCGACGTTGTCCTGCTCGGACCGCTCACGAAACAGATGCTGCAGTGTGTCCGCCATGACTCGACCTCGTCCGTCGCGGGTAGTGAACAGATTCGCAAATCTGTCTACCATTCTCAGCCTGGCCGATAGTGTCCGCCTGCCAGTTGACAGAATGCTCTGATCCCGCCCGGCAGGGCGGCCAAACGACGAGGAGAACACCGGGTGGCGAGCAGCACGGCCGCCAAGAGCGTTCGCGATCGCCTGATCGACGCGGCCGAAGTGTGTCTGCGCGCCAAGGGAATTCGCTCCACGACGGTGTCTGAGGTCGCCGAGGTGGCACAGGTGTCGCGGGGCTGGCTGTACCGACAATCCCCGACAAGGTCTCGCTGCTCGGTGCGGCGATCGTGCGACTCAACGAGGCGTACTGGTCGGACGCGCACGCGATGCTCGAACGCGTCGAAGGCTTCGACCAGCAGATGGCCGCGGGCGTGGTGCACGCCCGAACCGCCTATGACGAGCCCGGTGCGCTGCTGATGAAGCTACGGATGGAGGAGCCCGAGGAGTTCGCGGCGTGCGCAGGAGCCGGCGTGCAGGGGCTGGTGCCCGACCTGGCCGACTTCTGGCGGCGCTACCTGGTCGCCGCGTGCGATCGCGGCGAGATCCATCAGTGCGTCCCGAGGGGACCGGCGGCTTCAGCCGTCGGGGGAATCGGGACCTCCGCCGCATGGCGGCCGATCTTGTCGTTGCCCACTGGTAGCTTTCCGTTCAGGGTCGGACTGGCCCGTCGTGCGGCGTCGGGAGACGCACCGCAGAGAAGAATCTGAGGCTGAGTGAAGGCCATGAAGCTGGTGGCTTCAGCCATCAGAGATGTCACCCGGACACCGACATCGCCGAAGCGTCGGAGTGGGTGGCCCGCGTGCTCATCTCGTTGGCCACCGTTCCCGGCGACACCCTGGATCCGAGCGATGCGGCTCAGGTGCGCGCGCATATCCGGCGCTACGTGATGCCGGGGCTGCGGTCCGACCCGGTCCAGTGAGCCGTGGGTTAGTCGACGTCGTCCGGCGAGCCCGGTGTGGTCTTGGAGACCTGCATCAGGAACTCGTAGTTGGTCTTCGTCTTGCGCAGCTGGCTCATCAGCAGGTCGATGGCCTGGTGGGAATCCAGACCCGAAAGCACGCGGCGCAGCTTGTGCACGACGGCGAACTCGTCCGGCGCGAGCAGTAGCTCGTCCTTGCGGGTGCCGGACGGGTTGACGTCGACGGCCGGGAACACGCGCCGCTCGGAGATCTTGCGGTCGAGCTTGAGCTCGGCGTTGCCGGTGCCCTTGAACTCCTCGAAGATCACCGTGTCGCCGGTGGACCCGGTTTCGACCATTGCCGTGGCGATGATCGTCAGCGAGCCGCCGTCCTCGATGTTTCGGGCCGCGCCGAGGAACCGCTTGGGCGGATACAGCGCGGTGGAGTCGACACCACCGGAGAGGATTCGGCCCGACGCCGGCGAGGCGTTGTTGTACGCGCGGCCCAACCGGGTGATCGAGTCGAGCAGCACGATCACGTCCTTGCCCTGCTCGACCAGGCGCTTGGCCCGCTCGATGGCCAGCTCGGCGGCCTGGGTGTGGTCCGACGGCGGCCGGTCGAAGGTCGAGGCGATGACCTCACCCTTCACCGAGCGCTGCATGTCGGTGACCTCCTCGGGCCGCTCGTCGACGAGGACGACCATGAGATGGCATTCCGGGTTGTTCTGGGTGACCCCGTTCGCGATGTCCTGCAGGATCGTGGTCTTACCGGCCTTGGGCGGCGACACGATCAGCGCGCGCTGGCCCTTGCCGATCGGCATGATTAGGTCGATCACGCGGGTGGTCAGCCGATCGGGGGTGGTCTCCAGACGCAGGCGCTGGTTCGGGTACAGCGGGGTCAGCTTGGTGAAGTCCGGACGCTTCTTGGCGTCCTCGACGGGACCGCCGTTAACGGTGTCCAGGCGCACCAGCGGGTTGAACTTCTGTCGCTGGTTGGGCTGCTCGCCGTCCTTGGGGACCCGAACCGCACCGGTGATGGCGTCGCCACGGCGCAGGCCGTTCTTGCGCACCATGTTCATCGACACGTAGACGTCATTGGGGCCGGCCAGATAGCCCGAGGTACGCACGAACGCGTAGTTGTCCAGCACATCGAGAATGCCGGCGACGGGCTGGACGACGTCGTCCTCGCGCAGCTCGGTCTCGCCGTTGCCGCCCTCCCCGCGGGAGCCGTCACCGCGGCGCCTGCGGTCTCGGAAGCGTCGGCCGCGGCGACCCTGGCGACCTTCGCCGTCGTCGTCCCCGCGATTCTGCTGGTTGCCCTGCTGCTGGTCACCGCCGTCCTGCTTGGTGTCCTGCTGGTTCTTGTTCTTGGCCTGGCCGCCGTCCTTGGCGTCCTGGTCGTTGTCCTGCTTGTTGCGCTCACCGGACGCGCCTGAGTCACGGGAGGAGCCTCGGCGCTCGCGCCGCTGCTGACCCTGCTGCTCGCCGGCCTCGGATGGAGCGCTGTCGTGAGTCGCGGTCTTGGCCGCGTTCTCGGTGGCGACGTCGCTGGAGCCCGCGTCAGAGGCATCACCAGCGTCTGTAGCGCCGTTCTTGGGCCCTCCGCGGTGCTCACGGATGGCGGCGATGAGTTCGCCCTTGCGCATTCCTGACGCGCCCTTGACGCCGACCTCGTTGGCCAGCGCACGCAGTTCGGGCAGCACCATGGTCGACAGTGAGCCCGACGCGTTCTGCGCAGGCGCTTCTGTCGCAGATGCGGTTGCTGCGGCCGGCGCGGCGATTGGCACGTCAGCGACCGCGGGAGATGAGAATTCTGAGTTCACGGTGTTTGGCTGCTCAACCGGTTCAGGGCTGCCACCAGCCGTGACAAGGTCCGTTTCAGTCACGGATTTCCTTTCCTTCCCCCCGCTGATCAACGTCAAGCGGGGGTTCGTTGCACTCAGCCGAATGGCTGACTGCGAAGCTGCCACCGTCGCATCTGCAACGGTGATGGCCGGGACTCGCGGCGATAAGGCGAACCGTCAACCCACGAGTGGAATTCAAAAAGAATGAGTGTTTGTCCTAGTGTCGGCGCAGGCGAAAACCATGCGATTGCTGGACGACAGCGAGGATAACCCGCTTCTGTCCTGGAAGCAAGAAACGTCCTGATCGGCGTGTGGCACTTCTCAACCTCGAATGGCCACGCCAGACGCCCACCGAACGCCGTCGCCGACGGACATCTCGCTGACGGTGAATCCATTCGCGGCACCGAACTCCAGGGCCTCCGCCGGTAGCTCTGGCTCTGGCGTCAGAGCGATAACCGCAGGTCCAGCACCGGATAGCACCGCTGCAATGTCATAACGCCGCAGCACCTGCAGGTATTCCGCCGAGGCGCGCATGGCGATGGCGCGATGGGGCTGATGCAACACGTCCTCGGTGGCCGCCATCAGCAGGTCTGGACGCTCGGTGAGGGCGACCACCAGCAGGGCGGCGCGGCTCACGTTGAACCGGGCATCGCCGTGGCTGACGGAGCGGGGCAGCAACACCCGGGTCTCGGCCGTCAAGGACCGTTGCTCGGGTATCGCCGGGAACAGGTGGATGTCGGGGTGTATCCGCAGCGGGGCGGCCGCATAGCGCGGTCCGGTAGGGCCGGTCGACGTCCACGACACCACGCCACCGCCGAGAACGGCCGCAGCGGCGTTGTCCGGATGACCCTCGAACTCCGACGCCCGTTGGATCAGCTCTGCTTCGGTCATCGGTTTCAAACCGGCTTGCGTCACAAGGCCATTGACCGCGGCCAGTCCACCGACGGCAGCGGCCGCGGACGAGCCGAGGCCGCGCGAGTGCGGAATATCGTTGCGGCAGCGAACATTCAGGCCCGCAACGGTGACCCCGACGGCGCGCAAGCCATGCTGGATGGCGCGCACCACGAGATGGTTCGAATCCAGCGGCACCTGACCCACACCTTCGCCGTCCACTTCGACAGTAAGGCCGGATTCGGTTGTCTCTACGACGATTTCGTCGTACAAGCTCAGGGCGAGAGCGAGACTGTCGAAGCCCGGGCCCAGATTGGCGCTGGATGCCGCGACGACACTGTTCGCCGTCAGCCCGGCAGGCAGAGTCTGCGTCACGCCGCTATACCAGTCCCAGCTTCGCGACCACGGCGACGGGATCGACCGGAACAGGGGTGACGGCCGGCATGTCCTTCAGCGCGGTGTCCGGGTCCTTCAGCCCGTTACCCGTGACCGTGCACACCACCGTGGAGCCGCGCTGCACCCAACCGTCTTCGACCGACTTGAGCAGGCCGGCGATGCTGGCCGCCGACGCGGGCTCGACGAACACTCCCTCGGTGGCGGCGACCAGGTGGTAGGCGGCCAGGATCTCGTCGTCGGTGGCGGCCAGGAAACGTCCGTTGGACTGCTGCTGGGCCTCGACCGCCGAGGTCCACGACGCGGGCGACCCGATCCGGATCGCGGTGGCGATGGTCTCGGGCTCCTTGACGGGCTCACCCATCACCAACGGCGCCGCGCCTGCGGCTTGGATGCCAAGCATTCGGGGCAGCCGGTCGGACAGCCCGTCGCGGTGGTATTCGGTATAGCCCTTCCAGTACGCGGTGATGTTGCCCGCATTGCCGACCGGCAGGGCGTGCACGTCCGGCGCGCTACCAAGCGCGTCGATGATCTCGAACGCGGCGGTCTTCTGGCCCTCGATGCGGTACGGGTTGACGGAGTTCACCAGGGAAATGGTCGGAAAGTCGGCGGTCAGCTTGCGCGCCAACTCCAGGCAGTCGTCGAAGTTGCCGTCTATCTGGATGATCTTCGCGCCGTGCATGACGGCCTGCGCGAGCTTGCCCATCGCGATCTTGCCCTGGGGCACCAGCACGGCGCAGGTGATGCCGGCGCGGGCGGCATAGGCCGCCGCAGACGCCGAGGTGTTGCCCGTCGACGCGCAGAGCACGGCCTGCTGGCCGTGGGCCACCGCTTCGGTGACCGCCACCGTCATCCCTCGGTCCTTGAACGAGCCGGTCGGGTTGAGGCCCTCGACCTTCAAATGCACCGTGCAGCCGGTTCGTTCCGACAGCCGCTCGGCACGGATCAGCGGCGTTCCGCCCTCGAGCAAGGTGACCGGCGTCCAGTTGTCTTCGACCGGCAACCGGTCCCGGTAGGCCGCGATCAGGCCGGGCCACGGATGGTGGACGGTTTTGGCGCGAGTCGCGCTCATTCGCTGGTTCCCTCGAGCCGAAGGACGCTGGTTACGTCCTGCACCACGTCGAGGTCGGCGAGCGCGGCGACGGTCTCCGACAGTGCCGCGTCGGTGGCCTCGTGGGTGACCACGACGATCCGCGCACCGCACCGCTGGCCACCTTCGTCCACCATGCCCTCCTGACGAACCTCAGCGATGCTGACCTCGCGTTTGCCGAATTCCGCTGCGACAGCTGCCAATACGCCGGGACGGTCTGCGACGTTCATGCTGACGTAGTAGCGCGTGGCGATGAAGCCGATCGGCGAGATGGGCAGTTTGGCGTACTTCGACTCGCGCGGGCCGCGTCCGCCCTGGACACGGTTACGCGCCGCCATGACGAGGTCTCCCATCACCGCCGACGCCGTCGGCGCTCCCCCGGCGCCCTGGCCGTAGAACATCAGCCGGCCGGCGGCCTCGGCCTCCACCACGACTGCGTTGAACGCGCCGTTGACCGCGGCCAACGGATGGGTCAACGGCACCAGCGCCGGGTAAACGCGGGCCGAAATTCGTTGCTGTCCATCATCATTCGTGAGACGCTCGCAGATGGAGAGAAGTTTGATGGTGCAGCCGAGCGCGCGGGCGGTCGCGAAGTCGGCGGGCGTCACCTTGGTGATGCCCTCGCGGTAGACGTCGTCCGCGGTCACCCTGGTGTGGAACGCGATCGAGGCAAGGATCGCGGCCTTCGCCGCGGCGTCGTATCCCTCGACGTCGGCGGTGGGGTCGGCCTCGGCGTAGCCCAGCGCGCTCGCATCGGCCAGCGCCTCGGAGTAGTCGACGCCGCTGCTGTCCATCTCCGAGAGGATGTAATTGGTTGTGCCGTTGACGATGCCGGCCACCCGCAGCACGGTGTCACCGGCAAGCGACTGGGTGAGCGGGCGGATGACCGGGATGGCACCGGCCACCGCGGCCTCGAAGTACAGGTCGACGTGGGCATGCTCGGCGGCCTGGGCCAGTTCGCCGGTGGACTGTGCCATCAGCGCCTTGTTGGCGGTCACGACGGACTTGCCCTGCTCGAGGGCGGACAGTATCGCCTTGCGGGCCGGTTCAACCGGGCCCATCAGCTCGACGACGACGTCGACGTCGTCACGGGAGACCAGCTCGTCGATGTCGTTGGTGAGCATCTCGATCGGCACACCGCGGTCGTCGGCCACCCGCCGCACGCCGATGCCGCGCAGCACCAGCGGCGCACCGATGCGGGCCGTCAGGTCGTCGGCGCTGTCCTCGATGATCCGGACCACCTGGCTGCCGACATTGCCCAGGCCCAATACCGCCACGCCGATCGGCTTGTCGTTCATTTGTTACCTCACTTCCAGACTGAGCAGATCGTCGACCGTCTCCCGGCGCAGAACCAGGCGCGCCCGCCCGTCGCGCACGGCCACCACCGCGGGGCGGCCGATCAGGTTGTAACGGCTCGACATGGAGTAGCAGTACGCGCCGGTGGCCGCCACGCCCAGCAGGTCACCCGGCTGAACGTCATCGGAGACCCACGCGTCGCGCACAACGATATCGCCGCTTTCACAATGCTTTCCGACAATGCGTCCCAGCGTCGGCGCGGCGTCACTGGTTCGGGAAACCAGGCGTACATCGTATTCGGCTCCGTAGAGCGAGGTCCTGATGTTGTCGCTCATGCCGCCGTCGACGCTGACGTAGCGACGGTCGGTGGTCGCGCTGACGGCCACGTCCTTGACGGTGCCGACCCGATACAGGGTGACGGTGCCAGGGCCCGCGATGGCGCGTCCGGGCTCGACCACCAGCCTGGGCGTGGGCAGTCCGACCGCGGCCGACTCATTGCACACGATGACGCCGAGCTTGGCCGCCAGATCCTGCACCGGTGGCGGGTCGTCGTGCGGCAGGTACGAAATGCCAAGGCCCCCACCGAGGTCGACGGTGCCGATCTGCGCGGTCTTGTCGACGCCGAATTCCGCGACGATGTCACGCAGCAGGCCGATAACCCGGTGAGCGGCGATCTCGAAGCCTGCGACGTCGAATATCTGCGAGCCGATGTGGCTGTGCAGCCCCACCAGCCGCAGGTGGTCGGTGGCGAACACCCGACGTACCGCGGCCATCGCGGCGCCACTGGCCAGCGACAACCCGAACTTCTGGTCTTCGTGGGAGGTGGAGATGTACTCGTGCGTGTGCGCCTCGACGCCGACCGTCACCCGCACCAGCACGTCCTGCACCACGCCGGCCGCGCCGGCGATCTCGTCGAGCCGCTCGATCTCGGTCATCGAGTCCAGCACGATGTGGCCGACGCCGGCCTTCACCGCTGCCGTCAGCTCGTCGACAGATTTGTTGTTGCCGTGCAGGGCAATTCGCTCGGGAGGGAAGTCGGCGTGCAGTGCGACGGCGAGTTCGCCGCCGCTGCACACGTCCAGCGACAGGCCTTCCTCGTCGATCCAGCGCGCGACCTCGGTGCACAGGAAGGCCTTGGCGGCGTAGTGGACGTTCTCGCCGCCGCCGAACGCCGTGGCGATCTCGCGGCAGCGCGACCGGAAGTCCTCCTCGTCGATGACTAAGACAGGAGTGCCGAACTCGTCGGCGATGTCGGTTACCTTGACACCGGCGATCGAGACCACGCCGTCGTCGCCGCGAACGGTGTTGAGCGGCCACACGTTCGGTGCGAGCGCCAAGAGCTGGTGGGCCGACGCCGGACGCGGCGGGGCACCGCCGTGGTGGATTTCCTCGGCGTGCCGGGGGCCGGCGGGATGGGCGTTCACATGCGCTCCGGTGCGGTGACGCCGAGGATGCCGAGACCGTTCGCGATGACCTGGCGGGTGGCCTGGCACAAGGCCAGCCGCGCAGTGTGCAGCTCGTTGGGCTCTTCGTCACCCAGTGGCAGGACCCGGCAAGAGTCGTAGAACCGGTGGTAGTCGCCGGCCAGGTCCTCGAGGTAGCGGGATACCCGGTGTGGCTCGCGCATAGCCGCGGCGGTCTTCAGCACCCGCGGGAACTCGCCGATGTTGCGGATCAGCGTGCCCTCCTTCTCGTGCGTGAGCAGCTCGAGGTGGGCAGTGTCAGCGACGAGGCCGAGCTCGGCGGCGTTGCGAGCCAGCGCGGAGAGCCGGGCGTGCGCGTATTGCACATAGTAGACCGGGTTTTCGTTGGACGCCGACGACCACAGCGCCAGATCGATGTCGATCGGGGTGTCGACCGACGAACGGATCAGGGAGTACCGGGCGGCGTCGACACCGATGGCCTCGACCAGGTCGTCGAGCGTGATCACGGTGCCTGCGCGCTTGCTCATCCGCACCGGCTGGCCGTCGCGGACCAGGTTGACCATCTGCCCGATCAGCACCTCGACGGTGGCGGGATCCTCGCCGAGTGAGGCGGCAATGGCCTTGAGCCGGGCGATGTAGCCGTGGTGGTCGGCGCCGAGCATGTAGATGCACAGGTCGAAGCCGCGCTCACGCTTGTCCAGGTAGTAGGCGATGTCGGCGGCGACGTAGGCCGGGGCACCGTCACTCTTGATGACGACGCGGTCCTTGTCGTCACCGAAGTCGGTGGTGCGCAACCAGACTGCGCCGTCGTTCTCGTAGATACTCCCCGCTTCGCGAAGCCTGGCGATGGCATGGTCGACACGGCCGCTGGTATGCATCGAGTCTTCGTGGGTGTAGACGTCGAAGTCGGTGCCGAAGTCGTGCAGTGACTGCTTGATGTGGGTGAACATCAGATCGACGCCGATGGAGCGGAACGTCTCGCGCATCTCTCCGTCGGGCAGGCTCAGTGCATCAGGTTCCTTGGCGAGCACCTGTGCGGCGATGTCTTTGATGTAGTCGCCCGCGTATCCGTCGTCGGGGGCCGGCTCGCCCTTCGCGGCGGCGACCAGTGAGTTGGTGAACCGGTCGATCTGGGCGCCGTGGTCGTTGAAGTAGTACTCCCGTAGGACTGCGGCGCCCTGCGTGGACAGCAGCCGTCCGAGCGCGTCGCCGACGGCGGCCCAGCGGGTGCCGCCGATGTGGATCGGACCGGTCGGGTTGGCGGAGACGAACTCCAGGTTGATCTTCTGGCCGCCGAGCGCGTCGGAGTGACCGTAGTTCTTGCCCGCGTCGATGACGTTGTTGACGATGACGCCCTGGGCGCTGGCTTGCAGCCGCAGGTTGACGAAGCCGGGCCCGGCCACCTCGGCCGAAGCGATACCGTCGGCGTCGGCCAGCGCTGCTGCGAGCCATCCGGCAAGCTCACGCGGGTTGGCCCCAACCTTCTTGCCGAGCTGCAGAGCCAGGTTGGTCGCGTAGTCGCCGTGCTCGGGGTTACGCGGCCGCTCGACGGTGACGGTCGCCGGCAGCGCTGCAGCATCGAGGTCATGCTCGGCGAGCACCGCGGCGGCGGTGATCGTGAGCAGCTCGGCCAGGTCGGCGGGGGTCACGAGGGTCCATCCTATGGTCTTAGGTGGTCAGCCCCGAATTCATTCCGCTGGGCTGGGGCTCGCTCTGATGCGTTAGTCTTGTCCACGCCCATGGCGCGGTCACTTCGGTACGCGCCCCCGTAGCTCAGGGGATAGAGCGTCTGCCTCCGGAGCAGAAGGCCGCAGGTTCGAATCCTGCCGGGGGCACCAGCGTTTCGCCTGGTCAGAGCCATATCTGACCACCGTGGACGGCCCAGTGCGCTATCCACGCGACGTTCGCTCCGCGAACCATGTTTGCCGACACCATCGCCGCTTGTCGAGTGCCGTCCGGTGCTCAGCTAACCATCACCCGTTCGGTGTCGAGTTGTGCCCTCGTGCAACACGTCAGAGAACAGACGTGACTGAATGTGTGGTTAATCCGTTGGCACAGAACAGTTTTCGCGTGATTCGGCTCTAGCGGACACCCCATTTATCGGCGTAGAGTCCCGCCATATAGCTAACCCATTCCTGGTATGCCTCCGGCCCGCCAGGCATCCGGTAAAGGATTGCTCAGAATGCCTAGCAAGAGCCAGATCAACCCGAACCCCCGCCGGGTGTCTATGCGTCAAGCCGCAGCTCACGCGGGTCCGCATCTGATCCGCGTCCATCTGGACGAGATGGACGCCGCCTTGCGGACGAGCAGGGAGGGTGCCTGATCCCCGCGCCGGGGACCGCCCAACTACACGCGGACAGCAAATTCGACCAAGCCAAGCGGGCAATTGTGCGATGGCTCGACAAACTCGCCGAGGACGATGCCATGCCGCGCAGCGAACTGCGGCGGATGCTGCGGTCGTCGGGGCGCCTGATGACGTTTGGCGGCAAAGACAAACTAAGCAGTATGTACCGCGACTTCTCTTGCAAGCAGTACTCTGAGGTAATTCCTCGACCGAGGGAAGGATCTATAAATGCGGATGAGGCACACTTATCTCACCGTGATGCTCGCGGCGGCGTCCGCCGCTGTGGCGTCCAGTCTTGCCGCCGCACCACCGGCTGCGGCCGACTGTATTTCATCCCGCGGGCCGGACCCGCTCACAATCTGCTCGCAGGGTGAGACCCGGAAGAGCAACACGTCACCCGTCCCTAGGGCCACTCCTTATATCCCTTTGCCCTGTGATCTGGACTGGATGTGCGACCAGGGCGCTTCCATGACTGACTGACGCGGCGGCGGTGATGAGAAATGCGGATTAGGCACACCTATCTCACCGTGATGCTCGCGGCGGCGTCCGCCGCTGTGGCGTCCACTCTTGTCGCCGCACCACCGGCTGCGGCCGACTGTGTTGAGGGCGGCGGGATCACAATATGCTCGCAGGGTGACGCCCGGGTCAGCAGGACGCCTTATGTCCCTTCGTCCTGTGATCTCGACTGGATGTGCGACGACCTGGGCAATTCCGTGACTGAGACTAACTGACGCGGCGGCGGTGACGGCAGAGCCGACCAACTGCTCGACGGTGGCCGGGATGGTTTTGAGGGGCACCCCGAATGCCCGCACGGCCAGGACTGGTCTTTGTGCTTACACGACCCAATCACAGGTCAGAGGATTCGGCCCGCAACCCGAACCGGCAATTTCGAATCCTGCCGGGGGCACCACTGCCGGGGGCACCACTGTGATGTCGCAAGACATCGGAATAGTTCTGAACCTGCTTTAGGTTCGGAACTTTTTCCGTTTGGGGCCTTTTGGCGCTCCAGTGGACTGGTAGTCGCTGGTGGGTCGAGGACGAGTTCTCGTAGTAGCTGGCCGGTGGCGGCGTGGAGGATTCGGATGTTGAGGTCCTTCAACGCGGGGTGAGCTTGGCGCCCACGCAGCGACCGGGTTGACTGCAGATGAACATCCGGCTAATAGCATCGGCGACGGCGCTCCGTCGTCGCCAAGATCGGGAGTCGTAGTCCACATGTTGCTCAATTCCCTCGAGCGCTCGTCCAAGACATGAGTAGTCGATCGCCGGACCAACCGGAGAGGACCGCTTTCGTGGTCAGTGCAGTGACCGACTCCGATCCCTCGCTGCTGGACTGGGACACCGTCGTCGAACAATTCGGCAGCGACCCTGACCGCGGACTGAGCGCGCAGGAGGCCGCGCGACGACTCGTCGCGGTGGGCCCGAACGAGATCACGACCGTGCCGCCTGTTCCTCGATGGCGAAAGTTCATCGAGCAGTTTCGCGACCCATTGATCTACCTGCTCTTCGTCGCGATCGTGATCTCGCTCGTCGTGTGGGCGGTGGAGGGAGCGTCGGGCTGGCCGGTGGATGCCGTGGTGATCGCCGCCATCGTCGTCGTCAACGCGGTGCTGGGATACCTGCAGCAGGCGCATGCCGAGCATGCGGTCGAGGCGCTTGTCCGGATGAGCGCGCCCACGGCGACGGTGGTTCGAGACGGTGTGCGACGGCGGGTGCCAACTCGAGAACTGGTGCCCGGTGACCTGCTGGTGCTGGTGGAGGGCGACACCGTGGCGGCCGATGCCAGACTGCTGTCGGCCGCCACGCTGGAGGTGTCGGAGGCGCCTCTCACCGGAGAGAGCGAGCCCGTCCTCAAGGACGCCCGCACACTGGCGGCGCCGGCGGCGACTCGGGGATCGGCACGACATGGTCTTCAACGGCTCGGCGGTGAACCGGGGCGTCGGGCGGGCAGTGGTGACCGTCACCGGGATGGCGACCCAGATGGGTCAGATCGTCGACCTGCTGCGGTCGGTGCACGAGGAACCGACGCCGCTGCAGCGCGAGATCGCCCAGCTGGGCCGGATGCTGGGGATCGCCGTGACGTCGATCGCCGTCGTGGTGATCGCCACCATCTTGCTCGTATTCGGTGTCCACAGCATCGATGATGTGGTCACCGCCCTGCTCCTGGGCGTTTCGCTGGCGGTGGCCGCTGTGCCGGAGGGCCTGCCGGCGATCATGTCGGTGGTGCTCGCGCTTGGGGTTCGGCGGATGGCCACCCAGAACGCGATCGTCAAGGAACTCTCGTCGGTGGAGACGCTGGGGTCGGCCTCGGTGGTCTGCTCCGACAAGACCGGCACCCTCACCACCGGGGAGATGACGATCGGACGGATCGTCACACCGGTGGGTGAGGTGACGATCACCGGTGCCGGATACCGTCCGGAGGGGCGGATCGAGCATGACGGCGTCCCGCTCGCGGAGGGCAGCGATCTGTGGCGACAAAGCGCGCTGGTGCTCGGTGGGGGCAGTCTCGCCAACGACGCCACCCTGCAGGAGCAGGACGGTGAGTGGACCGTCCAGGGCGATCCCACCGAGGCCGCCTTCCTGGTCGCCGAGATGAAAATCGGCACCCGGGACCGCCGGGCCGAGCGGTTTCGCCGGGTTGGGGAGATTCCGTTCACCTCCGAACGCAAGCTGATGACGAGTCTCGAGGCGGACGCCCACCGCGACGGCAAGATCGCGGTCGTGACGAAGGGCGCCCCGGAGGTCGTGCTCGGTCGCTGCTCGCACGTCCAGGTCGGCGATCGGATCGAACCGCTCGATGAGGCGCGCAGGTCTCGAATCGTTGACGACGTCGAACGCCTCTCCGGCGACGCCTTCCGCACCCTGGCCGTCGCGTACCGGCCGCTGGAGGACTCCGCCTCACCCGAGATCGACGAGTCCCTCGAGCAGAACCTCATCTACAGCGGCATGGTCGGAATCATCGACCCACCGCGCCCGGAGGCGGCGGTCGCCATCGCCCAGGCCACGCCGCGCAGGGATCCGGGTCATGATGATCACCGGGGACCATCCCCGCACGGCGGCGCGGATCGCCCGCGACCTCGGCATGACCGAGGAGGAGTCGGCCGTGTCCGGGGTCGAGCTCGCGCAACTCGACGAGGAGCAGTTCCGCGAGACGGTGCGCCAGCGCTCGGAGTACGCCCGTGTTACTCCGGCGGACAAGCAACGCATCGTCGACGCACTCCACGCCGACCACCACATCGTCGCCATGACCGGCGACGGCGTCAATGACGCACCTGCCCTGAAATCCGCCGATATCGGCATTGCCATGGGGCGCAGCGGCACGGAGGTCGCCAAGGAAGCAGCGAAGATGATCCTCGCCGACGACAACTTCGCCACGATCGTCGACGGCCATTCGAGAAGGCCGCGGGATCTTCTCGAACATCAAGAAGTTCTTGCGCTACCTTGCTGTCCTCCAACATGGGCGAAGTGCTGACCGTCTTCGTCGGCGTCGTACTGGCGAGCGTGATCGGCCTTTCTGACGGCGAAGGCACCGTCGCGCTGCCGTTACTCGCCACTCAGATCCTGTGGATCAACCTGCTCACCGATAGTGCCCCGGCCCTGGCGATGGGTGTGGACCCCGAGACCGAGGATGTCATGAGCCGGCCGCCACGGTCGATGTCGGATCGGATCATCGACGGCCGGATGTGGGGCGGCATCGTCGTGATCGGTGTGGTCATGGCGGTCGCCACGCTGCTCACCATCGACCTCTATCTACCTGGCGGTCTGATTGCCGGCGAGCAGTCGCTGGACAATGCACGGACCGCGGGCTTCACGGTGCTGGTGCTCGCTCAGTTGTTCAACACATTCAGCGCTCGCTCCGAGACCGGCACCGCCTTCCGGCACTTCTTCGCCAATCGGTGGTTGTGGGTCGCGATCGGTGCCTCAGCGCTGCTGCAGGTGGCCGTCGTGCACCTGCCCTTCCTCCATGAGGCCTTCACCACCGAACCTCTGTCCTTGGTTCAGTGGTTGGTCTGCATAGCGATGGCCAGCACGGTGCTGTGGGCCAGCGAGATCCGCAAACTCATTCTCCGCTTTCACGACACCCGGAAAGCACAGAACCAAGCCGGACCGTCGGACCGCGGCGACTAGCTAAGCGCCCGCCCAAATCGGTCGAGGCGCCGCAACAGAGGGACTACGGTCGACCTTGCCGACCTCGCCGATGCGGTCGGACTGCGCGAGTCGACAGTCAGCCATCATCTAACTCAGCTTCGTCGCGCTGGACTCGTCGAGTCGGTGCGGCGCGGAATGAATGTGTACCACCGACCTCGGCGCGATGCCCTTCTCGCGCTGTGCTCAGTTCTGGATCCGAACTGCTGCACTTGAACGGGCGCCCTTAACTGCCCCTACGGGTTCAAGCGGACCGACTCTAGAGGTCCAAGACCAGCCGTCCGCCTTCGGATTTCGCCCTGGACACGCAGACCAGCATCTGCCCGAGCTCCCGTTGCCGGTCGGTGAGGGTGTGGTCGCGATGCTCCACCTCGCCGGCGAGCACCCGCTGGACACAGGTGCCGCAAAAACCTTGCTGGCAGGAGTAGCCCACGTTGGGCCGGGCCGCCCGCAACGCGGCCAAGGCGCTCTGGTCCCCGCCGACCCCCACCACCTCCCGACTTCTCGCCAGCTCCAACTCAAACGACACCCCGTCGACGACCGGCAGCGGGGAGAACCGCTCGACGTGCAACTCCGCGCCCGAACCGAGCGGGACGCCCTGGCGGACGACCTCGATCATCGGTGGCGGGCCACACACGTACACCGCCGTTCGCCCGTCCACCCCATCCAGCAGCTCGGCAACGGTCGGCAGGCCGTGCTCGTCGTCGGTGCGTACCCGTACCTTGTCGTCGAACGTGAGCAGCTCGTCCAAAAACGGCAGGCTGTCCCGGTGACGGCCCGTGTAGCACAAGGACCACGGCACGCCCAGCCGCTCGGCGAGCCGGGCCATCGGCAGGATCGGGGTGATGCCGATTCCGCCCGCAAGGAAACGCAGCTTTTCCGACCGCGATGCGGAACCGGGCAACGGCATCATGAAGGCGTTGCGCGGCACGCTGATCTCGACGGTGTCACCCACGCCCAGACCATGCACCTCGACCGACCCGCCACCACCCCCAGGGATCCGCCGCACCGCGATCCGGTACTCGCGCTCCTGGCTCGGATCCCCGCACAACGAGTACTGCCGTGTGCGCCCGGAAGGGAGGTGGAGGTCGATGTGCGCCCCCGGGTGCCATTCCCGCAACTTAGTGCCGTCCGGAGCGGCGAAGGTGAGCTGGACGACGTCTTCATCGTGCGCGACCACCCGGCGGTCCACGACGAGCATCGCCCTGCGATTCACAGCCAGCGGGAGCTCGGGCAGCTCCTGATCGCCGCCGAGGCGCGTCACGACCGACACGAAGTGGGGAACGGCCGTCCCCGCCAAGCGAATGAAGAAGTCCGGACGACGCGCGCGGTAGAGCCCCGGCGGAGGTTCGCTGGAGTACGGCTTGAAAAAGCTCCGCATGAACCGCGTCAACGGACGCCCCTGGGCCGCAAAGCTTTCGACCTCATCCATGGAGGGCGCGTGCCGCCGGTGAGGTCGCCAGATAGGCGACCGCCTGCGCCGTGCTCCCCTCGTTTACCGGGTTGTAGCCACGCTTGAACAACTGCAGCGCGGAGCGGGCCATGTAGCCCGCCGTAGGGATGGCGCCGCGCTTGCTGGACCTGCGCAGCCTCCACCCGAGCCGTAGGTACCCGAGGTTCGGCAACGCCGGGTCTTCGTGGACGAGGAACTTCATGCCGCGCAGAGACGATCGCGAAGAAGACGAAAGTGACCAACACGGCTGACACGACCTGAGCGAAATAATCCATCCCAAAATATTTGGCGACGTTGTAGGAGACATGGCGGTGCTCCACTTCCTCCGCCCCGTGCCAGCGGTAGAGGTCGCACAACGTCGGATCGACTTTCATGTCGTCCCAGGAATTGTTGAGCGCCCAGTGACCGAGCACGCCGGTGAAATGCTCGGCGGCACACAGCGCATGCGTACCCGAGGCCAGCGCCTTGCGCCGGTTGTGCGGCGCAACCCTGGCGACGCGCTGGTCGTATTGCCCGGCTACCCACTCGAGCTGGCGTGTATAGGGTCCAGGGTCGATTCCGTGTCCCTGCAGATATTCGACCAAGACCCGGTCATGAGTCTTGGCGTGCACCGACTCCTGGCCGATGAAGCCGTGGATCTCCTCCCGAAGGTGCTCGTCTCGCACATACTCCAAGGCGTCGGAGAGCAATTTGCTGAACCATCGCTCCGCGACGGGTAAGAAGAGGTTCAACGACGTCACGACATGCGACGCGTAAGGATCACCTGGAATCCAATGCAGCGGGGCCGTGTCCCAATCAAAGTGGACGTTCCTCGGGCGCAGGGCCAATTCTTCAGGGGCGTACTGGTCGGCCACGCCCGAAGTCGCAAGATGCTCGGCAGCCACGTCTGACCTCCTCGGAACTAAGCCTGCCACAAACTGGCGGCGGTTCGGCAGCGCGGATGAGGGCACACTCGTCTGAAGCGCCTCAGCTCAACCGGCTTACTCCGGACGCTGCGTGGACATACCGTGTGGGTGAGGAGCACACGATGACAGAGTTCATGCGCGCAAGCGATGCCTTCACTTGGGCAATGGAAGCCGATCCGCGGCTGCGGTCGACTGTGGTGTCGGTGATGGTCTTGGACCGGACCCCGGACTGGGCCGAGGTGCGGGAGCGGTTCGACCTGATCAGCCGGACGTTGCCGATCTTCCGTCAGCGGGTGGTGCCGTCGCCGGCGCCGGCACCACCACGCTGGGAGTACGCACCGGATTTCGATCTCGACTTCCACCTGCGCCGGGTGACCGCACCGGCGCCCGGCGACCTGGACACCCTGCTGGAGATGGCGCGGGTAGCCGCGATGGAGGACTTCGACCGCGCTCGGCCGATGTGGAAGATCACCATGATCGACGGCGTCGAGGACGGTGGCGCCGCCGTGCTGTGCAAGTTCCACCATGCCCTCACCGACGGTGTCGGCGCCATCCAGATCGCGATGATCCTGTTCGACCTGACTGAACTGCCGGGCGAGCGTGCGCCGCTGCCTGCCGAGCCGACGGTCCCCGGGCCGGCCCTTCTCGGTGGCTATCGCGATTCGTTGCGCTACAGCGCGCGGCTGGCCGGCGGCGCTGTCACCGGGGCGCTGAAATCGGTACCCGCAGCGATCGGCAACAGCATCCGGCGGCCGGTGCAGACGGCGTCCTCGGCCGCCGCCATGGCGGCATCGGTGTACCGGACCGTGCGGCCGGTCAACGAAACCGGGTCACCGCTGATGAGGGACCGAAGCCTGGTCCGTCGCCTGGATGTGCACGACGTACCACTGGCGGCACTGCGGGAGGCGGCGCACCGCGGCGGCGGCGCTCTTAACGACGCGTTCGTCGCCGGCATCGCCGGTGGTCTGCGGATCTATCACGAGAAGCACGACGTCCCCGTCGGCGACATGCACCTGAGCATGCCGATCAGCTTGCGCGACGACGACGACGGGGTGGGCGGTAACCGGATCACGTTGATGCGGTTCGACGTTCCCGTCGGCCTGGCGGACCCGGCTGAACGGATCGGGCGAATCCATGAGCGCACCAAGGCGGTACGACACGAGCGGTCACTGCCCTACACGCAGCTGATCGCCGCGGGTCTCAACCTGATGCCGCGCTGGTACATCGGAGCGATCCTGCGCCACGTCGATTTCGTGGCCAGTGACGTGCCGGGTGTGCCGGTGCCGGTGTACCTCGGCGGCGCCGCGGTGCGTGCCCAGTACGCGTTCGGCCCGACGATCGGCGCCGCTTTGAACGTCACCCTGCTCACCTACGTCGATACCTGTGCGCTGGGCATCGACATCGACACCGGCGCGATCCCGGACTTCGAGCTGTTCTCCGAGTGCCTCGTCGCCGGCTTCGACGAAGTGCTCGCGCTGGCACTGTGACCTAAGCGGGTAGTGCGGTACTCATCCCGGCGCACTCAAAAAGTGTCATCGTTGGCGATGAAACTCCGCGGCACCGGGAGCGTGATCCCATGACGACAGCATCCGATCCGACGCCGGCGTCTAAACCCGCGCCGACCGGTTACCGGTTCGCAGGGCCCTGGATTCGCCTAGGTGCCCTGATCATCGACGGAGTGATCCTCTTAGTCGCCTTCATGGCCGTTTTCATGGTTCTGGGCCTCGCTTTAGCCGTGACGGGCGACCCATTGACGACTCTGGAGACGGAGGGCTGGCCAGGCGGCGCGGTTGTGTATGTCGTGACAAGCGTCGTGATGCTCGCCTGGTACGGCGGCTTTCAGGCGAGGCTTGGGGGTACACCCGGAATGCTGCTACTCAAGCTGCGCGTCCGCGACCCGAGCGGGCTGGAACCGCCCTCCCTCGGCGCGGGTGTCATCCGCAATGCGCCGCAGGTCCTGGCGAGTTTCGGGGCGATCACCGGGAACGGCGCCTTTGACGCAGGACTCGGCGTCGTTTCTTTCGTCGTATACCTCGCGATCGGCATCACCATCTCCGACAGCCCGACACGCCAAGGCTTCCACGACCGGCTCGCAGGGGGGACGTTTGTCGTGCGCCCGGCATCGCGCGTCACTGCACACCCTCCGTCTGGCGGCTGATCGACGGGCTGGCCGGTTATGCGGTGCGATGTTCCAAGAAGGCGTACTGCTGCGAATCTGCCGACTCTTGGTAGTACCTGATCTGAAGCGGCTCACCGCTATGCAGAATCTTCAGCAGCGGGTCGAGAAACTCTGGCAGCACATCAGTGACAATCGAGCGGTTGAAGGCAAGGAGTGGGGCCTGCAGAGGCCGTCGGATCATGATGTAGCCAGCGGCTCCGTCGGCGTTCAGCAGCTTGATCCAGCCAAGGTAATTCGCATCTGTGCCTACGCGGTAGTACATACTCTGACATTCGGTCACTGGGTTCGTCTGAGCGAGAGGGAAGTCGGCTGCAGATGCCTGCAGCATGTTCTCGGCCCTCAAGTCGTCCGGAAGCAAGTCGGCCTGCACGGGAAGCTCCCTCCACCTAGTTATCCTGCGATTCAATAACATTGCGGTGCGATGGATGCCGCTTTCTCCCACATCGCTCTCGAAGCAGACGCGGTCCCTGCATGCTCGGCGGACTTGGCCAACATGCATCTAACCAATCAGCAAGCGCGCCATACTGTCGGGATGGCCCAGAAACCGCAGCCGATACCACCCGCCACGACAATCGACGCGGTAATCGACTCAATCGATTCGATCGTCGACTGGTCGATAACCGCCAAGAGCCGACTCGGTTATTTCGCGGCGCTGTACAAGCGAATCACCGCCGCGGTACGCGTTGCGCTGCATCAAGGCGTGTTTAAGAACCCGGTCAGGATGGAACGCTTCGACGTCGCCTTCGCCAACCGCTACTTCGCGGCGCTCAACGGACAGTTCCATCCAGACGAATATCCAAAGCCGGCGTATTCATGGCAGGTCACCTTCGATGCAGCAAGCCGTCGTGAGCCAATTATATTGCAACACATGCTAGGTGGGGTAAACGCGCACATTGGTCTCGATCTGGGGATCATCGCCCAGTCCATCGCTCCGCACGCGGACTTGCCCTCTCTGGAGGAGGATTTCAATCGGATCAACGCCGTCCTCGGCAGTCAGGTCACCGGGGTCGTCGAGAGCATCAACGAACTGTCACCCGTCTTGGCCGATCTCTACGCTGTGCTTCAAGACAACGAGATCAATCTGATCAACGAGACATTGAAGACCTTCCGCGACAGCGCCTGGATATTTGCCAACGTCCTCGCCCGCCAGCCCGATGTCCTTCACCCCGGCACAATCCTGGCGCGGGATCTCCAGATAGCCCAACAGGGGCGCTGATGTACAACCCACCGATCCCACTCAGCGCGATCGTCACCGCCATCGCTGCACGGGAGAGCCGAAACGTCGCGAGAAACATTCGCGTGCTGGACAAGATCGCATCGACGCTAGCGCCCATCAAGACGACTATGTAAGCGCTCTACGGATCGTCTCGCATTCCAGTCGACTGTCTCTTTGTCGACTATGGACAGCTCAGCTGGCCGTACTCGAAATACATGCTGGCGCGGTGGCTCCGTACTGATCGTGTCATCGGTCGGCGTCAGTTCGAGGATGCCATCTGCTTCATCGTGAGCGTCGCGAGGACGTCGGCGAGATTGGCGCCATCACCTCGATCGCCCCCTGCTTCTCCTTGTCCTGACCGCGTTGCCCTTGACGATGAAGTCGTCCGTCGAGGCCCACCATGGGTCGACGTCGACACTCGGAAAGGTCACCACCAGGTCCGTGGGAACGTCGCCCTCCGCTGGTACGGCGGAATGACATCGGGGCGATCAAAGCACGCGCGCGCGGGCAGCCCGTGATCTTCAAACGAAGGTTGCTTGCTAGGAACGGCTTCACCTTCTTCGGCAGCTGTACCAGAGCGTTGTTCCCTGCGCGGAACTGCGATTTCTGGATCGAGGCCTCAAGAGTGATAGGGCATTGTCCGCGTTACTCGACCAGTCGAAGCCAGGGACGACGACAGTGACGATCGACCCAGTGGTGAAATCGAGGTATGACCTCGCGCGGGTCGTACCGCTGAGGTCGATCCGAGGCCTCTTCTGGTGACCGGCGCGCCCTTCAATGCAGCGTTGACCCAATTCAGATCGGTGTACGACTGGCAGTCCCAGCTCGACGCGAAGGTTCGTGTAGGCGACGGGTGACCTGCGCTTCGGCGGGCCGCCGGCACCCGAAACGAGACGCTTACTTCGGCTTTCACGATTCCGCCAATGGAGCTCTGTGCTCGTACGACTTGCCCGTCGATGAGATCGCAAACTTCGGAGAGCCGACGACACTGGTGGCATGCCCTGACGATACCGGCCGACCCACGATCACATGACGCATTCGCCCATTCGGGGAACCCTGGTGCACGCCCTTCATCTCGCGGCTGATCAGGGCGCGAGGGCGACGATCACACCGCCACGATCGCGACCGCACCGATGATGCCGAAGTAGAGGAATTTCCGCCCCGGGTCGTAGTATTCGCGAGCACGCCGGACATCGACGTGCCGAAGCCGATCGGAGAAGAAGTACAGCGCCATCATCTGCGCCCGGAATGCTTCCGGCGCAAGCTTCGTGGTGACCGACAGCCCGATCGGCGACATCAGCGACTCGGAGATCGCGTATACCGCCATGATGAAGACGATGAGCAACGCGGGCACCGCCCTGCCTTCTGTGCCCGCCATCGGCAGGAACAACACGAACGCGAGTCCATCCCGATGACGCCGTGCGCGAATTGGTGCGTTGTCGGCGCCCTCGTGCGCCAGCCTGTCCACATGATCGCGAAACCACGGCGACAGGAGGATGTCTCGATACCGGCTTCGACGCCGACGGCGGTCACGCGATCGGCGCCTCGCACCAGGCGACCGGTGGCGGACGTCAAGGGTTGTTTAGCCGGGCGGTGAATGATGCCTCGGTGCCC
>CAWDFT010000007.1:0-145299 GCA_963801575.1 uncultured Actinomycetota bacterium
CAAAGAAGAAGAGAGTCGGGACCGGGCAGCCTGAGGCTCAATTGTCACGTAACTTACGCCAACGATCGGCGACGGGTGGCCGCAGCTTCACGCCGGCTCGTTTGAGCGCTTTGCCGATTGTGCTCGCTTCGACGCCGAGTTGCTTGCCGACTTCCGCGAGTGAGTCACCTTCCGCGTGGGGCTGCTTGGCGCGGGCCATGAGTCGTGGCGTCATCTTCAGTTGCGGGCGTGCGGCCACACCTTCACGTTCCAACTGTGCAGCGACGGTATGCCGGTGCATCTTGAACTGACGAGCGAGTTCGAGCGCCGACTTGCCAATGCGTTACTGCTCAGCGAGCTGGGCTCGCTCAGCAGGACTGAGCTTGCGGTTCATGCGGTAGGTTTGTGGATCCACTCCGTTGACCTGCGAGAATACTGGGGCAACATCGCCGGATAGGCCATCCAGTCCTGACCGGATCAGTTTGGCGAAAGGGGGCTTTTCGGCTTGAAAGCGCTTCACGGAGGAGCCCGTTCAAGGTGCGTCACCCCGGCGAGAGGCCTTGGACGGGCGGCTGTATTGCCGGGTCCATAGGCCACTTGTCGTGGTCATACCCGAAAATGAGAATCCCTTTTCTCGCCTCTATCCCTGAAGCGATCAGCTTCTCGCAATCAGTAACGGCGCTATGGTGCGCTGGGTACGGAGACAATATGTGCTTCAGCATGTTGTCGTTCGGCGCACCATTGTCGCCCAACATCCGAAGCATCTTGACCTCGATTGCCCACGGGTTCGGACTGGGTGTTACGAAATCGCACCTACTTCGCAACGCGGCGGGGTAACGGACCTCTCGCTGTGAGGCTGCCAGCAAGGGATCGCCGCACAGAGCTAGGGCCAAGGTGATCGTCTCGTGCTCCGTGTGCGGCCCGATGCCCGGTTGATAGAGCTGTCCACGGGTGTTCACCGCTTGAGGAGCCGATGCGTCCGCCGATTTCATACCTCGTGCGAAAGCCTGCACCAGATCGTTCATCTCCACGTCGCCGATGCTAGACACCGGGCACCTGGTCCTCGGACACAACCGAAATCAACGGCTTGGCTGCCAGCGCCGACAGTTGATTAGCGATCTCGACATCACGACCGGAAACCACATGCTGATAACGCAGGGAAGCCGTGACCGTGGAATGACCGTGGAATGTCCAAGGTGATTCATCGTCTCGACCAGATTGCCGACGCGGGCAACCTGAGTCCCGCTGAAATGCCGCAGATTGTGGATGCGAATTCGTTTATCGCACATGGCTTTAACCAGCGCGGGAGCTAGAGCGTCACGAATCACCTTATCGGATAAGTGGCATCCGCCCCGACTAGGCGGGAATAACAGAGCCTCAATATCTTTCGCGACGAACGTATCGAGATGATGTTTGATATCGGCCCGAATATGCGGCGGCACTACGACAGTTCGCGGCTTCCCTGATTTGGGTGTGAAGATCATGCATCGGCTGCCATTTGTGCCAGCTTGCTTGCCGGTGCAATGAGTCACGCCGCGAGCAATCGAAATGATCTCGCAACCTTCGCCAATATCCTTGCGGCGCAGTTCCATTACCTCACCATAGCGCAGGCCGCACCATGCCGAAATGAGAATGAGAGCCTTAAAGCGTTTCGGTTCAATCAGATCGGTAACCTTTTTCAATTCGTCAGTCTCCAAGATGACTGATTGACTCGCTCGTTTGGTTGCGCTCGCCCCGTCGATTTGGCATGGATTAGATTGCAAAAGCCCATCTTTGACGGCGGTTCCCAAAATCGCGTGCAAAAGCTGATAGGCATGGCTGCGAAATGTAGGCCAGTCAACCAATGTCGTCGCATACCAGGAACGCACGGTGGCTGGGGTCAGATTGGAAACGCCGATCTCCCCGAGTCGCGGCGAAATGTGATCGGAAAGGATTGACGAGTAGTGAATTCGCTTGCGCGGCTTGATATTCCGTTGGGCAATCCAACGAGAGCCGTTATTCGGAAAGCGTTTCGCTCGCAACTTTATTCAGGGCGGCGGTTCGATCCCATTCGCTTTGCTGTTGTGCCAGCCGCGCACCGCTCTGACCAGCGGGTTTGCTGAGTCTGTGCAACGGTTGTGCGACATAGCTAAAGCCGGAATCCGTTGTGGGCTAGCCCAACTGAGTGATCTGCTGGTACGTCCTGGTAGGTACTGAACACCCACTACGGCTGGTTCGAAACCAGCCGGGACCACAAGGTCACACGTTTCTTGTGCTCGCACAACATCTGCACAACGTCGACCGTGGTTTGGATCCGCCGGCAACAGCACCTACGCCCGGCGCGCGATCAAGCCCATCCTCTTCCGACGCCTCATCGGCGCGCCCTCCTGTTTTGGGCCGCCGATCACAGTCGTCGCAGATGGACGACCCCGTAATCACTCCGACCCGACTGTTGCGTCGGAACGGGAAGCCGCGTCGACATACGCCAGCTAGGAGCTACGGCACGCAACCCGGCCCCGCCGGAGGGCAATTGACGGTCTGCCCGGCACCGGCGATGGCGGTTGCACCGACAAATATTGTCGGTGTCGAAGGCCGCGTTGGCGGTGCCGAAGTCGGTCGACGGAGCTTGGCCGCTTCGGCATCGCGATCGCCCTGCGTCTGCGGGTCCACCTGACGCCGAGCGGTGGGGTCGTCGCCGTTGTCTTTGAATCCCATTGTGTCACAGTCACTTTCGTAGTCCAGCAAACGCCGTTGTCTGCGTGTATTCGCTGGTATCCTACCGTATTCGGCCCTGAGCAACCGCGTGACCAGCGGATCTTGCTGGCGAGGCTCGAACGGGCGAGTATCCAGGGAGGTCACCGACCGGCTGCGCAAGTGTGAGGGCGACGCGGCGAAGACTTTTGCCACGCCCCCTCGCAGTCCCCGGAAGTCGTTGGTGCACACCGGATTTTGTGCGCGTGACCCCTTGGCGCACAACGGATTTCGTGCGCTGGTGCACCAAGACGCCGAATTCGGCCAAGTCACATCAGGTCGCCGGATCGGGCGCGCCGAGCCCTGCCCACTTCGACGCGTAGGACATCAGTGACATCATCGACCGGATTGACAGCGCGGAGAGCAGCGAAGCGGCGGAGCCGATGGAGCCAACCGACAACACCGACCCGACAGAGTCGATCGAGAGGACTGAGCCGTCCGCGCCGATCGAGAGGACTGAGCCGTCCGCGCCGATCGAGAGGACTGAGCCGACAGAGCCGATCGAGAGCACTGAGCCGTCCGCGCCGATCGACAACAGCGAGCCCTTGCTACCGATGCACAGTATCGACCCTTCCGACCACAACGACCACCGTGATTCCGAACGCGGATTAGAAGTCATGCGTCCATTATCGCGGGATCGCAGTTTCACACGTCCAGGTCAAGCCTCCGAAGCGGCGGTGTTCCGGACAGCGCCGCCGCCCGCCCTAGTCGGACCCCGCCTCGCTCCTTCTTCGGGGCGGGGCTTTGGCCGTCGGCCGGCCCACAGTTGCCCGGATCGTGAGCGCGATCGCGCGGCCGCCTCGATCGGGCAGCGCTGGCCGGAGTCCAGACGTGATGCGCGCTGGCACCATGCCCGACGTCTACACCGCGACCGTCGGGGGACATCAGCGGCTTCGCGGAATCGCTCGCTCCATAGGTACGACTACGTCTCGCGGTCCATGGCGTCGAACGCCTCAACGGCGTGATGGAACGGTGCGGGCGTGACGCCGATTTCCGTTCCAAATGGATGGTCGAGCCAATAGACGACGAACAGGAGCAAGCCCAGCAGCACGGCGACCCCGCTGGCCAGGGCCCCGTGAGCAAGTCGGCTGTTGAAATTGACGAAACCCGCGATCGCAATCAGCAGTACGCCACCGAAGATGAGGCCGGCCCACAACAGCGTCGGAATTCGAGGTTCTTGGTCCAGGACACGCTGATCTCTGTCGGCCGTCAATACGCCCAGCTTACTGAGAAACTCTCCGTCGACTGGACTTGACGTGCCGGCGGGCCGATTGCCGAAGAGGCGATACATCTCGGTGATGGCGGCTCTTGCCGTGCCGCTCGTGCCACCGCCGGTTTCTTGAGCAGACCATTCCGGACCCGATACCGCCTCTGCGTACTTGCGAAGCTGCTGGCGCAGCTGTGTCCGCTGGGGATCCGGCATCGCGACGGTCTGCCGGTACATCGTCGTGAGGGTCGACGCCTCATGAGCGACGTTGGCCTCGGCCGAGGAAAACTGTTCCCACGCAACGACCACGGTGAACCCGAGCAGAGCTCCGAAGACCAGACCGACGACAGTAAGGAACGGCGACAACGACGGATTGTGCGTCGGGCCGGCGTCTTCCCCAAGCGTGCGTTTCGACAGCCACAGGAAACCGAGCGCGACCGCTATCGCCCCGACGAGAGTCAGGACCAGCGTCGCCCATAGACCCAACACTCCGAAGCCGCCCATGAATGACCTCCCTTGCCAGTGCCGACGGCCCGACCCGCCGCTACATCATGTAATCACCGCGAAACACATTCCGTAACGCGATTTGCGACTCGGGCTCAAGGTTCGCTTGCAACAGTGACTGTAGTGGTTGTGAGAGAAACCGGTTGAGGACTTGCGCAGGACTGTCGAAGCCCAGGCGCCAGTAGGTGAGCCGACAGAGAGGACACACGAATGGTGACCGCTAACCGTGCCCGTTCGCGCACGTTCGTCGTGACCGGCGCGGCGTCGGGCATCGGCCTTGCGACTGTGCAGCGCCTGCTGGCCGAAGGCGGCTCCGTCGTCGGCGCCGACCTGACTGCACCTCCCGGCCTCGGCCCACGGTTCACCTTCGTGACGGCCGATGTGACCGACGAAGCCGCGGTCGCCGCGGTCTTCGCCGCTGTGCCCAACCGCCTCGACGGCGTCGTCCACGCCGCGGGTGTCGCCGGCGGCGGTCCGGTCCATCTGCTCGACAAGGCCGAATGGGACCGGGTGATCGCGGTCAACCTCACCGGCACCTTCCTGGTGGCCAAGGCCGCGCTGGCCAGGATGATCGAGCAGCCCCGGGCCGACGGCGAGCGCGGCTCAATCGTCACGCTCGCCAGCATCGAAGGCATCGAAGGCACGGCCGGCGGAAGCGCCTACAACGCGTCCAAGGGTGGTGTCGTGCTGCTCACCAAGAACATCGCCCTCGACTACGGCCCGAGCGGCATCCGGGCCAACGCCATCTGCCCCGGCTTCATCGCAACGCCGATGTTGGACAACGTTTTCCGCATGCCGGGGATGGAGGGTCCGCTCGGCTCGATCACCCAAGAACATGCCCTTCAACGGCTGGGCCGACCCGACGAGATCGCCGCCATGGCGGCCTTTCTCGTGTCGCCCGACGCCTCCTTCGTCAGCGGCCAGGCCATCGCCGTCGACGGTGGCTACACCGCCGGCCGCGATCACGGCGTCGTTGAGCTGTTCGGCTTTCCCGACTGACGCGCCCTACCGAGGCCGGTCGACCGCGTACGTGCCGGTGTCGTCTTGGAAGACCGCCAGCACTTGGCGCTTCCGGCCGTCGACGATCGCCTCGCATGTGAAGGTCCCGCCCTTCTCGATCTCCGGGTCGTCACCGTTGTTGCATACGACGTCGGTGACGCGCGTGGCGCCATATCCGTCAATCGGATCGACGAGGATCTGCTGAACGCCCGCCTCGGCTTTCGACACATCGAGCACGTGGCCTTTCAGCACGTCGAGTCTCGACAGCCCGACCATGAACCCGACCGCCCCTGCCAGGATGGCGATACCCCCGACGGCGACCAGCACAGTAAGTTTCGAGCTCCTACGCCGAACGGTAGGTGGCTGGGCCTGGCGATTCCGAACTGGCGCGTTGTGCCGGTCGGGTTGGTACGGCGTGCCGCCCGGTCGGGGTGCGGGTGGCGGCGGCGCCGCGGGACTGCGCCCCTGGACCAGGGGGCCGGGTGGCGCGGGGGTCCGGCGGTTCGCATTCCGCCACCACGGCTCATCGCTGGCTCCCGGCCCTTGTTCAAAAGGCCTGTCCGGCCGAATGTTTGGACGCGCGCGCGGCGGTTCGGCACCTTTCGGTGGCCGCGCCGGGATCTCGACCGTTCTGTCCTCGGACCCCGGGCGGCGAGGTTCTTGGTCCCGTGGTCGGCTCACAACGCAATTCTCCCAGGCCCGCAGCTCACGGGAACCGCTGATAGCAGTTGTCGGCATCACCGAGAAGGCCGGTGCTGAACGCGAGGATCCGGGTGAAACCCGATGGCACCGGTGTTCCGCTGACATCGGTGGCCACAATCCCGTTGGTGAGCAGACCCGACACCGCTTCGTCGAGATCACCGGCACCGAGCACCAGCTGATTGCCCGAGGGCCCGCCAATCGGCTCCGCCATCTTGCGCTGCGCGACCCCCGTCAGGCACGCGGTGCGCATGGCCGCCACTGCCGAGTCGAGTTCCAACCCGCGCTCACGCTGCAGCGCGAGCACATAGCGCGACGTCACCATCGACAACGCGGTGTTGTCGCCCTGCAACAGGACAAACTGGCTCTCGTCGGCGGGCGTGCCGAACTGCTGCACCGTAGGCATATCGACTGCGATCGTGTTGGTGTCCGGGCAGTACGCCACCGGCTGCCGCTCGCTGGCGGAGCAGCCACCGCCCGCGGTCGACAGCGTCGGAGCCTCAGGCGGATCGAAGATCTGCCCCAACAGCTCCATCAATGTCGACAACGTCTGCTCGTCGATCGCGATGTCGCTCTGTGGGCTCGCCGGGTCGAACAGCGACTCGGGAAGGCTGCCGCGGCGCTGCTGGATTTCGGCCGAGTCGATCGTGGCGCAACCGTCCGCTCCGACGTCGAACCCTTTCTGGAAGGCGCTGACGCGGTCGAGAGCGGTGCCGTGCGACGGTGGGTCGAGCGACAAGCTGTCGAAGGTCGAGATCGGGTCCCGCCCGGCGATCGCCCCTGCGATCACCTGGTCGAGTGCGCGGCTGGTGTTGAGACTGAAACGTGGCGAGTGGCCTTCGGCCACCCATCGCATATAGGTGCCCGCCAAACAGTCGGCCTGCTGCTCTCGAACCAGAATCGAGGAAGTCCTGTCGACGAGGCCGCCACGCCATTGCAACGCGTGGCCGTACTCGTGGGCGAGGAGCCCGTTGATCGTCATATCGCCGAAGAACTCCCTGGCGACGGGCAGCAGATTGACACGGTCCCAAGCGATTACGTCCTGCGGAGCGCAATACAGTGCGTTGAAGGCGAATGCGCTCCCCTCCTCGCCGCAGAGGCTCAGCGAACCGTTCGGATCGACCGAAACGAGTCCGGACACCGGAGCGAAGCTGCCGGCGAACGAGTCGGAGTAATTCTGCGTCCAGAAGTCTTCGATGTCTTCGATCGCCAACAACGCCGCGCGGTCGATATCCCCGTCATCGGTGTTCTGCACCCTGGTCGTCGCCGAGGGCGCGGCGGTGCGAGGTCCGCTGGGGCCGTCCGAGGTCGGCAAGCCCGCAACCCGGTATGGGTCGAAGCGCATCGACACGGCACGTCCTTCGAGGACGGTGGGCTGGCTGCATCCGGCTACGACCAGCGTCAAACAGACGGCGGCGATCCTCGTACGAACGCCGGCGAACACATGACAACGGTAGCGGCCGTCGGCCGAAAGCTTGCGCTCTCAGCTGGGGTCTGATTGCAGTGATGGGCAGATCGTACAGCTGTAACGCATTCGGGAGAGCAGCGATGTATCGGTTGGAACCGGATCGGCACCCCGCCACAAGTGTCGCTTCGGCACCATAAGCACCGCGGCGGCTGCTGGCCCATCCCCAGTGTCGGGGGAGATGGCTGCGCAAAACAGCGGTGGCGGTCAACCCGCCATCCTCTGAGACCAGAGGAGTCAATACCCAAATGCGTGCCCCCCTCGAAACGTGCTCTCGGCGAACTGTTGTCGCCGTGCTGGCGTCGGGAATAGTGATCTCAATGTCCGCGCTCACCGGGGGGATTGCGCCGGCTTTCGCCAAACCCGGGGACCACAGTGACCCGGTGGTACCTGTCGTGCCGACGATCGAGGTCGTCGCTCCGGAAGCACGGCAGCTGGCTCCCGAGGAACAGGCGCCCGCAGAGCCACCGCGTGCGCCCAAAGAACTGCCGTCACCCCCGGAGGTCGAGGCACCGCCGCAGCAAGTGCTTGACGCGCAGATCGAAGCGCCGGCATCCCAGCCTGTAGCGCCGGCACCGCAGCCTGTAGCGCCGGCACCAGTGATCGAAGCGCCCGAAGCGCCGGCGCCGCAGATCCAGGCACCGCCTCAGCCGAAGAAGGAACAGCCTCGGGTAGTTAAGGCGCCCAAGGTTGATCCGCCCAAGGCTGACGTGCCGCAGGTGGACGCCCCCAAGGTCGCTGCGCGTAAACCAGAGGTGGCAAAGACCGACGTGCCGAAGTTGAACGCGCCGCGGGTCGACGCCCCGAAGGTCGACACGCCCGCACTTCCGGCAGCCGTGGATCAACCGGCCAAGCCCGCCGACCCGAAGTTGGACGCAGCGGTCCCGAAGAATCTGGCGCCCGGCCAGCTGCCCGAAGCGGGTGCCAACGCTTCGGACAAGAAGCAGCCACCGGCGGCGGATCAGGCGAAACCAGGAACCGATGGTTCACGCGGCCCTGACGGTGTCGACCCGTCCGACCCATCGACGGTCTCCAGGGCCGCGCAGCAGATTCCGACTGCGCAGCCCGAAACACTGCAGGCGCCAGAGCAGGACATCCAGCTCGCCAAGCAGTCGAAACCGATCGAAGTGAAGCCGGAGCCGGCGACGAAGCAAGACGTTGAGTTGCTGTCGAGCGCGCTCAACTCGTCGAGCAATACAAAGCTAGGCCCGTTCGAGTCCGAATTCGACGCGGGGTCGGAACTTTCCGTCGACGCCGACCGCATTTGGGACCGCAGGGTGCTCCAGTGGGATCGGGACTGGATCGAGTACGACGAGTTCTACCGGCCGATCATTTTTAATCCCTTCCGGGTTCCGGTGCGGATCGTCTACGCCCTCGCGAACGCCACGCAGATGCTGGTCATCGAGCCTCTGGCGAGGGTCGTTGTTGACGTGGCCGAGCTCGCTGCGTACAGCTTCACGGCTGTGGTGCTGGGCGCCGCGAACGTGGTTTCTGACGTGGCGAACGTGGCGGCTGACGTGGTGAACGTGGCGGTAGGCACCATCTTCGGCGGTGGCTATCTCCCGGGTGTCGGGCTGCCGTTTGTCGCTCCGCCCCCTTTGTTGAGCTATGACAACGTGCCCGTTCAGGTCCGGTACTCGAATGCGACCTACGAGCCGTTCCTGGTCCGGCAGATCGTCGACGTCGGCGACGACGTCCAGTACGGCGGACGGAAGGTATTGCTCGACGGCGCGACGCCGGCCTGGGGCCAGTGGATCACCTCGCCGACAGGCGAACGCCAATTCGAGGTGCACCGCACTCAGCAGTTCCCCGGGCTCGGCGATCCGCAGGAGGCGCCGCTGCCGGGCGACTACCGATTGCAGTTGGCCTCCGACGAGTCCGCCGGCATCGACCGCACGCAGATGTACCTGATGGCGGCGGCCGGGGTGGTCGCCGGACTGGGCTTCGGCGCTCTCGGCCTGGCCGGATACCTCGGGCGGCGTCGGCAACAGCTCTAACGGCGCCAGCTGGAGTGCTGGACAACTGTCTGGCACTCCAGCTGAACCCGCTGGTTGATGACGGGCGGGGATTCGACCAAGGCCATGACCTGCCTTGTTTGCGCAGGGCCGCATCCGATAAGTTGGACAGCTGTCCAGTCGCGGCCTTGAGGAGACAGCTATGGCGATCCGCGTCGCACACATCGGCACGGGCAACGTCGGTCGTATCGCGCTCAACCACCTGATCAGCGATCGTCGGTTCGAGTTGACCGGCGTCTGGGTGTTCTCGGATGACAAGTTCGGCAAGGATGCGGGCGAGCTCGCCGGGCTCGATGTCTCGACCGGCATCGCCGCGACCAACGACCTGGACGCCCTGCTGGCCACCAAACCCGACTGCGCGGTGTACTGCGCGATGGGCGACAACCGGATACCCGAGGCGGTCGCCGACTGTCGACGCATCCTGGCCGCGGGAATCAACCTCGTCGGCACTTCTCCCGGTGTGTTCCAGTACCCGTGGGGTGTGATGCCCGACAAGTACATCGCACCGATGGAAGAGGCCGCACAACAAGGCAATTCGAGCCTTTTCATCTCCGGTGTAGACCCCGGGTTCGCCAACGACCTGATTCCGTTCGCGTTCGCAAGCACGTGCCAGAGCATCGAGCAGGTGCGCTGCATGGAGATCGCCGACTACGCCACCTATGACGGCTCCACGGTGATGTTCGACGTGATGGGTTTCGGCCAAACGCTCGACGAGACGCCAATGCTGTTGCACCCCGGCGTGCTTGGGATGGCGTGGGGTACCACGATCCGCCAGCTGGCCGCGGGACTCGGCATCGAGGTCGACGAGATCAAGGACTCCTGCGTGCGGATACCCGCGCCGGAGGCGTTCGACATCGCGGCCGGACACATCCCCAAGGGCGGCCAGGCCGCGCTGCGGTTCGAGATCCACGGCCTGGTGAAAGGCAAGCCCGCCATCGTCATCGATCACGTAACGCGGCTGCGTGAAGACATGTGCCCTGAATGGCCGCAGCCCGCGCAGCCCGGCGGCTCGTACAAGGTCGAGATCATCGGCGAGCCCTCCTACACCGTCGACATCTGTCCGACCAGTCGCAGGGGCGACCACAACTACGCCGCCATCGCGGCGGGCGCGGGCAGAGTGGTCAACGCGATCCCCGCGGTGGTGGCCGCGCCGCCGGGAATCCGGACGACACTCGACCTGCCGTTGATCACCGGCAAGGGACTCTTCGCCGCCAATTAGGGCGCCAGACAACAAAGAAGGAGACACCGCATGGGACGCGTGGACGGAAAGGTTGCGCTCATCAGTGGCGGCGCCAGGGGCATGGGGGCGGCGCACGCGCGGATGCTCGTCAAGGAGGGCGGCAAGGTCGTGATCGGCGACATCCTCGACGACGAGGGCAAGGCGCTGGCCGACGACATCGGGGATGCCGCACGCTACGTCCACCTCGATGTCACCCAGCCAGAAGAGTGGCAGGCTGCGGTCGACACCGCCGTCCGCGAGTTCGGCAAGCTCAACGTGTTGGTCAACAATGCCGGCATCGTGGCACTGGGCCCGTTGAGGAAGTTCGATCTGGCCGAGTGGCAGAAGGTCATTGACGTCAACCTCACCGGCACGTTCCTGGGTATGCGGGCCGCAATCGATCCCATGATCGCGGCGGGCGGGGGATCGATCATCAACGTGTCGTCGATCGAGGGCCTGCGCGGTGCCCCGATGGTGCACCCTTATGTGGCGTCCAAGTGGGCGGTGCGCGGGCTGGCCAAATCAGCGGCTCTCGAGTTGGCGCCCAAGAACATTCGCGTCAACTCGATCCATCCCGGTTTCATCCGCACCCCGATGACCGCGCATCTTCCCGACGACATGGTCACCATTCCGCTCGGTCGCCCAGCCGAACCGGAAGAGGTGTCGACGTTCGTGGTCTTCCTCGCCAGTGACGAATCCTCCTACGCGACCGGTAGCGAGTTCGTCATGGACGGCGGACTGGTGACCGACGTGCCGCACAAGGAGTTCTAGCTGCTCAGCGTCGCCGCGAGAGGAACGGCGCCGTCAGTCTGCGGCCTGTTGCTTCTCGACGAGGTCGGCGGCGATCTGAATCAACGGCGTGTTCGAGTCCTGGGACAGCTTGCGCAACAGCCCGAAGGCTTGAATTGCATTGACGCCGTAGCGCTCCATCAGCATGCCCTTGGCCTGGCCGATCATGTCACGGCTGCCCAGCGCCTTCTTGAACTGTTCGTCGCGGCGCGCCGCGTTCCACGCCACCGACGAATGAGCAGCGAACACCAGCCCGATGTCTCTGGTTTCCGGCCCGAAGGCGTTCGCGGTTTCGGCGTAGACGTTGAGCGCACCCATCGTCTCGCCGGCGATCCACAGCTGGAATGCCATTACTGAGCGAATCGGCGTTTCCGCCAACACATCTCGTGCATAGAGCGGGAACCGCTCATCGGTCGCGAGGTTGGCGACGTGGACCGTCTTCTCCTCCCACGCCGCCGTCAGACACGGACCCTCGCCGCGGCGCTGCTGGATCTCGTCGAGCAGTATCGGCCACTTGTGCGTGGCGGCCGGAGTGTCGATGTGCTTGGCGTTGCGGGTGACGGTGACGCCCGCGTACTGCGCACCGGGGATCTCGACGGCCGCGTGCTCGGCCAGCTCGGCGATCACCGTGTCCGAATCGGCGTCGGCCCGCCCGTACAGCTCCTGCACGATCTCCGCGATGCGAATGTGCGCGCTGTCCACCAGGGGGTCGTTCACCATCCAGATCCGATCAGTCGTGCTCCGATAGGTCGCTTAAGAATACGCGCTGGTCGACTGGCTCTCCATCGTCCGTTCCAACGGCGTCACCACGGCGTAATCACCCTCACCGGCTGGCTGATGCCGGGCTCCGGCGCGCTGTTGGGTCGTCGTCACCTTCGAGGAACTCGCGGACATGGGTGAAGCCGTCGCGCCGCCACGTCTCGAACGCCCAGATCGCGGCGATGATCGGCAGCGGCCCGAACGCCGCCCACCACCGAGCGCCCGAGGGCACCAGGTCCCGGATGACCTCGGCCCGCGGTGTCCCGTCGACCATCGCCGGTAGCCATTCGTTCAGCAGGATGGTCAGCATCCGCGTCGTCTCGAACGGGCCGACGGTCGTCGCCAGCATCCAAGAGATGCAGGCGATGATGAGCGCCCACGGCCAGGCAAGCATCATCGACTGGTCGTCGACAATGTCTGCGGCACAACGGATCGACTCGGCGACGAACGCGAACCCCAACGCCGCCAGCAGCACCGCGACCTGAGCCGCGAGCAGGTCGTCGAGCACGGAATTGGCCAGCTCGTCGCCCGGACGGGTGGGCAGGCCGATCGCCAGCGAGATGAGCCCGGCCACCAGCGCGAGCAACATGATGTGCGAGGTGGCGTCGCTGACCCGCTCGAACGAGTCGGTGAGCGTGCGGACAACCACCTGCGACGATGCCCTGGGCCCGGTCCGGTACAGCACCACCACCACCAGCCCGGAGATGACGATCGAAACCAGCCACGCGACGACCGCCGTGCAGATGATGGCGAGCGCCAGCGAGCCCACCAACGGCACCAGAAGTGCATCGGTGTCTCCGCCGCTGCGGATGACGAGGAGCGGCACCAGTCCCACCGCCAGCACACCCACCAGTCGCAGCAGCAGCGGAAAGGTGAACGTGGTGATATCACCGGCGTCGAGGTCGGGGTCTCGGCGGCGGATCGCGGCTACCTCGGCCGATAACACTGCGTGCGCTCCGCTCAGCGACACCTTGCCTGGCACACCGCGATCGTAGGAGTCAGACCGCGCCGAGGTATCGATTTGTGATCAGCCGCTGCGCCAGCGACGTGACGGGCGCGCCGAGCCTGCTCCACCAGGTCGCGTGCCGAGAGAATGCGACGACCTCGGCGTGCACGTCACCGGTCGCCGGGTCGAGGCGAACCGCGAACAGCTCCTCACCGGATTCCGGGTGGCCGGGCAGCGTGCCGTAGGCGAACCCACGGCGGTCGGCCTGGTCGACCACGTAGACGACGCGGCACGGCGCCCGCAGCGGACCGAAGCCGACGAGAACCTCCGACCCGACGGCGGCCACCTCGGTGCTCGCCTCGACCCGCACTCCTGCTCCGCGCAGCATGCCCCACCGCATCACCTTCTCCGCCGCGTCCTCGAACCTCGGTCGGCCCTGGCCGATCACGGCCGACTTGCGCACGTGGTGGTACCCGTCCGGCAGTGGACCAGCGGTCGCGCCCACCTCCCGATAGGTCAATTGCAGTTTCGGCAGATCGCTCAGTCTCACCCGAACACCGTGACATCACCGGGCGTACGGTCAGTGAGGTGACCACCTCAACCGTCGCTCAAGCATCAGGAACGTTCGACCTCGGCGGCGACCTCACCGTCAACAGACTCGGATTCGGCGCCATGCGGATAACCGGCAAGGGTGTGTGGGGCCCGCCGGAGGATCACGACGAATGCATCCGCGTGCTGCGGCGCGCAGTGGAGCTCGGCGTCAACTTCATCGACACGGCCGACTCGTACGGTCCGAACGTTTCCGAGGAACTGATCCGCGAGGCGCTGCACCCGTACCCAGACGATCTGGTCGTCGCGACCAAGGCCGGTCTGCTGCGCACCGGCCCGGATGACTGGATGCCGCTGGGCTTTCCGACCTACCTTCGCCAACAGGCCGAGATGAGTCTGCGTCGGCTGGGTGTCGAGCGCATCGACCTTTTCCAGCTACACCGCATCGACAAGAAGTTCCCGCTCGAGGACCAGATCGGTGAGCTGGCTGCGATGCAGCAGGAGGGCAAGATCCGTCATATCGGCCTGTCGGAGGTCAAGGTCGACCAGCTCGAGGCCGCACAGAAGATCACCCCGATCGCGTCAGTGCAGAACATGTACAACCTCACCGCCCGCACCGCCGAACCTCTTCTGGAGGCGTGCGAGGCGCACGGCATCGGCTTCATCCCGTGGTTCCCGCTGGCGGCCGGCCCGCTGGCCGCGTCCGACGGCCCGCTGCAGCGAATCGCCGCCGAGCATGACGCCACTCCGTCCCAGCTGGCTCTGGCGTGGTTGCTCAAGCGCTCGCCGGCGATGCTGCCGATACCCGGCACGTCGAAGGTGAGCCATCTGGAGCAGAACGTGGCCGCCGCCGAGATCAAGCTGTCCGACGAGGAATTCGAGACGCTGAGCGATGCCGGATCCGCAGGCTAACCGAGCGGGCAATACGGTGGGCGGGTGGCCACCGACCCCAACGAGGCGCATCCCGGTGGCGGGTTCAACCCGCCCGAACCCACCACCCGCGGCGGACCCGACTACGGGCGGTTCGTCGAAGCCGTCCGCACCCTGCAGGACCACACCCGCGCTGCGGACGCCCCCGACGACGTGATCACGAAGGCTGCCGACCTCATCGAGACCGTATCCGAGCTGCTTGCGCCCTTCGACGCCGACGAATGGACCACGCCGTCTGGCCGGCGGATGGATCTGCCCAACCGCGGCAACATCATGCAGGTGCCCGTTGACCTGCAGAGGACGGCGCAGGATGAGGTCGGCGGCGTGGCCCGGTTCCGACGGTTTCACCTCGGCCGCAACGGGGCGGTCCACGGCGGTGCGGTGGCGTTGATGTTCGACTCGGTGCTCGGTTTCGCGGCGTTCCGGCTCACCCGGAGTCTCAAGCAGCGGACGGCCTATCTACACGTGGACTACCGCGATATCGCCCCGATCGAGAAGGAGTTGCAGGTCGACGCCCGGATCGACCGCGAAGAGGGGCGGAAGATCTTCGTGACCGGACGACTACTCGACGGCGAGGCGGTGCTGGCCGAGGCGGAGGCCCTGTTCGTCAAGCTCAACCCGGGCCAGCCATGACCGATGAGCAGGGGCCGGGGTTGCGGCGGCGCTGGGCGCGCTGGCGCGACCGGTTACGGGAACGGCGCAGAACCGAGTTCGTCTACCGCATCGTCGTGGGCGTAATCGGTTTGGCGGTCCTGGGCGTCGGCATCCTCGCAATTCCCTACCCCGGCCCGGGCTGGGCGATCGTATTCGTCGGGCTGGGCATTCTGGCCACCGAGTTCGACTGGGCCCGGCGGCTGCTGGCGTACGCCAAGGAGCGGTACGGCAAGGTGATGGACTGGTTCCACCGGCAAGGCACGATCGTGCAGATCCTGGGCGGTCTGTTCACCGCGTTGGTCGTCGCCGGGACGCTGTGGCTGCTGGGTGCGCTCGACTGGTCCGTTGAGCTCGTCGGCATCGAGCACCCCTGGTTGAACAGCCCTATCGGGGTCGGGGACTGACCACCGGCACCGATAGCATGGTCGCGTTCGTAAACACCCACGAAAACTCGCGCACGCGAGGAGCACCACGACTTTGGAGAGTGACCGATGAGCGCCGCCGCCAGCCCCGCCCCAGCAGCCCCGATCCGGGTCGCTGCCGGGACGACCGCGGCGGCAGCGGTCCGCGACGCAGGGCTGCCCAGCCGCGGCGCCGCCGATGCGATCGTCGTCGTCCGTGACGCCGACGGCCGGCTGCGCGACCTGAGCTGGGCGCCGGCCGCCGACGTCGAGGTGACCCCGGTCGCCGCCGACACCGACGACGGGCGCAGCGTCATCCGGCACTCGGCGGCCCACGTGCTGGCTCAGGCGGTCCAGGAGATGTTCCCGGAGGCCAAGCTCGGCATCGGGCCGCCGATCACCGACGGCTTCTATTACGACTTCGACGTCTCCGAGGCGTTCACCCCGGAGGATCTGGAGGCGCTGGAGAAGCGCATGCGCCAGATCGTCAAGGAGGGCCAGCTGTTCTCCCGCCGCGTCTACGAGTCGAAAGACCAAGCGCGCGAAGAACTTGCCAATGAGCCGTACAAACTGGAGCTGGTCGACGACAAATCCGGCGATCCCGAGGTGATGGAGGTCGGCGGCGACGAGCTGACCGCCTACGACAATCTCAATCCCCGTACCCGCGAACGTGTTTGGGGCGATCTGTGCCGCGGCCCGCACATTCCGACCACCAAGTTCATTCCGGCGTTCAAGCTGACCCGCAGCTCGGCGGCGTACTGGCGTGGTAACCAGGACAACGCCAGCCTGCAACGCATCTACGGCACGGCTTGGGAGTCGCAGGAGGCGCTCGACCACCACTTGGAGCTGATCGAGGAGGCGCAGCGGCGCGACCACCGCAAGCTCGGCGTGGAACTGGACCTGTTCAGCTTCCCCGACGAAATCGGTTCCGGGTTGGCGGTTTTCCACCCGAAGGGCGGCATCATCCGACGCGAGTTGGAGGACTACTCACGTCGTAAGCACAGCGAGGCCGGATACGAGTTCGTCAACAGTCCGCACATTACCAAGGCGGAGCTGTTCAAGATCTCCGGCCACCTGGACTGGTACGCGGACGGCATGTTCCCTCCGATGCATCTCGACGCCGAGTACAACGATGACGGCACGGTGCGCAAGCCCGGCCAGGACTACTACCTCAAGCCGATGAACTGCCCGATGCACTGCCTGATCTTCCGGTCTCGTGGGCGGTCATATCGCGAACTTCCGTTGCGGCTCTTCGAGTTCGGCACCGTCTACCGCTACGAGCTCTCCGGTGTCGTGCACGGGTTGACCAGGGTGCGCGGGCTGACGATGGACGACGCACACATCTACTGCACCCGCGAGCAGATGCGCGACGAGCTGACGTCACTGCTGCGCTTCGTGCTGGATCTGCTCGGTGACTACGGCCTGACCGACTTCTATCTCGAGCTGTCCACCAAGGATCCGAACAAGTCCGTCGGGTCGGACGACATGTGGGAGGAAGCTACCAGCGTGTTGGCCGAAGTCGGTGCCGCATCCGGATTGGACCTGGTGCCCGATCCGGGCGGCGCGGCGTTCTACGGGCCGAAGATCTCCGTTCAGGTCAAGGACGCGCTCGGCCGCAGCTGGCAGATGTCGACGATCCAGCTGGACTTCAACTTTCCCGAACGTTTCGATCTCACCTACACCGCCGCCGACGGCAGCAGGCAGCGGCCGGTGATGATCCACCGCGCCCTGTTCGGGTCGATCGAGCGGTTCTTCGGCATCCTCACCGAGCACTACGCGGGCGCGTTCCCGGCGTGGCTGGCGCCGGTGCAGGCGGTCGGTATCCCGGTCGCAGACGGGCACGTCGAGTATCTGGAAGGCGTTGCCGAGCAACTGCGGTCACACGGCGTCCGGGTCGAGGTCGACACCAGCGACGACCGAATGGCCAAGAAGATCGTCAACCACACCAACCAGAAGGTGCCGTTCATGCTGCTGGCCGGCGACCGCGACGTCGAGGCGGGCGCCGTCAGCTTCCGGTTCGGCGACCGTAGCCAGGTCAACGGGGTGCCCCGCGACGAGGCGGTCGAGGCGATCGTGAACTGGATCGCCAACCGCGAAAACACCGCTCCCACCGCGGAATTGATCAAGGCGGGCACCAGCACGTGACCGGCAACGACGAAGGTGAGGTCATCGACCACGGGGTGGGCGAGCCCGACCATCTTCAACGCCTCTGGACCCCGTACCGGATGAACTATCTGGCGGAGGCTCCGATGAAGGGCGGGTCGGCGGCGTCTGCGCAGCCGTTCACCGACATCCCGACGCTGCGCGACGAGGACGGTCTTGTCGTGGCGCGCGGTGAGCTCGTCTACGTCGTGCTGAACCTCTATCCGTACAACCCGGGCCATTCGATGGTGGTCCCCTACCGGCGGGTGTCGGAGCTCGAGGACCTCACCGATGCGGAGAGTGCCGAGCTGATGGCGTTCACCCAGAAGGTGATTCGCGTCATCAAGTCGGTGTCGAGTCCGCACGGGTTCAACGTCGGCCTGAACCTCGGCCAGTCTGCGGGTGGCTCGCTCGCCGAGCATCTGCACATGCACGTGGTGCCCCGGTGGAGCGGCGACGCGAACTTCATCACCATCATCGGTGGCTCCAAGGTCGTCCCACAGCTGCTGCGCGAGACCCGCGAGCTGCTTGCCACGGAATGGGCCGAACAACCGTGAGCGACTTCTACCTGATGACCCGCGCGGCGTACGAGAAGCTCTCGACGCCGGTGGCCAGGGTTGCACTACGCGCCGGGTTCACGCCCGACCGCATCACGATCATCGGTACCGCGGGCGCGGTCATCGCCGCCCTCACGCTTTATCCCATCGGGCAGCTGTGGTGGGGTTCGCTTGCCGTGTGGTTCTTCGTGCTGGCCGACATGCTCGACGGCGCGATGGCCCGCCAGCGTGGTGGGGGCACCCGGTTCGGCGCGGTGCTCGACGCCACCTGCGACCGGATCAGCGACGGCGCCGTCTTCTGCGGGCTGCTGTGGTGGGCGGCGTTCGGGCTGCGAAGCACGCCGCTGGTGGTGGCACTCATGATCTGCCTGGTCAGCTCGCAGGTGATCTCCTACGTCAAGGCGCGTGCCGAGGCCGCCGGCCTCAGCGGCGAGGGCGGCCTCATCGAGCGGCCGGAACGGCTGGCAATCGTACTGCTCGGCGCGTGGCTTTCCGACCTGCCGTTTTATCCGATGCCGTGGCTGCTGCACGTCGCGATCTGGGTGCTTGCGGTCGCCAGCCTGATCACCCTTGGTCAGCGGATACACACCGTGCGGACGTCACCGGGCGCGATGGGGGCGATGCAGAAGGCCGAGTCCGACGTCGCGGGCAACTCCGGCGACAAACCCGAGACGTGGGGGCACCACCCCCCGAAGGTCAGGGGGAAGAACCGTGACCGCCACCGGGACGGGACCACAGGCGGGTGATCCTCTTGCTGCTCGCGTGCGCGGCGGGGGCAGCCGCTTCTCGCTCGGGGGGCAAGTCTCCGATTTCGGCTACGCGGCGGGCTGGCGTGTGGTCCGAGCAATGCCGGAGTTGGTGGCGCGCAACGCGTTCGACGCCGGTGCCATCTACGCGTCCCGCAACGGTGGTCCCGCCCAACTGCGCAAGAACCTGGCCCGGGTGCTCGGCGTGACGCCCGCCAGGGTGCCGGACGGGCTGATCCGTGCTTCGCTGGCCTCCTACGCCCGATACTGGCGGGAGGCATTTCGGTTGCCGTCGATGGACAAGGAAAAACTCCGCGCGCACATCGAGCCGTGCCTTCTGGGCCGCGAACACATCCACGCCGCCCTCGCCGCGGGCCGAGGGGTGGTCATGCCAACGCCGCACAGCGGGAACTGGGACATGGCCGGGGTGTGGATGGTTCAGCACTTCGGCACCTTCACCACGGTCGCCGAGCGGCTCAAGCCGGAATCGCTGTATCAGCGGTTCATCGACTACCGGGAGAGCCTGGGATTCGAGATGTTGCCGCTGACCGGCGGCGAGCGGCCGCCGTTCGAGGTGCTCACTGACCGCCTGCGCGACAACGGGATTGTCTGCCTGATGGCCGATCGCGACCTCACGCGTTCCGGAGTTCAGGTCGATTTCTTCGGTGAGCCGACCCGGATGCCCGCAGGTTCGGCGAAGCTGGCCATCGAGACCGGTGCGGTCCTGCTGCCCACACACTGCTACAACACGCGTGACAGCTGGGTTTTCAACGTGACAGGACCGCTGGACACGTCATCGGGTGATGTCGCGGCGATCACGCAGGCGATGGCCGACCGGTTCGCCAGGGGAATCGCCGCCCATCCCGAGGACTGGCACATGATGCAGCCGCAGTGGCTGGCCGATCTGTCCGAGGAACGGCAGGCCAAGCTCAGGGGCGATGCCTGATGCGCATCGGTATGGTGTGCCCGTACTCGTTCGACGTCCCCGGCGGCGTGCAATCCCATGTGCTGCAACTCGCGGAGGTCATGCGCGCCCGCGGCCACGAGGTCAGCGTGCTGGCGCCGGCTTCTGCTGACGCGCACGCCTCACTTCCCGATTACGTCGTGTCCGGCGGCAAGGCGGTGCCGATTCCGTACAACGGGTCGATCGCGCGGCTGCGCTTCGGCCCGGCCACCCACCGCAAGGTCAAGCGTTGGCTGACCGACGGCGACTTCGACGTGCTGCACCTGCACGAGCCGAATGCGCCGAGCCTGTCGATGCTGGCGTTGCAGGCCGCAGAGGGGCCGATCGTGGCGACCTTTCATACCTCGACCACAAAGTCGTTGACGCTCAGCGTTTTTCAGGGCATCCTGCGGCCCTACCACGAGAAGATCGTCGGCCGCATCGCGGTGTCCGATCTGGCGCGACGCTGGCAGATGGAGGCGCTCGGCTCGGATGCCGTCCAGATCCCCAACGGCGTCGACGTGGCGTCGTTCTCGAAGGCCGCCCGCCTCGACGGGTATCCACGCCCGGGCAAGTCGGTGCTGTTCCTCGGCCGGTTCGACGAACCGCGCAAGGGGATGGCCGTGCTGGTGGCGGCGCTGCCTGCGTTGGTCGAGCGATTTCCCGACATCGAGATCCTCATCGTCGGCCGCGGCGACGAAGACGAGCTGCGTGAGGAGGCCGGGTCACTGGCCGGGCACCTGAGGTTCCTCGGCCAGGCCGACGACGCCGAAAAGGCCTCGGCGATGCGCAGCGCCGACGTGTACTGCGCGCCCAACACCGGCGGCGAGAGCTTCGGCATCGTGCTCGTCGAGGCGATGGCCGCAGGCACCGCGGTGGTGGCCAGCGACCTCGACGCGTTCCGCCGGGTCCTGGTCGACGGGAAGGCCGGCCGGTTGGTGCCCGTCGACGACGCCGATGCGCTTGCCGCCGGCCTGATCGAGGTGCTCGAGAACGACGTTGTGCGCAGCCGATACATCGAAGCGGCCACCGAGGCGGTCCGCCCATACGACTGGTCGGTGGTCGCAGGCCAGATCATGCGGGTCTACGAAACGGTGGCCGGGGCGGGGGCCAAGGTGCAGGTGGCGAGCTGATGATTTGGCTCGTGGTGACGGCCCTGCTCGTTGTGCTGGCGGTTCTTTTGCTGATCGGCCTGTGGGCCTACCAGACCGCTCACCGGCTCGACCGGCTGCACGTCCGCTATGACCTGTCCTGGCAGGCGCTCGACGCCGCGCTGGCCCGCCGCGCCGTGGTGGCCCGCGCAGTGGCCGTGGACGCCTACGGGGCCGGGCCGGAGGGCAAGCGGCTGGCGGGGCTGGCCGATACCGCCGAGCAGGCGCCGCGAGCCGGCAGAGAAGCCGCCGAGAACGAACTGTCGGCGGCGCTGTCGCTTGTCGACCCGGTATCGCTGCCGGTCGCGTTGGTCGCCGAGCTGGCCGACGCCGAGGCGCGCGTGGTGCTGGCCCGCCGGTTCCACAACGACGCCGTGCGCGACACGCTGGCGCTGCGCGAGCGGCCAGCCGTGCGTTGGCTTCGACTGGGTGGAACCGCCGCGCTGCCAACCTATTTCGAGATCGCCGAACAGGCCGACCGCGACGTCGGTGTGGTCAGCCGCCGCATATCGGCCCGGGTGGTGCTGCTCGACGACGATGGAGCGGTGTTGTTGTTCTGCGGGTCCGACCCGGCATTGCCAGACGACTCAGACGGCCCAGTGCCGCGCTGGTGGTTCACCGTCGGCGGTGCGGCCCAGCCGGGGGAGACGCTGACGGAGGCCGCAGTGCGCGAGGTCGCCGAGGAAACCGGCCTGCGCGTCGACCCGGCCGACATGATCGGGCCGGTGTGGCGACGTGACGCCGTGATCGACTTCAACGGGTCGGTCATCCGCAGCGAGGAGATGTTCTTCGTGCACCGCACCCGCCGGTTCGAGCCGTCCCCGTCCAGCCGGACCGCGCTGGAACGGCGCTACATTCATGGCCACCGCTGGTGCGATGCGACAATGATCGGTGAGCTGGTCGCCAAGGGGGAGACCGTGTACCCATTGCAGCTCGGTGAGCTGCTTTCCGAGGCGAACGCGCTGGCCGACGCGCAGGGTGCCGGACCGCAACGGCAGCTGCAGTCGATCCGCTGACGCACCTGCGGATTTATTCGATTTGGCGCCACCTCTAGACTGGATCAGTAGGCATTTGGAGGAGATAGCAGTGGAAACCGCATCTGGACCGAACGGGGCAGGCGGTCAGACCGGCACGGCTCGGGTCAAACGCGGCATGGCCGAGATGCTCAAGGGCGGCGTGATCATGGACGTCGTCACCCCCGAGCAGGCCCGCATCGCGGAGGGCGCAGGCGCCGTCGCGGTGATGGCGCTGGAACGCGTGCCCGCCGACATCCGCGCTCAGGGCGGGGTGTCGCGGATGAGCGACCCGGACATGATCGAGGGCATCATCTCGGCGGTCACCATCCCGGTGATGGCCAAGGCTCGCATCGGCCACTTCGTGGAGGCGCAGATTCTGCAGAGCCTCGGTGTCGACTACATCGACGAATCCGAGGTGCTCACCCCGGCCGACTACACCCATCACATCGACAAGTGGAAGTTCACCCTTCCGTTTGTCTGCGGTGCGACGAACCTGGGCGAGGCGTTGCGCCGGATCACCGAAGGCGCGGCGATGATCCGCTCCAAGGGCGAGGCAGGCACCGGCGACGTGTCCAACGCGACCACGCACATGCGGGCCATCGGCGGCGAGATACGCAGGCTGACGTCACTGTCTGAAGACGAGTTATACGTCGCCGCAAAGGAATTGCAGGCGCCCTACGAGTTGGTCGCCGAAGTGGCGCGGGCGGGCAAGCTGCCGGTGACCCTGTTCACCGCAGGCGGAATCGCCACCCCGGCCGACGCTGCCATGATGATGCAGCTCGGCGCCGAGGGCGTGTTCGTCGGCTCGGGCATCTTCAAGTCGGGCGATCCCGCGCAGCGCGCCGCCGCGATCGTCAAGGCCACCACCTTCTATGACGACCCCGACGTGCTGGCCAAGGTGTCGCGCGGGCTGGGGGAGGCCATGGTGGGCATCAACGTTGAGGAGATCGCCGCCCCGCACCGGCTGGCCGAGCGCGGCTGGTAAGAACTCAGGGATGAGCGCTTCGCGGGAAGAACAGAACCTGTAGTGGCGATCGAGGAGATCCTTGATCTCGAGCAACTCGAGATCAACATCTACCGCGGCAGCGTTTTCAGTCCGGAATCGGGCAACTGGCAGCGGACGTTCGGCGGCCATGTCGCAGGCCAGTCACTGGTGTCGGCGGTGCGAACCGTCGACCCGAAGTATCAAGTGCACTCGCTGCACGGATACTTCCTGCGACCAGGAGATGCCAAGGCGCCCACGGTGTTCATCGTCGAGCGCCTGCGCGACGGCGGCTCGTTTGCGACCCGACGGGTCAACGCTATCCAGCACGGGGAAACCATCTTCTCCATGTCGGCGTCCTTTCAGACCGACCAGAGCGGCATCCATCACCAGGACGCCATGCCGTCGGCGCCGCCACCCGAAGACCTGCCGGGCCTGGCCGAGATCAAGGCCTTCGACGACGCGGGATTCCGGCAGTTCGCCGAGTGGGAGATCCGGGTGGTGCCGCAGGAGAAGCTGGAACGCCTCCCCGGCAAGGCCTCCCAGCAGCAGGTGTGGTTCCGCCACCGCGACCCGCTGCCCGACGATCCGGTGCTGCACATCTGCGCGCTGGCCTATATGAGCGACCTCACCTTGCTCGGCTCGGCGCATGTGCACCACGAGGAGGAGCGCAAACATCTGCAGATCGCGTCGCTGGATCACGCGATGTGGTTCATGCGTCCGTTCCGCGCCGATGAATGGCTGCTGTACGACCAGTCCTCCCCATCGTCATCGGGCGGCCGGTCGCTGACGCAGGGAAAGATCTTCACCCGGTCCGGCGAGATGGTGGCGGCAGTGATGCAGGAAGGGCTGACCCGCTACAAGCGCGACTTCTCGCCGGCACCAGAGTGAGTGCACCCCGCGTCGGGGTGCTGGCGCTGCAGGGCGACACCCGCGAACACCTGGCCGCACTGCGTGAGGCCGGAGCCGAAGCGGCTACCGTCCGGCGCCGTGGCGAGCTCGACGCCGTCGACGCGTTGGTCATTCCGGGCGGCGAGTCCACCACGATGACGCACCTGTTGCGGGAGTTCGAGCTGCTCGAGCCATTGCGGTCGCGGCTGGCCGAGGGAATGCCCGCATACGGGTCGTGCGCCGGGATGATCCTCTTGGCCAGCGAGATCCTGGATGCCGGAGCTGCCGGGCGAGAGGCCGCTCCGCTGGAGGCGATCGATATGACCGTGCGGCGCAACGCCTTCGGTCGGCAGGTCGACTCCTTTGAGGGCGACATCGACTTCGACGGTTTGGACCGGCCGGTGCACGCGGTGTTCATCAGGGCGCCGTGGGTGGAGCGGGTCGGTCCCGACGTGCGGGTGCTGGCCCTTGCGGACAACCACATCGTCGCCGTGCGCCAGGGCCGGATGCTGGCGACGTCTTTTCATCCGGAGATGACCGGCGATCGTCGCATCCACCGGCTGTTCGTCGATATCGTCACCGGCCGCTCGTGACGCGCAACCGCTAGGCGGGTTCCCCGGCACCGAACCACTCGTCTCCCGGGTCATCGAGGACCGTGAGCGCGGGGTTGCGGACGTAGGCGACCTGGTTGCCGCCGGCCTTGCGGGACTCGTACATCGCGTTGGTGGCGATGGCGAGAAGCTCGTCGAGCACCTCGTTCGGCGGAAGCTGCACCAGCGGCTGCAAAGGAGTTGTCACCACCCCGATGCTGGCCGACAGGCGAGACGGCGCACTGGAAATGGTGCCGCGCACACGCTCGATGAGCGCCGAGGCATCGGCACTTTCGAACAAGTCCGCGATCACGAATTCGGAGTCGGCGATATGGGCGAGCACCGCATCGCGTCGAGCGGTTTCGCGCAGGCGTTGAGCGATCTCGACCCGGGACCGGTTTGCACCGGTTGTCCCGGAGAATTCGCCCACCAGGGAAAAGCTGTCCAGGTTGATCACGGCGACGGCGAGATACCGGTCGTCACCACGGCTGCGTGATGCCACCAGGGTCGTGGCTCTCTCGTAAAAGCCGTCGCGGTTGAGCAAGCCGGTGAGCGGCTCGAAGTTCTCGTGCAGGATGTCGGCGTCGACGAGCGAGATCGTCGCCCGACCGGTGAGCGATACGAACATGACGATGAATCCGACCAGCAGCGCCGAACAGATCGCGAACGCGATATCGATCGAGGCCAGCCTGACCGCCAGTACGACCAAGGTCACGCCCGTCGCCAACCAGGTGATGGCCAGCCACCGGGTGGTGTGGAAGACGGCGGCGTAGGTGGCCACGAGTGTGAACGCCGTTGCACCGAACAGTCCGGCCACGGGTTCGGACTGGATCATGCAGGAGATCGCTATGCAGACCGATCCAAGAGCGACGCATACGCGGGACTCGAGTGCGGTCGGCCAGCGTGGCCGAAGCCACAGGGCCGTCATACCCCAGCAGCACACCGATACGGCCACCGCCAGGACCCGGCTCAGTGTCCCCTGTGGGCCCGTCGGGCTCCAGATCAGCGTCAGAGAAAGGGCACTCAACCCGAATATAGCCAGCGCAACCAGACGGCACGCCGCACGCTGAATTCCACGGGCGGCGAGAAAAGCGGTCAGCCAGTAATAGTGATCGAGGCCGCGCCACCGCCGAAAAGCTGGCTTCATCGGTGACCCGGTTGGCGGGGTATCCGCCTGCAAGGCAACCCGGTGAATTGTCGCGACGGAGGCATTAATGAAGAGTACCAATTGCGCAACCGGCCATTGGACGCTGCGCTTTATGTTCCGTGGTCTCCGCGCCGACTGTGAGAAATTGTTCACCAAACGCAAGCCGGCGCGAATTGGCCGACGTGGCCGGCGATGATCCGCTACATCTAAAACGATGAACCAGACGATCGAGGTCGAGCCGCAGCCGCGCATCGACACGCTCGTGCGGCTGCCGGGCGGTGGCGAGGCGCGACGCACCGAATACGTGGGCACCGTGTGGTTCGACGGCAAGCCGGAGGTTTCGGGGCTGATGTTGCGCCGCTCGCCGAACGCGCCGCGGGGCATCCGGACGCCGAACTTCGCGACGTCGTTCTTCATCCCAGACAGCCTGCAGTACAGCCGGGCACGGCTCGGCGAGTCGACGCTGTCCTTCTCGGTGCTGCTGCAGGGCTCCGGCGAGACCAGCGCGATCGTCGATGCCGCGGCGGAGTTCACCGACGACCCGTCGGGTGCGCCGGTGACCTGGATTCAGGTGCACCTCAGCGGCCACCTGGGCTGGCCCGCCGGCGTTGGGTATCGGATCGTCGCGCTGACCCCGCCCGACGCCGCGCCGTAGCGAATAAACGTCCACGTAGACTCGTCGATCGGACTTCGCAGTAGTGAAAGAGGTAGTACCTGCATGAGCGGCCATTCCAAGTGGGCCACCACCAAGCACAAGAAGGCGTCATCGACGCCACGCGGGGCAAGAACTTCGCGAAGCTGATCAAGAACATCGAGGTGGCAGCGCGCGTCGGTGGCGGCGACCCCGCCGGCAACCCGACGCTGTACGACGCCATCCAGAAGGCCAAGAAGACCTCGGTGCCCAACGACAACATCGAGCGCGCCCGCAAGCGCGGCGCCGGCGAGGAGGCCGGCGGCGCCGACTGGCAGACCATCACCTACGAGGGCTACGGCCCCAACGGCGTCGCGGTGCTGATCGAGTGCCTGACCGACAACCGCAACCGCGCAGCCGGCGAGGTCCGCGTCGCGATGACCCGCAACGGCGGCAACATGGCCGACCCCGGCTCGGTGTCCTACCTGTTCTCCCGCAAGGGCGTCGTCACGCTGGAGAAGAACGGGCTGACCGAGGACGACGTGCTGACCGCCGTGCTCGAGGCCGGCGCCGAGGAGGTCAACGACCTCGGCGACAGCTTCGAGGTCATCTCCGAGCCAGGCGATCTGGTCGCGGTGCGGACCGCGCTGCAGGACGCGGGCATCGACTACGACTCCGCCGAGGCGAGCTTCCAGCCGTCGGTGACGGTGCCCGTCGACGTCGACGGCGCCCGCAAGGTGCTCAAGCTCGTCGACGCGCTCGAAGACAGCGACGACGTGCAGGACGTCTACACCAACGTCGACATCCCCGACGAGGTCGCCGCGCACCTCGACGAGGAATGACGTTGCGTCGAGATCGACGTTTTGCAGGCCTCCTCTCGCACTTTTCCTGCCGAACGTCGGTTTCGGCGACGAATAGGCGGGCGTGTCAGTTTCCGGGTCGCGTCGGTCCACCGCGCTAGGCTCCTCTCGAACAGCTGTTCACACAGGAGGGGTTGGCGTGCGGGTGATGGGAGTCGACCCCGGACTGACGCGATGCGGACTCTCCGTCATCGAGGGCGGGCCGGGTCGGCAGGTCATCGCGCTGGACGTCGACGTGGTGCGGACCCCGTCCGACGCGCCGCTGGCCAGAAGCGGCTGCTGACCATCAGCGATGCCGTCGAGCACTGGATGGACACCCACCACCCCGACGTCATCGCGATCGAGCGGGTGTTCTCGCAGCAGAACGTGTCGACGGTGATGGGCACCGCGCAGGCCGGCGGGGTGGTCGCGCTGGCGGCCGCGAAGCGCGGCATCGACGTGCACTTCCACACCCCCAGCGAGGTCAAGGCCGCGGTCACCGGCAACGGCGGCGCGGACAAGGCTCAGGTCACCGCGATGGTCACCAGAATCCTTGCGCTGCAGAGCCAAACCGACACCGGCCGACGCCGCCGATGCTCTGGCGCTGGCGATCTGCCATTGCTGGCGCGCGCCGATGATCGCCCGGATGGCCGCGGCCGAAGCGCTGGCCGCGCGAACAGAACGACACGAAGTACCGGGCACGAGCTCGAAGGCGGCACGATGATCGCCTCGGTCCGCGGCGAGGTGCTCGACGTGGCACTCGACCACGCCGTCATCGAGGCCGGCGGGGTGGGCTATCGCGTCAACGCGACGCCGTCGACGCTGGCGACGCTGCGCCGCGGCGACCGAGGCCCGGCTGATCACCGCGATGATCGTGCGCGAGGACTCGATGACGCTGTACGGCTTCGCCGACTCCGACGCGCGCGACCTGTTCGGACTCTGCTGACGGTGTCCGGGGTCGGGCCGCGGCTCGCGCTGGCGACTCTGGCGGTGCACGACGCCGCCGCGCTGCGCCTGGCGCTGGCCGACAGCGACATCGACCGCGCTGACCCGGGTGCCCGGCATCGGCAAGCGCGGCGCCGAACGGATGGTGCTGGAACTGCGCGACAAGGTCGGCGCCGGCGCGGCCGACGCGTCGGGCGGCGCGGCCGCGGCGAACGGCCATGCCGGTGCGCGGGCCGGTGGTGGAGGCCCTTGTCGGCCTTGGCTTCGCGGTCAAGCAGGCCGAGGAGGCCACCGACAAGGTGCTGGCCAACGATCCGGAGGCCGACGACGTCCGGCGCTTGCGCGCCGCGCTGTCGCTGCTGGGTAAGTCCCGATGAGGCCGGCGACGATGCAGAGCGATGCGACGAGGCGGAGCGGCGCAATGACCGACGACGTCGCCGACCGCGAATCGTCCCCGGCGCTGACCGTCGGCGAGGGCGACATCGACGCCAGCCTGCGGCCACGATCGCTGCGGCGAGTTCATCGGCCAGCCCCGGGTGCGCGAACAGCTCCAGCTGGTGCATCGAGGGGGCCAAGAACCGCGGCGGCACACCGGATCACATCCTGCTGTCCGGTCCGCCGGGGCTGGGCAAGACGTCGCTGGCGATGATCATCGCCGCCGAGCTGGGCTCGTCGCTGCGGGTGACGTCCGGCCCCGCGCTGGAGCGCGCCGGCGACCTGGCCGCGATGCTGTCCAACCTGGTCGAGGGCGACGTGCTGTTCATCGACGAGATCCACCGCATCGCCCGGCCCGCCGAGGAGATGCTGTACCTGGCGATGGAGGACTTCCGGGTCGACGTCGTGGTCGGCAAGGGCCCGGGCGCGACGTCGATTCCGCTGGAGGTCGCGCCGTTCACCCTGGTCGGCGCGACCACCCGGTCCGGGGCGCTGACCGGCCCGCTGCGCGACCGGTTCGGCTTCACCGCGCACATGGACTTCTACGAGCCCGCCGAGCTGGAGCGGGTGCTGACCCGCTCGGCCGGCATCCTCGGCATCGAGCTGGGCGCCGACGCGGGCGCCGAGATCGCCCGCCGCTCACGCGGGCACGCCGCGTATCGCCAACCGGCTGCTGCGCCGGGTGCGCGACTACGCCGAGGTGCGCGCCGACGGCGTGATCACCCGTGACATCGCCAAGTCCGCGCTGGCGGTGTACGACGTCGACGAGCTCGGCCTGGACCGGCTGGACCGGGCGGTGCTGTCGGCGCTCACTCGCAGCTTCGGCGGCGGGCCCGGTCGGGGTTTCGACGCTGGCGGTGGCGGTGGGCGAGGAGGCGACCACGGTCGAGGAGGTGTGCGAGCCGTTCCTGGTGCGCGCCGGGATGATCGCCCGCACGCCCCGCGGGCGCGTCGCCACCGCACAGGCGTGGACACACCTGGGCATGAGTCCGCCGGCCGGGGTCTGGGTCCCGCGCGGGTGTCGGGCAGCGGGGACTGTTCGACTAGAGGTGATCGTAGTGGGGCGAAGCGTCGCAGGGCTTGACTGGTTTTACGCCGGGCTGATATTCGCCGCACTGGCGGCGTTATGCACCTCTACATCTTCGTGATGGAGTCGTTGACCTGGACGTCGCCCCGCACCCGGGCGACGTTCGGCACCACGGCCGAAGAGGCGGAGACCACCAAGCTACTCGCGTTCAACCAGGGCTTCTACAACCTGTTTCTGGCGGTTGTGAGCGGCGTGGGCATCGTCGCGATTGCGTGGGACACACCGCCGTTGGCGCCGCGCTGGTCTTCGCCGGCGTCGGGTCGATGGCTCGCGGCGGCGGTGGTGCTGCTGGTGTCGTCGCCGGACAAGGCGCGGGCCGCTTTCACCCAGGGAGTTTTTCCGCTGGTCGCCGTCTTGCTACTCGTGGTGGCGCTCGCGACTCAGTGACAAGGGCGACCGGGAGCGGCGATCTCGGTCGCCGCAGTTGTATGGTCGGGCGGTGGGGAGAGTCTTTTGTAGTTTGCTCGCTGTGCTCTCGAGTGTGGCGATCGCTTTGATGCCCAGCGCCCAGGCGCAGACGATGCTCGTCACCGGCGGTGCCGTCTACTACTTTTTTCCGGGTATCACCAGCACCATCGGGTCCGGGTTCTATCCCGACGCGAGTGCCACGGTCATCAAGTATCCGGGGACGCCGATCTTGGCCGAGCAATCGATCGCCAGAGGTGTGGACAATCTGGATGCGGCGATCAAATCGGCTGACGGTCCGATCGTGGTGGCGGGCCTATCCGAGGGCTCCATGGTGATCGATCACGAGCAGAGGCGGTTGCTCGACGATCCTGAAGCCCCGCCGCCGGACCAGGTGACATTCATCATCTTCGGGAATCCGGAGCGCGGGGTACTCGCATTGTTGCCTGAGGGCACCTATGTTCCGTTCGTCGGTTATACGTCGACGACGCCGGTGGTGTCTCAATACGACACGATAATCGTGACCGGCGAATATGACGGTTTTGCTGATCCGCCTGACCGGCCATGGAATCTGGTGTCGACGTTCAATGCATTGATCGGAGCGGGCGTTGTGCATTCGCTGTACGCCGACGTCGACCCGGCGACGATACCGCCGGAGAATGTCACGACGAAGGTGAATTGGGTGAATTCTCAAGAGGCCACCGTGACAAACTATCTGGTTCCTACCGAGCATCTTCCGTTGACGCTGCCTCTGCGGTTCATCGCCCCGCCGGCGGTGGTCGACCGGATCGACGATGTTGTGCGCCCGATTGTGGATGCGGGGTATGTGCGTAATGACGAGGTTGGCGACACCCGTCCATACCTCTCACACGGCAAGATTGTTGTTCCATCAGCACCGTCAACCGGGGTGTCGACTGAGACGCGGATGGGCGTGACCGGGTTGCCAAAGCCGTTCTCCTCTGGATCGACTTCACGGCTCAACGACACCAGCCAGCAGTCTCGGTCCGACAAGCGTGCGGAGCGCCGCGCCGAGCGCAGGGAACGCCGGGAGCAGCGCCGCGCGGAGCGCAGTGGACATCCTGCTGATTCCGCGAAGGCGGCAGGTTAGGCAGTAGATCCCGGCCAGGCCCGGCGATTTCGCGGAGGAGTAGGGCTAGCGTCGGGAGTCTTGGGGGTCGATCTCGTCGAGCAGTCGCTGCATCGTCCCGCACATCTGCGCGAAGTTATTCCGGCCCACGACCGCCGACCACCGACGTTCGATGTCGGCGACGCGACCGCCGGCATCGTCCATCAATTCGCGGCCACGTTTCGTCAGTTCGATCGAGCTTGGCGCGACCGTCGGCCGGATCGGGTCGACGGGTCAGATAGCCGAGGTCGACGAGGTCGTTGACGAACTCCGAGGCGGCGGCCAGGCTCAGTTGCGCGCGGTCTGCCAACTCGGTCAGCCGAATGCCGCCCATCCGGATGTTGCCGAAGATCTGGAAGTGCGGTTCGCGGACATCGCCGTATCCGGCGTCGGCCCGCGGTGCGGCCAGGTCATCGCGGAACTCGCGCAGCAGCCTGACCAGCAGCTGTCCGATGGCTTGCCGGTCGGCGCAGGAGATCGCTTGACTTCGACCACAGTGGTTCGAGAATACTACGGTTACCGAAGTTTCGGTTTCCGAAGTAAATGGAGAGTCGCGATGATTGCGCCGAGTCCGGATTTCGTCAGCACCGATCTATGCCGGCTGCACGTCCGGCGCACTGGCACCGGGTCCGCCGGTTGTGTTGTGGCACAGCCTGTTCGTCGACTCTCGGTCCTGGGGCCCGCTGATAGACGAACTGGCGCGGCGACCGCACGGTGTACACCGATCGACGGGCCGTCGCACGGCAAGAGCGAGGCGGTGCCACGCGATTTCACCTTCGACGAACTCGGCGCCGCCGCCGAGCAGGCGCTCGATCGGTTGGGCCTGACCGAACCCGTCGACTGGGTCGGCAACGCCTGGGGTGGACACGTCGGCATTCGTCTCGCGACGGGATCGCGGTTGCGGACGCTGACGACCATCGGCACGCCGATTCAGGGATTCACGTTGGGGGAGAAGCTCACAAAGGCCTGGCCGCTGGTCGGGATCTATCGGTTCACCGGACCAAACGGCTTCATCGTCGAAGCAGCTCTCGAGCTCGCTCGTCGGCACGGATTCCATTGCCGCGCAACCGGATCAGGCCGCGACGGTCATGGCCTCGCTTCCGAGATGCGGACCGCGACGGGATGTTCCACGCGATGCGATCGATGATGTTGCGCCGCACCGGCATCGAGGGTCTGCTCGCCGGGATCAAGGTACCGACGCTTGTGATGACCGTGCGCGACGACGTCACTGGCTGGCGTCCCGACGAGGCCCGTCGTACGTGCGCGGCCATCCCTGACTGCCGCGTCGAGGAGGTCGCAGGCACCGGCCACGTCTCGCCATTGCTGATCGACCGCGACCGAATCCTGCGGCTCGTCACCGACTTCTGGGGTTCCGTGTCCGCGCGAGCAGACGGAAAATCACCCGACACGCCGACGGAAATATGGGACTTTTGCGTCTGTCTGAGCCGTACTCGACAGATGACTTTAGCCGACGCGGATGAGTTTCTTGTTCACGAACTCGTCGATGCCGAACCTGCCGAGCTCGCGACCGAAGCCCGACCGCTTCACCCCGCCGAACGGCAGCTCGGCGCTGTCGGCGCCGACCAGGTTGACGTAGACCATGCCCGCTTCGATCCGGTCGGCGACCCGCTTGGCCTGTTCCTTGTCGGTGGTGAACACGTAGGACCCCAGCCCGAACGGGGTGTCGTTGGCCAGTTCGACGGCCTCCTCCTCGGAGGCCACCTTGTAGACCGTGGCGACCGGGCCGAACAGCTCCTCCTTGTACGAGGGTGAGTCGGGTGAAACATTCGTGAGCACACCGGGCGGGAAGAACGCACCCTTGCGCTGCCCTTCGGATACCAGGTTCGCGCCGTTCTCGACGGCCTGGTTCACCTGTTCGTCGAGCCGTTCGGCCGCGGCGACCGACGACAACGGCGGCAGGTTGCCCGCGGTCTCGAGCACCTTCTTGGTGAACTTGTCGACGAACTCGTCGTAGACGTCCTCGGCGACGATGAAGCGCTTGGCCGCGTTGCAGGCCTGACCGGTGTTCTCCATGCGGCCCGCGATAGCTGCCTCAACTGTGCCGTCGAGGTCGTCGGTACTCAGCACGATGAACGGGTCCGACCCACCGAGCTCGAGCACCACCTTCTTGAGGTTGCGGCCGGCGATCTCGGCGACCGCGGCGCCCGCGCGTTCCGAACCGGTCAGCGAAACCCCTTGCACCCGTGGGTCGGCGATGGCCTTGGCGATCTGCTCATTGGTGGCATACACGTTGACGTAGGCGCCCTCGGGATAGCCGGCGTCGGTGAAGATCTGCTGAATCGCGGCGGCCGACTCGGGGCACTGCGGCGCGTGCTTGAGGATGATGGTGTTGCCCAGCGTCAGGTTCGGGCCCGCGAACCGCGCGACCTGATAGTAGGGATAGTTCCACGGCATGATCCCGATCAGCACGCCGACCGAGCTGCGACGGATCAGGGCGCTGCCCTCACTACCATCCGCCAGTTCGATGGGCTCGTCGGCGAGGAACTTCTCGGCGTTGTCGGCGTAGTACTCGTAGATCGCGGCGCTGAAGTCGACCTCACCGAGCGCCTGGTCGAGTGGTTTGCCCATCTCGCGCTGGATGATCTTGGCGAGCTCGTCGCGTCGTTCGGTGTGCAGCTTGGCGACCTGCTTGATCAGCGCGGCCCGCTCGGCCAGCGTCGATGTGCGACCCCATTCGCGGTGTGCCTTGGACGCCGCGGCCAGCGCTTGCTCCATTTGTTCGTCGGTCGCGGTCGGGTACTCCTGCACCACGTCCCCGGTCGCGGGGTCGACCACTGCGTACAGACTCATGTCACGCCCCTTACCCATGGTTCGGATCTCGGTGTGGAGGTGGTGGCGGTGCCGAAGGCATAACGTTGTGTCCACCTCGCGCAGTTCCGTCTTACTCCATATTTGTAGTTCTCTGCACCAATTTGTGTAGTCGGAAATAGGACACAGCATTACCGCCACCTTGCGCAGGGACGAGGGAAGTACTCGAGGATGCCGAGTGGTTCGGCAAATCGGCAACTGCAGGGAGGCCGTGACGATCCAGATCGGCGACAGCAGCGTGTTGCGAACCATTGTCGTGTTCAATCAGTCCTGTCCGTTAAAGGTCTTTGAGGACTAGGGCGAGCACGTCGAGGCCTTCGACGAGAAGGTCGTCGCTGATGGTCAGCGGCGGGAGGAAGCGCAGCACGTTGCCAAATGTCCCGCAGGACAACACGATCACGCCCGCGGCGTGGCATCCCGCGCACAGCGCCTTGGTCAGGTCGGCGTCGGGTTCGGTGCTGCCGGGTTTGACCAGCTCCATCGCGATCATCGCGCCGCGGCCGCGCACCTCACCGATGCGGTCGTCCTCGGCCTGCAGCCGTCCCAGCCGGTCCTTCATCAGCGCTTCGATCTCGCGTGCCCGCTCGACCAGGCCGTCGGATTCGATGGTTTCGATGGTCGCCAGCGCGGCCGCGCACGCGACCGGGATTGCCGCCGTAGGTGCCGCCGAGGCCGCTGACGTGCGGTGCGTCCATGATCTCGGCGCGACCGGTGACCGCGGACAACGGCATACCGTCGGCGATGCCCTTGGCGGTGCAGATCAGATCCGGCTCGATGCCCTCGTGTTCGCATGCGAACATCGCGCCGGTGCGGGCGAACCCGGTCTGCACCTCGTCGGCGATGAACACGACGTTGTTTTTCGCGGCACCAGTCCAGCAGCGCGGGCAGGAAGCCGTCCGCCGGCACGATGAAGCCGCCCTCGCCCTGGATGGGTTCGATGATCACCGCGGCCAGGTTGTCGGCGCCGACCTGCTTGTCGATCACGTTGATCGCGCGACGTGGCGGCCACTTCACCGTCGGTGGCCATCTCCTTGCCGAACTCGGCGTCGCGGAACGGGTACGACAGCGGCGCACGGTAGATCTCGGGCGCGAACGGGCCGAAGCCGTGCTTGTACGGCATCGACTTCGCGGTCAGGGCCATGGTCAGGTTGGTGCGTCCGTGATAGGCGTGATCGAACGACACGACCGCCGGCTTGCGGGTGTACGTCCTGGCGATCTTGATCGCGTTCTCCACCGCCTCCGAGCCGGAGTTGAACAATGCCGAGCGCTTCTCGACGCTGCCCGGCGTGAGGCGGTTGAGTTGTTCGGCGACGGCGACGTACTCCTCGTACGGCGTGATCATGAAGCAGGTGTGGGTGAAGTCGGCGACCTGTTCGCCACCGCCTAGACGACGCGCGGGGCGACGAGTTGCCGATCGTGGTGACGGCGATGCCCGAGCCGAGGTCGATGAGCCGGTTGCCGTCGACGTCCTCGACGATGCCGCCGAACGCGCGGCCGTATAGACCGGCATGGTGTTGCCGACTACCGCGCGATACGGCGGCGCTTTTCCGGTCGATCAGCGCCTGCGATCGCGGGCCGGGGATCGTGTGGCGAGGTGGCGGCTCTGCTCGAGGGTGCTCAATTTCGCCTCCTGACGACCTGCGTATCCGGTGAATGCCGCGTCGCGTCTGAGCCTAGTCTGGGTCTCGTCCAGGGCGCACCGATCCGATTGAAAACTTCTGCACCTCTCGGCGGGATCACCCGTCGCAGCGGATTGCCGCAACGGATTTCGTAGCTCCGGCCGTGTTCGTGGTGGTGCAACGTGTTTCAACGGGAATGTCACAGCCGCCGTGTTCGCCGCCCAGAACACGGGGCCGCTCGGCCGTCAGCTGCCGCAATGGCACACTGGTCACTTAGGAGGCCCCGAGATCGCCCCACGATCCGGGAGCCGTCACCGCAAGACCGACACGAAAGACAGTTGCTGCCATGGATCTGGTCGTCTTCCTACCCTTACTCATCATCCTGGGCGCGTTCATGTACTTCGGGTCGCGGCGCCAGAAGAAAGCAATGCAAGCGACCATTGATCTGCACAACTCTCTGCAGATCGGCGACCGCGTGCATACGACGTCGGGCCTGCAGGGCACCATCACCGGAATCACCGACGACAACGTGGACCTGGAGATCGCGCCCGGCGTCGTGACGACCTGGATGAAGCTCGCCGTGCGGGAGCGCATCGTGCCCGACGACGAACTCGACGACGGCACCGACGCCGCCGGCGAGCCCTCGTCGACCGCGACGGAGATTACCGACAGCACGGACCAGAACCGCCCGACCTGACGACTGACAGTCGGGGACTCAGCACCGGCACGTACCCTTTGCGGTGCTGACGAACCGACCTTCGAGGAGACCAAAGAAACGTGGCATCGCCTTCGACGCCGGTGCACCCTGCGCGCTACCTGGCACTTTTCCTCGCGCTGCTGGTCGGCGTGTACCTCCTGGTCTTCCTGACCGGCGACAAGAAGGCCGAGCCCAAGCTGGGCATCGACCTGCAGGGCGGTACCCGTGTCACCCTGACCGCGCGCACGCCCGACGGATCGAAGCCCACCTCCGAAGCGCTGAACCAGGCCCAGCAGATCATCGCCTCCCGCGTGAACGGCCTCGGTGTGTCCGGCTCCGAGGTGGTCATCGACGGGGACAACCTGGTGATCACCGTGCCCGGGACGGACGGGAACGAGGCCCGCAATCTCGGCCAGACTGCGCGGCTGTACATCCGCCCGGTGATCCACGTGATTCCTGCCCAGCAGCCGCAGCAGCCGGCCGAGCAGGCCAACCCACAACCGGGCCAGACCCCGCCAGCAGCACCGCCGGGTAGGCCCGCGGCACCGCAGGAGGCTCCGCCCGCAGGACAGGGCGCTGCTCCGGGCGAGGCCGTGCCAGAGCCCGGGCCGCCGGCACAGGAGCCCGCCCCGCAGCCCCGCCCGTACCCGCAGGCGCCGCCGCCGACTCCGGCGCCGACCCCGGCGCCCCAGCCCAATGAGGGCAAGGACCTTGCGCAGCGCATCGCCGACGAGAAGGCGTTGCGGCAGAGCGCCGAACAGCAGATTCAGATCCTGGCGCTGCAGTTCCAGGCCACTCGCTGCAACGAGGACGACATCCTCGCCGGCAATGATGATCCGAACCTGCCGCTGGTGACCTGCTCGATCGACCACAGCCAGGTGTACCTGCTGGACAAGTCGATCATCAGCGGCGAGCAGATCAAGAACGCCAGTTCCGGCATGGACCCGCAGCAGGGCGAGTACGTCGTCACCTTGGAGTTCAAGCCTGACGCCGCCAATGTCTGGGCCGACTTCACCGCTTCCCATGTCGGCACTCAGACCGCGTTCACGCTGGACTCGCAGGTCGTCAGCGCCCCCCAGATCAATGAAGCGATCCCAGGGGGCAACACTCAGATCACCGGACAGTTCACCGCCGACAAGGCGCGCGAACTGGCCAACGTGCTGAAGTACGGCTCCCTACCACTGTCGTTCGAATCATCGGAGGCCGAAACCGTTTCGGCCACATTGGGTTTGACGTCGCTGCGGGCGGGCCTCATCGCCGGTGCAGTTGGCTTGGCGCTGGTGCTGTTGTACTCACTGCTTTACTACCGTGCGCTCGGATTGCTGGTCGCGTTATCACTGACAGCTTCGGGTGCAATGATTTTCGCGATCCTGGTTCTACTCGGCAGATACATCGGCTACACGCTCGACCTGCCCGCTATCGCCGGTCTGATCATCGGTATCGGTACGACGGCCGACTCATTCGTGGTGTTGTTCGAACGTATCAAGGACGAGATACGCGAGGGGCGGTCATTCCGATCCGCGGTACCGCGCGGCTGGTACCGAGCGCGCAAGACGATCCTTTCCGGCAATACGGTGACACTACTGGCCGCCGCGTCGCTCTACTTTGTGGCCGTCGGACAGGTAAAGGGCTTCGCATTCACGTTGGGGCTCAGCGCGATCCTCGACACCGTCGTGGTGTTCCTGGTGACCTGGCCGCTGATCTACTTGGCGTCGAAGTCGCCGCTATTCGCCAAGCCCGCGTTCAACGGCCTCGGCGCTGTTCAGCAGATCGCGCGGGAACGCCGAACCGCCGCGCACGCGACGGGACGGGGATAGCGACATGACCGCAAAGCATTCAGCCGATGTGACCGAGTCCACCGTCATCGAGGCGCCCGATCTTGAATCCGCGGCGTCCGAAGCGCCGCGCCACGGCTTCTTCACAAGGCTGTACACGGGCACGGGCGCGTTCGACGTCATCGGACACCGGAAGACCTGGTTCACTGTCACCGCCGTGATCCTCGGGATCGCGATCGCGGCCATCGCGATCCGCGGCTTCACCTTCGGCATCGATTTCAAGGGTGGCACCACAGTCTCATTCCCGCGCGGAGAAGTCACCGCCCAGCAGGCCGAAGATGTCTACAGCGAGGCGCTGGGCAAGGAAGCCGAGCAGGTGGTGACGGTCGGCAGCGGCGGGTCGGCGACGGTGCAGATCCGCTCGGAAACCTTGACCAACGACGAGACCGAGACGCTGCGCACCGCGCTCTTCGATGCATTCCAGCCGAAGGGCAACGACGGCCAGCCAAGCAAGCAGGCGATCAGTGATTCGGCGGTGTCCTCGACCTGGGGCGACCAAATCACCAAACGGGGATTGATCGCCCTTGGCGCGTTCTTGGTGATCGTCGGACTGTTCATCATGATCCGCTACGAGCGCTACATGGCGGTCGCGGCGCTTTCGTCGTTGATCTTCGGCCTGACCACGACGGCAGGGGTCTATGCGCTGATTGGGTTCGAGGTCACGCCGGTGACCTTGATCGGGCTGCTGACCATCATGGCCTTCTCGCTGTACGACACGGTCATCGTGTTCGACAAGGTGCAGGAGAACACCCAAGACTTCCACCACACCACCCGCCGAACCTTCGCCGAACAGGCCAACCTGGCCATCAACCAGACCTTTATGCGGTCGATCAACACCACGCTGATCTCGATCACCCCGGTGATCGCGCTGATGATCATCGCCGTGTGGTTGCTCGGTGTCGGCACGCTGAAAGACCTCGCCCTGGTGATGCTTGTCGGCGTCGTCTGCGGCGCATATGGGTCGATCTTCTTCGCGACGCCGTTGCTGGTGTCCATGCGTGAGCGCACTGAACTGGTGCGCACCCACACCCGCCGAGTGATGAACCGCCGCAAGGGGGCCGCCGCCAAGGCCGTCTCCGCCGAGCACGACGACGAGCCTGGCGCCGACGAGCCTGGCGCCGTCGAGGCGGCACCGGTGGCCAGCACTGCCCCGCCCGCGAGCAAGCCGGCGCCGGGTGCGCGGCCGATCCGGCCGACCAGCAGCAGGACCGGACGGCCCGCGGGCAAGCGGAACACCCGGCGGCGGTAGGCCCGATGACCGCCCGCTTGCGGGGGACCGCCGCAGCGGTAACCGTCGCGCTCGCTTGCGTCGTGAGCGTGTCGTCCTGTTCAGCGAACCCGGCAGGCGAGATCGCCTTCGCCGTCGACGGGACGTTGACCTCCTACAACACCAACACCGTCGCCGGTGCGGCGTCGGGCGGGCCGCAGGCGTTTGCCCGGGTGCTGACGGGATTCAACTATCACGGCCCGGAGGGCCAAGTCGTCGGCGACCACGATTTCGGCACCATCTCGGTGGTCGGCCGTGCTCCGCTGGTGCTCGACTACGTCATCAGCGACAAGGCGGTCTATTCCGACGGCAAGCCCGTCACCTGCGACGATCTGGTGCTCGCCTGGGCGTCGCAGTCCGGCCGGTTTCCCGGTTTCGAGGCGGCCAATCAGGCCGGCTACCGCGAAATCACCACCGTCGACTGCGCGCCGGGGCAGAAGCGGGCGCGGGTGTCGTTCGCACCCGTCCGCGCATTCGTCGATTTCGGACAGCTGTTCGCGGCGACGTCGATGATGCCGTCGCACGTCATCTCCGACGCGCTCGGCCTGGGAGACGGGGGCGTCACGTCCGCCCTCCTCAACAACGACGGCCCGAACATCGACCGCATCGCGAAGGTGTGGAACAACACCTGGAATCTGACCCCGGACCTCGACCTGAAGAAGTTCCCGTCATCCGGCCCCTACAAGGTGGAATCGGTCAGCAAGGACGGCGCGGTGGTGCTCGTCGCCAACGACAAATGGTGGGGGGCAAAGCCCGTCACCAACAAGATCGTCGTCTCGCCGCGAGGCGCCGACGTCCAGGACCGTCTCAACAACGGCAGCGTGGACGTCGTCGATGTCGCGGCGGGCTCGTCGGGTGTGCTGAACATGCCCGACGACTACACCCAAACCGACACGCCGTCGGCGGGCATCGAGCAGTTGATCTTCGCCGCGCAGGGACCGATGGCCGCCCCGCCGGCCCGGCGCGCGCTCTCGCTGTGCACGCCCCGCGACGTGATCGCCCGCAACGCGGAGGTGCCGATCGCCAACACGCGGCTCAACCCCGTCACCGAGGATGCGATCGGAAGCGGCGAGAATGTCGGGTCCGAGCAGTTCGTCGCCGCCAACCCCGACGCCGCCCGGGCAGCGCTCGGCGGCCGGCCCCTCACGGTTCGGATCGGCTATCAGACCCCCAACGCGCGACTTGCCGCGACCGTCGGCGCGATTGCAAAATCCTGTGCGCCCGCCGGCATTGCGGTACAGGACGTCGCCGCCGAGACCACCGGCCCACTTGCGTTGCGCAACAACGAGATCGACGTCCTGCTGGCCAGCACTGGCGGGGCGACAGGCAGCGGGTCGACCGGCTCATCGGCGATGGACGCATACGACCTGCACACCGGCAACGGCAACAACATGTCCGGCTACTCGAACCCACGCATCGACGGCATCATCGACGCGCTCGCGGTGGCCACCGATCCCAAGGAGCTGGCGCGGCTGCTCGGCGAAGCCGGGCCCATCCTGTGGGCCGATGTGCCGACGCTGCCGTTGTACAGGCAGCAGCGAACCCTGGTGACATCGAACAAGATGTATGCCGTGAGCAGCAATCCGACGCGCTGGGGCGCGGGCTGGAACATGGACCGCTGGGTGCTGGCGCAGTGAGCGCCGCCAAGAACGCGGCAGCCGCGGTCATCCAGTCGCTGATCCGGGAGGTCGCCGACTTTCCGGAGCCCGGCATCCAGTTCAAGGATCTAACGCCTGTGCTCGCCGACCCCCACGGGTTGGACGTCGTCAGCGATGCACTGGCCGAGATCGCGTCCGGTGCCGACTTGGTGGCCGGCGTGGACGCCAGGGGCTTCCTGCTGGGAGGCGCGGTCGCCATCAAGCTCAATATCGGGGTGTTGGCTGTGCGCAAGGGCGGCAAGCTGCCGCCCCCGGTGCACAGCGAGTCGTATGACCTGGAATACGGGACCGCGACGCTCGAGATCCCGGCCAACGGTCTCGACCTGGCCGGACGCAATATCGTGATCATCGACGATGTGCTGGCCACCGGCGGCACGCTGGCTGCCACGACCCGGCTGCTGACCAGGGCGGGCGCCACCATCACCGGCGCCGGTGTCGTGCTCGAATTGGCCGCCCTGAGGGGCCGCGACCTGCTCGAACCGCTGCCCGTCAGCAGCTTGTACACCATCTGAAGGACTATCCTCGAAGTCTGGCGCGAAGGAGGTGACGATGGCTGACGACCAGGGCACGGGTCAGGCCGTGGAGTTGCCCCCGGTGCCCAGCGAGGTCGTCCCGGAAGCCGCCGCGCCGGACACCGCGAAGACCTCCACATCGCGACGGGTGCGGGCCCGGCTTGCGCGCCGGATGACGTCCCAGCGCAGCGCCGTCAACCCGGTGCTCGAGCCGCTGGTCGCCGTGCATCGCGAGTTCTTTCCGAAGGCCGACCTGGCGCTGCTGCAGCGGGCCTACGACGTGGCCGAGATGCGCCACGGCGACCAGATGCGCCGCTCAGGGGATCCGTACATCACGCACCCGCTCGCGGTGGCCAACATCCTGGCCGAGCTCGGCATGGACACCACGACGTTGGTGGCCGCCCTGCTGCACGACACCGTCGAGGACACCGGCTACACGCTGGAGGCGCTGACGGCCGACTTCGGCGACGAGGTGGGCCATCTCGTCGACGGCGTCACCAAGCTGGACCGGGTCGTGCTGGGCACCGCCGCCGAGGGCGAGACCATCCGCAAGATGATCATCGCGATGGCCCGCGATCCGCGGGTGTTGGTGATCAAGGTCGCCGACCGGCTGCACAACATGCGCACGATGCGGTTCCTGCCGCCGGAGAAGCAGGCCCGCAAGGCGCGCGAGACGCTGGAAGTCATTGCGCCGCTCGCGCATCGGCTGGGTATGGCCACGGTCAAGTGGGAACTCGAAGACCTGGCGTTCGCCATCCTGCACCCGAAGAAGTATGAGGAGATCGTCCGTCTGGTCGCCGATCGGGCACCGTCGCGTGACACATATCTGGCCAAGGTGCGCTCCGAAATCAATGCCACCCTGGCCAAGTCGAAGATCAACGCCATCGTGGAAGGCCGGCCAAAGCACTACTGGTCGATCTACCAGAAGATGATCGTCAAGGGCCGTGACTTCGACGACATTCACGACCTGGTCGGCGTCCGGATCCTGTGCGATGAGATCCGCGACTGCTATGCCGCTGTGGGCGTGGTGCATTCGTTGTGGCAGCCGATGGCCGGGCGGTTCAAGGACTACATCGCCCAACCCCGCTACGGCGTGTACCAGTCGCTGCACACCACTGTGGTCGGACCTGAGGGCAAGCCGCTGGAGGTGCAGATCCGCACTGAGGACATGCACGGCACAGCCGAATACGGTATTGCCGCGCACTGGCGCTACAAGGAAGCCAAGGGCCGCAACGGGGTACCGGCCGGGCATGCCGCGGCGGAGATCGACGAGATGGCCTGGATGCGCCAGCTGCTCGACTGGCAGCGGGAGGCCGCCGACCCCGGTGAGTTCCTGGAGTCGCTGCGCTACGACCTTGCGGTGCAGGAGATCTTCGTGTTCACGCCGAAGGGCGACGTGATCACCTTGCCGACCGGGTCCACGCCGGTGGACTTCGCCTACGCCGTGCACACCGAGGTCGGCCACCGCTGCATCGGAGCGCGCGTCAACGGTCGGTTGGTGGCGTTGGAGCGCAAGCTGGAAAACGGCGAAGTCGTAGAGGTTTTCACGTCCAAGGCGCTCAATGCCGGCCCGTCGCGGGACTGGCAGCAGTTCGTGGTGTCGCCGCGGGCGAAGGCCAAGATCCGGCAGTGGTTCGCCAAGGAGCGCCGCGAGGAGGCGCTGGAAACCGGTAAGGACGCCATCGCCCGAGAGGTGCGCCGCGGCGGGCTTCCCTTGCAGCGCTTGATGAATGCCGAGTCGATGGCGGCGCTCGCGCGTGAACTGCGGTACGCGGATGTCTCGGCGCTGTACACCGCCGTCGGCGAGGGTCATGTGTCGGCGCGGCATGTCGTGCAGCGGCTGGTGGCCCAGCTCGGTGGCGATGACGAGGCCGCCGACGAGTTGGCGGAGCGGTCGACCCCGACCACCATGCTGGTGCGCCAGCGCAGCACCGAGGATGTCGGTGTTGCCGTGCCCGGTGCACCCGGCGTCTTGACCAAGCTGGCCAAGTGCTGCACGCCGGTACCGGGCGACAACATCATGGGCTTCGTCACCCGCGGCGGCGGGGTGAGCGTGCACCGCACCGACTGCACCAACGCGTCGTCGCTGCAACAGCAGGCCGAGCGGATCATCGACGTGAAGTGGGCGCCGTCGCCGTCGTCGGTGTTCCTGGTCGCGATCCAGGTGGAGGCACTCGACCGGCACCGGCTGCTGTCGGATGTGACGCGGGTGCTGGCAGACGAGAAGGTCAACATCCTGTCGGCGTCGGTGACCACATCAAACGACCGGGTGGCGATCAGCCGGTTCACCTTCGAGATGGGTGACCCCAAGCATCTGGGCCACGTGCTCAACGTCGTGCGCAATGTCGAGGGCGTCTACGACGTCTACCGGATCACGTCCGCGGCCTGAGTTTCCGCGAGCAGCTGCACGGACTCGCAAACTCACAGGACGTGGCGAACTTTTGCGTCTGCCCGCGGCGCATTCGCGAGACTACGGAATATGACGGATTTCGGGCCAGATCCGTCATATTCCGTAGTCTCGGCGCAAATCTTCATCCTCCACGGCGGAGCGCAGCGCTCCTGGCGCAGGGCTAGTCCAGCCGCACCGATTCGATCGTGACGCCCATCGCGGGCTTGCCGTCCCCGCCCGAGCCGTCGACTCCCGCAGCGGCGATCTTGTCCAGGGTGGCGAGCCCGGTGGCGTCGATGGCGCCGAACGCGGTGTAGGTCGGCGGCAGCATGGAGTCGGCGTAGATGAGGAAGAACTGGCTGCCATTGGTGCCCGACCCGGCGTTGGCCATCGCCAGCGTGCCCCGGGGATAGATCACCGGGGTTCTCAACGCCGGATCGGAGATCCGGTACTGGTTGGTCGGGTACTCGTTGGCGAACCGGTAGCCCGGCCCGCCGGTGCCCGTGCCCGACGGGTCGCCGCACTGCAGCACGCCGAGCTCTGGAGTGGTGCTCAGCCGGTGACACGTCGTGCCGTCGAAGTAACCCTGCTGCGCCAGGCTGGCGAAGCTGTTGACGGTGCACGGTGCCTTGCCGTTGTCGAGCTGTAGGCCGATGTCGCCCCGGTTGGTGGACAGGCTGGCGCTGACCCGAGCCGGACTGGTCGGCACTCTGCCGGCTCGCGGTGGCGTGTTGGGCTTGCTGGCGGGCTCGCTGGTGACCGGATAGGCGCAGTTGGCGCCGAGGTTGGGCGGCGGGTCGAATTCGGGCAGTTGGAAACCCGGGACCCCGGGCGAAGCGGTGATGTCGGGGTATCGCCCGTCGTACTCGTCCAGCGAGGTCTGCACGCTGCGGGCCAGTATCAGCGCCAACGCCGTCATCGCCACCATCGCAATGATCGTCCCGACGGTGATCAGGTAGCTGATCACCAGGCCGGCGACGGCCAGCCCGTGACCCTGCTCGCCGGTGCGCTTGATCTGCGACAGCGAGATGTGGCCGAAGATGATGCCCAGCGGCGCGAACAGAAACGCGCAGATCAACGACGCGATCGCAAAGCCGTTCGTCGGGCGCGGCCCCGGATAGCCGTACGGATCGTACGGCGGCGGGTATGCGCCGTACGGAGGCGGCGGCAGGGGTGTCGTCACCCCGCGTCAGTCCAGGCCGATGGACTTGACCTTGACTTCGGTTGCCGGCTTACCGTCCTCGCCGCCACCTGCCACACCTGCGGCGGCGATCTTGTCCAACGTGGCCAGGCCGGTTTCGTCGATCGTGCCGAACGCCGTGTAGTTCGGGGGCAGCTTCGAGTCCCTGTACACAAGGAAGAACTGGCTGCCGTTCGTGCCGGGGCCTGCGTTGGCCATCGCCAGCGTGCCGCGCGGGTACATCACCGGCTTCTGTAGCGCGGGATTGTCGGGCTGGAACTGGTTGATCGGGTACTCGTCGGCGAACTCGTAGCCCGGGCCGCCGGTGCCCTGGCCGGTCGGGTCGCCGCACTGCAGCACCGACAGCCCCTCGCCGGAGGTCAGCCGGTGGCACGGTGTGTCGTTGAAGTAGCCCTGTTGGGCCAGGCTGGCGAAGCTGTTGACGGTGCACGGCGCCTTGGCGTTGTCCAGCAGCAGGCCGATGTTGCCCTGGTTGGTCGACATGCTGGCGCTGATCTGCGCCGGATCGGTCGGGACCTCGCCCTTCCGTGGCGGTTTGTTTGGCTTGCTTGCCGACTGCGCCGCCGGGTACTGGCAGTTCTTGCCCAGGTCGTCGGGCGGTGTGAAGGGCGGCAGCTGCCCGTCGGCGGGTTGCACCGGTTGTGTCGGTTCCGCCGACGCGTTCGGCGACGCGTTCGGCGCGGTAGTGGTAGCCGCCGCCGACGTGCCGTCCGAGTCGCGATTGGTGATCATCACGGTGGCCACCACAGCGCCGATGACGACGATGGCGGCCACGACGGAGCCGATGATCATGAAGAGACGCCGCCTGCGTGCCTGTGTGGCCCGTCGCTCCAGTTGTCGCTCGAGTTTGCGCTTCGCTGTCGCCCGCCGCTGTTCGTTGGTCGGCACCGCCGTGGTCCTCCTCGTGAGCTCGTCGATCCGCAACGAGTGTGCCAGCAGTAGCTGAGCGTGGGGCCAAGAGGCCCATCGGCTAGCCGGGATGGGAAACTGGATGTCGTGTTGATCACCGGGTTTCCGGCCGGCATGTTGGCCTGCAACTGCTACGTGCTGGCCCATCGGGCCGGCGCAGACGCCATCGTCGTCGACCCGGGCCAGCGGGCGATGGGCCAGCTTCGCCGGGTTCTCGACGAGAACCGCCTGACGCCGGCCGCGGTGCTGCTGACGCACGGACACATCGACCACATCTGGTCGGCGCAGAAGGTCGCCGACACCTACGGGTGCCCCGCCTTCATCCACCCCGAGGACCGGTTCATGCTCTCCGACCCGATCAAGGGTTTCGGGCCAGCCTTTTTGGGGAAGATCGGCCAGGTCGCCTTCGGCGCGTTGTTCCGCGAACCCAAGCAGGTCGTCGAGTTGGACCGCGACGGCGACAAGCTCGACATCGGCGACATCACCGTGACCGTCGACCACACCCCAGGGCACACCCGCGGTTCGGTGGTGTTCCGGGTCGCAGGCGATGCGTCGCGCACGCGAGGAGCAGAAGAGCCCACAGGCGTCGTCTTCACCGGCGACACCCTGTTCCGCCAGTCGGTCGGCCGCACCGACCTGCCGGGCGGCAGCGGCCGCGATCTGCTGGGGTCGATCGTGACAAAACTGATGGTGCTCGACGACGACACCGTGGTACTACCGGGACACGGCGAAAAGACCACCATCGGCCTCGAACGCCGCACCAACCCGTTCCTCGAAGGTATGACCCTGTGACCGAATTTCAGGCCCCCAAGGGGGTGCCCGACTACCTGCCGCCGGAGTCGACGCAGTTCGTCGCGGTGCGCGACGGCTTGCTCGCGGCCGCCCGTCGCGCCGGATACGGCGACATCGAGCTGCCCATCTTCGAGGACACCGCACTGTTCGCCCGCGGGGTGGGGGAGTCGACCGATGTGGTCACCAAGGAGATGTACACCTTCGCCGACCGCGGCGACCGTTCGGTGACGCTGCGGCCCGAGGGCACTGCCGGTGTAATGCGCGCGGTGATCGAGCACGGCCTTGACCGCGGCCCGCTGCCGGTCAAGCTGTGTTACGCGGGTCCGTTCTTCCGGTACGAGCGTCCGCAGGCCGGCCGCTACCGGCAGCTGCAGCAGGTCGGTGTGGAGGCGATCGGTGTCGACGATCCGACGCTGGACGCCGAGGTGATCGCGGTCGCCGACGCCGGCTTCCGCTCACTGGGCCTTGACGGATTCCGGCTGGAGATCACCTCGCTTGGCGACGACACCTGCCGGCCGCAGTATCGGGAACTGTTGCAGGACTTCCTGTTCAAGCTCGACCTCGACGACGACACCCGCCGCCGCGCCGAGATCAACCCGTTGCGGGTGCTCGACGACAAGCGGCCGCACATCAAGGAGATGACGGCCGACGCCCCGGTGATGCTCGACCACCTCTCCGATGTCGCCAAGCAGCACTTCGATTCCGTGCTAGCGCATCTCGACGCTCTCGGCGTGCCGTACGTGATGAACCCACGGATGGTGCGCGGTCTTGACTACTACACCAAGACCACGTTCGAGTTCGTGCACGACGGCCTCGGTGCGCAGTCCGGCATCGGCGGCGGTGGCCGCTACGACGGTTTGATGCACCAACTCGGCGGAAAAGACCTGTCCGGCATCGGGTTCGGCCTCGGCGTCGACCGGACTCTGCTGGCACTGAAGGCCGAGGGCAAGAAGTTGGGTGACACCGCCCGCGTCGACGTCTTCGGCGTGCCGCTCGGCGAACAGGCCAAGCTGCGGCTGTCCTTGCTGGCCGCCGAGCTACGCGCCGCTGGTGTGCGGGTCGACCTCGCCTACGGCGACCGCGCGATGAAGGGTGCCATGCGCGCCGCCGACCGCTCCGGCGCGTCCATCGCACTGGTGGCCGGCGACCGCGACATCGAGGCCGGCACCGTCGGCGTGAAGGATCTGTCGACCGGTGAGCAGGTCGACGTCGCCGCCGATGCCGTTGTCGGCGAGGTCCTTTCGCGCCTGGGCCTCTAGCTCACCTTCCCCGCGAGCTCGGGCCATCTTCCCGGCGATCGTGCGTGTCTGCGGGCGACACGCCGCGAATTAACCCAAGTCTGCGCACGCTCGCGCGTTATCGAGCACCCTGAACCGCGGCGGCCAGCACCTCGTGGATGTTGCCGACGCCGCCGTCGAACGGGTTGCCGCGCTTGAGAACCTTTGTTCCACCCGGCGTTATTGCGACGAGCTTCGGAGAGCTGGAACCGATTTGCAGCTTGCGTGCGAAGCGCACCTGGTCCAACTGCACCAGTGCTCCACCGCGGTAACTGAAGATTCCCAGCTTGCGATCGATGACCGCCACGGGGCGGCATTCATGTAGGGGCTGGCCGCGGCGACGACGAATCTTGCGCACCACGAAAAACGTCAACACGGCCGAGACCAGACCGACGGCCAGGAAGATCGCACCCAGAGCTCGTGAGGGAGTGCCCGTGACGAGCACGACAGCACCGAAGCCGGCGACGACGAGCGTGATCACGCCGAGCACGAATGCGAGTATCGACAGCGCGCCTGTGCACCGGTCGATGACCAGAACCCGACGACCGTCATCAGTGACGACGAGTCCACCCGTGTCGGCCAGTGTCCTGGTCTCGGTTGGTGCGTTCACACCCTGCAGCGTGCATCTCGGTGGCCGCGAGCGTGCGCAGAATTGGGTTAATTCGCGGCGTGTCGCCCGCGGACACGCACACTCGCGCGGGTGATAGATGGCCATTGCAGCGCGGACGTGTGCCATTCGAGATGATGCGGCGAATCGCCTCACCTGTAACAGTTCCGCAGGGTGCGGCGATGTGACGGACATGCGAACAGCGACAACAGTGTCGGCCTTGCGAGTAGGGGGTGTCTAGATCGATATGCGCAAAGTGACAACCAGGATCGCTGCGGCGGCGGCAACTGCGCTCGCCGGGTTGGCGTCCGTTCCCGCGACCTCAAGTGCTGAGCCCGCAGGTCACCAGGTCCGTTACACGCTCACGTCGGCAGGCGATACGGGGTTCGACCTCTACTATCTGACAACTCAACCTCCGAGCAAGGAGGCGTACGACGCCGACCCCTACGCTTTCCTGAAGAACGAGCGGGTGAACCTGGCGGCCGGCGTGCCATGGGTGTTCGAAACCACGCTCGCGGACACCCAGTGGGCGATCATCACCGCGAGCACCGCCGTGCACGCCATGCAGGCTCCGCCGAATCCTCACTGTGAGATCGCCGTCGATGGTCAGGTGGTGGTCCAGGGGGACGGGCCGTACACCGCGCAATGCCAGCTGCGCGACTGGTGACCTGATCCCTAGCCCGCTTGCTGAAGCTCAGCCGTCGGCACCGGAGTGAACACCAGACGATCGTCAACACCAGCCGCCGTCAGTATCTCGAGCTCTCCGAACCGGCTGCCCGTCTTGCTGACCAGGCAGACACGGACAGTCGTCGGCTCGGTCGCGCTGACGAGTGGTTGCATGCGCTCCGTCAGTGGATCTCCGACGCCGATGATGAGGTTCTCCCGCGCACGCACCGTCTGTAATCCGTCGGCCGTGTTGAGCACGGCGCCGACCAACCCCAACTCCGCGAAGATCAGTTTGACCAGCCGCATGCCGGTGCGCGGCTGCAGGCCGGCCTCGCACGCTTGTTCGTTCAGCCAAGTGACCAACGACAAGGCGGGGAGGTCTGGGCTCAACGGAACCGATCCAATGACCGCCGCCTCGACCTTCTCGTCACGGGTACTGGTTGGCATCTCGGTCATCTGACGCTTGCCCACCCGGCTGTAGAGGACGCCGCTGGGCGCCGCGGCGCATCGACGTGCCCACTGCTCGAGTGGGGCGCCGAAGAAAGGTTCGAGCGTTTCGCCGTCATGCGGTCGCGGCGGCGCGATGTCATCGACCGCGCGCACCGGCCAGCAGGTCTGCATGCGACCGCCCGCCGCGAACGCGTAGTCAAACCCGGTCAGGTGCTCCGTCGTCTGCTTGTCTCCACCCCGGTAACCCAACCATGCGGGCAAATCGGCTCCGGCCGTCGTGGGCTCCGAGATACCCAGGTACACATCGAATCCAGCGCTTGCGGCGACAATTCCCGCGGCAAGCACGCCACCCTCGGCGCCGATGCACAAGACGTCGACCTCGTGGTCCCACCGAATGTCCGTCGACACGGGTTCAGCCCGACGCCGGCGCATGGCCGAGCCCGATCGTCACCGTGCATTCGGCGTCGTCACGTGAGGCGAGTGCGCGGGGCAGTTCGACGACGGTCATCGATGTCTTCCATCAGGCCAACAGGTCAGAGATCCGGCGCGGCTAGCTACTCGCACAAACGCAACTTAATGCAGATATAGCAACATAACAAGTAAGCCTAGATAAGATTGATAAATGGGCAAAAACACAGAATGGCTAACGATTAGCGAATGTAGCTAATCGACACATGACCCTGACGGGTAACGGGCTGGTTCTGGCCGCGGAGAAACGAAACCGCCGCCCGGGCGGCATGATCGAGTCATGACTTCGGACACCATGCGGGCCAGCGTGCTGACGGGTGTGGGGAGCCTGACGATCGAGAATCGCCCGATCCCGTCGCCCGCAGCCCACGAGGTGCTCGTCGAGGTCGCCGCCGTCGGGGTGTGCGGTTCCGACGTGCACTACTACCGCCACGGTCGCATAGGCGACTACGTGGTGACCGAGCCGATGATCCTCGGCCATGAGCTGTCGGGCCGGATCACCGCCGTCGGCGCCGGAGTCGACTCCGGCCGCGTCGGCGAGAGGGTCGCGATCGAGCCGCAATACCCGTGCCGGCGCTGTAGGCAGTGCACGTCGGGTCGGTACAACCTGTGCCCGCACATGAGGTTCTTCGCGACACCGCCCGTCGACGGCGCGCTGTGTCGGTTCGTCACCATTGACGCCGAAATGGCGTACCCGGTACCGGATTCCATGTCCGACGAGGCCGCAGCGTTGCTCGAACCGTTGTCGGTGGCGATCGCCACGATGCGCAAAGCCGCCGTTGCACCGGGTTCGAGCATCCTGATCGCCGGGGCAGGACCGATCGGCGTGATGTGCGCCCAGACCGCGCGGGCCTTCGGCGCCGGACGGATCGTCGTCTCCGATCCGCTGCCCGCGCGGCGGGAGCGGGTGTTGCGATTCGGCGCGACCGAGGTGCTCGACCCGGGTGTCGACGACGTCGCCGCGCTCGATCCCCAGGTTGATGCCTTCGTCGACGCCAGCGGTGCGCCGCCCGCGGTGGTCAGTGGCATCAAGGCCGTTGGACCCGCGGGTCGGGTGGTTCTCGTAGGTATGGGTGCCGCCGACTACGGCCTGCCGATCTCCTACATACAGAACATGGAGATCACCGTGACGGGGGTCTTCCGCTACACCGACACCTGGCCCGCGGCAATTCATCTGGTGACGTCCGGGGCGGTCGACCTCGACTCACTGGTCACCGGGCGCTACGACCTCGACCATGTCGCCGACGCGCTCGAGCGCGACTCCGATCCCGCCAGCCTCAAGTCGATCGTGGTTCCCAACGCTTGACAATACATCGAACATCAGTTCGAATTGAATGGTGCGGTGGGACAAGCAGGGCGTCAGCGTCGATGACGGCGCACTGCCCGGCCTGCAGCGCATCGGCTTCGTCCGTAGCGTGCGAACCCCGCAGTTCGAGGGCATCACGTTTCACGAAGTGCTGTGCAAGTCCGCGCTCAACAAGGTGCCCAACGCCGCCATGCTCCCGTTCCGGTACACCGTCAACGGCTACCGCGGCTGCTCACACGCCTGCCGATACTGTTTCGCCCGACCCACGCATGAGTACCTAGACCTGGACTGCGGAACGGACTTCGACACCCAGGTCGTGGTCAAGACCAACGTCGCCGAGGTGCTGCGGCGGGAGGTGCACGGGCGCTCGTGGCAACGCGAAACCGTCGCACTCGGCACCAACACCGATCCGTACCAACGGGCCGAAGGCCGATACGCGCTGATGCCGGGAATCATTGGGGCGCTGGCGGATTCCGGCACGCCGTTCTCGATACTCACCAAGGGCACGCTGCTGCGTCGCGACCTCCCGCTCATCGTCGACGCGGCCAACCGCGTCGACGTCAGCGTGGCGGTGTCGCTGGCCGTAGGCGACCCGGACCTGCACAAGGATGTCGAGCCGGGTACACCGACACCGTCGGCCCGACTCGGACTGATCGCCGCGATCCGTGACGCTGGACTGGACTGTCACGTGATGGTCGCTCCGGTGCTGCCGATGCTCACCGATTCGGTCGAGCATCTCGACGGCCTGCTCGGCCAGATCGCCGCAGCAGGCGCCAATGGCGTGACGGTGTTCGGACTGCATCTGCGCGGATCGACCCGCGGCTGGTTCATGTCGTGGCTGGCCCGATCGCATCCGGAACTGGTCGCCACCTACCGGCAGCTGTACCGACGCGGCGCCTATCTACCGCCGAGCTACCGGGAGATGTTGCACGAGAGGGTGACTCCGTTGGTGGCCAAGCACGGCCTGGCGCCCGACCGCCGATCGTTCAGGACGGCGGAAGCTCCAGCGGCCTTGACCGCTGGGGCCGCCCAGCCCACGCTGTTCTAGATGAAGATGCGATCGGTCGCCGCGCTGGCTGGTCTGGCCGTGGTTGCGCGCGTCGCGCGACGCTACGCGACGATGCGAGATGCCATGGCCGATGTCCCGGCCGAGCTGCGCAGCCCGATCCTTTACTTCACGACCGGTGACCTCGATTCGCGGTCGCTGCGTCGGGCTCGCTTGGCCCTCAAGCTGAGCACGAAGCCGGGGACCGGCGTCACGGTGATGGAACGCTATGTCGATAGCCAACCGGCGGTGCGCGTGCTCGTCACAACGCCGTCGGCGGTCGGGACGGGTCGGCCTGCCGTGCTGATGATCCACGGCGGCGGGATGGTTCTCGGTTCCCCGCAGTTCGAAGCCTTCGAGGCGGGCCGCCTGGCGCGGGAGCTCGATGCCGTCGTCGTCTCACCGGATTACCGATTGGCGCCCGAGCACCCATTCCCCGCCGCGCTGGATGACTGCATGGCAACCCTGCGCTGGATGCGTTCGCGTGCAGACGAACTCGGCATCGACCCGGACCGGATCGCGGTGGCCGGGTCGAGCGCAGGCGGGGGCCTGTCCGCCGCTGTCGCCCAACGCGCCACCGACGAAGGGATCGGCTTGCGGGCACAGGTGCTCGTCTACCCGATGCTCGACGACCGCACCGCCCTGCGCGAGGATCACGCCGGCCGCGGCCGATTCATGTGGACGCCGGTGTCCAGCCGGTGGGCGTGGACCGCCTATCTCGGACACCTGCCGCAGCACGCGCAGGCGCCGGAGTACGCCGCACCCGCGCGGCGCGCTGACCTGTCCGGCCTGCCGCCGGCCTGGGTGGGCGTCGGTGACCTCGACATCCTCTATGACGAAGGCGTCGCGTACGCCGAACGGCTAGAGGCGTGCGGAGTCCCGTGCGAGTTGGTCGCTGTGCCCGGGATGTACCACGGGGCCGATGGCATCAAGCGCAAAGTGCCGTCGATGCAGGCGTTCCGCCGCAGCGTGTCCGATCACCTGCGAACGCACTTGTGAGTGCGGAGTCGTCGGTCAGGTCTTGTTGCGCTTGACCTGATTGAACGGCACACCGCGGTCGGCGGCGTACTCACGCGGGAAGCCGAGCACGCGTTCGCCGATGATGTTGCGCGCGATCTCGGTGGTGCCGCCGCCGAGTGCGGCCGTCTGCCGTGACAAATATCGCTCGCCGTAACGGATCAGGTCGTCGTCGCCGTCGATGACGCCGGAACTGCCGGCGAGCGACAGCACGGTGTCGAACTCCAGGTGGTGAATCTCGGCATGCGTGACCCGGATGATCGAACCTGCCGCGGGTGGAAGGTCACCGTCCAGCACACCGTGATACACGTGGTCGATGAGTTGTTCCCGGACTGCGCGGTGCACCAACGCCCGACCCGCCAGCTCGCGGGCACGTTCGTTGTCGGCCTGCCCCGTGGCCGCCAACAGCTTGACGTAGTCGATGGGAACGTCGGACTTGCCCTCGGCTCCGATTCCGCTGGCGAACTCCGAGCCGCCGCCGACGGCGCGCCGCTCGTGATAGAGCTGCCGGGATGCCACGTGCCAGCCGCCGTTGACCTCGCCGACGACCGCGTCATCACCGAGCTCGAGGTTGTCGAAGAACTCCTCGCAGAACTCGACCGATCCGTTCACCTGCTTGATGCGCCGCAACGTGATTCCCGGGCTGTTGATGGGCACCAGGAACATCGTCAGGCCCTCGTGCTTGGGCACATTCCAGTCGGTGCGAGCCAGCATCAGCCCGTAGTCGGCGGCGAATGCACTGGTACTCCACGTCTTCGCGCCGTTGATCACCCACTTGTCACCCTTGCGGTCGGCCCGGGTGATGACTCCGGCGAGATCCGATCCGCCGCTGGGCTCAGACAGCAGCTGGACAAGGACCTCGTCGCCGCGCAGAACACCCGAAATGTGTTGCTGCTTCTGCTCTTCGGAGCCGGTGTCGAGGATGGTCGCGGCGCAGATCGTGAAGGTCGGCGTATTCAGGATGATCGGTAGCTCGTAGTACCGGGACTCGTTGTCGAACGCCTTCTGGTAGGCGATAGGCAGGCCGAGGCCGCCATACTCCCGTGGGAAGCAGATGCCCGCGAATCCGCCTTCGTAGAGCTTCTTTTGGAGATCGCGGGCGCGCAGCCACGGTTCTTCTTCGCCCCGGTCGTGTTCCGGCGGGTGGTTCGGATCGATCGGCGGCATGTTCTCCGCCAACCACGCCCGAGCACGTGCGGCGAACTCCTCGACCGTTTCGGTCGTTTCGGTTGGCGCCGAAGCCGTTTCGGTCATGAGACGGACTCCAGTCCCAGCTTGCGCGTGGGCCAGCTCGGTGAGCGCGTAAACGTGCAGGTTGTGCTCCTCGGGTGTGCCGAACATCGAGCGGTACAGCGTGACCCGACGCAGGAACAGATGAAGGTCGTGTTCCCACGTCACCCCGATGCCGCCGTGCAATTGGGTGCAGTCCTGCAGCATGGCTGGGGCGTGTTCGCCCACATACGATTTCGCGACGCTGACCGCCATGTCGGCGCCGGGCGAACGTGCCGCCACCTCTTTCACGGCGGCGTTCGTGGTCGCCCGGCACGCCTCGAACCAGATCTTCAGGTCGGCGTACTTGTGCTTGAGCGCCTGATATGAGCCCAGCGGGCGGCCGAACGAATGCCGGTCGAAGCCCCACTGGATGGTGAAGCGCAGCACGGTGTCGAGAATGCCGACGACCTCGGCGCATTGGAGCACCTGGGCTATCTGACTTTGGCGCGCGATCAGCTCAGGTGTCTGCTCGGCCGATCCGACCGCCGCGGACGCGTCGATCTCGACTCCGTCGAAATGCACCCGCGCATAGCGCTTCGCCATGTCGATCGACGTTTGCGTCTCGACCCGCACGCCGGGTGCATCCGTCGCGACCAGGAACTGGCGCACCGCGTCGTCGCAGCGCGCGACCACCAGGAGCAGGTCGCTCTGGTCGCCGGCCTCGACGCGGTCCTTCACCCCGTCGAGGCGAAAGCCGGTCGCGGTGGGGGTCGCCGTCAGCGTGGCGTTCAGCGGCGCCCACGGCGTACCCGGCTCATAGACGGCCCAGCTCGCTATTGCCGCGCCGGAAACCAGCGATTCGATTGTCTCCGTGTGGGTTTCGGGTGCCTCGACCAGACCGGCGAGAACAGTGCTGACCGGATGCAGCGGCCCCGGCGCCACGGTCTTACCCGCCAGCTCGGCCACGAGCGCGAGGTCGGCGACACCGTCACCCGACACGCTGCCGCCGCCGAGCTCTTCCGGCACCAACAGGCTCGCCCAGCCGAGTTCGGCGGCACGGCGCCACCAGTCGCGTTCGAAGGAGATACCGGCTTCGTGAAGTTCACGCAGCCGGGCCAGTGACGCTTCCTTCTCGAGAAACGACTGGGTCGTCGAGGCGAACAGCAGTCGTTCGGGTGAGGCGGATTCAGTCACGCCTGCTCGCTTTCAGTGTGGTGCGAACGTGCGTGCCGACGGGTCCGACACGCACGTCCGAAACGATGTGCCCGAGGATCAGGCGAATTCCATGGTCGGCACACCCGGCTTGTGGACGACCTCGTTCGGAATCTTGAACAGGTCGATCATGTTGCCGCCCATGATCTTTCGCTGTCCCTCGGCGTCGAGGCCCTGTAGGTCGTCGACAAGCTTGGTCGGCTCGGCCAAGCCCTCGGGATGAGGCCAGTCAGAACCGAAGATCACGCGGTCGACGCCGCACAGCTCGGCCATCTGGGCGAAGTCATCCTCCCAGAACGGAGCGACGTAGACGCAGCGCCGGAAGGCCTCGATCGGATCCTCCAGGAAGCCCGATGGCATCTTCGCGTAGACGCTCTTGAACTGCTTGAACAGGTAGGGCACCCAGTCCGCGCCGTTCTCGACCGACAGGATGCGAAGGTCCGGGTTGCGAGTCAGCGCACCGTGACAGACCAGAGCGGCCATGGTGTCCTCGATGGGCCGCTTGCCCATCGCGACCATCCGGAACGACGTCGGAGCGAACGGCTTGTATTCGTCGCCGGGCTCCCAGTCGTTGAGGTACTCGGCGTATCCGCTGTCGGACGCGTGCATGGACACCGGGATGCCGGCCTTGACGCAGGCGTCCCAGAACGGATCGAACTCTTCCAGGCCCAGAGAGCGGCTGCCGCGATAACCCGGTACCGGAGCGGGCCGGACCAACACGGTCTTCGCACCACGCTCAAGGCACCACTCCAGTTCCTCGAGGGCGCGGTCGACGACACCCAGGTTGATGACCGGGGTGGAGAAGATGCGGTTCTCGTAGTTGAACTGCCAGGTCTCGTACATCCATTCGTTCAGCGCGTGAACGATGTCGAGGATCAGGTCGGGATCGTCCTTGAGCCGCTCCTCGACGAGGCTGGCCAGGGTCGGGAACATCAGCGTGTAGTCCAGGCCAAGACTGTCCATGACCTCCAGTCGTGCCGCGGGGTCGCGGAACGCGGGGATCGCCTTCATCGGCTTGCCCATCACCTCGCGGTAGCTCTTGCCGCCGCTGCCGTGCCGGAAGTACTCCTCCTGGGCGCCCGGTCGGGCGACCACTTCGAACGTCGGGTTGGGGATGTAGTCGCTGACCACGTTGCGGACCATGATCTTGGTGCGGCCGCGGACGTCGATGTAGTCGATTACGCCCTTACGGTGTTCCGGAAGGAACTGGGTCAGCGCTTCCTTCGGCTCGTAGAAGTGGTTGTCCGCGTCGAACACCGGGTAGGGGAGCTCGCGTGCTGGCATGTGCGCCTCCTGAAGTTTTCTGGGCTGCTAGTGGTAATGACATTACCACGTCTGGACCAGCGAAAACAATGTGCAGGTCAGACGGGTTCGGGGGCCAGTCCGCGGACGCAGAACTCATAGATGTGGTCGCCGTCGATGGGCACGCCGTTCAACTCGACGCCCAGAGAACGCAGCCGCATGGCCCCGAGCACCGACTGCATGATCAGTGCGGCGCTCGTCTTGACGTCCAGTCCGGCCCGGAACGCGCCCTCTGCGATACCCCGGTCCACGATGTCTTGAATCAGCTGGTGCAGCGGCGAGAGCACGCGGGCGTACTCGCTTGGCAGCGACTCGGCAAGGTGGTCGTTGTAGAAGGTCAGGCCCCTGTTGATGCTGTCCTGCTTGCTCGACGGGGCCGGCATGGTGATCCGGTCGATCAGCTTGCGAAGTGCCGTCGGGCCATCGAGGCCGTTTGTCTCCTCGCGCCAGTGCTTCGTCGACTCGGACATGATCCTCTCGATGAGTGCGAGCAGCAACTCGTCCTTCGTGGAGAAGTGCTGGTAGAAGGACCGCAACGAGGTCTTCGAGCGCTCGACGACCTCGAGCACCGTGAAGTCGGTGCGGCCGGTTTCGCCCAGAATCGCCAGCGCCGACTTCATGAAGCGGTTGGCGCGCGTTTCGGTGTCTTCGCGAACAGCGCCGCCCGATCGCCCGTTCGGCTTGGCCATGAAGGCACCTTTCGCGATATGGAAATGCGTTGGTAATGACGTTACCGCTTCTCGTCGATGCTCGGTTACTGTTCCGTCCCATGACGACAGATTCAGCGCAGACGCAATGGACCGTGCAGGGACTGCTCGACCTGTTCGACGTGCAACAGACGGGGGAGAACCTCTTCACCGCCGAGACCGGCCCCGCAGGCGAAGACGACCGGCAGGTCGTCGAGGGCACCCAGGTGCTGGCGCAGATGATCGTTGCCGCGGCCAAGCGGTTTCCGGAGAAGTCGGTGCGCTCGGTCTACGCGGTGTTCTCGCGTGCGGTGATGGTCGGGGCGGGCCCGGTCGAGTTGGAGATCGACGTCGTCAGTGAGGGTCGCTCCACCGCGACGGCCGTCCTCTTCGCCAAGCAGAACGGCAAGCGGTGCATCACCGCCACGATCCTCGCCGACGTGCCGACCGCCGACGTGATCCGCCACCACCTGCCCCGCCCCGACGTCGCGGCGCCCGCAGACGCGAACGTCTCGGAGATGCCGATGGTCGGGCGCCAACTGCGACTGGTCGACGTCGTCGATGTCAACAGTCCCGACGAGGTGGGCCCGCCGGAGCTGTATGCCTGGCTGCACTACGACCCGATCCCGGCCCGCGACGATCTGGCCAAGGCGTTGATCGCGTATTTCACCGGCCACCTTGGTATTTCGACGACGATGCGCGCCCACGAGGGCATCGGCACCGCCCAGGCGCATCTGACGGTGTCGACCGCGCCGATGACGATCACCGTCAGCTTCCACGAACCGGTCCGCTGGGACGGCTGGATCCTCTACAGCCACGAGAGCACTCAGGTCGGTGCGGGCATGTCCTTCGTGCGCGGTGCCGTCCACACCGAGGAGGGTGAGCTGATCGCGTCGTTCGCGCAAGACGCGCTGATTCGGCCCCTGCGTACCAGCGATACCTCGATCGCGGCGAAGGACCGGCTATAGCGCCAACTCGCGCGCAACCGCGGCGTGATACGCGTCGATGTTCGCGGGGTTGACCATCATGAAGTACTGGTCGGGCAGCGGGGCGTCCCGGTAGGCCTCGATCGTCATGGTTCGGCTGAACAGGGTGATGCCGGGGCCGGGCTGGGAGAAGTGGTAGGCGATGGTCATGCGGCCCTCGCGGCCGCCGTTGCCGTCACGGTCATGCCGGAGCCGTCCGACGGAGTTGAACACCCACATCCTCGGACGCACCGCGATGGCGAGATGCCAGGTGACCACCTTGTCGTCGTATTGGCTGCCCTCTTCCCAGATGTCGCCGACCTTCAGGGGAACGTCGGGCAGCTTGCCGATGTGGGCGCTGGTCGGATATGTCTTCGTCCAGTTGGCGGGGTCGGTGACGAAGTCGTACACCACTTCTGGCGGATGGTGAAACGCCGTCTCCGAGCTGGTGGTCACGATGCCCATTTGTTTTCGCCTCTCCGAGCCGGGAAAAACCAACCTTTACATATTCAGGCAGAAGTGTCACGCTGTGGTGTGTCACAGCCCGGACATCCGCTCGCCAAGATTGGACTCGCTATGTCGCCGCAGACCTTCCGCACAATCAAGCGTGACGATCGCACAGCGCCATCGGTGACACGGCCGCGCGCGGGAGCCAGCACGGTGCTGTGGCATGAGATGACGGTCATCGCCTCCAGCGTCGCCGACGTCGTCGCTTCCGCCGGTGGCTGGTTGTTCGACCGGCGGATGGCCGGCTGGAAGGTCACCGTTCTGGTCGGCGATCGCGCGGGTGAACGCGCCCTGCAGATTTTAGGGGCGGACGTCCTCGACCTGAGCGGACACTTCGAGGCGATCACCGAGGACCCCGACCGGGCCGCCACGCTCGCGGTCGCCGCCGACGTCTATACCGCCGACGAACGCGTCCGGCGTTTCGTCTCAACGTCGGATCGCAGCCGCGCCGAAGTGGCGCTCTGGGGTGACACCGGCGCCGTGGACCAGGATGTCAGCGCCGTGGACTACCGACTCAGTGCGGCAGCACGCGCATTCAAGGCGCAAGCGCTGTTGGCCGCGGGGATGCCGAGCGAATCCGTCGCACCGACGGAAACCCTGTTCCGTTGCGGGGTAACCGCTCTCGCGCCGCTGGCCGCTAGATCTTGAGATAGCCCTTGTCCGCGGGGATCTGCGCCGCGGTCACAAGCGATGACGCGTCGCTGGCCAGCCACACCACGATGTCGGAGATCAGATCCGGGGCGGCCAGCGAGTCGGTGGGCAGTGCGCCGGGCGAAAAGCTGTGGATGTAGTGCGGGTGGTCCTGAAACACCTTGTACATCGAGAGGTCGTTGCCCATCGGGGTGTCGGTGCCGTACGGGTGCACCGAGTTGACCCGAATCCCGAACTCGCCCAACTCAACCGCCAGCGAGTTGGTCAAACCGACGACGCCGAACTTGCTAGCGCAGTAATGGCCGCAGCCCGGGACTGCCTTGATGCCGGCCGCCGAGCTGATCGTGATGATCGACCCGCCGTTGCCCGCTGCGATCATCGGCGGCACCACCGCCTTGATGGTGTTCCACAGCCCGGTCAGATTGATGTCGAGGACGTCCTGCCATTGTTGGGCCGAAATCTCCCATAGCCGACCCCAATTGAGCACGGCGGCGTTTGCGACCACGATGTCGAGGCGGCCGAACTGTTCGATCGCGTCGGACACCACGCGCTGTTGCCCCTGAGCGTCGCGGACGTCGACTTGTTCGGCGCGGATCTTGCGGCCTTCGCCCTCGACGAGGTTCACCGTCTCGGCGAGATCGGCCGGTTCGGCGGGCGGGTAGCCGTTGTGTTCGGCGACCGGGCTGCAGGCGTCGATCGCGACGATGTCGGCGCCCGCGCGGGCGAGCCGCACGCAATGCGAACGTCCCTGTCCGCGGGCCGCTCCGGTGACGTAGGCCACCTTGCCGGCGAGAGGTTTGTCGTCAGTCATGGTCGACAGCGTGCGCGTGGTGGACGATGTCGTGCAAGTGATAGATCGCAATCGAGGCGACGGTGAACTCACTGCCGTTGCTGCGCAGGCCGCGCCGCGACCATGCATCCGGGGGGACGTCTTCATAGGTGTCGGCCACTGCCCTGGCCGCGTCGACGAGTTCTGACGCGACGACCGCCGGATCTTGTGAACCGTAATCGTCTTCGATCGCGGTCGCGTCCTGATCCCAGTTGGGGAATCGCGGCTCGTCTTCGTCGATCATCAGCCGGACGCGGTCGTTGAAGATCCGATGAACGTCGCGGACGTGGCAGCCGTACTCCAGCGGCGACCACACCGTGTGTCGTGGGCGTGCGCGGACATTCGGCCTGTTGAGCCTGTCCGGCCAGTCGGCGGCATCGGTGCGAATGCGGTCGGCTGCGTCGGCGGGCCTAACCGTGGACGCATCGAAGCCGCACTCCGGGCACGGGTGGGAGATCACCCAGGTCCAGTCCTTGGTGTCGGGCTCGATCACATCGTCAGTGTGACAGCAGTGTCAGCAATTCGATCGCCTGCAATCAGCAACTACCTCGACTCGGGCAATATCGGGACCTCACGCACTCCGCTGGGCATCCTCGCCGCACTGTTGGACCGACTCGGCCGCTATGAACCGGCGGCGACCATCGCCGACTTCGCCGACGATTCGGCGACTCGCATGTCCTTTCCGGAGATCACTCTGGCGATCGCGCACCTGCACGAGGTGCTCGGCGACGAGCGCTACGAATCGATCGCGCCGACCGGCCAGACGATGACCAACGCGGCGATGGCGACCTACGCCTTCGAGCAGATCGACCAGGCCCGAGCACAACTCAGTCGTCCGACAACGCCGACCTGAGCACGTCGAGCGGCAGACCGCCGAGATCCAATGCACGGCGGTGGAATTCCTTCAACGACAGCCCGCGACCCAACATCTCGTCGCGCAGTTGTTGCCAGATCCGCTGGCCGACCGCGTAGGACGGGGCCTGGCCCGGCCAGCCGAGGTAGCGGTCCAGCTCGAAGCGAAGGTTCGCCTCCTTCATCGCGCTGTGTGACTGCAGGAACACCCAGGCCCTGTCGGCGTCCCAGACGCCGCCGTCCGGGGCGGTCATACCGCAGTGCACGCCGATGTCGATGATCACGCGCGCAGCCCGGAAGCGTTGGGCGTCAAGCATTCCCATTCGGTTACCGGCGTCGTCCAGCCAGCCGAGCTCGGCCATCAGGCGCTCCGCGTACAGCGCCCACCCCTCGCCGTGCCCCGACACCCAGCAGCCCAGCCGGCGCCAGCGGTTCAACTGGTCGGCCAGCACGATCGCGCGACCGATCTGTAGGTGATGTCCGGGAACACCTTCGTGGAAGACGGTGGTGGTCTCCTGCCAGGTGTGGAAGGTGTCGACGCCGGGCGGCACCGACCACCACATCCGCCCGGGCCTGCTGAAATCTTCGGACGGGCCGGTGTAGTAGATTCCGCCGGTCTGAGTGGGCGCGATCCGGCATTCCAGGTGTCGAAGAGGTTCGGCGATTTCGAAATGCGTATCCGTCAGTGCGTCCACCACGCGGTCGGACAGGTCCTGCATCCAGTTCTGCAGTGCATCGTTGCCCTGTACGACGTAACGCGGTTCCTCGTCGAGCCGGCGCAGCGCTTCGGTCACAGATGAGCCGGGATAGAGCCGGTGGGCGATCGACTCCTGTTCGGCCACAATGGATTGCAGTCGGTCCAGGCCCCACTCGTACGTCTCGTCGAGATCCATCGCCGCTCCCAGATACACCCGCGAGAACAACCGGTAGGCGTCGCGCCCGAACGCGTCCTCGCCGCGGGCATGCGGGCCGACCTCCTCACGCAGTGCGGCCGCGAGAAGGCTGTAGGCGTCGGCGGCCGCCGACGCGTGTTGCTGTAGCTCGGCGTGCAGCGTCTCGTTGCCGGGGGCTGCATTCGCCACCATGTCGACGAACAGCTGCTGGATCTGGCCCGCTTGCTCGATTCCACGGCCCACCTGACGGACCGCGGGCGGATGGCCCGACGCCGCGGCCGTCCGCAACGCGGCGGCGTAGCCCTCGACCCGGTCGGGCACCCGAGACAGCCGCAGGCTGATCAATGCCCAGTCGTCCTCGGTGTCGGTTGCCATCAGGTCGAACACATCGCGCATCGACTGCAGCGGCGACGCGATGACGTTCAGCTCGCCGACATCGAGTCCCGCATCGTGCAGCTCGGTCTGCACACCGAGGCGCTCCCGCATCGCGGCGAGTGTTACGACGTCGACATCGTCCTCCGGTGTGACGCCGCCCAGCTCTCGCAGCGCCCGACTGGCCGCCTCCGCGCGAGCCGCTACGCCGTCGGGGGAGTAGTCGGTGATGTCATCATCGTGGCCGGTGATACCCATTTCCGTTGCCGCACAAGGATCAAGCGCGGCAAACGTTGCGAGATAGTCTTCGGCTACGGCATCGACTGCGGTTGCGCGCCTACCCAAGATTGCTGGTGGCAAAGGTGTTGCACTTGTTCGGATCGCCGGTGCGGTACCGATGGGTGAACCACTTCTGCCGTTGCTCCGAGGATCCATGGGTCCACGCCTCGGGGTTGACCCGTCCGGTGGCTGCTTCTGGATCCGGTCGTCACCCACCGAGGAGGCCGCCGACAGCGCATCGCGAATGTCGTTGTCGCTCAACGGTTCAAGGTAGGGGCACATCGGTGCCCTCCTGCGTGGTGATCGCCGCGTAGTGCGCCCAGACGCCCGCGTAGCAGTCGGCCTGCAATTCGGTGCGCACACCGCCGCCGGTCGCGCCCTGCGGCGTCCTGGTCCTGCGCCCGCCGAGCACGCCCTGCAGGTTCTGCACGTGATGCCCGATACTCGTGGGCGACCACGTACTCCTGCGCCAATGGTCCACCGCTGGAACCGAACTGGGTCGACGAGCACCTCGAAGAAGTCGGTGTCGAAGTACGCCGTCTGGTCGACCGGGCAGTAGAACGGTCCGACGTCGCTGGTGGCCGGCCCGCAGCCGGTCTGAACTGAGCCGTTGAAGATCTCATCTGCGGCCGGGTGTAGCCGCGCAGCAGCTGCTGCCACACCCCGTCGACCGAGTTGCCCGTCGCGACCACCCGGCATTGCACGATGTTGTTGGCGTCCGCGCCGGTCTTGCACTGGCTCAGGTCGAAGCCCGGGCGCCTCGACTCCTGATCGGCGTATACGCCCTGCTGCTGCGGTACCACCGAACTGGGATCGACGCCGAGAAACAGGGCGACGACCACGATCAGCAGACCGCCGACGCCGCCGCCGATCGCGATGCCGCGACCGGGGCCGCCGCCGCCACCCGTGGACGTGGTCGTATCGATCTGCATGCCTTCGCTGAAGGTCATCGCGCCCCTCTTTCGTCGAACCGAAGCACTCGCCGCACGGGTCTGGCACCCAGGTGCATTCAGCTTTGCACACTACGATTCGGACGTGTCAGTCGTTGTCGGACATTCCACCGTCGCGCACACCGATCTCAGGGGACCTGCGCGGTACAGCCGAGGGCGGAGTCGGGGTCTGGCGGGGCGTGCCGTACGCCGAGCAGCCGGTCGGCGACCGAAGGTTCCTGGCGCCCGCGCCCGATGCAGCCGTGGACCGGGGTGCGCGACGCTCTCGAGCACGGACCGCTGCCACCGCAGAGCAAGTCGTTCGTCGGCGGCGGCCGCGACGATCCGAAGGTCCGCGACGAGGCTTGCCTGACGCTGACGGTGTGGTCGCCGGACACCAGCGCGTCGCTGCCGGTGATGGTGTGGATTCCCGGCGGTGCGTTCGTCTACGGCGCCGGGCAGTTTCAGCTCTACAACGGCTCGCGGCTGGCCGCCAACGGAAACGTGGTGGTGGTCAACCTCACCTACCGGATCGGGGTGTTCGGCGGGTTCGAGCTCAGCGATCTCGGCGACGGGTTCGACGACAACCTCGCGCTGCGCGACCAGCTGGCGGCTCTGCGCTGGATCCGCGAGAACATCGCCGCCTTCGGCGGTGACCCCGACCGGGTGACCGTGTTCGGTGAGTCGGCCGGCGCGACGTCGGTGCTGGCGCTGCTGGCCAGTCCCGGCGGCCGACGGACTGTTCAGCCGGCGCGATCGCGCAGAGCCCGGCGCTGCCGCTGATCGCCGACCGCGAAACCCGGGCCAGGCGGGCACACGAGTTTCTGAAGCGGTCGGGCGTCGACGCCGCAGAGGTCAAGGCGCTGCCGCAGCGACAGCTGCGCCGCGCGCCGGGATGCTCCAGCTGAAGAGCGCGTCGCGACCACGCCGACGTTGGCCTACGGGCTGACCTACGGCGTCGACCTGTTGCCGAGGCATCCCGTGGACGCCGCCCGCGACGGTGCGATCGCGCGGGTGCCGCTGATCATCGGCACCAACAGCCACGAGGCGTCGATGTTCGCCTGGACCAAGCCGCCGATGCTGCCGACCACCACGGCGTCCGATCGACGCCTACATCGACCGGGTCGCACCCGACGCCAGGGAGCGACGTGCTGGCGGCCTATCCGGACTACCCGCGACGGACGCGCCCTGATCGCGTTCGGCTCCGACGTGATGTTCGGCGGGCCCGACGTGGGCGTTCGCCGACGCCTACAGCGCGCACGCGCCCACCCACATGTACCGGTTCGACCACTTCGGCTGGAGCCTGCGGGTGCTGGGGCTCGGCGCCACCCATGGCAGCGAGATCGTGCACATCCAGCACAGCTACGGCTCCTTCATCGGGCCGCAAGCTGCATCCGCTGGGCCGACGGCTGCAGCCGCTCGGTCGGCAGACGCATGCAGCGGGCGTGGCTGGATTTTTCGGCGCAAGGCTGGGAGACGGGCGAGATCCGGTGGTCCAGCGGTCAGGACTGGCCGATCTACGACACCGACCGATCGCTTCACCCGCATCATCCTGTCCGCCCGCGACAGGGTGGTCTACGATCCCGACGCCGAGCGCCGCAAGGTCTGGGCCGGCCTGTACTAGCCCGAAACCGCGTAGCGCTTGTCGGAGTAGTCGCGCAGGTTGTACAGGAACTTCTGGAACATCCAGGCCCATCAGCGGGCGACCGAGCGACATTCCGATCCGCGCCGCAACACCGTTGGGCTTCATCGCCATCACCCACGTCAGATGGCAGCCGTCCGCTGTCGGCTCGACGCGGTAGTCCTCGGCGAACGCCGCGATACTTCTGGTTGAGGCTTCGTTGAACCGAAATGCCATATGCGTGAACGGCTCCCAGGCCAGGAACTCCTCGTCGCCGATGATGCCGCCGCGCATGTTCACGACCCGGGTGGTGCCGACGCCATGCGGCTCGGGGCTGGTCCACGTCACCTTGGTGATCACCGTCGCCCAGTGCGGCCACGACTCGGCGTCGCCGAGCACCTCCGAGACAGTTGCTCGGGGGTGATCGCCAGGTCGACAGTGCTGACGAAGCGAAACGGTGCGGTCTCGATGAAGTCCAGATCGACGCGTTCACATGGCTTCATGGCCGTACAGGTTAGAGCACCGTGTCTAACCGGGTCCGTCGCTGGCCGCCGCCAATAGCGGCACCACGACGTCGCTGATCGGGGTCGCCAGCCCGTGCAGGGCCGCCTTGCGGGCGATGACGCCGTTGCGGATGTCCCACTCCAACGGGCGATCAGCCTCCCGGTCGGTCAGCATCGAGGTGGTCATGTCCTCGGGAGCCTTGGCGAGCATGCCGACGATTTCGTCGATCACCTCGTCGTCGAGGTTCGCGCCCTCGGCCCGTGCCACCGCCAGGCATTCGGCGAGATAGCGGCGGGCCAGCGCGGCCACGTCTTCCCGGTGGAACATGCCAGTCCGCCGACCGGTCAGCACCATGAACCCGACCACCGCGTTGACCATTAGCTTGTGCCACGCCGCGGTGAGGAATTCCGGATCCAGTTCGACGGTCATGTCGGTGCTGCCGAGAAGTTCGGCGACCCGTCGTGCTGCGTCTGTTTCCGGTAGCACCAGTCGTGCCCCGGTGCGCAGCCGCACCCGACCCTGCGGCTCCGGTTCCGCCGAGAACCACACCGCCGCGGGTACGACGGTCGCCCCTTGGCACAGGCGTCCCACCCGCTCGACCTGCTCGACGCCGTTCTGCAGCACGCACACCACCGTTCGCCCGTCGCACAGCCGCGCCAGCCAGCCTGCGGCGTCCTCGTTCTGGGTGTCCTTCACCGCAAGCAGCACCACGTCGACGGGACCGTCGACCTCGGCGGGGTCGGTGTGCACCGGCCCCGGCACCACGATCGGCTCCTCGTCGTCCGGGCGGACCTCGATGGAGTCGCGGGGCGTGTGCCCGCACAACAGGACTCGATGTCCGGCCGCATGCAGGAACGCCGCGACAGTCGAGCCGATCGCGCCCGGTCCGATCAGCGCAACGCTGGTAGCCACGATCGCCAAGCTACCGGCGGTTTAGCCCCCACTACACTGTGGCAGTCCTCTCGTCAGGTCGTTCCCAGGGAGATTTTGGTGCTGCGCAGTCATGCCGCCGGTTCGTTACGGGCCACCGATGCCGGTCAGAAGGTGACACTGGCCGGCTGGGTCGCACGCCGCCGCGACCACGGCGGAGTGATCTTCATCGACCTGCGCGACGCCTCGGGGGTGTCGCAGGTGGTTTTCCGCGAGGTCGCGGTGTTGGAGGCCGCCCACCGGCTGCGCGCCGAGTTCTGCATCGCGGTCGACGGCGTCGTCGAGGTCCGCCCGGAGGGCAACGCCAACCCCGAAATCGCCACCGGCGACATCGAGGTCAACGCGACGTCGTTGACCGTGTTGGGGGAGAGCGCCCCGTTGCCGTTCCAGCTCGACGAGTCCGCCGGCGAGGAGGCGCGGCTGAAGTACCGCTATCTGGATCTGCGGCGCGACGGGCCTGGCGCGGCAATCCGGTTGCGCTCCAAGGTGAATGCGGCCGCCCGCGAGGTGCTGGCCGACCGCGACTTCGTCGAGATCGAGACCCCGACGCTGACGCGCTCCACCCCGGAGGGCGCCCGCGACTTCCTGGTGCCTGCGCGGCTGCAGCCGGGCGAGTTCTACGCGCTGCCGCAGAGCCCGCAGCTGTTCAAGCAGCTGCTGATGGTGGCCGGGATGGAGCGGTACTACCAGATCGCGCGGTGCTATCGGGACGAGGACTTCCGCGCCGACCGCCAGCCGGAGTTCACCCAGCTCGACATGGAGATGAGCTTCGTCGACTCCGAAGACGTCATCGCGGTCTCCGAGCAGGTCCTCACCGCGTTGTGGGGGCTGATCGACTATCAGGTGCCGACGCCGATTCCGCGGATCACCTACGCCGAGGCGATGCGCCGCTTCGGCTCCGACAAACCCGACATACGGTTCGGCCTCGAGCTCGTCGAGTGCACGGACTACTTCTCCGATACCCCGTTCCGGGTATTCCAGGCGCCCTATGTCGGCGCCGTGGTGATGCCGGGCGGGGCCTCGCAGCCGCGGCGGACGCTGGACGGCTGGCAGGACTGGGCGAAGCAGCGCGGTCATCGCGGGCTGGCGTATGTGCTGGTCGACGACGACGGAACGCTCGGGGGACCGGTGGCCAAGAACCTCTCCGATGCCGAGCGTGACGGCCTCGCCGCACACGTCGGCGCCAAGGCGGGGGACTGCGTGTTCTTCTCGGCCGGCCCGGCGAAGTCATCGCGCGCGCTGCTTGGCGCGGCCCGCATCGAGGTCGCGCGACGGCTCGACATGATCGACCCCGATGCGTGGGCGTTCGTGTGGGTGGTCGACCCGCCGCTCTTCGAGCCCGCCGACGACGCGACCGCCGCCGGTGACGTCGCGGTCGGCTCGGGTGCGTGGACCGCGGTGCACCACGCCTTCACGGCGCCGAAGCCGGAGTGGGAGGACAGCATCGAATCAGATCCGGGCAGCGTGCTGGCCGACGCGTATGACGTGGTCTGCAACGGCAACGAAATCGGCGGCGGCTCGATCCGTATCCACCGCCGCGACATTCAGGAGCGGGTATTCGCGGTGATGGGCCTGGACAAGGCGCAGGCCGAGGAGAAGTTCGGATTCCTGTTGGAGGCGTTCATGTTCGGCGCCCCGCCGCACGGCGGAATCGCGTTCGGCTGGGACCGCATCACCGCGCTGTTGGCCGGGATGGACTCCATTCGTGAAGTGATCGCGTTCCCGAAGTCCGGCGGCGGCGTCGACCCACTGACCGGTGCGCCCGCAGCGATCACGCCGCAGCAGCGCAAGGAATCCGGAATAGATGCCAAGCCACAGAAGCTGGAAGGGTCATGACGCAAGTACCAGACGCCGAGATGATGAAGGCGTTCAACAAGAGCATCGTCGACGAGTTCCGCGCCAACGACGGCAAGGTGGGGGGCCAGTTTGAGGGCGCCACCCTGCTGTTGCTCACCAGCACGGGAGCCAAGTCGGGTGAGCCGCGGCTGGCGCCGCTGGCGTATTTCACGATCGACGGCAGGATGATCATCATCGGCTCGAAGGCAGGGGCCGACACCAACCCCGACTGGGTGCACAACCTGCGGGCTAACCCCCGGGCGCACATCGAGGTCGGCACCGACGCCTACGACGTCACCAGCCACGAGTTGCCGACCACCGAACGCGACGAGATCTTCGACAAGGTCGTCGCAGCGGCACCGGGTTTCGGTGAGTACCAGTCGAATACCAGCCGCGTCATCCCGCTGTTCGAACTGCAGAGGGTTTAGGCGCCGAGGCCCTAGCTGTACTGACCCGGCCAAGACCGTTTCAACGCGTCAGCGCGATCCCCAGATCGCCCTCACTCGGACATGGGGGCGCGACACCGCGACGAAACGTATCGCTGAGATCGGCGAAACGAGAGGCGCTCGTGCCCGCGGCGGCAGTTGCGGGGCTAGCGCTGCTCGGACCACGCATGCTCAACGATGCCCAGTTCAGAGACCAGAAGAATCCCCCACAGCCGCGAACACAGGCGATTGCTCGGTCGGGGAGCCGAGCACGTTCACTCGCTTTGTCGGAAGGAGTGGCGTTTCATCGGTAATAGGAGCCCGAGTCTCGCTAGCGAGTACCGATAGCCGAAGCCCGGACAGATTGGAGATAGAAATGATCACCCTCTACGCACTGGCCGCAGCGTTCGGCATCGGTGTGCTCTGGCTCGGAACGTATATTAAGGTCGTCAAACAGTTCGAACGCGGCGTCGTCTTCCGGTTCGGCCGTGTGCAATCCGGCGTCCGCGGACCGGGACTCACGATGTTGATTCCGATCGCCGATCGCCTCGAAAAAGTGAACATGCAGATCATCACGATGCCCGTGCCCGCCCAAGATGGCATCACCCGCGACAATGTGACCGTCCGTGTGGATGCTGTCATCTATTTCCAGGTCTCGGATCCGGTGCGTGCGGCTGTCGACGTGCAGGACTACGTGTCGGCTATTGGCCAGGTTGCGCAGACATCACTGCGTTCGATCATCGGCAAGAGCAATCTGGACGACCTGCTATCCAACCGCGAGCATCTCAATCAGGGGCTGGAGTTGTTGATCGACAGTCCCGCACTGGGCTGGGGTGTTCAGATCGACCGCGTCGAAATCAAGGATGTGGCGCTGCCCGATTCGATGAAGCGGTCGATTGCACGCCAAGCCGAGGCAGAGCGTGAGCGACGGGCTCGGGTCATCACCGCCGAGGGCGAACTTCAGGCGTCCGAAAAGCTGGCCCAAGCAGCCGAGGTCATGGCCGAGCACCCAGCCGCGCTGCAACTGCGCCTTTTGGAGACCGTCGTCGAGGTCGCCGCAGAGAAGAATTCCACCCTGGTACTTCCCTTCCCGGTCGAACTGCTCCGATTTCTGGAACGCGCCACACCGCACCCATCCGAGCGCCGGGACAAGGCCACCGGTACTGAAGCGGGCGCAGCTTCCAACGCCGAGACGTTGACGCTGGAACCACCACGGATTCCCGACGACGCCCGCGGCCTGGAACTCCACACCCGCATCGCGGACACATTCCAGCGGGATCAGTAACGTCCCAGACAAACCGGACAATTACTGGGCGCCGTGCACTACGAAACAGCATCGGCCCGGTCGTGGAGTGTCTTGGATGCGGACCCGCACGTGCAGCGCCGGTCGGCCCATGGCGGTCGTGTTGTCGGCTGGCTTGTCGCCTTGCTGGATCGCCCGCAGCTTGTCGGGAAACGCAGCCACCGGGTCAAAGGTGGTTAGTGGCAGCGCGACAGGACTCCGGCGCGGATGGTGGGCAGTGCCGGTCTCCGGCGCTGCGGTCTCGATGTGCCAGGTGGCTCGAACACGATCAGCAAGCTCGCCGGGATGGTCAGACGTGCTCAAGTTGCTCGTCGTCGTCATCGTGGCGGATAAGACCGGGCGCTTCCGGTTGCCGCCGATGGTCCGCGTGTAAGTGGAGATGAAAGCGCGAGACGTCGCGGCCTGAGTTCCCGCAGGTCGCCCAGCTTGTCGTCACTGACAACTACGCTTCCCGTTATGGCTCAGATCGACATCGAGTACGCGGGGCGTACTTACACGGTCCCGTGGACGGATGACAATGTGGAACGACTCAAAGGCATCGCGCAGCACGTCCGCGATGGGCGCGCCGAGGTGTTCACCGTGTTGGGCGATGGGTTTGCGCTCACCATCGTGATCGGTCCCACAATCCCGGTAGCAATTACTTACGTCGACTGACCGCGACAAAGAATTCGATATTCACTCCTTGTCGTTGGGGTCGGCTTGACCGACCGCGCCGCCAGATATCTTCGGTGCTCCTAGCCCTGCTCGGGCCAGTCGCCGTGCGGCAGGCTGGCCGACGGGGATGCCTGGTCGGCGGTGGGCGAGTGTCCCATCGAGAAGACGATGGCACTACTGGGCACCAAGTCGGCGATGCTGAGGAGGCTTACTACGGCACGCCGCGGTTCGACGACTTCTGCCGGCGCGTCGGCATCACCCGCGCCGGGGCCGCCGCGCGGCTGAACGAGCTGGTGGACGCCGGGCTGCTGGCCCGGCAGCCCTACCGCGAGCCGGGACAGCGCGTCCGCGAGGAGTACGTGCTCACCCCGGCGGGCGTCGACTTCATGCCGGTGGTCTGGGGGATGTTCGAGTGGGGCCGCCGCCATTTGCGACCCGCTCCCGGCTGCGGCTCGCGCACGCCGACTGCGGCGCCGAAGCCACCGTCGAGATCCGCTGCGCGAAGGGCCACCAGGTGCCCGTCGACGAGCTGGCCGTGCGTGTCGCCGGGACGACGTCAAGCTCAGTTGGTGAAGCAGTACGAGTCGCTGGACGCGTCACCGCCCGCCAGTCGGGTCTGATGAACCCGCAGACCGCGGAACTCGTCGCCATGCGGGAAGAATCCGGTGTCGACGACCAGCCCGCCGCCCGAGACATCGGCGTCGAGTTTGGCCATCCACGACCCGACGCCGTCGGGGTAGAAGACCTCGTCCCACGCCGCGTACAACGAGTTGGTGACGTAGACCCGCCGTCCGTCGCGGCTGATCTCCACCATCTGCGGGCCGCCGCCAAGCGGTTCGCCGGGAAACGCCGGGTGTGGCTCGCGTCGCACGATCCCTCCCAGGCGAACCGATGCCGTCTCCCGCGGGTGGAACGGGTCGCTGACGTCGTACTGCTTGAGTTCGCCTGTGCCAAAGCATGATACGTAGAGCCAGCGGTCGTCGACCGACAGATCGATGTCGGTGACGAGTGGCGCCACGGCCCCGAAGGGCTTGAGGAGCGGCGGCAGCGCCTCGGCATCCGCAGGCTCGGCCGGGATGGTGATCACCTTGTCGACCGCCCACCGATCACCGTCGCGGTGCCACAGCCAAATCGACGCCGACAGATCCTCGACGCTGATCACCACGCCCGCGAATCCGTATGTCTTGGACGGGTCGTGGGCCGGGCGGAGTTCGAGCACCATCTGATGCTCGTCGCCCAGGTCGACGCGCTGGGTCAGCGTCCGCTCGGACATGCTCCAGAAATTCAGGTGGTGTCCGAACTTGCGGCCGAGCAGGTCATCGGGACTAAGCCCGTTCTCGATCATCGACGGCGTCCCCCACTCCGACGTCATCACCGTGTCGTGCCGCAGGTGCCACCACACGTCGTACGCGAGGTATTGCGCTCCCCGGTCTGCCTCCCACGGTCCGATCACCTCGAACGTGTCGTGGTCGATCAGCGCGACGCCGCCGGGACCGTCGTCGCCGTTGGGGCCACCCAGAGCCGACATGAAGATGCCGCCCGGGCCGCAGTGCACGGTGTGCGGCCGTGAGTATCCAGCCTTGGCCGCCAGCTCACTGGCCTCAATAGTGTGTTTCAGCACCGGGTTTCGCGGATCGGGCTTGGTATCGAGCACGTATGTCGTCGACGAGCGGAGTCCGGGGACGAGCAAGTAGCGCCGCTCGAGACCGTTGTGATGGTCGTGGCCTTCGTGGCACAACGCACTCGAGCACGCATTCCAGCCGAAATGGTGCAGTTCGTTTCCGGCGGTCGGCAGCTCGGTCCACCCGACCACGCCGCCGTAGCTTGACGAGTCGGGGTCGCAGTCGACCACCGCGAGAGCATCCTTGGCCCGGCCTGCGGGGTCGAACGCGACGACGTAGGCGAGTTGCTCGGGTGCGGCCGCGACGGCGGCACCGGGTGTTCGGTAGAAGCTGGGGTCTGTCGCAGGCATGATTCCTCCTTGGCTCGCGCTCAGTCGTTGATCGACGCGACGGCCGGCGATGCTTCAGATGATCCTCCGACGCGGCGTCAGAAAGTGCCGTTCGACAGGAATGTCTTGGCCAGTGTTTGCGCCTGCGCCACTGGTCAGCAGGAGGTGGTGATGTCGAAACTCGCAGTCACTCGGTGGTTGGGCTTGTCGGCGAAGGATCCCTCTGCCTCGCCGCTGACGCTGAACTTGCCCTGGTCGATCCTCGCCTGGGCTTTTCCCAGGTTGTCGTCCCAAAAGACACCCGTGAAATTGCCCAGATTACGAATGTCCACGGCCCGGGCGGTCACCCCGTCATCGGTATCGATCGTCGCCGTGAACCCCGGCTCCTTCGTGGTGGTTTCGATCGTCCAACTGCGCCCGGTCTGGGTGCAGGTGACCGGCTGTAGGGCGTTGGTGGCCTTTCCGTTGATGCTCACCCGGGCGTCGTGGTTGGCCAGCGCCGAGGGGGGACTCGAGCAGCCCGCCAAACCGGCTGCGACGAGGAAAACGGCTGCGGCGGTGAACCGGCGCTTCATGTGTGTACTCCCCCCTCTGCGACTATCTCGTCAACAGAGACAGTAGAGCAAGCGGCACGCGGCAAATGGAGAGTCCCGCGAATTCGGTCGACGTCAGCCGCCATCCCACTACTGTGCCGAACGTGTGTCGGCGAAGTCGGCCGCACTGGTCGGGGTCTTCATCTCGGTGACGACCGTGCCCGCTGCCGGATTCGCCGTTGTCGCGGCGACCGTCGGGGATTGGGACATCGCAGGCAGGTCCGCCGCCCAACTCGCCATCAACCTGGCCGGGATCGTGCTGGCCGGGGTGCTGGTGTTGTGGTTTCGCGGCATCGCCGATCGACGGTACTGGCACATGGTTGACTGAGCGCGCGATGCGGGCTTGTGCCCGTTGTGATGGGATCAGCTGATGGGCATCAAGGTGGCGCTGGAGCATCGCACCAGCTACACGTTCGACCGGCTGGTGGAGGTGTATCCGCACGTCGTCCGGCTGCGTCCGGCGCCACACTCGCGCACCCCGATCGAGGCCTACTCGCTGCAGGTCGAGCCTGCCGAACACTTCATCAACTGGCAGCAGGACGCATTCGGCAATTTTCTTGCCCGGCTGGTGTTCCCGGACCGGTCCCGCAGCCTGACGATCACCGTCGGCCTGATCGCCGACATGAAGGTCGTCAACCCGTTCGACTTCTTCATCGAGGACTGGGCCGAGCGCATCGGCTTCGACTATCCCAAGGCGCTTGCTGACGACCTCAAGCCCTATCTGCGGCCGGTGGACGAGGGCGACGAGGGCTCGGGCCCCGGCGACCTCGTCACGGCGTGGGTGCACAACTTCGCGGTCGCCCCCGACACCCGCACCATCGACTTACCTGGTGGCGCTCAACCGCGCGGTGCAACGCCGACGTCGGCTACAGCGTGCGGATGGAACCCGGAGTGCAGACACCCGATCACACCCTGCGCACCGGGATCGGCTCGTGCCGTGACTCGGCCTGGCTGCTGGTGTCGATCCTGCGCGCAGCTCGGTCTGGCCGCCCGGTTCGTGTCCGGCTACCTGGTGCAGCTGACCTCCGACGTGGAGGCGCTCGACGGTCCGTCGGGCCCCGCCGCCGACTTCACCGACCTGCACGCCTGGACCGAGGTGTACATCCCCGGCGCCGGCTGGATCGGATTGGACCCGACATCGGGCCTGTTCGCCGGGGAGGGCCACATTCCGTTGTCGGCCACGCCGCATCCGGATTCGGCCGCCCCGATCACCGGGGCGACCGAGCCGTGCGAGACGACGCTCGAGTTCTCCAACGTCGTCACCCGGATCCATGAGGACCCGCGGGTGACGCTGCCCTACACCGAGGCCGCGTGGGGTGCGATCAACGCGCTGGGCGCCCGCGTCGACGAGCGGCTGGCGGCGGGCGACGTCCGGCTCACCGTCGGGGGCGAGCCGACGTTCGTCTCGATCGACAACCAGGTCGACCCGGAGTGGACGACCGACGCCGACGGGCCGCACAAGCGGCAGCGCGCCGCCGCGCTGGCTGCACGATTGAAGTGGGTGTGGGCGCCCGGCGGCCTGGTGCAGCACAGCCAGGGCAAGTGGTATCCGTCAGAACCGTTGCCGCGCTGGCAGATCGGGCTTCACTGGCGCACCGACGGCGAGCCGCTGTGGAGCGATGACGCGCTGCTGGCCGACCCGTGGCCGACTCAGCCCCAGACGATCGCGGTGGCGCCCGACGCCGGACAGCAGCTTCTCGGCGCCATCGCCGACGGCCTTGGCCTGCCGGCCTCCCAAGTGCGGGCCGCATACGAGGATCCGCTGAGCCGGCTGATCACCGCGGTGAGGAAACCCGCGGGCCAACCCGTTTCGGCCGCCGACGACCTGGAAGCCGATGCTGCCGACCGACGCGCGGCACTGCTCGCCAGGCTCGAAGAGTCAGTCACCGAGCCGGCCGCCTACGTACTGCCACTGCACCGCCGCGACGATGACTCTGGCTGGGCCAGCGCCGACTGGCGGCTGCGGCGCGGCCGCATCGTGCTGCTCGAGGGTGACTCGCCCGCGGGTCTGCGGCTGCCGCTGGACTCGATCAGCTGGCATCCGCCGCGAGCGTCACGTCCGGCCGACCCGCTGGCCCGCCGCGGCGACCTCGCGCTCGACGCGGAACCCGACGCCGAGGTCGTCGACCCCGATGTCGACGACGAAGAGTCCGCACCCACCACCGCGCTGGTCGCCGAGATCCGCGCCGAGAACGGGGGGACCGGGCTGCTGCACATCTATCTGCCGCCCACCGACGAACTCGAGCACTTCGTCGACCTGGTCTCCCGGGTGCAGGCGGCGGCCGCCAAGATCGACTGTCCGGTGGTGATCGAGGGCTACGGGCCGCCGTCGGACCCGCGGATCACGTCGATGACCATCACCCCCGATCCCGGCGTCATCGAGGTCAACGTGGCCCCGACCGCGAGCTTCGCCGAGCAGCGGCGACCAGCTGCAGACGCTGTACGAGGAGGCGCGGCAGGCCCGACTGTCGACGGAGTCGTTCGACGTCGACGGCACCCACGGTGGAACCGGCGGCGGCAACCACATCACGCTGGGCGGCATCACACCCGCCGACTCGCCGCTGCTGCGCCGGGCCGACCTGCTGGTCTCGATGCTGACCTACTGGCAGCGCCACCCGTCGCTGTCATACCTGTTCGCCGGCCGGTTCGTCGGCACCACCTCGCAGGCGCCGCGGGTCGACGAAGGCCGCGCCGAGGCGCTCTATGAGCTGGAGATCGCCTTCGCCGAGATCGCGCGGCTGTCTGCGAAGAGGGGCGCCGCCAAGCCGTGGGTGACCGATCGCGCGCTGCGCCACCTGCTGGCCGACATCACCGGCAACACCCATCGCGCCGAGTTCTGCATCGACAAGCTTTACAACCCCGACAGCGCGCGCGGCCGGCTGGGCCTCCTGGAGCTTCGCGGCTTCGAGATGCCGCCCCATTTCCAGATGGCGATGGTGCAGTCGCTGTTGGTGCGTGCTCTCGTCGCCTGGTTCTGGGACGAACCGCTGCGGGCTCCGCTGATCCGGCACGGCGACAATCTGCACGGCCGGTACTTGTTGCCGCACTTTCTGATTCATGACATCGCCGAGGTTGCCGCCGACCTGCGGGCGCACGACATCAACTTCGACACCAGCTGGCTGGACCCATTCACCGAGTTCCGCTTTCCGCGCATCGGTACCGCCGTGTTCGACGGGGTCGAGATCGAACTGCGTGGCGCCATCGAACCGTGGAACACCCTCGGCGAGGAGTCCACCACGGCCGGCACCGCCCGCTACGTCGACTCGTCTGTGGAACGCATCCAGGTACGCATCATCGGCGCGGACCGGCAGCGCTACACCGTCACGGCCAACGGCTACCCGGTCCCGCTGCTTGCCACCGACAACCCCGACGTCCAGGTCGGCGGCGTGCGGTTCCGGGCCTGGCAGCCGCCCAGCGCACTGCACCCGACCATCACCGTCGACGGGCCGCTCCGGTTCGAGCTCGTAGACATGGCCACGGGCACATCCCGCGGTGGCTGTACCTACCACATATCGCATCCCGGCGGCCGGTCGTATGACAGCCCTCCCGTCAATGCGGTGGAGGCCGAGTCGCGCCGCGGCCGCCGATTCGAGGCGACCGGGTTCACTCCCGGACACGTCGACATCTCCGACATTCGAGAGAAGCAGGCACGCCAATCCACCGACATCGGCGCGCCTGGCATTCTCGATCTGCGACGAGTGCGTACCGTTCTGCACTGGTGACTTCTCTGACAGCTGAAGCCGAAAACTTCGACCGCGACCGCAGACTCTTCTCGGCCGTGCACCCGGTTGTCTCTCCGGAGCCGCCTGAAGGCCCAGCCCAGGCCCAACCCGAACCATATGGGAAGGTGGGGACAAGTATCCGGCACGTAGTGCATCGTGGCCCAGTCCCCCGACTAGCTATCGCCGACGGTTTTCTCGGGATGCTGTAGTGGTTCTTCGAGCAAGCGGCTCACCTGAACCGGCCCCCGCTGCCGGCGGATCCGGCGCGCACGACACCGACAACCTGCTGACCGGCTATCGCACGGCGCGGGCTCAGCAGTCCCTGTTCGACCCGCGTGGCGGCGCGGTCACCGGCTACGACGAATTCGTCGACGCGGCAGGCAATGTCCGGCCGTCCTGGGTCGAGCTGGCCGAATGTGTCGGCGAGCGCGGCCGTGGCGGCCTCGAGCAGCTGCGGACGGTCGTTCGAAGCCTGGTCGACAACGACGGCATCACCTACATCCAGACCGACACGAACGGTGAGGCGGTCACCAACGGCGACGGCACCGCGATACCGGGGCCGTGGTATCTCGACGCGTTGCCGCTGCTGGTTTCGGCGACGGACTGGGACACGCTGGAATCCGGTCTGGTGCAACGCTCGCGGCTACTCGACGCGGTGCTGAGCGACCTGTACGGCGAGCGGCGCTCGGTGACCAGGGGTGTGTTTCCCGCGCAACTGCTCTTCGCCCATCCCGGTTATGTCAGGGCTGCGCGGGGGATAGAGGTGCCGGGCAGGCACCAGCTGTTCATGCACGCCTGCGACATCAGCCGCGCTGCCGACGGTGCCTTCCTGGTCAATGCCGACTGGACGCAGGCACCGTCGGGCGCCGGCTACGCGCTGGCCGACCGGCGCGTCGTCGCACACGCCATCCCCGACTTGTACGAGCGGATCGGGCCGCGGCCCGCATCGCCGTGGGCGCAGGCGCTGCGGCTGGCGTTGATCGATGCGGCGCCGGAGTCCGCCGAGGAGCCGGTGGTGGTGGTGCTCAGCCCCGGCATCCACTCTGAGACCGCATTCGACCAGGCGTATCTGGCCAGCGTGCTGGGCTTCCCGCTGGTGGAAAGCGCCGACCTGGTGGTGCGCGACGGCAAGCTGTGGATGCGGTCGCTGGGGACCCTCAAGCGGGTGGACGTGGTGCTGCGGCGGGTGGACTCGGATTACGTGGATCCACTGGATCTTCGCGCCGATTCGCGGCTGGGCGTGGTGGGACTGGTCGAGGTGCTGCGAAGGGGAGCGGTCACCGTCGTCAACACACTCGGCAGCGGAATCTTGGAAAGCCCTGGGCTGCTTCGTTTTCTGCCTGAGCTGGCGCAATCGCTGCTGGGCGAGACTCCAATGCTGGAGACGGCACGGGCGTACTGGGGCGGCATCAACGTCGAGCGTTCTCACCTGTTGAGCAAGTTGGCTTCGTTGTTGATCAAGCCGGTGATCGGTGGCGAGACGATCGTGGGTCCCGCGTTGACGGCCAAGCAGCGCGAATCGCTTGCGGCGCGCATCGAGGCCACCCCGTGGCAGTGGGTCGGCCAGGAGCTGCCGCAGTTCTCCTCGGCCCCAACCGACTTCCAGCCGGGCGGACTCTCCTCGGCCAGTGTCGGCATGCGGCTGTTCACCGTCTCCCAGCGCGGCGGCTACGCGCCGATGATTGGCGGCCTCGGCTACCTGCTGGCTGCCGGCAACGCCGCTTATACGATGAAAACCGTTGCAGCCAAGGATATCTGGGTCCGAACGCCGATGCGCGTTACGGCCGAGCGCATCCCGACGACGCCGCCCGTCGAACTTCCTGCGATAACACCGAGCCCCACCAGCGCCATCAGCTCGCCACGCGTGCTGTCTGATCTGTTCTGGATGGGGCGCTACGCCGAGCGCGCGGAGAACATGGCCCGGTTGCTGATCGTCACCCGCGAGCGCTATCACGAATTCCGCTACCGACAGGACATGGAGGGCAGCGAATGTGTGCCGGTGCTGCTGGCCGCCTTGGGCCAGATCACCGGAACCGACACCGGCGCCGACGGTGACTCTCACGAGATGATCGCCACCGCGCCCACGACGCTGTGGTCGCTGACCGCGGACCGGCATCGCTCCGGTGCGCTGGCACAATCCGTCGAGCGGCTCGGGCTGGCCGCCCGCGCGGTGCGCGACCAGCTGTCCAACGACACCTGGATGGTGTTGGCGGCGGTCGAACGCGCGGTGCTCCATCGCGGACGCTTGATGCCCGAATCCCGAACAGAGGGTGAGGCTTTCCTGGTGTCGGCGCAACGCGAGACGCTGGCCGGCATGCTCGCGCTGTCCGGTGTGGCCGCCGAGTCGATGGTGCAGGACGTCGGCTGGACCATGATGGACATCGGCAAGCGCATCGAGCGCGGCCTCGCCCTTACCGCACTGCTGAGCGCGACGTTGACGACGGTCCGCAGTCCAGGCGCGGAACAGACCGTCACCGAATCCGCGTTGGTGGCCTGCGAGTCATCGGTGATCTACCGGCGGCGCAACCTGGGCGCGGTCAGTGTTCCCGCGGTCGCTGACCTGGTGCTGCTGGACGCGGAGAACCCCCGGTCGCTGGTCTACCAGTTCGAACGGATACGCGCCGATCTCAAGGCGCTGCCCAACTCGTCCGGCTCGTCCCGGCCGGAACGGCTCGTCGACGACATCGGAACCAGGCTGCGCCGACTCGACCCCACCGATCTCGGCGAGGCCACCCCGGACGGCCGCCGCGGCCAGCTCGCCGATCTGCTCGCCAGGCTGCACACCGACCTGCGAGAGCTGTCTCGTGTCATCACCGCGACACAACTGTCGCTACCGGGCGGCATGCAGCCGCTGTGGGGTCCCGACGAACGCCGGGTGATGCCGTGACGGCCCGAAGGCGAGTGCGAGTGAGGATCGCAGCGGAGCGAGGACCGGAGCGAGCGGGAGCCGAGGCATGAGCCCCAGGCGATATCAGGTGACCCACAGCACGATCTACGGGTATTCCGACGTCGTGACGAGTTCCTACGGCCGCGGCTTCCTCACGCCGTGCGACACCGCTCGGCAGCGCTGCCTTTCGCATACCCTCCGGATCGACCCCGAGCCCGCCGACAGTTCCACCAGCAGGGACGCCTACGGGAACCTGAGCTCGTACTTCCACGTCACCGAGCGCCACCGCAGGCTGTCGGTGACCAGCGAGTCGATCGTCGAGGTTGACCCGCCGCCGCCCGAACTGTACGGAGCCGGATCCGCGCTTGCTCCATGGGAAATCGCGCGTCCGGTCGGCCTCGACGGTGCGCTGGCGACGGAATTCACCCTTGACCTGCAGCCGGCGGAGATCACCGACGAGGTACGACGCTATGCCGCTCGGAGCTTCACGCAAGGCCGCCCGCTGATCGAGGTGCTGAGGGATCTCACGTCGCGGATCTATCGTGACTTCACCTACCGGTCAGGTTCGACGACGGTCTCCACTCGGGTCAACGACGTGCTGGCCGCCGGTGAGGGCGTCTGCCAGGACTTCGCCCGGCTGGCAATCGCCTGCCTGCGCGCCAACGGACTTGCCGCCGGCTATCTTTCGGGTTATCTGGCCACCGACCCGCCACCGGGCAAGGAGCGGATGATCGGCATCGACGCCACGCACGCCTGGGCATCGGTGTGGACACCGCAGAATCAGTGGCTGGGCCTCGATCCGACGAACGACCAGATGGCGGACGAGCGCTACATCATCGTCGGGTGGGGCCGCGACTATGCTGATGTACCGCCGCTGCGCGGCATCATCTATACCGACTCCGAGAGCAGCGTCATTGACGTCGCGGTCGACGTGGCGCCGTTCGAGGGAGAAGTGCTCAATGCGTGACTTCATCTGTCCGAAATGTGGCCAGCACCTGGCGTTCGAGAACTCGGTGTGCTTGTCGTGCAAGAGCCCGCTGGGTTTCTCACTCGAGGACATGGCGCTGCTGGTGATCGCGTCGGGGGAGGAGAGTACGCAGCCGGGGTTCGTGGACGCCGAAAAATATGAGCTGTGCGCCAATTTGCATCTGGCCGAATGCAACTGGCTGGTCGACAAGAACCCGATCACGAAGTTGTGCACGGCATGCGCGCTCACTCGCACCAGGCCCAACGACGCCGAGACCAAGGCGCTCGCGGCATTCGCGGACTCGGAGAGGGCCAAGCGGCGCTTGATCGCCGAGCTGTTGGAGCTGAAGCTGCCGATCGTCGGGCGAGACCAGGATCCGGACTACGGCTTGGCATTCGACCTGCTTTCCAGTGAGCAGGACAAGGTGTTCACCGGTCACGAGAACGGTGTGATCATGCTTGATCTCGCCGAGGGCGACGACGTGCACCGCGAACAACTACGCATCGCGATGGACGAGCCGTACCGCACATTGCTCGGACACTTCCGCCACGAGATCGGCCACTACTACTACTACCGGCTGATCAGCACGTCGCCCGACTACACACAACGGTTCCGTGAACTGTACGGCGACGCCGACGCCGACTACCAAGCCGCGTTGGACCGTCACTACCAGAACGGCCCACCGGCCGACTGGGAAGAGAACTACGTGTCTTCCTATGCCACCATGCATCCCGCGGAAGACTGGGCGGAAACCTTCGCGCACTATCTGCACATCCGCGACACCCTGGACACGGCGGCGGCCTTCGGTGTTGCGCCCGCCGCCGCAACCTTCGAGCGAAGAGTGTTGGGCCCCAGCGGTTTCGACCAGATCATCGACATGTGGCTGCCGCTGGCCTGGGCGCTCAACATGCTCAACCGGTCGATGGGCAAGCAGGACCTCTATCCCTTCGTGCTTCCCCCGGCCGTGCTGGACAAGATGCGGTTCATCCACACCATCATCGACGAAATCACCGCTTAGCCCCGCGAGCGACCGCGTCTGTACGCGACACGCCGACGATTTCTGTGCCTACGCGGTCGCTCGCGGCGTGGGGCGGCGGGACGGTCACGCCATGGCGGTCTCGGCCACCGGTTCGAGAAGCGTGACGGTCCCGTTGTTGCCGTCGACCCGGACCCGCTGCCCGGTGTGCAGCCGCGTCATCGCGTCCGGAATCCCGGCCAGCGCCGGGATTCCGTACTCGCGGGCCACCAGCGCGCCGTGGGACACCACACCCCCGACCTCCATCACCAAAGCCCCGGCGAGCAAGAACAGGGGAGTCCAACCGGGGTCGGTGCTGGCCGCGACCAGAACCTCCCCCGGCCGCAGCTGTGCACCGACCGGAGAGTCCAGCACCCGGACCACGCCCTCGTGGACGCCGGGTGACAGCGCGGTGCCGACCAGCACGCCGGCCGCCTCGGCCGGCACCGCCGCGGCCGACCCGTACACCACCTCGCCGTCGCTGGCGAGTACGCGCGGGACGAGGCGACGGCCCAACTCCCGCTGGAAAGCGCGACGGTTCGCGCAGGCGCATGCGCGAAGATCCCGGGGCTCGCCCGCCAGCGCGCCGCGCAGGTCGGCCGCGTCGACGAAGAACACGTCGTCGGCGTCGTCGAGCAGTCCGCGGGCGACCAGCGTCGCAGCGCAGCGCTTGAGGGTGCGTCGGCCCAGCGCCATCGCGCGCACCATGTCGAACTTGGGCCGCTCGCGCAGCCCGCCGAGCTCTCCGTGGCGGTCGAGCAAGTTGCGCAGCACCGCGGCGCGCAGCCGGCCCTTCGTCCGGCGGACCTCGGCGACCAGCGTCGCGGCTGCGGTGCGCGCCTGCTCGGCACCTGCCTCGAAGCTGGTCAGCGCTCCGCCGGCCTCGGCGGAATGCAGGTACCCGTCGACGAGCTCCACTACGTATGTCGGGTCGTCGGCGAACCGGGGCAGACCTAGATCCACCTCTCGGTCGGGCGCACGATGCCCGAAGGTGGCCAGAAACTCCGCCACCCCCGGGCTCGTCGCTGTCGGCTCGGCTCCCGCGGCGGCATGGTCGCGGGCGAGCCGGGCGAGCGCGGCGCCCATCGCGATGGTCGGATCGTGCGGGAGCCAGCGGAGCACCGGTTGAAAACCCGCCGACGAGCCCAGCCAGCGCTGAACCAGCCGCTCGATGACCAACCTCGTCAACCACTCGCCGTAGACGGCGGGCAGCTGGCGCAGCATCATGTCGCAGGTCACCGCGGGCAGAATGCGCTCGACGAAGTCCACCTGCTCTTCCGGTGTGGCAAGCGCCGCCACCCGCCGTTCGAGCCGACTCAACTCCTCGTCCGCCCCGGCGATCAGGCGGCGACGGGTGCGGGCAGGGGCGGCGACGGACGCCGACACACTCGACAGGATCTTCGGTATCCAGACGGCCAGCCCGCGGGGCAGCGCCGACCCGTGCGGCCGCGACAGGCGCTTACTGTTCTGCTCGAGCCACTCACCCAGCGCGGCGCTCCCGGCCGGGTCCTTGAAGCGCATGTTCGACACCATCCGGGCGGCCATCCGGGGCCGCTGCAGTAGCGGTGTGGCGTCGAGGAACAGGCGTTCCGCCACGACCGGCAGCCAACTGGTCGAGGTATCGACCTCTCGTGGCCGAACCCCGGTGAGCCAGTACCGGAACCAGCCGGTGACCATCCCGCGGAAGAAGGCGATGCCGGCGGGCGTCATCGGTTCCGCGATGCCCTGGGCGACGAGCATGACCGGGATATACACGCGCAGTCCCGGTCCTGGTGTCGGCGGCAACGGGAACAGCGACGTGATCGGCCGCGACTGCAGCAGCCAGCAGCGCCCGTCGTGCACCGCCCATTCGACGTCCTGCGGCACTCCGAAGATGCGGGCCGCGCGCGTCCCCAAGCCGACCAGGGTGTCGAGCTGATCCGCCGTAAGCAGCGGCCGCTCCGGGCTGGAGAGCACCCGATGAGTCGGTGCGTCGATGATCCAGCGCTCAGGTGTGGTGCCGCCCCCCACAACCGCCTCGCCGAGCCCCGCCGCCGCTTCGACGACGACGTGATCCCGACGCCCCGACAGCGGATCGGCGGTGAACAGCACACCGGCCACTTCGGCGGGCACCATGGGCTGCACGACCACGGCCACCGAGATGTGCTCGTGTCCGATGCCCTGATCGCGGCGATAGGCGATCGCCCGCGCGGTCCATAGCGACGACCAGCAGCGCTGCGCCGCGTCGCATAGCGCCACGGCTCCAACGACATTCAGCACCGTGTCCTGCTGTCCGGCGAAGCTGGCTTCGGGCAGGTCCTCAGCGGTCGCCGACGATCGCACGGCCACCGGCCCCTCGCCGAGCGCGGTGTAGGCGGCCGCGATTTCCGCGCGCAGGACGGGGGACATCGACGCCGACTCGAAGGCCCGGCGCAGTCGTTGCGACGCCTGCTCGACAGAGTCCGGATCGTCACCCAGGCCAGTCGTTTCCCGTCGGATCACCGCATCCAGGCCGAGCTTGTCCGTAACGAACGAGCGGTAGGCCGCGGTCGTGACCACGAAGCCCGGCGGTACGGGGAGCCCGGACCGCACCAGCACGGCGAGGTTGGCGCCCTTGCCCCCCGCGCGACCGGGATCGGCCGCTTCGGCGTCCGTCAGCCGGCTGATCATCGCCCCGCTCATGGCTCGCGACCGTACCCGATCCGGTGAGGGCCACTGCAGGGGCGAAAGACCTTTGCGCGGTTGCCCTGTCACCGGCTGGTCGGCGACGCGTCCGTCAGGCGCAGATACGCCCGCCCGCGCGGCGACAACCGGTACCCGACGTCGAGGCTGATGGTCAGGCCGAGGCCCTTGAGTTGGCGCACCCGGCGCTTGAACCGCGGCACGTCGAGCTCGATGCGGGCGGCCAGGGCGGGTGCGCGGACAGCTTCGTTGGCGCCGATCATCTCCAGGTACTCCCGCGTCCACGGCGAGCCGGTGGCGTCCCAGCGGTTCAGCCGAGCGGTGATCGCCTCGATGTCGGCTTCCGAAAGCCGGTCGGCGGCAGCGAGTTCGGGCCGCTCGTCGGGCGCGAGGTACGAGACGGTGATCGCGTACGTGTGTCTGGCCGGCCTGCGATCCAGTGCCGCCTGCGCGGACTTGGCATCGGCGTAGCCCGCGGCGCGGGCCTGCGCGGCGGTTACCCGGTAGCCGCCGGGGTATTCGGCGATGGCGTCGATGCGGATGGTGCCCACTTGTGTCCGCTGCGTGCCGCCCGGCTTCGCGCGAGCGACATCCCACCGGCGTAACACAAGTGTGATGGTGCCGTTCGCGATTCCCTCGGCCGTGTCGCGGTTGAGCAGCACGGCTGTGACCCTACGATCTCCCCGTGACCGACCGCTATGGCACCGATGTGCTCGCCAACGATCCGCACAGGGACAGGAAGCCACGATCCACCGAGCATCCGGTCGAGCTGGGCATGGTCGTGGAGGACGCGCAGAGCGGCTACGTGGGCGCGGTGGTCCGCATCGAATACGGCCGAATGGAACTCGAGGACTCCCATGGTCGCAGGAAGCCGTTTCCGGTCGGCCCCGGCTACCTGATCGACGGAATGCCGGTGACTCTGACCGCGCCGCGCCGTTCCGTCCAGAAGTCCGCGACGCGTACGGCGTCCGGATCCGTCGCTGTGCACGGGGCGAAGGCCAAGGTGGCGCGGGCCAGTCGAATCTACGTCGAGGGCCGCCACGACGCGGAACTCGTCGAGCAGGTGTGGGGAGACGACCTGCGGATCGAGGGCGTGGTCGTCGAGCATCTCGGCGGCGTCGACGATCTGGTCGGGATCGTCAAGGAGTTCGAACCGGGTCCGGGCCGCCGGCTGGGCGTGCTGGTCGACCACATGGTGGTCGGATCCAAGGAAACGCGCATCGCCGACGCGGTCCGGCGGGGACCGGGTGGCCCTCACACCCTCGTCGTCGGCCACCCGTTCATCGACATCTGGCAGGCGGTGAAGCCGGGCCGACTCGGCATCGCGGAGTGGCCCGCGGTGCCGAGCGGCGTGGACTGGAAGCACGGCGTGTGCCGAGCGCTCGGATGGCCGCACGCACGGCAAGCGGATATCGCCAAGGCATGGCAGCGGATACGCGGACGGGTGCGCGACTGGACCGACCTGGAACCGGCACTCATCGGCCGTGTCGAAGAACTGATCGACTTCGTGACGGCTCTGCCGTCACCGTCAAGCGCCGTGGTAAGCAGAGAGCGTGTCGGACGGACTCTTCGACGTCCCCGGTGAGCTCAGCTCGACCGGAGGCGCGCTGGGTGCCGTCGGTGCCTCGGCGCCCTTGGCGGTGCGGATGCGGCCGGCCTCCCTCGACGAGGTCCTCGGGCAGGATCACCTGCTCCAGCCGAACTCGCCGATGCGCCGCCTGGTCGAGGGTTCGGGTGCGGCGTCGGTCATCCTCTACGGCCCGCCCGGCACCGGTAAGACGACGCTGGCCGCGTTGATCTCGCAGGCGACCGGCCGCCGGTTCGAGGCGCTGTCGGCGCTGTCGGCCGGTGTCAAAGAGGTCCGCGCCGTCATCGACGTGGCGCGTCGGGCCTCGGCGCACGGCGAGCAGACCGTGCTGTTCATCGACGAGGTGCACCGGTTCTCCAAGACCCAGCAGGACGCTCTGCTGTCGGCCGTCGAGAACCGGGTGGTGCTGCTGGTGGCCGCCACCACGGAGAACCCGTCGTTCTCGGTCGTCGCCCCGCTCCTGTCCCGGTCGTTGATCCTGCAGCTGCAGCCGCTCACCGCCGACGATGTGCGCGCCGTGGTCAACCGTGCGATCGAGGACCCGCGCGGGCTCGCGGGACAGGTCGAGGTCACCGATGAGGCGATCGACCTTCTGGCGGCGCTGTCGGCGGGCGACGCCAGACGCGCGCTGACAGCGCTTGAAGTCGCGGCCGAAGCCGCGGACCGCGTGACGGTGGAGACGATCGAGCAGTCGCTGGACAAGGCGGCCGTCCGGTACGACCGCGACGGCGACCAGCACTACGACGTGATCAGTGCGTTCATCAAGTCCATCCGAGGGTCCGACGTCGATGCCGCTCTGCACTACCTGGCCCGCATGCTGGTGGCGGGGGAGGACCCGCGGTTCGTCGCGCGGCGGCTGATGATCCTGGCCAGCGAGGACATCGGCATGGCCGACCCGACGGCACTGCAGACTGCGGTCGCCGCCGCCCAGACGGTGCAGCTGATCGGCATGCCGGAGGCGCAGCTCACGCTGGCGCACGCCACAATTCATCTCGCCACCGCGCCCAAGTCCAACGCGGTGGTTTCGGCGCTGGGTGCCGCGATGAGCGACGTGCGGGAGGGCAAGGCCGGGCTGGTGCCCACGCATCTGCGCGACGGGCATTACTCTGGGGCCGAAGGGCTCGGAAACGCGATCGGCTACAAGTACTCACACGATGACCCGGACGGCGTTGTGCCGCAACAGTATCCGCCCGACGAGCTGGTCGGTGTGGACTACTACCAGCCGACCAACCACGGCGCCGAACGGGAGATCGCGGGCAGGCTGGACAAGCTGCGCGCCATCGTCCGCAGGGGTCGACGCCGCTGATCATTGGGGTGTCGGCTGAACGCCAATCTGGGTAAGAAACCCTGTGAGATCCCAATAGTCGCGATGCTGGATAACGTGCCCGTTCTCGTTGACAGCTCCAACAGACAACATCCTGTTCATAAAAGTTCTTCCCGTTGCGGGGATGTCACCGACGGGGGCGGTGTTGGTACCTGTCCACTCCGTTTCGACGGCGAAGAGTGTTCCGTTCGTCTGTTGCGTGACAACCTTCGCTCTCACATCCGATGACCAGTTGTAGGCGCCTTCGCACATCCGCGCGACGCCTTCTCGGCCGCTGAATACGGTTGCCGTTGGTACGTCTTCGTAGACCACGTCGGGGCTGTAGCAATCGAGCAAAGCCGATAGAGCGTCCTGGCCATCCGGTGCGCCAGCCAGCGCGTGGAGAAGCCAAGCACTTACGTACCGGTCGAACCAAGACGAGTCCATGTCCCTCCCGAGTATCGAGCGAAGCGTACTGCCTGCGCTAGTGCTCAGGGGAGATGGTCGCGGGCCGGCCGGACAAGCTCGCGCGACCATCCGCAAGAAGCGCTGAGCCCCGTCGAGATAGACGTATTGGTCGCCGCTACTCGCACTTTTCCGCCCAAACGTCGGTTTGGGCACTGACGGAAGATTGCTGTCGTCCGGTATGGAAGGCGGCATGACCGAAAGTTACGAAAAGCTCGACGCGCTCCTGAAGAGCCTGTGACGCAGGCAAGCCCGGCGGCCAGGGGATGCCGCCGGACTCGCTTATCGGACGAACGCTTACCGGAGCAGGCCGGAGCGTCTGCCTCCCGTCAGGCCGGTGCGCCTGCGCCCTGCGAACGACGAGATCAGGGCGACGCCGAGAGCGGCGACGATGACCTGGACCAGAAGTTCCAGCCAATCGATGCCGTTCGTCACGGTCGGAATGCCGAGTGCCCGTGCGATCGCCGTGCCGATGAACGCCGAGACGATGCCGACCAGAACCGTAACCAGCATGCCGATGGGCTGCCTACCGGGAACCAGCAGGCGACCGAGCACACCGACCACGATGCCGATCAGGATCGCAGTGATAACGCTAGTGATGGTCATTTCTCTCCTCCAGGGGGTGTACCGCTGGAGGTCACATACCCTCGGCGCCCGTCAAATAAACGCTGGCGTCAATCCGTTGGCCCGCTGTTCAAATCACGCCATCTCGGGCACCCGCAAATGCGCGAGCGTCAGCTCGAACTCACCGACGTCGACAATGTCGGCGCCCAGTTCGCGGGTGCGCGCATTGCGAAGCTCCCGCGCCTGCTCCTGGTTGCGCTCCATGGCTTCGCGGCTGTCGAACGTCGTCGACGACACACCCCGACCGGTGGCGCGGTTGACCAAAAAGCTGGCGCTGCAGAATCCTTCGAGCTCCTCGAGCGAGGGCAGTACGGAGGTTCGGTAGAACTCGATCGCTCGGTCGGCCTGATCGCGTGGCATCTTGATCCACGTCGCCCGCACGCAGGCACCGGCATTCGAGTGATGATCGCGGTGCATCGCCCCGATCTCCCACTGGTCGACTTCGGCATCGCCGCCGCCGAAGATCTCCTTGGCGCGATCGCGAAGCGGTGCCGCCCGCTCGGTGCTGGTGCGCATGGCGTCCTCGGCCTCCCAAGCGCTGGTGGCAATGCACTGACCGGACTCCCGGTCGACCAACAGGGACAGGCCGACATAGCCGTCCATCGCCTGCAGCGCCGGCATGACCTCGTCGCGGACGTACGCGATCCCGTCGTCGATGGACGAGGCTTTCGCCTGGATAGTGGTAGAGCGTGCGTACACGGTCCACCCCCTCTTCTCTGGGGTGGCGCCCCGGTGACGCTACCCACCCTCGACTAGCTTCCTCCCGGCGAGCGGACGTTTCAATGGGCGACCGGGTCCGTAGGCTGGAGTTATGAACTCCGATGTGCTTGAAATCGACTCATCGCGACGACGGATCGTCGACCTCACAGAGAAGGTGCGGAAGTTCTGTGCTGCCCACGAGGACGGCTTGTGCAACGTGTTCGTGCCGCACGCCACGGCGGGGGTGGCGATCATCGAGACCGGCGCTGGATCCGACGACGACCTCGTCGACACGCTCGAGAGGCTGCTGCCCCGCGATGACCGCTACCGTCACGCCCACGGTTCGCCCGGCCACGGCGCCGACCACGTCCTGCCCGCGCTGATCGCGCCGTCGGTGACGGTGCCGGTGCAGGGCGGCGAACCCTTGCTCGGCACGTGGCAAAGTGTCGTGCTGGTCGATCTGAACCGCGACAACCCGCGCCGGTCGGTGCGGTTGAGCTTCATAAACGGTTGAGTACGGCGCGACAAATCAGACCGGTAATGTAGTGCGGTCGGTCGATCCGGGGAAGACACCGAGAACCAAGAAGGACAGCAGGAAGTGCAGACACACGAGATCAGGAAGCGGTTCCTCGATCACTTCGTGACGGCGGGCCACACCGAGGTGCCCAGTGCCTCGGTGATCCTCGACGACCCCAACCTGCTGTTCGTCAACGCCGGCATGGTGCAGTTCGTGCCGTACTTCCTCGGTCAGCGCACGCCGCCGTGGAACCGCGCGACCAGCATCCAGAAATGCATCCGCACACCGGACATCGACGAAGTCGGCATCACCACCCGGCACAACACGTTCTTCCAGATGGCAGGCAACTTCTCGTTTGGCGACTACTTCAAGAAGGGTGCCATCGAGTTGGCCTGGACGCTGCTGACCAACCCGCAGGACCAGGGCGGCTATGGGTTCGACCCCGAAAAGATCTGGGCGACAGTATATTTGGATGACGACGAGGCGAGCGCGCTGTGGCAGGAGGTCGCCGGAATGCCGCCGGAGCGGATCCAGCGCCGCGGCATGGCCGACAACTACTGGTCGATGGGCATACCCGGCCCCTGCGGCCCGTCGTCGGAGATCTACTACGACCGCGGCCCCAAGTACGGAATCGAGGGCGGCCCGGTAGCCAACGAGGACCGCTACATCGAGATCTGGAACCTCGTGTTCATGCAGAACGAGCGGGGTGAGGGCACCTCCAAGGAGGACTTCGAGATCCTCGGTCCGTTGCCGCGCAAGAACATCGACACCGGAATGGGCGTCGAGCGGGTCGCCTGCCTTCTGCAGGGTGTGGACAACGTCTACGAGACCGATCTGTTGCGCCCGGTCATCGACACGGTCGCGGCGATCGCGCGGCGCGGCTACGGCCAGGGCGACCACCACGACGACGTGCGCTACCGGATCATCGCCGACCACAGTCGCACCGCGGCAATCATGATCGGCGACGGCGTCAGCCCCGGCAACGACGGCCGTGGTTATGTACTACGTCGCCTGCTGCGCCGGGTGATCCGGTCGGCCAAATTGCTGGGCATCACCGGCCCGATCGTCGGCGACCTGATGACCACCGTGCGCGACGCGATGGGTCCGTCCTATCCCGAGTTGGTCAACGATTTCGACCGCATCTACCGGATCGCCGTCGCCGAAGAGACCGCATTCAACCGGACCCTCGCGTCGGGCTCACGGCTGTTCGAAGAGGCCGCCCGCGCGACGAAGCAGTCGGGTGCGTCCGTGCTGTCGGGTTCCGACGCGTTTACGCTGCACGACACGTACGGCTTCCCGCTCGAGCTCACCCTCGAGATGGCCGCCGAGGCGGATCTGTCCGTCGACGAAGAAGGCTTCCGCAGCCTGATGGCCGAGCAACGGCAGCGCGCCAAGGCCGACGCCGCCGCCCGCAAGCAGGCGCACGCGGACCTCTCCGCTTACCGCGAACTTGTCGACGCCGGTCCCACCGAATTCACCGGATTCGACGAATTGACCACCGAAGCAAGGATTCTCGGGATTTTCGTGAACGGTAAGCGCGTTCCGGTGGTGACCCACGATGGACAAGATGTCGAACGCGTCGAGCTGATCCTGGATCGCACACCGTTCTACGCCGAGTCCGGTGGTCAGATCGCCGACGAAGGCAGCATCACCGGAACGGCTGCTTCCGGCACCGCGAAGGCGGCCGTCACCGACGTCCAGAAGATCGCCAAGACGCTCTGGGCGCACCGCATCAATGTGGAATCCGGCGAGTTCGTCGAGGGCGACACCGTCGTCGCCGCCGTTGATTCGCGGTGGCGACACGGCGCTACGCAGGGCCACTCCGGTACCCACATGGTGCATGCGGCGCTCCGACAGGTGTTGGGCCCCAACGCCGTTCAGGCAGGCTCCCTGAACCGCCCAGGATATCTGCGATTCGACTTCAACTGGCAGGGTCCGTTGACCGAGGACCAGCGGACCCAGATCGAAGAGGTCACCAACGAAGCCGTCGAGGCCGATTACGAAGTGCACAGCTTCACCACCGAACTCGAGAAGGCCAAGGCGATGGGTGCGATGGCGCTGTTCGGCGAGGCCTATCCCGAGGAGGTTCGGGTGGTCGAAATCGGCGGCCCGTTCTCGCTGGAGCTCTGCGGCGGTACCCATGTGCACAATTCGGCGCAGATCGGCCCAGTCACGATTCTCGGCGAATCGTCGATCGGCTCCGGCGTGCGCCGGGTAGAGGCCTATGTCGGCCTCGACTCCTTCCGTCACCTCGCCAAGGAACGCGCGCTGATGGCGGGACTGGCCTCGTCGCTCAAGGTTCCGTCGGAAGAGGTTCCGGCACGGGTGGCACAGCTGGTGGACCGGTTGAAGACCGCCGAGAAGGAACTTGACCGGATGCGGCTGGCCAATGCGCGGGCAGCAGGGGTGAACGCCGCCGCAGGTGCCGAGCAGATCGGTAAGGTCCGTGTCGTGGCGCAGCGGATGGCTGGTGGGACGTCGGCTGCTGATCTGCGGAGCCTCGTTGGCGACATCCGGGGCAAGATCGGCCCCGATCCCGCGGTGATCGCGCTGATCGCCGAGGGTGAGAACGACACCGTCCCGTTCGTGGTGGCCGTCAACCCGGCAGCCCAGGACCTCGGCCTGCAAGCCAACGAGCTGGTCAAGCAACTGGGCGCGGCGGTGAACGGCCGCGGCGGAGGCAAGGCCGACCTGGCGCAGGGGTCCGGCAAGGGGGCCGAAGGCATCGACGCGGCCTTGGCCGCCCTACGCGCGGAGATAGGCCGGAGCTAGCCACGTGGCGCACCTAGAACACCGTCTGCCGGATCGGCCCGGAGGCGACGATCCCGGACGGGGACGCCGGCTGGGCGTCGACGTGGGAAGCGTCCGCATCGGCGTCGCAGTGAGCGACCCGGACGGAATTCTGGCCACACCGGTGGAGACGGTCCGCCGCGACCGAACCGACCGCCACCTGCGGCGGCTGACGCAATTGGTTACCGAACTGGAGGCGGTGGAAGTGGTGGTGGGACTGCCACGCACACTCGGCGACCGGACCGGTCCCTCCGCTCAGGATGCCATCGGACTCGCCGAGGACCTGGCTCGGCGCATCGCACCCACGCCGGTACGGTTGGCCGACGAACGTCTGACCACGGTGACGGCGCAGCGTTCACTGCGCAACGCCGGGGTGCGGGCGAGGGAGCAGAAATCGATGATCGACCAGGTCGCGGCCGTCGGGATCCTGCAGAGCTGGCTGGATCAGCGGCGGGCCGCGTTGGCGCGCACGGTGAGGGTGACGATGGCTGACGACTGGGGCAGCGATCGGGCACTACCCGTTGCGGTGGGGCCGCCGCGACGCCGAAAGAGCCGCGCCGACCGGATTCGGGAAGCCCGCAGCCGTCGTCGGCGCCGTGTCGTCCGCGGCTTCACCCTCGGCGTGTTCGTCGTGATCGTGGTCGGGGCCGTCGTCCTCGGCTCCAGGCTGTGGCACACCGTCTTCGGCCCGGGCGACGACTACAGCGGCGACGGGGTGTCGGATGTGGTGATCCAGGTCCACCAGGGCGACTCCACGACGGCGATCGGCGAGACGCTGGAAGAGCACAAGGTGGTCGCGACGACGCGGGCCTTCGTCGTTGCCGCGGAGGGCAACTCCGCGATGCAGTCGATCCAGCCCGGCTTCTATAAGGTGCGGACCGAGATACCTGCGTCGAGTGCCGTTGCGCGGCTGACGGATGCGCAGAACCGGGTGGGCAAGCTTGTCATTCCCGAGGGACGCCAACTCGACGACATCCAGGACGTCGCGACCGAGGAGGTCACCGACGGCATCTTCAGCCTGATTTCCAAAGCATCCTGTGTGGATCTCGATGGTGAGCAGCGCTGCGTGTCGGAAGATGACCTCCGGGACGTGGCAAGCACGGCGTCGCCGTCGGAGCTCTCGATCCCCGATTGGGCGACCAAGGCGGTCGACGCCCTTGGCGACGACCATCGCAGGCTGGAAGGTCTGATCGCACCCGGTTCATGGGACGTTGATCCCTCGGCGTCGCCGCAGGACATCCTGTCCACACTCATCGGCACCAGCGCGTATCAGTACGCGCAGGGTGGGCTGCTGGACACCGCGAAGTCGTTGGGCATGACGCCATATCAAATCCTCACGGTGGCGTCGCTGGTGCAGCGTGAGGCCAAGCCGCAGGACTTCAACAAGGTCGCCACGGTCATCTACAACCGGCTGCGCGAAAACCGCACGCTGGAATTCGACTCCACGGTGAACTATCCGCTGGACCGTCAAGAGGTGGCCACCACCGACGCGGACCGTGCGCAGAAGACACCGTGGAACACCTATGTGCGCCCAGGACTCCCGGCCACCCCGATCTGCTCGCCTGGGGCACCGGCTCTGGCCGCTGCCGAGCACCCGGCTGCGGGGGACTGGCTCTACTTCGTCACCATCGATCTGCAGGGCACGACGCTGTTCACGCGGGATTACCAGCAGCACCTGGCGAACATCGAACTGGCCAAACGCAACGGTGTCCTCGACAGCGCCCGCTAGCGCGCGCAAAGCAGCGGTACTGGGTTCGCCGGTCGCGCACTCGCGTTCGCCGCAGCTGCACCTTGCCGCCTACCGGGCGCTCGGCCTCGACGGCTGGACGTATGACCGCATCGAGTGCACTGCCGACGAATTACCCTCCGTCGTCGGCGGTTTCGGCCCCGAGTGGGTGGGCGTGTCGGTGACGATGCCGGGCAAGTTCGCCGCATTGCGGTTCGCCGACGAGCACACCCACCGCGCGGAGCTGGTGGGAGCGGCCAACACCCTGGTGCGCACGTCGGCGGGCTGGCGCGCCGACAACACCGATGTCGACGGCGTGACGGGTGCGCTCGAGTCGGCATCCGGGCACGCGATCGTCGTCGGGTCGGGCGGAACCGCACCCGCGGTGGTGGTGGGCCTGGCTGAGCTTGGCGTGCAACGGATCACCGTGGTCGCGCGAAACCGCGAAAAGGCCACTCCGGTGGTGGATCTCGCTACCAGGGTAGGTGTCGACGCACACTGGTGCGACATCGACGGTCCCGATCTGACAGCGGTCGTGGCGGCCGCGGACGCGGTGGTGAACACCATCCCGGCTGATGCCGCGGCGCGCTACGCATCGGTTTTGGCAACCACACCGGTGCTGCTCGACGCGATCTACGACCCGTGGCCGACCCCGCTGGCCTCGGCGGTCGAAGCGGCAGGCGGACGGGTGATCAATGGCTTGATGATGCTGCTGCACCAGGCCTTCGCACAGGTCGAGCAGTTCACCGGGCTGCCCGCACCAAAAGAGGCGATGAAGGCGGCACTGCTGAGCACTTAGCCTCGGTCCATGGGGGCGGGGGTGGCCGGCACATGCGTGCTGGCGTGGCTGGCGGTGTTGACCGTCTACGACATCCGCGAGCGACGACTGCCGAATTGGTTGACGCTGCCGGGCGCGGTCGTGGTTCTCGTGGCAGCCGCGGCGGCGGGACGTGGCGGGCAGGCGCTGTTGGGCGCCGCCGCGCTGATCGGTCGTCTATCTGATCGTCCACCTGCTTGCGCCGGCGGCGATGGGCGCCGGTGACGTCAAGCTCGCGGCCGGTCTCGGCGCGCTGACCGGGTGCGTTCGGCTTCGACGTGTGGACGCTGGCCGCAATAGCCGCGCCGCTGCTGACCGCGGTGTGGGCACTCGTCGCGCGTGGTGCGCCGCTCCGGATCCGCCGTGCCGCACGGCCCGTCGATGTGCCTGGCGGCACTGTCCGCGGTCGCGCTCACTCTGTGATTTCGGCGCGTTCGCGTGCGCTCAGCGCCGGTAAACGCGCCGAAATCGGTCGTGACGTGGCGACGTGGGAAGATGGGACGCGTGTTGCGATGGACCACTGCTGGTGAATCCCACGGCCGCGCATTGGTGGCCGTGGTCGAAGGCATGGTCGCCGGCGTGCAGGTCACCTCCGACGACATCGCCGACCAGCTGGCCCGCCGCCGGCTCGGTTACGGCCGCGGCGCCCGGATGAAGTTCGAGCAGGACCAGGTCGACGATGCTCGCCGGTGTCCGGCACGGCGTCACGCTCGGCGGACCGATCGCCATCGAGATCGGCAACACCGAGTGGCCCAAGTGGGAGACCGTGATGGCCGCCGACCCCGTCGACCCCGCCGAGCTGGAGGACAGCGCCCGCAACGCGCCGCTGACCCGGCCGCGGCCCGGCCACGCCGACTACGCCGGCATGCTCAAGTACGGCTTCGACGACGCCCGCCCGGTGCTGGAGCGGGCCAGCGCGCGCGAGACCGCCGCCACGGGTCGCGGCGGGCACCGTCGCCCGGGCGTTCCTGCGGCAGGCGCTCGGCGTCGAGGTGGTCTCGCACGTCATCTCCATCGGCGCGTCGGCGCCCTACGACGGCCCGCCGCCGCAGGCCTCGGCGATCTGGCCGCGCATCGACGCCAGCCCGGTGCGCGCGTTCGACAAGGCCGCCGAAGCCAGCGATGATCGCCGAGATCGAGGCCGCCAAGACGGACGGCGACACGCTCGGCGGCGTCGTCGAGGTGGTCGCTCACGGCCTGCCCATCGGGCTCGGCTCGTTCACCAGCGGCGACAACCGTCTCGACAGCCAACTGGCCGGCGCCGTGATGGGCATCCAGGCGATCAAGGGCGTCGAGATCGGCGACGGCTTCGAGACCGCGCGCCGCCGCGGCAGCGTCGCCCACGACGAGATGTATCCCGGCGCCGGCGGACGGCGTCGGTCGCGCTGCGCTCGACGAACCGGGCCGGCGGCCTCGAAGGCGGCATGACCAACGGCCAGCCGCTGCGGGTGCGGGCGGCGATGAAGCCGATCTCCACGGTGCCGCGCGCGCTGGCCACCGTCGACATGGCCACCGGCGACGAGGCCGTCGCGATCCACCAGCGCTCCGACGTGTGCGCGGTGCCCGCCGCGGGTGTCGTCGTCGAGACCATGGTGGCGCTGGTGCTGGCCCGCGCGGCGCTGGAGAAGTTCGGCGGCGACTCGCTGACCGAGACGCGCGCAACATCGACGGCTACCTGCGGTCTGTGGCCGACGCGCGACGCCGGCTCGGAACGCCGGCGCAGGCGTCGGGCTGATGGCACCGAAAGCAGTGCTGGTCGGAATGCCGGGCTCGGGCAAGTCCACGATCGGGCGGCGGCTGGCCAAGGCGATCGGAGTCGCGCTGCTGGACACCGACGCCGCGATCGAGCGAGACCACCGGCCGCACCATCGCCGACATCTTCGCCACCGACGGCGAGCAGGAGTTCCGCCGCATCGAGGAGGAAGTGGTTCGCGACGCACTCGCCGACGCACGACGGCATCGTGTCGCTGGGCGGCGGCGCGATCACCAGTCCCGGTGTGCGAGAGGCACTCTCCGGCCACACCGTGGTCTTTCTCGAGATCAGCGCCGCCGAAGGGATGCGGCGCACCAGCGGCAGCACCGTGCGACCGCTGCTCGCCGGTGGTGACCCCGCCGAGAAGTACCGCGAGCTGATGTCCGAGCGGGTGCCGCTGTACCGGCGGGTCGCGACGATCCGGGTCAACACCAACCGACGCAATCCCGGTGCGGTGGTGCGCTCCATCGTCACGCGACTGGAGAATCCGCGCGCCGACGACACGCCGCCCAAGCCGCGGCGTCGCCGTCGTCCGCCGTGGCGCCGCGCGACCGTCGTCGCTGCACGCCGAGCCCGTCGAGACCACCGAGACGCCCGCCATCGCCGGCGAGCTGGCCCGTCGCGCGAGGCCCGCACATGACCGACCGTGACCGCGCCAGTGACCGTCGAGGTCATCGTCGACCCGCCGTACCCGGTGATCATCGGCACCGGACTGCTCGGCGAGTTGGGCGAGCTCCTCGACGGCAGGCACAAGGTCGCGATCCTGCACCAGCCGATGCTGGCGCAGACCGCCGAGGCCATCCGGAACCACCTGTCCGACAAGGGTATCGACGCACACCGCATCGAGATCCCGGACGCCGAGGCAGGCAAGGATCTGCCCGTCGTCGGGTTCATCTGGGAGGTGCTGGGCCGCATCGGCATCGGCCGCAAGGACGCCGTCGTCAGCCTCGGCGGGGGAGCGGCCACCGACGTCGCCGGCTTCGCCGCCGCCACCTGGCTGCGCGGCGTCGACATCGTGCACGTGCCGACCACGCTGCTCGGCATGGTCGACGCCGCCGTCGGCGGCAAGACCGGCATCAACACCGACGCGGGCAAGAACCTGGTCGGCGCGTTCCACCAGCCGGCCGCGGTGCTCGTCGACCTCGCGACACTGGAGACGTTGCCGCGCAACGAACTCGTCGCGGGCATGGCCGAAATCGTCAAGGCCGGATTCATCGCCGACCCGGTCATCCTCGACCTGATCGAGGCCGATCCCGAGGCCGCGCTCGACCCGGCGGGACCGGTGCTGCCGGAGCTGATCCGACGCGCGGTCGCCGTCAAGGCCGAGGTCGTCGCCGCCGACGAGAAGGAATCGCAGTTGCGCGAGATCCTCAACTACGGCCACACGCTGGCGCACGCCATCGAGCGCCGCGAGCGGTACCAGTGGCGGCACGGCGCGGCGGTGTCGGTGGGCCTGGTGTTCGCCGCCGAGCTGGGCCGGCTGGCCGGACGGCTCGACGACGCAAACCGCCGACCGGCATCGCGCCATCCTCAAGTCGCTGGGCTTGCCGGTCAGTTATGACGCCGATGCGCTGCCGCAGCTGCTGGAATACATGGCCGGCGACAAGAAGACCCGCGCGGGAGTGCTGCGGTTCGTCGTGCTCGACGGGCTGGCCAAGCCGGGACGCATGGAAGGACCGGATCCGTCGCTGCTGGCGGCGGCGTACGCGGAGGTGGCGACAGCGATGACGACGTGAGCGGTGCTCAACGGCCCCAACCTGGGCCGGCTCGGCCGCCGCGAGCCCGAGATCTACGGCAGCACCACCTACGACGAACTGGTCGCGCTGATCGAGGGGGAAGCCAATGAGCTGGGCCTGAAAGCAGTTGTGCGACAAAGCGACAGCGAAGCCGAGCTGCTGAACTGGATTCATCGCGCCGCCGATGCGGGCGATCCGGTGATCCTCAATGCGGGTGCGTTGACCCACACGTCGATGGCGCTGCGCGACGCCTGCGCCGAACTGCGGGCCCCGCTGATCGAGGTGCACATCTCGAACGTGCATACGCGCGAGGAGTTTCGGCACCACTCCTACCTGAGCGCCGTGGCGACCGGCGTGATCGTCGGACTCGGCGTGCAGGGGTATCTTCTGGCGCTGCGCTACCTGGCCATGCAGGGTTAGAGCCGCTCCTGACCTCGCCGTTCGGTCGGCGTCTCTTCGTGGCGCGCCCGGCTGGCGGACTGCGGCGAACACGTCGGTGTCGGCCCGCTCCTCGTCGCTGCGGCCAGGCCGTGGCGCTGGCGCGGTATCTCCGGCGTGCGGTCGACGAGGTAGCGGCCGATCGTGACGCCCGCGATCGCCAGCAGGAAGACGAGCAGCGCGGTGAACGCCGCGAAAGTGGTGAGTTCGTTGATCAGCCCCTCGACGTAGAGGCTCTAGTAGAAGAGGGGGATGACCCACGCGACGGCCCCGCTGACGATGCCGGCGAACAGGCCGGCCAGCAGCCACGTCATCGCCAGGTCGCCGCGCCGGTCCGGGTCGGGGTTGGCGCGTGCGTCGGCGCGCCCGTCGACCAGGCCCCACATGAACACCACGATGGCGAACACAACTATCAGCGCGATGCTGATCAGCCCGGCTTTGGTCTCCCACGTGTTGATCATCGCTCCCTGCAGCAATCGGACGATCACCATCAGGGCAGCGAACACCAGTCCGCGCAGCAACCAGTTACTCATGGGGCAACACCTTAGCGAGTAGGTTCATCAAGCTGTGACTATTTCACAGCGCCGGGACCGGTTGCGCGAGCGCCTGGTCGCCGCCGACTTGGACGCGATGCTGGTATCGGACCTGGTCAACGTCCGTTATCTGTCCGGTTTCACCGGATCGAACGCGGCGCTGCTGATTCGGGCGGAAGACCGACACCGGTGTTGGCCACCGACGGGCGGTACCGCACGCAGGCTGCACAACAGGCCCCCGACGCCGAGATCGTCATCGAGCGGGCCTGCGGACCGCACCTCGTCGCGCGCGCGGCCGCTGACGGTGTGTCCCGGCTGGGCTTCGAGAGTCACGTCGTGACCGTCGACGGACACTCGACGCACTCACCAAGGCGGCCGGCGAGCAGACCCGTCTGGTGCGGGCCTCCGGGACCGTGGAGGCCCTGCGCGAAGTCAAGGACGCCGGCGAGATCGCGTTGTTGCGACTGGCCTGTGAAGCCGCCGACGCGGCGCTGCAGGATCTGGTCGAGCGCGGTGGGCTGCGGCCGGGCCGGACAGAGAAAGAGGTGGGCCGCGAACTCGAGGCGCTGATGCTCGATCACGGTGCCGACGGGGTGTCCTTCGAGACCATCGTGGCGGCCGGACCGAATTCGGCGATCCCGCACCATCGGCCGACCGATGCGGTGCTGTCCGCCGGGGATTTCGTGAAGATCGACTTCGGCGCCCTGGTGTGCGGCTACCACTCCGACATGACCCGCACATTCGTGCTGTCGCCGGCCGCTCAGTGGCAGCTCGACATCTATGACCTCGTCGCGACCGCGCAGCGGGCGGGCCGGGAGTTCCTCGCACCCGGGGTGTCGCTGAAGGACGTCGACGCGGCGTCGCGACAGATCATCGCGGACGCCGGCTATGCCGAGAACTTCGGTCACGGACTGGGACACGGCGTCGGGCTGCAGATTCACGAAGCGCCCGGGATCAGCGCGTCAGCCGCCGGTACACTGCTTGCTGGCTCTGCGGTGACCGTGGAGCCCGGTGTCTATCTGCCCGACCGCGGCGGCGTCCGAATCGAGGACACGCTGGTCGTGGGAGAGGCGGAGGAGCCGCATGGCCGGCGACATCAGACCGCAGACTTACTCACCCGGTTCCCCAGGGAACTGGCGATCCTGTAGTGAGAGACGAGGAGAACTACCGACCGTGGCATCGACCGCCGACTTCAAGAATGGCCTCGTCCTGCAGATCGACGGCCAGCTCTGGCAGATCATCGAGTTCCAGCACGTCAAGCCCGGCAAGGGTCCCGCCTTCGTGCGCACCAAGCTCAAGAACGTGCTGTCGGGCAAGGTTGTCGACAAGACCTACAACGCCGGCGTGAAGGTCGAGACCGCGACCGTCGACCGCCGCGACGCCACCTACCTGTACCACGACGGCTCGGACTTCGTGTTCATGGACACCGAGGACTACGAGCAGCACCCGCTGCCGGAGTCGCTGGTCGGTGATGACCGCCAGTTCCTGCTCGAGAGCCTGCCGGTGCAGGTCGCGTTCCACGACGGCACGCCGCTGTACATCGAGCTGCCGGTCACCGTCGAACTGGTGGTCACCAGCACCGAGCCGGGCCTGCAGGGCGATCGGTCCACCGCAGGCACCAAGCCCGCCACCATGGAGACCGGCGCTGAGATCCAGGTGCCGTTGTTCATCAACACCGGCGACAAGCTGAAGGTCGACTCTCGCGACGGCAGCTACCTCGGCAGGGTCAATTGACCAGCCCAGGGGTGACCGCGGCAGCCACCAGGCCCGCAAGCGGGCTGTCGATCTGCTGTTCGAGGCGGAGGCCCGCGGAATCACGCCCGCGGAGATCGCAGAGGCGCGAGACACGTTGGCGCAGACGCAGTCCGATGTGTCGGCACTGAATCCGTACACGGTGACGGTGGCGCGGGGCGTGACGGATCACGCCGCGCACATCGACGATCTCATCTCGGCGCATCTGCAGGGCTGGACGCTGGAACGGCTGCCCGCGGTCGACCGCGCGATCCTGCGGGTCGCGGTCTGGGAACTTCTGCACGCCGACGACGTACCCGAACCGGTCGCCGTCGACGAGGCCGTCGAACTGGCCAAGCAATTGTCCACCGACGAGTCGCCGGGGTTCGTCAACGGCGTGCTGGGCCAGGTGATGCTGGTGACGCCGCAGATCCGGGCCGCCTCCGAAGCGGTCCGGGATGCAGTGCGGGGCACCGCGGAGGGTTCATGATGGCCGCACCGCAGGACTAGATCTCGAGCGCCCGGTACGTCCTGCGCACGAATTTCGGTTGAGTGCCCTGCAATTTGGCGAGCGACGTGTTGCCTGCGACAGCGGCTGCGTCAGCCGTGAAATCCGGATGGTTCTGGATCAGGTACAGCAGAATCAAGTCCGCCGACGGGTCGGCCTGCCACCATGTTCCGTATGCACCCTGCCACGTGAAAGTGCCCTTGCCGCCGGGGCCGAACAACTGTCGCGATTTCGCCGGGTCGGTCACCACCGACAGGTTCAGGCCGAAGCCGCGGCCGACCCAATACGGCGTTCCCAGAAAGGGATAGCGCCTCTGCTCGTCGGTCAGCCGGTCGGTGCGCATCAGATGGGCGGACTCTTCGGACAGCACCCGCACCCCGTCCAGCGCTCCGCCGGCGAGTAGCATCCGCGCGAACCGCAGGTAGTCGTCGACCGTCGACCACAGATCGGCACCGCCACTGCAGAGCGGCGGATCGGTGATCGGCGCCGGGCCCATCGAGTCGTGGCGCAAGGAATTGTCTTCTCCTAGTTGGTACATCGTCGCCGCGCGCTGCCGTCCGGTCGGGCCGACGCTGAAGCCGGTGTCGGGCATGCCGAGCGGTTCGAAGATGCGCTCGGACAGCACATCGGCCAACGGCTTGTCCTCGATCCGCGAAATTGCGATGCCGAGCACGTCGGTGGCGACGCTGTATGTCAACCGTTCGCCGGGCTGATGTGCCAGCGGAAGCGCGGCCAGATCGGCCAGCCACCCGTCCTGATCCTGGCGGTGCGAGAGCTTTCCGTATGCGCGCGCCAGCGGGCCGGGCACCGAGAAGGCGTACGCCAGGCCGCTGCGGTGGGTCATCAGGTCGTCGAAGGTTATCGGCCGCTCGGCCGGCACGGTGTCGTCCATTGCGCCGCGGATGTCGGTCATCACCCGCATCTCGAACAACTCCGGCAGCCACTTCGCCACCGGATCGTCCAGCGTGAACCTGCCCTCGTCGAGCAGAGTCATCGCGGCGGCGACGGTGACTGGCTTGGTCATCGAGGCGATGCGGAACATGGTGTCGCGCTGCATCGGCAGCCGCGCTTCGATGTCGCGGTAGCCGAGCTCGTTGACCTGCAGCACCTCACCGGCCTGCCACACCAGCGTGACCGCCCCGGCCAGCAGGCCCGCGTCGATCGCCTCGCGAATGGACGCCTGGTTGCCGTCGAGATTCACACCGCCAGGCTAGCCACCTAGAGACCGGCGGGTAGGGACCGCCCTGCCACCAGCGCCCGTATCACCGACGGCCCGCCGGTGTGTGCTTTGGCCGCCGCCAGCGCCGTGCGCAACGCGTCGACGGTGTTTGCCGTAGCGACCTGGGTGACGCCGAGCGACTGTGCGAACGCATCGAAGTTCCAGTCCGGCAGCACGTTGTAGGCCAGCGGAGCCTGCGCCGGGTTGGTGTAGTAGGCGGGCCCGAGCAGATACTGCTCGAACCCGTAGAGGCTGTTGTCGATGATCACCACGATCGCGTCCTGCTGGTAGCGCACCATCGTCGACACCGCCTGGCCGACCATCTGGAACCCGCCGTCGCCGATCAGCACCAGCGGCCGCTTTCCACCGGGCGTCCACGCTCCGACCGCGGCACCGACGGAATGACCAATCGACGCCCACAGCGCGCAGGCCATGAAGGAGTCCTGTGCGGGCATCTTCATTCGTGCGGCCGGATAAATGCCGAGGAAGGTGTCGGCAATGACGGTGAAGGACGAATCGAGGAAGGCCGGTTCGGCGACCACGTCCACGACCTGCTGATAGCCCAACTCCGCCGCCGCGGGCACCGGCGCCGGATCGGCGACCGCGGGGATCGGGGTGTTGTAGACGATCGGGTTGGCGCCGACGGACCGGCTGTCCAGCTGGTCGACCAGCGCGGGCAGCCCCACCGACTGAGGCGCGCCGTTTCGGATCACCGCCATGCCGTCCCACACCCGGATCGTCTTGTCGGCCCTCGGGATCATCAGGTTTGCGTGCCCGGAACCGAATACCGCGCCGAGGGCGACGATCACACCGGCCTGCGCGATCGCGTTCCTCAGGTCGGCGGGCGCCTTGTCACCGTTGAACACACCGATGAAACGCGGATGTTGCTCGGGCAGAACTGATTTGCCGACGACCGTGGTAGCCCAGCGGACCTGAAGCCGGTCCAGGACCGTCAGGACCTTCGTGGCCAATCCGTAGCGCTGCACCTCTTCGCCGACGACCACGACCGGGTTGGTCGCGGTACTCAAGTCCTGCAGGATCGAGGTCGCGACGGCGTCGGCCGCGCCTGCGGGGACGGTGGTGTCGATCGGGGCGGCCGGTGCTGAGCACGGCCGACTGAACAGGTCTTTCGGGGCTTCCAGGTACACCGGGTGTTTGGTGACCAGCGCGGCCCTGATCGCGTCGTCGATGAGTTTCGGAATCTTGCTCTCGTCGGTCTCGCGCGAGCAGAACGCGGTGATGTTGCGGAAGATGTCAAGGTCGGTGTGCGGCTTCCCCATGGAGTGGGAATACAGCACACCCGTCGCGTTCTGGTCATCGATGTTCTTCTGCGACGGCCCGCCGGTGATGATCACCACAGGGCTGCGCTCGAGATAAGCACCCGCGATTGCATTGGCAATGCTCAGGTTTCCGGGTCCGTACGAAACGGCCACCGCCGACAACCCGTACACGCGGCCATAGCCGTCGGCCGCATACCCGGCTTCCAGGTCGCTGTTGGTCACCACGGTGTGGAAGCCGGCCTTTCGGCCGGCCGCGTCGAAGACCGCCGCGCAGCCCACCGCGGGCACGCCAAAGAGGCGTTCGACGCCGTGCTGGATCAGGCGGTCGATGAGATAGTCAGCGATGAGATAGGGCATGGTTCAACGGTATTCGGGCAGCAGCCAGTCCTGCGGCGGTATCTGGATGGTCGGGTGCCCCGCGAAGACATCCTTGGCCATCTTCAGGATCGCCAGACACTTGTACGGATCGAGCGGATCCCAGACGTGAAACTCGTAGGAGCCGCCGACCACCACGTGGTCCTCGCGGGGGAAGACGTAGGTCTCGTCGGAGCTGTAGAGGTACTGGAGCGTGGGTTGCGCTTTCACCAACACGAGCTGGCCCTTGATCGGAACCAGTTTGGTGTCATCGAAGATGTCCGCCGAACCCATGCCGGTGCAGTTGACGACGATCGGCTCCGGCAGTCGCACGATGTCGGCGGCCGAGTCGAAGGTGCGCTGAGTCAACTGCACGACGCCGGTCAATTGGGTCCGCAGCTTGGTGAGGAAGATCGGTGGTTCGACCAACAGGGTGTGGTAGCCGTACCCCTTCTGGTTCAGATGCTCGAAGGGCAGATGCTGGTATTCCGTCGGCTCCGGGATCACATCTGTCGGTACCTTCCTGAAGCTCGTCTCCTGCCGCGGGTGTTTGGAGTAGTTGATTCGTTCGGAGACGCCGTAGCCCTGCCCGATCCGGTCGTGGTGCATCGTGAAGGACGTGCGCAGGATGGTTTCGAACCGCTGTTTGGCGGCCGGGGTGTTCTCGTGCTCGACGAACGACGGGGCCCACTGGCCGCCCGCGACGTCGGACGTGGTGTAGAGGAACGACGCCGCATACATGCGCACCGTGAAGCCGGCCTCGACGAGCAACTTGGCGGCGGTCAAACCCATCACTCCGGCGCCCAGCACCGCGACCTGCCCGAGCGCGGCCCCGGCGTGCTGGAGGACCAGGTCGCGGACCTCGACGGCACAGCCCCAGCTCATCGTGATGCCCGCGCCGCCGTGCCCGTAGTTGTGGACGACGAATTTCGTTCCGACCCCGGATATCTGAAGATTCTCGGTTTCGAGCCGGAAGGTGTCCTGCCGATACGGGCGATGCCCGGCGATGAACTGGCAATCCGCCGGCGTGCAGTCGAAGTTCGGGTCGGGCAACAATGGGTTGTCTGGACCTCCCCCCGAAACTCCCTGTGATCCTGGGCGGGACATTACGCCGGACGTAGCCGCTTCGGGACGCATCGGACTCCTCGCGCGTCATGGGGGCTGCGTGCAGTGTTGGCGGGTACCGCCTGCTAAGCTCCCCGCAGTTCGACGTCCTTTAACGATCCGTCCCGAGAGGCGGAGAAGGAGGTCAGGGCCGCTTGGGCGCCACCGACCCTTCAGACACCGACCGGGAATTGATGACCGCGGCGGACGTCGGTCGCACCGTTTCCCGCATCGCCCACGAAATCATCGAGAAGACAGCGCTTGACGGTCCCGACGCGCCCCGCGTCGTCCTCCTCGGTATTCCGACCCGCGGCGTTGCCTTGGCCGCCCGCCTCGCCGAGAAGATCCGGGAGTTCGCCGGCGTCGACGTCCCGCACGGTGCCCTGGACATCACCCTCTATCGCGACGACCTCAACATCAAGCCGCCACGGCCACTCGAGGAGACGTCAATCCCCGATGACGGCATCGACGGCACCGTAGTGGTCCTGGTCGACGACGTGCTCTATTCCGGCCGAACGGTACGCGCCGCGCTCGACGCGCTGCGCGACATCGGACGGCCGCGCGCGGTGCAGCTCGCGGTCTTCGTCGACCGTGGCCACCGCGAATTCCCGCTGCGGGCCGACTACGTCGGCAAGAACGTGCCCACCTCGCGCAGCGACAACGTGAAGGTGCGGCTGACCGAGCACGACGGACACGACGGCGTGACGGTCGCTTCGCATGGAGGTCCTGCCCGATGAGTCCACGCCACCTGCTCTCGGTGTCCGATCTGACCCGCGACGAGGCCACCGCGATCCTCGACGACGCCGACCGGTTCAGCGAGGCGCTGCTCGGCCGTGAGGTCAAGAAGCTGCCGACCCTGCGCGGCCGCACCGTCATCACGATGTTCTACGAGAGCTCCACCCGCACCCGGGTGTCGTTCGAGGTGGCAGGCAAGTGGATGAGCGCCGACGTCATCAACGTCAGCGCGTCCGGATCGTCGGTGTCCAAGGGCGAGTCGCTGCGCGACACCGCGCTGACGCTGCGCGCGGCGGGCGCCGATGCGTTGATCATCCGCCACTCCGCTTCCGGGGCCGCCCAGCAGCTCGCGGAGTGGACGGCGACCGAGGATGGCGGTCCGTCGGTGATCAACGCCGGCGACGGCACTCACGAGCATCCGACGCAGGCGCTGCTCGACGCGCTGACCATCCGCCAGCGGCTCGGTGGCATCGAGGGCAAGCGGGTGGTGATCGTCGGCGACATCCTGCACAGCCGGGTGGCCCGCTCCAACGTCGTGCTGCTCGACACGCTGGGCGCCGAGGTGGTGCTGGTGGCGCCGCCGACGCTGCTGCCGGTCGGCGTGTACGACTGGCCGGTCACGGTCTCGCACGACCTGGACGCCGAGTTGCCCGTCGCTGACGCGGTGCTGATGCTGCGGGTGCAGGCCGAGCGGATGACCGGCGGATTCTTCCCATCGGCCCGCGAGTACTCCGTGCTGTACGGGCTGTCGGAAAAACGCCAGGCGATGCTGCCCGGTAACGCGGTGGTGTTACACCCCGGACCCATGCTGCGCGGTATGGAGATCTCGTCCTCTGTTGCCGACTCGACGCAATCGGCTGTGCTGCAACAGGTTTCCAACGGTGTCCATGTCAGGATGGCGGTTCTGTTCCACCTGCTGGTGGGCGCGGACCAGGGGGCGATCAGCGCATGAGCGTGTTGGTTCGGGGGGTACGGCCGTACGGCGAGGGTGACCGGGTCGACGTGCTGGTCGACGACGGTCAGATCGCTGACATCGGTAGCGACCTGACGATCCCCGACGATGCCGACGTCGTCGACGCAACGGGCCAGATCCTGCTGCCCGGCTTCGTCGATCTGCACACCCATCTACGCGAGCCGGGCCGCGAATACGCCGAAGACATCGAAACAGGCTCGGCCGCAGCGGCTTTAGGCGGTTACACCGCTGTCTTCGCGATGGCCAACACGACGCCGGTCGCAGACAGCCCGGTGGTCACCGACCATGTGTGGCACCGCGGCCAGCAGGTCGGGCTGGTCGACGTGCACCCGGTCGGGGCGGTCACCATGGACCTTGCCGGAGCACAGCTCACCGAGATGGGAATGATGGCCGCGGGCGCCGCCCAGGTCCGAATGTTCTCCGACGACGGCATCTGCGTGCACGACCCGTTGGTGATGCGCCGCGCGCTGGAGTACGCCACCGGACTCGGTGTACTGATCGCGCAGCACGCCGAGGAGCCGCGGCTGACCGCCGGCTCCGTCGCGCACGAGGGACCCAACGCCGCCCGGTTGGGTTTGTCCGGCTGGCCCCGCGCCGCCGAGGAGTCCATCGTGGCTCGCGACGCGCTGCTGGCCCGCGACGCCGGTGCCCGGGTGCATATCTGCCACGCCTCGACCGCGGGCACGGTCGAGATCCTCAGATGGGCGAAATCACAAGGCATTTCGATCACCGCCGAGGTAACTCCACACCATCTGTTGCTCGACGACACCCGGTTGGTCACCTACGACGGCCGTAACCGCGTCAACCCGCCGCTGCGCGAATCCACCGACGCCGAGGCGCTGCGGCAGGCTCTGGTCGACGGTGTGATCGACTGCGTGGCAACCGACCACGCGCCGCATGCCGAACACGAGAAGATGTGCGAGTTCGCCAATGCCCGGCCCGGCATGCTGGGCCTGCAAACGGCGCTGTCGGTGGTCGTCGAGACGATGGTGCGGACCGGGCTGCTGAGCTGGCGCGACGTCGCCCGGGTGATGAGCGAGAACCCGGCCCGCATCGTGGGGTTGCCCGATCACGGCCGACCGCTCGACGTCGGGGAGCCGGCGAATCTCACCGTCGTGGATCCCGACGCGACATGGACGGTCGCCGGCGCCGAGCTGGCCAGCCGGTCGGACAACACGCCCTACGAATCGATGACGTTGCCGGCGCACGGTCACCTTGACGATGCTGCGTGGCAAGGTCACCGCCCGCGACGGAAAATCGCCGGTATGAACACGCCGACCCTGGTGGGATCGCTGATCGTGGCCGCGGTGCTCGCGGTGGTGATCGGTCTGGTGGTCCAGGGGATGGTGCGGGGCTGGCGACACCGCGCCGAACGGCAGGCAGATCTGATCGGAACACTCCCGCCGCTGCCGGACACCGTCGGACCGGTCGTCGTCCCGGCGACCAAGGGTCTGTATGTCGGCAGCACCCTGGCGCCCAGCTGGCAGGACCGCATCGCGGTCGGCGACCTCGGTTACCGCACCAAGGCCGTGCTGACCCGCTATCCCGAGGGCATCATGCTGCAGCGCAGCGGTGGCCGTCCGATCTGGATCCCGGACGAGGCGATCACCGCCATTCGCACCGAACGCGGCATCGCCGGCAAGGCTCTCACCCATCACGGCATCCTGGCTATCAGGTGGCGGCTACCGTCGGGGACCGAGATCGACACCGGTTTCCGCGGCAACGACCGCACGGAGTACGCCCAATGGCTCGAGGAGGAGGCGGCGTGAGCAACCCCGAAGGCGAGCGCGAGTGAGGATCGCAGCGAGGTACGAGCGAGGACCGGAGCGAGCGGGAGTCGAGGTATGAATAAAGCAGTGCTGGTGCTTGACGATGGCCGCATCTTCACCGGCACCACCTTCGGCGCGATCGGCGAGACGCTCGGCGAGGCGGTGTTCTCCACCGGCATGTCGGGCTACCAGGAGACGCTGACCGACCCCAGCTATCACCGCCAGATCGTGGTCGCCACGGCCCCGCAGATCGGCAACACCGGCTGGAATCACGAGGACGCGGAAAGCCGCGGCGACAAGATCTGGGTGGCCGGGTATGCCGTGCGCGACCCGTCGCCGCGGGCGTCGAACTGGCGGGCGACCGGAACGCTTCAGGACGAACTCGTCCGGCAGGGCATCGTCGGCATCGCGGGCATCGACACCCGTGCCGTGGTGCGCCACCTGCGCAGCCTCGGGTCGATGAAGGCCGGGGTGTTTTCCGGTGATGCGCTGGCCGACCCCGACGAGCTGTTGGACCGGGTACGCAGCCAGCCGTCGATGCTGGGTGCCGACCTGGCCGGCCAGGTCAGCACCGAGGGCACCTACGTCGTCGAACCCGATGGACAACAGCGGTTCACCGTCGCCGCGATCGACCTGGGCATCAAGACCAACACGCCGCGCAACTTCGCCCGCCGCGGCATCCGCAGCCACGTGCTGCCGTCGTCGGTGACCTTCGACCAGATCGCCGACCTGAAGCCCGACGGGGTGTTCCTGTCCAACGGCCCCGGCGACCCCGCCACCGCCGACCACATCGTCGGCGTCACCCGTGAGGTGCTTGGCGCCGGAATCCCGTTGTTCGGCATCTGTTTCGGCAACCAGATCCTCGGCCGGGCGCTGGGCCGCTCGACCTACAAGATGGTGTTCGGGCACCGCGGCATCAACGTGCCGGTGATCGACCACGCCACCGGTCGGGTCGCGGTCACCGCGCAGAACCACGGCTTCGCGCTGGAGGGTGAGGCCGGTGAGCGGTTCGACACCCCGTTCGGCGCCGCCGTGGTCAGCCACACCTGCGCCAACGACGGGGTCGTCGAAGGCATCAAACTCGTCGACGGCCGGGCCTTCTCGGTGCAGTACCACCCGGAGGCCGCGGCCGGCCCGCACGACGCGAACTACCTGTTCGACCAGTTCGTCGACCTGATGTCGGGGGAGAAATGATCGCGAGCGCGCACCCTTGTACAGATTTGTGGGCGTTTTGCGTACAAGCATGCGCGCTCGATGGGGTGGGCCCACAGCTGCGAGGGGAGGCTAGATGCCACGCCGGACCGACCTCAACCACGTGCTGGTGATCGGCTCCGGGCCGATCGTCATCGGCCAGGCCTGCGAATTCGACTACTCGGGCACCCAGGCCTGCCGGGTGCTGCGCGCCGAAGGGCTGCAGGTCAGCCTGGTCAACTCCAATCCGGCGACGATCATGACCGACCCGGAGTACGCCGACAACACCTACGTCGAGCCGATCACCGCGGCCTTCGTCGAGAAGGTCATCGCCCAACAGGCCGAGCGCGGCAACAAGATCGACGCGGTGCTGGCCACCCTCGGCGGGCAGACCGCGCTGAACACCGCCGTCGCCCTGTACGAGAACGGCGTCCTGGAACGCTACGGCGTCGAGCTGATCGGCGCCGACTTCGAGGCGATCCAGCGCGGCGAGGACCGGCAGCGGTTCAAGGACATCGTCGCCAAGGTCGGCGGCGAATCCGCGCAAGCTCTCGGGTCTGCTTCACGATGGACGAGGTTCGCGAGACCGTCGCCGAGTTGGGCCTGCCGGTGGTGGTGCGGCCGTCCTTCACCATGGGCGGACTCGGCTCGGGCATGGCGTACTCCGCCGACGACGTCGAGCGGATGGCCGGCGACGGGCTGGCCGCATCCCCGTCGGCCAACGTGCTCATCGAGGAATCCATCTACGGCTGGAAGGAATTCGAGCTCGAGCTGATGCGCGACGGCCACGACAACGTGGTGGTGGTGTGCTCGATCGAGAACGTCGACCCGATGGGCGTGCACACCGGCGACTCGGTGACCGTGGCCCCGGCGATGACGCTGACCGACCGCGAGTACCAGACGCATGCGCGACCTCGGCATCGCGATCCTGCGCGAGGTCGGCGTCGACACCGGCGGCTGCAACATCCAGTTCGCGGTCAACCCGACCGACGGCCGGCTCATCGTGATCGAGATGAACCCGCGGGTGTCGCGGTCCAGTGCGCTGGCCTCCAAGGCCACCGGCTTCCCGATCGCCAAGATCGCCGCCAAGCTCGCGATCGGCTACACCCTCGACGAGATCGTCAACGACATCACCAAGGAAACCCCGGCCTGCTTCGAGCCGACGCTGGACTACGTCGTGGTCAAGGCGCCGCGGTTCGCGTTCGAGAAGTTCCCCGGCGCCGACCCGACGCTGACCACCACGATGAAGTCGGTCGGCGAGGCGATGTCGTTGGGCCGCAACTTCATCGAGGCGCTCGGCAAGGTGATGCGCTCACTGGAGACCAGTCGCGCCGGGTTCTGGACCGCGCCCGACGCCGACGCTGGGTGTGCAGGAGCTGCTGGAGCGGCTCAGGACTCCCACCGACGGACGGCTCTACGACATCGAGCTGGCGCTGCGGCTCGGCGCCACCGTCGAGGAGGTCGCCGAGGCCTCCGGCGTCGACCCGTGGTTCGTCGAGCAGATCAACGGGCTGGTGACGTCTGCGCGACCGAGCTGCTCGACGCGCCGGTCCTCGACGAAGAGCCTGCTGCGGCGCAGCAAGCACAACGGTCTCTCCGATCGCCAGATCGCCTCGCTGCGACCGGAATTGGCCGGCGAGGTCGGTGTGCGGGCGCTGCGCCGGCGCCTCGGCATCCACCCGGTGTTCAAGACCGTCGACACCTGCGCGGCCGAGTTCGAGGCGAAGACGCCGTACCACTACAGCAGCTACGAGCTCGACCCGGCGGCCGAGACCGAGGTCGCGCCGCAGACCGAGCGGCCCAAGGTGCTCATCCTGGGCTCCGGGCCGAACCGCATCGGGCAGGGCATCGAGTTCGACTACAGCTGCGTGCACGCCGCGACCACGCTGAGCGAGGCCGGCTTCGAGACCGTCATGGTCAACTGCAACCCCGAGACGGTGTCCACCGACTACGACACCGCCGACCGGCTGTACTTCGAGCCGCTGACCTTCGAGGACGTGCTCGAGGTGTTCCACGCCGAATCCGCCTCCGGCGCAGGCGGTCCCGGCGTCGTCGGCGTCATCGTGCAGCTCGGCGGCCAGACGCCGCTCGGTCTGGCCGAGCGGCTCGAGAAGGCGGGCGTGCCGATCGTCGGCACCAGCCCGAAGGCCATCGACCTGGCCGAGGACCGCGGCGCGTTCGGCGAGGTGCTGAACAGCGCCGGGCTGCCCGCACCGCGGTTCGGCACCGCCACCAGCTTCGAGCAGGCCCGCGCGATCGCCGCCGACATCGGCTATCCCGTGCTGGTGCGGCCGTCCTACGTGCTGGGCGGGCGCGGCATGGAGATCGTCTACGACGAGAAGACGCTGCAGGGCTACATCACCCGCGCCACCGAGCTCTCGCCCGAGCACCCGGTGCTGGTCGACCGGTTCCTCGAGGACGCCATCGAGATCGACGTCGACGCGCTGTGCGACGGCACCGAGGTGTACATCGGCGGCGATCATGGAGCACATCGAGGAGGCCGGTATCCACTCCGGCGACTCGGCGTGCGCGCTGCCGCCGGTGACGTTGGGCCGCAGCGATATCGAGTCGGTACGCCGGGCCACCGAGGCCATCGCCCACGGCATCGGGGTGGTCGGCCTGCTCAACGTGCAGTACGCGCTCAAGGACGACGTGCTCTACGTGCTGGAGGCCAATCCCGCGGGCCAGCCGCACCGTGCCGTTCGTGTCCAAGGCCACCGCGGTGCCGCTGGCCAAGGCGTGCGCGCGAATCATGCTCGGCGCCAGCATCGCCCAACTGCGCGAGGAGGGTGTGCTGGCGCCAACCGGCGACGGGGGCACCACGCCGCGCAACGCGCCGGTGGCGGTGAAGGAGGCGGTGCTGCCGTTCCACCGCTTCCGCAAGGCCGACGGCTCCAACATCGACTCGCTGCTCGGCCCCGAGATGAAGTCGACCGGCGAGGTGATGGGCATCGACCACGACTTCGGCACGCCTTCGCCAAGAGCCAGACCGCCGCGTACGGTTCGCTGCCCACGGAGGGCACCGTGTTCGTGTCGGTGGCCAACCGCGACAAGCGCTCGCTGGTGTTCCCGGTGAAACGGCTCGCCGATCTCGGATTCCGGGTGCTGGCCACCGAGGGCACGGCGGAGATGCTGCGGCGCAACGGAATTCCGTGCGATGAGGTGCGCAAGCACTTCGAGGAGCCCGGTGACGGCAGGCCCGTCACCTCCGCTGTGGATGCCATCAGGGCCGGTGAGGTCGACATGGTGATCAACACCCCGTACGGCAATTCCGGCCCGCGCATCGACGGCTACGAGATCCGTTCGGCCGCAGTGGCGGCGAACATCCCGTGCGTCACCACGGTGCAGGGCGCCTCGGCGGCGGTGCAGGGCATCGAGGCAGCCATCCGCGGTGACATCGGCGTGATGTCGCTGCAAGAACTGCACAGTGCGCTGGGGCCAGCTTGACGACCTCTGCGCTGGGGTTCGGTCGGCGGCTGGCCGACGCGGTGTCCGAGCGCGGGCCCCTGTGCGCGGGCATCGACCCCCATCCCGAGCTGGTGGCGGCCTGGGGCCTGCCGACCGACGTCGACGGGCTGCGCAGGTTCTGTGACATCTGCGTCGCGGCGTTCGACGGTCTCGCGGTGGTCAAGCCACAGGTGGCGTTTTTCGAGGCCTACGGCGCCGCGGGTTACTCGGTGCTGGAAGACACCATCGCGGCACTGCGCGACGCCGGGGTGCTGGTGCTGGCCGACGCCAAGCGCGGAGACATCGGCTCCACGATGGCCGCCTACGCCGCCGCGTGGGCCGGTGAGTCCCCGCTGGCCGTCGACGCCGTCACCGCATCGCCGTACCTCGGGTTCGGCTCGCTGCAGCCACTTTTCGAAACGGCCGCGGCGCACGGCCGCGGCGTATTCGTCCTCGCCGCCACGTCCAACCCTGAGGGCGCCGGGGTGCAGTGCGCACAGACCGGCGGACGAACTGTGGCGCAGTCCATCGTCGACGCCGCGGCGGCCGTCAATCGCGCCGCGTCGCCGGAGCCAGGGTCGGTGGGCGTGGTCGTCGGCGCCACGCTCTCGACACCTCCCGACGTGAGCGCACTGAATGGACCGGTCCTGGTTCCGGGTGTCGGCGCCCAGGGCGGGCGTCCCGATGCGCTGCGCGGCTTCGGCGGCGCCCGGCCAGGGCAGCTGTTGCCCGCCGTGTCGCGCGAGTTGTTGCGTGCGGGGCCGGATCTCACGGCATTGCGTGCGGCAGCAGAGCGGATGCGAGATGCGGTCGCCTACCTGGCCTGACCGCTTCGTCGCGCCACTTCACCGTCCCGAATCGGTCTACTACGCCATGTAGTTGATGACTCCCGACAACGAGGGGCACTGGCTCGACAACGCCACGACACGCCCGAAACACGATGACCAGGCAAAATTTTTCTTTTTTTGAAGGTTCACACAAGCGGCCGGGCGACTGTTCGGCTGTGTCGAACTGCCCAGCAGGCGCCGAACCTGCCCGAAAACCCCGATATGCAGGCAATTCTTCGGATCCCGCGCCCGTGGCGTGGCTCCGGTCCGCCTCGTCGGGCATCGACGACCCCGCCGAGCATGCTGGGCTTTTGACGGTCGAACCGGGGGGTGGGGTTCGCTTTCGTCAGGTTGCGTGGGTACGGTCGTCGCTGCTGGCTGGTGTTATGGACCAGTCAAGGGAAAACACAGTGATTGTGACGAGACGGAGGAACCCGTGGCCCTTCCCCAGTTGACCGACGAACAGCGCGCGGCAGCGTTGGAGAAGGCTGCTGCCGCACGTCGAGCACGTGCCGAACTCAAAGATCGGCTCAAGCGCGGCGGCACCAACCTCAAGCAGGTGCTGAAGGATGCCGAGACCAACGAGGTCTTCGGCAAGATGAAGGTTTCTGCGCTCCTGGAGGCATTGCCCAAGGTCGGCAAGGTCAAGGCGCAGGAAATCATGACCGAGCTCGAGATCGCCCCCACCCGCCGGCTGCGCGGCCTGGGCGATCGTCAGCGGAAAGCGCTGCTGGAAAAGTTCGACTTCTCGTAAGGGAGGTCAGTGAGCGAAGGCGGAGGGCCGGACAACGCAAAGGCCCCGGTCGTGGTGTTGTCCGGTCCGTCTGCCGTCGGGAAGTCGACCGTCGTCCGCTGCCTGCGTGAACGGGTTCCCGATCTGCACTTCAGCGTTTCGGTGACAACCAGGGCGCCACGCCCTGGCGAGACCGACGGCGTGGACTACTCGTTCGTCTCGGCCGAGCGGTTTCAGCAGCTGATCGATGACGGGGCGCTCCTCGAGTGGGCAGAAATCCACGGCGGGCTGCATCGGTCCGGGACTCCCGCCCAGCCGATTCATGACGCCGCGCGGTCGGGGCATCCAGTGCTCATCGAGGTAGACCTGGCCGGCGCTCGGGCCGTCAAGAGCGCGATGCCCGAGGCCATCACGGTGTTCCTCGCCCCGCCCAGCTGGGAAGCGCTGGAGAGCCGGCTCACCGGCCGCGGGACCGAGACGCCCGAGGCGATGAATCGGCGCCTGACCACCGCCCGCGCCGAACTGGCCGCTCAGAAAGACTTCGATGTGGTGGTGGTGAACAGCCAATTGGAGTCTGCCTGCGCCGAATTGGTATCCTTGCTGGTGGACCCCAGATAGCCAGCGCCGGGCACGGCGTGAACGCGGCCCGCAAGCTACTCGAGCATTTCCTACAAACCGCCAGGAGCCTTTTTCGTGAGCACCCCGCATGCCGACGCGCCGTTGGCCGCCGTTGGCGACGTCGACCTCGATCCGTCTCGTCACAGCGGCTACGACACGCCGCTGGGCATCACCAACCCGCCCATCGACGAGCTACTCGACCGCGCGTCGAGCAAGTACGCGCTGGTGATCTTCGCCGCCAAGCGCGCGCGGCAGATCAACGACTACTACAACCAGCTCGGCGACGGGATTCTCGAATACGTCGGCCCGCTGGTCGAGCCCGGCCTGCAGGAGAAGCCGCTGTCGATCGCGCTCCGCGAGATCCACGAAGACCTGCTCGAACACACCGAGGGCGAGGGCTAGGCCTCTAGGCCTCCACGCTGATGGAGCGCAAGCGGATCATCGTCGGCGTCGCCGGGGGCATCGCCGCCTACAAGGCGTGCACCGTGGTCCGTCAGCTCACCGAAGCGGGCCACACGGTCCGCGTCGTCCCCACCGAGTCGGCGCTGCGTTTCGTGGGCGCCGCCACCTTCGAGGCGTTGTCCGGCCAGCCCGTGCGCACCGGTGTCTTCGACGACGTCCCCGAGGTCCCGCATGTCCGGATCGGACAGGAAGCCGACCTCGTCGTCGTCGCACCCGCCACCGCGGATCTGCTGGCCCGCGCCGTCTCAGGCCGGGCCGACGACCTGCTGACCGCCACGCTGCTGACCGCCCGATGTCCGGTGCTGTTCGCACCCGCGATGCACACCGAGATGTGGTTCCATCCCGCCACCGTCGACAACGTCGCCACGTTGCGGCGGCGGGGCGCGGTTGTCCTCGAGCCGGCGTCCGGTCGGCTCACCGGGGCCGACACCGGTGCCGGACGGCTGCCCGAGGCCGAGGAGATCACCACGCTGGCCCATCTGCTGCTTGACCGCTCCGACGCACTGCCCTACGACCTGGCCGGCGTCAAGGTGCTCGTGACGGCGGGCGGCACGCGCGAGCCGATCGACCCGGTGCGCTTCATCGGCAACCGGTCCTCGGGCAAGCAGGGCTATGCGATGGCCCGCGTCGCCGCCCAGCGCGGCGCCGAGGTCACGCTGATCGCAGGCAACACCGCCGGACTCGTCGATCCGGCGGGCGTCGACGTCGTGCACATCGGTTCGGCGGCACAGCTGCGCGATGCGGTGTCCAAGCACGCCCCCGACGCGCACGTGCTCGTGATGGCCGCGGCGGTCGCCGACTTTCGCCCCACACACGTGGAGATCAACAAGATCAAGAAGGGCACCGCGGAACCGACCGCGATCGAGCTGTCCCGCACCGAAGACGTGCTGGCGGGCACGGTTCGGGCGCGTTCGGACGGCCAGCTGCCCAACATGCGCGCGATCGTCGGGTTCGCCGCCGAGACCGGCGACGCGAACGGCGACGTGCTGTTCCACGCCCGTGCCAAGCTCGCCCGCAAGGGCTGCGACCTCCTGGTGGTCAACGCGGTCGGCGAGAACCGGGCGTTCGAGGTGGACAGCAATGACGGATGGTTGCTGGCCGCCGACGGCACCGAGGCCGCCCTGGAGCACGGTTCGAAAACTCTGATGGCCAGCCGTATCGTTGACTCGATCGTGGCCTTCCTACACAGCAGCGGCGGGTGACCCGGAACACGCATCCGCAATGCGCGTAAGGGTTGCGCGCGAGCGGGGGCGCACGCTTGGGTGCGACAGGGCAGCCATATAATTTGACTAACTAACTATCTTGAGAGAGCTTGAGCGAAAGGGATGACACCGTGAGCGAAGGTCGGCTGTTTACCAGTGAGTCGGTGACCGAAGGGCACCCCGACAAGATCTGTGACGCGATCAGCGACTCGGTGCTCGACGCGCTGCTGGCGGATGATCCGAAGTCACGCGTGGCAGTCGAGACGTTGGTCACCACCGGTCAGGTGCACGTCGTCGGCGAGGTCACGACCACCGCGAAGGAAGCGTTCGCCGATATCACCAACACGGTGCGCGCACGCATCCTCGAGATCGGCTACGACTCGTCGGAGAAGGGCTTCGACGGAAGCACCTGCGGCGTGAACATCGGCATCGGCGCACAGTCACCCGACATCGCCCAGGGCGTCAACACCGCCTATGAGACGCGCGTCGAGGGTGAGCAGGACCCGCTGGACGCCCAGGGCGCAGGCGACCAGGGTCTGATGTTCGGCTATGCCATCAAGGACACCCCCGAGCTGATGCCGCTGCCGATCGCGCTCGCGCACCGGCTCTCGCGCAGGCTCACCGAGGTCCGCAAGAGCGGAGTGCTCGACTACCTGTGCCCCGACGGCAAGACCCAGGTCACCGTGCAGTACGACGGAACCACCCCGGTGCGCCTCGATACCGTCGTGCTGTCCACTCAGCACGCCGATGGCATCGACCTGGAGGCAACGCTCACCCCGGACATCCGCGAGAAGGTCGTCAACACCGTGCTCGACGACCTTGCGCACGACTCCATGGACACCTCCGACTACCGGCTGCTGGTCAACCCGACCGGGAAGTTCGTGCTCGGCGGGCCGATGGGCGACGCGGGTCTGACCGGCCGCAAGATCATCGTCGACACCTACGGAGGCTGGGCCCGTCACGGCGGTGGTGCCTTCTCCGGCAAGGATCCGTCCAAGGTGGACCGTTCTGCGGCGTACGCGATGCGCTGGGTGGCAAAGAACGTGGTCGCAGCGGGCCTGGCGCAGCGGGTGGAGGTCCAGGTGGCCTATGCGATCGGCAAGGCCGCCCCGGTCGGGCTGTTCGTCGAGACGTTCGGCACCGAGTCCGTGGACCCCGGCCGGATCGAGAAGGCCATCACGTCCGTGTTCGACCTGCGCCCCGGCGCGATCATCCGCGACCTGGACCTGCTGCGGCCGATCTACGCGCAGACGGCCGCCTACGGGCACTTCGGCCGCACCGACGTGGAGCTGCCCTGGGAGCAGCTCAACAAGGTCGACGAGCTGAAGGCTTCTGTCTAGTTTCCTGCCGAGCAGACGCAGAATCGCATGATTCCGCGCTGGGTAATGCGATTCTCCGTCTGCTTGCGCTAACTCGCCGAGCGCCTACTTGCGCGCCAGCGCTGCCTTCAACGCCAGCAGGCCACGGTTGGCGGCCTCGGCCGCGGCCGGCACCACCAACGCGAAGTTGACGTAGCCGTGCACCATCGTCGGCTCGTTGTGCAGTTCGACCGGCACCCCGGCCTCCCGTAGCAGTTCGGCATAGCGGGCGCCGTCGTCGCGCAGCGGGTCGTATTCGGCGGTGCCGATGAAGGCCGGCGGCAGGCCGGTGAAGTCACCGAAGTTGACCGGCGCCAGGGTGGGCGGCAGCTTCGCGGGGTCGCTTACGTCCATGTCCGGCAGATACCAGTGCAGGAACGCCGCGACCACGTCGCGGTCCAGGATCGGCCCGTCGGCGTTCTCGACAAACGACGGCAGCGAGGTATCGCCGGTGGTGGCCGGATACCACAGCAGCTGGAACACCAGCGGCGGCCCGCCCGCATTGCGGGCCAGGTGCGTCATCACCGCGGAGATGTTGCCGCCGGCCGAATCGCCGGCGACCGCGATGCGGTTGGGGTCACCGCCCAGCTGGGCGGCATGCTCGCCGACCCAGCGCAGCGCCGCCCATGCGTCGTCGATGCCGGCCGGCCAGGGATGTTCCGGCGCCAGCCGATAGTCCACCGACACCACGACGGCCTCGGACACCAGCGCGTGGTCGCGCGCCACCACGTCGTGGGTGTCGAGGTCCCCGATGGACCAGCCGCCGCCGTGGTAGAACACCACGACCGGCAGGTCGTCGTGCTGGGCGACCGGAGGCCAGTAGATGCGCACCGGAATGTCGGTGATGTCGCCGTAGCCCACGGTGCGTTCTTCGATACGCATGTCCGGCAGGTGTTCCGGGGCCGCCTTCATCTGCCGCATCTGTTCTCTGGCCAGCTCGACACCGTCTTCCACGGTGAACTTGAACGGGAGAACGTCGAGCAGCTCTTGCAGGGCCGGGTCGATGCCGAGTCGTTCCGTCGTCGGTTCAGCCATGGCCACACGGTAGCGCGTCGAAATCGCCGCGTTCTTGGATTTCAGATCGCCCGTTGCGGGTTAACTAATGTAGGGATATGGCTGACCTGACTACGTTGCTGCGCCTGGGGGAGGGGCGCGCGGTCCAGCACCTCGCGAGGGTGGCGGCTGATGTCAGCTCGCTCTCCGCCGATGTTGAAAATTGTCGGACGGGCAACCTGCGCGCTAAGTGGTATCCGACATAATTACAGTGACGTAATTTGATCCCACACTTCCGTACGGTTACGTGACATGGTTCCCTTGACGAAGGGAACAGCATGCCACGAACCAGCCCGTACAGCATCACTCTTGCCCAGGCCGAGCGCGCAGAACTCGAAGCCCGCGCCCGCAGATATACGTCATCGTATTCGGATGTCGTGCGGGCCCGGATCGTGCTGTACGCCGCCGACGGCCTGGGCAACGACGAAATCGCGGCCCGCCTGGACACGCCACGGCAGGTGGTGTCCAAGTGGCGCAAACGCTTCTACGACGCACGCCTGGCCGGCCTGACCGATCTGCCTCGGGGAGGACGGCCCCCGAGTTTTTCCCCCTGACGTCGTGGTCGCTATCAAGGCGCTGGCCTGCGAACTGCCGGCGAAGACGGACACGCCGCTGGCCCGCTGGCAGTGCCCCGACCTGGCCCGCGCCGCCGTCGAGTCCGGCATCGTCGCCTCGATCTCGGGCACCACCATCTGGCGCTGGCTCAGTTCGGACGCTAAGACACCGGTCCCTCGGGACTGGCGCCCGCTTCGATGGTGTTCTCGGGGGATTCTGTGGTGCCGACAGCCGCGCCCATGAGCACGGCTTGGCGCCCAATGCGCTCGGGCGTTCCGACTCCCAGACGCCGGGATCGATCTGGTCGCCGCCGACTCGATACATCCCGTCGCTCGGGATCATCTTGTCGGACAGGTAACGCGGCGACGGTGGGGGCGGAGCCTCAGGGGACGGCGGGAGAGGCTGGTCGCCGCCACCGCCCCAGAGGAGCGCGGTCCCTATCCCGGTGCTGACCACCAGCACGAACAAGCCGACCCCGACCACGACCTTGGCGATCTTCGACCCGCCACGCCGCTTCTGCGTCGCCGGAACGGTGTTGTGCCATTCCTTGCCGTCCAATACCGCTTGCTGGGACCACCTTTCGGGTCCGGATACCACCCCGGCACCTGCGGTGTGTTCACATGAATCCCCTCCTGCGACGGAAAAATCCGTGCCCGGCGCTGTCATTACCGTATCGGCAACGTCTTCTCACTCGCCTCTAGTACCTTCACCGGATGTTGTCCGCCACGAGCAACCAGACACTGCGGGCCAGTCGCACGATTAGGCGGCTGTGGGTGGCCGCAGCCGTTGTGGCAGCCGGGTACGGAATCTTCCTCATCGTCACCGCACTGCGGCTGCCCTTCGGGGCCGAACTCACCGGCCAGTTCACCCTGCAGCCAGCGGTCAAGGCCCTGGCGGCGGTGCTGCTGGCGGCTGCGGCGCTGAGCCACCCGATCGCCCGGGACCGGCGGTGGCTGGTCGGGGCGCTGCTGTTCTCGGCGGCAGGCGACTTCCTGCTCGCCCTGCCGTGGTGGGAACCGTCGTTCATACTCGGCCTGTCTGCGTTCCTCCTCGCCCATCTTTGTTTCTTGGCGGCGCTGATCCCGCTGGTGAAACCCTCCTCACCTCGCCTGGCCGCTGCTGCGCTAACCGTCGCTGCCTGCCTCGCGCTGCTGGTGTGGTTCTGGCCCCGCCTGATCGCCGACGGTATGGCGGTTCCGGTGACGCTGTACATCGCCGTGCTCGGCGCGATGGTGTGCGCGGCGCTGCTGGCCCGGCTGCCGACGCCATGGACCGCGGCCGGTGCGGTCTGCTTCGCGGTGTCGGACGCGATGATCGGCATCGACGCGTTCGTCCTCGATTCCGAGGCGCTGGCGGTGCCGATCTGGTGGGTCTACGCCACCTCGCTGCTGCTCATCACCGCCGGCTTCTTCTTCGGCCGGGACTTGTCGGTGTCCGCCGCTAGCGTGAGGTCAAGCCGATTGAAGGAGTCGCCATGACCAATCCCGACCTCACCCTGATCGCCGCGCTGCTGGATCGTTCCGGTTCGATGCAGTCCATCGCCGACGACACCCGCGGCGGCTTCGACGCGTTCATCGCCAAAGAACGCGGCCAGCAGGGTGCGACGGTGGTGTCGCTGGCCCAGTTCGACGACGAATACGAACTGGTGTACCAGAGCCGACCCATCGACACGGTGCCGCCCTTGACGCTGGAGCCGCGCGGAACCACCGCGCTGCTCGACGCGATGGGCCGTTTCATCACCGAGGTCGGCAGCGGCATGTCCGCGCTGCCCGAACCGGACCGCCCGGGTACGGTCACGATCCTGGTGATGACCGACGGACACGAAAACGCCAGTCGTGAGTGGACCAAAGATGCGGTGCGCCAATTGATTTCGCAGCAGGAAAGCGCCTACAACTGGGACTTTGTGTTCCTTGGCGCGAATATGGACGCCGTCGACGTGGGAACCGATCTGGGCTTTTCGCCTGGCAAGTCGCTGACATATGCGGCATCGTCAGCCGGGGTGGCCGGCGCCTGGGACACGGTGGCGGGTTATCAGGCGCGTCGCCGGGCGCAGCCAGATGCCGCCCGCGACGTCGTGTTCGACGACGCCGATCGGCTCCGGGCCCAGGGCGGCTCGTAGCGCGATGCCGTCGACGACATGACGGCCGCCCCCGCGGCCGCCGAGCATGAACCGATCGCCCGGGTGCTGCCGATGCTGTCGGTGCCGCACCTAGACCGCGAGTTCGACTACCTCGTCGCCGCCGAACAGTCCGACGACGCCCAGCCAGGGGTGCGGGTCCGGGTGCGCTTCCACGGTCGTCTGGTCGATGCGTTCATCCTCGAAAGGCGTTCGGAGACAGACCATGTCGGCAAGCTGGGCTGGCTGGACCGTGTGGTCTCCGCCGAACGGGTGCTGACTCCGGATGTGCGCCGCCTCGTCGACGCCGTCGCCGCGCGCTACGCGGGTACCCGCGCCGACGTGCTGCGGCTGGCGATTCCGCCGCGGCACGCCAACGTCGAGAAGGAAACACCCGCCGAGCCTGCGCCGGTCACCGTCGCGCCCGTGGACACCGCGGGTTGGGCCGAATACGGCAGGGGTGAGCAGTTTTTCGCCGCGCTCCATGACGGTCGCGCGGTCCGCGCGGTGTGGCAGGCGCTGCCGGGGGAGCGGTGGGCCGACCGGCTTGCCGAGGCGGCCGCGGCCGCCGTCGACTCCGGGCACGGTGTGCTGGCGATCGTGCCCGACCAGCGCGACGTCGACGCGCTGCGCGACGCCTGCGTCGGACACGTCGACGAGAGCCGAGTGGTGGCGCTGTCGGCGGGACTCGGCCCAGCGCAGCGATACCGCCGCTGGCTCTCGGTGCTGCGGGGTTCGGCGCGGCTGGTCATCGGAACGCGAAGCGCGGTCTTCGCGCCGGTCGTCGATCTCGGGCTGGTGCTGGTGTGGGATGACGGCGACGACACCCTTTCCGAGCCGCGCGCGCCGTACCCGCACGCCCGCGAGGTCGCAATGCTGCGCGCACACCAATTGCGTTGCGCCGCAATGATCGGCGGATACTCCCGTACCGCCGAGGCGGCGGCTCTGGTGCGCAGCCGGTGGGCGCATGATCTGGTCGCCCCCCGGCCGGTGGTGCGGTCTCGGGCGCCGCGGGTGATCGCACTGGAAGACAGCGGATACGCACAGGAGCGCGACCCGGCCGCGCACAGTGCCCGGCTGCCGTCGATGGCGCTGCGGGCGGCGCGCACGGCGCTGGATGCCGGACACCCGGTCCTGGTCCAGGTCCCCCGGCGGGGCTATGTGCCCGCGCTGGCCTGCGGCCGCTGCCGCACCATCGCCCGCTGTCGGCACTGCACCGGCCCGCTCTCGCTGCCCGATCGGGACGCCGCAGGTGCGATGTGCCGGTGGTGCGGCCGTGAAGAACCCGCACTGCGCTGTGCCAGATGCGGATCCGACACCGTCCGTGCGGTCGTCGTCGGCGCGCGCCGGACGGCTGAAGAACTCGGCCGGGCATTTCCCGGCACCACCGTCGTGACCTCCGGCGGGGACAACATGGTGGGCGCGGTGCCGGGCCACCCGGCATTGGTCGTCGCCACTCCGGGGGCCGAACCGGTGGCCGCCGGCGGCTACGGCGCCGCGCTGCTACTTGACGCCTGGGCACTGCTGGGTCGCCAGGACCTGCGTGCGGCCGAGGACACGCTGCGCCGCTGGATGGCCGCCACCACCTTGGTCCGCAGCCGCGGTGACGGCGGTGTGGTCGCCGTGGTCGCCGAATCGGCGGTGCCGACCGTGCAGGCACTCATCCGATGGGATCCCGTCGGGCACGCCGATGCCGAGCTCGACGCCCGCTCCGAGGTGGGCCTGCCGCCCGCCGTGCACATGGCCGCCGTGGACGGGGCACCCGAGGCGGTGGCCGCCCTGCTCGAAACCGCCGTGGGTACTCCCTCGCAAGCTGGGGGCCACTCGCTGCGGGGATTGCCCGATTCCGCCGACCTGCTAGGGCCCGTCGACCTACCGTCCGGAGTCCGCAGGCCCCCGGGTACCCCGGCCGCCAGCCCGGTCGACCGAATGCTCGTCCGGGTGCCACGCGCCGACGGGCTGGAACTGGCCGCCGCGCTGCGGCGGGCCACCGGGGTGCTCAGCGCGCGGCACGATCACCAGCCGGTTCGGGTGCAAATCGACCCGCTGCACATAGGGTAGTCGAGAACCCAGCACCGGGCACCGGACAGGAGGTGGGCATGCGGCGGGTATTGGCGTTGTCGATTCCGTTGGTGCTCATCGCTATTGGGCTGCTGTGGCCGCTTGTCATCAAGGGCGAATCCGAGGCCCTTCCCGCCGACGACCCGGTGGTGTTCAGCAATTACACGGCCGACTTCGTCGTCAACGCCGACGGCAGGCTCGACGCGGTGGAAACCATCACCGCCGAGTTTCCCAGCGGGCGACACGGAATCTTCCGGTACTGGGACGTCGCCAACCCGAACAGCCCTCATGTGCGACAGCAACCCGACATCACGTCGGTGAAGCTGGATGGCGAACCCGCGCCGTACCGGATGCTGTGGGCGGATGCCGGACGCTTTCGGGTGGCCAAGATCGGTGACCCCGACGAGTACCTCAGTTTCGGCACCCATGTCTTCGAGATCCGCTACACCGTGCCCGGTGTCCTCGACCCGGGTGGCACCGGCTCCGACAAGCGATTCGCCGAATCCACCGGCGACACGTCGCCGTCGCCGTCGGTGTTCTTCTGGAACGTCATCGCCCCATCCTGGAACAACAGGATCCAACAGGCCGACATCTCGGTGACGCTTCCGGGCAATGTCTCCGGAGCACAGTGTTCGGTCGGCCACGGCGTCGGATCGCCCTGCCGCGACCTGACCGTCACCGGCAACAAGGTGACGCTGTCGGCAAGCAATCTGGGATCCCGCACCCCGGTGACGGTGCGCGCCGGTGTCGACGTGGCGACGCCTGCCCGTGCCGAACTTCCGTGGCCGTACACCTGGGACCGCATCCTCGGCCGGTCGCTGAGCGGTTTGGCGTGGATCCTGAGCCTGACCGTGGCTGCCGCGCTCGGCGCGTTCCTCTGGAAGCGCAGCACCGTCGAAGCGTCGCCCGGATTCCCGCTGCAATACGGGCCACCGCCGGGGCTGGGCCCGGTCCAGACCGAATACATCCGCACCGAATCCGTTCCCAAGAATGCCCTCACCGCGACGCTCTTCTACCTGGCCGAACGCGGGATGATCGAACTGAAACAGATCAACGCCGAGCAATGGCGAATCCGTGGTCTGGTCGACATGTCCGAATGGGACAGGTTCGACCCAGTCAGCCGCAAGGTCGGATCCGCGCTGAACGTGAAATGCCAGGGCAAAGAGTTCGAGGCGAAGAAGACCGTCAAGGCCGGCGAGAAGTTGAACAAGGCCAAGACCGATATCGCCAAGGCCGTCGAAAAGTGGGCCTTCGACAGCGGCCTGATGGTCAAACGCCGCAAGGAGCTGTGGCTGCGCGCGGCCAACGTGATCGCGTTGGTATCGGCGGTGTGCTGCTTCTTCCGGTGGTTCGGCATTCCGATCACCGCATGGGCCTGCCGTTCGCGGCTTTCTTTCTCTTCTCCGCGCGGTCATGGATCGACGGTGTCGGCACGCGCCGAACGGCGGCCGGGCGCGAACTGTGGTCGCAGGCCGGCGGGTTTCACCGCATGCTGGCCACCGATTCCGCCGAGACACGGTTCGACTTCTCCGCCCGCAAGGACCTCTACACCGCCTACGTGCCGTTCGCGGTTGCCGCGGGAGCCGCGGCGCTGTGGGCCAAGAAGTACGAAACGTCCACGGGCACCACTGCACCGCAACCGGATTGGTATAACTCGTCGTCCTCGTCGTCGTCCACCGGCTGGGGTCTCACCGGCGGCTCCGGAAGCGCGGACTTCGACAGTTTCGAGTCGGCGTTGTCGTCGTCGATCGGCGCCTACACTGCATCGCAGTCGTCGTCGTCATCCGGTGGCAGTTCCGGCGGCGGTAGCAGTTCCGGCGGCGGTGGCGGCGGTGGCGGTGGCGGAGGAGGAGGCGGATCATGGTAAGGCTGCTACTGATCGTCGTGCTGGTGCTGGCGGTGCTGGTGCTGCTCGGTTTCATCATGGGCTACAACAAGATTCGTGCCGCAGATGTACGGGTGGCCGAGGCGCTTTCCGGAATCGATGTGGAGCTGACGCGCCGCGCGTCGCTGATTCCGAGCCTGGTGCACACCGTGCAGACATTCGCAGCCCACGAAAAGGGCATCCTCGACCATGTCACCGACGCCCGAGCCGCGCTGACGTCGGCGACCTCTGGGAAGTCGGTCGCACAACGCAGCGCGGCCGAGAAAGAATTCGACACCGCGCTGGCGCCGCTGCTGGCGCTCGGCCAGAGCTATCCGCAGCTGAACTCGTCGAACAACTTTCTGAACCTGCAGGACAATCTCGCCGACACCGAGAACAAGCTGGCCTTCGCCCGTCAGTACTACAACGACGCGGTCGCCACGCTGAACCGGCTCATCGGCACCATCCCGTGGATGTTCGTCGCGCCGCTGAGTGGTGTGTCGGAGCGCGAGTACTACCAGACCCCCCGCTAGCCATGCGGATCGTCTTCGCCGGCACCCCCGAGCCCGCCGTGCCCTCACTGCGCCGGCTCATCGACTCGCCGCGCCATGATGTGGTCGCGGTGCTCACCCGCCCGGACGCGGCGTCGGGTCGCCGGGCCAAGCCGTCGCCGTCGCCGGTGGCGCAGCTTGCGCTCGAGCACGCCATCCCGCTGCTGCGGCCGCCCCGTCCCAACTCCGACGAGTTCATCGCGTACTTAACGGAATTGGGACCCGAGGCATGCGCCGTTGTGGCGTACGGCGCGCTGCTCGGCGACGGTCTGCTGGCCGTGCCCGAGCGCGGCTGGATCAACCTACACTTCTCGCTGCTGCCCGCGTGGCGTGGAGCGGCGCCGGTGCAGGCCGCCATCGCAGCCGGTGACGCGGTCACCGGCGCCACCACATTTCAGATCGAACGCGCGCTGGACTCCGGGCCCGTCTACGGTGTGGTCACCGAGACCATCCGACCGACCGACACGGCGGGCGATCTGCTCGACCGGCTGTCTATTTCGGGTGCCGCGCTGCTGGAGACGACGCTGGACGGCATCGCCGACGGGTCGCTGGCGCCGGTGCCGCAGCCGGTGGACGGCGTCACCGTCGCGCCGAAGGTGACCGTCGACGATGCCCGGGTGCGCTGGGATCTACCGTCCCATGTCGTCGAGCGGCGGATCCGTGCGGTCACTCCCAGTCCGGGTGCGTGGACGTTCGTCGGTGATCTGCGGATCAAGCTCGGGCCCGTGACGGTTGATGACGCGGAACCGTTGCCTCCCGGTGGGATTCGCGTGGACCGTAGCGGCGTCCACGTCGGAACGGCATCGCAGCCTGTGCTGCTGGGCCGCATCCAGCCGCCGGGCAAGAAACAGATGGACGCCGCGGACTGGGCGCGCGGCGCGCGGCTAGACGAGTCCGCAAGGGCAGTGTGAGGCTCCGTGACAAAGCCCCGCCGGCCGCACCGTAAACCGCTCGACCCGGCGCGTCGCGTGGCTTTCGACGTACTGCGGGCGGTTTCGGAGCGAGACGCCTACGCCAACCTGGCGCTGCCCGCGCTGCTGCGCGAGCGCGGCATCACCGGACGCGATGCCGCGTTCGCCACCGAGTTGGCCTACGGCACCTGCCGCACCCGCGGGCTACTCGACGCCGTCATCGCCCATGCCGCGGGGCGCCCGCCGGATCGCATCAGCCCGGTGCTGCTCGACCTGTTGCGACTGGGCACCTACCAACTGTTGCGAACGCGTGTCGACGCGCACGCCGCGGTATCCACCACCGTCGAGCAGGCTGGAATCGAATTCGATTCCGCCAGAGCGGGTTTCGTCAACGGTGTATTGCGCACCATCGCCGCGCGCGATGAGCAGTCCTGGGCCGAAGAGCTCGCCCCACCCGCGGACTCCGACCCCGTTGGCCACATCGCGTTCATGCATGCGCATCCTCGCTGGATCGCTCAGGCGTTCGCCGATGCACTCGGCGCCGACGCCGGCGAGCTGGACGCGCTGCTGACCGCCGACGACGCGCGGCCGCTGGTGCATTTGGCCGCCCGGCCCGGGGTGTTGACGGCCGATGACCTGGCGTTGGCCGTGGACGGAACCGTCGGCCGCTACTCGCCATACGCGGTCTACCTGACCGGTGGCGACCCGGGTCAACTCGACGCGGTCCGCGACGGCGTTGCCCTGGTTCAGGACGAAGGCAGCCAGCTGGTGGCCAGGGCGCTGACGATCGCCCCGGTCGACGACGACGGCGGTCGCTGGCTGGACCTGTGTGCGGGTCCGGGTGGCAAGACCGCGCTGTTGGCTGCAATCGGTACCGAGTTCGATGCCCGCGTGACCGCGATCGAGCCCAACGCGCGGCGCGCCGAGCTCGTCGAGGAGAACACCCGGGGACTGACGGTCGAGGTGCTACGGGTGGACGGCCGCGACCCGGGTATCGAGCCGGGGTTCGACCGGGTGCTCGTGGACGCGCCGTGCACCGGGCTCGGCGCGTTGCGCCGCAGACCCGAGTCGCGCTGGCGCCGACAGCCAGCTGACGTGCCCGCGCTGGCCCGGCTGCAGCGTGAGTTGCTGGCGTCGGCCATCAAGCTGGCCAGGCCCGGCGGTGTCGTGCTGTACGCGACCTGTTCACCTCATCTGTCCGAGACGGTCGGTGTGGTCGCCGACGCGCTGCGCCGCCATCCAGTGACGGTGCTGGACACCCGACCGCTCTTCGAGGGCGTCGAGCACCTCGGCGACGGCCCGTACGTGCAGCTTTGGCCACACCGGCACGGCACCGACGCGATGTTCGCGGCCGCCCTTTCAGTAGGGTGATGCCATGGCGCGACCTCTGATAGCGCCGTCGATCCTGGCGGCCGACTTCGCCCGGCTGGCCGACGAGGTCGCGGCCGTGAAAGGTGCCGACTGGGTGCACGTCGACGTGATGGACAACCACTTCGTGCCGAACCTGACCTTCGGCCTCCCCGTGGTGGAAGCCCTGCTGCCGACGACCGACATCCCGATGGACTGCCATCTGATGATCGACAACCCCGACAGGTGGGCGCCGCCGTACGCCGAAGCGGGCGCCTACAACGTCACCTTCCACGCCGAGGCCACCGACAACCCCGTCGGGGTGGCCCGCGACATCCGCGCCGCAGGAGCCAAGGCCGGCCTCTCCGTCAAACCCGGTACCCCGCTGGAGCCGTACCTGGAGATCCTGCCCGAGTTCGACACCCTGCTGATCATGTCCGTCGAACCGGGTTTCGGCGGTCAGAAGTTCATCCCGGAGGTGCTGCCGAAGGTCGGCATCGCCCGCCGGTTGATCGAGGCCGGCGAGTTGACGATCCTCGTCGAGATCGACGGCGGCATCAACGCGGAGACCATCGAGGACGCCGCCGAGGCGGGCGTGGACTGTTTCGTCGCGGGGTCGGCCGTCTACAGCGCGGAAGACCCGGCCGCCGCCGTCGAGGCGCTGCGCAGGCAGGCCGCCGCCGCGTCCAAACACCTCAAGCTATGAGCTTCGATGCCGCGATGCGGCTGGCCATCGAGCAGGCCGAGATGGTCAAGGGCGGCACATATCCCGAATCCGCCCGTCGGCGCGGTCATCTTGGACCGCAACGGTGACATCGTCGGTGTCGGCGGAACCGAGCCGGCCGGCGGCGCACACGCCGAGGTGATGGCGCTGCGACGCGCGGGTGATCGCGCCGACGGTGGCACCGCGGTGGTCACCCTCGAGCCGTGCAACCACCACGGCCGAACGCCGCCATGTGTCGACGCCCTTGTCGCCGCGGGCATTTCGGCCGTTGTCTACGCGGTAGGAGATCCCAACGCGGACGCCGCAGGGGGAGCGTCCCGGCTTGCCGAGTCCGGCGTGCAGATCGTCCCCGGCGTGCTGGCCGACGACGTCGCCGGCGGCCCGCTACGCGAGTGGCTGCACAAGCAGCGCACCGGCCTGCCGCACGTCACCTGGAAGTTCGCCACCAGTATCGACGGTCGCAGTGCGGCGGCCGACGGCAGCAGCCAGTGGATCACCAGTGAGGCAGCCCGTGCCGACGTGCACCGTCGCCGCGCCGCCGCCGACGCCGTCATCGTCGGCACCGGGACGGTCTTCTTCGACGACCCGAAGCTGACCGCTCGACTGCCCGACGGCAGCCTTGCCGACCACCAGCCGCTGCGCGTCGTCGTGGGGGAGCGCGAAATCTCCTCTGACGCAAACGTGCTCAACGACGACACCCGGACGATGGTGATCCGCACCCGCGATCCGCATGAGGTGATCAAGGCGTTGTCGGACCGCACGGACGTGCTCATCGAGGGCGGCCCGACCCTGGCGGGCGCCTTCCTGCGGGCGGGCGTGATCGACCGCATCCTGGCCTATGTCGCGCCAATCCTGTTGGGCGGCCCGATAACCGCGGTCGACGACGTCGGCGTGCTGTCCATCGCCCACGCACAACGCTGGCGGTTCGACGGGATCGAGCCGATCGGGCCCGACCTGCTCCTCAGCCTGGTTCCTCGCTAACCTCGCCGACGTCCTGCGTCGCTTCGTCCATGTCCAGCGGGCGGTGTTGGATGAGGTCACGAATCCCGCCGACGCCGAGTCGCTCCCGAAACGCCGCCACCGTGTAGCCGATGACCGTCGCATCGGTGCGCGCCCGCGCCGTCGCCGAACGCGGCATGTGGAACAGCGGGCCGAGCTCGCCGAAGTAATCACCGCGTTCTGCGACCCACAGCACTTCCTCACCGCCCCCGGCCAATTCGCGCACGATATCGAGCTCACCCTCCGACACGACATAGATCAGGTCGCCCATGGTGCCCTCCTCGAACAGCACCTCGCCCTCTTCGACCCGTACGGTTTCGGGGGGCCGGTCGACTGAGGCGAACTCCGGCACCAGTTCCACGACGCGATCGGCCAGCGGCAGAATCCGGGCGTCGTGAGTCGCGACGACCACCATCCGGTCACCGGTGGCCAGCTCGCGGATCAGCCGCAGCACCTCCTCGACCTGGATGAAGTCCAGGTGCGCGGTGGGCTCGTCGGCCAGAATCAACGGCGGGTCCAGCGCGATCGCCCGCGCGACCGCGACGCGCTGTTGTTGCCCGCCACTCAGATCGCTGGGTCGGTGCGTCGCCCGGTCGGCGAGGCCGACGCGCGTTAACAGCTCTTTAGCCTTGTCTCGCGCCGCGCGACGCGACATGCCGGCCGCACGCAGCGGCACCACCACGTTCTCGAGCGCCGTGAGACTGGGCACGAGGTTGAACGCCTGAAACACGATGCCCACAGTCTCGCGGCGATATTGGGACAGGCCTCGAGCGTCGAGGGAGGTGACATCGACGTCGCCGAACTTGATGGCGCCGTCGCTCGGCTTGAGAATCCCGCCGAGGCACGACAGCAGCGTGGTCTTCCCACATCCGCTGGGGCCCAGCAGGATCACGAGTGAACCCGCGGCCACGTCGAGGCTGAATCCGTCCAGCGGGCGGATGGCATATCCTCCGCTGGAGTACTCCACCACCAAGTTCTGAATGCTGAGATCGCCCACGGCTCAGGGACCTCCGAAAGCCATTGCGGGGTCGACGGACACCGCGCGATGCAGTCCGGAGGCACTGGCGATCAAGCCGAAGACGACCGCGATCACGGGCAGTGCAATGTATGCCCCAACCGGGACGATGACCTGCATCGGGAAAATCGGGCCGAGCAGTGCCGAAAGCACGACACCCGCAACGACGGCGGACAGCGCGACAACGATCGCCTGAAGGGCCAGCCCGGCCGCGATGGAACCGGTCGGGACGCCAATCGCCTTGTATACCGCGAAGTCCCGTAGCCGCTCGAGGGCGGAGAGGTAGATCACCGATCCCACGATCAACGCTGCGACGATCCACAGCAGAACCGCCACGATGGTGATCGAGTTGACCGCCACCTTCAGCGGTCGCAGCAGATCGGCGACCGCACCGTCTCGGTCGACGGCCTTGTAACCGGCAGGCACCTCGTCGAGGGTGCCGCGAATCCCGATCGACGCGACCAGCGGTTGGCCGCCGTACACCAGTTGTTGCGCGCCCGTCGTGGTGAGGAAGATGTTGGGCAGGTTGGCCAGTGCTGTCGAGTTGGGCACGATACCGACGATGCTCAACCTGCGCGAAGCGATTTCGATGTCGTCGCCCACTTGGCGCCCGAGCGTGTCCGACACCGCCACCTCGTTGGGGGTCGCGGGGGCACGGCCCTCCGACAGGGCGGGCATGCCGGGCCCGCGCTCCGGTGCGCCGAACAAATCGGCATTGCGGGTCGAATCGCCCAGCGTCACCGTGCCGCCGGCGTACACGAGAGGTGCGACTGCCTCGACGCCGGGGGCGGTCGCGATGCCGCGCAGGCCCACCGGAGCGAACGGCGTCGCCCCCACAAATGGGCCGGATGCGCCCTCCTTGACCAGGAACACATCGACGCCGAGCGAGTCGACGGTCCGCTGGGCCTCGGTCCGGAACCCGTTAGCCAGACCGGTCAGCACGAGCGTCATCCCGAAGATGATGGCGGTGGACAGGATTGCGATGACGAAGCGCCGTTTGCGCCACTGCATGTCGCGCAGCGCGGCGATCAGCATGTCACCGACGTTACCGACGCCTGCGCATTTGCGGGCCGGGTTTGGGAGCGAGCTGCTGGTGGACTTATCGACCCGCGGCGAAGGCGCCGACCATCGTGGTGCAGAAGGCAGGCAGGTCGTCGGGCTTGCGGCTGGACACCAGCGTGTTCGGTCCGCGCGAGCACACCACCACCTCTTCGTCGACCCAGTTGGCGCCCGCATTGACCAGATCGGTGCGCAGGCTCGGCCACGATGTGATCGTCCTGCCGCGCACGACGTCGGCGTCGATCATCGTCCACGGCGCGTGGCAGATCGCCGCCACCGGCCTGCCGGAGTCGAAGAAACTCCTGGTGAACCGGACCGCGGAAGCCTGGGTGCGGAGAAAGTCGGGACTGGCGACACCGCCCGGGAGGACAAGGCCGTCGTATTCGGACGCGGTGACGTTCTCGGCCGCTTTGTCGGCCTCGAACGTGTCGGCAGGGGTCAGGTGGTTGAACGCATACCCACGCGGGCGGGCAAACAATCGTCTGGAGGCGCACTCTCGGAGCGCTATCAGCGCGTCCGCTGTGATCACGCCGCCCAATCCCGCAGCGCCAGTCAGGCCAAACATGCCCGCGCCGGCGAAGTCGCGGCGCGGATCGTGGCCGCCCACGGCAACACCATCACCATCGAAGACACCAACATCAGCACCTGGGCACGGTTGTGGGGCAAGCGGATCGCGTTGTTCAGCCCCGGCATGCTCGTCGCCGCCCTGGCCGCCGAGTGCGCCACCACCGGCGGTCAACTACACCGGGCGGGCACCCCATCCACCGCGCTGTCCCAGCATTGCCTGTGCGGGGCGCGCGTGCCAAAGACCCTCGCCCAGCGCACCCACTACTGCCCCGAATGCCGATGGCACGCCGACCGTGACATCGCCTCGGCGATCCTGGCGGCCTGCATCGAGCTGACCGATCCCGACGATCCGCGCACCGCGCGGGTCGACTACCGACTTGCCCACGCCGTGCGGGCGTGGCTGGCCTCCCAGCAAGAGTGGGAGGGCCGGGTTAGTCGATGGCGAGTTCGCGACCCTTGATCACATCATGCACGCCGGCCGGTCCGAGGCGCTCGCGGAAGGCCTTGCCGGTATACCCGATCACCTCGGCGTCGGTGCGGGCCCGAACGGTCGCCGAACGGGGCAGGCCGAACAGCGTGCCGAACTCACCGAAATAGTCGCCCGCGGTCACGACGCGCAGCAGTTCCTCACCCCCGCCGGACAATTCGCGCACGATGTCGAGTTCGCCCTCGCTCACCACATAGATGAGGTCGCCCATCGAGCCCTGCTCGAACAACACGGTGCCGGGGGTGAGCCGCACCGCCTCCGGTGGGCGGTCCGTCGACGCGACGTGCGGCACCAGTTCCACGACGCGGTCGGCCAGCGGAAGCATCCGGGTGTCGTGGGTTGCGACGACGACGAGGCGCTCGCCGGTGGCGAGTTCGCGGATCAGCCGCAGCACCTCTTCGACCTGGATGAAGTCCAGGTGCGCGGTGGGCTCGTCGGCCAGGATCAACGGCGGGTCCAGGGCGATCGCCCTGGCGACGGCGACACGTTGTTGCTGTCCGCCGCTGAGGTCGCCCGGGCGGTGCTTCATCCGGTCCTGCAGACCCACGCGCTCCAGTAACTCCTTGGCGCGTTGGCGCGATTCGCGGCTCTTCATGCCCGCCGCATCCATCGGCACCATGACGTTCTCGAGCGCGGTGAGGCTGGCAAGCAGGTTGAAGGCCTGAAACACGATGCCGACGGTGCGCTGTCGATACATCGTCAGCTCGCTGGAGTCGAGCGCGGTGACGTCGACATCATCGAGCGCGATGCGGCCCGAGGTCGGACGCAGAATTCCGCCGAGGCACGACAGCAGCGTGGTCTTGCCGCAGCCGCTCGGGCCCAGCAGCAGCGCCAGCGAGCCGGCTTTCACCTCGAGGTTGAGGCCGTCGATCGGTCGGACCGCGTACCCGCCGCTGGAGTACTCGACCACCAGATCGTTGATCTGCAGATTTCCCATGCCTCAGGGCCCCCCGAATGCCAGGGCAGGGTCGATCGTCACCGCGCGCCGTAACCCCGCAGCGCTTGCCAGCAGACCGATCAGCACCGCGATAGCGGGCAACAGCAGGAACGCCGACGTCGGCACCACGACGCGCATCGGAAACAGCGGCCCGAGCACCAACGACAGCAGGCCGCCCAGCACCGCGGCGACCACCGCGACGATGACTGCCTGCAGGCACAGCCCTGCGAGCACCGAACGCGTCGAGACGCCAACGGCCTTGAGCACCGCGAAGTCTCGGGTGCGCTCCAGCGCTGAAAGGTAGATGACGGAGCCGACGATGAGTGCGGCGACGATCCACAGCAGCAGCGCCATCAGCGTAATCGCCGCTACCGCCGCAATCATCGGTCGCATCAGGTCGTCCACGGCGCCTGCGCGGTCGATGAAACGGTAGCCGTCGGGTGTCTGTGTTGGTGTGCCGCGGATGCCGACCGACGACACGATGCGTTGACCGCTGTAGCCCATCTGTTGTGCACCCTGGACCGTCAAGAACACGTTGGGTTGGCCGGCCAGTGCGGTGGAGTCATCGACGATGCCGACGATTTGCATTGGGCGCGAACCGAGTTCGAACGGGTCGCCGATGTCGGTGCCGAGCGTGCTGGAGACAGCGGCCTCGTCGGCGGCCGACGGTGCGCGGCCTGTCGCGATCGGGGGCATTCCCGGGCCCTGTGCGGGCGCACCGAACACGTTCACGTTGCGCGTCGAGTCGCCGTCGGGCACGGTCGTCGCCCCATAGACCAGCGGGGCGACGGCGGTGACGCCGGGGAGCCGTGCGGCCGTCGCGACTTCGGCCTCAGCGAACGGCGGCGAGCCGATGAATGGACCTGCCGGTCCGGACTGAACCATGTACGCATCGAAGCCGAGGGCGTCGACGGTGTTGTCGGCTTCCACGCGAAACCCGTTGGAGAGCCCTGTCAGAACGAGCGTCATCGCGAACACCAGGCTGGTGCCGATGATTGCGATGACGAAGCGCCGTCTTCGCCATTGCAGGTCGCGCAGCGTCACACGCAGCATTGTGGTGAGGCTACCGATATCAACCGAGTTCCCGCCGGGTGTTTGCCCGAAGGAAACGAATGTGACGAACACGACTGTGGATTGCGGGCTGTCGTAGCGCCGAAGCTGTCCGTACGGGCCGGTAAAGTGAAAACTGGCCCGGGCGTAAAGGCCTGGTGCATCGCGCTTTCACCGACGAGTTGCGCCCTGGTGAGCACGAACAAAGGAAACGAGCATGCTAGGACTGGCTCCCCATTCGCCCTATCGATCCCCGACATCACGTCAAAGCGTTCATCTGTGCGTTACGCAGCATTGGCGGCACAGAGGACGCTGAGGTTGCCGTCGAGCCGACGCTGCTTCAGCGCGGCATCGAGCGCTGCTGACGCCTACCGCGGCGGCCGTCGGGATGCGTCGACGCGTCGATCATCGCAGTGGCCGCCTCGTCCCCGTCGGCCTCGGTAGCGAACTCGTCGGGCTCCTCGGCGTGCTCACTGCGACCGCTGATCAGCAGTCCGAGCAAGGCGCCGACGACGCAGACACCCACTGTGATCAGAAAGATCTCGCCGTACTGCATGACGTACGCCTGACGGTAGTTGTCCGCCTGAGCGGCTATTTTCTCCATCGGGGTGTCTCCACCGACTTGTGCGTTGAGCCGCTGCAGATGTTGATTGAAGCGGTAGAGCCCCCAGGCGCTCAGGGCTGCGATGCCGACCAGCATGCCGATCATGCGGGCCACCACGACGGCCGCCGACGCGATGCCGTGTTGAGCGGGGGGCACCACCCGCAGCGTCGCCGATGTCAAGGGAGCGATCACCAGACCCAATCCCAGGCCGGCGATGGCCAGGTCGGTATCGAGCACAGGCAGCGTGAACAACCCGAGGTCATGCCGGGCCGCCAGCAGGTCGACGGGCCACTGCGCTATCAGGTAGTAACCACCTGCGGCGATCAGCAGGCCGACGAATGCGACCACGCGGTCCCCGATCTTTGTCGCAAGCCAGCCGCCGACCAGTGCACCGATCGGCAGTGCGATCAGGAATCGCAGCAACAGGAATGCCGCCTGGTCTTGGTCCTGGCCGAGCACGCCCTGGCCGAAGAGTTCGACGTTGACCAGCGTCACCATCAGCGCCGCGCCCGCGCATAGGGAAGCACCCAACGCTGCCAAGAACGGCCGGAAGTGCACGCCGGCGGGATCGAGCAGCCGGGTACGGGCGAACTTCTCCCAGACGAAGAACGCGACTGTCGCTACCAGTGCGCCGAGCAGCACCGGTAGCCCCCAGCTCGGCAGCACCTGCTTGCCGTCGGGTTCCGGGTTGTACAGGCCGACGACCGCGAGGCCGAGCGCGATCGCCAGCAGCACACCGCCGACGACGTCGACCTTCTCGGGCTCGTCGGTTTTCTCTCGCGCGGGCAGGCTGAGGTGGATCATCACCATCGCGAGCACAGCGAGCGGGACGTTGACCCAGAACACGGCCTGCCAGTGGGTGAACAGCCATACCAGCGCGATGCCATACATCGGGCCGAGCACGCTTCCCAGCTCCTGGGCGGCACCGACCCAGCCAAGTACCGCCGCCCGGTTGCGAGCGGCCCACAGGTCGGCGGCGAGCGCCAGCGTCACGGGCAGCAGCGCGCCACTGGCAGTGCCTTGGATTACGCGGCCGATCACCAACGTGGTCAGGTCGCCGGACAGCGCAGTGATCACCGATCCCAGCGCGAAACCCGCCAGGCTGACCTGGATGAGGAACTTGCGGCCGAACCGGTCGGACGCTCGACCGAGCAGCGGCATCGCCGCGATGTAGCCGAGCAGATAGCCCGTGATGATCGGCGTGACCTGCTGGATCTTGTTAATCGGGATGCCGACGTCCCGCATGATGTCGAGCATGATGCTGACCACGACATAGGTGTCGAGGGCACCGAGCATCACCGCGAGGCCGCCCGCGGTTATGGCGATTCTGCGGCTCCGGCTCGCTATCGCCGGCGCGGCGGCCGTCATCAAACGGCGGGCTTGGTGACGGTGACCGGCTTGTCCCATTCAGACAACGTCATCTGAACGCTGCTGCTGGCCGAGGGTTCCAGTTTGGCCTGGACGAGTTCGTGGTTGCCGTCCTTGCGGATCCACGCCGTGCCAGGCACCGGCCCGGTTGCGGCGATCGGCGGCGCGATCTTGTTCACTGCGTCGGCACTGACCTGACCGGTCACCTTCACGGTCTCCACACCGTTGACGGTCTCGGTGCTGTCGGACTTCGGGTCGCTGAAATTGGCCAGCACATTGGCCAGCCCGGTGTCCGGGTTCAGGATCGCCGAGACGTCGTAGACGTCAACGGCCGGGCCCATGTCGATCCAGCTGTCGGGGGAGAGCGCTACGTAGAGCAGACCATCGATGACGACGAAATCGGCCTCCACGTCGCTGCCCTGGAAAAGCAGATTCGCCTTGCCCGCAGCGGCGACGGCGGGGGCGTTGGTCAGATCGCCGCCGAGCGTCTTGATGGGCAGCTCCTTGATCTCGCCCTCGACGGTCAACTCGAGGTGAACGCTCTTGAGGGCACGGGTCGCCTGGCTGGAATCCTTGAGCAGCGTGGCTGCGTCCGGCAGCGATTCCGTCGACTTCTCCGACGACGATGAACAGCCCGCAAGCAGGGCGGCGGCGGTGAAGAGGGCGGCGAGGATCGCCAAGAGGCGTGTGTGCATGACTGCATCGTAGAGGGTAACGGTGGATACCCTGATGGGCGTGTTCACCGGAATCGTCGAAGAGCTGGGCGAAGTCATCGGCAAGGACGACCTGGGTGACGCCGCCCGGTTTGTCATCAGGGGACCGGTCGTCACCGCCGACGCCGGCCACGGCGACTCCATCTCCGTCAACGGCGTTTGTCTCACGGTGGTGGAGGTGCTGACAGGCGGTGAATTCAGCGCCGATGTGATGAAGGAGACGCTGGACCGGTCGAGCCTGCGCAGTGTGGACGTCGGCAGTCACGTGAACCTGGAACGGGCCGCGGCGGTGAACAGCAGGCTGGGCGGACACATCGTGCAGGGCCACGTCGACGGCACCGCGCATGTGATTGCGCGCACACCTTCCGAGCACTGGGAGGTGGTGCGGATAGCGCTGCCCACCGCGCTGGCGCGCTATGTCGTCGAGAAGGGCTCGATCACGGTCGACGGTGTGTCGTTGACCGTCTCCGGGCTGGGCCACGACTGGTTCGAAGTGTCGCTGATCCCCACCACCCTGCAGCTGACCACTCTCGGTCGGGCAACGGCCGGCACCCAGGTCAACCTCGAGGTCGACATCATCGCCAAGTACGTCGAACGGCTACTCGATCAGAGAAACACCCCGACCAGCGGATAACCGGGCTACCCCAAGAGCAGAGCCCAGGCGACCCCGAAGACCGCTACCAGGGAAACGAGGGTGAGCGGGACGCCGAATCTAAAGAATGTGCCCGACGAATACCCACCAGGCTGCATCACCATGAGGTTCGTCTGATGGCTGTACGGGTTGAGGAACGTCAACGAGATGCACGTGCCGAGCAGCGCGAGTAGCAGCACCGGATCCAGACCTGTGGTTGCGGCGATCGCCACGGCGACCGGGGTCAGAATGGCGGCCGCCGCGGCGGTGTTGATGACATTGCTCAGCAGGGTGGTAACGACCGCGAGCACTGGTATTAGCAGTGCGGTGCTCCCGCCCGACAGATCCAGGATTGCGCCGGAGATGTGGTCGCCGAGACCGCTTTCCACGACGATGGTCCCCAGACCGACCGAGCCGGCGATGATTGCCAGGATTTTCCAATTCAGGGCGCGCACCGCCGACCGCGGTGTCAGTACACCGGTGATCACCATGAGGACGGCTCCCGCGACGGCGACGAGCTGGATCGGTTCCAGACCCCAGGAACCCACGATGACGACCCCAGCCAGGATGGACAGCGCGATCCACGTCTTCTTCGGTTGCGGGGCCTTGCCCGCCACCTTCTGCCACAGCCCGACCATCTCATGGTCGGTCAGGGCATCGGTCGAGCCGGCCGTCACAAGGCACAACTCACCGGGCGTGGCTGGGGTTTTCTTGAGACGTTTGGTGGACTGCGCGGCGATTACCTGAATGTCTTCGTCCTCCTCCAGGTCGCGAACCGTCGCTTCTTCGTCGGTGGAGATGGACACCAGATATAGAGCCTGTGGAGACAGCCCGAACCGCGGGCTGGCCCACAACATCCGCACCCCGGCCTCGGTGGCCTGGTACATCAAGACGTCGGCGCTCTCCAGGACAGTGTCGGCGCCGACCTTTTTGCCCGATCGCCGGACTTCCACCAGTTCGAAGTCGGGCGTGGTGTGGATGCCAAACTCCGCTGCGGTTCCGCCGACGGCGTTGGCCGTTGACGAGAGTGGGATCTCCGCTCGCCACGACAGATCACGTTCGGGTACGTCGGTTCGGCCGCGCAGCATTAGTGGCGCGGTGACCAGCAGCACCGCCCAGCCGACGAGGGCCACCGGAACGGCGATCGGGACGAACGAGAACATCGTCATCTGACCCCGTGGGGCGCGGCAAGGCCTCCGATCAGCAGGTTGGCACTGGTGCCGATGAGCGTTGCCGACCCGGCCAGCGTGGTGGCGTGGGCGATGGGCAGCAGCACGCCACGCGCTGGGGACTCCGGGATGCTGCTCGAGTTCGTGGGTGGCGGGAATGAGCATCGCCACGATGGGTGTGGTGTTGATAAACGCGGAGACGATCGACCGGCGGGACGAGCCGGCGTAACGCCTGGCCAGGGGTAGTTACGCCGGACAGCAAGCGATAGGTCACCCGCGACACCACCCCCGTGTGCAGAACGCCTTTGGCAATTACCAGCATCGCGGCGATGGTGATTACGCCTCCATTGCTCAACCCGGCGAAAAGCTCTGCGGGGGTGGCGATTCCGATCAGTCCGGCCACCACCAATGCACAGATGAGCGCCAACACGGCCGGCACCCTCCCGGTGGTCATCGCCACCAGCGTGGCGATGACAATCACCGCTGCGGCAATTGCCATACAGGGGATTATCGACCCGTGCGATGCGTGCCGGACACTGTTCGCAGGCTTTCATCGTCGCCCGAATAGCCGCCTATCGTCGGCGGGGCTGCCACGGCGCCGTTGATGAGCACGGGCGCCAAGTCGGGTCAGCCGCGGCAGACGCAGCTCACCTACTTCCACGACGGACCGCATCCGGTCCTGGTCGCCTCGAACTTCGGGGGCTCGAAAACACCCGCAGTGGTACTACAACTTGAGGGCGCACCCGTAAACGCCGGCTCGGCGACGAGAGCTTCATAGCGACCGAGGTGACCGATCCGGACGAGCACGCCCGCCTACACGCGCTCGCCGAACGGGTCTACACGGGTTACGGCGACTATCGCGCGAAGACAGCACCCGTCGGGCGCAAGATCCCGGTTTTCGGCTCGAGCCGCGATAGTCGAACCGCCCACCAGGCGAAAGCGAGACGGCTGGCAATAATCGCTACTTCGTCGTGGTTCATACTGGATACGGCGACGATGGTTCCAACCCGGAACCGGCAAGGGTGGCGATGATGACGAGGTTGGACTCCGTCGAACGGGCGGTTGCCGACATCGCGGCGGGTAAGGCCGTCGTCGTCATCGATGATGAGGACCGGGAGAACGAGGGCGACCTCATTTTCGCAGCCGAGATGGCCACCCCCGAACTGGTCGCCTTCATGGTCCGCTACACCTCGGGTTATCTGTGCGTGCCGCTGGCCGGCCCGGTCTGCGACAAGCTCGGCCTGCTGCCGATGTACGCCGTGAACCAGGACAAACACGGCACCGCCTACACCGTGACCGTCGACGCGAAAGTGGGGGTCGGCACCGGCATCTCGGCGTCGGATCGCGCGACCACGATGCGGCTGCTGGCCGACCCGGCCAGCGTCGCCGACGACTTCACTCGGCCCGGCCACGTCGTTCCGCTACGCGCCAAGGACGGCGGGGGCCGCGCAGGCCCGGCCACACCGAGGCCGCCGTAGACCTGGCCCGGATGGCCGGTCTGCGGCCGGCGGGCGTGATCTGCGAAATCGTCAGCCAGAAGGACGAGGGCGCGATGGCGCAGACCGACGAACTGCGGGTCTTCGCCGACGAACACGACCTCGCGCTGATCTCGATCGCCGACCTGATCGCGTGGCGCCGCAAGCACGAGAAGCACGTCGAGCGCGTCGCCGAGGCCCGCATCCCGACCCGGCACGGCGAGTTCCGCGCGGTCGGCTACACCACCTTCTACGACGACGTCGAGCACGTCGCGCTGGTCCGCGGCGACATCGCCGGCCCGGACGCTGACGGGCACGACGTGCTGGTCCGCGTGCACTCCGAGTGCCTGACCGGTGACGTGTTCGGATCGCTGCGCTGCGACTGCGGCCCGCAGCTCGACGCCGCGCTGGAGATGGTCGCTCGGGAGGGCCGCGGCGTGGTGCTGTACATGCGCGGCCACGAGGGCCGCGGCATCGGGCTGATGCACAAGCTGCAGGCCTACCAGCTGCAGGACGCCGGCGCACGACACCGTCGACGCCAATCTCGAGCTGGGCCTGCCCGCCGACGCGCGCGACTACGGCATCGGCGCGCAGATCCTGGTCGACCTCGGGGTGCGGTCGATGCGGCTGCTCACCAACAACCCGGCCAAGCGGGTCGGCCTCGACGGCTACGGGCTGCACATCATCGAACGGGTGCCGCTGCCGGTGCGCGCCAACGCCGAGAACATCCGCTACCTGCGCACCAAGCGCGACCGGATGGGCCACGACCTGATCGGTCTGGACGATTACGACGAAGTGATGCCGGGCGAATTCGGTGGAGCCGCTATGAGCGGTGGGGACGGACGTTCCCGACCTGCCACAGCTCGACGCGGCCAGACGTGACGCTGGCGATCGTCGCCAGCACGTGGCACGACCGAGATCTGCGACGCACTGGTCGCCGGGGCCCGCAAGCGGGCCGCGAACGCAGGCGTCGCCGAGACCACCCTGCGTCCGGGTGCGCGGGCGCGATCGAGCTCCCGGTGGTGGCGCAGGCGCTGGCCGCCACGCACGACGCCGTCGTCGCGCTGGGCGTGGTCATCCGTGGTGAGACACCGCATTTCGATTACGTGTGTGATGCAGTCACCGCGGGGCTGACCCGGGTCTCGCTCGACGAGGGCACCCCGGTCGCGAACGGTGTGCTCACCGCCAACACCGAAGCAACAGGCGCTGGACCGCGCCGGACTGCCGGACTCATGGAGGACAAGGGCGCGCAGGCTGCGCGGCCGCGCTGCCACCGCGCTGACCCTGCGCGACCTGCGGCGGTCATGAGCGACTGGGATCTCGAGATACGGCCCCACCTGACACCGTATTTCGCGTACGGTGCCGCCGCGGTGATCTTGGCCGTCCACGTCGCCGTCGGTGCCCTGCTGAAGATTGCGTCCACCGGGGTGATCTTCCAGACCGGCCGACCAAGTCGCGATCGCACTGCTCGGCGTCGTCCTTGCCGGCGCGATGCTGCTGTTCGCCCGGCCGCGACTGCGTGTGGGTGCGCCGGGTGTCGCGGTGCGAAACCTGTTCGGCTACCGGCTGATTCCGTGGTCGGAAGTTGTGGGCGTGACGTTCCCTCGTGGCGCACGCTGGGCGCGGGTGGACCTGCCCGACGACGAGTACATACCGGTGATGGCGATCCAGGCCGTCGACAAGGACCGTGCCGTCGACGCGATGGACCGCGTGCGAGGCCTGCTGGCCGACTACCGGCCCGACCTCAGCCAACACTGAAGTCA
>CAWDFT010000008.1:0-161896 GCA_963801575.1 uncultured Actinomycetota bacterium
CGAACGAACTGGACCGCCGTCGCGTCCGGTCTGATCGACGCGATTGTCGGGCTGTGGCTGGCGCCTGTCACGGAGCACCCCTGACATGAAAGTGACTGTCGACCAGGACAAGTGCGTGTCATCGGGCCAATGCGTGCTGAACGCGAGCGACGTGTTCGACCAGCGCGACGACGACGGCGTCGTGGTCCTGCTCATCGACAGTCCACCCCCCGAACAGGCAGACAACACCCGCAGGGCCGCCGCGGCCTGCCCAGCACTGGCCATCGACATCGAGGAATGAACTTAACGCCATGTCCGACACACTGACCTCAAACGACGTAATCGCCGATGTCCCCGAGTACCCGATGGACCGGGACGCCCGGTGCCCCTTCGCGCCGCCACCGCAGGTGCTCGAGATGGGTGAGGCGAAACCGCTTTCCCGGGTACGGATCTGGGACGGCAGCACGCCCTGGCTGATCACCGGTCACGCGGTGGCGCGGGAGTTGTTCGCCGACTCGCGCGTCAGCGTCGACGACCGGCGCGACGGCTTCCCGCACTGGAACGAGCACATGCTCTCCACCGTGAACAAACGGCCGCGGTCGGTGTTCACCTCCGACGCCGAGGAGCACACCCGGTTCCGCCGGATGCTGTCCAAGCCGTTCACCTTCAAACGCGTCGAGGGCCTGCGCTCCGCCATCCAAGAGGTTACCGACGAGTGCATCGACGCGATCCTGGCGGGCCCGCAGCCCGCCGACATCGTCGCCAAGCTCGCGCTGCCGGTGCCCACCAGGGTGATCAGCGAGATGCTCGGCGTCCCATACGAAGACCACGAGTTCTTCCAGCACCACGCGAACGTGGGGCTCGCCCGCTACGCCAGCGCCGAGGACGGCCAGAAGGGGGCCATGAGCCTGGCGAAGTACCTCAGCGACCTCGTCAGGACCAAGATGGAGCACCCGTCCGAGGACGCGGTGTCCGACCTTGCCGAACGGGTGAACGCGGGCGAGATCAGTGTCAAGGAAGCCGCACAGCTGGGCACCGGGCTGTTGATCGCGGGGCACGAGACCACCGCCAACATGATCGGCATCGGCGTGCTCGCCCTGCTCGAGCACCCCGAACAGGCTGCGCTGCTTCGTGATTCCGATGACCCCAAGTTCATCGCCAACGCCGTCGAAGAGCTGATGCGCTACCTGTCGATCATCCAGAACGGCCAGCGCCGGGTGGCCGTCGAGGATATCGAGATCGGTGGCGAGACCATCCGCGCCGGCGAAGGCATCATCATCGACCTCGCCCCCGCGAACTGGGATGCGGCCGTCTATCCGGAGCCCGACAAGCTGGACTTCACCCGCGACGCCGGACAGCAGCTCGGCTTCGGCTACGGCCGTCACCAGTGCGTCGGGCAGCAGCTCGCGCGTGCCGAGCTCCAGATCGTGTTTCACACATTGCTGCGCCGCATCCCCACGCTGCGCCTGGCCGTGCCGTTCGCCGAGGTGCCCTTCAAGCACGACCGGCTCGCCTACGGCGTCTACGAACTACCCGTCACCTGGTGAATTTTCAGCTCTAACAGACCGATTGGAGTGTCAACGATGTCAACTCAAATTTCTACGCTTTACCCGCCCGGGGGATACGGCGCGCCGAAGAACCGCCGTGGCCATGCCAAGGGGGACGTGGGGCTGCCCGCGGGAACCGAGGTGTTCTCCGCCGACAACCACATCTCGGTGGCCGAGGACATCTTCTACGACAAGTTCCCGGACGACCTCAAGGAGAAGGCGCCGCGGATCTGGTACGAGGACGGCGCCTACATGGTCGGCCGCAAGGGCCAGACCTTCCTGCCCGGCGACTTCAGCCGGGTCCTGATGCAGTACGACGACCTGGCCGGTGCCGCGACCAACAACATCGAGGCCCGCATCCAGGAGCTGCACGAGGACGGCGTCGACAAGGAGCTGGCCTTCCCGAATGCGGTGCTGGCGCTGTTCCACTATCCCGACAAGGAACTTCGCGAACGGGTGTTCCGGATCTACAACGAGTACATGGCCGAGCTGCAGGAGAAGTCGAACGGACACTTCTACGCCGCCGGACTGATCAACTGGTGGGACCCGAAGGGCACGCGGCGCACGCTGACCGAGCTCAAGTCCTTGGGCCTCAAGACGTTCCTGATGCCCATCAACCCGGGCAAGGACGACGACGACAATGTGATCGACTACGGCGCCACGGTGATGAGCGCGGTGTGGGACGAGATCGAGGACGCCGGCCTGCCGGTGACACACCACATCGGCGAGACGCCGCCGAAGACGCCGTGCGAGTTCAACAGCGTCGTGGTGGGCATGATGATCAATGTCGACGGTTTCCGTGAAGTGTTCTCCAAGTACATCTTCAGCGGGATCCTCGACCGTCATCCGAAGCTGAAGATCGGCTGGTTCGAGGGCGGGATCGCCTGGGTGCCGTGGGCCCTGCAGGACGCCGAGCACCTGCTGGCGTCCTACCAGCACATGTTCAACCACCAGCTCGAGCACGACATCCAGTACTACTGGGACAACCACATGAGCGCCTCGTTCATGGTCGATCCGCTCGGCCTGGAGCTCATCGACCGGATCGGGGTCGACAGGGTGATGTGGTCGTCGGACTATCCGCACAACGAGAGCACGTTCGGCTATTCGGAGAAGTCGCTGGCATCGGTCGTCGAAGCGGTCGGACCGGAGAACGCCGCCAAGATCGTCAGCGGAAACATCAAGAACTTCCTGGGCGTCGAATGACCACGTTCGCAAGAGATCAACTGACCGCGCTGGGGATTCCCGACGAACCCGACCGCGGCAGGATGTTGCGTGAGATCGGCGCCCGGCTGCGGGCGGCGATGGCGGACAAGGGCGTCGACGCACTGATCCTGCTCGGCAACGGCAACGTGGTCTACGCGACCGGCGCGAGTTGGCCTCTTCTGGACGCCGGACTGTCGCACGTCGAGCGGCCGGTGGCGATCGTGCTGGCCGACGACGAGTACCCGCACCTCTGTGTCCCGTTCCGCGAAGGGGCGGCCTTCGAGACCGAGATACCCGCCGACCACCTTCACGGCCCGCTGTACCTCGAATTCGACGAGGGCGTCGAGCAGTTCGCAGGAATCGTGGCGGGCCTCCTTCGTCCCGGCGCCAATGTGGCGGTCGACGAGATGACCGGCGCGATGCGCAGGGCCGCCGACCGGATTTTTCCGTCGGGTCCGCCCTCGGACGCCGCGCAGGTGATCGGACCGGCCAAGCTGGTGAAGACCCGCGACCAGATCGCGTGTATCCGCCGTGCTTGCCGCATCACCGAGCAGGCGATGGCGGATGTCCAGCACTCGCTGCGACCCGGTGTGCGCCAGATCGATCTGTCGGCAGAGTTCGTGCGGCAGGCCTTCGAGCACGGAGCCACCGCGAACATGCTCGAGGCCATCTGGCAGGTGATGCCGAAAACCAAGGCGGAGGGGACGTGGACCACCACAGGTGATCTGGCGCTGCCACTGCTGACCACCGAGCGTGAACTCGCCGCGGGTGATGTGCTCTGGACGGATGTCAGCATCACCTACTCCGGTTATTGCTCGGACTTCGGCCGCACGTGGCTCGTCGGCGAGACCCCGACGGCACGCCAGCATGCTCAGTTCCACAAATGGCGGGAAATTCTCGAAGCGGTACTCGACGTGACGAAGGCCGGTGCGACGTCGGGGGATCTGGCACGGGCTGCGATCGCGGCCAACGGTGGCCGCAAGCCGTGGCTGCCGCACTTCTACCTGGGCCACGGCATCGGCACGAACGCCGCCGAGATGCCGATGATCGGAACCGATCTCGGCCAGGAGTTCGACGACAACTTCTTCTACCCAGCCGGCATGGTGCTTGTTCTCGAGCCCGTGGTCTGGGAGGACGGCACCGGCGGCTATCGAAGCGAGGAGATCGTGGTGATCACCGAGGACGGCTTCGCGCCGTTGACCGACTACCCGTATTCCCCTTATGGCGACTGAGATCCTGCCCGACGAGCGGGCACTGCGAAGCGGGCGGCGCGAGCGGGCGCTGGCACAGATGGAAGAACACGACCTCGACATCCTGGTCCTGGGCCGACAGGCAAATGTCCGCTACGTCACGGGCGCTCCGCAGTTGTGGGTGGCAGGCACGCGGCCGTTCGGCCCGATCTGCGTGGTGGTCCGCGGAACGGGCGAGATCCACCTCAACAGCACCTGGGATGAGGGCATCCCCGGCGAGATCGACCATGACCACCTGTACGGGCTGGCGTGGAACCCGATGACGCTCATCGATGTCATGAAGGGATTGAACGGCGCGGCCACCGCACGGCGCGTCGGAACCGATGCCCTGACACCGACTTTCGCGCAGCTGCTGCCGATGGCATTCCCCAACGCGGAGCTCGTCGACGCGGAGCCCGCGATGCGCGCGGCCCGGCGGATCAAGACCTCCGATGAGATCGTCGCTCTGCGTGCGGCGCTTCGGGTCGCCGAGGATGCGCTTGCGGCGGCGGTCGCCGAGCTGCGGCCCGGCGTCAGCGAACAGACGCTGGCCGGCGTGCTGCTCGAGGCCGAAGCCGCGGGCGGCGTAAGCACACCCGCCACCCAGGACGCCGCGTGGGTGACATCCACCGAGCATCCGTGGCGGCGGGCACGCAGCGACGGGAATCTCGCCTCCGGTGACCTGGTGGCGCTGTCGCGCGGGCGTGCTTGCCGGCGGCTATGTCGGTGAGGTGGGCCGGACCTGGCCCGTCGGCGATGTCGGCCCTGCGGTTCCTGCGCTCTATGAACGCTGGAATGTGCTGTGGGACAGGCTCGCTGCGGCGTGTCGACCCGGCGAACGGGCAAGCGGACTGCTCGAGGCCTACGAGGCCGCAGGCGAGCCGCTGCCGCCGATGCCGGTCGCACACGGTCTCGGGCTGGGCTTCGATCCGCCGGTGGTGACCCCGCAGCTGCGATCCACCGCCGCCGAGGAGATCTTGGAGCCCGGCATGGTGCTCTCCGTCACCGGCTATGTCTGGCAGGAGGGAGTGGGTGCGGTGTACGGGCGCGAGGCTGTCCTCATCACACCCGACGGTTCCGAGGTGCTCACCTCGAGTCCGAGCTGGGGCAGTCGTGCCGGTGTAGGGATCGGCTGAAGGAGAAACCATGTCAGAAAACGGAAGTCGGCCCAAACCTGAAGAGCTCATCCTCTACGAGAAGGACCCGAAGACCAAGATCGCCACGATCACGTTCAACCGGCCGGAGTATCTGAACGCACCGACATCGGCGGCGCGGCTGCGGTATGCCGATCTGCTGCGCGCGGCCACCGTCGATAATGACGTCAAGGTGGTGGTGATCCGCGGTGTCGGCGACAACCTCGGCAGCGGCGCGGACCTGCCCGAGTTCATGGAGGGCAATGACAACACCGACCTGCGGCTCGCCGAACTGCGGCTGGAGGACGAGGGCGTCGGCGAGGTCAGCTATCCGCCCAAGGGATCGTTCCGCCACGGCGCGACGATCAGTGCGTGGTATGCGAACGTGCAGGCCGGCAACCGGCCGCTGCAGGAGCTGAAGAAGATCAGCATCGTCGAGGCGAAGGGCTACTGCTACGGCTGGCACTTCTACCAGTGTGCCGATGCGGATCTGGTGATCTCGTCAGACGATGCGCTGTTCGGACACCCGTCGTTCCGTTACTACGGCTGGGGCCCGCGGATGTGGACATGGATCCAGATGATGGGGTTGCGCAAGTTCCAGGAGATGGTGTTCACCGGCCGGCCGTTCACAGCTGACGAGATGTACCAGTGCAACTTCCTCAACAAGGTGGTGTCCCGCGATCAGCTCGAGGCCGAGGTCGACAAGTACGCGCGGGCGTGCGCGCGAAACCGCCCCGTCGACACCGTATTCCAGCAGAAGGTCTTCTTCGAGGTCTTCAAGCAGCACCAGGGCGAGTACATGGGCAGCCTGCTGTCCGCGTTCTTCGAGTCGATGGGAAGCGGCGTCGCCAACGACGATTCGGACGACCTGGACATGATGGAAGCGATCGACAGCGGCCTGGCGGGCGCGGTCAACGACAACGACAGCAAGTTCCCGCCCGACTTCCGGTTGAGCAAGTCGAACCGCAAGAAGGATTAGTGCGCACGCGAGGAGCAGAATCAGCGCAGCCAATGAACGGGTACGTCGTCGTCGACCTGTCCACCGGAATCGCCGGTGCCTACTGCACGAAGCTGCTCGCCGACGGCGGCGCCCAGGTCATCAAAGTGGAACCGCCGGAAGGGGATCCGCTGCGGCGGTGGTCGGCCTCGGGCGCGGATGTCGGTGAGGACGGCGCGCTGTTCAGCTTTCTGGCCGGGGCCAAGCACAGTGTTGTCGCCGATCCAGAAACCGACGTCGACTTGGTCGACGGGCTCCTTGCCGACGCCGACGCGGTGGTGTGGTCCCGCGGCTCGAGACTCGCTGAGCGTCCCGACTTTTCGCCGGCCGACATCCATCGTCGCCATCCGCATCTGACCGTCACGTCCATCACGCCGTTCGGGCTCGACGGGCCGTGGCGCGACCGTCCCGCCACCGAGTTCACGCTGCAGGCATGGTCGGGTGGGATCGTCGCGCTCGGCCGCGGATCCCCCGACCGCGCGCCGGTTTACGTGGGCGGTCAGATCGGCGAGTACCTGGCCGGGGCGTACGCCAGCGCCGCAATCCTGGCCTTCCGGGACACCGGCCAGCTGATCGACCTGTCCATGCTGGAGACCGACATCCTCGGGCTCACCTATTACCCGGTCAGCTATTTCGAGATGCTGGGCAGGCCATGGCGGGACGCCCGACGACTGACCGTCCCCGGCATCGCCCGAGCGAAGGACGGCCTTGTCGATCTCGGCTGCGGGACGGCCCAGCAGTGGTTCGACCTCTGCGCGATGACCGGCCACCAGGACTGGATCGACGAGGAGTCGCCGCTGTCGATCACCGAGCAGGCCAATGAGAAGGCCGACGAGCTGTACGGGTGGGTCGAGAGTCACGACGTCGACGAGATCCGCGAACTGGCAACGGCTTTCCGCATCCCCAATGCGCCGGTGGCCAACGGGGCGAACATCGACTCGCTGGACCATTTCGAGGCCCGCGGGTCATTCGTGACAAACCCCCGCGACGGCTTCCGACCAGCCCGGCCACCCCTACCGGATGACGCCGGCGCATCTGCGCCCGCCCGCCGCCGCGCCACGCCTCGGTGAGCACACCGAGCACTACCGTGCGCGAGCGAGAAGGCAGGGTCGTGAAAGCGCCGGATCAACGACCGGGAATGTCCCCCGCAAGCGGGAGGTGCCCCCAATTTCGCGAGTGGGGGCAATTGCCGCACTGCCGTTCAGTGGGCTGCGGGTGCTGGACATGACCACGTTCTGGGCGGGCCCGAGCTGCACGCATCTGCTCGCCATGCTCGGTGCCGACGTCATCCACGTCGAGTCCACCCGCCGCCCGGACGGCACCAGGCTCATCGCGGGCATCCCTATCACCGAGGACCAGTGGTGGGAGAAGTCGCCGATCTTCTCCGGTCTCAACACCAACAAGCGGGGCATCGACGCTGGACCTGCAGAGCGCTGCCGGACGTGAACTGCTCAACAAGTTCATCGCGACCGCGGACGTGATCGTGGAGAACTTCACCCCGCGCGTGCTGGACCAGATCGGATTGGACTTCGCGGCCGTCCAGGCCGTTCGGCCCGATGCGGTGATGGTCCGGATGCCGGGCTTCGGCCTCGACGGGCCGTGGCGGGACAACCCGGCGTTCGCCTACGTCATCGAGGCCGCCGCGGGCATCAGCTGGCTGACCGGCTATCCCGACCGAAATCCCTACGAGCCGTACTCGGTCGGCGACCCGAACGCGGGAATCCACGCCTTCAACGCGCTGCTGCTGGCGCTCGAGCATCGACACCGCACCGGCGAGGGGTCGATGGTGGAGGCGGCGATGGTCGACGCGGCGATCAACGTGGCCGCCGAGCAGGTCATCGAGTACTCCGCATACGGTGCGCTGCTGGAGCGCGACGGCAATCGCGGACCCACGGCCGCTCCGCAGAACCTCTACCGCACCAACGAGATCGACGAGTTCGGCCGCCTCGACTGCTGGGTCGCGGTGGCCGTGGCGACCGACGAACAGTGGCTTGCCCTGAGTAAGGCGATCGGGCAGCCGGACTGGACGACGGATCCGGTGCTGATCCAGTGCTGCGGGCCGCAGAGAACGGCACGACCTCATCGACGAGCACCTCGCCGACTGGTGCGCACAGCGCACCGGCGACGAGATCGTCGAAGCGCTGTGGGACGCGGGCGTGCCCGTCGGCAAGGTGATGCAGCCGCACCGCCAGACCGAGCTGCCGCAGTTGGCCTTCCGCCGTTTCTTCGAAGAGGTCGGCCACCCGGTGAACGCCGCCACGAAGCACAGCACGTTGCCGTTCAGGGTGTCGCGCGGACCGGACCGGGTGCACGCCCGCCCCGCACCGCTGCTCGGAGAGCACAACCGCGAGCTGCTGTCCGAGATCGGGCTCACCGACGACGAGATAGCCGGACTTGAGGCCGACGGCGTGATCGGAGACGCCCCCGCGATGCACGGCAGCAAGGCAAAGGCCTGAGCACAATACGCGTCGTTCGCTAGTTTTAACCGGTGAGCATTGATCCGTCGAACATCCTGCTGACCGGGCGTGTCGCTGTCGTCACCGGCGGGGGAGAGGGCATCGGGCGCGGCATCGCGGAAGGCATGGCCGCATTCGGCGCCAAGGTGGCGATCTGGGAACGCGACGCGGAAACGTGCGCGTCGTCGGCCGAAGGCATCGGGGCGCTGGGCATCGTGACCGACGTCCGCGACAGCGAGCAGGTGGATGCGGCGTTGGAGCAAACAGCGAACGAGCTTGGCACAGTGAGCATCCTGGTCAACAACGCAGGCGGCGTGTTCGCCTCGGATCTGCTGGACACCAGTGAGAACGGTTGGGACGCGCTCTACAAATCCAACCTGCGCCACGTCCTGCTGTGCACGCAGCGCGTGGCGCGCCGCCTGGTGGACGCGAACCTGCCGGGAAGCGTCATCAACGTGACGTCCATCGAGGGTGTGCGGGCGGCTCCCGGTTACGCGGCCTACGCGGCTGCCAAGGCCGGCGTCATCAACTACACCAAGACTGCGGCCCTCGAGCTGGCTACTCGGGGAATTCGGGTCAACGCACTGGCGCCGGACCTGACCGTCACCGAAGGTCTGCTGCGGGTGTCGCCGAACGGCCTGCCCGCAGGCGCAGGCGACATGATCCCGATGAGACGACCCGGACATGTCGACGAAATGGCTTCTGCGGCTGTATTTCTCGCATCCGATATGTCCAGCTACATCACCGGACAGACCATCCATGTCGACGGTGGAACGCAGGCCGCCGGCGGGTGGTACCACAACCCGCAGACTGGCGACTATCAGTTGGGTCCCGGCTAACCGTCGGCCGCAAGCCGTTTGACGGTCTAAGGCCCCACCAAGCCGAAGCCGCCCGTGACAAGCACCGTGCCCGTCATCCGTCCCCCCGGTCTATGGAAATGACATTCTCTCATTTTGAGAGTACCATATCCGCTGGTAACAGCACTCAGTGGATACCAGCCGTCCACCTTGGGTATGCGACACGCAAGGACACACAAGGGAAACATATGGGCGATAAGAACATTGAGGACATGGAGCACATCGGCGAGGAAGAAGCCACCAAGTGGGATCCCTCGTTCACTGAGCAGATAAAGAATGTGGTCGGACCCGTTATCAAGCGGTACTTCCGCGCTGAGGTGCACGGCATGGACGCGATTCCCGCCGCTGGTGGTGCGCTGGTGGTGTCCAACCACTCCGGCGGAATGATGACCCCCGATGTGCTCGTCTTCGCCCCGGAGTTCTACGACCGGTTCGGCTACGATCGTCCGCTCTACACCCTCGGCCATTACGGGATATTCATCGGACCGCTGTCCGGGTTGCTGCGCCGCGCCGGCGTCATCGAGGCCAGTCGCGAGAACGCCGCGAAGGCGTTGCGCTCCGGGGCCATTGTGTTGGTGTTCCCAGGGGGCGACTACGACTCGTACCGTCCGACATTTGAGAACAAGATCGACTTCGCCGGCCGTACCGGATACGTCAGAACCGCGATCGAGTCCGGTGTGCCGATCGTGCCGGTGGTGTCCATCGGTGCACAGGAATCGCAGCTGTTCCTCACCCGCGGCAACTGGCTGGCGAAGCGACTGGGTCTGCAGCGGTTTCGAGCCGAAATCCTGCCGGTCACTTTCGGATTCCCGTTCGGGCTCAGCGTGTTCTTCCCGCCCAACCTGCCCCTTCCGACCAAGATCGTCACGCAGGTGCTGGAGCCGATTGATATCGAGGAACAGTTCGGCGAGGACCCCGACGTTGACGCGGTCGACGCCCATGTCCGCGAAGTGATGCAGACCGCGCTCGACAAGCTGGCCAAGAAGCGCCGGTTCCCGATACTGGGCTGAGCTCGGGCGGGCCTAGGTGACGGGCCTTGCCGGTGCCATCGCCGTCCCTACCGTGGTGAGTTCTGCGGGCAAGCCTGCGGAGCGCCGGATCTCCGCCAGACTGTGGATCATCGCGTCGGTCGCCTCATGGACATCGTCGAACGTCTTGTCGTCTGACAGTATCGAAATGTCCACCTGGTCAACGTAACTCCAGACGGTCATGTTGAATGCGCTGCCCGCCGAAAGGATGCCGATCGAATAGATCTCGGTGACCGGAGCACCGCCGAGGTGTCCGCGTTCGCGGGGACCCGGCACGTTGGAGATGGCGACGTTCATTATCTTGTTGTGCGCGGCACGCTTTGACTGCCATCGAAACATTCTCGGCGCCAACGGAGGTGGCAGATATTCCATCATCCTGCCCTGCAGCTCGGGACCCATCAGCTCGTAGTCTTCCTTGGCCCGAGAGGTCGCCAGAGACGTCAGCCGGACCCGCTCCAGCGGATCGTCGATGTGCACCGGCAGCGACACTGACAATCCGCCTATCTCGTTGCCGGTGATCCGGTCTGCTGACCTGTCGGTTGCGACCGGCACGGAGGCCAGAATCGGTCGGTCAGCCCGTCCGTCGTAGCGCAGCAACAGTTCTCGCAGTCCACCCGCCGCCATGGCCAGGATGATGTCGTTGAACGTCACGCCCAGGTGTTTGGCCGTCTCCTTGACCTCGGCCAGTGACAGCGACGCCGTGGCGAATGTCCGGCCGGGGGATACCACGTGGTTGAGGAACGTCGGCGGGGTCTTGAACATCTTGGCCATGTCCGGATGGTCGCTGCGCTCCTTCGACCGGCGTCGCACTCGCGCAACACCGCGGACGGCGTCTCTGACCAGTTGCGGCAACGCGGCCATCTGATGGAAGTGGTCGAGTTGTGCCTCCCAGAGCAACGCCGGCTTGGTCGGCGGGTCGTAGGTGACGTAGTCATCCGGTTCGTCCTGCGCCGAGCCGGCCAGGTCCATCAGCCGTGCGAGCAGATTGGACGACGCGACCCCGTCGGCCAGGGTGTGGTGCACCTTGCCGATCAGGGCGAAGCGATCGTCGGCCATCCCCTCGGCGAAGTGGAACTCCCACAGCGGACGGCTGCGGTCCAGCGGGGTGCTGGCGATCTCGCCGATGACCTGGTCGAGCTCGCGCCGCCCGCCGGGGCTGGGGATCTGCACCCGGCGCAGGTGGTAGTCGAGGTCCACCTCGCAGTTCTCCATCCACATCGGATGATGCAGCTTCCACGGGATGTCGACCAGCCGGTAGCGCAGCGGGTCGAGCAGGTGCAGGCGCCGCTGGATCGTCCGCCGAAACACATCGAAGGTGAACTCACCCTCGAAGTCGGCGGCGTGGATGATCGCCACCTTCAGGGTGTGCGTGTGCAGGTTGGGGGTCTCGCTGTAGAGCAACATGGCGTCCATGCCGTTGAGTCGCTTCACGCCCCACCCCGTTCTCCCGCCCGTATCTTCCATGCAACCACTCGGGGGGTATGGGGCTGGCCGATTTGGCCGATGAACTTCGACGGCTGTCAGTGACTCCAGCCCTCGGCGATCTGCTCGTCGAACGTGCGGTCGATGCGTTCGAACCGCCGCCGAATCGACTCGCGTGACGCGCGGTGCGGCAGGATATACAGGCGATTGGCGAGGACGGCGTCGGCCGTCAGGCGGGCCACATCAGCGACGTTGAGCACGCTGTCGTCGCTTTGTGTCGTCGGCCCCGCCAACTCCTCGACGGAGCCTGCCGACGGCTCGGTCCTCGGCCCGTAGTCTTCGCCCCGAGTGCGCTCGGAGTTGGCGAGCAGGTTGGTGTCCACGATCATCGGGCAGAGCACCGAGACCCCGATGCCCTCGGCCTTCAGCTCGCGGGCCAGGCCCTCGGCAAGCGCGACGACACCGAATTTCGAGACGGAGTACGGCCCTAGCCCGGCGTTGGCCACCAAACCCGCGAAGGACGAGGTGAACACCAGGTGGCGGTCCCCGCCCTGCTCGAGCAGCCGCGGCAGGAACGCCTCCACGCCGTGCACCGGACCCCACAGATCGACGTCGATCACCCAGCGCCAGTCGTCGTGGGTGACTTGGGCGATCGGCCCGGCGTACGCGATGCCCGCGTTGTTGAAGACCAGGTGCACGTCGCCGAGCAGCCGGAAAGCCTCGTCGGCCAGGTGCGCGACCTCGTCCAGCTTCCGGACGTCGCAGCGCACGCCGTGGGCCTCCGCACCGTCGGCGCGCAACCGTTCGACGGCCTGGTCCAGCGCGGTCGGATCAATGTCCGCCAGTACGACGCGGGCGCCTCGGCGGGTGAATTCCCGCGCGGACGCGAAACCGATCCCGCTGGCGCCGCCGGTGACTACCGCCGCGCGTCCCTGGAAAGTCTCCACGGCGCGAAGACTATCGGGCTAGACGATGGCGTCAATCGCCGCACGGGTGTCCAGATCGATGAAAGCGGCCGAGTACCGCTGCGCGAACGCCAGGCAGATATCCGGACGCTGCCAGGCATCGCCTCCGGACAGCGTGGCGATCCAGATCGCCAGTCCGTGCGCCACGGAGGCGCGGTAACGGAGGAAGACCTCGTTCGGCGTCGGCATTTCGTCGGCGGGCAAGGTGAGCGCGCCGCGGTACTCGTCGAGAAGTTCGCGCTCGCTGCGGCGTCGGTCCTCAATGGTCAGTGCACCCTGCAGGAAGTAGCCGAGGTCGAGCGACCAGTTGCCGCGACGCACCATCTGCCAGTCGAGGAAACCAACCTCGTCATCGGGCAGTACGTAGGTGTTGCCAATGTGCGGGTCGCCGTGCAGCAGTGTCTGCGGGGAGGTCGTCAGGGTTCCGATGTAGCGGGCCCAGATGTCGACGAAGAGTTCCTCGCCACTCAGCGCGGGGATCTCGGCGGGCACGGTGTCGCCCAACCGCTCGTGGGCGATGTGCAGTGGAGCGTACTGCAGTCCGTCGAAGGCGACGAACGGCTCGACCCAGCCGAGTGCCGGGTTTGCGGTCAGGCGCTCGCCCCAGTACTCGCTGTGGAGGCGGGCGAGCCCGCGCACCCCGCTGGCCACCTGGTCGACGGTCAACGGCCGGGTGGAGTCGCGAGGGTCTGCGCCTCGGGCGACGACGTCCTCCATGATCATCAGGAAGTCAGAGCGCTCCTCGTCGATGAGCGCCGCATAGACCGTCGGATGGTCAAGCGGCAGAACGACTCCCGATGAGAACAACCGGGGTTCGTGGTACAGGCCGCTGGTCAGTGCGACGAGTTCGGCGTGGGCGGGGTCGACGGCCTTGGCGAACACCGTGGCGGGCCCGGCGCCGACCGAGTAGGTCAACTCCAGGCGCGCACGCCGGTTCGTCCCGTCGTCGCGAAGCGCGACCCGTACACCGTCCACCTGGGTACCCGGACAGCGACCGGCAAGCGCCGCCGTCATCCACTCCGGGGTGATCGCGTCCCATCCCTGCGGGATCGCCAACTCCGCGACCGTCACCGCCGTCATTTCAGGCAGCTGCCGCCATCGATCGGAAGCGTGACGCCGGTGACGTAGCGGGCCTCGTCGGAGGCCAGGAAAAGCACGGCATTGGCGATGTCCTCCGGCTCCACCCAGCCGATCGGCAGGGTGTGCATCATCTGTCCGACCACCTTCATGTCGTCGGGCCCCGGGTTCTCCAGGTCGGGCCGGAACAGTTTCATCGTGCCCTCGTTCATGAACAGTGGAGTGTTCACATTGGTCGGATGCACCGAGTTCACCCGGATGTTCTGCGCACCGAGCTCGACCGCGAACGTCCGCATCAGGCCCACCACACCGTGTTTGGCCGCCACGTAGTGGCCGGTGTGCGGGTAGGCCTTGAGGCCGCCCACCGAACTGGTCAGGATGATCGAGCCACCGCGGCCGCCGGCCAGGATGTGCGGGACACCGGCCTTCACGGTCTTCCACACGCCGCCGAGGTTGATGTCGATCATGTCGGTCCAGTCCGCCTCGCTGGTCTTGTCCAGCGTCGCACCGCCGTTGCCGATACCGGCGTTGGCGACGATGATGTCCAACCTGCCCAACTGCTCGACACCCGCGTCCACCGCGGCCTTCAGTGCGTCGAAGTCCCGCACGTCGACCTCCGCTGTGTAGATGCGGCGGTTGTGGCCCTTGACCAGGTCTGCGGTCTCGGCCAGATCCTCCGGTGTGGACAGCGGAATCTGAACGCTCTCGACCTGCTTACAGATGTCGATGGCGATGATGTCGGCGCCCTCCTGCGCCAACCGCACCGCGTGCGCCCGGCCTTGGCCGCGCGCCGCTCCGGTGATGAAAGCGACCTTGCCTTCAACACGTCCAGTCATTTCGAACCTCAATTCGTGGTTAGTGGAAAGGATTTCAGGGAAGTACGGCCGGCATGGACTCCCAGCCGCGGACAGTTGACGTCGGTGAGAGTGAGGCGTTGGCCATGTCGACATCCCACTCGGGGAACCGCTTCAGGATCTCCTCCAGTGCGACGCGGCCCTCGAGCCGGGCCAGCGCCGACCCAAGGCAGTAGTGCGTGCCGACGCTGAATGCGAGGTGCTGGCGGACCTCGCGGTGGATATCGAAAACGTCGCCGTCCGGGGGGAATTGGCGATGGTCGCGTACGGCGGCGCCGATCAGCATCATCATCACGCTGCCTTCGGGCACGGTCTGGCCGTAGAACTCAACATCGCGGGTGACGTACCGCGCGACGTGTGGCGCGGGCGGTTCGAAGCGCAGCAACTCCTCGATGGCCTGGGGGATCAGCGCCGGGTTCTCGACGAGCTCACGGCGCTGGTCGGGATGTTCGGCCAACACCTTGCCCGCCCAACCGATCAGCCGTGTGGTGGTTTCATTGCCCGCGCCGGCCACCACGTTGAGATAGGTCAGCAGTTCCTGGCGAGTGAGGTGACGTGTCGTTCCGGTTTCGTCGACGAACTCCGCGTTGAGCAGTTCGGTCATGATGTCGTCGGACGGGTGGTCGGCGCGCCAGTCGATGTAGGCCTCGAACAGCTCGCCGGTGACGAAGCCGTCGGCCTTCATCGGTTTGCCCGCCTCGGTGCGCATCTGCGCATTGGCGTTGTCGCGGATCATCTCCTGGTCGTCCTCGGGGATGCCCAACAACGCGCTGATCACCTTCATCGGCATCTGCGCACCGAGGTCGGCGACGAAGTCGAATCGGTCCCCGCCGACCAATGGGTCCAGGCTCTCCGCGCAGTACTCGCGGATTTTCGGCTCCAGCGCGTTGACCTTGCGCGGCGTGAACATCCGGGCCAGCAGCTTGCGGTGGATGTCGTGGATCGGCGGATCCTCGAAAATCACTGTGCCGGGCGGGATGTCGATGTTGGCTTTGATCAGTTCCACGATCGCGCCGCGCGACGAACTGAACGTCTCGTGATCCACCAATGCCTTGTTCACGTCGGCGAACCTGCTGAGCGCATAGAAGTCGTGTTGGGTGTTGTAGTACAGCGGCGACTCCTCCCGGAGTCTGCGGAACGTGGGGTATGGATCGGCGTTGATGCCGATGTCATATGGGTCGAAGTAGACGTCGCTGGTGGCAGCTTCGGTGGCATCGACGGTCACAATGTCGCCTTTCGCGGGGCCCTCTGCATAAGACAGATGAACGGAAACTGTCTCACAAACTGTGGCACCAGCTCCGCGCGGGTGTCAACGGGACGATACATTTTTGCGATTTATACTCTCCGCTTAGTAGAACGTACTTCTCATCGTTGCTCCGGTGGTCATGGAGCCACCCGCAACAGGGCCTCCTGGGCGTAGGAGGCGACCAGCGTGCCGTTCTCGGTGAGGACGTCGCCCCGTCCGAAGCTGCGACCCTGTGCAAGCAGTGGACTGTGCTGGCGCAGCAGGAGCCATTCGTCGGTGCGGAACGGCCGGTGAAACCACAGCGTGTGTGAGGTGACGGCGGAGGTGAACCGGGTGCCGTTGCCGCGCTGGCCCAACCCGTCGAGCGGTCGCAGAGCGGTGCCGATCAGTGTCAGGTCGCTGGCGTATGCCGCGAGCGCGGGCGCCAGGCCGGGATCGACGGCCGGGGTGCGCATCCAGAACTCGAACTGCGGCGGGCCGACGGTGGTGGCGTTGAGGTCGTCAACCGCCCGCGTCTCCCAGGGAATGAGGTCGAGCGCCAGCCGGTGTTCGGGCCCGAGCACCGGCGGAACCTCGGCGACCGACTGGTGTTCGGGGCCGTCCTCCACCGCATGCATGCAGATCGAACTGGTGGCCAGCACGCCGCGGCTCTGCCGTGCGGTGATTGTGACGGTGGCGAAGGAGCGGCCCTCGTGGTGCCGGATCGCCTGGTAGGAGACCGGTTCGTCGGCGCGCCCCTCTCGGGCGAAAACCGAGTGCAGCGACTTGACGGCTTTGTCGGGGCAGACCCGGCGGGCCGCCGCGACGAACTGGCCGAGCAGCTGTCCGCCGAATAGACGGTGGTACTCGAGCTGCTGGTTGCGGCCTTCGAACACCACGACGTCGGCGTCCTCCGACGGCCCGGCCTCGAGATCAAGACACTCGAGCAGATCGGTCCACAGATCGGGCACGCCCGTCAGTGTAAGCAAAGTTCTTCGACGAGGAGAACCAAGTTCTCATACTAGGCCGCGAAGCCGTGGGCACAGAAGTCCCACACTTCGTCGGCCGAAATGGGATGCGTCGTGTCCTCGTCGGTGTCCCCGCTGGACTGCGCGACGAACATCACGGTCTGCATCGTCATCGCCGCCATCCGCTTGGGATTGATGCTCTCGCGCAGCTGGCCGGCCGCCGCGGCATCCTCCATCAGCTCTGTGAGCAGGGCAAGCAGCGGTGCGTGGGCCACCTTGACCTCAGATGGATGCGACACCAGCAACCGCGGTGCGAAGTCGGTGAACAGCGGCCGTTTGGCGGTCGGATCGGGTCGGGAAGACTCGAACAGCAGCTGGATCGCCACCTTCAGCCGCTCGATCGGGTCGTCATGGCTCGCGGTGGCTGCGCGGATCTGGTCGGCGGACCGGCTCAGCGCGTCCTCGAACAGCGCGAGCAGAAGTTCGTGCTTACCGTCGAACTGCAGGTAGAAGCTGCGCAGCGACTGGCGCGAGCGATCGACGACCTCCTGCACGGTGAAGTCGGTGCTGGCCTTTTCGATGATGATCGCTTGCGCGGCGTCCAGGAATCGCTGCACGCGTTGCGCGGCCCGTAGCTTCGCTGTCTTGATCGACCGTTCGACCGCGCGCTGCTTCCAGGCGGGCTCTTCGCTGGGGCTTGTCACCGGCGGCTCGGATGCTTGCCGATTGGTGACAACATGGACTGACTGTACCGGAGAACGCCTTGCCATTGCGGTCCTCGACCCCCTCGCGGCCAACGTGTCGGAGATTGTAACTTTCTCACTATGAGAATACTATTCTCATTCTGTTGATAATAGAAGTCCTTCAAAAAATGCGGACCGGCTGGGAGTGCGGTGCAGCTGACATTTGACGCCGACGTGGAGGCGTTCCGTGTCGAGTTCGTGGCCTTTCTCGACGAGAATTTGCCGTCGGAGGCCGAAGCGCTCGATCGGTCGCGGTCGAGCAGTCATGTCCCGGATTGGGCCCGTCGCTGGCAGCGGCTGATGTTCGACAACGGCTGGCTGGTCCCGGGGAACCCGCCCGAGTTCGGCGGTCGCAACGCCACCATCCTTCAGCAGTACGTCTATCAACTGGAGCTGTCGCGGCGGCGCGTCTACCAGAGCTACAACCCCCAAGGCGTCGGCATCGTCGCCGCATCGCTGATCTCGTACGGAACACGCGAGCAGCAGCAGAAGTGGGCCGTGCCGATCCTGCGGGCGGAGATGACCGCGTCGCTGGGGATGAGCGAGCCGGGCGCAGGTTCCGATCTGGCCTCCCTGCGAACCCGGGCCACTGCGGACGGCGACCACTTCGTGGTCAACGGGCAGAAGGTGTGGACGTCCGGCGCCCACGACGCGGATGTGCTGTTGACCTTCGTGCGTACCGACCCGGATGCCCCGAAACACAAGGGCATCAGCGCCTTGATGATTCCCACCGATCTGGCCGGTGTGGTGCGAAGGCCGTTCGCCTCCGCGTGCGACCAGGATGACGTCGACTTCAACGAGGTCTTCTTCAACGACGCGCGGGTGCCTGCCGAGAATCTCGTCGGTCCACTGGGCGGGGGCTGGGGCGTCGCCAACGGTTCACTCGGTCATGAGCGGAACATGTTGTGGCTCAGCTACGCCGACCGATTACAGGAGCTGGTGGAAGACTGCCGGCCGGACACCGCGCTGGATCGGGACCGGTACGCCACGCTGGTGATGGACAACCAGGCGCTGCGGTTGCTCGGCTCGATCGCGCTGGCCCGGGCCGCGCGCGGCGACGAGGATGCGGCGGCCCTCTCGGTGCTGAAGCTGTTCGGCTCGGAGGCATCGCAGATCGCAACCGAACACGCGCTGGCGGCCGCCGGAGCCGAGGCGCTGGCCCATCCGGGCATCTCCGGCCACTACTCGTCGTTTCACCTCGACCTCTACCGGGCCGACTGGTTCGAGCGCTACATCCGGTCGTTCGGCGGCACCATCGCCGGTGGCACCTCCGAAATCCAACGGAACATCATCGCCCAGCGACTGCTCGGGCTGCCCCGCAACTAGAAGGATCCACCGTGTACATCGACTACGAGGTCCGCGACCGAATCGCGACGATCACACTCAATCGGCCGGAGGCCGCCAACGCCCAGAATCCCGAGCTTCTCGACGAACTCGACGCGGCGTGGACCCGCGCCGCCGACGACAGCGAGGTTGCGGTGATCGTCTTGCGGGCCAACGGGAAACACTTCTCGGCCGGCCACGACCTGCGGGGCGGTGGGCCGGTGCCCGACAAGATCACCCTCGAGTTCATCATCCAGCATGAGGCCAAGCGCTACCTGGAGTACACCCTGCGCTGGCGCAATGTTCCGAAGCCGTCGATCGCCGCGGTCCAGGGCCGGTGTATCTCCGGTGGTCTGCTGTTGTGCTGGCCGTGCGACCTGATCATCGCCGCCGACGACGCGCAGTTCTCCGATCCGGTCGTGCTCATGGGCATCGGCGGCGTCGAATACCACGGTCACACTTGGGAATTGGGACCCCGCAAGGCCAAGGAAATCCTGTTCACGGGCCGGGCGATGACCGCCGAGGAGGCGGCCGGCACGGGGATGGTGAACAAGGTTGTGCCCCGCGACCAGTTGGATAACGAGACCAGGGCGCTGGCCGAACAGATCGCCAAGATGCCGCCGTTCGCTCTGCGACAGGCCAAGCGTGCGGTTAACCAGACCCTCGACGTGCAGGGCTTCTACGCAGCGATCCAGTCGGTGTTCGATATTCATCAGACCGGCCATGGCAACGCGTTGAGTGTCGGCGGGTGGCCGGTGTTGGTGAACCTCGACGAGATGAAGGCCAACATCAAATAGCTCGTCACCTTCTCTGCGCGAGCAGACGCTCCGGCCCGCAAACTCCCAGGACGTGGCGGACTTTTGCGTCTGCTCGCGGGAGGACGTTAGAGGTGGGCGAGGCGAGGGGCCGAGCCGCGGGCCCTCAGCCCCGCGCCGGCCTTCCGGGTGAGTTCCCTTGAGCTGCCGAGCAATCCGTCGAGCACCAGGACCCGTTTCACGTGGAGGTGGAGGTCGTGCTCGGCCGTGAAGCCGATGCCGCCGAGCACCTGCTGGCAGTGTCTGGCCGCGGTCAGTGCGGCCTTGCCCGCGGCGGCCTTGGCCAGCAGTGCCGTCAGATCGGGGTTGTCCACGCCAGGCAGGCTCAGCGTTGCCTCGGCGCCTTCGATGGCCACCAACGTCTCGGCCAGCCGGTGCCGGACCGCCTGGAACGCCGCGATCGGCCGGCCGAACTGGACCCGGTCCAGCGCATGCTGCCGGGCCAGGGTCAGCATCGCCCTGGAGGAACCGACCAGCCACCAGCCCAGTGCCCGGCGGGCATCGGCCAGCCGTAGCAGGCCGCCGTCTTCCACCCGGCGCAGCGGCAGCCCCCCAAGAGCTGGGTGCGCCGGGTTCGCTTCGCTCGCCGCGCCGCGTTCCCACACCACCCAGCCGCCGCCGGCATACGGCAGTTCCGGGGTCGCACCGATCTCGCGGTCGGCGGCCTGTTGCACCACGTCGTTGAGAACCGAAGCGTGCGAACCTGTTTCGCCCAGCAGGCGGAACACCAGCGGTATCGCCAGATCGGGCATGTCGGACAGCATGTCGGCCCAACCAAGATCTGCCAGTGCCGCGTCCAGCTCGGCACCGGAGGCCGACATCATGGTCTTGCGCAGTCCGTCTTCGAGCAGTTCGAGTGATGCTGCATCCGATTCTCGATCAAATTCGGGGGCCATCTTCACTCCTTCCCGAGGTCCAGCAGGCGACGCGCGATGATGTTGCGCTGCACTTCGGCCGTGCCGCCGTAGATAGTGGCCGCCCGCGAATACAGGAACTCGGTGCGCCAGTCGGTGTCATCGAGTTCGATGACACCCGGCAGCAGATCGCGGGCGGCATCGTAGAGCCGCTGTTCGGCGCCGGCCAGCAACACCTTGTCGATCGAGGTGTCTGCACCCAGCTTGTGACCCTCGGCCAGCCGGTGCTGGGTGGCCCTGGACCGACAGCGCAGTGTGTGCAGGGCCAGATAGGCCTCTCCCAAATCCGAATCTACGGCCGCGCCGATTCCTTTGACTTCGTCGATCAGCGCGTCGAAACGTGAGTAGAGGTAGGCGATGCGCTGCCAGAAGCACGTCGACCGTTCAAAGGGCAGCAGGTCCATCGCCAATCGCCAGCCGTCGCCGGGGTTGCCAAGCATGCGATCGGCGGGCACCACCACATCGTCGAAGTAGACCTCGCAGAACTCGTCGACATCATGCATGGTGCGTAGCGGGCGCACGGTGATTCCAGGGGTGTCCAAGTCGACGAAAAAGGCCGTGATGGCTTCGTGATTCGGGGTTCCCGGCGCTCCGGTCCGGGTAAGCAGCACGCAACGCGTCGCGTACTGCGCGAAGCTGGTCCACACCTTCTGGCCGTTGACGACCCAGTCGTCGCCCCGCTGCTCGGCGCGGGTCGTCAAGGACGCGAGATCGCTGCCTGAGCCGGGTTCGGAGAAGCCCTGGCACCACGACTCGCGGCCCGACAGCAGCCTCGGCACCATCTCCGCGGCGAGTTCGGGTCGCGCGTAATCGATCATCGTCGGGGCCAACACCTCGAGCATCGAGTACGGCCCGGGATGGTCGAGCCCGCGGCCGACGATCTCCTCGCCGACGACGGCACGCAGGATCGCGGGTCCCCCCAGCCCGCCCGCCGATTCCGGCCACCCGTAGCGCATCCAGCCCGCGTCGTACAGCGCGCTCAGCACGCGCAGGTGCTGCGCCTGGTGGGCGTCCAGCGAGTGGTCACCGGGCGGTGGTGTCAGGTCGTTCTCGTCGAGCCAGGCGATGAGATCCCGCCGAAACTCGGCGGTCGTCGGGATGTCGGCAGGCGCGGTCATCCGGCTTCCGGAGCCGCTCGGCCGGCGACATCAGGCTCGGGCCTGCCGATCGCGTGGGGCCGGCCCGAGTCGTGTTCGCCGCTGCGCCGGATGAACGTCATGGCACGGGTTTTCAACCGCCAGCCGTCGTCGGTGCGTACGTAGGTGTCGTTGTAGTAGCCGATGCGCATGTCGTGCTTGGAGTGCTCGATGAAGCACAGCGGCTGGGTGCCCGTCGCCTTGTCCGGGTCGTCGGCGTCGAGCGCCACCAGCGACGTGCCCGTCATGAACAGCCCCTTGGGTGCGGCGTCGACCAGTTCGGGGAAGCGGGCGAGCGTATAGGTGGAGCCGAACGCGCTGTACGTGCCGTCCGGGGTGAACACCGAGATCAGACCGTCGATATCGCCCTGGGTGATGGTGACCGCATACTTGGCGAGCAGCTGCTGGATCTCGACCAGGTCCTCGGTTCGCGTTGGCCGCTTAGTTGACTCCGTCATGTCGGTAGACCTTACCGCCCTTCATTACAAAGTTCACATTTTTTGTAACGCTGATATCGGCCAGCGGATCACCGGGAACGGCGATCACGTCGGCGAGGTAGCCCTCGGCGATGCGGCCGAGGTTCGGCTTGTTGATCAGGTCGGCGGCGACCACAGTGGCCGCGCGCAGCACGGCCGCAGGCGGCATGCCCCAATCCACCAGCGTGACGAGCTCGTCGGCGTTCTTCCCGTGCGGGATCGCCGGAGCATCGGTGCCGACGGCGATCTTCACCCCGGCCTCGTAGGCCGCTTTGATCGATGTGCGGGCCTTCGGGAACATCTCGGCGGCCTTGTCCTGCAACTCCTTCGGAGCCCTCGACACGTCCATCGCCTCGGCGAGCCGCCTCGTCGTCACCAGGAACCGGTCGTTGTCGACGAGCATCTTGATCGCCTCGTCGTCCATCAGGAAGCCGTGCTCGATGCAGTCGATGCCGCATTCGACGGCGTGCTTGACCGCTTCGGCGCCATGCGTGTGCGCGGCCACCCGTAGTCCGCGCCGGTGTGCTTCGTCGACGATGGCACGTAGCTCCTCGTCCGAATAGTGCTGTGCACCAGCCTCTCCCGTCAGCGACATCACCCCGCCCGAACAACACACCTTGATCAGTTGGGCGCCGTGCTTGATCTGGTACCGCACCGCCTTGCGGATCTCGTCGACGCCGTTGGCGATACCCTCCTCGACGGTCAGCTCCAACACACCCGGCATGAACGCGGCGAACATCGTCGGGTCGAGATGGCCGCCCGTCGGGGTGATGGCGTGGCCCGCAGGCACTATCCGCGGCCCCTCGATCCAGCCGGCGTCGATCGCCTTGCCCAACGCGACGTCGAGCAGGTAACCGCTTGTCTTGACGAACAATCCGAGATTGCGCACCGTGGTGAAGCCCGCGCGCAGCGTGCGCCGGGCATTGCCGACCGCCCGCAGCATTCGGGTCGGGGGATCGTCCTGCACCTGGGACAGGCCGGGGTTCTCGCCGCGTCCACCCATCAGCAGGTTGACCTCCATGTCCATCAGGCCGGGAAGCAGGATGGCATCACCGAGGTCGATGACGTCGCCGTCGCCGTCGACGGCACCGCCGACGCCGACGATGCGGTCGCCATCGACCCGAACAACACCCGGCCGGATGATCTCGCCGGCGTCGACGTCCAGTAGGCCTGCTGCCCGCAGCGTCAGCACGCCTAGACCACCGGCTCCTTGATGCATGTGATGTACGCCGCGCCGCTGTCGAGAACGCGAGGTTGCTTCCACACCTCGACCGGGAACGACACGTTCACCAGTGACTGCATCATGTGGATGAGCGCCTTTGCGTCGTCCGGCATTCCGTCCAAGGGGAATCTGGCGTCGCAGTAGGCCATGACGTCCTCGAGCCGGGGGAACGCGGTGTCGTAGAAGTCCTGCATCTCGGCCATGGTGGAGGACAGCCGCTTCTGGTAGCGCTCTTCCTCGGTGGGCAGGCACCAGTCGGTGAACCGCTCGAGGTCGGCGAATTCTTCCGGCAACTTAGGCATTGATGGCATCCTTCTGGCTGGCAGCGGTTGCATGGCCGTTACCGAGGCCCTTTTCCTTCTTGTACGCATTCACGTAGTCCCACGCCGTCTTGTGCAGATGGCGGAGCAGGATCTCCTGGTCGCACAGCGGGAAGTCCTTGACCACCCGGGTGTTGATCATCGTCTGGGTGGCCTCCAGGGTGTTCGCGTCTTGGAACGCGTACTCCTTGAACGTCACCGCCGCGAGTTCGTGCGCGAGCCGCTCACGGGTGTTCGTCGCGGGAACAAAGTAGAGCGTGCACTCGAAGATGTGCTTGTCTACGTCGGTGGGCCAGTAGTGGTAGGTGAGATACCAGCCCGGCGCCCAGAGCAGCAGGGTGAAGTTCGGGAAGAACTCGAACGAGTCCTGCCCCCAGGAGGAGTGGCGCGCAGGGTTGACCGCCGGCGGCAGTTCGTCGGGCAGGATGCCCTTGATTTTGGGCCGGTCCCACGGCCCGAACAACCCGCTGTGCAGCACGCGTTCGATGGGCTTGACCATGTTGGGATCCTTCGGGGGGCTCATACCGCCCCACGACGAGATCATCGAGTGCCTGCCCTTGATGTCGTAGTGCAGCGCCTCGAAGCCGTATCCGGCGAGCTTTTCGGCCTCCTCCTTCACGGCCTGCTTCATGTGCAGCACCGGCGCGTGGTAGAACTCGACGAACGCGTCGATGAACAGCTTCCAGTTCGAACCGACCTCGGCCCGGTATGAATACGTTTCCGTCATCTCGTGGAACGGATAGCCCTCAAGACCCTTTGCGAAATCGCCGAGGTAGTCGACCAGCGGTTCGGCGTCGTTGTCGAAGTTGATGAAGATGAAGCCCTCCCAGACCTCGCAGCGCACTGGCACCAGCCCGTAGTCCGCCTTGTCGAGGTCGAAGAACTCGCCTTCCTGCTGCACGAACGTCAGGTCGCCCTTCAGCGAGTAGCGCCAGGCGTGGTACTTGCAGGTGAACTGGCGGCACGTCCCCGAGACCTCTTCGCCGGGATAGTCGTTCCACACCAATTTGTTTCCGCGGTGACGGCACATGTTGTAGAACGCACGGATCTCGTTCTCGGTGTCCTTGACAATGATCACCGACGTGCCTGCGCCCGCCGACGGCATCTCTCTGGTGAAGTAGCTGCCCTTGCGGGGGAGCCGCTCCACCCGCCCGACGTTCAGCCAGCACTTCTTGAAGATGGCCTGCTGCTCAAGCTTCCACTGCTCTGGGTCGATCGAGTCGGTGTAGTCGACTGGTGCGGTGCCCAGTTCTGGCCAGTTCTCTGTCCAGCTACCGGCAGCCGGCTTGGGAAAAAATGCCACGGTTCTTACCTCTCCTGGTCGGGTTCTACGCCGAATGTGTTGATGGCCATGGCGAGTGCGCCATAGCAGCCGATGGTGAAGACGAGGTCCATGAGCTGTTTCTCGTCGAGATGCTGGGACAGGGTCGCCCATGTCGCGTCGGAGACGTTCGACTTGTCTTCGAGTTCGTCGACGGCGCGCAGGACTGCACGGTCCAACTCGTCGGCGGCCTCGCCGCGCGAAACGCCGTCGATGACGTCGTCCGTCAGGCCGACCTCGCGACCCATGCGGACGTGATGGCGCCACTCGTACTCACAGTCGCGCCGATGGGCGACCCGCAGCACCGCCAGCTCGCGCAGCCGGTCCGGCAGCGGTGAGCTGAACATGAGGTGGTTGTTGAAGCGCAGAAAGGACCGCGTCAGCTTGGGATGACGAACCAGCGTCGCCAGCAGATTGCCTGCGGCCTCGGGATTGCGGCGCTCCGCGGGCAGCATGCCGGACAACGCGTGGTCGACGGCGTCGTCCCACTCATCTGCCGGCAGCGGGGGCACTCGCACAGCGCTCTCCTCTCGGGTGTGAGAATCAGGTTCTCATTTCCGACTAATACGTTTCCATGTTTTGCCCCGATGGTCAATGGGCAGTGCTCGGACGCTTCCCCGAGCCTCCCGTTCCACCTGCGCTATCGTGGGAAGATCGGGTTCGGACATTGATTCTCTTACCGCGAGAAGATAGTTTCCCTAGATAGAGAACAGTGCGGATACTACGGTGAGGCTAAGAGGGAAGGGAGCCCCATGAACAAAGAAGACATGATCCTGATCAGCGTCGATGACCACATCGTCGAGCCCCCTGACATGTTCAAGAATCACCTGGCCAAGAAGTATCTGGACGACGCCCCGAGGTTGATTCACAACCCGGACGGGTCGGATACCTGGCAGTTCCGCGACATCGTCATCCCCAACGTCGCGCTGAACGCCGTGGCCGGCAGGCCCAAGGAGGAATACGGGCTCGAGCCGCAGGGACTCGATGAGATCCGGCCCGGCTGCTACAAGGTCGACGAGCGCGTCAAGGACATGAACGCCGGCGGCATCCTGGGCTCGATGTGCTTCCCCTCGTTCCCTGGCTTCGCGGGACGGTTGTTCGCCACCGAGGATCACGAGTTCAGCCTGGCGCTGGTGCAGGCCTACAACGACTGGCATGTCGAAGAGTGGTGCGGGGCCTACCCGGCGCGCTTCATCCCGATGACGCTGCCGGTGATCTGGGACGCCGAGGCGTGTGCGGCGGAGATCCGGCGCAACGCGAAGCGAGGCGTGCACTCACTGACCTTCACCGAGAACCCATCGGCGATGGGGTATCCCAGCTTCCACGACTTCGACTACTGGAAGCCGATGTGGGACGCGCTGGTCGACACCGACACCGTGCTCAACGTGCACATCGGGTCGTCGGGCCGGTTGGCCATCACCGCGCCGGACGCGCCGATGGACGTGATGATCACGCTGCAGCCGATGAACATCGTGCAGGCCGCCGCGGATCTGTTGTGGTCCAAACCGATCAAGGAGTACCCCGACCTCAAGATCGGGTTGTCCGAGGGTGGCACCGGCTGGATTCCGTACTTCCTCGAGCGCGCCGACCGGACCTACGAGATGCACTCGACCTGGACCGGTCAGGACTTCGGGAAGCAGATACCCAGCGAGGTGTTCCGCGACCACTTCCTGACCTGCTTCATCTCCGATCCAGTCGGGGTGGCGCTGCGCGAGCAGATCGGCATCGACAACATCTGCTGGGAGGCCGACTACCCGCACAGCGACTCGATGTGGCCGGGCGCGCCCGAGCAGCTGGACGAGGTGCTGAAGGCCAACAACGTGCCCGACGTCGAGATCAACAAGATGACCTACGAGAACGCGATGCGCTGGTACCACTGGGACCCGTTCACGCACATCACCCGTGAGCAGGCCACCGTCGGCGCGCTGCGCAAGGCGGCCGAGGGCCACGACGTCTCGATCCAGGCGCTGTCCAAGCATGAGCACGGCGGCGCCAGCTTCGCGGACTTCGCCGCGAACGCGAAGGAGCTTACGGGCAACAAGGACTGAGCTAGCCCGCAGGCCAACGATGCGCCGGTGCGGAGCACTACGAAAACGCACCGGCGCATTCGGCTGTGCATCAACGGTTTATCGACGTGTAGGAGTATGAAGTGTCGGGCGGGATGAGTTTCGAACTGACCGAGGATCAGGAGCTGATCCGCAAGTCGGTCGCCGAGCTGGCGGGTAAGTTCGACGACCACTACTGGATGCAGAAGGACCTGGCGCACGAGTTCCCGCAGGAGTTCTACGACGCCATCGCCAAGGGCGGCTGGCTCGGCATGACCATCCCGGAGGAGTACGGCGGCCACGGCCTCGGCATCACCGAGGCGACGCTGCTGCTCGAGGAGATCTCGCGCTCCGGGGCGGCGATGAACGGCGCCAGCGCCATCCATCTTTCGATCTTCGGCATGCAGCCCGTCGTCAAACACGGATCCGACGAGCTGAAGGCCGCAACGCTGCCCCGGATCGTCAACGGGGACCTGCACGTGTGCTTCGGTGTCACCGAACCCGGTGCGGGCCTGGACACCTCACGCATCACCACGTTCGCCAAGCGCGAAGGTGACAACTACCGCATCAACGGCCGCAAGGTCTGGATCTCCAAGGCGCTGGAGTCGGAGAAGATCCTGCTGCTGACGCGCACCACGCCCTTCGACGAGGTCACCAAGAAGACCGACGGCATGACGCTGTTCCTGACCGACCTGAACCGTGACCACGTCGACATCCGCCCGATCAAGAAGATGGGCCGCAACGCCGTCAGCTCCAACGAGGTGTTCATCGACGACCTGATCGTGCCGGTCGGGGATCGGGTCGGCGAGGAGGGCAAGGGGTTCAAGTACATCCTCGACGGGCTGAACCCGGAGCGGATGCTGATCGCCGCCGAGGCGCTGGGCATCGGGCGGGTCGCGCTGGAGAAGGCCGTGAAGTACGGCAATGAGCGCGTGGTCTTCAACAGGCCGATCGGCATGAACCAAGGGCTGCAGTTCCCGCTGGCCGACTCGCTTGCCCGCCTCGATGCCGCCGAACTGGTGTTGCGGAAGGCCACCTGGCTGTACGACAACGGCAAGCCCTGCGGGCGCGAGGCCAACACCGCCAAATACCTCTGCGCCGACGCCGGTTTCGGTGCCGCCGACCGCGCTCTGCAATTGCACGGTGGGATGGGTTACTCCGAGGAGTACCACGTGTCGCGGTACTTCCGTGAGTCGCGGCTGATGAAGATCGCGCCGGTCAGCCAGGAGATGATCCTGAACTTCCTGGGCGAGCACGTTCTCGGTATGCCGAGGAGTTACTGATGGGGTACTTCGACCTGACTGGGCGCTCGGCGCTGGTCACCGGGGCCGCGGGCGGAATCGGCTCCGCCGTCTGTCAGGCGCTGGCCGACGCCGGAGCGGCCGTGCTGGTGACCGATCTCGACAAGGACGCGGCCGCGGCTGTCGCCGAACGCATTTCGGCCAACGGCGGCAGGGCCGAGTCGGCCGCGCTGGACGTATCCGACCGTGACTCCGCCGACGCCGCTGCCGCACAGGCCGCGGCGCTGGCCGACGGCGCGCTGCACATCGTGGTCAACAACGCGGGTGTCACCAAGCCGGCGATGTTCGACAAGACCACGCAGGAGGCGTTCCGGCTGCTGTTCGACATCCACGTGATGGGTGCGTTCAACGTCACCCAGGCGGCGCTGCCGTACATCCCGACCGACGGCACCGGGCGCATCGTCAACGTGACCTCGGCGGCGGGGCTGACCGGCACCCTCGGCCAGGTCAACTACTCGGCGGCCAAGGCGGGCATCATCGGCTTCACGAAATCGCTTGCGCGCGAACTGGCCACCAAGAGCATCATGGTCAATGCGCTGGCACCGCTGGCTGCCACGCCGATGACCGAAACCATCCGCACCAACGAGAAGTTCGCGGCGAACATGATGAACCGCATCCCGATGAAGCGCTGGGCGGAACCGGAGGAGATCGCGGGTGCGTTCGTGTTCATGGCATCCGACGCGGCGTCCTACATCACCGGCCAGGTGCTGCCCGTCGACGGTGGAATGGTGATGTGACGACGGCACCCCTGGCCGGCATCACGGTGGTGGCGATGGAGCAGGCCGTGGCCGCCCCGATGTGCACCAGGGTGCTCGCCGACTTCGGCGCACGCGTCATCAAGGTGGAGAATCCCAACGGCGGTGACTTCGCCCGCGACTACGACGACGTCGTCAACGGGCCCGGCGGACTCGCCGCGCACTTCGTCTGGTGCAACCGCGGCAAGGAATCGGTCACCCTGAACCTGAAGTCGCCCGCGGGAATGGACGTCCTGCACCGACTGCTCGACCGCGCGGATGCGCTCGTCTCCAACCTCGCGCCGGGATCCACTGCTCGCCTTGGCCTTTCGCCCGACGACCTCGCCGTGAGCCATCCGAATGTCATCCCCGTCGAGATCGACGGATACGGGCCGGGCGGCCCGATCTCGCATAAGCGCGCGTACGACCTGCTGATCCAGGCGGAAGGGGGATCGTGCGCCGTCACGGGCTATCCGAACATGCCGGCCAAGCCCGGCCCGGCCGTGGCTGACTTCACCACCGGGCTCTACGCCGCCCTGTCGATCCTCGCGCTGCTGTTTTCCCGTGACCGCCGTGAGGGGCCTGCTCCCGCAGTGGGATTGAGCCTGTTCGACGTGATGACCGACGTCATGGGCTACCAACTGACCTACACCCAGCACTCGGGCATAGACCAGCAGCCGCTCGGCGTCGGCTCGCCCGCCGTCGCGCCCTACGCGGCCTTTCCGACCCGCGACGGTCAGACGGTGGTGTTGGGCACCACCAACGACCGGGAATGGCAACGGGTGGCCAGGGAGATCATCGACCGCCCAGACCTGGCCGACGACGCACGGTTCGCCACCAACACCGGCCGGTGCGCACACCGCGAGATCCTCGACGACGCGATCGGATCCTGGTGCGCGCAGCACGATCTCGCGTACATACAGAAGGTGGCCGACAAGGCGGGGATCGGCAACTCGCGCTACAACTTGCCGAGTGAAGTGGTCAAACATCCGCAGCTGACCGCCCGTGACCGCTGGCGGGAGGTCGAGACGTCGGCGGGCCGATCCAGGCGCTGCTGCCGCCGCCGGTCATCGCCGGTTACCGTCCGCCGATGGGGGCGGTTCCCGGGCTGGGCCAACACACGGACACGGTCCTCGCCGAACTCGGCATGGGACAGGATGAAATCGCGGACCTGCGCGAGCAGGGGGCCATCGGCCCGGCGTTTCGCTGATGCCGCGTAGGAAGGGAGACGACAAATGCGTGAAACGGTAATCGTCGAAGCGGTACGGACCCCCGTCGGCAAGCGCAACGGCGGACTGTCCGAGGTGCACGCCGCCGACCTGTCCGCGCTCGTGCTCACCGCGCTGGTGGAGCGCGCAGGCATCGATCCCGAGATCGTCGACGACGTGGTCTGGGGTTGCGTATCGCAAGTCGGCGATCAGTCCAGCAATATCGGGCGCTACTCGGTTCTCGCCGCCGGCTGGCCGGAGAACATTCCGGGCACGACGGTCAATCGAGCCTGCGGGTCGAGCCAACAGGCGTTGGACTTCGCCGTGCAGGCGGTGATGTCCGGGCAGCAGGACGTCGTCGTCGCGGGCGGTGTCGAGGTCATGAGCCGGGTTCCGCTCGGCGCCGCACGGGCCACGGGCATGCCGTACGGGCCGAAAGTGCTTGCGCGCTACGGTGACTTCTCGTTCAACCAGGGCATCTCCGCCGAGATGATCGCGCAGAAGTGGGGGTTCTCCCGCACCCGCCTGGACGAGTACTCGGCGTCCTCGCACGAGCGTGCGGCCGCCGCGCAGGACAGCGGAGCCTTCGAAACCCAGATGATCCCGGTGTTCACCGACGGTGAACCGGTCGTTGCCGACGAGGGTGTGCGGCGGGGCACCACCGTCGAGAAACTCGCCGGACTGAAGCCGGCGTTCAAGGACGACGGCGTCATCCACGCGGGCAACTCCTCGCAGATCTCCGACGGTGCGGCAGCACTGCTGGTGATGACCGAGGAGCGCGCGATTGCGCTGGGGCTCAACCCCATCGCGCGGTACCGCGCCGGGGCCGTCATCGGAGCCGATCCGGTACTCATGCTGACCGGTCCGATACCGGCCACCGAGAAAGTGCTGCACAAAGCGGGCGTCGGCATCGACGAGATCGGGGTATTCGAGGTGAACGAGGCCTTCGCTCCGGTGCCGCTGGCGTGGCTGGAAGAAACCGGGGCCGACGAGAAACGCCTCAACCCGCTCGGCGGCGCGATAGCCCTCGGCCATCCGCTCGGCGCATCGGGTGCGGTGTTGATGACCCGGATGCTCAATCACATGCGGGACAACGGGATCCGTTTCGGGCTGCAGACGATGTGCGAGGGCGGCGGTACGGCCAACGCCACGCTGGTCGAACTCATCGCCTAGAGACTTCACGACAGGAGGGCGCCACGTGCGTCGAGATCTATTCACCGAAGACCACGAGGCGTTCCGCGAGCTGTGCCGTGACTTCGTGGAGAAGGAAGTTGTGCCGCACTATCCCGAATGGGAGAAGGGCGGCCGGATGCCCCGCGAGGTGTTCGAACACATGGGCTCGCTGGGAATGCTCGGGATGGCGATCCCGGAGCAGTACGGCGGAGGCGGAGAGCCCGACTACCGCTACAACGTGGTGATGCAGGAGGAGGCGGCGCGCGCGCTGGTCACCTTGTCTACGGTGCGCACTCAGCTCGAGGTGATCCTGCCGTACTTCCTGCACTATGCGAACGCCGAGCAGCGGGACCGGTGGTTCCCCGGTCTGGCCGCGGGCAAGCTGCTCACCGCCGTCGCGATGACCGAGCCCGGCACGGGATCGGACCTTGCTGGTATGCGCAGCACCGCGGTCCGTGACGGCGACGACTGGATCGTCAACGGCGCCAAGACCTTCATCACCGGTGGGATGCAGGCCGACCTGGTGATCGTCGTGGCCCGCACCGCGACGGATCCCGACAACCGGCGCAAGGGGCTCACGCTGCTGGTCGTCGAGGACGGTATGGCCGGCTTCACTCGCGGCCGCGAACTGGACAAGATGGGCTGCAAGGTGCAGGACACCGCCGAACTGTCCTTCGTCGATGTTCGCGTTCCGGCGGCCAACGTGCTGGGGGAGGAGGGCGAGGCGTTCGGCTACCTCGGCCACAACCTGCCACAGGAACGCCTTACCGTGGCGGTCGGTTCGGTGTCGCAGGCCCGCTCGGCGATCGCCGCGGCGATCGACTACACCAAGGACCGCAAGGCGTTCGGGACGCCCGTCGCATCGTTCCAGAACACCAAGTTCGAACTCGCCGCATGTTCCACGGAGGTCGAGGCCGCCCAGGCGATGGTGGACCGCGCGATCGTGCTGCACGTCGACGGGGAACTGTCGGGCGCGGACGCCGCCCGGGTCAAACTGTTCTGCACCGAAATGCAGGCCCGCGTCGTCGACCGGTGTCTGCAGCTGTTCGGCGGCTACGGCTACATGATGGAGTACCCGATCGCCCGGCTGTACACGGATGCCCGGGTGGCCCGGATCTATGCCGGTACCAGCGAGGTGATGAAGGTGATCATCGCCAAGTCGCTCGGCTTGTAGCGATTTCGGCGCGCTCACCGGCGCTCAGCGCACGGTAGCGCGCCGAAATCGCCAACTCAGGCGCGGGCGGTGTTCTCGACGATGATCTCGCATGCCGTGTCGTAGAACGCGCTGATGAGCGTCGAGAACGAGAGCTGGAATGGATAGATCATGTGTACGTCCAACGGCTCTGGCGTCCATTGCGGCAGGACCGGCACAATGCTGCCGTCCCGCAGTTCCTCGGTGCAGATGATCTGCGTTGGCATGACACCGACGCCGAGCCCTTGCAGGATGTACTGCTTGCACACCTGAAAGTTGTTGGCGCGTGCCCGCACTGGAGGTGACAGTTCGTATCGGCGCTTGTTCTTGGTGACCGCGACCTTGCGCGGTCCGCCGAAGCCGAAATCGATGAACGGTAGAACATCCAACTGCGTCGGCGCGGTGATCGGCTCGGCGAGTAGCGCCACGAAGTCGGGTGACGCGCAGAGGAACAGCTCCAGGCTGAAAACCTTTCGCGCGATCAACGTCGAATCCTGCAGTGGTCCGGTTCCGAACACCACGTCGAACCCGTCCTTGATCGGGTCGACCATGTTGTCCACCAGATGGATGTCCAACCGCGCGTTCGGATGGCGCTGCAGGAACGTTGCGCCCACCCTCGACGCGTAGTCGATGCCGACGAAGACCGGTATCGCGACACGGAGCTCGCCCTGCGGCTCGTGCCTGCTGGCTTCCACCAGGGCGCGGACGCCGTTGGCCTCGGTCAGTATGCTCACCGCGTGCGCGTAGACCTTCTCACCGAGGTCGGTGACGGTCAGCTGGTGCGTGTTCTTGCGCAGCAGCTTGATGCCAAGGTCGGACTCCAGCTTTGTCAGCTTGCGGCTGACGGTCGACTTGGGCATCCCGAGCAAGGTGGCCGCCTTCGACAGGCTGCGGCTTTCCACCACCTTGCCGAATACCAGCAGGGCATCGAGGTCGAAGGGCAGGTTCTGTTCCACTGCTCTGTTTGTGCTCCTCTTGTCCGCGTGACTGTGTTCCAAATATGCAACAGGGTGTTGCGGTTCTGCATCTGTTTTGACTAATTCACCAGCTGTTACCGTCGGCGCGAGGAGGGTCTCATGACTCACGACAGCCTGGTGACCAAGCCCGCAGGTGGACATTGGACGGACGCATATCCCGAACTCGGCCGCGGTCCGGTGTCGCTTGAAGACTGCGTCTCCGAGGAGTTTTACGAGAAGGAACGCGAGCACGTCTTCAAGAAGACCTGGCTCTATGTCGGGCGGGTCGAGCGAGTGCCGAAGTCGGGCAGCTACTTCACCCGGGAACTGAGGTTCCTGAACACCTCGATCATCATCGTGCGAGGCAAGGACGATGTGATCCGCGCCTTCCACAACATCTGTCCGCACCGGGGCAACAAGATGCTGTGGGAGGACGACCCGTTCCAGGAGGTCTCCGGCCGCGCGCCGTTGCTCTACTGCCGCTTCCACGGCTGGCGCTACAAGCTGGACGGCTCGCTGCACTCAGCTACCCGCAAGGATCTGCTGCTCGACTTCGACGCCGACAGCTGCCGGGTGCCGGCCATTCAATGCGAGGTGTGGGAAGGCTTCATCTTCATCAACCTCAACTCGCACAACACCGAGCCGGTGAGGTCGTACCTGGGGGAGCTGGCGCATGGCATCGAGGGCTATCCCTTCGAGGGGCCACACCAGGTGTACAAGTTCAAGGCCGAATTGCAGTGCAACTGGAAGATCTTTCTCGACGGCTTCGCGGAGAGCTACCACGGGCCCTATCTGCACGCGTCGTCCTTCGGCACCCTGACAGCGGAGGCCAAGGAGGCGCTCGACAAGCCGAACCCATTCACCGACGCATTGGGCTACCAACTCAAGGGTCCGCATCGGATGTACTCGTTCTCGGGCGAGCCATCCCGAAAAACGCCGTACTCCAAGCCGATCGAGTGCGTGTTCGAGGCCAGCGCAGCCGGGCCGTGGAACAAGCGAACCGACCGCGGTCCGATGCCGCCTGGACTCAACCCCACGCGGTCGGAGAAGTACGGTTTCGACTCCTACCAGTTCTTTCCCAACTTTGTGCTGATCTTCGGTGCGTCCGGTTACACGGTCCATACGCACTGGCCGACCGGACCGCATTCGCACATCTTCGAGACGGAGATGTACTACCAGCCACCGACCACGCATAAGGAGCGGTTGGGCCAGGAGCTGACGGTGACGTTCCTCAACGACATCATCCTGGAAGATGCCAGCCCGTCAGAAGGGTTGCAGGCCATGCTCAACAGCGGCGCCCTCACGCATTTCACGATGAATGACGAGGAGATCCTGTTACGCCATCTACACAAGGTGGTCGGCGACTACGTCGAGGCTGGCGAGAAGGCGAAGGCAGGAAATCGATGAGTACCCTTCTGCCGCCGGAATTCTCGCAGCTCGAACACCTGGTGCCGGAATGGGCCATCGAGGACGGGCACGAACGCTACGTGAAGCGCGTCAACAGTTCGATGGACGAGATCAAGGCGTTCTACGACGAGGTCTTTCCCTGCGCCGAAGAAGCGGTCACCTACATCGACAAGTTCGACTACTCCGAACCGCTACCCGATGACGTCGCGAACCTGCGCAACCTGCTCTACTCGCTGATCACGGTCTCGCTCGCGGTGGAGCTGTGGCAGCAACCGCGCGTGAAGCATTCGGCCAACACGATTCTCACGAGAGTGAGCTGACGCCGTGGGACTCGCCTCCGCGCAACTCGACGTCGTCGACCTCACGCCGCGGATCGGCAGCGAGATCCGAACCGACCTCGAGACGCTGCGCAGCGGTCGGGAAGCCGAGAACATCCGCGCCACACTGGAACAGCGCGGCGTGGTCTTCTTCCGCGGGCTGGACATCAGCGACGAGCACCAAGTCGCCATCGCCAAGACCGTCGGCAACATCGTGGCGAACGAGGGCGAAGACGGGATCTACAAGATCTCGCTGGACAAGAACGTCAACCAGCGAGCCGAATACTTGAAGGGGTCGATGTTCTGGCATTTCGACGGCTCGCTTCAGCCCTACCCGAATCTCGCGACCCTGCTGCGCGCCGTGAAGCTATCGGAGACCGGGGGAGACACCGAGTTCTGCAATACCTACGCGGCCTACGACGACTTGCCGCAGACCGACAAGGATCTCATCGCGGACCTTCGGGTCGTCCACAGCGCCGAGCGGTCGCAGTACTACGTCCGACCTGAGATGAGCTACGACGAGATCACCTTCTGGCAGAAGTCACCGACAAAGGCTTGCCCGATGGTGTGGACGCACCAGTCCGGGCGTAAGTCACTGCTGCTCGGTGCGACGGCGGACTACGTGATCGGACTGCCGGTCGAGGAAAGCCGCGCTCTACTTGCACGCCTTCGCGACTGGGCCACCCAGCCGCAGTACGTCTACCGGCACGCGTGGCAACCCGGTGACCTTCTTATGTGGGACAACACCGGCACCATGCACCGGGTGCTGGAGTATCCCGCCGACAGCGGCCGCCTCATGCACCGCACGATCCTGGCGGGCGAAGAGCCCCTGCAGTGAAGCTTGCCGTCGCGACGCCCGTCGTCACCAACGTCGCCGGCGCGCCCTTGACGTGGGAAAAGAACGCCTCGATCGACGACATCGGCCGCGTCGCCGAAACGGCGGATCGGCTCGGCTACCACCATCTCACCTGCAGCGAGCACATCGGCATGCCTGTCACCGAGGCCGGACGACGCGGCGCCCGGTATTGGGATCCCCTTGCCACCTTGGGCTATGTGGCGGCCCGCACGAAGCAGATCCGGCTCGCCACCATGACGCTCGTGCTCGGGTATCACCATCCGCTGGCGATCGTAAAGCGTTACGGCACATTGGATCACGTCAGCGGCGGCAGGGTCATCCTCGGCGTCGGCGTCGGCTCGCTCAAGGAGGAGTTCGACCTTCTGGGCGCGCCGTTCGAGGATCGAGGAGCTCGTGCCGACGACGCGTTGCGGGCGCTGCGGGCGGCGCTGCCAACCAATGAACCGGCCTACGAGGGCGAGTTCTATTCGTTTGGCGGGTTGACCGTCGACCCGTGTGCGCTGCAGGCGCACATGCCGATCTGGGTCGGTGGCCGTACCAAACGCTCGCTGCGCCGGGCGGTCACACTCGCCGACGGCTGGTGCCCGTTTTACGTCTCGATCGAGACCGCCGCCGAGTGGCTGCAGGCCTTTGACGTGCCCCACGGTTTCGAGGTGGTACTGCCCGCCGATCGTCCGCTCGATCCGGTAGGAGAGCCAGACGCGACACGGGAACTGTTGCAGACCATGGCCGCGGGCGTGACCACGATCCTGTCCGCCCGGTTCACCAGTCGCTCGCTCGAGCATTATCTCGAGCAGATTCACGCGCTCGCCGAACTGAACGGGTGAAGTGCGCCGTGAAACCGCAGTGAGACGGCCGTCAAGAAATTTTTCTTGCTGAGACCCTTGTCACAGCGGTAAAACCTACCTACTGTGTGTTCACTAGGTTGGTTGATCGAAGGAGATCTGTGGCAGCCCCGGACCCTCAAACGCCGTCTGTTCCTCGCGCGAGCGCTCGTCAGCGGCCTTACGCGACGCTCCTCGCCAAGGGCGAGGACCGCAGGCAGCGCATTCTCGGCGTGGCCGAACGGTTGCTCGCGCGCAACGGGTGGCGCAACACCTCCCTGGCGCAGATCGCCAAGGACGCTGGGGTGACACCCGCCGGGCTGCTGCACCATTTCGAGTCCAAGGAGCAGTTGCTCAACGCGGTGCTCGACGCCCGCGACGCCGACGATGACGCGCACGCGGACTACCGCTCCGGCGACTTGATCACCGAACTCAGTCGAGTGCCCGAGCGATTCGACCGGGCCCCCGAACTGGTTGGCACATTCACGGTGCTTCTCGTCGAGAACATCGCCCCCGACGCTCCACTGCACGACCGCCTGCACAAGCGGTATCGCGCCGCCATCGACATCATCACCGACATCGTCGAGCGCGGTCAGCGCGACGGACAGTACCGCCCGGATTTCGATGCGGCCACCAAGGCCGTGGAAATACTCGCCTTCATCAACGGAATGGAGACCCTATGGTTACTCGATCCTTCAATACCGCTCACCGAGGTGTTCAAGGGGTACGCGGAGTCGTTGGGTCACGAGCTGGCGCCAAGGAGCTCGACATGAGGTACCGACTCGATGTGGTGGCGGACAGCGTCGCCGATGTCGTCAGGTTCGCAGGCGGTTGGATGTACGACCGGGTGATGGCGGGCTGGGACGTGACCGTTCTGCTCAACGAACACGAGGATGAGCGGCCGCTGCGCATCCTCGGTGTCCAAACCGCGAATCTCGAATCGGCACTGGCTTTGTGGGAGGAACGTCCGCATCGGCAGACGGTCGCGGTCGCCGCGGACCTCTTCGCGAGCGACGAGCGGGTGCGCCGCGGCGTGCTCGGTGCGCTCGAGCAGGGCCTGACCGAGGTGACGCTGTGGGGTGACAGCTGTCCCGCCGAGCTCGACGACAGTGTCGGTCCCGTGCGGCATCATCTCAGCGCGGCGGCCCGCGCGTTCAAGTCCCAGGCGTTGACCGCCCTCGATCCCGCAGCCGGTTCCGTCGGCGAGACCGAGACCTTCCGCCGCGGTGTGATGGCGACTCCGTCGGTCGCCGCGGATCTCATTCCGGCAAGCTGAGGTCGATCAGAACCTTACCGACGGCTTTCCCGTCGGCGACATGGCGCAGCGCACGCGACGTTTCGGCAAGGGGATAGACCGCGCCGATATGCGGCGACACCTTGCGGGTGGCGAGCAGGTCGCGGAGTTCGTCCTCGTTACGGACGAACTCGTCGGCGGGAACGTCCTGAAACTGGAAGCCGAGTACGTGCACGCCCTTGACCAGGACGAGGTTCAGCGGGATGCGCGGGATCACGCCCGACGCGTAGCCGACGGTGACGAACCGCCCGCCCCGGCGCAGCGATCGCAGCGCGGGTTCCGACAGATCTCCACCCACCGGGTCGATGACGGCGGCCGCGCCGTCGGGCAGTGCGTTGCGCAACTGGCCGCGCAGGTCACCCGAGCGGTGGTTGACGAGGTGATGTGCGCCGTATGAGGCTGCCACATCGAGCTTTTCGGCCGACGATGCGACGGCGGTGACGTCGGCGCCCAAGTGAACGCCCAGCTGGACCGCGGCGAGGCCGACGCCGCCGCCCGCGCCCAACACGATCAACGCGTCGCCGGGCCGCAGACGCGCGACCGAGCGCAGCGCGTGATACGCCGTCCGATAAGCCACCCCGAAGGCGGCCGCGGTTTGGTCGTCGATGCCGTGTGGGATCCGGGCCAGACCTTCGGCGGGTACCGCGACCTGTTCGGCGAAGGCGCCGTACATCCCGGTGCCGGTCACCCGGTCGCCGACAGCCAGATCGCCCGCGCCGTTGGCGACTTCGGTGATGACGCCGGCGAACTCGCTGCCGACCACGAAGGGTGGGGGCACGCTGATCTGGTACTGGTTGGCGACGAGCAGGACGTCGGGGTAGTTGACCGCGGCGGCGCCGACCCGCACCATGACCTGTCCGGCTTCGAGCTTCGGCGTCGGCCGCTCCTCGACCTGGACCACTTCGGGCGGCCCGTATGCCGGACAGACCGCGGCACGCATCACGCGTAGTCGGTTGATTCGGCGAGCTCGGCGGCCGAGCGCATCAGATCAGTGATGACGGGCCCGTAGGCCAGCAGCTTCTCGTTGTCGCCCGCGCGTTGAAAGCCCTGCTCCAAGACGATGGCGAGCTTCCACTTGGCCAACACCAGGTAGTAGTCGAGGTCGTCGACCTGCCGCCCGGAGACCTTCGCGTAGTGGTCGACCACCTCTGTGCGGGAAGGCATTCCACGCATGTCGACGTAACTCATCTCCGACGAGTCCGGTGCGTCGGTGTTCTCCGGCCAGCTCTGCACCATCCAGCCGAGATCCAGCTTCGGGTCGCCGACGGTGCCCATCTCCCAGTCGACGATTGCGGCCAGCTCGGCCGGTGCCCCATGGCGGTACATCACATTGGCGAACTGGTAGTCGCCGTGCATCAGGCCGGGGATGAAGTCGAGCGGGCGGTGGGCGCGCAGCCATTCGGTGGCCACGTCGAGGCCGTCGATGTCACGGCCCTTGATCCGCTCGAAGAAGCCGATCCACCGGTCGACCTGGCGTTCATGGAAGCCATCGGGGCGGCCGAGATCGTGCAGGCCCTTGGCCTTCCAGTCGACCTTCGACAACAGCGCGATGCCCTCGGCGAGCTGATACGCCAGACCCTGCCGGGCGGCGATGTCGGTGTCGAACGGCTCCGGCCATCGCCGCTGCGCCAGGTCCATCGGCGACCACCCGTCGACGAAGCCCATCAGGTAGAACGGGCGGCCGAGCACCGACGCGTCGGGGCATACGGCGACCGCCGCGGTGTGCGGAACGTCGGTGCCGTCGAGGGCCTCGATGATCCGCCATTCCCGCAGAATGCCTTTGTCCCGGTCGGGCGGGGCGCCCGGTGGCGGCATGCGCAGAACGCAGACATCCTCACCACGCTGGATCCGGTAGATCACATTCTGCGTGCCGCCGGACAGGAAACCGGCCTCGAGCGCCTCACCCTTACTCCCCCTTGCACGCGGGGAGGTGCCCCCAGGCAGCGCGGCTCCGTCCATCCATTCGGCAAGGCGGGCGGTATTTATCTCCTCGCTCACAGATTCCCCACTTCGTTCTCCAGATAGTCGGCGAACTTCGCCCGCGCGGCCTCCCGCTTCCTCGGTGTCCACTGGGTGGGCCAGATGTCGTCGGTCGGCTGATAGTCGCGCAGCACCTGCTTGGCGACCGTGGCCTTGTGCACCTCGGTCGGGCCGTCAGCAAGGCCCATCACGGCGGAGCCGGTGACCATGCCGAGGAACGGCATCTCATTGGTGACACCGAGCGCACCGTGTACTTGCATTGCCCGCCAGGCGATGTCGTGCAGAACTGTCGGCATGACCACCTTCACCGTGGCGATGTCCTTGCGCACCTTCTTGTAGTTGTTGTACTTGTCGATCTCCCAGGCGGTGTAGAGCACCATCAACCGGAACTGGAGCAACTGGGCGTACGAATCGGCGATATAGCCCTGGACGAACTGCTTGTCCGACAGCTTGCTGCCCTGCGTCTCGCGGCTCAGCGCGCGTTCGCACATCATGTCCAGCGCCCTGCGGGCCAGCCCGATGGTGCGCATGGCGTGATGAATGCGGCCGCCACCGAGGCGCGTCTGTGCGATGACGAACGCCTGACCCTCGCCGCCCAGCACCGCGTCGGACGGCACGCGCACGTTGTCGTAGTGGATCAGCGCGTGTGAGCCCTCTCCTTCACGCTCACCGTGCAGGCCGATGTTGCGGACGATGTTCACGCCCGGTGTGTCGGTCGGCACCAGGAACATCGACATGCCTTGGTAGGCACTCACTTCCGGATTCGTCACCACCATCACGATCAAGAAGGACGCAGACTTGGCGTTGGAGGAGAAGAACTTCCAGCCGTTGATCACCCAGTCATCGCCGTCGCGCACCGCTTGCGTCTTGAACAGTGTCGGATCGGCGCCGGCATGCGGCTCGGTCATCGAATACGAGGAGAACAGTTCGCCGTCGAGCAACGGTCGCAGGTAGCGCTCCTTCTGCTCGTCGGTGCCGAAGTGGGCGATGATCTCGGCGTTGCCGGTGTCGGGTGCCTGGCAGCCGAAGATGATCGGCGCCCACTGCGAACGCCCAAGGATCTCGTTCAGCAGGGCGAGCTTGAGCTGCCCATAGCCCTGACCGCCCAGCTCCGGTCCCAGGTGGGTGGCCCACAAGCCGCGTCGCCTGACTTCCTCCTTGAGCGGGTCGATCACCTTGCGACGGTTGTCATCCAGCGGCATGAACTGCTGGTGGGGAAACGCGAGGTCAAGCGGCTCGACCTCGTCGCGGACGAACTCGTCGGCCCAGTCCAGCTCCTTCTGGTACTCGGGGTCGGTCTCGAAATCCCACGCCATTGTGCGTCTCCTTCGATCTATTTCTGCTGTTGGTTGAATCCGGCGATCAGTGCCGCGATGTCACCGGCCACCACCTCGGCGAATGAACGGTCGCCGAAGCTGCCCGAGGCCCAGTGCCGAACGCCCTCGCTGACATGCATCTGAGCCAATCTCGACAGATGGGCCACGTCGGTGTTTGTCAGGTGAGGCGCCAACTTGCCGTCCCGCTGCGCCTTGGCGAACAGCTCGCCGAACATGTCGGCGTCGGAGTCATCGGAGCGCTCGCCGGCGAGGATGCGCTGCTCCTGGCGATAGCCCTCCAGGATCGTTTCGATGATCAGCTCGCGTGGATTGTTCGCCATCGACCGGTCCAGGCTGCGCAGGGCCGCGGCGATGACCGACTGCACGTCGTAGTCGCCTGCCAGCAGCTCGCGCACCTTTTTCTGCGCGGCGCGGGTGGAGAGCAGGCCGACCTCGAAGAGCACGTCCTCCTTGGCCGGGAAATAGAAGTAGAACAGCGCGCGGGACACACCGGCCGCGCGGCAGATGTCGGCGACCGTCGTCTTGGCGTAGCCGTTCGTGCGCCACAACGCCATCGCCGCCTGCACCAGGGCGCGCTTGGTCTGATGTGACCTTGCACGCTGGTAGGAGGCCCGGCGCTGACCACCGTCAGCAACTGCAGGCCCGCTGTTTCTCGGCACAGGCGCACTGTAACAGCCAAACTGGCTCTTGCAAATAGTTGACGGTTGTCTAACTATCTAGGAATGACAAATCAGTTGCACCACGTCGTCATGCGAAGCCACTCGGCCAAGACGTTCATCGCCTTTCTGACCGATGTCGTCGGGATGGCGGTTCAGTTCGAGCTGCGGGTGCCCGGCGAAGTTCTCGAGAAGACGTTGGGTTGGCCACCGTCCGACGGGGCGGATGTGACCATGCTCGGCATCGGCGAGTCGGGTCTGATCGAAGTGCTCGACGTGCCGGAGCACTTGCGTGACATCGCACCGGAGGGTCTGGCCGCGTTGTCGTTTCTTGACCGACGACTTCACCGGTGCGCGCGACAAGGCGAAGGCATTCGGGACTGATGTCACGCAGTTCGACACCGGTATGCCGGGGCGGAACTGTTCTTCTGCTCGATGGGCGGCGTGCCCATCGAGTTCATGGGTGTCTATGCGCCGGGAGCGAATTCGGAGAACAGCGACGCCACGAACTGAAGAGTGCGCCGCCGCGACACACTTCGTTCGCTCGCGTCATCGCCCAGCGGAACCACTCGCACCGCGAGATCGGTGACACCCGCATCGCGGTAGCGATGAAGGCGCGCCAGCACGGTCGACTCGTCGCCGGCCGCCATCGTGTCGCCGACGTCCTCGGCGTCGCCGTGTTCAAGCAGCCGAACGTAATTCGGCGAGAAGTCAGCGTGTCCGAGCACCTCGCTGGCGTAGGCGCGGGCCTCGTCCACCTCGTCGTCGCGGCAGAGTGCGACTGGAACTCCTGCGACCACGCGAATGCCGGATCGGCCCGCGGCGTCTGCCGCCTCGGTGATGCGCGGGGCCACGTAGTCGCCGATCGCTCGCTCGTCAGCCATCCACAGGATGGTTCCACCGGTTCGCTCGCCGGCGATCCGAAGCATCGTCGGCCCGAGGGCGGCGAGAAGGGTTGGCATCTCGAAGGAATCGGTGACGTCCACCGGGCTGTGCACCCGGTAGCTGACGTTGTCGACCGCCACCGCGCCGGGACCGGCGAACGCCGCGCCGAGCACGTCGAGGTAGTCGCGGACCAGCCGCGCCGGTCGCTCGTAGGGAAGTCCGAGTTGGTCGGAGATGATCCAGTGGTGCGACGGGCCGATTCCGAGCGTGAACCGCCCCGAGCACGCCACCTGGGTGGTCAGTGCCTGCTGCGCCATGATCAGCGGATGACGGGTCTGAATCGGGACGACCGCCGTTCCGATCTCGATGCGCTCGGTGACGTGGCCGAGAAGCGCGACGGCCGTCATCGCGTCGAGGTAACCGGGCACCTGCGGAATCCAGAACGACGCGAAGCCGTCGTCTTCGGCGGCCTTTCCGTCGGCCAGCAGACCGCTGAGCCGGTCCGCACGTGAGCGTTCCTTATCGGAGCCGACCATCAAGCCGATGCGCATCCAGACCCCTTACGGCACATAGCGATCCCACTCATGCGGCACCACCGGATACAGCGGCGCGGCGAAGAGCGGTTCGACACCCGAATCAGCCCAACGGTTTTCGAGTACGGGTCGCAAGCGTGCCGCGGTGGCAACCGGGTCGTCGTCCAGGAAGCAGTACGAGATGGTCTGTCCCGGCTGCGCGCTCGACATGTTCGCTTCGGTGCTCAGCGCAGCGGCCGACCACACGCCGGCCACACCGTCGACCTCGTGCAGTCGGCTCGCAGGCGCGGTGCCCCTTTCCAGTAGCAGGTACACACCACGGACCGGCCACCAGGGCAGCACGTCTGCCCCGACCTTCACCCGAGGCGCGGCCAGCTTGGCGGTCACGTCGTACACGCCGCGCTCGACCGGAGGCAGCAGAGGAAGCTTGCGGCCCGCGCCGCCAAGCGCGTTCGACAGTTCAAGGAAGGACGCGAGTCCGCCGGGATCGGTGAAGAAGTAGGTCATCACGTGATCGACGGCGTCGAAACGGTCGTTGCCCACCGCGCGTGCGGCCCGGCAGTCGGGCGTCGACACCAGCCGTAGCGAGGCCCGCACGCCAGCCAGCCGGTGCTGTTCGGGACGGTGGTCGAGGGTGTGCCAGCGCAGGTACTCGGCGTCCGTTCCGTCGGGATGACGAGTCGCCATGGACACGAACAGGGTTGTGATGTCACCACGTCCGGTGGCGAGAACGTCGTCGACCTCGTCCGACGGTGTGCCGGGAAGCTCCATCAATTTGGCCCTCGTGTTGTCGAATTGTGTTCCGGCAGTGCGATTTCGGGATGACGGGCGGCGATCATTCTGCGAAAGCCCTCGCGCCACGGCACCTTCGTCCTGCCGAGGATCTCGTGCATGCGGGTGACGTCGGGCCACAGCGGGGTGTGCGCGTCGGGCGGTGTAGTCGAAGACGGGTTCGACGCCGACCAGCTCGCCCATGTACGTGCAGTACTCCTCGACGCTGACGGTCTCACTGCCGGCCCAGTTCACCGTGATCGGGGGAGTGTCGGCGACCTCCATGGCGCGGATCCCGAGCTCGACGTAGTCGTCTTCGTAGATCGGGTTGTAGTTGTTCGGCTTGTCGGGATGGAGCCGAATCGGCTTGCGGGCCAACATCACGTCGAGGCGGTCGGCCGGTGCTCCACCCTCCGGCCCGTATGTCGAGCAGATGCGGATGATGGTCAGCGGGATTCGGTAATGCGTGGCGATCCAGGTGCACACGGCCTCGGCGGCGATTTTCGAGAAGCTGTAGTTCGGCCGCAGCGGAACACCCGGCGGGTCCGACTCTCGCGTAGCGGACGCTGTCCCTGGTAGCCGTAGACCGACCCGGTCGAACAGAACACGAACCCCTTCGCGCTGCGACAGTGGTAGAGCAACTCGCCGGAGTTCTGCGCGTTCGTCTCGACGCACCGTCCCCAGTCGCCGGCACCGGTGTCGACGGCCGCGTGGAAGACATAGCTGAAGTCGTCGGGCAGCGCCGAGAAGTCGCCCTTGCTCATGTCGAGCGCAAGCGGCGTAATGCCGGCGGCCGCCAATCTCTGCCGATCCGACTCGTCCCGCAGGCGTGCGGCGCCCCACACCTCGTTGCGTTGCGCGAGCGCGCGCGCGATGGGGAAGGCGATCTTGCCCGTCGCGCCGGTGATCAGAATCTTTTCCGAATCGAGCATCCCAATAGTCATAGCGCACGGCGGCGCAAATGTTAAGTACTTGATATGTTGGGCCGTGTGCGACTGAGGTTCGACGCCGACGTGGAGGCGTTCCGCGCGGAATTCGTCGCCTTCCTCGACGAGCATCTACCGCCCGAGGCCGAAGCGGCGGAGCGGTCACGCTCGACGTCGCACGTGCCGGAGTGGGCGCGTCGCTGGCAGCGGCTGCAGTTCGACCACGGGTGGCTGCTACCGGGGAACCCGCCGGAGTTCGGCGGCCGAAACGCCGAACATCCTCGAGCAGTTCGTGCACCGCGAGGAACTCTCGCGGCGGCGCATCTACCACTCGTTCAATCCGCAGGGGGTCGGCATCATCGCGGCGTCGCTGCTGTCGTTCGGTACCGACGAGCAGAAGCGGCGATGGGCGGTGCCGATCCTCCGTGCGGAGATCACGGCGTCGCTCGGGATGAGTGAACCGGGTGCGGGCTCCGACCTTGCGGGCCTGACGAACGCGAGCGGTCCGTCGACGGCGATTACTTCGTCGTCAACGGTCAGAAGGTCTGGACGTCCGGCGCGCATGACGCCGACGTGCTGCTGGCATTTGTGCGCACCGACCCCGACGCCCCAAAGCACAAGGGACTCAGTGCGTTACTCATCGAAACCGACAGCCCCGGCGTGACGTGCCGACCGTTCGCCTCGGTGTACGATCGCAACGACCTGGACTTCAACGAAGTCTTCCTGACCGACGTCCGGGTACCGGCCGAGAATCTTGTCGGGCCGCTGAACGGCGGCTGGAAGGTGGCCAACGGGTCACTCGGTCACGAGCGCACGTTGATGTGGATGGCGTTCGCCAACCGGTTGGGCCAGTTGGTGGACGGCTACCGGCCTTCAGGAGTCGTGGACCGCGACCACTACGCGACCGTCGTCATGGACTGGCAGGCTCTTCGTCTGTTGGGGTCGGCCGCGCTGGCGCGCGCGGCGCGCGGCGAGGTCGACGTCGCCGCGCTGTCGGTGCTCAAGGTGTTCGGGTCGGAAGCGGAGCAGAACGCCTACCGGCAGGTTCTGGAGGCAGCGGGGGCCGACGGTCTGGCCGACCCCTCGATGAGCGCCGCGTACAACCCATACAGCCCCGGCCAGTTCACAGCGGGCTGGTTCGCGCGCTACATCGGTAGTTTCGCGGGAACGATCGCCGGGGGCACCTCGGAGATCCAGCGCAACATCATCGCCCAGCACGTCTTCAAGTTGCCGTCGCGCTGACTTGTCACCCTGTTGCGTCATGTCAAGATGCGCGCGAGGGTGGATTCGTTGCCTCATGTGAACGTGCGCGCTTGTTGACTTGTGCTTTGGCGGCGGGTCCAGCTTTGCTGGTGGTCAGGGTGAGGAGCTGAGCGGTCAGGGCTTGGATCTGGCGCTGGGTGGCGGCGGGGTTGATCAGGGAGTAGGTCCGGGTCATCGCGACTATGCGCTCCACGGTCATGGTCGGGTGATCGATCGCGCGATGGAAGGGGGTGGCGGCGGTGTCGTGTTTCTTGGACACCTTGGCGCCCTTGCGGACCTTGGATATCAGTTTCTGCTGCGGGTAGAAGTAGTTGGTCATCTTGGACTGCAGCTGCCAGATTTCGTTGAGTAGCAACAGTTCTGCGGCGGTGTCGTAGCGGTGATAGCCGACCACGGTGCGGACCACCGCCCAGTTCTTCTGCTCGACGTGACAGCCGTCGTTCTTGTTGCCCGGTCGAGCACGGGTGAAGGTGATCCGGCGCTTTTGGCACCATCGCAGCAAGTGGACGTTGATGAATTCTGATCCGTTGTCAGAGTCCACCCCCAGGATCGGGAACGGCATCTTGTCGGCGATGTCGTCGAGTGCGCGAAGGACGCATTTGGCGGTCTTGTCGGGCACGGAGCGGTTCTCGGTCCAGCCGGTGGCGATGTCGGTGACCGTCAACGTAAACGCATGGGGTCCAGCCGGGTTGCCGCTGTCGTGGCAGACCAGGTCGATCTCGACGAACCCGGGTCGCGCGTCGTCCCACTCGGCCCAGGTGCGCACCGGGATCTGACTTTTGAGCAGCGATCCCGGCTTGGTGCTACAGCGCCCCCTGAGCTGGTGCTTGCGGCGTTCACCGGCCAGGCGACGATCGATGGTGGCCGCCGACATGGATACCAACAGTTCCGCGGTGTCCTCGTCGATGTCCAGCTCCCCGAAATGGCGCAACACCGCCACCAGTTCTCCCAGCATCGGCGCCAGCCGTTTACCGGCCGGCATTCCCAGCACCGACCAGCACACCGTGAGTGCGGCGATGACATCCGGCCCGTACTTGGATGGCCGCGGACTCCTCGGTGTCACGACCTTGGGATGCAGCGCCGCTTTGAGCGCCTTGCGGGCATGGCTGCGGTGCCTGGCTGGGCAACGTCGCGGCGCTGAAGTCACTACCGCCGGGCGTGGATGCCGTCGTATCCCTGTGCCGAGTCCCCACAGGGGGACCTTCCTGGCGTCGAGCAGATCGATGTCCGGCTCATCGACGACGACGGACCGGACTGCAACCCAAACCTGGATTTCGTGCTGACCGACACCGTGCGGCTCATCGAGCAACTCCGTCACGAGGGGCGCACAGTGCTTGTGCACTGCGTGGCCGCCCAAAGCAGGACACCGACCGTTGCGGCACTCTACGGCGCACGAAAGCTGTGCATCAGCGGCAAGGCCGCGCTGCGGGAAGTGACCTCGGTGCTGCCGGACGCCTACCCCAACAGCGACTTCCGTCGAGCCCCGCAGAGACTGGCACCATGACCGTCGTCAGGAAACAAGCTGTTGGCTCCCTGCGGCGCGCCCCCGGCCGCATGAGGATCGCCCACAAAATGCCGAAAATGCCAAGAAGAAAACCCCAATACAAAGGACGTGCCGAAGCTGTGTTGCTTTCGTTGCGCGATAACCCACGCAATGAGGCCGCATGTAGGTTCTCAAAATCCGTTTCATCTCGCGATGCTCTGGTCCTGCGATGATCCGCGGTGTCTCACGGGACTTCATCGCGGTTTGTCTCAAAGCAATAGGCGATGTAATGAAGGACGCTCGGCCGGCGCGTCCTATGTCGTTGCTCATTCGGAACCATGTTGTCTCGATGACCTTGCCGGCTGACACCCTGAGCCTTTGGTAAGGCACCTCTGGCAAGCCTCGAAAGTTTGCGGCGCCGACGGTTACTCGGCGGTAAGTTCAATGTGTGACCGTCGCAACGGGTTTAAGAGTGCTCGACTACGGCGACCAGGCCTTGCTGCTGGACTTCGAGAGCACCGCCGAGGTGCTCGCATGGGCCGACGCGCTTCGGGACGCCGACCTTCTCGGCGTGGTGGACCTCGTGTCCGCGTCACGCACCGTGCTGATCAAGCTCGAAAGCCGTCGCTACCTCCCCCGTATCCGCCAGCACATCGAGGAGCTGCATGCGGAACCGTCCTACGCCGTCGAACCGCCGACCGTCGCCGACGTCGTGATCGAGGTCGTCTATGACGGCGCTGATCTCGCCGACGTGACGGCACACCCCGGACTCGACGAGGCGGGCGTCGTCGCCGCACATACCGGTACGCCGTGGCGCGTTGCGTCGGGTTTGGCGTACCTCGTCGGTGGTGACCCGCGACTGCAGGTTCTACGGCGGGACGAGGCGCGAACCAAGGTGCCCGCCAGTTCTGTGGGGTTCGCCGGCGAGTTCAGCGGCATCTATCCGCGCGAATCCCCCGGCGGCTGGCCGCTGATCGGGCAGACCGATGCGGTGGTGTGGGACGTCCACCGCCCCGATCCGGCGCTGCTGACGCCCCGCAAGTGGGTGCAATTTTGGGAGGCGCGATGACGACCGAGTTCACCACCAAGTCGGTTCGCTCCCGTCCGCCGACGCTGGAAATCATGCGCACCGGGCCGCTGGCCCTGATCGAAGACCTCGGCCGGCCCGGCCTGGCACATCTTGGGGTCACCCGCTCCGGCGCCGCGGATAGGCGCTCGCATGCGCTGGCCAACCGGCTGGTGGCCAACCCCGCCGACCGGGCCACGATCGAGGTGACCTTCGGGGGGCTGACCGCACGGGTGCGCGGCGGCGACATCGCAATCGCTGTGACCGGCGCCGACACCGACCCCGCGGTTAACGGAATCCCCTTCGGCATCAACAGCATTCACTACGCACATGACGGCCAGGTGATCTCGCTGGGCTCGCCGCACTACGGGCTGCGCACGTACCTGGCGGTGCGCGGCGGAATCGATGTCGAACCGGTACTCGGCTCGCGCAGCTCCGACGTGATGTCGGGGATCGGTCCGCAGCCGCTGCAGCCCGGCGACGTGCTGCCCGTCGGGGAGCACACCACGGCCTTTCCCGAACTGGACCAGGCGCCGGCGGCGTCGTTCACCGAGGACCCGATCGAGCTCAACGTGGTGCCCGGGCCGCGCGACGACTGGTTCATCGATCCCGACGCACTGGTGCACAGCGAGTGGGTGGCCTCCGACCGCAGCGACCGGGTTGGCACGCGGCTGGACGGCCGGCCGCTGCAGCACCGCTGGCCGGATCGCCAGCTGCCGAGCGAGGGTGCGACCCGCGGGGCGATTCAGGTGCTGCCCAACGGGTTGCCGGTGATCCTCGGCCCCGATCATCCGGTGACCGGCAGCTATCCGGTGATCGGTGTGGTTACCGATCACGACACCGACCGGGTCGCGCAGATCCGCCCCGGTCTGCAGGTGCGATTGCACTGGTCGCGGCCACGCCGGCGGTGGTAGACGCCGACTTGTGCGCACGCAGGTCCACACGGCCCGCCCATCCACACCGCAGACCTCGACAATGAGACCCGGCACAATACCTACGATTGCTGGCCGACGCGTTCGAGGGCGATTTCAACGTTCCATCGCCAATAGGTGCTGATTAGGCGCCTAGGCGGCGAAATATGCTGCGGTGGAACACAATTGGTGGCACCTCGGGGTGAACGGTGATGTCGTTGACCCCCATGATGACGATGGTGGGATCGCCGGCTGGAACTAACTGCTTGATCGAGCTTTCCAACCAGACGCTGGTGCCCTCGATCAGCACCGCGCCGTTCTCGGTCGAGATGGCCTGCAACCCCGCGAACCAGTCGCCGGTACGCGCGGTCAGCGTGCGCGCGGCCTCGTCGTGCGACTCGCCCAGAACACTAATGCCAGCCGCGGAACGTCCTTCAGCTTCGGCCATGTGGTGGACGTATTCTGCACACAGAACGACACTAGCGGCGGATCCCAGTGACACCGGCACGAATGTGCTGGCCGCCAGTCCCACCCGAGCGCCGACTACCGCAGCGGCGATCGCGATCACGGCCATGGGGAATGCCCGCGCCTCGCGCAGGGACGCCTCGGCCAAATTGCCGCTATCGCTAACGCTTCCTCCCCGGCTCACACTGCGCGGAGAACGTGCTCATCGATACCTGTGCGATCTATGCGATCAGGGTGTGCCGTATCCGCCGCCGCCGGGGGTTTCGATGACCAGTGTGTCGCCGGGCTGGACTTCGGTCGAGTCGCACCCGGCCAGCTCGACGGTGTTGCCGTCGGCACGTTCCACGCGGTTGCGTCCCAGCGCCCCGGGTGAGCCGCCAGCCATACCGTAGGGCGCTACTCGCCGATGCCCGGACAACGTGCTCACAACCATGGGCTCGGTGAACTGGATCCGACGGACGGCGCCGTCACCGCCGCGCCATCGTCCGGCACCACCGCTGCCGCGACGGATGTCGAACTGCCGCAGCAGCACGGGGAAACGCCATTCGAGCACTTCCGGATCAGTGAGCCGCGAGTTTGTCATGTGCGTCTGCACCACGGACGCCCCGTCGAACCCGTCGCCGGCCCCGGAACCGGATCCGAGGGTTTCGTAATACTGGTGCCGCTCGTTGCCGAAGGTGACGTTGTTCATCGTCCCGGCTCCCTCGGCCTGCACACGCAGCGCAGCGAATAGCGCACCGGTGATGGCCTGTGAGGTTTCGACGTTGCCGGCGACAACCGCAGCCGGGTAGGTCGGTGCGAGCATCGTCCCTTCCGGGATGACGATGTGCAGCGGGCGCAGGCAGCCGTCGTTGAGGGGGATCTCGTCGGCGACCAGGGTCCGGAACACATAGAGCACTGCGGCGGTAGCCACCGACGATGGCGCGTTGAAGTTCGTGTCCAGCTGGGGAGAGGTTCCGGTGAAGTCGATGGTCGCGCTGCGACTGGCGCGGTGGACGATGACGCGGACGGCGATCGTCGCGCCGGAATCCATAGTGTAGCGGTATTCGCCGTCGTCGAGCCTGTCGATGACGCGGCGGACCGCTTCCTCGGCGTTGTCCTGGACGTGGCGCATGTAGGCCTGGACGACATCGAGGCCGAAGTGGTCGATCATCTTGCGGACCTCGTCGACGCCCTTCTGGTTGGCGGCGATCTGGGCGCAGAGATCAGCGAGGTTGGTATCGGGATTGCGGGATGGGAAGGGCGCTTCGGTGAGTAGGCGCCGGGTTGCCGTTTCGCGGAACTGTCCGTTTTCTGCCAGTAGCCAGTTGTCGAACAGCACGCCTTCTTGGTGGATTTCGTGGCTGTTCGCGGGCATGGAGCCGGGGGTGATCCCGCCGATTTCGGCATGGTGCCCGCGTGAAGCGACAAAGAACAGGACGTGCTCGCCCGCGGCGTCGAAGACCGGGGTCACCACGGTGATATCCGGCAGGTGGGTACCGCCGTGGTAAGGGTCGTTGACCGCGTACACGTCACCGGGCCTCATGGCGCCGACCCGGCGGCGGATGACTTCCCTGACGGTGGAGCCCATCGAGCCGAGATGTACCGGAATGTGCGGTGCATTGGCAATCAGGTCGCCGTCCGGATCGAACAGCGCGCACGAGAAGTCCAGCCGCTCACGGATATTCACCGACTGGGCAGTCGCCTCCAGCCGGAAGCCCATCTGCTCGGCGATCGACATGAACAGGTTGTTGAAGATCTCCAGGAGCACCGGATCGGCCTCGGTGCCCGCATCGGGCTGCACGGGGGCTACCACCCGCTCGGCGAGCAGATGTCCGGACTGGGTCATCTTCGCCTGCCAGCCATTGTCGACGACGGTGGTGGCGTTGGCCTCGGCGATGATCGCCGGGCCGGTCATAGTCTCCCCTGGCCGCATCCGCTCCCGGTGACGCAGTGGGGCTTCGCGCCACAATCCGCCTGAGTAGACCCGGACGGTTTCCGGCGAGCCGGCGCTGTCGGCGACCTGATCACCCAGGTGGGACAGATCGGGTTGCTCGGTGAGCCCGGTCGCCTCCACCGAGATCGCTCCGGCGATCAGCGGACGGTCCATCAAGAATGAGTACATCGCACGGTGGGTGGCTTCGAACGCCGTGGTCATGGCCTCAAGCCCAGCGAGTTCAACCGGGACCGCGGTATCGGTTCCGTCGTAGCGCAGATGCACCCGGCGAACCACCCGGATCCGCTCGGCCGGGATGCCCTCGTCAAGCAGCTCGGCACGCGCGGACTGCTCGAGGGAGTCCGCGACCGTGGCCAACCTCTCCAGGGCGGCGGTCTCAAGCCGGATCTCCACCGACTGCTCCCGCATCGCGGTGGTGTCGGCCAGGCCGATCCCAAGCGCGGAGAGCACACCAGCCATCGGCGGGACGAGCACAGTGCGGATACCGAGCGCATCCGCGACCGCACACGCGTGCTGCCCGCCGGCGCCGCCGAACGTGGTCAGCACGTACCGGGTCACGTCGTGTCCCTTTTGGACGGAGATCTTTTTGACCGCGTTGGCCATGTTCGCCACCGCGATCCGCAGGAACCCCTCGGCGACCTGCTCGGGCGACCGCTCATCACCGGTGGCCGTCCGGATGGCGGCGGCCAGCTCGGTGAAGCGGCGCCGCACGATCTCGTCATCCAGCGGCTGCTCGCCGCCGGGACCGAACACGGCCGGGAAGTGCGCAGGCTGGATGCGGCCGAGCATGACGTTTGCGTCGGTGACGGTGAGCGGACCGTCGCCGCGGTAGCAGGCCGGGCCCGGGTCGGCCCCGGCCGAGTCCGGGCCGACCCGATAGCGGGTGCCGTCGAAATGCAGGATCGACCCACCGCCCGCGGCCACCGTATGGATGTCCAGCATCGGAGCGCGCAGCCGGACCCCGGCCACCTGGGTATTGAACACACGCTCGTACTCACCGGCATAGTGCGATACGTCAGTGGAGGTGCCGCCCATGTCGAAGCCGATGACATGGTCGAACCCGGCCAGTGCCGACATCCGCACCATGCCGACGATGCCCCCAGCCGGACCCGACAAGATCGCGTCCTTGCCGCGGAAATGCCCTGCCTCGGCCAACCCACCATTGGACTGCATGAACATCAACCGCACGCCACCCATCTGGTCTGACACCTGGTTCACATAGCGGCGCAGCACCGGGGACAAGTAGGCGTCGACCACGGTGGTGTCCCCCCGCGGGACCAGTTTCATCAGCGGGCTGACTTCGGATGACAGCGAGATCTGGACGAAGCCGACCTGCTCGGCCAGCTTGCCAATCTCCCGCTCGTGCGCCGGGTACAGGTAACTGTGCAGGCACACCACCGCGACCGCGCGGATCCCGTCGGCATGGGCCTGCCGCAGCTGTTCGCCCAGCAGCTCGAGATCCGGCGCGCGCAGCACCGCGCCCTCGGCCGCGATCCGCTCGTCGACCTCGACGACCCGCTCGTACAGCATCTCCGGCAGCACAATGTGCCGGTCGAAAATGCGGGGGCGATTCTGGTAGGCAATGCGCAGCGCGTCGCCGAAACCGCGGGTGATCACCAGCAGCGTGCGCTCTCCCTTGCGCTCCAGCAGCGCATTTGTCGCCACGGTGGTGCCCATCCGCACCGCCTCCACTTGCGCGACCGGGACGGGCACACCTTCGGCGGTCCCGAGCAGCGCACGGATCCCGGCAACCGCCGCGTCGCGGTACCGCGCAGGGTTCTCCGACAGCAGCTTGTGCGTCAGCAGGCGCCCGTCCGGCCGGCGTGCCACGATGTCGGTGAACGTACCGCCCCGGTCAACCCAAAACTGCCACCCCGCACCAGCCACCAGGACTCCCTTTCATCGTGCGCCAACTCTATCGGCGAGCAGGTGAACCGCCCGGCCGCCGATGCACGTTCATCACGGCCCGCCACGTGCCCGAACGGCGCCGTTGGGTCACTTGATCCTCGCCGAGACCGCGGTCGCCGTACTGCCCTCAGCCCCTTGGCGCCCCCATGGCGAGCAGCGCGCCACGATGCGCGACCGCTTTTGCATGCTCCGCAAAACGTTCGTAGCAGCGTGCGACCAACGTGAGGTCGATCGCCGCGTCGACGTCGATCACACCGGAGTTGGACAACAGCTGCTGATACAGCAGGTGCCGCAACCGATTCACATTGTCGTCACCCCCGGTCAGCTCCGCCACACCGATCGTAGTGTGCGACTCCACGGCATCGGCTGCCTTTGCAGCTGTGTCGAGGCAACCCTCGCTCAGCTCACGAAACACGCCCAGAAGTGGGGCCGGTATCGACGCCCAGGCACGCCGGGTCCGGGCGATATCGGCGACCTCCCGCGCCAGTTGCCCCATGCGCTCGGCTTCGGCGTTGACGTGGACAGCCGCGATGGTGGTCGGCAGCTCCGGCACCCTCGACTGGGCACGAAGTGCCAAGAGCAGGGCTGCATGGTCCTCGAGCTCATGACGCAGCGCGGACAGCGTCTCATAGGCGGCAGCGATGCTCTCGGCCGCGGGAGGATCAGTGTTGAACAGGGCGGCCGTCGCGTGGCTCATCGCGGTGCTCGTGAGACGAATGAGGTCGACCAGCGGAGCAGTCATGCCCCCGAGCTCCTGGGCCCGCACTTCCCGCATCGGTTGACTCCCCGGTTCGCCGCCTGCCACGGTCAGTAACAGTACCCGCTGGCGAGCCCCACAAACGTTGGCTGCGAACGGATCCGACATCCTCCGATTACGGACCCACCGACAACCACTTCACCGGCGACATCGCCTGGGTACGAATCGACATCGGCGACGACTGCCTCGGACACCTAATCAAGCCCGAAGACCGCGTGAATATCGCCATGGCCAAACAATAAATGGATGGGAGGTCGTTACCCCGCCCAGCGCGGCGTTCTCGCGTCGACAATCCCGAACCCTTTACCTGGTGGGACATCGACTGCGTGCCGACGTTTCTCTACCTCACAGCCGTGCTCGACAGCACGCCGTAGAGCTGTGCCCGGCATCGGTCCGAACCTGCAACCACTTGACCACCCGGACAAGTGCGCTCCCGACGGCGTCGCACTGGACGCCCGACTCGATGCGATGGCCCGCTCCGTCTGCAAAGGTGACCCGCGCACCATCGACAGCCGGCGCGCCGACGCGGTCGGCGCCCTCGCTTGCGGCGAATCCGCGCTGAGCTGCCAATGTGACGCCCCCTGCTTGTCAGGCGCGGCAGAACACCGCGAAAGGCTCCAACGGCGTTCTGGTACATGTGATTGCGAATGCCTCGACCCTCGCGGTGCCTACAATAAGCCGGGGTTCGCGGACCGGTTGGGTGTGATCGACGCCGATCTGACCCGCCGCATCGCCGGTGTGCCCCGATCGCCGTCTCTGCCCAGCCGCCACCTCACCTGGGAACAAAAGCGGACCCAACACATACGCTTGGCGCGCCACGCCGAATCGATGCGCAAATTCGCCGCCGAAGCCGGGCGCAAGTACGGCCTACACAAGCTCCGCGCCGCCCGGTCACAAGGTCAACCGCCCTCATGAACACCCCCAGAAGGCGGGGTCATCGGCGCTCGCGCCTGCTCGCCACGCCGGTGATGGACCGTCGCGCATGTCGTGGGGGATGGCGTCGGGTCCAGCAAACCGCGATAGCTGCCGCAAGCGAACACAAGATCGCGGTAAGCACGACCGCCGCGATACACAACGCCATGACTTCGGCGGCACCATCCCACTCCTCAACCTTCGCGATCGAGTGCAACGACGCTTGATTCTGCAGGGTGGCACACTAACGCGCGCGGGGCGGGAGCCAGGATGAACGGGGACTTTCGGTCCTTTCCCGGACGGTATCGGCGAGGAAGCGTAGGCCTTCGCTCGCGACCGAGCTGATGGGACAACCCCGGCCGAGGCTGGCGGCCACGCTGTCCTCGCGCGGTAAACTTGCGACCCGGCAAGGCTAATCAGGATGTCGGGGTTAAGAGTAACGCGAGGTGCCCGTTCAGCACGATCACGATACCGGCGGCCGCCCCACGCCCGCATGTCGCCAAAGGCCGCCTCGATCCCCGTGTCGGAGACCATCTGACCACAGCGCCGACCAACGGCTCAGCAAGCCGGGACTTCGGTCCCTACCGTCGGCGTCGGCCAGGTGGTCGGATCCAAGGTGTCGTTCCCCAAACCGAAGGAGACACCATGGGTACCCTTCCCGTCACCCGTCGGCGGCGTTCCCTATTTCCTGAGTTCTCCGAGCTCTTTACCGCGTTCCCGTCGTTCGCTGGACTCCGTCCTGTCGTCGACACGCGGCTGATGCGGCTGGAGGACGAGATCAAGGAGGGCCGATACGAAGTGCGCGCCGAGATTCCCGGCATCGACCCGTCGAAGGACCTCGACATCACAGTGCGCGACGGCGAGCTCACGATCAAGGCGCAGCGCACCGAGCAGAAGGAATTCAACGGGCGATCCGAGTTTTCCTACGGCTCGTTCGTTCGCACGGTGTTGCTGCCGGCGGGTGCCAATGAGGATGACATCAAGGCCACCTACGACAAGGGCATCCTCACGGTGTCGGTGGCGGTCTCTGAGCCGAAGCCCGCTGAAAAGCGCGTTCAAGTCCAGTCGGCCAGCTGAGTCGACCGAGCGATCCTGGGTTCAGTGCCCGGGGTCGCGCGCCAATCATCAGAAAGGAAAACGACTATGGGACAAGAGGATTCCCAACTCGGGGTCAAGCGGTGGTCCGTCATCATCTCGATTGACGAGCACGATAACAGCACCGAGGCCAACGCGCACTTGTATCGACCAGGCGAAGGCCTCAACGGCGTCGGCCGAGCCCCGTTTCAAGCCGACGAACGAACGCCGGCCAGCATTGTCGATGAACTGGCCGCGGCTCGTGCGCTGTCGGATCTGGCACGTCAACTCTTCAAGGCCACGGCCGCCGACATCCACGCCATCAAGCCGCCCGCAGCGGCGGACCAATGACTCGGGCGGCCGGCGAGCGCAGACTCTCGCCGCGGCGGGTGTTTCGCGACCGACGCGAGGCCGGACAGAGTTGCCTCGCGCGCGGCACCGCACGGCCATCGTCGATGACAGGGACCCGTCGACACCGACCACAACTCCCCGATGTGGGCTGCGAGCAGACATTTCGCCGTCCCTCCTGTTTGGAGGCCGGGTGTGACAGGGCGCGATGTCGCCGACAGCCAGAGGGTCGGCAGTCATCGGTCAGGAGGCCTTGGTCCCGACGGGAGTGGTCCTAACGAAACCAGCAGCCCGGCGGCCACGGCCGCTAGAAATCCACGCCGCCGAAGCCTGATCTGCCCAACCCATCCACTCATCGCGTCCTACGCCGTCGACAAGAAGCTTCGGACCGAGGACCTTTTCCTCGAGCGGGTCGACGTGATCACGGGGGCCGTGCTCACCGGCGTCATCGGGTTCTTCGTGGTGGTGGCCTGTGCGGCGACACTTCACCGCGACGGCCGCTCCATCCAAGACGCTGCCGACGCCGCCGTGGCCCTGGAACCGCTCGCCGGCGTCGCGGCCTCGAAACTGTTCGCCGTGGGCCTGATCGGGGCGGCGTTCCTTGGCTGTCTCCGTGCTGCCGCTCTCGACGGCCTACTCGGTATGCGAATATGCCGGCGTCGAGGCTCGTGACGATCCTTGTGCCACCCTGTTACCTCATGTCAAGATGCGCGCGAGGGTGGATTCGTTGCCTCACGTGAACGTGCGCGCTTGTTGACTTGTGCTTTGGCGGCGGGTCCAGTTTTGCTGGTGGTCAGGGTGAGGAGCTGAGCGGTCAGGGCTTGGATCTGGCGCTGGGTGGCGGCGGGGTTGATCAGGGAGTAGGTCCGGGTCATCGCGACTATGCGCTCGACGGTCATGGTTGGGTGATCGATCGCGCGATGGAACGGGGTGGCGGCGGTGTCGTGTTTCTTGGACACCTTGGCGCCCTTGCGGACCTTGGATATCAGTTTCTGCTGCGGGTAGAAGTAGTTGGTCATCTTGGACTGCAGCTGCCAGATTTCGTTGAGTAGCAACAGTTCTGCGGCGGTGTCGTAGCGGTGATAGCCGACCACGGTGCGGACCACCGCCCAGTTCTTCTGCTCGACGTGACAGCCGTCGTTCTTGTTGCCCGGTCGAGCCCGGGTGAAGGTGATCCGGCGCTTTTGGCACCATTGCAGCAAGTGGATGTTGATGAATTCTGATCCGTTGTCAGAGTCCACCCCCAGGATCGGGAACGGCATCTTGTCGGCGATGTCATCGAGTGCGCGAAGGACGCACTGGGCCGGCCTTGCCGGGCACTGACCGGTTTTCGGTCCAGCCGGTGGCGATGTCGGTGACCGTCAACGTAAACGCATGGGGTCTGGCCGGGTTACCGCTGTCGTGGCAGACCAGGTCGATCTCGACGAACCCAGGTCGCGCGTCGTCCCACTCGGCCCAGGTGCGCACCGGGATCTGACTTTTGAGCAGCGATCCCGGCTTGGTGGTACAGCGCCCCCTGAGCCGGTGCTTGCGGCGTTCACCGGCCAGGCGACGACCACGGCGGGGCGACCAGCGCCGAGAACGGCCTGGGTGACTGCGAACGCTGCAACTACGCCAAGGAAGCACCCGGCTGGACGGTGTCGGCCGGCAACGACGAGAACGGGGTGCACACCGCCGAATTCGTCACCCCCACCGGACACTGCTACCGATCGACCGCACCGCCGGCGCCCGGGCCGGCGTTGGTGGAGGTCACCGAGCTCGAAACAAGAATCGGCATCGCCATCGCCGAACGCCACGCCGCGTAATATCAACTACTTGCGATTGCGCTAAGGAGCGGATACGGTCAGCGCTGCAGGCTCCCGCACCGAGTCGACAGGAGTAGGCAATGGCGCGATTCCCCAAGCCGGCCGAGGGCAGTTGGACGCAGCACTACCCGCAACTGGGGACCGAGCCGGTGTCCTACGAGGACTCCATCAGCCCCGAGTTCTACGAAGCCGAGCGCCAAGCGGTGTTCAAGCGTGCGTGGCTGAATGTCGGTCGGGTCGAACAGCTTCCGCGTAAGGGCAGCTACTTCACCAAAGAGCTGAAGGTCGCCAACACGTCGATCATCGTGGTGCGCAACAACGTGGGCGAGGTCAAGGCCTACCACAACATCTGCCGCCACCGTGGGAACAAGTTGGTGTGGAACGACATGCCGCTGGAGGAGACCAGCGGGTTCTGTAAGCAGTTCACCTGCAAGTACCACGCCTGGCGCTACGACCTGGACGGCAACCTGACGTTCGTCCAGCAGGAAGGGGAGTTCTTCGACCTGGACAAGAGCCGCTACGGGCTAGTCCCGGTGCAGTGCGACGTCTGGGAAGGCTTCATCTTCGTCAACTTCGCGCCCGAGCCCGAGCAGAGCCTGCGCGATTTCCTCGGCCCGATGATCCTCGGCCTGGAGGGCTATCCGTTCGGACAGATGACGTCGCGGTTCTACTACCGCTCGGAGGTGAAGGCCAACTGGAAGCTCTATATGGACGCATTCCAGGAGTTCTACCACGCACCGATTTTGCACGCGAACCAGTCGCCGTCGACGTTCTCGAAGGCCGCCGCGGAAGCCGGATTCGAAGCGCCGCACTACCGCATCGACGGGCCGCACCGGCTGGTGAGCACATCGGGAATATCCGAGCGTGGGAGATGGACCCCGAGATGCGCAAGCCGATGGAGGACATCTGCCAGAGTGGTCTGTTCGGGCCCTGGGACAAACCCGATCTGGGTGAAATGCCGCCGGGACTGAATCCCGCGAAATGTGAACCCTGGGGCCTTGATTCGTTCCAGCTCTTCCCGAACTTCGTGATCCTGATCTGGGGCCAGGGCTGGTACCTGACATACCACTACTGGCCGACGTCGTATAACTCGCACCTCTTCGAGGGCACGCTGTACTTCCCGGCGCCGCGCACCCCGCGGGAACGCATCGCCCAGGAGCTGGCCGCTGTTTCGTTCAAGGAGTACGGCCTGCAGGACGCCAACACCCTGGAGGCCACCCAGACCATGGTCGAATCGCAGGTCGTCGACAGGTTCCTGCTCTGCGACCAGGAGGTGCTCATTCGTCACTTGCACCAGGAGACCGCCGCCTGGGTGGACGACTACCAGCGTAAGGCGGCGGGGGTTTGACGGCGATGAGTGCCATGCTTCCTACCGAATTCGCCGACCTGGAACGGTTTTCGGAATGGTGCCTGCCGACCGAACCCCAACGGTTCGACAAGCGGCTGGCCAGTTCGATGGCCGAAATGCAGGCCTTCTATGACGCCATCACGCCGCGCGCCGAGGAGGCGATCTCCTACTGCGACAAGTTCCCGCTCGACGACATGCCGGAAGACGTCCTGAATCTGATGCACCTGCTGTACTCGATGATCATGGTGTCGTTTCCCGTCGAGTGCTGGAAGCAACCTCGGGTGCCCGATTCGGGTGCCGCAGAGCTGGATTGCCTGTCTGAACCCGTGCCATGAGTGACGTCACCGTCCTGCGTGCCGAACGCTGGGCCGATGTCGAAGCCGGCGAGGTACGTTCGCCGGCTGTGGTGGTGGTCGACGGCGAGCGAATCCAGGCGGTGAATCCGGCTGAGCTGCCCGCTGATTCGACGGAAATCGACCTCGGCGACGTGACGTTGCTGCCGGGCCTGATGGACATGGAGCTCAACCTGTTGATCGGCGGCCCGGGCGGCCCGGAAGGCCTACCCAACCCGATGCACGGCGTGCAGGACGACCCCGTGTACCGCACACTGCGCGGCGCGGTGAACGCACGGACCACCCTCGAGGCGGGCTTTACGACCGTGCGCAATCTCGGCCTGATGGTGAAGACCGGTGGCTACCTTCTCGACGTCGCGTTGCAGCGTGCGATCGAGGCGGGTTGGCATGTCGGACCCCGGATATATCCGGCCGGGCACGCCGTCACCCCGTACGGCGGACACCTCGATCCCACCGTCTTCCAACGGCTCGCGCCGGGCATCATGCCGCTGTCGGTCGCCGAGGGCATCGCCAACGGCGTCGACGACGTGCGGGCGTGCGTGCGTTACCAGATTCGCCACGGCGCCAAGCTGATCAAGGTGTCCGCATCTGGCGGCGTGATGTCGCACAGCACCGCCCCTGGCGCCCAGCAGTACTCCGACGACGAGTTCGCCGCGATCGCCGACGAGGCCCACCGGGCGGGTGTGCGTGTCGCGGCGCATGCCGTCGGGGACAGCTCCATCAGGGCCTGCATCCGGGCCGGCATCGACTGCATCGAACACGGCTTCCTGGCCACCGACGAAACCATCCAGATGATGGTCGACCACGGCACGTTCCTGGTGTCGACCACCTATCTCACCGAAGCGATGGCAGTCGACCGCATCGCCCCGGAACTGCGCAAGAAGGCCGAGGAGGTGTTCCCGCGGGCACAGGCGATGCTGCCGAAGGCGATCGCCGCGGGAGTTCGTATCGCCTGTGGGACCGACGCCCCGGCAATTCCGCACGGGCAGAACGCCAAAGAGCTCTGCGCGCTGGTCGACCGCGGCATGTCGCCGATGCAGGCCATCCGCGCCGCGACGATCACCAGCGCGGAGCTCATCGAGGCCGATGACGAACTCGGCCGCCTCGCACCGGGATACCTCGCCGACATCGTCGCCGTGCCAGGGGATCCGTCGCGCGATATCGCCACCACACTCGACGTGCGGTTCGTGATGAAAAACGGCCAGGTCTACAAGCGCTAGCGGAAGGAGGCGAGCGTGGAACAAACCGACAATATTCTCTGGCTGCTCAAGCAGGCGTGGTACTTCTCGTTGACGACGGTGAACGATGCGGTCAGCGAGCACGGTGTCAGCACCGCCCAGATCGGCATGCTGCGTCAGTTGGCCACCGAGCCCGGGTTGTCCGGTGCCGAGTTGGCGCGTCGACTGCTCATCAGCCCGCAGGGTGTACAGCTTGCGCTGACGGCTCTCGAGAAGCGCGGTCTGGTGCAGAGAAAGCGGGACCCGCAGCACGGTCGAATACTCCAAGCCTTCCTGACCGAGCAGGGTCGCAAGGTCGCCGAGGCCGTGGTCAGCGACGCGATCGCCGCGCACGACAAGGTATTCGGCGTGCTCAGCAGCACCGAACAGAAAACACTGCGTGACCTGCTCGCGCGCGTGGTCGAACAGGGCACCGGTCACAAGCTGAATGTCGACCACATCGGGCCGTTGTAGTAAGCACTTGAGAATAATGACAAGTACTTGATATGTTGGGCGTGATGAGCGAGGACATCGGCGCGGACGTGGCTGTCGCCGATGGTTCGACCGAGCGCACCGAAGAGGTCGTCGTCGAACTGGATCGCCGGACCACGACGGCGACATACCGGTCGGGCGACACCCTGTTGCAGACCGCACGCTCCGCTGGGCTGCAGGCGCCGTACTCGTGTGAAACCGGTTCCTGCGGAACATGTATGGCGCGCATCATCAATGGCAGCGCCCGGATGGTCAACAACGACGCACTCGAGGATGACGAGGTGGCCGAGGGGTGGGTGCTGACCTGCCAGGCGTTGCCGACCAGCCCGGCGATTCGGGTGACCTATGACTTCTAGAAACCGGGTGGCGGTGGTGACCGGTGGCGCATCCGGCATGGGCGAAGCGACCTGCCACGAGCTGGGCAGGCGTGGGCACAAGGTTGCCGTCTTAGACCTTGACGGCGAAGGCGCACAACGGGTTTCCGAGGAACTGCGTTCCAAAGGCGTGACGGCCTTGGCGGTGGCAGCCGACGTCAGCGACCGGTCGGCCGTCGAGGAGGCTTTCGCCAAGGTGCGTAGCGAGCTCGGGCCGGTGCACATCCTGGTCACCAGTGCGGGACTGGTGGATTTCGCGGCGTTCACCGACATCACGCCGCAGGCCTGGGAGCGCCTGATCGCGGTGAACCTGACCGGAACCTTCCACTGTTGTCAGGTCGCGGTGCCGGACATGGTGGAGGCGCGATGGGGTCGCATCGTGATGATCTCGTCGTCGAGCGCCCAGCGGGGCTCCCCGAAGATGGCGCACTACGCCGCCTCCAAGGGCGCGCTGCTCTCGCTGACCAAATCGCTTGCCCGCGAATACGGGCCGGTGGGCATCACGGTCAACAACGTTCCGCCGTCGGGCATCGAGACGCCGATGCAGCACCAGTCGCAGGCCGCCGGTCTCCTGCCCTCCAATGAGCAGATGGCCGCGAGCATTCCGGTCGGCCATCTCGGTACCGGCGATGACATCGCCGCCGCGGTCGGCTTTCTGTGTTCCGAGCAGGCCGGCTTCATCACCGGACAGATCTTGGGCGTCAACGGCGGCTCGGTGCTGTGAAACAACAGGGAGGTTCGCATGGGGCGGTTCGCTAAGCCGGCGGAGGGCAGCTGGACGGAGCACTATCCGGAGCTCGGCACCGGGCCGGTGTCGTTCCGCGACTCGACCTCGCCGGAGTTCTACGAGGCCGAACGCGAGGCGATCTTCAAACGCGCATGGCTGAATGTCGGCCGCGTGGAGGAGCTGCCCCGCATCGGCAGCTACTTCACCAAGGAGATCGATGCCGCCAAGGTGTCGGTGATCGTGGTGAAGGGCAAGGACGAGAAGATCCGCGCCTTCTACAACATCTGCCGTCACCGGGGAAACAAGCTGGTGTGGAACGACTTTCCCGCCGACGAGGTATCCGGCACCTGCCGCCAGTTCACCTGCAAGTACCACGGTTGGCGATACGACCTCGACGGCGCGCTGAAATTCGTGCAGCAGCCCGGCGAGTTCTTCGACCTCGACAGCGCCGACTACGGGTTGAGCCCGGTGCACTGCGACGTCTGGAACGGGTTCATCTTCATCAACTTTGACCCGCAGCCGCGACAGAACCTGCGTGACTTCCTCGGTCCGATGATCACCGGGCTGGACGACTACCCGTTCGAAAAGCTCACCGAGCGTTACGACTTCGTCGCTCACAACAATAGCAACTGGAAGATCTTCGCCGACGCGTTCCAGGAGTATTACCACGTGCCGTCGCTGCATCCGCAGCAGGTGCCGTCGGAGGTTCGAGAGCCGGGCGCAGGGTTCGAATGTGCGCACTTCCAGATCGAAGGGCCTCATCGCCTGGTGAGTACCGCGGGAACCAGGCGCTGGATGATGGCTCCCGAGTACATGTATCCGATCGAACGGGTGACGCGCAGCGGACTTGTGGGCCCGTGGCGCACGCCGGACACCCATCTACCCGCCGGGCTCAACCCCGGAGGAATCGAGTCGTGGGGGATCAGCAATTTCCAGATCTTCCCGAACCTCGAGATCCTCATCTACGGAGGCTGGTACCTGCTCTACCGCTACTGGCCGACGTCGCACAACACCCACAAGTTCGAGGCGTACACCGCATTCCATCCCGCCCGCAGTGTGCGCGAGCGCATCGAGCACGAGGTGGCCGCGGTGGTGCTCAAGGAGTTCGCGCTGCAGGACGCGGGCATGCTCGGCGGCACGCAGGCGGCGCTCGAAACCGGCGTCGTCGACGAGTTCCCCCTCAACGACCAGGAAATCCTGGTCCGGCATCTGCACAAGGTGGCCGTCGACTGGGTCGACGAGTACCGGGCGCAGCGCGTGCCCGCGGGGGTGTGACGGTGGCCGAAACCCGACTCCCCAGCGCCTTCGCCGAACTCGAGCCGTTTGCGCAAAAGTGGTGCCTGGCAACCGAAGCCGAACGCTGGGACATGCGCATGGCCACGCCCATGTTGGTAATGCGAGAGTTCTACGACGCGTTCTCGCCTCGCCTCGAGGAAGCGATCGACTACTGCGACAAGTTTCCCCTCGACGACGTGCCCGACGATGCCTTGAATCTGTTGCACCTCATCTACTCGATGATCATGGTTTCGATGGCCATCGAGGTGTTCGGCCAACAGAAGCCCACCGACTCCGCCGACGCGGTCATCGATCGTGTCGGTGAACCCGTGCCGTGACACGCACGCACCAGAAAGGACTCTCAATGAGCGTTCTCACCGTCAACAAACTGACCGAATCGGTCGGCGCCGAGGTGCTCGGTGTTGACCCCGACCGGCTCGCCACCGACGATCTGCTGGGCGATGCGATTCTCGACGCACTCGAAGACAATGGCGTGCTGTTGTTTCCGGGTCTCCACCTCGACCCGCAGGCGCAGGTGACGTTCTGCCGACGGCTGGGCGAGGTCGACCACTCCTCCGACGGGCATCACCCGATCGCCGGCATCTACCCGATCACGCTGGACAAGTCGAAGAACGCCTCGGCGGCGTATCTGCGCGCCACCTTCGACTGGCACATCGACGGCTGCACCCCCATCGAGGACACCTGCCCGCAGATGGCCACCGTACTTTCGGCGCTCCAGGTCGCCGAGCGCGGCGGGGAGACCGAGTTCGCGAGCTCATATGCGGCCCATGACGCGTTGACCGACCAGGAGAAGGAGCGGTACGCAACGCTGCGGGTCGTGCACTCGCTCGAGGCCTCGCAGCGCCGGGTCACCCCTGACCCGTCGCCGGACGTGTTGGCGCGCTGGAGGTCCCGGCCCACTCACGAGCACCCGCTGGTGTGGACGCATCGCGGCGGCCGCAAGTCGTTGGTGCTCGGTGCGTCGGCCGACTACATCGTCGGCATGGATCGCGATGAGGGCAGAACCCTGCTTGCCGAGCTGCTCGACCGGGCCACCGTGGCCGACAAGGTGTACAGCCACAACTGGTCGGTCGGCGACACCGTCATCTGGGACAACCGCGGCGTCCTGCACCGCGCCGCGCGGTACGACCCCAGCTCGCCGCGCGAGATGCTGCGCACCACCATCTTGGGCGACGAGCCGATCCAATGAGTCCCCGCGTGGCACCGTTGCCCGCCGGGGAGTGGGACGACGAAACACGCGCCGCGCTGTCCGCGTTGCTGCCTACCGAGCGGCGCAATCCGCGCGACGCGGGCAATGTACTGGCGACCACGGCGCGCCATCCGGCGTTGACACGCGCCTACCTGGAGTTCAATGCCCACCTGCTGATGGACTCCACCCTGTCGCCCCGCATCCGCGAGGTGGCCCTGCTGCGGGTGGTGCACCGGCGCGGCTGCGACTACCTGTGGCGTCACCATGTCCCGATCGCGCAGCGGGCCGGGCTGACCGCCGCGGAGATCGACGGGATCCGAAACGGAGTCGTGGCCGACGAAGTCGACCGGTTGGTGGTGGCCGCGGTCGACGAACTCGACGGCCACAGCGCCGTCTCCGACGACACCTGGGACGGGTTGAGCAGGCATTTCGACGACCAGCAGCGGATGGACCTGGTGTTCACCGTGGGCGGCTACTACCTGCTGGCGGTGGCCGTGAACACGTTCGGCATCGAGGACGAGGAGCGCTGAGGGGCCCCTCGTTGACGGCGGCGAGCCACTATGGAAATCTAATACCCGTAGATGAGAATCACATTCTCTCTATCCGAGATTCGTTGAACGGAGTAGCGCATGACGGAGGATCTCACCTCGGTCGACTTCTTCCGGGACGGTCGTCTGACGGACGACCCGTACCCCTTCTACGAGGCACTTCGCAACAAGTGCCCGGTCAGCCGCGAGGACCACTACGGCGTGACGATGGTGACGGGCTGGCAAGAGGCCGTCGACGTCTACAACGACGCGGAGACGTTCTCGTCCTGCATCTCGGTGACCGGCCCGTTCCCGGGGTTCCCGGTCCCGCTCGACGGCGACGACGTCACCGAGCTGATCGAACAGCATCGCGACGAGATTCCGTTCAGCGACCAGCTGCCGACCCTCGACCCGCCGACCCACACCAATCACCGTGCCTTGCTGATGCGGCTGATCACGCCCAAGCGCCTCAAGGAGAACGAGGATGCGATGTGGCAGCTCGCCGACGACATCCTCGATGACTTCCTGGCCCCGGGCGAGGGCGAGTTCATCACGGGGTTCGCGGGTCCGTTCACGCTGCGGGTCATCGCCGACCTGCTGGGCGTGCCCGAAGAAGATCGCCCCGAGCTGCTCGAGCGGCTCGCGCGCGGCACCCACGGCGGCGGGCTCGGCAATGCCGAGAAGACGCTGACCAAGACCCCGCTGGAATACCTGTACGAGGTCTTCGCGACCTACGTCGAGGACCGCAGGCGCGAGCCCCGTGACGACGTGCTGACCGGGCTGGCGACAGCGACCTTCCCCGACGGGACCATGCCCGAGGTCGGCGACGTCGTGCGGGTCGCCACCAACGTCTTCTCGGCCGGACAGGAAACGACCGTGCGGCTGCTCAGCACCGCGTTGAAGGTGATCGGGGACAATCCCGACATCCAGCGCAAGCTGCGCGAGGACCGCAGCCTGCTGCCGAACTTCATCGAGGAATGCCTGCGCATCGAGAGCCCGGTCAAGGGCGACTTCCGGCTGTCGCGAACGCCGACCACCGTCGGCGAGGAAGCCGTCCCCGCAGGCTGCACGGTGATGGTGATCAACGGGGCCGCCAACCGCGACCCGCGCCGGTTCGACGATCCGGACACGTTCGACCCGGAGCGCAAGAACGCCCGCCAGCACCTCGCGTTCGGCCGGGGAATTCACAGCTGCCCCGGCGCTCCGCTGGCGCGCGCCGAAACGCGGGTCGGGTTGGAACGTCTGCTGGATCGGACCACCGACATCCGGATCAGCGAGTCGCACCACGGCCCGGCCGGCGACCGTCGCTACAACTACATCCCGACCTACATCCTGCGCGGGCTCACCGAACTGCACCTCGAGTTCGACCCCGCCGAGGAGAGTTGATGAAGGTCACGGTCGACGAAGACCGCTGCCGTGGCCACGGCATGTGCCTGACGCTGTGCCCGGAGGTATTCCACATGACCGACGACGGCTACGCCGTCGCCGACCCGCCGGATGTGCCCACCGGCCTTGAGGGTGCGGCCAAAGACGCCATCGAGAACTGTCCAGAACAAGCCATAGTCGAAACCGCTGAATAGCCAAGGAGATTCGAGTGACTGCAGGACCTAAGGGGTACGTCATCCTCACCGAGGACGTCAAGGACCCGGCAGGAATGGCCGAGTACGCCAAGCTTGCCGGCAAGGCGATGGCCGGCGCGACGGTCCTGTCGTTCGACCAGAACGCCGAGGTGATCGAGGGGGAGTGGCACGGTTCTCAGACCGTGCTGCTGGAGTTCGAGTCGGTGGAAGCCGCCCGCGAGTGGTATCAGTCGGACGCTTACCAGGAAGCGGCCAAGCTCCGGCAGAAGGCCGCCGACTGCAACGGTGCCATCGTCTCGGGTTTGGGCTAGGGCCACTTTTCCAGCGCGGGCAGACGCGAAACCCCCAATTCGAAATGGGGGGCTTTCGCGTCTGACTCGAAAATGGGCCAAATGTCGAGGTCGGCGGTCCCGCCCAATCGCGGCATCCGCGAGTGTGCGGAATGGTACGCCCGTACCGGCGTGTCCCGTACGAAATCGCACACTCGACGCAATTTCATCCTCCACGGCCGAGCGCAGCTCCCCTACAGCTGCTCGCAGCCACACTCGGCGGCAACGCCGTCGGAGATCCCGCCGTCGCCTGTGCCGCGCCCAATCAAGAGTGGGATGTGACGGCATTCGACAAGTGCATACAAGACGTCATCTTCAGCGGGCATCCCAATAAGAGCTTCACGGCCGAACATAAGCGGTGCTGCACCGAAACCGGCGGACAGTGGAATGAGAGCACGCACGAATGCGTGGCTCCTCCCGTCCAGCCTGCCGACGCGCAACAACCCACGCTGCCCGGGGTAGCCCCGCGCCCGGGTGTTGCCACGCAGGAGCCTGCTCCAGCGCCAATCCGTAACCCCGAGGTGACGGCGACCTTCCAGCCCGCCCCGGTAGGCCCGGTCGGCTAGCTGTACTGACGCTGTAACCGCGCAGGGAAAGTTCGGGTCACGGCCTGCCGGAACGCAATTCCGGCGCGCGAGACTCAGTTTGCGGTTCAGTGGCTCGTCGTGATCGGGTCCCATACCCGCGAGAAGCCGAAATCTGGAAAGTCGTTGATATTTCGAGTCGCGAGCTCATCGACACCGTGGTGGCGCAATGTCAATGCCAGACGCGCATCGAACAAGCGCCGGCGAGCAATTCCGGGCGTGGCCGCCAGCACCCACACATCATTCATCACTGGAGCATTCTCGATGAGCGCCCACCGGCGGTTACGACGAAACGTCTGACAGACCTCCGCCGCCTCGGGAGCCTTGAGCGGTCGCGTCACGACCGCAGGATTCCGAAGTAATTGATACAGCTCCAATAGCACGAGCTCGCAGATCGCGACGTCGTCGCGGTCGGCGCAGCCCACGAGGAATGCGACCGCAGCATCGTGTTCAGGGCAATCCTGATTCTGGGCATACAGCAGCACGTTTGTATCGATCGACAGCATCGGGCGACTCACGCCTCGTTGGCGAGCTCGCGCCACGCGTCTTCGGATACACCGAACGGACCGAGCCGACGCGGCGTCGGCGGTTGCCAGCTGTCGGCCACAGCGTCCCGCCTCGGGTAGACCCGCACCATGTGCTCCAGCCCGCGACGAACGACCTCGGCGAGTGTCATTTCGTGCTCCTCCGCGATGCGCTTCGCGTCCCGGTAAAGCTCATTGGGCAACTGAACCTGCGTCCGAATCATACATCAAATATACATCTACATCTGATAGACATCCCACTTGCGCGCGCGGCGTCAGGAGAGCTATTCGCGAGTATCAGTCGGGGACCAGCGAGCCAGTCGGCTTGGTCGTGGTGGCGTGCACCAGTAACTCGGCCAGCTCCCGCGGGCGGCTCAGGAACGGCGAGTGCGACGTGTCGATCGTCAGCTGCTCGACCCCGAGCCGGCGCGTGACCGTGTCGGCCAGCCAGCGCGGCATCGAACGATCCTGCAGACACCGGATGAAGCTGCGAGGCAGGTCGGCATCCCAGAAGTTCGGCACCGACACCGGCGTGACCGTGGTGTCGCCGAATCGTTCGGGGCCAAGCCTGTCGAATGCCCAGCGCGCGGTCGCCTCATCGCAGTCGTGGTAAAAGTACTTCCACGCACCCTCGAAGTCGGCGAACCACATCGCACCGTCGTCGTCGAACTTCAAGTAGCCCAACATCTCTCCGACGTCGGCATCGAACTCACCCTCCTCGGAGTCCCGCATCGCCATCGCCTCCGGATAGGTGCGCCCTTCCCGCGGCAGCGCGGCGGCAAGGTAGATGATGTGGCTGACCCGCTCGGGGACCGCGTCCGCGGCGAGCGTGGCGTCGAACCCGCCGCCGGAATGGCCGACGAGGACGTCACCGGGCTGCAGCGCGGAGACGATCGCATCCCGGCGATTGGCAAGCGTGGACTCCTCATCGACCCGGACGCCGTGCCCCGGCAGGTCGACGGCGACCCCGTCGTGGCCCAGCCGTTGCAGCTCGGCAATCGTGAAGTCCCAGCACCACGCGGCGTGAAAACCGCCGTGCACGAAGACGAATCGCATCTAGCCGCGCATCACTCGTCGCGAATCGCGATGGCCTGTCGCGGACACTGGCGGACCGCTTCCTTGATCTGCGCCTCGTTCTCCGGTGTCACCTCGTCCTGCAGGACGTGCAGATAGTCCTCGTCGTCGAGGTCGAACACCTCCGGAATGATGCCCATGCAGATCCCGTTGCTCTCACACAGCCCGAAGTCGACTTCGACCTTCTGGGTCACTTCAGCACCTTCACGGGTACGTGGTGGTAGCCGGCGACGTTCTGCATGTGGACGCGCTCCAGACCGTCGAAGTCGACCTCGTAGCGCGGCATGAAGTCGAGCAGGTGATCCAGCGCGATCGCGCTCTCCATGCGGGCCAGCGCGGCGCCGAGGCAGCTGTGAATGCCGTAACCGAGTCCGAGGTTCTGCGCCTGCAGGCGATCGCGGGTGATGTCGAACGTCTCGGCGTCGTCGAAGGCACGCGGATCGCGGTTGGCGGCGGCGCCCATCAGGAACACGGGTTTGTTGGCCGGGACGGTGCCGCTGGGCAGTTCGACGTCCTTGATGCTGTAGCGCACGTTGTACTGCACCGGGCCGATGTAGCGCAGCAGTTCCTCGACGGCGTCCGGAATCCTGCTGCGGTCGTCGAGCAGCATCTGCCACTGCTCGGGATGTTGCGCGAAGACGACCGCCGCACTACCGACCAGCTTGGTGACGGTTTCCGCCCCCGCGCCGCCGAGAAGGGTGGTGAAGCCGGTGATCTCGATGTCGTCCAGCTTGCGCATCTCGCCGTTCTCGCCGGGAATCTCGGCGGCGATCAGCCGGCTGATCATGTCGTCCTGCGGGTTCTCGCGCCGCTCCTGGACCAGGCCGTAGTAGTACATGGCCGACTCGATGTTGGCCTTCTGGTTCTCTTCGCTCCAGTCGATCTGCCCCGGCTCGCGGTGCAGGCTGGTGTCGATCCAGAGCCGGACCTGCTGGCGGAACTCCTCGGGCACGCCGGCCATCCGCGTGATGACCTCGACCGGGAACGGGCCGGAGAAGTCCTGTACCACGTCGAAGTTGTCCGGGTCGGCCTTGGACAGGTAGTGCTCGACGAGTTCGATGACGGTTTCGCGCTGCGACTGGACGGCCCGCGGGGTGAACGCCTTGTTGAGCAGGCTGCGCATGTGCCGGTGGTCGGGCGGGTCCATGAAGATGATCGACTTCTGCGGGACCTCGCCGGAGCGCACCATGCCCAGGTCGCAACCGCGTGCCGAGGAGAACGAGTCGTGGTCCTTGAACGCCGCGGCCACGTCGGCATGCCGCGTCAGCGCGTAGAAGTCCTCTTCCTCGTCGTAGTAGATGGGTGCTTCGTCGCGCATCCGTTTGTAGATCTCGTACGGATTGTCGAAGTAATCCTGCGCGACCGGGTTGAACACCAGTTTGGGCTTGGTCATCGTCTCCTCTTTCGCGGCGGGCTGACGGCCGGGAACGTTACGAGAGGCACTCGAAATGTAACTCTAGCGGTAATGGCGTTTCCGCAGAAGGGAATGTTTGATTCGATCTGCATCGACTACCCCTCGAGCCCGGCGTTGACGAGATCATCGAGCGCACCGAGGTCGCCGCCCAGCTCTGCGACCGTCTTGCGGACCACTGAGACGTCCTTGCCGATGAAGTCGCCGACCGTGTCGATGAAGGACGCGGCGGAGCCCGCCCTCGCGATATTGCCCAGCGCCCGGCTGCAGGCGCTGCCATGGGTCAGCGCCTCGAGCAGCGCAGATTCCTCGATGCCCAGCCGGCCGCCCAGTCGCACGCCTTCGGCGACCAGCCCGATCTGGGCCGCGAAGAGCGTGTTGTTGACCAGCTTCACCAGCTGACCTGCGCCGGTGCGCCCGACGTGCAGGATCGGGTCGCCGTAGGCGCTCAGCACGGGCTTGACCCGGGCCACGGCGTCGTCGTCGCCTCCGACGAACAACGTCACGTGGCCCGCGGCGATGTCGTGCGGGCCGCCGCTGACCGGAGCGTCGACGACGTCGATGCCGTGGGCATGGGTGGCGATCGCGTCCGCGGTGCGCGGGCTTCCCGTTGTGTGGATGACGAGGACCGCGCCGGCTGCCATGGCGGCGACGAGGCCGCCTTCGATGCAGACTTGGTGCACCTGCTCGTCGGTGAATACGCAGACGATGACGGCATCGGCCCCCTCGGCGACGGCGGCCAGATCCGTGACCGGTTGTGCGCCCAGTTCCCGGACCGCGTCGCACTTGTCCGGCGAGCGGCCGAGCGCGCGGACTTCGTGGCCTGCCTCGACCAGTCGGCGCACCATGGGTCCGCCCATGCGCCCCGCCCCGACGAAGCCGACCCGCGTCATCGCGGGTATTCCATTGCGTTCAGCGCAGCGTCGGCCGCATCGAATACCGCGCCCTGTGGCGCGGAGGCGTCGTCGGCCAGGCTGGTGGCGTGCCGGACGTCCTTCTGCAGTAACGCCCCGGCGAGCGACGCGAGTTGGTCCGTCTGTCCGCCGAACGCCGCGATGCTCGCCAGTGCCTTGCTGATGGCGGATCCATTGGTGAGTACGTCGCCGAGCTTTTCGCGTGGGATACCGAGGGATTCGCCCAACTCCAGAGTGCTGATCGCGCTGCCGAGGTTGGCGGTGAAGAGCAGGTTGTTCAGGATCTTGGCGACCTGTCCGCTGCCCAGCGCACCGAGGTGGACGATGGGGTCGGCGTAGGTCGCGAACACCGGACGGCAGCGCTGGGCCACCTCCTCGTCGCCGCCGACCATGACCAGCAGTGTGCCCTCCTCCACCGCGGGCCCGCCGCCGCTCACCGGCGCGTCGATGACCGAGACACCTTGCTCGGCAGCCGACTTGGCGATCTCCCTGCAGGTGTCGGGGTGCACGGTGCTGTGGATGGCGACGATCCCGCCGGGCGCCAATCCGGCCAGCACCCCGGTGTCACCGTTGAGCACTTCTCTGACGTCGTCGTCCCCGACCACGCACAGGCAGACCAGGTCGCTGGCGGCCGCCAGTTCGGCGGGCGACCCGGCAGTCTTGGCGGCGGTGTCGGCGTACGGTTCGAGGGTGGCCGGCCTACGGGCCCACAGCGTCAGGTCGTAACCGCCTTCGACGATCCGCCTTGCCATGGGGCCGCCCTGGCTGCCCAGTCCGATGAATCCGACGCGCATCAACCCGCCTCCAGCTCCGTGTTCTCGCGCGCGTTGACACACTCCTCGACGAACGTCAACACGCGCTCGTGATAGGCGGCGGCGTTGAGGCCAACGCTGAGATTGTGTCCGTTGTCGGGTATTTCGTTGACGACGACGCGGGGCGAGGACGTGAACAACGCGGCGATGGCGTTGACCGCTTCGGGTGTCGACTCCCAGACGCGCTCGTGTTCGGCCACGCTGAACTCGACGGGCACGCGTACGCGTGCGGCGACGTCGGGGAAGTCATGTCGTGGCCAGTTCGCCGTGACATCGGCTTCGTACGGTGCGCCGGGCGCCGACAGGCCGCCGGTCAGCACCTCGGGGGGATAGAGGTCGGTCGGCTGCCACAACAGATCCCGCAGGCCTGCGGGACGGGACGTCGCGGTGGCCTGGCCGATGATCGCCTTCGCCTCCGTGCTGTACCGCAGCCCGGTGCCCGCCAGTTCGATGCCGAGCACGCCGGTGGCTCGCTCGTCGACCGCCATGCGCAGCCCCAGTTCACACCCTGCGGAGTGAGCGAGCAGGAAAAGCCCTGCGCCCCTGGCGCTTTGGCCGATAATCTTGTCCACGGCGCCCAACGCGAAGCCAACCCGTCTTGCGGACTCGGCCATGTCGTCGTGGTAGAACGCCGAAGCGCCGTATCCCGGGCGGTCCAGCGCGATCGCCGTGTAGCCGTTGGCGGCGGCCGAACGCATCAACGACAGGCGGGGGTGACCGGGGCAGTCGAAGTACGCCGCCGACGTGGCGCCGCCGTGGATCGCGACGATCACCGCCTTCGGCTCGGGCACGGCCGCGACCAACGCCGATATAGGCACGCCGTCGACGAGGACGACGCGTGGCCGCGGCGCGGGAGAGCTCACGCGTCCGTCCGCATCAGGATCGCACCGCTGGGGGTCAGGCCGCCGCTGCTGACCACCCCGACACGCGCATCTTTGACCTGCCGTTCGCCCGCGTCGCCCCGCAGCTGGACGACGGCCTCGTGGATCAGGCCCATCCCGTGCGTGCGGCCGTGGGAGAGCTGACCACCGTGAGTGTTGAGCGGAATCACGCCGTCGCGGGCGATGGCCTTTCCACCGTCGAGGAAGTCCTTCGCCTCGCCGATGCCGCAGAAGCCCAGCGCCTCCAACCACGACAGGCAGTTGAACGAGAAGCCGTCATACAGCTCGGCGACGTCGACATCCTTGGGCCGCAGTGACGTTCGCGTCCACAGGTGCGCGGACTGGCCCAGCACCTGGGGTTCGTGGGTCATCGTGGTCTGGTCCCAGTCGGTGCGTTCGATGATCTGGGTGCCGACGGCCTCGAACAGAACCGGCTTGCGCGGCATGTCCTTGGCGACGTCGGCGGCCGAGACGATCACCGCGACGGCGCCATCGCACGGCACGTCGCAGTCGTACAGCCCGAACGGAGTGGTGATCATCCGCGCGCTCAGATAGTCGTCCATGGTCATCGGGTCGCGGTAGATCGCAGTCGGATTCAGTGCCGCATTCGCGCGCTGGTTCAAGGCGATCCAGCCGAGGGTTTCCCTCGTGGTGCCGTACCGGTCGAAGTGGCGCTGCGCGTTCAACGCGAGTGTGTGGGCCGCCGACGTGGCGCCGAACGGCATCTGCCAGCTCGAGGTGCGGGCGCCCCCCGGCGGGGACATCCTGCCCTCCTTCATCATCTGCTGGAACGTCGCCTCCCACAGCGTGCGGAAGCACAGCACGTGGCGGGCCATCCCGTTGGCGATCGCCATCATCGCCGCAATCACCGAGCCACCGGGGCCGAATGTGTCCATGCCGCCGTTGATCCATGTCGGACGCAGTCCCAGCGCGCCCTCGAGCGCGGTCACGCCGCCTTCGCCCATGCCCGCGATGTCGAGTCCGGGGTAGGTGGACAGCCCGTCGATGTCGTCGAACGTCAGCCCCGCATCGGCGACCGCCGCCTCGCACGCCTCGATGGTCAGTGACAGCGGCGGCACCATCAGCCTGCGGCCGAGGCGGGACGCGCCGATGCCCGTGATCGCGGAGTGCTCTTCGAACTTCTCGGTTGTCAGCGGTGGCCGGACGTATCGGCCGAAGTCCTGCGGCGCGATCTCGTCGACGGCCTGCGGACCCGTCTTCTTCTCTGCGGTGGGCTTGAAGAGCGGAAGCCAGATATCCTCAATTTTCTCGAACACGACCTCGATGGTCTGCCCGAGCTCGAGGTCCTCGGGCTCACATTCGATGATGTTGGTGGTCAACCGAACCCGCGGGTCTTCCACGACGGCGACCTGTGCGACCACGTAGGGCGGTGGCAGGTCGGGGAATCCGAAGCGGTGGTTGACGGTGAAGGCCGACAGGGTGGCTTCGCCCGATACGTCGCGCACACCCATGTCGGTGCTGCGGCAGTACCGGCAGATCGGTGCCGGGGGGTGGATCAGCGCCTCGCAGCTCTGGCATTCCTGGATGCGGAGCACGCCGTCGCCGCCCGCCGTCCAGAAGAACTCGTTGTCAGGCGTCAGTTGGGGCAGCGGCCGGGTCAACGGACGAATCCCCAAACAGCCTCGTTGTCATCGGATTTCGGGTCCGGCTCGGGTGTTTCTTTGACATCATTGGCATGACCATCGTCGGACGGTCGGTGCTCGCCCATGTAGATGATCGCGTGCACGGGGCAGTCCATCAACGCCCTCATCACGTCATGGCGGTCTTTCTCGGGCACCGTTCCATCGCCGATGAGCGACGCATATCCCCAGTCGTCGAGGGAGAAGTAGTCCGGCGCGTGTTTTGCGCAGGCGCCAAACCCGTCGCACACCGTGCGATCGAGACGAATCCTCAAGCCGTCGCTCATGATCGGGCCTTTGCTTCCACTTCGTAGGGCCGATCGGCGCGGAACGCTCCGTCCCGGCACACATCGCAGTTGTTGGAGAGATGGCGCACGACCAGGTGGGGGAACTGCTTGAGCATGGTGGCGGCGACATTGGTGGCGCCGTCGAGCGTGCCGCAGGCGCCGCGACCGCGCAGCACCACCGACCATCGCTCGAGCCGCGCGACGTCCTCCTCGCTCGCCACGCCGTCCCGCAGCGCACCTGCAGCCGCAGCCATCGCGGCCGTGCCGTTGAAACACGATCCGCACTGGCCTGCGTTCTCCCGGTCGAAGTACGCCAGCACCGACGCGCCGACGGCGACGGGACATTCCTGCGTGAGGATCGAGATCGCACCGCAACCCAATCCACTGCCGAGCCGGCGAATCGACTCGTGGTCCAAGGTGGCGTCCAGCACGTCGGTGTTGAGCAAGCCGGCGAAGTAGCCGCCCATCAACACGCCCGTGACGGATTCGGCGGCCAACCCGTGGCGCTCCAACAATTCGGAAAACGAGATGCCGTGAGGAATCTCGTACAGTGTCGCGGGCCGTCCCGCCCCCGTGATCGTCGCGAGGAACGTGCCAGGTGACATCGGTGTGCCCACCGACCGGAAACTCTCTGCGCCGTGCGCGGCTATGAACGGCAGATTGGCAAGCGTCTCCACATTGCTCACCAGCGTCGGGACGCCGGCGACTCCTTCTTCGAACGGCCGCGGTGGTTTGTCCGTCGGTTTGGCCGGCCCGCCGTTGATCATCCGGACGGCGGCGGTCTCCTCACCGGCGACGTACCCCGGTTCGACGGTGACAACGCTGACAACCGTCTCGCCGAACACGTCGGATCCGAGCTCGGCCAGCGCGGCATCCACGGCCGTGGCCGCGGACGGATCCGAAACATATACGTATGCGCGGTGTGCTCCGACGACGCGCGCCGCCAGACGCAGTCCGTCGAGCACGAGGTGTGGTCGGTTGCGGAGCAGCCAACGATCTTTCACCGAGGTCGGTTCGCCTTCTTCACCGTTGGCCACGACGATCGTATCGGTTCCGCGGCGGCCCGCGTCGCGCACGGCTCGCAGTTTCGTTGCCATCGGAAATGCCGCGCCCCCGCGGCCGAGCAACCCGGACAGGTCGACCTGCTCGAGGAGCGCATCGGAATTGTCAAGCCGCCGGTAGCCGCCGCTTCGCGCGTACTCGGCATGGTCTTCGGTCGCAGCCGATGAGCGCAGCAGGCGCGATGTGGCCCCCGGCCACGTCACCACACTGAGTTCGGTTGCGGTGGAGTTCATGAGGTCTACTTCCTGCCCGCAGATAGGCTGGGGGACATGAGGACTGCGGTGGTGCGTGTCGGCGTCGACACCGCAGGCGAGCTTGCGCCCGCGCAGTTAAGCATCGGCATGACACGACTCCGCGAACTCGCAGGCGCGGTCGGCATCGAAGTGGTGGACAACAATCTCGCCGCCATGCCGGTCAACCGGCGTGAGGTGGAGCTGTTGATCGTCGGCGACGATCCCACCGAGCTCGAGCGTTTCGCTGTGGAATTGTGCGCCAAGGCGTTCGGCACCTCCCCGGTCCCTGGAGTCCTGACCTACATCAGTCGGGGGACCGACGACGACGCGCACGGCGTGCTTGCGGGTTTTGGCCTTATCGGCGAGATCACCCGCACGCCGGGAGACGACGGTCTTGACGTCGTCCATGTGACCCTGCGCAAGGCCGACCTCGACCGCATCCCCGAGAGCCGGATACACACAGCGCTGGAAGCCTCGCTGAACTGCGAGGTGCGCATCCGCACGGTGTGAGTGGCGCCGCATCACTTGTCCAAGAACTTCAGGATCGCGGGCGCGGCCTGCACCCACGTGTCGAACATGTTGAAGCGCTTGACCTTGCCCGACGCCCTGGCCTCGCCCGCGCGTTCCCACGCATCCTCCGGCCACGGCGGGTCGATCAGCTTGGAGCCCTTGATCAAGCAGCTCACCTCGAGAGACGTCCGCTTGGGATGGTCCAGGTCGTTCTCGCCGCCCCGGATGATCAACGTGGGCACCTTGATGTTTTCGAACATCTCGTCCTCGACACCCGGAATGGTCTGCCCGGGTTTCGGCACGAACGCGTTGAGCCAGCGCAGCATCAGCTTGAGGTACGCATCGCTGTCGAAGGACAGGAACCTGTCGCGGTTAGCGGGATTCTCTTCGATGCGCTGCTTCCACTCGTCAACGTGGACAACGCCTTTCATCCCGGCGCCACGTACCGCGAGAATGCTCGGCACGATGTAGTAGGAGCCGAGCACGAACGATCCGTAAACCCCGCCGACGATGTTCCATACCACGAGCTTCTTGACGATCTCGGGATAGAGCATCGTGGTCAGCATCGAGTCGCGCGCCCCGCCCGAACCGCCCGCGATGATGCACGGTCCGATGCCGAGCCCGGTGATCAGCGCGTGCAGTGTCTCGGCCCGCATGTGGGATTCGCTCTGCCCGTAGAACTGGACGTCGGACTTCCCGCAGTTGGGCCGGTCCCACAGCAGCACCCGGTACCCGCCCTTGACCAATGCCTGCGCCAGCGGCCGCAGACCCTCGATGTCCTTGCTGTACCGGCCACCGGGCGTCAGGGCGATGAAATCGCCTTCCTTGCCGAGGATTTCGTAGACGACGTTGCCCCCGTTGATCTCGAGGGTCTTCTCGCCCCGCTTCAGCTTGACGGGGGTGGTCATGCCTGCACCAGCACATCGTTGCCGATGATCCGCACGGGGTAGGTGCGGATGCTCCACTCGGGCTTGACCGCGGTGGTGCCGGTGGCGAGCTCGAATCCCCACTGATGCCACGGGCAGTAGATGAACTCGAGGTCGCGAACCATTACGGCGTCGCCCGGCACGTTCTCGTCGACGACGGTGCGGCCCCGCGCCCGGCCCGAGCACAGCGGGCCACCTTCGTGCGGGCAGTAGTTCGCGATGGCGTAGAACGTGCCGTTGACGTTGTACACACCGACACCATGCCTGCCGATCGGCACCAACTTGTGTGTGCCGGGCGGAATTTCGTCGACGGTGGCTACGACGTGCTCACGCCCCTGCGCCAGCCGGGGCGGTTTCGTATCTTCTGGCACTAGTCAGAACACCCGAACTTGACCCTCGAGGGCCGGAACCGTATCTGGAAGGTGGTAGGTCGCAATGCCGTTGCGGAACATCACGGCCTCACGGGCATGCTCTGGAAGGTGCTTCACCAACCAGCGCGGGTCGTCGAACGTCCAGTGCGGGTAGTCCGACGAGAACAGCAGGATCTTCTCGCACTCCATCCACTCGAACGCCCGGGTGAGCTCGGTCTTGTCCTCGGGGTAGTCCAGCGGCTGAGTGGTGAACTTGATGTGGTCCTTGACGTACTCCGACGGCTTGCGCTTGATGTCCACCCACGACTTGCGGGCCTCGTAGATGGCGTCCATCCGCCACATCAGCGGCAGGATCCACGTGAAGGCGTGCTCCACCAGCACGATTCGCAGATTGGGGAACCGGTCGAAGACGCCGTCGAAGATCAGGCTCATCACCTGGTTGGCCGCCAGCAGCGAGTAGGTGACCATGAAGTCGTGGTTGTAGCTGGGGAATCCCACCGGTGGAATGGGCAGCTCCTCGTGGTGGCTGCGGGAGAGATGGCAGCTCACCGTGATGTCGTGCTTGGTGGCGGTCGCCCAGATCGGGTCGTACTTCGGATCGCCCCATGACGGACGCGGCTCGGCCTTGATCAGGATCTGGCTCATGTAGGGGTGCCCGGCCCAGCGTTCGATCTCGCGGGCGGCGCCCTCGGGCTCCTCGATCGCCACACAGATCGAGCCGCGCCACCGCTCGTGCCAGTTGTTGTGGCTGTCCAGCCAGTGGTTGGCCTGCCAGTCGTTGAGTGCGCAGTTCATCGCATGATTCGGTTCGCGCATGCGGGCCGGGTAGGCGGCAGGCTCGAGGATCGCGATGTCGGAGCCGGCCTCCATGATCAGCTGCTTGAACGCCAGATCCGGATCGCTGCCGGGGAACTGACCGTCGGCGGGAAAGGTGTCGGCGCGCATCGCGTACGCGTGCGCGTAGTCGGGGGCGTCGTAGTAGATCTGGTCGCCGATCTTGCGGGTCAGGAAGTACTTGCTGCGCCACGGCTCCGGGATGTACTGCGTCAGCTCACCGCTGCGGGGCACCGGATGGACATCGGAGTCGACGCACCGTACAGCGATGCGCTCAGCCGCCGGCTTGCGCTCTGTGGTTGACGTGATAGTTGATGTCATCTCCATCTTCCCTTGATCGAAACCTCTGCTACTACTGTGCGCCGACACCGGCCCCGACGTCTATCCCGTAGAGCTGCGCGGCGTTGCGCCAGCACAGCTTGTCGCGCTGTTCGGCCGTGTACGCGCTCGGCACCGTCAACTCGTTGCACTGCCAGTGCGGGTAGCTGGACCCGAACATCACCATGTCCTCTTTGCCGGTGAAGCTCAACCACTCGCCGGCGAAGTCGGTGTCGCCTGGGCCGTCCATCGCGCCCTGGACGAAGAAGACGTGTCCGGGCAGGTAGGTGCTCGGCATCTTCGGCGCCCACGGCGTCTGTTCGAGGTGCGGGCGTCCGAAGCAGTCCATCCGCCAGATGATCGGCGTCAGCAGGTCTGCGGCGCCGTCGGCCCAGACGAACTTCAAATCGGGCATTCGTTCGAATACCCCTTCGGCGACCATGTTCATCAGGTGATACAGGTAGTTCAGCGCCATGAAGCTGACGTACTGCTCGTAGGTCCTGGTGACACCCGACGGCGTCGGTGCGAACGAGATGCCCGCACCGACCTCGATGTGCACGGCCACCGGAAGGCCCGCGTCGACCGCGGCTTCCCACAGCGGCCAGAACTGCGGCTTGCCGTAGACCTCGCGCGACTGCAGCGGGACGCCGATCTGCACCACTCGGGGGTGGTCCTTGTACTTCTCGATCTCGCGCAGCGCGCCGCTGATGTCGTCGGGATTGACCCGGATCGTGCCGCGGAACTTCTCGCCCCACTTATCGTCTTCCAACCAGCGCGACACCATCATCTCGTTGTGTCCGGCGGCGATCGCGGTGCCGAGGTGGCGGTCCGGCATGATGCCGCGCGTCATGGGATGCAGGATCGCGACGTCCACCCCACGCTCGTCGAACAGGTGACGTCCGACGAGCGCCGGGTCCGAACCCGGATACGGGAGGTCGCGGCCCTCGGTGCTCTTGAGGTACTCGCCGCCCGGCGCGCCGAACCAGTCCATCTCGTAGTCGGGGAACCCACGACTGCGGTACGGCTCGGCCATGAAGTTCTGCCGGAGGTCCTTGTTCGACTGGGTGAAGATATGCACGCTGGCGTCGATGACGGGGGTCTTGGTCCCGTCACTGTGTTCGATCACGAAAGTCGCCTCCGATGCTCATCCGACGACCCGTCGGCACACACGCGTCAGTCAGGGCGCGCCCGGCGCCACACCTACCCTCAGTGTAAAGGGAAGTTCTTCAAATGCAAGAATAAGGTTCTCAAGCGCTTCGCTTACTTCTGTGCAGGTCAGAGTGTGCGCTGGTCAACTGCACGGCAGCGGCACAGCGAAACGTGGTAGGTGCATTCTGAGAACGATTACAACATCTAAGGAGAATGTTATTCTCCCACTGGACGCGATATCGCAACAGGAGGCGCGGGGATGCTACTCGAGTTCGATGCTGATCAGCGGCTGTGGCAGGACACCGTGCGCGACGCGGTCGGCAAACAGTGCCCGGCGTCGCTGGTTCGCGAGGTCGCGGAGAACGGGGTCGACCCGGCGCCGCTGTGGCAGGCCTACATCGATGCCGGCTGGACCGAGCTGACCGACCCGGAGAACGCCGTCGAACTCGCCATCGTGCTCGAGGAACTCGGCCGCGCCACCGATCCGACGCCCTTTCTGGCGACGTTGACGCAGTTCGCGCCGCTGGCCGGGGATCGTTTCGACCCGCAGAAGGCGGGCGCAGCGGTCTACGGCGGCATCACCGCCCACCGCGATGCCGACGGCTGGGTGCTGGAGGGAACGGCGCGGCACGTGCTCGACGCCGACCGGGCCGACCGGCTGGCGGTGGTGACCGAAGGCGGCGTCTTCCTCGTCGACGCCGGTGAGGTGGCCATCCGGCGCAGCCCGGTCTTCGACCCGGTGTTGCACATCAGCGACGTGTCCTTCTCCGGCGTCCGGCTGCCCGACACCGACCGGCTGCACACCGATGCCGAAAAGGCCCGCCATCTGGCACTCACCGGCATGGCGATCACGACGGTCGGTGCGTGCCAGCGCGTCCTGGACCTGGTTCTCGAGCACGTGAAGCAGCGTCAGCAGTTCGGCGTTGCGATCGGAACGTTTCAGGCCGTGCAGCACAAGGCCGTCGACATGCATGTGGCCACCGAGCGTGCCCGTGCGCTGGCGTACTTCGCGGCCTTGACCATCTCGGCCGACGATCCACGTCGACGGTTGGCGGCGGCGATGGCGAAGGCTGCTGCGGGCGAGTGCCAGGCGGTGGTGTTCCGGCACGGCCTGCAGTTGTTCGGCGCCATGGGCTTCACCTGGGAGAACGACCTGCAGTTCGCGCTGAAGCGGGCCAAGGCCGGCGAGCTGTTGCTCGGCGGCGCGGCCGAACACCGCGCGACGATCGCGGAGGAATTCAATGCAGCTGACTTTTGATTCCGACGTCGAGGAGTTCCGCGCGGAGTTCTCGGCATTCCTCGACGAGCATCTGCCGCCGGAGGCCGAGACCCTGGAGCGGCCGAAGTCGGTGTCGCACATGCCGCAGTGGGCGCGCGACTGGCAGCGCCTGTTGTTCGACAACGGCTGGTTGCTGCCTGCGCAGCCGCCGGAGTTCGGCGGCCGCAACGCGACGGTGCTGCAGTCGTTCGTGCATCTCGACGAATTGTGCCGACGACGCATCTATCACAGCCTGAACCCACAGGGTGTCAACATCATTGCGGCGTCGCTGATCTCGTTCGGGTCGGATGAGCAGAAGCACCGCTGGGCGGTGCCGGTGCTGAGGGGTGAACTGACGGCTTCGCTCGGCATGAGCGAGCCGAGCGCCGGGTCCGACCTAGCGTCCTTACGCACCCGAGCGGTGCTCGATGGAGACCACTTCGTGGTCAACGGCCAGAAGGTATGGACCTCCGGCGCCCATGACGCCGACTTTCTGTTGGCGTTCGTGCGCACCGATCCGGATGCCCCCAAGCACAAGGGAATCAGCGCGCTGATCATCCCGACCGATACGCCGGGCGTGGTGTGCCGCCCCTTCGCCGACATGTGCGGTGAGGACAACCTGGACTTCAACGAGGTGTTCTTCACCGACGCCCGGGTTCCCGCGGAGAACCTCGTCGGCCCGCTGAACGGCGGCTGGGGGGTGGCCAACGGATCACTCGGCCATGAACGCACGATGATGTGGCTGGGCTTCGCCGACCGGATCGACAACATGATCGCCGACTTCCGTCCGCGGGGCGAGCTGCAGCGCGACCAGTACGCCACCACGATCATGGACTACCTCGCGCTGCGGGCGATGGGTTCCGCGGCACTGGCCAGGGCCGCCCGAGGAGAGATGGACACGGCCTCGGTGTCGGTGCTCAAACTGTTCGGGTCCGAAGCCGAGCGGCAGGCGCTCGAGAACGCGCTGACCGCCGCGGGGCCCGAGGGGCTCACTCATCCGTCGACGACGGGTCCGTATGAGCATATGAACCTCGACCATTACTTCGCGAGCTGGTTCGAGCGCTACGCCCGCAGCTTTGGCGGCACGATCGCGGGCGGCACGTCGGAAATCCAGCGCAACATCATCGCCACGCAGGTGCTCGGCTTACCCCGGCGGTGACCGAGACGCTGAGCCTCGACCGCCCGCGTGCGGGTGTGGTTGTGGTGGCGCTCAACCGGCCGAAGCAACTCAACGCGATCAACCAGGTCATGAGGGACGAGCTCGCGCAGACGCTCGCCGCGATCGCGTCCGACGAGTCGACCAACGCCGTCGTCCTGACCGGCGAAGGCCGCGGGTTCTGCTCCGGCATCGATATGCGCGATTTCGGGCCGGGCGTACCCGGCGCAGAAGATCCGGCCATCGACCGGCTGCGGTTTCAGGAGGCGATGGCGGCTCTGCCGCAAGCGATCTGGGATTTGCCGCAACCCGTCATAGCCGCGGTCAACGGCCCCTGCGTCGGCGCAGGACTGGCGCTGTGTCTGGCCGCCGACATCCGGATCTGCTCCACGGCAGCCACATTCGGCAATGCCGCCATCCTGCTGGGGTTGTCCGGCGCCGAGATGGGCATGAGCTACCACCTCCCGCGGATCGTTGGAAACAGCGTCGCGGCCGACTGGATGCTGACCGGCCGCACGGTTTCGGCGGACGAGGCCGACCGCAGGGGTCTGGTCAGCGAGCTAGTTGAGCCGGACCGGCTGACCGATCGCGCTTTGGAGATCGCGTCGACAATCGCCGACCTGTCGCCGCTTGGAGTGCAGTTGACGAAGCGGGCGCTGCAGGTCAACACCGACGCCGCCGGACCCGATGCGGCGATGGAACTCGAGAACCGCAATCAAGTGCTCAGCCATGCCACCGACGACGCCGCCTCCCGGCGGCAGAAGTGGTCGCGGTGAGCGAACAGCGACGGAAGGACTAGCGATGGCGTGGGACTTCTCCACCGACCCCGACTGGGCGGACCAGCTGGCCTGGGTCGATCAGTTCGTGCGGTCGGAGTGCGAGCCGATCGACCTGATCGTCAAGGAGTCGCACGACCTCAACGATCCGGTACGCCAGGCGCTCATCCCGCCGCTACAGAAGATCGTCAAGGAGCGCGGGCTGTGGGCCACCCACCTCGGCCCGCATCTGGGCGGACCCGGCTACGGTCAGGTGAAGCTGGCTCTGCTCAACGAGATTCTCGGTCGGTCCGAATGCGCTCCGATCGTATTCGGTTCGCAGGCACCCGATTCCGGCAACAGCGAGATCCTCGCCCACTACGGAACACCGGAGTTGAAACAGCGCTACCTCGAGCCGCTTCTGGACAACCGGATCGTGTCCTGCTTCTCGATGACCGAACCGCAGGGCGGTGCCGATCCCAAGGTGTTCACCACCACCGCGACCCAGGACGGCGACCACTGGGTGATCAACGGCGAGAAGTGGTTCTCCTCCTTCGCGTCGATGGCGTCCTTTCTGATCGTGATGGCGGTGACCGACCCGGATGCGCCGCCGTACGAACGTCACTCGATGTTCGTCGTGCCCGGCGAGACACCGGGGATCAACGTGCTGCGCGACGTCGGGCTGGGCTACCAGCCGCGCGGTGGCGGGCGCGAGGGGTATGTGCGCTACGAGAACGTCCGGGTGCCTGCCGACCACATGCTCGGACCGCGGGGCGGTGCGTTCGTGGTCGCTCAGACGCGGTTGGGCGGTGGACGGATCCATCACGCCATGCGCACCGTCGGGCTGGTGCGACGGATCTTCGACATGATCTGCGAGCGGGCCGTGTCCCGGTACACCCAGGGTGAGATGCTGTCGGGCAAGCAGCTGGTTCAGGAGATGGTCGCGGACTCGTGGATGGAGATCGAGGCGTTCCGTCTGCTCACCCTGCAGACCGCGTGGAAGATCGACCGGCACAACGACTACAAGGCCGTTCGGGCAGACATCTCCGCGGTCAAGGCGATGATGCAGAAGGTTCTGCACGACGTGTCGGCCCGTGCGCTGCAACTGCACGGCTCACTGGGCACCACGCACGAAATGCCGTTCGTGCAGTACCTGGTGGAGTCGTTCGTGCTCGGGCTCGCCGACGGGCCGACCGAGGTGCACAAGGTCACGCTGGCCCGCCTGCTGCTCAAGGAGCACAAGCCGGCGCCGGACATCTTCCCGTCCGAGCACCTGCTGCGGCTGCGGGAGGCGGCGGAGGCGAAGTTCGCCGACAAGCTTGCGGGGATTCCGCGCACCTGAGTCCAGGGAGGTCTTCAATTGCCCGCACCGTGTGACGGAAAGGTGGCCCTGGTGACCGGCACCAGCCGGGGCCTGGGCAAGGCGATCGCGCAGCGGTTGGCCGCCGAAGGCGCGACGGTCGCACTCACCGCGCGCACCATGGAGCCCGACCCGAGATACCAAGGCTCACTTCGCCAGACGCTTGACGAGATCGAGGCCTCCGGTGGGTCGGCGATCGCGGTCCAGGCGGATCTGTCCAACGTCGAGGACCGCGAGCGCCTGTTCGGCGAGGTCGTCGAACGCGTCGGCGCACCCGACATCCTGGTCAACAACGCCGCCGTCACCTTCCTGCGGCCGCTCGACGAGTTTCCGGACCGGCGGGTGCGGCTGATGATGGAGATGCACGTGCTGGCGCCACTGCACTTGACCCAGATGGCGATCCCCGCCATGCGCGAGCGCGGCCGGGGGTGGGTGCTGAACGTGACGTCGGTCGGTGGCGATCTGCCCGCCGGGCCGCCGTTCTCCGACTTCGATCGCACGGCGGGGTTCGGTGTCTACGGCACGGTGAAGGCCGCACTCAACCGGCTGACGAAAAGCCTTGCGGCCGAACTGTACGACGACGGGATCGCCGTCAACGCCGCGGCGCCGACCAATCCGGTCGCCACACCGGGGGCGGGCACGTTGGATCTGGCCAAGACCGACACCGAGGACATCGAGCTGATCACCCAGACCGCCTTCCTGCTGTGCACCGGCGACCCGAAGACGCTGACCGGTCGAATTGCGCACACCCAGGCGTTCCTGCGTGAGGTCGGTTGGTTGAACTGAGCATGTCCGACATCGCTTTACGGCCCGCTCACGTGTTGGCAGACGCCATCCGGCGCCGTGACGTGTCCAGCCGTGAACTGCTGGAGCACTACCTGGCCCGTGTCGAACGGCTGAACCCGCCACTGAACGCCGTTGTGACGCTCGATCCCGACGGCGCGCGCCTTGCCGCGGACGCGGCCGACGCGTCGCTGGCTCGCGGCGAGGACACAGGCCCGCTGCACGGCGTGCCGATGACGATCAAGGACAGCTACCAGACCGCGGGTATGCGCACCACGTGCGGCCTGCCGGCCTGGGACCACGTGCCGGAGCACGACGCCGAGGCGGTTCGGCGGCTGCGCGGCGCGGGCGCGGTGATCTTCGGCAAGACCAACACGCCGACCCTGGCGGGCGACTGGCAGACGTACAACCCGATCTTCGGCACCACCAACAACCCGTGGGACACGACGCGCACCACGGGCGGGTCGTCCGGTGGCGCGGCCGCCGCGGTCGCCACCGGCATGACGGCCCTCGAGCTGGGCAGCGATATCGCGGGCTCGATTCGGGTCCCGTCGAACTGGTGCGGGGTGTGTGGCCACAAGCCGACCTGGGGCGTGGTGCCACAACAGGGGCACCTGCCGCCTGCGCCGGGCACCCTTGCCGCCACCGACCTCGGCGTCATGGGGCCGATCGCGCGCGACGTCGACGACCTGGAACTGGCGCTCGGGGTGCTCGCCGGTGCGGCCGGACATGCTGCCGTCGGGTGGCGTCTGGAGCTTCCCGCACCGAGGGGCACAACGCCGCGCGAATTGCGGCTGGGTCTCTGGCTCGACGATCCGGCGTATCCGGTCGATCCCGAGGTGGGTGACGTGTTGGAGTCGGCGGCCGCCGCGCTGCGGGCCGGCGGCGCCCAGCTGGTCGATGCGCGGCCGGCCCTCGTGTTACCGGACGCGGTGCGCACGTATCAGCGGCTGCTCTATCCGGTTCTGCTGTCCACCATGGACCAGGACAATTTCGACAACTTGGTGGCGCTGGCGGATTCGTTGCCGGTCGAAGACGACGGGCCACTGGCCCGCACGGCGCGCTTCGCCACCCAGCGCTATCGCGACTGGGTGCTCGCCAACGAGAAACGCGAGCAGCTGCGCGCGCTGATGGCGGATTTCTTCTCCGACGTGGACGCGCTGCTCATGCCGGTGGCGGTGGTGCCCGCCATCCCGCACGACCACAGCGAGCCGTTCGCCGACCGGGTGATTCGGGTGAACGGGCGCAGCAGGCCCTACACCGACATGATGGGCTGGATGGCGCTGGCGACGCTGGCCCACCTTCCCGCCACCGTGGTCCCCGTCGGTCGCAGCGCATCCGGCCTGCCCGTAGCCGTGCAGATCGTCGGGCCGTATCTGGAGGACCGCACCACACTCGCCGTCGCGAGGCACGTCGAAGAACTACTGGGCGGCTACACGCCACCGCCAGGGGTGTGAATCACAGCCGCTGTAGCGCGAACGTCCAGAACTGTGATCCGGGCGGGCCGTTGAAACAGCCCACGTCGTACTTGGAATCGATTGTTCCGGCCAGCGTGACCTGGTCCCAGGTGTAGGTGTCTCGCGTGGGCAGCACCTGGCCCGGGCAGCGCAGGCCGTCGGGCACGTCGACCACCAGGGTGTACGTGTTGCCGGAAAGGTGCGCCTTGCTGGTGTACTCGTAGTAGTACTTCAGTCGCGCTATCCCGCTGACGTCGACGCAATCCGGCGACCTCTCCGGGGTACACGCCGCGATGAACCATACCCACGACGCCCGGTCGTATCTGTTGGTGAGCACGTCGTAGTTGCCCAGCATCATCATGGCGTTGGCGGGCGGGGCGATCATCGTCGCAGCCGCCGTGAGCGCGGCTGCCGCAGTCGCAGCCTTCAAGGGATTCACGAGCGTCCCTCCGTTCCCTCTCAGTTACTGGCTGCCTATCAAACCACCCGGGCACATGGCTCGGTTGGCTTTTCAGTCGATAACGGCGGCTTCCTTGCGCTCGGTGATCGGCCGGGCGAGTTCCTGCTCGTTGCACATCCGCTGGAGCTTTTCCAGCGTCTCGTCCAGACCGGGGCCCAACGGCTTGCTCGGCGTGAACGTCGCGGGCAGGTTGCGCATGCCCTGGATGACGCCGATGGTGTCGTAGTGCACCGTCCCCTCGGGGTCGCACACGTAGTCGGGCATCCGGTCCAACACGGCGGTCAGCATCGACTTGAACACCGTGCGGGCCACATTGGACCCGACGCAGCGGTGGACGCCGATCCCGAAGCTGAAGTGCCGGTTGCCCTTTCGGTCCATGACGATTTCGTTCGGCTTGTCGAACACCGACGGGTCGCGGTTGGCCATCGCCCACGACAGCCACAGCCGCTCGCCCTCCTTGAACCGCTGACCCTCGACCTCGACGTCCTCGGAGAATGTCCGGCCGTCGCCGGGTGCAGGCGTGAAGAAGCGCAGGAACTCCTCGGTGGCGGGATCGAGAAGCTTGGAGCGATCCCGGCTGAGTCGCTCGCGCTCCTCGGGGTGCTCGCCGAGCCACTCCAGCGCGTGGGCGGTCAGCGCCGTGGTGGTGTCGAAACCGCCGCCGATGATCAGGCCGAGATTGCCGAGGATCTCCATATCGGGCGCGGGCTCACCGTCGATCCGCAACTGCAGCAACGCGTTCACCAGGCCCGGGCGCGGATTCTCCCGGATCTCCATCATGTTGTTGATGATGTCGATGCCCATTTCCCGGTGCTGCTCGTTGATCTTCTCGCGGTCGGGGGAGTGCTCGGGGGTGTACACCGAGGCGTGCGTGGGCTCGCTGTAGACGTTCCACTTCTTGAGTTCGATTCCCATCATCGCCAGCGTGAACACCGCGGGCACCACGTTGGCGAGGTGCTCGACGAAGTCGATGCGCCCGGACTCGATGTGCTCATCGAGCGCCGCGCGGGTGATCTCGTCGACGAACGGCTCCCACCGCTTGATCGCCGCTGGCGACAGGTACGGGTTCAGCGCGCCGCGATAGGTGCTGTGGTCGGGCTCGTCCATCTCCAGGATGCCGCCACGAACGACCGTCGCGCGGCTGGCCTTGGGGATCGTGATGCCCTGATATCCGGTGCCCTCACCGGTGATGTCGTGGTCATTGGACACCGCAGGGCAACGCGCCAGCTCGAAGACCTCCTTGCTGCCCGCGGCCACCCAGTGCCCGTCATAGACGTCGGTCCACGCCATCGGGCACTTGGCGTGCATCTCCTCGGTGATCTTCTCGAACTGCAGCCGGTATTCCGGCGTGTGCCGGTCGAAGTGATAGTTGTCCTTCTTGCGATCGCCGTCGGCAACTGAGCTTGTTTGTCTTCGCGCAAGCGGCTCTTCCATGTCGTCGACGTCTCCCTTATTCCTCAATCGAAATCGCTTGCTCGGGGCACGAGTGCACGGCCTCGCGGACCGCGTCTTCCTGATCGGCGGGCACCACTTCGTTGACCGGCGATGAGGTGCCGTCAATGTCGCTGAGCTGGAACGAATCCGGCGCGATCATCGCGCACAGCGTGTGCCCCTGGCAGCGTTCCGAGTCAACAAAAACCTTCACAGTGACCTCCGTTTAGACGTGGTAGTCGTACCACTTGAGGTAGCCGCCGGCGTCAACCCGCTGCTGCGTGCCGGTGATGTACCGGGCCTCATCCGACGCCAGGAAGAGGATCATGTTGCTGATGTCCTCGGGCTCGACCCACGGAATCTTCATCGCCTGCTGCACGTAGAACACCGGTTCGGCGTCGGCCTGGGTCGGGTTCTCCAGGTCCGGCCGGAAGGACTTGTACATCGGCGCGCTCTGCAGCATTGGGGTGTTGGTGTTGGTCGGGTGCACGACGTTGGCGCGGATACCCAGTGGGGCGAGCTCGGCCGCAAGGTTGTGGACGTACTGCGACAGCAACCGCTTCGAATGCAGGTATGCGGCGCCGCCCGGGTCGGTGCCGGGATTGTCGTTCTTGCCCACGTCCATCAGCGCCGCGGTGGAGCCGGTCGCGATGATCGAGGCGCCTTCGGACAGGTGCGGCAGCGCGACGTGGATGGCGTTGATGGTGCCGATCAGGTTGGTGTTCATCACGTCGATCCAGGCCTGCAGGTCCGCTGACCCCTTCATGCCCGCGATTCCGGCCGCCGTGACGACGATGTCGAGCTTGCCGAGCTCGGCGATGCCGTTTTCGAGGGCCGCCTTCAGCTGGCCGGCGTCAGCCACGTCGACCTTCGCCGTGACAACGCGCTGGCCCGTCTTTTCGACGAACTGCGCGGTCTCTTCGAGGTCCTCCGGCGTCGCCATCGGGTACCCGACCGTCTCGAAGTCCTCACACCGATCGACCGCGATGATGTCGGCGCCCTCCTCGGCGAGCCGAACCGCGTGGCTGCGGCCCTGCCCGCGCGCTGCGCCGGTGACGAATGCAACTTTTCCTTGAACGCGTCCCACTTAAAGATGTCCTTTCGGTGCTAATGGTGAGCTGAGTTAGGTGTTTCGTCCGCCGTTGACGCCGAGGATCTGGCCGGTGATGTAACCGGCGTCCTCGGAGATCAGAAACGCACATGCGGCGGCGATGTCTTCGGGCTTGCCGACCCGGCGCACCGGGGTGCGCTCGATGTGTTCGGCGACGGTTGACCCGAGCAGGCCGCGCTCCTCGGATTTGCGCAGCATCGGTGTGTCGATGAAGCCCGGCGGCACCGCGTTCACCGTGATGCCCATCGGCCCGTACTCGAGCGCCAGCGACTTGGTCAGGCCGTTCACGGCGGACTTGGCCGCCACGTATGCCGACATGTAGGGCTGCCCGGATTGCGCGCTGGACGACGAGATGTTCACGATCCGGCCCCAGCCGGCTTCGACCATGTCCGGCAGCACCGCCTGCACACAGTGGAACACGCCGTTCAGGTTGACGTCGATGACGCGCTGCCAGTCGGCGAACGTGAGGTCGGTGAACCGCTTGAAGCGCTCCATCCCAGCCGCGTTCACCAGGATGGTGACGGGGCCGAGCTGTTCCCGGACGGCGGTCAGCGCGGCGTCGACCGCGGCGCGGTCGGTCACGTCGGCGGTGTGGGCGAACTCGTCATCGGATGCCACCAGGTCCAGGGTGGCGACGTGGTACCCGTCGGAGCGCAGGCGATTAGCGACGGCCTGGCCGATGCCAGAGCCGCCTCCGGTGACGACGGCGGTCTTCACGAGGCCGCGCTCGCCTCAATCGTCAAGAATCTTCCTTCCGAATATGAGAACCGTACTCTCGCATTGGGCGGTCTCGCAAGACAAATCAGGGCCGATTGTCGCATCCGTATTGATGAGCTTGCCGTCATCAGGGCACATGACTAGGTGATCTATTCATTCTTGAGTTCTCATGCCGCGAATGTATGATTCGCCGAAGATGAGAATGAAGTTTCCATCACATCCATCACATTCATCACATCTGAGGAGCCTGAATGCCGGAAGCGTCGACGATCTCGGGTGACGGGCCGAGCACCGCTACGGACACATCTGAGCCGCACGCCGATCGGCGCATGCTCATCGACGGAGCTTTGGTCGAGACGCCACGGACGTTCCCTTCTCTGAATCCGGCCACCGGAGAGGTGCTCGGCCATGCTCCGGATGCCACCGTCGCCGACGCCGAGGCCGCGGTTGCGGCCGCACGTCGCGCGTTCGACACCACCGACTGGGCGACCAACACCGAGCTGCGGATCCGCTGCCTCGAACAGCTGCACCAAGCGCTGATCGACCACCGCGACGAGCTCGCCGAGCTGACCATCGCGGAAGTCGGCGCGACCCCCGCGCTGTGCCAGGGCGCGCAGCTCGACGCGCCGATCGCGATCGTGGCCTACTACGCCGAGCTGCTGAAGAGCTATCCGATGACCGAAGACCTCGGCAACATCGAGAGCCGCGGCATGCAGCACCACCGCTGGGTCGAGAAAGAGGCCGCGGGGGTGGTGGCGGCGATCATCGCCTACAACTACCCGAACCAGCTCGCGCTGGCCAAGCTCGCGCCCGCGCTCGCGGCCGGCTGCACGGTGGTGCTCAAGGGCGCCCCGGACACCCCGTTGGTCACTCTTGCGATCGGCGAGCTGATCGCCAACCACACCGACATCCCCGCCGGTGTGGTGAACGTGCTGTCCGGTGCTGACCCCGAAGTCGGTGCCGTACTGACCACGAGCCCGGACGTCGACATGGTGACCTTCACCGGCTCCACGCCGACGGGCCGCCGGATCATGGCCGCCGCCAGCGAAACGCTCAAGAAGGTCTTCCTCGAGCTCGGCGGCAAGTCGGCCGCCATCGTGCTCGACGACGCCGACTTCAACACCGCGGCGTTGTTCACCGCGTTCGCGATGGCGACCCACGCCGGGCAGGGCTGCGCGTTGACAACGCGGATGCTGGTGCCGCACAAGCACAAGGACGCGATCGTCGATCTGGTCAAGAACAACTTCGGTCTGGTCCGCTACGGCAACCCGGCCGAAGAGGGCACGTACATGGGCCCGCTGATCAGTGAGAAGCAACGTGACAAGGTCGACGCGATGGTCAAGCGCGCGGTCGAGGCCGGCGCGACGCTGGTGACCGGCGGCGAGAAGGTCGATCCCGGCTACTTCTATACCCCGACGTTGCTCACCGACGTGGATCCGGACGCCGAAATCGCCCAAGACGAGGTGTTCGGACCCGTCCTCGTGGTGATCGCCTACGACGATGACGACGACGCTGTGCGGATCGCCAACAACTCCATCTACGGGCTGTCCGGGTCGGTGTTCGGCAGCGAGGACCGCGCCTTAGCGGTGGCGCGCCGCATCCGCACCGGCACGTTGTCGATCAACGGCGGCATGTACTTCAGCCCGGACAGCCCGTTCGGCGGCTACAAGCAGTCGGGTATCGGCAGGGAGATGGGTAAGGCCGGCTTCGAGGAGTTTCTCGAGTCCAAGACGTTCGCGACGGTCGTCTCGTGAGTAGGCCGCTGGAGGGAATCCGCGTTCTCGAAGTCGCCATGTACGGCTTCGTCCCATCGGCGGGTGCGGTGCTGACCGAGTGGGGCGCCGACGTCATCAAGGTCGAGCACGCCGTGACCGGTGACCCGCAGCGCGGCCTGCGGCAGACCGGACTGCTGCGCGTCGAGGGCGACCCCAACCCGAACATCGAGCACGCCAACCGCAACAAGCGCAGCATCGGGCTGGACATGTCCGTGCCCGAGGGCAAGGAAGTGCTCTACGACCTCGCCCGGCGCAGCGACGTCTTTTTGACCAGCTTCCTGCCGGGACACCGCAAGAAGTTCGGCATCGACGTCGACGACATCCGGGCCGTCAACCCCAAGATCGTCTACGCCAGGGGCAGCGCACTGGGCCCCCGTGGCGAGGAGTCGGTCAAGGGCGGCTACGACATGACGGCCTTCTGGTGTCGCGCAGGCACCGCGGCCACCATCACCCCGCCCGGGATGCCGGGGATGATCGGTCCGCCCGGCCCGGCCTACGGCGACACCATCTCGGGTACCAATCTCGCAGGCGGCATTGCGGCCGCGCTGCTCAAGCGGGAACGCACCGGTGAGCCGTCGATCGTGGACGTCTCACTGCTGGGCAGCGGGTTCTGGTCGTTGGGGCACACCGTGGCACTGACCAAGCACCTCGGTGAGCGCATGGAGGCCTTCCCGCCCGGCGTGCACGGCTCGCCGATCAACCCGCTGGTGGGGCTGTACCCGACCTCCGATGACCGTTACATCTCGTTCGTCATGATGCAGCCCACCAAGTTCTGGGCCGACGTGTGCAAGCACATGGACCTCGACGAGCTCGTCGACGATCCGCGGTTCGCCACGGTCGAGTCGATCGCCGAGAACACCGCCGCGGCGGCAGAGATCCTCACCGAGACCATGTCCAAACGGCCGCTTGCCGAATGGAGTGAGCGGTTCTCGACACTGCTCGGACCGTGGGCGCCGGTACAGGACACCCTGCAGGCGGTCCAGGACGCGCAGATCCGGGCCAACGAGTATCTGGTGCAAGCGGGGGAGCTGGAGTTGGTCGCCAACCCGGTGCAGTTCGACGTCACCGCACCGCAGAGCGGTCCGGCGCCCGCTTTTGCAGAGCAAACCGACGAAATATTGCTGGAACTGGGTTTTGATTGGGATCGCATCATCGAGCTCAAGACGGCCGGCGCCGTCACCTAGACCGCAAAGGATCTCAATGCCCTACGTCGCTTCCATCGGCACCTACCTGCCGTGTTGGGGAACCGCCCAACACCGGGTGGCCGGTGACGACGAGGACGCGGTCACGCTGGCCGTGGAAGCCGGTCGCGCCGCGTTGTGTTCGGGCGGCGCCGTCGAGCGCGTGGTCCTGGTCAGCCGGGACCTGCCGCTGCTGGAAAGCAGCAACGCCGCCGTGCTGTTGGCCGGGCTCGGGCTCGACCCCGAACTCGAGGTCGACGAGCGGCTGGGCGGGGCTCCTGCGACGGTGGACGCACTGAGCTCCGCACGGCCGAGGACGCTGATCATCGGGGCGGACACCGAGCCCGCGGGCGCCGCCGCCATCCTCACCGCCGAGCAAGGGCTGCAGGTTCGCACCGCCGCCCGCGTCGCGCGCAGCCTGCCGGTGCGGACCCGCAAGGCCACCGGCGATGTCCACGACTACGGTGACCCGCGGCTGCTGCACGAGCGGGGGCTGATCGCCTCACTGGAGGCGGCCTGGCTGGACACCCCGGCAGCGGTGGCGGGAGTGGATCACCAGCGCGCAGCCGAATTGTGCATCGGAAACCCGCCGCCGCTGCCCACGACGGGGGCCAGCTCGAGCCTGTTTGCGCTCGCGGGAATGACGGAGCGGGGTGTCACCGGGCCGTTGGTCGCCGTCGAGCAGGCGATCCTGTCCGGCCTCACGGTCACCAGCGGCACCGCCCCGATTCATCGCCGGGAACCCGCCGCGCGACCGCTGCCCGAGGGCAGATACGTCGCAGATGCCGACATACCGATCTCGCTGGCCGCCTACGAACGCGCCTTCGAGGCCAAAGTCCGTTGGGAGGCAGGGTATTTCGCTGACTCCGAGCAGCTGGACTTCCCGCCTCGGTACCGGGTCGGCGACGACGGCGGCCTGGCCACCGACTACGAACTGGTGCCGCTGCCCCGCACCGGGACGGTGTACACCGAGACAACGGTGCACATTCCCGTTCCCGGTCTGAGGACGCCCTATTCGTTGGTGATCGTCGAGCTGGACGGTGTGGGGGTGCGCGCGCTCGTGAAGGTCACCGGTGCACAGCCGGGCGCCGTCGGCATCGGCGACCGCGGCCGGATGGCGCTGCGTCGTGTCGCGGTCCGGTCGGGAGTGCCCGACTACGGCTACGCCTTCGAGCCGGAGGTGGCCGCAGCGTGAGACGGGTCGCGATCGTCGGCGCGGGCATGACACCGTTCGGTGAGCATTTCGCGCTGGGCATCAAGGATCTGCTGCCGATGGCCTTCGCCGACTGTGCTCGCAGCATCGACAAGGGCTTGCAGAAGGCGGACCTGCAAGCGGCCTGGTTCGGCGCGATGGGCACCACCGACGGCTTCCCCTCCGGCATCCTCGCCGACTCACTCGGACTGCCCGACCTGCCGGTCACCCGCGTGGAGAACTCCTGCGCAACGGGCAACGACGCCGTCCGCAACGCGCTGTTCGGTATCGCGTCGGGCGCGTTCGACGTCGCCCTCGTGATGGGTGCCGACAAGCTGCGCGACACCACGTCGGCGGATATGTTGTGGGAGTGGGAGGCGATGGTCCGCGACATGGCCTGGGACTACCCGCTCGGCCTGGTGTCGCCCGCCGGGTTCGCGCTGCACGTCCAGCGCTACCTGCACGAGTCGACAGCGACCGAAGAACACCTGGCCATGGTGGCGGTGAAGAACCACCGGCACGGCGTCAACAACCCCAAGGCGCGGCTACGCTTCGAGATCACCATGGAGCAGGCATTGGCGGCGCCGACCGTGGTGACCCCGTTCCGGCTTTACGACTGCGCCCCGCAGAGCGACGGTGCCGCCGCACTGGTGCTCGCCGCCGAAGACGTGGTGGACCGCTTCACCGACCGGCCGGTGTGGATCCGCGGTGTCGGCATTGGGTTGGACTCCGTGATGCACCAGCACAAGCCGGACATGACCACGTTCACCGCGACGGTGCGTGCGGCGAAGCAGGCGTTCACCATGGCCGGCAAGACACCATCTGATATCGATGTCGCCGAAGTTCACGATTTCTTCACCGGTATCGAGTTGATCAGCTATGAAGACCTAGGCTTTGCCGAGCGGTTCGGGGCCTACAAGCTCCTCGAGGCGGAGGTCACGACTATCGGCGGTGGATTGCCGGTGAACACCAGCGGCGGGTTGAAGGCCAAGGGCCACCCGCCGGGGGCGACGGGCGTCGCGCAATGTGTTGAACTCTTCGCACAGCTGCGGGGCGATGCCGTGAACCAGGTCGACGGCGCGCGAATCGGCCTCGCACACAACATCGGTGGCCCGACTGCGGTATCTGCGGTCACGATTCTGGAAGGACCGGTTGCCCATGGCCATTAAAGGGCCGGAACGGTGGTCGCCAGGGCTAACGCCGATCCGCAACCTCTCCGGGCCGATGCAGGCCATCGGCGGCCTGTTCGCGATGTCGCTGGACGCGGTGAAATTCATCTTCCAGCGGCCGTTTCAGTGGCGGGAGTTTTTGGACCAGTGCTGGTTCATCGCCCGCGTTTCGTTGGCGCCCACCCTGCTGGTGGCGATTCCCTTCACGGTGTTGGTGAGCTTCACCCTCAACATCCTGCTGCGCGAGCTCGGTGCCGCGGATCTGAGCGGCGCGGGCGCGGCGTTCGGAGCGGTGACCCAGATCGGCCCGCTGGTCACCGTTTTGATCGTGGCAGGCGCGGGCGCGACGGCGATGTGCGCGGACCTCGGCTCACGGACCATTCGCGATGAGATCGATGCGCTGGAGGTGTTGGGCATCAACCCGGTGCAGCGGTTGGTGACGCCGCGAATGCTGGCGTCCACCCTGGTTGCGCTGCTGCTGAACAGCCTGGTCGTGATCATCGGCATCCTCGGCGGCTACATGTTCTCGGTCTTCATTCAGGACGTCAATCCCGGGGCGTTCGCCGCGGGCATCACGCTGTTGACCGGGGTGCCCGAGTTGATCATTTCGGGCGTGAAGGCCGCGTTGTTCGGCCTGATCGCCGGCCTGGTGGCCTGCTATCGCGGGTTGACGATCACCGGCGGCGGCGCGAAGGCGGTCGGCAACGCCGTCAACGAGACGGTGGTGTACGCGTTCATAGCGCTGTTCGTGATCAACGTGATCGTGACCGCCATCGGCATCCGGATGACGACGGGATAAGGCGATGGCACTGAAAGCGACTTATCCACGGGCGTTCCGGGGAGCGCGACGACCGGTCGAGTTCTTCAGTCGGATCGGCGATCACGTCCTGTTCTATGCGAAGGCCTTGGGCGGGATGCCGTACGCTACGCTCCACTTCCGCAAGGAGGTCATTCGGCTGATCGCTGAAATCAGCATGGGCGCGGGCACCTTGGCGATGATCGGCGGCACCGTCGCGATCGTCGGCTTCCTCACCCTGGCCGCAGGCGGCACCCTGGCCGTGCAGGGGTACAGCTCGCTGGGCAACATCGGCATCGAGGCCCTGACCGGATTCCTGGCCGCCTTCATCAACGTCCGAATCTCGGCACCGGTGGTTGCGGGCATCGGCCTAGCGGCAACATTCGGTGCGGGCGTGACGGCCCAGCTGGGTGCGATGCGAATCAACGAAGAGATCGACGCGCTGGAATCGATGGCGATTCGCCCCGTCGAGTATCTGGTGTCCACCCGGATCGTCGCCGGGATGATCGCGATCACGCCGCTGTACTCCATCGCCGTGATCCTGTCCTTCGTCGCCAGCCAGTTCACGACGGTGGTGCTGTTCGGCCAGTCCGCCGGCTTGTACGACCACTACTTCGACACGTTCCTGAATCCGATCGACCTGCTGTGGTCGTTCCTGCAAGCCGTCCTGATGGCGATCACCATCCTGTTGATACATACCTATTTCGGCTATTTCGCCACCGGCGGGCCTTCGGGCGTCGGTGTGGCCGTGGGCAACGCGGTGCGTACGTCACTGGTTGTCGTGGTGTCGGTGACACTGCTCGTCTCCCTGTCCATCTACGGTGCCAACGGCAACTTCAACTTGTCGGGATAGGGGAGACGCGTCGATGAAGGGTAGTGCGGTACGCCCGCTGGCAGGCCTGGGCCTGATAGTGGCGATCGCGTTGATCTTCGCGCTCGCCGTCGGATTGTTCCGTGGCAGCTTCACCGAAACCGTGCCTGTCACGGTGATTTCGGACCGCGCCGGGCTGGTGATGAACCCCGAGGCCAAGGTGAGAATGCGCGGCGTGCAGATCGGCAAGGTGGCCAGCATCGAGAACCGGGCCGACGGGACGGCCGCGCTGCACCTGGCCTTGGACCCGGCGCAGCTGCGGCTCATACCCTCCAACGTCCTCGTCGACATCACGTCCTCAACGGTCTTTGGCGCAAAGTTCGTGCAGCTGGTTCCACCTGACGATCCTTCCCCGCAGAAATTGCACGCCGGCCAAGTCATTCAGAGCCAGCATGTGATGGTCGAGATCAACACCGTCTTCCAGAAGCTCGTCAACGTGCTGGACAAGATCGACCCAGCGAAACTCAACGAGACGCTCGGCGCGATCGCGACGGCCTTCGACGGCCGTGGCGAAAAGATCGGCCAGACGCTGGTCGACTTCAACGCGCTGCTGGCCAAGATCGAACCGAGTCTGCCGAATTTGAGCCATGTGATCGAGGCGTCGGTGCCGACGTTGAACGCCTATGCCGACGCGGCACCGGATCTCGTCTCGACGATCAAGAGCACAACACAGGTGAGCAACTCCATCGTCGATGAGCAACAGAACCTCGACGAGTTCCTGGTCAGCGCAATCGGTCTGGCCGACCTCGGCAACGAGGTGGTCGGCGCCAACCGTCAGGGAATCACCGATGTGGCCCGCCTGCTCGTGCCCCCCACCGGTACGTTGTCCACCTATCGTGACGCGCTGCGGTGCGGTGTCGGCGGCCTCGTCCCGTTCGCGAAATCGCCACCGCAATATTCGTCGATCATCACGTCGTCCGGTCTGACACTCGGGGTCGAGCGGTATCGCTATCCGGGGGACCTGCCGAAGGTCGCCGCCAAGAGCGGCGGCGCCAATTTCTGCGAGGCACTGGGCCTGCCCGACCTGCCTGCCAATTTCACGCCGCCGTTCATCGCCGGTGATGTCGGCTCCAACCCGGCTCAGTACGGGAACCAGGGCATTCTGCTGAACTCCGACGCGCTCAAGAACTGGTTGTTCGGGCCGATCGACGGTCCGCCGCGCAACACCGCACAGATCGGACAGCCGGGATGACCCGCGCAACCGGCACGCTCATCAAGTTCACCGTCTTCGCGGTGGTGATGGCGATGCTGACCTCCTTCCTGTTCTTGGTTTTCAATGAGACCAGAACCGGTGCGACGAACGGATATTCGGCTGTCTTCGCCGATGCGTCGCGGCTGGAAGCGGGGGACACGGTGCGGATCGCCGGTATCCGGGTGGGCACGGTGGGGGGCGTGGCGCTGCTGCCTGACAGAAAGGTTCTGGTCAAGTTCGACACCGACCGCAACATCAAGCTGACGACCGGCACCAAGGCTGCGATCCGCTATCTCAACCTCGTCGGGGATCGCTATATGGAACTCGTCGACACTCCGGATTCGACGAAGATCCTTCCGACAGGCGCGCAGATACCGGTGGACCGCACGGCGCCGGCACTCGACCTCGACCTGCTCCTCGGTGGCCTCAAACCCGTCATCCAGGGCTTGAATCCACAAGACGTCAACGCACTGACCGGGTCACTGGTGCAAATACTGCAGGGCCAAGGGGGAACGCTGGAATCGCTGCTCTCGAGGTCGTCGTCGTTCACCAACGCACTTGCAGACAACAACCAGGTGATCGAGCAGTTGATAGAGGACCTCAAGAACACTCTCGACACACTGTCGAAGGACGGCGACGAGTTCTCCGGCGCGATCGACCGGCTCGAGAAGCTGGTTTCCGGACTATCTCAAGACCGCGACCCCATCGGCACGGCCATCGAGTCGTTGAACGACGGCACCACGTCGTTGGCGGACCTGCTGGGCCGCGCGCGTCCGCCGTTGAGCGGCACGCTCGACCAGGTGGACAAGCTCTCGACGATTCTCTATGACGACCAGGACCGCCTCGACGCCACCCTCCAGCGCCTGCCCGACATCTACCGCAAGCTCGCGCGGGTGGGTTCCTACGGCGCGTTCTTCCCGTACTACATCTGTGCGGTTACCGTCCGGGCCAGCGACCTTCAGGGCCGCACTGTGGTCTTCCCCTGGATCAAGCAAGAAACGGGAAGGTGCAGGGAAGAGTAGATGCTCAAATACCGCGGATCCTCACTCATCAGGGCCGGCATCATCGGTGTCGTCCTGGCCATTCTCGTCATCGCCGTCGGGCTACAGCCGGAACGGCTCGTGCAGTGGGCCACGGCGCTGCGCTATCAGGCGCTGTTCTCCGAGGCCGGCGGCCTTGTCGTCGGCAATGACGTGACGGTGTCCGGGATCGAGGTCGGCACGGTTTCGTCGGTCGGACTCCAAAACGGTGACGCTCTGGTCGGTTTCACCATCAAGGGCAAGTACGCACTCGGCTCCGACACCACCGCGCATATTCGCACCGGAACCCTGCTCGGCGAGCGGGTGCTGGCGCTGGAGTCGGCGGGCAGCGGCACACTGTCGCCCAACACGGTCATTCCGATCTCTCGGACTTCCTCGCCCTATTCGTTGACCGACGCGATCAGCGAGCTCACTGCCAATGCCGCCGGCACCGACACCGACTCGCTCAACCAGTCGTTGGACACTCTGGCGGCGACGCTCGACCAAATCGCTCCGCAGCTGGGCCCGACGTTCGATGGCGTGTCGCGGCTGTCGCGGTCACTCAACAATCGCAACGAGAGTCTCGCCGAGCTGCTGAAGACGGCCGGCGATGTCACCGAGATATTCTCCGAACGCAGCCAGCAGGTCAACGCCCTCATCCTCAACGGCAACGATCTGCTCGGGGTGCTCAACGAGCGCCGGCAGGCGATCGTCAGCCTGCTGTCGGCAACGTCGGCGGTATCGCGGGAACTCACCGGTGTCGTCGCCGAAAACGAAGAACAGTTGGCGCCGGCGCTGGAGAGACTGAACTCGGTCGCCGCGATGCTGGAGAAGAACCGTGACAATTTAGCCAAGCTGCTGCCCGGTGCCGCGAAATACTATCTGACACAAGGCGAAATCGTGGCCAACGGCGCCTACTACAACGCGCTGGTACCCAACCTCGTGTTCGGACAGTTGCTGCAGCCGTTCCTCGATTACGCCTTCGGGTTCAGGCGCGGTGTCGACGCCGGCCAGCCGCCGGACAACGCCGGGCCGCGGGCCGAGCTGCCGTTCCCCGTCAACTCAATTCCGCAACCAGGTGACCTTCCCAATGATGGAGACCCCGGTGAACCCCAACCGTAAGCGGCTGGTCACCATCGCCGCCATCGCCCTCGCCGTCGCTCTGGTCGCCGGCGCGGTGTTCCTGGTGCGTCAGGTGTTCTTCGGGAAGAACACCATCACGGCGTACTTTCCGACCGCGACGGCCATCTATCCGGGCGACGAGGTTCGGGTTTCGGGTGTGAAGGTCGGCAAGATCGACTCGATCAAACCCGAGGGCACGCAGACCAAGATGACCCTGAAGGTCGACCGCGATGTGCCCATCCCGGCCGAAGCCAAGGCCGTGATCGTCGCGCAGAACCTGGTCGCCGCCCGCTACGTCCAGCTCACGCCGGCCTACCGCAACGGCAACGGACCGACCATGGATGACGGCGCGGTGATTCCCAGCGACCGAACCGCTGTGCCCGTCGAGTGGGATGAGGTCAAGACGCAATTAATGCGCCTGGCAACCGAATTGGGACCCCAAGCCGGGGTGTCGGACACGTCCGTTTCCCGCGTCATCGACAGCGCGGCGAACGCCTTGGGAGACGGCAACGGCGAGAAGCTACGGGAGACGCTGGCTCAACTGTCTGGTGTGACGCGAACCTTCGCCGAAGGCAGCGGCAACATCGTCGACATCATCAAGAACCTTCAGACCTTCGTCACCGCGCTGCGCGACAGCAAGCAGCAGATCGTTCTCTTCGAGAACCGACTCGCCACTCTGTCCAGCGTCCTCAACGACAACAGGTCTGATCTGGACGCGGCGCTGTCTGATCTGTCCGTTGCGGTCGGCGAGGTGCAGCGCTTCGTCGCCGGCAGCCGAGACCAGCTCGCCGAGCAGATTCAGCGGCTGGGCAATGTCACCCAGATCCTGGTCGACAACAAGATGGCTTTGGAGAACGTCCTTCACATCACGCCCAACGCGATTGCCAACTTCAACAACATCTACTATCCAAACGGCGGGGCGGTGACCGGAGCATTCTCGCTCGTCAACTTCTCCAATCCGCTACAGGTCATCTGCGGCATGATCGGCGCTGTCGAGAACACCACCGCGGCCGAAACCGCGAAACTCTGCGCGCAGTACCTCGGGCCCGCGTTGCGCCTGATGAACTTCAACTACCTCCCGCTCCCGACCAACCCTTACCTGAGGCCGGCAATCAATCCGGACCGGATCATCTACACCGATCCGAAGCTGGCACCGGGCGGCGCAGGACCGGGTGACCCGCCCGAACCACCGCCGGCGGTGTCCGCCTACACCGGCGCGGGCGACATACCGCCGCCGCCGGGCTGGAATGGGCCGCCCAACACCTGGCAGGGAATCCATACGCCCGACGACGACGCACCCGCCATTCCATCACCCGCGGTGATCAACAACGCGCCTCCTCTGGCTCCCCCCCGCATCATCTCCAACATTCCTGCGCAATCGCCGAGTGTCGAGGGGATGCTGCTTCCGGGATCCCCGGTGCCGCCCGCCCCACCGCCCAATGCGCCCCTGTTGCCGGCGGAAGGGATGCCGCCATCATGATCCGCGGAATAAAGGGACTGGTCGTCGTCGGCTCCTGCGGTGCGCTGACGCTGACAGGCTGCGCGTTCCAGGGTTTGAACTCACTGCCGCTTCCCGGAGCGGTGGGACGGGGACCGGGCGCTGTCATCTACCACGTCGAGGTCGCCAATGTTGCGACGCTGGAGTCGAATTCGCCGGTGATGATCAACGACGTCGTCGTCGGCAGTGTCGGCAAGATGACTGTCGACAACTGGCATGCCAACGTGGACATCTCGGTCAAGCCCGATGTGGTGGTGCCCGCCAACGCCGTCGCTACGGTTGGGCAGACCAGCCTGCTGGGGTCGATGCATCTGGCGCTCAACCCCCCACTCGGCGAAAAGTCAAGCGGCCGACTGGAACCCGGTGCAACCATCTCGCTCAACGACTCATCGACCTATCCGTCCACCGAACGGACGCTGTCCTCGCTGTCCGCCGTCGTCACCGGGGGTGGGCTGGGACAGATCGGTGACATCATCAACAACTTCAGCACCGCATTGTCCGGACGGGAACCCGAGATCCGCGAGCTGCTCACCCGCCTTGACGACTTCATCGGCGTCCTCGACCGGCAACAGGACAACATCATCTCGTCCATTCAGCAACTCAACCGAGTGGCCGGTACGTTCGCCGGGCAACGCGACGTGATCGATCGCGCGCTCAAGGAGATTCCGCCGGCATTGGACGTGCTGATCAAGGAACGGCCGCGGCTGACGACCGCCCTGGAGAAGCTGGGGCAGTTCAGCGATACCGCAACAGGATTGGTCAACGACGCCGGTGACGACCTGGTGACCGATCTGACGAACCTGGAACCGGCCCTCAAGGCACTCGTCGACATCGGGCCGGACCTGAGCTCTGCGCTGATCTGGGCGACGGCCTTCCCGTACGGACCCGGCTTCGCCGACACAATCACCCGCGGCGACTACATCAACCTGGTCGCCGTTTTCGACCTCACCTATCCGCGGCTGAAGAAGACGCTGCTGCTCGGCACCCGGTGGGGCGACGAAAACGCCAAGCTCATCCCGGCACCGGGTGATCCCTATTACCTGAACTACTCGTACAGCCCGATGTCGGTCGGTGTCGCGCCGCCGCCGGACGAGGCACTGCCTCCGCCGGGGCCGGGCGCGCCGCCCCCGATACCGGGGCCGGTGTTGCCGGTGGTCCCGCCGCCGACGATGCCGCAGATGGTCCAAACCCAAGCCGGTGCGTCGTCGCCGATCTTCGCAGGGCCGTATGGAGCCGAGGCGCCGCCGCCGGCCCCCCCAACGTCGACCGACGTAGCACCCGCACCGGGAGGTGGTGGCTGATGCTGACGCGCTTCGTCCGAAACCAGTTGATCATCTTCACGATCGCGTCGATCATCGGCGTGGCCGTCATGGTGTTCACGTATATGCAGGTGCCGACCCTGTTGGGTCTCGGCCGCATCAACGTGATACTGGAGCTGCCCGCGGCGGGCGGTCTGTACCAGTTCTCCAACGTCACCTACCGCGGTGTGCAGGTCGGAAAGGTGACCGACGTCAGGCTGACCGGGACCGGGGCGGAAGCCACTTTGACCATCGACACGTCGCCGAAGATTCCCGCGGACCTGCAGGCCGAAGTCCGCAGCGTCTCCGCCGTGGGCGAGCAGTACGTGGACCTGCGCCCACGCACCGACTCCGGCCCGTACCTGGGGGACGGCTCGGTCATTGCCCAGGACGACACGACGATCCCGCAGGCGGTCGGCCCGATGCTGGATCAGGTGAGCTCGCTCGTGGACAGCATTCCCGAGGACAGGATTTCGGACCTGCTGGACGAGTCGTTCAAGGCGTTCAACGGGGCCGGGCCTGATTTGCAGTCGCTGCTCGACTCGGTATCGACGGTGCTCGGTGACGCCAACAGCGTCTCCGACCAGGCGCGAGCGCTGATCGATGACGCTGGGCCACTGCTGGATTCGCAGGCCGAGACCACGGACGCGATCCGGACGTGGGCGCGCAGCCTGGCCGGCGTCACCGAACAGCTCGAACAGAACGACCCGGAAGTGCGCGCGCTCCTGCAACAGGGTCCCGGCTTCGCGCAGGAGGTCAGCCAGCTTCTGAATCAGGTGAAGCCGACGCTTCCGATACTGCTGGCGAACCTCACGACGATAGGCCAGATCCTCGTCACCTATAACCCGTCTCTGGAACAACTCCTGGTGGTCTTCCCGGGAATCATCGCCGCACAGCAGTCCTTCGGGCTTCCGAAGAACAACCCGACGGGCCTGCCCTCGGGCGACTTCGCGCTGACGGTCAGCGATCCGACGCCGTGCACGGTCGGCTTCCTGCCGCCGTCGCAATGGCGCAACCCGGCCGACGAGACAGTGATCGACACGCCGGACGGGTTGTACTGCAAACTTCCGCAGGACGCCCCGATCGCGGTACGCGGCGCGCGCAACTACCCGTGTATGGCTCACCCCGGAAAACGGGCACCCACGGTCGAACTCTGCAACGACCCGAAGGGATACCAACCGTTGGCGATACGTCAACATGCTCTCGGGCCGTATCCGCCCGACCCGAATCTGATCTCGCAGGGCATCCCGCTCGATGATCGCGTCGACTTCAACGAACGGATCTATGCGCCGGTGGAGGGTACGCCGCTGCCACCCGGTGCGGTTCCGGCGGGAACACCACCCGATGCCCCTCCGCCCGGTGCGCCACCGCCGGCCGCGCCGCTGGCGCCTGCCGCCGCGCAAGCCCCGATCGCGCCGCCGCCTCCGGCTGGCAACTCGATCAACGGGACACCGATACCGCCGCCTCCGCCTGCCGAAACGCCTCACGGCAACGGTGCCGTCCCCGCTGCGCCAAGCGCGTTCAGCGGCAACGCATCCGGCGGACCGTCGCTAGCGGTTGCGCACTATGACCCACGCACCGGCGAGTACATGACGCCCGACGGACATCTGGAGCAGCAGAAGAATCTGGCTTCCGGCGGAGCGCCGAAGTCGTGGAAGGATCTGCTCCCGATTTAGTGCGGCATCGATTTAGTGCCGCATGCGGCGGCTAGGACAACTTCTCCATCCGCACGGGCACCTCGATGTCAATGGGCATGTTCCTGCCGCACGCGCCGCTGTCGGACTCGGTGATGACGCGGCCTACGATCAGGTCGGTGATCCTCAAGTCCCGCTCGTTGAGGGCGGGGTTGATTCCCCAGACGGTGAACTTCTGGTGGCCGGTGGCGAAGGTGCCGTCGGGACACGGCGCCCAGTTCGGGATGTCGCGGTTGAGAATCCAGTAGACCTTGACCATGTTGATCGGAGCGCTCCAGCCTTGGTCGCTCGTCACCTGCCCGCTGCATTCGAGGGGACTCACGCAGCTCGAGGTGATGTTCCAGGTCTCGATGATTACCCTTTGGTCGATCAAGACCTGGTTGGTCCTCGCCCATTCGCCGTTCTGCATTACCCGCCAGGTCCCGTTGAGTTCGATCCCGAAGGTTTTGGCGTGTGCCGACGGTGGGGCGGTTAGGCTTCCGAGCACGGTCATTACCGTCGCCGCTACGCCGCTGATGACACCTACTGCGCGCATAGGCGTCAGCCTAGCGAACGTCGGAGCAATGCTCTCCGAAAGGGAGAATTTGGTTCCCGCTCTATGCAAGAATGGCGCCGTGCGATCTGTCGTGGCGGTGATTGCTGGGGTGATTGCGAGTTTGGTGACGGCCGCGCCGCCTGCGGGCGCCGAACCCGTTCCACCGCCTCCACCGGAGTGCCACAATCCCGATTGCACGCCGGGCATCGCGCCCAATATCGTGCTCGGTTCGTACTGCAACAACGCCACCTACTACGCATTCGGCGTCACCAACTGGGGCCGGCTGGTGTTCTGCGGATCGCCACGCAGATATGAACCTCGATGGTTCCGCTCACCCGAAATGCACGGCGTCAAGAACGAGGGGGAGTTCTGCCCCGGGCAGGACGGCGACGTCGCTCAGGCGCCCGACGGTCTGTTCCTCACGTGCGTGTCCAAGGACGGGTCCAGCCACTACGAGCGTGGCGATCTCTGACGGCTCACTGCGTCGGAGTGAACCTGATGTTGAGTTCGGTGAGCCCGCGCAGGATGAACGTCGGTTCGTAGTTGTAGGCGCGTGACCCGGCGGGGCCGTGCTTCTCCTCGTCGATCGTGATGTCGGTCAACCGGTCGAGGATCCGCTCGACGCTGACCCGGCCCTCGACGCGGGCGAGCGGCGCACCGGGGCAGGAGTGGATGCCGCGGCTGAACGCGATGTGCTCGCGGACGTTCTTTCGGTCGAGCTGGAACTCGTGCGGGCACTCGAACCGGCTCGGGTCGCGGTTGGCGGCGCCCGGGCTGACCATCACCGTGGTGCCCGCGGGGACGGGTGTGTCGCCCAGCGTCGTGGACTTGCGCGCCATCCGGAACACACTCTTCACCGGGCTGTCCATGCGCAGGCATTCCTCGATGAAGACCGGAATGAGACTGCGGTCCTCCCGCAGCTGTTGCTGAATGTCGGGCCGGTCGCCGAGCACCCGCAACGCGGCGCTGAGCAGCTTGGCGGTGGTTTCCTGGCCGGCACCGAACAGGAACGTGGCGGTGCGCACCACGTCGACCACCTCGGGTGTCGAACCGTCCGGATACAGCGCGGTGGCCAGCCCGGTCAGCACGTCGTCGCGGGGGTTCTTCCTGCGGTCCTCGATGTAGTGGCTGAACTTCTCGTCGGCCCACTCCAGCGGGTTGGCCGCGATCGGCTCGTGGTCGAGTCCACCGATATTCGTGCCGGGCCGCTGCGCGCCGAACGCATCGCGAAACTCCTCGTGGTCCTCCTCGGGGACACCCAGGAGGTCGGCCACCACCAGCAGCGAGAACGGCCTGCCATAGGCGGCCAGAAACTCACACTTGCCGTCGTCGATGAACTCGTCGATATGGCGGTCGGCCAGCCGCCACATGAAGTCCTCGTTCTCCTTCAGCCGTTTCGGGGTAAGAAGCCGGCTCAGCAACGACCGGGCATCCGTGTGGTACGGCGGATCCATCGTGACCATGTGCTCGTACATCGGGATTTCGGCGCGATGCTCTTCGAGCTGCGCGCAGATGTCGTCACCCTCGGGGGTGAACGGGATCGGCGTGAACGGCCCCGCCACCGCAACGCAGGACGAGTAGTCCTCGGTGTCCTTGTAGACGGCGTTGGCCGCTTCCCAGCCGGTGACGGCCAACACACCGTTGTTGATGGGGCAGCACGTCGGGTTCTTCGCCCGGATGTAGTCGAAGTAGGGGTGCGGGTCGGGAACGAGCGACGGGTCGGTGAAGTAGTCGACCGAATCGAAATCTGTGGTCATCGTCCGCATTCCTCCAAGGTCAACGCATCCCTGCGCGCTGGGTAATCGCTGATGTCGGCCGCTCCGTGATACCGGATCACCGAATATGCTGAGCACCTGCTTAGCATGGCGTTAAGGTCAGGGTCAAGGCGACAGGCAATCGGGAAGGCAGAGAACGGGCATGGCATCGGAGCGCAGAATCGGGGCGCCGGACGCGAAGAATCGCAGTGTGCTGCTCGACGCCGCCGAGCGGTTGATGCTCGAGGAGGGCTATGCCGCGGTGACCTCGCGACGCGTCGCGGAGCAGGCGGGTCTGAAGCCGCAACTGGTGCACTACTACTTCCGCACGATGGAGGACTTGTACCTGGCCGTGTTTCGCCGGCGAGCTGAACAGGGACTCAAGGCCCAGTCGCAGGCGCTGCAGTCGCCGCAGCCGCTTTGGGCGCTGTGGCGATTCAGCTCGGATCCCAGAATCACCGCCTTCACCGTGGAGTTCATGGCCCTGGCCAGCCATCGCAAGGAGCTGAGAGCCGAATTCGCGCGCTACGGCGAAATGTTTCGTGACAGGGAACGCCAGGCGTTGGCCGAGGCTCTGCAGCGCTATGGCATCGACACATCCGAGGTGCCACCCGTGGTGTGGGCGGTGTTCGCCACCAGTCTCTCCCGCGTGCTCGTCATGGAGACGGCCCTGGGCATGTCGGCCGGACACTCCGAAACGCTGGAATTTGTCGAGGCCTGGCTGCGGCAACTGGAGGGGGAACCGGTCACGACGGGGGCGACCGCATTGACCACGCGAGTCTGAACCCCTCACCAGCTGCGTATCGAGCAGAGCGCCCCCTTGGGGCCCTGGGCAGTCTTGACGACCACGCCGTCGACCGCGAGCACGCAGTGCAGGTTGGGCGTTGCCGTGGAGTCGGTTTGGATGCCGGTGGTGACCATCGCCCACGCGTCGGGGTTGGCCAGCCAGACGTCGAGAATCCACTTCTGGTCCGGGCCGACCGCTGCTTCGACATTGGGACTGTAGAGGTACGGGTTGTGGCTGTACTCGGCCCAGTTCGGCGGGTCGGTGTCGCGGTAGTAGATCTCGGCGGTATACGGCTGCTCGGCCCAAACCGTGTACTGGACGTGGCGCAGCGGCGGCCCGGGTGGCGGCACCGGATCGGCATTCACGGCCGTGGTAGAGGCCACGATGGTGGCCGCCATCAGCATCGCCAGCGCCGCCAGTCCACTGAGAAAACGGGCGCGCAGCGTCGAGCTTCCTGCCGGAAACATCATTTCCGGATTTTAGAACAAGACTTTCACGAGGTATAGCGAATCACTCATCCCGACAGACCGCCCTGGTCAGTCAGGTAGATGCCCTCTCTACGGACAGGTTTCGGTGTCGATCCGGACTACGCCGAAGTCGATCGATGTGGTCTTAGTGAAGTCCCTCCCCTTGTCGCAAGACCACGAGTGTCGCTCAGTACAGATAGATGATCGATCATCCGCTGTCCCGGCCGGGGACAACCACCGGCGCGGACCAGAACGCCCGCATTGACGTGATCCTGGCGTCGTCGTCGAACGTCATCACGTCGATGCCGTCGATCCGGGTGTGGCTGCCGTCGGTGGTCACAGTCAGGCGCGCCAGGAACGCAGCCTCGTTGCCCACGATGTGCACCGACACGAGTTCGGCTGTGCGGTCCAGGTTTTCGAAGCGGCTGTACAGCTCGCGGATGGCGTCGTGGCCGCTGCGCACGCCGCTGCCGACCGGGTCCTCGACGGTGGCATCCGGTGTGTACAGCGTTGCCAGCTCATCGGCGCTGCCCGTCGCGAGCAGCTCGATGTACCGGTTGACGGTGTCGGCGACGGTTGGCATCAGCGGCCGATCGTCGCCGCTGCTACCGCGAGAGGATGGTCGCCGAGGCTGTGCCCGGAGCGCCGTACACCTGGGCCAATCCGACCTTCGGCTCACCCGGCACCTGGCGTTCGCCTGCCTCGCCGCGCAGCTGGCGCACGAGCTCGTGGACCTGCCGCAGCCCCGAGGCGCCGATCGGCTCGCCGTTGGCGATCAACCCGCCGTCGGTGTTCACCGGCATGATGCCGTGAATCTCGGTGGCTCCGTCGGCCAGCAGCTTCTCCTGTTCACCGTCGGCGCACAGGCCGGTCTCGGCCATGTGGATCACCTCGGCGCCTGCGTCGGTGTCCTGCAGCTGCGCCACGTCGATGTCCTCGGGGCCGATGCCGGCCTCCTCGTATGCGGCCCGTGCCGCGTACACCGTTGGTGACGAATCCTCTTCGAGCGGCGCAGAGGTGGCGTGCACCTCGTAGGCGCCGTAGCGGCGGGTGCGGATCTCGGTGGCGCGCACGTACACCGGCTTCTTGGTGAAGCGGTGCGCGATGTCGCCGCGGCACATGATCACCGCGGCCGCACCTTCGTCGGGTGCACAGAACATGTACTGCGTCAGCGGGTAGTTCAGCACGGCCGAGTTGAGGATCTCTTCCTCGGGAATCGGCTTGCGCCGGAACGCATTCGGGTTCAGCGCCCCGTTGCGGAAGTTCTTCGCGGCCACCTTGGCCAGCGTCTCCTGTGAGATGCCGTGGTCGTGCAGGTAGCGGTTGGCCTTCATGCCGAAGAACTTCGTCGTGACGAACTGCCCGTTCTCGGCGTACCACTGCGGCAGCGCCAGCTTGGCGGGGTCGTCGGTGAACGCGCCGCGCGGGTGCTTGTCCAGGCCGATGGCGATGCCGATGTCGTACTTGCCCAGCCGGATGGTGTCCGCGGTCTGCTGAATCGCCGACGCCGCGGTGGCGCAGGCGTTGAAAACGTTCGTGAAGGTGATTCCGGTCAGGCCGACCAGCCGGGTCACCGCGTCCGGGTTGGAGACTTCATAGCTGCCGCCGAAGCCGAATTGGATGTCCTTCCAGTCGACGCCCGCGTCGGTGAGCGCGGACTGGATCGCCTCGGCGCCCATCTCCATGGCCGTCTTGTCGAACCGGCCGAACGGATGCAGCCCCACGCCGATGATTGCGACGTCGTTCATTGCGGTCGTCACGCCATTTCCTCTCTACCTCACACCGGCTGGAAGGCGAACGTCACGAGCTCGTTGCCTTCCTCGTCGGTGGCGAAGGGCACCATGATCAGCTCGACGTCCATGCCGAACTGCAGTTTCTTCGGGTCGTTCTCGGTCAGCCGGCCCTCGACTCGGATCACGTCGTCGAGCTGAACCAGCCCGACTCCGAAGGGGACGAAGTCCTTACCGGCGGGGCCCTTGTACGGCGCACCAGGCGGGAAGCCCTGGGTGGTCCATGCCACCAGCGTTCCGCGCCGTGGCAGCTTCACCTCGGACATCTGGCCGGCACTGCACTTCGGGCAGTGCTTCTGGACCGGGAAGGTGGTGGCGCCGCAGGCGCCGCACCGGCTTCCGATCAGCTGCGGGTTCTCGTCGGGCCAGGTAGAGATCTCGGGCGCGAGCGCCTTCTGCTGTGTCGACACGCGGTTGACAGTAATCGGAAATGGCATTCTCGTCTAGAGAGAACACGCGGTCCTCCTTCCCGCGGGCGCTCGAGGATCGCCTATCTCTGTCATGACTTATCGGCTAGCCTTCCCGCGTGGATGCCGACGAGGCGCAGATCACCGAGGTGCTGGTCCGCTATGCCACGGGAATCGACTCCAAGGACTGGCCACTGTTTCGCAGCTGCTGGGCCGACGAGGTCGACCTCGACTACGGCGAGGTCGGACACTTCACCGATCCGGATGCCTTCACCGATCTGTTCGCCCAGCTGCACAACCCGATGGGGAACACCTATCACCGGTTGTCGAACTTCGTCATCTCAGTCGACGGCGACACCGCGACCGCGCGCACCTATGTGCACGCCGTGCTCATGGTGACGCCCGACGACGACGCCATGTGGGTCGACGTCGCCGGCCACTACGACGACGAACTGGTACGTGGTGCGCACGGTTGGCGCATCCGCCGCCGGGTCACCTGTACCCCGCGGATGCTGACAGGGGGCGGTGGGGCGTGACCGACGACTTCACGCAGAAGTACGGGCGATGGGCCGTCATCGCAGGCGCGTCCGAGGGAGTCGGTGCCAGCCTGGCCGACCAATTGGCCGCGCGCGGACTGGATCTCGTGCTGATCGCGCGCAACGGACCGCTGCTGGAAGAGCTTTCGTCCGGGCTGCGCGAGCGTCATGGTGTCGAGGTCCGTCCGCTGGTGCAGGACCTGACCGCCCCCGACGTCGGTGACCGCGTTGCCGAGGCGACCAATGGGCTCGAGGTCGGACTGCTTATCTACAACGCAGGCGCTGCGAACCGGACGACGGAGTTCCTCGACGACTCGCTCGAGGACTCACTGCAGCAGATCAAGCTGGCGTGCATCGGCCCGGTTGCGCTGGCACGGCACTTCGCACCCGCGATGCGCGAACGCGGCCGGGGCGGCATCGTCTTGGTGGGATCGCTCGCCTGCCTGGCCGGGTCGTCTCTGCTGGCCGTGTATTCCGCGGTGAAGGCGTTCAATGTGAACCTCGCCGAAGGTTTGTGGGCCGAGCTGCGCCCGCATGGCGTCGACGTGTGCTGCACCCCGCTGGGAATGACCTACACCGAGGCCCTGCAGCGGATGGGCTACGCCTACGACCCGGAAACCGTCATGCTTTCGGAGGATGTTGCACGAGAGATCATCGACAACATCGGCAACGGCCCGACATACCCTGTGGGAGAAAGAAATCGAACCATGGCCTCAATGGTGTGGACCGCTGACCGGCGCACACTGGTGGAGCTGATGAGCGCCGCATCCCTCGACTCCGCCACCAAGCATGGGGGCGCGGGCTGATGCGGGCGGTGGTGCTGCGCGACGCGAAGCTCGAGGTTCGGGAGACCGCTGATCCGGTGCCCGGCCCCGGCGAGCTGTTGATCAAGCCGCTGTCCGCGGCGATCTGCGCATCGGATGTGCACTACATGGACCATCCCAACTCAGCCTCACGCTTCGTGTGGGACTCCGACCGCGACACGATCATGGGCCACGAGTTCATCGGCGAGGTGGTGGGTCACGGGCCGGACTGCTCCGGTGATTTCCCGCTCGGCACGCGTGTCACCAGCATGCCGATCCTGATCCGGGCCGGCCAGGAGCCGTTGGTCATCGGACATCACCCCGACGCGCCGGGCGCGTTCGGCGAGCTGATGGTCGTGTCGGAGGTGATGTCGCGCAACGTGCCCGACGGCGTCCCGAACGACTCGGTCGCACTGGTGGACGCGTTTGCGGTGGGGGAGTTCTACGTTCGCTGCTCGGGCATCGGGCCGGGTGAGCTGCCGCTGGTCATCGGTGCGGGCGCGATCGGCCTGTCGACCGTGGCCGCGCTGGCCGCGCGCGGCGTCGGCCCGATCGTGGTGTCGGACTACAGCGACGACAGGCTGGCCTACGCCAAGAAGTTCGGCGCCGACGTCCTGGTCAACCCGGCATCTCGCGATCCATATGAGGTGTGGCGAGAGACATTTCGGGCCAATAATTTTCAGACAACACAGGTCATCTTCGAATGCGTTGGGAAGCACGGCCTGCTGCAGAGCATCGTCGACTCGTGCGAGTTCCTGGCCCGCGTGCATGTCGCGGGCGGTTGGTACGACGCAGGAACCATCGACTGCACCGATGCCACTCACAAGGGCATGACCATCCAGTTCGGCGGCGGGCCGCATCCGCAGGACTGGTACGGCACGCTGGACGCGGTTGCCGATGGCCGGCTGGATCCGTCGCCGAGCATCGGCAGAACCATCGGCCTCGACGAAGTACCCGAGGCCATCGACCAGGTGCGCAGGGGCCAGGGACCGCCGCGCGTCGTCGTTCATCCGACGGCATCATGACCGTGCTGCCCGGCCCGATTCGCCAGATCGGTTACGTCGTCACCGATCTCGACAAGGCGATCGCCGGCTGGTTGGAGCTCGGCGTCGGTCCGTGGTTCGTGATGCGCGGGCTGCCGATGAACGTGCTCTACCGCGGTGAACCGTGTGAAACGGCTCTGTCGGTGGCATGGTCCAACAGCGGCGAGATGCAGCTGGAGTTGATCCAGCAGCTCGATGACACGCCAAGCATCTTCACCGAGTTTATCGAGTCCCATGGCCCTGGGTATCAGCAGTTGGCTTACTGGACAAGTGATTTCGAAGCCACCATGCGCAAGGTCGAGAAGGCGGGCTGGACCGTGGTGTGGTCGGGCGGCGAGGGCTTCGGCGTACGCTTCGCCTACGTCGAGACGCCGAATGCGCCCGCGGCGGTCATCGAGATCTCCGAACTCACCGATGCGACGGAAGCCAATGCGGCGTTCATGCGCGAGGCGGCCGAGACCTGGGACGGCAGCGACCCAATCCGCAACCTGCTGGGGTAGTTGACTCTGCGCTGACGGCACGGGTTAGTCGACCTTCGTCGCCGTGCACGCAGAGTCAAAAGATTGTCGGTACGCGATGGCAGCGTGCAGGCATGGGGGAGAGGCGGCCGTTCATCGGCAGTGAGGCGCTGGCAGCGGGCATCGTGACCCGGCATGAATTGCGCAGGTACTACCGGGCGGTGATGCCGAACGTCTATCTCGACAAGCGGGTTGATCCGTCGCTTTGGGACCGCACCGTTGCGGCATGGCTGTGGTCGCGGCGGCGGGCAGTGGTGGCTGGGCTCAGTGCGTCGGCCCTGCATGGCGCGAAGTGGGTGGACGACGACTCTCCGGTCGAGCTGATCTGGAGGAATGCGCGAGCGCCGGATGGCGTGATCACTCGCGACGACGTGCTGTTCGAGGAGGAGATCGGCCGGCTCGACGGCCTCGCGGTCACGACACCGGAGCGGACCGCATTCGATCTCGGCAGACGCGGCCGAATCGGCCGGGCAGTCGAGCGGTTGGATGCTCTGGCGCGAGCGACCGATTTCAAGGTGCCCACAGTCGAGGATTTGGCGGACAGGCATCGACATACGCGGGGTCTGCGCCAGCTGTTCAACGCGCTCGATCTTGTCGACTCTGGCGCTGAGTCGCCAAGGGAAACGGCGTTGCGGCTCATGCTGATTGGTGAGGGATACCCGCGACCGCAGACCCAGATCCCTGTATGCAGCGCCGACGGCTCCCGCCAGTACTTCCTCGACATGGGTTGGAAGGAACTGATGCTGGCCGTCGAGTATGACGGCGACCATCATCGTGTGGACCGTGCTCGATGGGCCTACGAAATTCAACGATCTGAGGACATCGACGAGGTGGGTTGGCTGGTGGTGAAGGTGGTGGCGCGCCATCGGCAACCCGACATCCTGCGCCGGGTTCAGCGCGCTTGGGATGTCCGTACACGTTGAGTCTGCACCCAGGGCGCGGCGTACTCGCACTTTGTCGCCGTGAGTGCAGAGCCAGCGCAAGCGATCACTTGCCGCGCTTTATCACCTCGTCGGCCGCCTGCCAGTGCTCATCGGAAACCCAGAGCCGGGCAAAGGCCTCGACGGCTTCGGTGGTGGTAGCGCCGTCGATCACGCGCTTGATCTCGCCTGCAGGACGGCTCGCCAGTGACCGTGCGATGGCGCGCCAGTCCTCGTCGAAGGACGCCCGCGGCAATACGCGGTCGATCAGGCCGATGCCCTCGGCCTCGGCCGCGGACAGCACGGTCCCGGTGCCCGCCAGCAGCAGAGCCCTGCTCCTGCCGACCAGCTTCGCCAGCCGCTCGGCGCCGCCCCAGGCCGGCATGATGGCCAGCGTCACCTGGTTGAACCCGATCTTGATGTCGTCGGCGGCAAGGCGGATGTCGGCCGCCACCGCGAACTCGGCGCCGCCGCCGAGGGCATGCCCGTTGAGGGCGGCGATGGTCGGACCGGGGAAGGCGGCGATCCGATCGCAGATCGTGCGCATCCGAAAGGCCATGGCCGACGCTTCCGCCACGGTGCGCAGCGCGCTGAGTTCCTTGAGATCGCCTCCCGAGACGAACGCGCGATCGCCCGCTCCCGTGAGGACGAGGGCGGCGGCACCCTCCGCGCCGTCGAGCGCCTTCTCCAGTTGGTCCATCGTCTCCAGGGAGATGGCATTCCGGGCGTGTGGCCGGTCGATGGTGATGACCGCGAGGCCATCACTTGTTTCGAGGTCGACCATCAAGCGTTCTCCATGTGCGGTATTGGCATTCTCTCTAGCGGAGAATAGCATCACAATTGAATCGGAGGTGCGGCGGAATTCATGCGGAACATCCCTGCTGAGCTGGTAAAGCGCTACGAAGCCGAGGGGTGGTGGACACAGGAGACGCTCGGCGACCTCGTGGCATCCGGACTGCAGGCCAGCCCCGACACCGCGTTCCATGTGCACTCCGCCGTTCGGCCGTACGCCGGTACCTTCCGCGACGTCGAGATCCAGGCACGCCGGTTGGCCGCCGGCCTCCGGTCGCGCGGTGTCGGTTCGGGCGACGTGATCGCGATCCAGTTGCCGAACTGGGTGGAAGCGGCCGTGGCGTTCTGGGCGTCGGCGTTTCTCGGCGCGGTGATCGTGCCGATCGTCCACTTCTACGGCCGCAAGGAACTCAGTCACATCCTGACGACGGCCCACCCGAAGGTCTTCATCACCGCCGAGGAGTTCGGCCGGATGAAGTTCCAGCCCGACCTGTGCGCGGACGTGCCGATCGTCGGTCTGGTCGGAACGAACTTCGACGATCTGCTCGCCGATGAGCCGATGACCGGAACGGTGCACGCCGATCCCGCGGGCCCGGCGCTGATCGCATTCACGTCGGGCACCACCAGCAATCCGAAGGGTGTCATCCACAGCCACCAGACACTCGGCTTCGAGACGCGACAGCTTCTCGAGAACTACCCGCCCGACAGAGGCAGGCAGCTGACCGCCACCCCGGTCGGACACTTCATCGGCATGCTCGGCGCCTTTCTGATTCCGGTGCTCGAGGGGGCGCCGATCGACCTGTGTGACGTGTGGGATCCGGGACGGGTGCTCGAGTTGATCGAAAGCGACGGGCTCTCGATCGGAGGTGGGCCGCCCTACTTCGTGACGAGCGTGCTGGACCACCCGAACTGCACTCCGGAGCACGTGCGCCACTTCACCACCGTCGGTCTCGGCGGTTCGACGGTTCCCGCGGCGGTCACCCAGCGGCTGGCCGACCTGGGCATGTTCGTGTTCCGTTCGTACGGCAGCACCGAACATCCGTCGATCACCGGTTCGCGCCGTTCCGCGCCGGAGGACAAGCGGCTGTTCACCGACGGAGACGCGAGGCCCGGGGTGGAGATCCGGCTGGGACCCGATGGTGAGATCTTCAGCCGGGGGCCGGATCTGTGCCTTGGCTATACAGACGACGAACTCACCGCGCGGGCATTCGACGACGACGGCTGGTACCGCACCGGAGACATCGGTGTGCTCGACGACGACGGGTATCTGACGATCACCGACCGCATCTCCGACGTCATCATCCGCGGCGGCGAGAACATCAGCGCGCTCGAGGTCGAGGAGGTGCTGCTCGGCATGCCCGCCGTCGTCGAGGCGGTGGTGGTGGCGGTGCCCGACGACCGACTGGGCGAGCGCGCCGCTGCGGTGCTGCGACTGCGGGCCGGGTCACGACATGCCCACGCTCGACGAGGTCCGCGCCCACTTCGAGGCGGCGGGGGTGGCCACGCCAGAAATGGCCGGAGGAACTGCACGCGTCGACGACTTCCCGCGCACGGCGAGGGGAAGGTGCAGAAGTTCGTCGTTCGCGACATTCGACAGTAGTCCGGCAGGACATTCGGCGGAGTCGGCCACCCAACGAGATGAGAATAGGATTCTCCGTAAGAGGAAAAGGAGTGTTTCAATGGGGCAACTTTCACACGGGTCGACATCCCGTTTCCGCTGTTCGACGCCGACAACCACCTCTATGAGCCGCCGGAGGCGATGACCAAGTACCTGCCCAAGGAGTACAAGGACGTCGTCCAGTACGTCGAGGTCAACGGCCGCACCAAGATCGCGCTGAAGGGCCAGATCAGCAACTACATCCCCAACCCGACCTTCTCGGTGGTCGCAAAGCCCGGCGCCTGGGAGGAGTACTTCAAGTTCGGAAACCCCGACGGCAAGAGCAAGCGCGAGCTCTTCGGCGAGCCGATGCGGGCGATTCCGGCCTTCTTCGAGCCCGGTCCGCGCCTCGAGAAGATGGACGAGCTGGGTCTCGACCGGTCGCTGATGTTCCCGACGCTGGCCAGCCTGATCGAGGAGCGGCTGAGCGACGACCCGGTCGCCATCCACGTCATCATCCACGCGCTCAACGAGTGGCTGCACGAGGTGTGGGGCTTCAACTACCAGAACCGCATCTTCACCACCCCGGTGATCACCCTGCCCATCGTCGAGAAGGCCATCGAGGAGCTGGACTGGGCGGTCAAGCGCGGTGCCCGCGCCATCCTGATCCGCCCGGCGCCGGTGCCCGGGTTCCGCGGCCCGCGCTCGTTCGCGCTGCCCGAGTTCGACCCGTTCTGGCAGAAGTGCGTCGAGTACGACGTGTTCGTCGGAATGCACTCCAGCGACAGCGGTTACTCCCGCTACACCTCCGAGTGGGACGGTGGCGCCCAGGAGATGCTGCCGTTCCAGACCAACGCCATGTCGATCCTCAACGAGTGGCGCCCGATCCAGGATGCGGTGGCCTCCTGGGTGATCCACGGCGCGCTGTTCCGGTTCCCGAAGCTGAAGGTGGGGATCGTCGAGGCCGGGTCGAAGTGGATGTTCCCGCTGCTGGACTCCATGGCCGAGGTGTACAAGAAGGCGCCCGAGGCCTTCCCCGGCAACCCGATGGAAGAGATCAAGAACCGCATCTTCGTCAGCCCGTTCTACGAGGAGGGCATCGACGATCTGATCAACCTGATCGGCGTGGACCAGGTGCTCTACGGCTCCGACTGGCCGCATCCGGAGGGCCTGGCGGAACCGACGCACTACGTGACCGCGCTCGAGCATCTCTCGATGGATGATCAGGCGAAGATCATGGGCGGCAACCTGGGCCGCCTCGTCACGGTGTGACAGGTACCGTCAACCTTGGGAGACCATCCCCGAGATGGTCTTGAGTGCGGCGGACCGATTCGGCGACGCGGAAGCGGTTGTCGACGGTCCGCTGCGTCTCACCTTCGCCGAGGTTGTCGATCGGATTCGTTGCGCCGCAGGCGCATTCGCCGACTTCGGTGTCAACAAGGGTGACCGCGTCGCGGTCTGGGCGCCGAACTCCGCGGAATGGATGATCGCCGCATTCGGATTGCTGACCGCCGGCGGTGTGCTCGTTCCGGTCAACACCCGCTACAAGTCGGAGGAAGCCGCCGACATCATCGACCGCAGCGGGGCCAAGGCGGTCCTGATCCAGAAGGGACTTCCTCGGACCAGGACTACACGGCGCCCGCCGGTGTGCCGGTGATCGACCTGAAGTCCGACTTCCTCACCAGCGGGTCGCCGTTCGAGCGCGACGGTGGCGACGTGAACGGACCGACTTCGGAGATCATCTTCACGTCGGGCACGACCGGCAGGCCCAAGGGTGTGATGATGAACCACATCCAGAACCTGCGCCACTACGCGGAGTCGGCGGAACTGATCGACCTGCGCGAAGGCGATCGCTATCTGCAGGTCAATCCGTACTTCCACACCTTCGGGTTCAAGGCCGGGCTGATCGTCGTCGTTCATCCGCGGCGCCACGATGGTGCCGGTGTCCGTCTTCGACGTCGATCGCGTGGTGGAAATGGTTGTGGCCGAACGGATCACCATGCTTCCCGGTCCGCCGACGTTCTATCACTCGCTGCTCGCGGTCGAGGACAAGAGCAAGTTGGCGACCCTGCGGGCGGGTGTCACCGGATCGGCCGACATCCCCGTCGAGCTGATCAGGCGTGCGTGCGACGAGGAGCTGCCGTTCCAGACGCTGGCCACCGGGTACGGCCTGACCGAGGCGGGCACCGCCACGATGTCCCGTCCCGGCGACTCGTTCGAGGAGATCGCCACCACCGCAGGCGTGCCGTGCGACGACATCGAGGTGCGCATCGCCGACGACGGCGAGGTGCTGGTCCGCGGGTACAGCCGTGATGCAGGGCTACCTCGATGACCCCGTCGCGACCGCCGAGGCGATCGACGACGAAGGCTGGCTACACACCGGCGACCTTGGCACCTTCGACCGACGCCGGGCGGCTCCTCATCGTCGGCCGCAAGAAGGACATGTTCATCGTCGGCGGCTTCAATGCCTATCCCGCCGAGATCGAAGGATTCCTGCTCGAGCACCCCGCCGTCGCCCAGGCGGCGGTGATCGGTGTTCCGGACGATCGCCTCGGGCAGGTCGGCAAGGCGTTCGTGGTGCTCAAGGGTGCCGCAACCGCAGAGGAGTTGATCTCCTGGAGCCGGGAGCGGATGGCTGGATTCAAGGTGCCGCGGTACGTAGAGTTTCTCGACAAGCTGCCGTTGAACGCGACAGGCAAAGTGATGAAGGACCAGTTGATCAACCGATAGCGCTAAGCGGCTGCACAGCATGTAAATGGCATTTCCGCAGGACATGCCCTGAAATCGGCAGATCTGTGCATCCTGTATCGTCGCGGCGATACCCAAGATAGAAAATGTCATTCTCATTGAGCAAAGTGCTTACCGGACAGGAGGTTGCATGCGGTCCCTGAAGCAGACTCCGTCGGAACTGAACGGCGACCACGTCGACGACGCGCCCAAGAAGACAGACGCGGCCGCCGACGACGCGGTCTCGTTGGCGGAGGCAGAGGCTGCCGAGGCCGAGGCGGTCGCCGCCGCGGCCCGGGCCAGGGCGAAGGCCCTGCGGATGCGCAGGGAAGCCGACGCCGCCAAGGCGACGGAATCCGCAACCGAGACGACCATCGACGAGCCCGTCGATGAGGACGACGTCGACGACGAGGACGAGAAGGACACCGTCGCCGACGAGACTGCCGTCGACGACGCTGAAGAAATTGAAACGGCGCAAGAAGCCGAGGCCGTCGACGAACCCGCCAGGGCGCGGAGGCGGCGGCGCGTACCGCTGCCGTCGTGGAAAGTTGTCGCGGGCACCGTGGCGGTCGTTCTCATTGCCGCGTTGTTGGCCGGCAGCGGATACATGTACTGGTTTCACCGGCAGGTGCAGGCCGAACAGCAGCGGAGGGCCGAGTTCGCCGCGGCCGCCCGCCAGGGCGTCGTGACACTGATGTCGCTGAACTTCAAGCAGGCCAAGGAAGACGTACAGCGCATCGTCGACAACTCGACCGGTCAGTTCAAGACGGACTTCGAGAGCACCGCCGAGGATTTCGTCAAGGTCGCGATGAGTCGAAGGCGGTCACCGACGCCAACGTCAACGCGACGGCCGTCGAGTCGATGAGCCGACGACACCGCGATCGTCATTGTCGCGGCCACGTCGCGCGTCACCAATGCCGCAGGCGCCAAGCAGGAGCCGCGCGCGTGGCGGTCGTCGGTGAACCTGGCCCGAGACGGCGGGCAGATAAAGATGTCGAAAGTTGAGTTCGTACCGTGACCACTGAGCACGACGCCCCCGATATCGACGTGACCGACGGCGACGAGCCCGCCGCGAGGTATCGAGCCCGACGCCATCGAAACCCAGGCGTCAACCGAACAGGAGCGCGGAATAGCCGGCCGCGGTGCGGCGGGGCGCCGGGAAGTATTGGGGTGCCATCGCGCTGGCTGTGGCGCTCGTCGCGTCCGCGGCACTGGCATCGTGGATGTTCTTCTTTCGTGTACCAGCCCGATCGAGCGACCACGACGCCGCTGCCCAGTCGGCGATCAAGGCCGCGACGAACGGCACCGTTGCACTGCTGTCGTACTCGCCGGAGAGCCTCGACAAGGATTTCGCGACCGCGAAAAGTCAAGCTCACCGGTGACTTCCTGTCGTACTACACGCAGTTCACCGAGCAGATCGTCACGCCGGCCGCCAAGCAGAAATCGGTGAAGACCACGGCCTCGGTGGTTCGGGCCGCGCTGTCTGAAATCCATCCGGACTCAGCGGTGGTGCTGGTGTTCATCAACCAGACCACCGAAAGCAAGGAGAAGCCCGATGCGAGCTTCTCCACAGCGCCGTGCAGGTCACCATGCAGAAGATCGACGGCCGCTGGCTGATCTCGTCCTTCGACCCGGTGTAGCGCCGTGCCAGGCCGTGCTCGTCGTTGACCTCGGCGACCTGCCCACCGGTTCGCCGGCTCCGACCGGGCTGCTACTGGCGGTCGGATCCGCGGCCGACATCGCGTCCTCGTCCGCGCAGCAGTGGGTACAGCACGCCACCCTCACCCTGACCGAAGACCCGACCGCCGACCGGCGCGTGGTCACCGTCGAGTCGACGGCGGCCGCGATCGCCGAACTGACCACTCGCGTCGAGACCTGGCCGCAGGCCGCCACGGTGTGCGACGACGTGCTGCGGGCGGTCGATCCGGCCGCGCCCGCCCTTTCCGGGGTGATCACCGAGTCGCTCGCGTACTCGACGCTGCAGTCGGGCGGGGAGTTCGCCGCATGGCTGCAACGACGCGGACCCGCCACCGCGCCCGTGCTGGGCGATCCCGTGGTGGCCGACCGTGACGGCAACACGCTGCATATCCGGTTCAACCGGCCGGGTCGGCACAACGCGTTCTCCAACGACGCCCGCGCCGCGCTGCTCGAGGCCCTCGACGTGGTTCGGCATGACCCATCGGTCGACGAGGTGATTCTGGCCGGCGACGGCCCGTCCTTCTGCAGCGGCGGTGACCTCGCCGAATTCGGTTCGTTCGCCGACCCGGCGAGCGCGCACATCGCGCGCGTCCGGCACAGCCCCGCGCTGGTGCTCGACGAACTCACCAGCCGGCTGGGCCGCCGCTGTCGGGCGCGCGTGCACGGTCAGGTACTCGGCAGCGGCCTGGAGATGGCGGCGTTCTGCGGGTGGGTCGAGGCACATCGCGATTCGGTGCTCGGCCTGCCCGAACTGGCGCTCGGGCTGATCCCCGGCGCGGGCGGAACGGTCAGCGTGACTCGGCGCATCGGCCGATGGCGGACGGCCTACCTGGTGCTGTCCGGCTGTCCGATCGATGCGGCCACCGCACTCGACTGGGGTTTGATAGACGCAATCGAATCTCGCTAGTTGCATGCACAATGTGCTGATGGGCTCGTTGGGCATCCCCGATGCCGTGTTCGCCCGAGCGCGGCAGGTGGCCCGCGAGATCAGCCGCAAGGCCGCTGACCTCGGCGGCAGCGTCAGCGTCGATGCCGACGAGATCCTCACCGGACGCGCGCGCATGCTCGGGCTCGCACCGGCCGGGCTGGTTTCGGCGGGCGGCTCGACGAAGATGCTGGCGACCCGGGACGGCTGGTGCGCGTTGACGCTGTCCCGCGTCGACGACATCGAGGCGGTTCCGGCGCTGCTCGAGCGCAACGAACCGGTCGATGACCCGTGGACGGCGTTGGCCACCGCGGCCGCCGACCGCGGTGCGGCGGCGTTCGTCGAACGGGCCCGGTTGCTCGATCTGCCCGCCGCGGTGCTGGGTGAAGTCACACCCGCCGCACCGAGATCCGTCGCGAATGGTCACCGGGCCGCCCGCGCCGTTTCCGAGCTCTTGGTCGCCGACCTGTCCTCGATGTGGGCCGGACCGCTGTGCGGGCATCTTCTCGCCGCCGCCGGAGCGACCGTCATCAAGGTCGAAAGCCACAACCGCCCCGACGGCACCCGCAAGGGCCACCCGGGATTCTTCAACTGGATGAATTCCTCAAAGCTCTCCTACGCGATCGACTTCCGCGACGACAACCTGCGCCCGCTGCTCGAGGTCGCCGACGTGGTGATCGAAAGTTCGCGGCCCGGCGCACTGACCCGCCACGGCCTCGGACCCGAGCAGGTGCGGGGACGACCGGGCCGGGTGTGGTTGCGCGTCACCGGATATGGCACCGCGGCCGACCGCGCCAACCGCGTCGCGTTCGGTGACGACGCCGCCGTTGCGGGCGGCCTGGTTGGGGCCGGTCCAGTGTTCGTCGGTGATGCGATCGCCGACCCATTGACCGGGTTGGAGTCCACGCTTGCCGTGCTCGACGCACTCGGGCGCGGCGGCGGCGAGATCGTCGACATAGCCCTCGCCGAGGTGGCGGCCGGATATGCCACGTTGCCACTCGGCGCGACTCCGAAAATTGATGAGCCACAACAGGTCCCGACACCGCGACACCCGGCCCCCGACCTCGGCACCGACAACCGACGTGTACACGAGTTGGTCGAAGCCAGGCTCGCGACATGCTGATTCGACGCGGCTGCTTGCCGGACGGTCACGTCGCCGACATCCGCGTCGACGAGCGAATCATCGAGATCGCCGACGGGCTGGACCCGCTGGACTCAGAGCAGGTGCTCGATGCGGACGGCGCTGCGGTGCTGCCCGGACTGCACGACCATCACCTGCACCTGCGCGCGATGGCTGCGGCGCTCGACTCGCTACCGGTCGGGCCGCCGCAGGTACGGACCAAAACGCAACTGGCGCAGGCACTTGCGACCGCAGTCCCGGGACCCGACGGCTGGATCCGGGCCGTCGGGTACCACGCCTCGGTCGCCGGTGAGCTCGACCGTGAACAGCTGGACACCCTGGTCGCCGACACGCCGCTGCGGATCCAGCACCGCAGCGGTGCGATGTGGATCCTGAACTCGGCGGGGCTGGCGCGCGTCGGGCTGGCCGACCACCCCGACGGCCGGTTGCACAGCGCCGACGAATGGTCGGATGCGTTGCCGCGCCGCGAAACCGCGGTCGCCGACATCACCCATCGCCTCATCGAATACGGGGTAACCGGCGTCACCGACGCCACTCCCGACCTCACCGCCGAAGACGTGGTGACGTTGTCGGTGGCCCATCGGCGCGGTGAGATCCCGCAGCGGCTGCACTTTCTCGCGCCAGGCAAGCGGATCCTGCACGACGACCGGCTCGACGTCGACGAGCTCACCGCCTGGGTGGCCGATCACCACGACGACGACATCCCCGTCGCATTGCACTGCGTCACCCACGCGCAACTGGTCGTCGCGGTCGCCGCATTGCGATCGGCGGGCGGGCATCCTCGCGATCGCATCGAGCACGCCGCGGTGGTCCCCGACGACATGGTCGCCGACCTGGTCGACCTCGAGGTCACCGTCGTCACGCAGCCCAACTTCGTCGCCGAACGCGGTGAGCACTACCTGCGGGACGTGCCCGCCGACGAGCACCCCTGGTTGTGGCGGGTGGCGTCGCTGCTGCGGGCGGGCATACCGATGGCGGCCAGCACCGATGCCCCGTTCGGCGGGATGGATCCGTGGGCGGCGATGCGTGCCGCCGTCGACCGCACCACCGCCGGGGGAGAGGTACTCGGCCCCGACGAGCGCATCTCTGCGCACGAGGCCCTGCGACTGTTCCTCGGCCACCCGGACCGCCCGTCGGTGCCGCGCACCGTGGAGGTCGGTCAGCTGGGCGACCTGATTGTGCTCACGCCGACGGCCGCGGTGGAGACGCTGGCGTCGGACATGGTCGCCGCGGCCATCGTCGGCGGTCGGGTCAGTTAGCTTCCGCCGGTTGCGGCGGGCGGTAGAAGATCACCAGCTGGCCGATTCCGCCGGCCAGCCCCAGCCCCGCCGCGATGAGCAGGCCTGCCCAGCCGTCGAGCCAGTTGTGCCGAATATCAGCCAGTCCAAACTGAACCGGCCCGCGCCGAGCGTCGCCACCGCGACCGCGCTGACCGCGAGGACCAGGTTGTACTCCCAGCCCTCCTTGACGATGAAGAAGCCGTTCGGGCGGTGCACCGTCCACGCCGCCACCAGCATCAGCGCGACGAAGCCCGCCGCCGGAATCGGGGTGAGCAGGCCGACGGCCAGGCCGAGGCCCGCCGCCATCTCGGTGGTGGCGGCGATGCGGGCGTGCAACGTGCCGGGCTTCATCCCGATGCTGTCGAACCACCTCGCGGTGCCGGGTATCCGGCCTCCGCCGAAGAACTTGTTGTAGCCGTGTGCCGCCATGGTGAGGCCGAGGCACACGCGCAGAATCAACAGCCCGGTGTCGTAGGCGTAGCCATCCATAGCAGTAGAACCTAGTTCATCCTGTCTGCTATGGCGCCAGCCACCGTCCTGATCTCGGGTGTCGGCATCGCCGGGCCCGCGGTCGACATCCGCGGCACCGCGCTCGAGGTCGTCGAACGGATGGGGCTGGACGACGAGATCCGCGACGCGCGCACCCAGCTGATGACGCTGTCCGCGGTTCGGCCCGACGGTCGGCGGACATACGACGTCGCATTGCGGCCCCTGCACGAGATGCGCGGGGACCGCGAGATCGAGATCATGCGCGACGACCTGGTTCGCATCCTGTACCGCGCGGTCGACGATGACGTCGAGGTGCGCTTCGGCGACTCGGTGTGGGCGCTCGACGTCGACGGCGATGGCCGGGTGGGCGTCGAGTTCGACCACGGCGCGTCGCTCGAGGCCGACCTCATCGTCGGTGCGGACGGCCACCACTCCACCATCCGCGAGATGGCATTCGGCCCGGAACGCCGGTTCACCCACTACCTGGGCGCCTACCTGTCGATCTTCACCGTCGACAATCTGCTCGGGCTGACCGATCAGGCGGTGCTGTACAACGAACCGGGCCGCGGCGCGGCGATGTTCACCGTGCGAGGCAACCAGCGCGCCAAGGCGCTGCTGCTGTTCCGCAGTGGGCCCATCGAGATCGACTTTCGCGACCAGCAGGCCCAGCAGACGCTGCTGCGGGAGCGGTTCGCCGGGATGGGTTGGCAGACCGAGCGTTTGGTCGCCGCGATGCCCGACGCCTACGACTTCTATTTCGACGAGATGAGTCAGGTCCGGCTGCCGAGTTGGTCGGCCGGACGCGTCGCGCTGCTGGGCGACGCCGCGTTCGGCCCGTCGCCGATGTCGGGACAGGGCACATCGCTCGCCCTCATCGGCGCCTACCTGCTCGCCTACCACATCGCCACGTCGCCGGACATCGGCAGTGCACTGGCCCTGTGGGAGAGTGGCTTTCGCGCCAACGTGGAAGCGAACCAGCGCCTGGCCACCGACGGAATGGCCACGCTGCTGCCCGCGTCGCGGTTCGGCATCTTCGCGCTCAACCAGTCGATGCGGGTGCTGCCCCTACTGGCTCGCTATGGCCGGGGTTTCGGCGGTCGGATCGAACGGGCGTCCAGGGCGGTCACGCTGCCGCCGGAGCCGTGAGGCGCTAGTCCTCGGCGTGCCGCTCGTAGTCCCAGCGCTCCAGCCGCACCTGCAACTCGTGCACACCGAGCGCGGCGAGCGGCGCCGCCAGGCCCAGACAGGTCACGAGTAGTGCGTTCATGGCTCACTTCCGTCGTCGTATATCTATTTGACGATGGAAGAGTAGAAATTGTTCACAGCGACACGCACGCGTAGTGAACTACCCGCTTTGGGCGTGGGCGCACTCGAGTATGTCCATGGCGTCCGCCCGCAGCTCGTGGTAGGCGCTTCGGGAGTGCGTGTTCCACTCGTCGGTCCAGCCTTCGAGGAGCCCGCCGGCGCGCAGCAGCGGAAGCAGCTCGGTGGCGAGGTCTCGATCCTCCTCGACCGGTGCGGCGTGACCCAGTAGCTGCCCGATCAGGTCCACCGCGTCGTACCAGTCCACCAGGACACCGGGCGCGACTTCGATCGATCGCGGACTCACCGTCAGCAGGGCTTCGGCGCCCAGCGGTCGCAGGCGCCACAGCGTGGTGCGCAGCCTGGCCTCCGCCCGGTCGGGCCGCGTCGTCGGCCACAGCACCCGGCACATCCACGAGCGAGGGATCGTCCGGCGCTTCAGCGCCGCCAGCGCCACCACCCGCCGACACGAGGGCGGCAAGTCCAACAGCTGGTCGTCGCGGTAAACGCCGAAACCACCCAGCAGGGTGATCGCGAACCGCTCCGACATTGCCCGACCGCCTTCCCCGTAGTTCGGCATCTGCGGTCGATGATCCGAAGTACGCGGCACGGCGGCATGCGTAGTCGACTACCTGTGTTGCGTCGCGCCGTCACTGCAGCAGTTCGGCGCGGGAGCCTGGACAGTGCTGCGCTGGCTGGGCAAACTCTGCAGGTCATGAGTGAGGTCGAATCGCACCCGCACGACAGCGCGGTCCACGTGCATCGCATTCGCCGAATGTCCGGGCGCGATCCCTATGAGCTGCACCGGGTCGCCACGCCACTGGAGTTGCTGTTCGACCTCACGTTTGTGGTCGCGTTCGGCATCGCGGCCTCAGAGTTCGCCCATCAACTGGCCGAGGACCACGTCGGGTCGGGGCTGGCCTCATTCGCGTTCGCGACGTTCGCCATCTGCTGGGCGTGGATCAACTTCAGCTGGTTCGCTTCGGCCTACGACACAGACGACTGGATCTACCGCTTGATGACGATGCTGCAGATGGTCGGCGTCATCATTCTCGCGCTGGGCCTTCCCGCGATGTACGCCTCGATCGCCAAAGGTGAGCACGTCGACAACCGGGTGATGGTGGCCGGCTACGTGGTGATGCGAATCGGCTTGGTGGCGCAATGGTTACGCGCGGCCAAGCAGGACCCGCAGCGGCGCGCGGCATGCCTCACCTACGCAGGAGTTGTCACCGTCGCGCAGATCGGCTGGATCGTCGTGATCCTGGTCAGCACGTCGCTTGTCACCACGTACGCGATGGTGCTGGTGTTGGTGGCATTCGAGATGTTCGGGCCGTGGCTGGCGGAGCGGCGCATGGGCGGCACTCCGTGGCACGCCCATCACATTTCCGAGCGCTATGCGCTGCTCACCATCATCGCGCTGGGTGAGGGCGTCGTCGGCACCGTCGCCTCGCTGTCGGCGGTTGTCGGTGCGCAGGGCTGGAGCGTCGACGCCGTTCTGGTCGCGGTCGCGGGCACCGGCCTGACGTTCGGCATGTGGTGGGTGTACTTCGTTGTGCCGCAATCGCAACTGCTGCACGCCCATCGCGAACTGTCCTTCCAGTTCGGTTATCTGCACCTCGTCGTGTTCGGGGCGATCGTGGGAACCGGCGCCGGTCTGCACGCCGCCGCCTACTACGTCGAGCACCATTCGAAGCTCGGCGCGGTGGGCACCGTGCTGTCGGTCGCGATACCGGTGGCGGTCTACATCGCGGCCGTCTATCTGCTCTACATGTGGTTGGTGCGGACGTGGGACGCGTTCCACCTGCTGCTCGCGGTGCTCACCGCCGCGTTGTTGGTCGCCGCGGTATTCCTCGTCGACAATGGCATGTCGATGGCCAACACCCTGCTGATCGTCATGCTGGCGCCCGCCGTGACCGTCGTCGGTTACGAGCTACTCGGCTACCGGCACGCCAAGGAGGCCATCGCGAACCGTTTAACCGACGACGAGGCGGGTAAATCCACTACGTAGCCGTCGGATGAGGAGCTCACCATGCCGAAGACGACCCGGCGAGGCACCGCCAAGAAGAGCGAGTTGCCAAGCACACTGAAGAAGTCTCCCGCCAAGGCGCAGCGGACCTTCGCCAAGGTGCACGATGCGGCCGCCGAGCAGTACGGCGAAGGCGAGCGAGCACACCGGACCGCCTACGACGCGCTGAAGCACAGCTTCGAGAAGGTCGGCGACCACTGGGAGCCGAAGGCCGAGAAGGGCCCCTCCGACTCGCGCGCCCGCAGCGGTGGCCCGAATCCGAAGGGAACGTCGGCCGAGGGCGTCGACGCCAACGCGTCCAAGCAGCACCTGATGGATGTTGCTCGGCGGCTGGACATCCCGGGTCGGTCGACGATGACCAAGCGCCAACTGGTCGACGCGATCAAGAAAGCCAACCGCCGAATCACCAGCCGCAACAGGTAGCGGTTAGCTCGCCGGCATGCTGTCTTCGGGGTGAGCTTCGAAGCCCTCCAACAGGTTTCGTTCGGTCCGCATTTGTCTGCGCGCCTTCGTGCGGGTGATCAGGATGCCGACCACGGCCAGCGCCCAGATGGCGTATTGAACCGTCCATGCCAGCCGGAACGAGGTGAACGAGTAGCCGCCCGCCGCCCCGATGACCAGGCCCATGGCCTGCATCACCAGCAGTGAGGCGATGAAGCCGCCCATGTTGACCATGCCCTGTGCGGTGCCGAGCGTGGCACTGGGATTGAACGTGCGCGCGAAGTCGAACCCGACCATCGACCCGGGTCCGCCCACCGAGATGACGACCACGAGCAGCGTCAGCAGCCACAGCGGCGCCGCAGAGGGCAGTGCCAGCACGATCGTCCAGATCGCGGCGTTGCTCGCAATGATGGCCAGCACCAGCCGCGACCGGCGGTGCGGACGCCGCCCGGTGAAGACGCCGATGACGATGCCGGACAGGATCGCCGCGATGACCGACAACGTCAGAAGCGTTCCCGCGACGTGGATCGACAACCCCTGCGCGACGGTCAGATACGGCAGGCCCCACATCAGCGCGAAGACCGTGACGGAGAACTGGGTGCCCATATGGGTGAAGAAGCCCAGCCGGGTACCGGGTCGCAGCCACACCGTCTTGACGCTCGCCCAAATCTCGCCGACGGAACTGGACTTCGGATCGCACGCCGTGCCGTTCGGAGTGTTCTTGACCAACGCGAGTGTCAACGCGATCGACACCACGCCGAGGGCAACGACCGAAAGGTAGGCCGTCGTCCAGCCCGAGCCTGCGAGCAGAGCCAGGAACGGAACCGCCGAGAGCACCTGGCCGAGCTGGCCGCAGATCCCGGTCAGCTGCGTCACCAGCGGAACCTGTCGCGGCTCGAACCAGTGCGGCACCAGCCTCAACACCGAGATGAAGATGACCGCATCGCCGAGGCCGACGACCGCCCGCGCCGCGATGGCGGTGGGCAGCGATTCGGTGAAGGCCAGCGTCAGCTGGCCTGCCGCCATCACGGTCGCACCCGAAACGATCAGTGCCTTCGGGCCGAACCGGTCGAGCAGCAAGCCCGCAGGAACCTGGGCGCCGGCGTAGACGACGATCTGGAGCACTACGAAAGACGACAGGACACCCGGACTGGCGGCGAACCGGTCGCCCGCCTGCAGCCCCGACACACCCAGCGTGGTGCGGTCTGCGACAGCGACGATGTAGGCGAAGAGTCCGGTGGCCCACACAATCCAGGGACGCACGCCGAACCTTTCGCGATGACTTTGTCTTAATGTCTGTCGCCATCCTCTCGTAGCGGGCAGCCGGGACGCCAATTCGTTGGCGGTGAGATCACTCACCCGGGCGGTGGGGAATAGCGAATGGCGCTCGCTGGAAGTTGGCTGAAAATGCGCGACCGCGTAGTGACGCTCGTGCCGACACTGACATAAACCCAGATGAATGGGCTGCCTAACCTAATGCTTACATTCTGACCGATCCGGTCACCGCTTCGCTCGACATCGCGTTCCTCGGTACTACAGTGTCCGCATGCGAGGTTGGGTTGGCTGAGTATCGACTGGACGACCTTGCGCGGATCTCTGGTGTCAGCTCACGAAATATCCGCGCATACCGTGAGCGTGGCCTTCTCGACCCTCCCCGCCGGCAGGGACGCTCGGCGCTTTACGACGACTACCACTTGTCCCAGCTGACGACCATCAACCAGCTGCTGCGGAAGGGATTCAACTCCGCGCACATCGCGGAGTTCCTCGCCCGCATGCGGGAGGGCCATGATCTGGCCGCGATCTTGGGAGTTCAGCAAGCCCTTCTCGGCCGTCGTGCATCCGATCCCCCGACTGCCGTCGCACTCGATCTCGATCCCGGGTGTGACGAGGCCCGACGGCTGGTGTCGTGCGGCCTGGCCGATCTCAGCGGCGACACGGTTGCGCTGGTACATCCGGAGATCGCCGAGGTCGTCACGCGCTCGGCGGATCAACTCCACTACGTCCGGATGATCTTGCGGGTGTTCGACTCCACCAGCAGCACCATCGAGGAGCTGGCGGCCACCCTGATGGGTGCACTGAATGACATCATCGAGGCCCGGTACGGACCCGACTACATCCTCAAGCCAAGCGAGATGACCGAGGTGGCCCAGCTTGTCGAGGACTATCGCGACCTCGCGACTGCGGTGGTCGCCCGCCATCTCGACAAGGCCCTGCAGCGGCACATCGTTTCGGCCGTGTCGGAATACACCGGAACGGTGACCAGCCGGCAGCGGGAGTCCACCAACCAGAAGACAACCGCTCAGCTCACACCCGCGTCGTCGCGGGGTCGCCGCCGAAGCGTTGGGCCAGCCACACCGGGATCACCGCGATCAGTGTCAGCGCTGCCGCCACCACGTTGATGACCGGAGCTTGGTTGGGCCGGAACAGGTTTCCGAAGATCCAGATGGGCAACGTCTGCACCGTCGGCCCCGCGGTGAACGTCGTCACCACGATCTCGTCGAAGCTCAGCGCGAAAGCGAGTATGGCGCCCGCGACGAGTGCGCCGCGCATCATCGGAAAGGTGACATACCGGAACGTCTGCCACGGCGACGCGCCGAGGTCGGCGGAGGCGTCCTCCAGGCTGGCGCCCAACCTGCGCAAGCGTGCCTGCGTGTTGTTGAAGACGATCACGATGCAAAACGTGGCATGTCCGATGATCACCGTCGCCAGCCCAAGCGTGACGCCCAGTGCCGAGGTGAATGTTGCGTTCAGCGCGATGCCGGTGACGATGCCGGGAAGCGTGATCGGCAGCACCACAAGCAGACTCACCACCTCGCGGCCGAAGAACCGGTAACGCTGCACCGCAAACGCCGCCATGGTGCCGAGCACCAGTGCGATCGCGGTCGCTCCGAGGCCCACCACCACCGAGTTGGCCAGCGACTTCCACATGCCCTCGCTGTTCCACGCGTCGACCCACCAGTCCGTCGTGAAACCGGTCGGCGGGAAGGCGAACGTGCGCGACGAATTAAAAGCGTTGACCAATACGAGAGCCAAAGGGACATAGAGGAATAGCAGAATCAATACGGTCCACACTCGGACCGCGCGCTGTGCACCGCCGGACAGCATCAGACATTCTCCAGTGCGCCGGTGCGGCGGATGGCCAACAGGTACAGGATGATCGCCGCGAGCGGAATGAGCGACAGCGCCGCGGCAAGGGGCTGATTGTTCGCCGTCATCAGCTGGCCGTAGATGACATTGCCGAGCAGCTGTGTCTTACCGCCGACGATGGTCACCGCGATGTAGTCGCCCAGCGACAGCGAGAACGTGAAGATCGATCCTGCCGCGATTCCGGGGAACACCAACGGCGCCACCACCATCCGCATTGTGGCAAAGTCGGAGGCGCCGAGGTCCGAACTGGCGTCGATCAATGAGTCGGGCACCCGGTCGAATGCCGCGAACACCGGAATGATCATGTACGGCAACCACAGATAGGTCAGCGTGATGACGGTGGCCACCAGGCCGTACCCAGGCGTGTAGCCACTCGCCCAGGACAGCGGACCTTCGGGGGAGAGCAGCATCCGCCATGCGTACGCCTTGACCAGATAGCTGGCCCACAACGGTGTCGTCACCGCGATCACCATCAGCACGCGCATCCGCGGCGACGCCACCTTGGCCATGTACAGCGCCAGCGGCACCGCAAGCACGATGCAGATCACGGTGACCAGCAACGCCACCGAGATGGTACGCACCGTGACTGCTCGGAAAACCGCGTCGGTGAATGCCCGCACGACGTTGTCGGTGGTGAAGCGGTGTATCACCGCGCCGGTGAAGCTGTTGGTGGTCCAGAACGCCGAAACCAGCAGCACCGCAAGCGATCCCAGGTAGGCCACCACCAGCCAGGCCATCGGCGGGACCAGCAGGAAGGCCAGGCCGACGCGGCGCCTCACCGACACCGCGATCGGCTGACCAGTCTGCTCCTCGCGCAAGCGCTCGTCGGCGCCCGCATTTACCCCTTGATCTGCTGCCACCTGTTGACCCACTCGTCGTAGGCCGTGCAGTTGTCGCCGCTGCCGTCGACGCACTGTTTCTGTGGCGTGGTCCAGTAGTGGATCTGTTCGGCGTACTCAGCGTCGGTGGCGTGGTAGATCTCGCAGAAGTCCTTCTGGGTGGTGTGCTCGCAGGCTTTGGTCTGCGCGGGCGCCTCGCCGAAGTACTCGGCGACCTGTGCGTTGATCTCGGGTGAGCTGATCCAGTTCATCCACTTGTACATGCAGTTCGGATTCGCCGCCTTGGTCGAGATCATCCACGTGTCAGACCATCCGGTGGAGCCTTCCTTCGGCAGCACGGTGTTGACCTGTACTTTGTTTTCGGCACCGATCGTGTTCGCGATCACCTGCCAGGTGGTTCCAATCACCGAGGTGCCGGATTCGAACGCCTGCACCTCCTTGGTGTAGTCCGACCAGTACTCGCTGATGTTCTCTTTCTGGGCCTTGAGCAGTTCGGTTGCGGCGTCGAGTTGTTCGGAGGTCAGCGAGTACGGATCCTTGATGCCCAACTCCGGCTTGGTCTTCGATAGGTACAGCGCCGCGTCGGCGATGTAGATGGGGGAGTCGTAGGCGGTCACCTTGCCCTTGTACTTGTCCGCGCCGTCGAACACCGCGCCCCATGAGTTGGGTGCGTCGCGCACGACGTCGAGGTTGTACATCAGCAGGTTGGCGCCCCAGCCGTGCGGGATGCCGTACATCTGCCCGTCCACCGAGTTCCACGACTTGTCCTTGAGGAAGTCCGAAATCGTGGCGTAGTTTCCTACCAGGTCGGTGTTGACCGGTGCGACGTCGCCGGCGTAGATCAGCCGCAGCGTCGCATCGCCGGAGGCGGACACCCCGTCGTACTGGCCGGTGCGCATCAGCTGAACCATTTCGTCGGATGTGTTGCCCAGCTTGACGTTCACCTGGCAGCCGGTCTCCCTTTCGAACGGGGTGACCCAGTCGACGGCGGGGTCGTTCGACCCGTCCTCCGCATAGCCGGGCCACGCGATCAGGTTGAGCTCGCCCTCCCCGTCGCCGACGGCGGACATCGGCTCGAGCTTCGGCGGCGATTCGCCTGTCCCGGTTGACTCCTCGGAACTCGAGCACGCGACGACCAGGGCGGCGCACGCTCCGAGGACAAGTCCCATTCGGGCGATCGATTTCATGGCTACTCCTCGATTGACAGTTGGTGAAGGGCTTTTTCCGGCCACGCCAACGTGATTGGCGTGCCGTGATGCAGGTCCGGTGGCAGCCAGGTGCTGGCCGTCAGGACGGTGGCGGTCAGCGTGACCCCCTGCGGGGTGAGCGCGGCCACCTTCGTGGTGGGACCGGCGTAGATGATCTCCGACACCGTGGCGTCCACCGTTCGCACGCCGGGCACGGGGTCGGTTCCTGATGCGAACACCGCGATGCGTTCCGGCCGCACGACGAATGTGCCCGTCCTGCCGACGAGCGCCTCGGCGGCGGGCCCGTCGAGCACGTTGGACGTTCCGACGAAGTCGGCGACGAATCGGTTGGCCGGGCTCTCGTAGACGTCACGGGCCCTACCGACCTGTTCGATGCGGCCCTCGTTGAACACCGCGAGCCGATCGCACAGGGTCAGGGCCTCGTCCTGGTCGTGGGTGACGATGATGAACGTGATGCCGACCTCGCGCTGGATTTCTTTCAGCTCGATCTGCATCTGCTCGCGCAGCTTGAGATCCAGCGCGCCCAGCGGTTCGTCGAGCAGCAGCACCCGCGGTCGTCCGACGAGCGCGCGTGCCAACGCGACTCGCTGACGCTGACCGCCCGACAGCTGCGCCGGCTTTCGCGACGCCTCGCCAACGAGGTGGACCATGTCGAGTGCGTCGGAGGTCCGGCGGCGGCGTTCGTCGCGCGGCACGCCGCGGACCTTCAGCCCGTACTCCACGTTCTGGGCCACGGTCATGTGGGGGAACAGGGCGTATTCCTGGAAGACAGTGTTGACGTCGCGACGCCGCGCAGGGAGCGCGGTGACGTCGACGCCGCCGAGGCGGATCACCCCGGCCGTCGGCTGCTCGAACCCCGCGACCATGCGAAGAACCGTGGTCTTGCCCGACCCGGACGGGCCGAGGATCGCGAACAGCTCACCGTCGGCGACGGCGAGGTCAGCGCCCTCGACGGCGATGACCTTGTGCGCGGTGCCGCCGAATTCTTTGCGGACGCCGATCAGCTCGATCTGCGGATCGTCAACGGCGGCACTCGGATTAGGTCGCTGCGCGCTGACCATCCCCGACGGCATGGCCAATCCTACGAATTCCGCGGTATACCCCGCAGCTCCATTGCGATTTCGGCGCGCTTACCGGCGCTGAGCGCCCGTTTTCGCGCCGAAATCGCGATTCACGTCACCGTCGCGAAGAACGTCCGGATGTCTTCGACGAGCAACTGCGGCGTCTCCATCGCGGCAAAGTGCCCGCCGGTGTCGAAATCGCTCCAGTGGGTGATGTTGAACAGGTGCTCGCCGTACCGGCGGATGGCCAGATCCTCGCGGAAGACCGCGACGCCCGTCGGCACCGGCGACGGCGCCGGGATTGTGCGGGCGTGTGTGGTCTCGTAGTAGAGGTTGGCCGACGAGCCGGCGGTACCGGTGAACCAGTACACCGACACGTTGGCGAGCAGGCGATCGCGGGGCACCGCGTCCTCGGGCAGTTCGCGCTCGGAGTCTGTCCACTCCCTGAACTTCTCCACAATCCAGGCCAGCTGTCCGGCGGGCGAATCCGTCAGGCCGTATCCAAGAGTCTGGGGCCGGGTGCCCTGAAGCCTGAAGTAGCCCGTCATCTCCGCAGCCCAGATCCGGGATCTCGCCACCCTGTCGCTCTCGACGTCCGTCATCGACGCGAGATCGTCGTCGGAGACGTTTTTGCCGGGGTTGAAGCCGAAGGCGGCCGCGTTGATGTGCACGCCGATCACCCGCTCGGGGGCCACGCTGCCCATCAGCGGACCGATCACCGATCCGTAGTCACCGCCCTGCACGCAGTAGCGGTCATAGCCCAGCGCCGTCATCAGTTCGGTGAAGGCCGCCGCGATGCGGTTGATGGTCCAGCCCGCACCGGATAACGGGGTCGAGAAGCCGAAGCCGACCAGGGACGGGATGACGAGGTGATAGGCCTGCGCGGGATCGAGGCCGTGGGCGCCGGGGTTGCTCAACGGGCCGATGACGTCGAGGAACTCCACCACCGAACCCGGCCAGCCGTGCAGCAGGATCAGCGGGCGCGCATGCGGCTCGGGCGACCGGACATGCAGGAAGTGCACGGTCTGACCGTCGATCTCGGTGCGGAATTGCGGGTAGGAGTTCAACTCGGCCTCCTGCGCGCGCCAGTCGAACCCGTCGGCCCAATAGCCGGCCAGCTGCCGCAGGTAATCAACGGGTACGCCGCGCTGCCAGGGTGTGCCCGGCAACTGCTCGGGCCAGCGGGTCGCGGCCAGCCGGGCCTTCAGGTCGGCCAGGTCGGCGTCGGGGATCGCGATACGGAACGGCTCGAGGTTCAGCTGCGCAGTCACACCGCGATCATGCGGCAACACCGGTTCAAATAGGCATCCCTGAGAATCTTGATACAGATGTGACCAGTGGCGTTAGAGTGAAACACGAGGTATTTGTCGTACTCTGTGGCACGTGTCAATGTCCCGGCGGGACCTGTTGAAGTGCGCGGCCGCGGCCCCGGCGGTGCTCGGCCTGGCCGCGGGCATGCAGACGGCCGCCTCGTCGTTGGCGCCGCCGCAGGCGAAGGCCGCGCCGCTGGGCATTCTTCTCGACTACGCGGCGGGCGTCATCCGAGCAGCCGATATCCGGGCGGCGGGGGCGCACGGAGCTATCCGCTATGTATCGGACCGCAGGCCGGGCGGCGCCTGGATGCTGGGCAAGCCGATCCAGCTCCCCGAGGCCCGCGACCTCTATCAGAACGGCCTGAAGATCGTCTCCTGCTACCAGTTCGGCAAGCAGGACACCGCCGACTGGCTGGGCGGGCAGAACGCCGGCGTGCTGCACGCGAAGCGGGGCTGGCAGCTACACGTCGCCGCGGGCGGCTCAACCGGCGCGCCGATCTATACGTCGATCGACGACGACCCGACATATGAGCAGTACAAACAGCAAGTGGCGCCCTATCTGCGCGGCTGGGAAGCCGTTCTCGGGCACCAGCGGGTGGGCGTCTACGCCAACTCCAAAACGATCGACTGGGCGCTTCAGGACGGCCTCGGTTCGTACTTCTGGCAGCACAATTGGGGATCGCCGAAGGGCTTCACCCATCCCGCCGCCCACCTTCACCAGGTCGAGATCGACAAGCGCAGCGTCGGCGGCATCGGCGTGGACATCAACCACGTTCTGAAGCCCCGATTCGGCCAATGGGACTGAAACCTTACCGAGAAGTAAGTACGTCAGCAAACTTTTTCTGTTGGCTGACGCCGTCGACAAGACAAAAATCGTGAACTTGTCGCTTTTGAGCCGGCCCAACCGGCCCTTCGGATGGAGCGAAATTTTTACATAACGATTTGATAACAGTCATGCCTTGATCTGCACTGTTATGCCTACTCGACCGTAACCACTTACATGCAGGACGTTTGTCCCGGATACCTTCGGCCTGTCTCGAACCGGGTGTTACCCAATGTGTGGTTACCCGTGCGTAGAACTCGCCAGTAACCATTTAGGGCGGAAAAATCATGCTTGCTCTTATGACACTCTTAGTGCGGCTGAAGTGTCCGCTGGACGCGTCCGAAGCCAGTCGGGATTCGACGACGAATCGTAGGTGACCGCGCAGGGGAGCGCAGGTCGCCCCGCCGAGACAACGACAGCCCAGATACGACGAGCACGACAAGCGATACGTGCGAGAAGCAGCACCGAGGAGATTACGAAACGTGACGATCAACGAGAGACATGACTGGGGCACCCCAGCGAAGCGAGGGGAGGTTTCCACCGGCAGGGACGACGAATCGGGAGCACCTACTCAATCCAGCCACGCCCTTGTCGATCGTCTGACCGCCGGCGAGCCCTACGCCGTCGCCTTCGGCGGCCAGGGCAGCGCCTGGCTGGAGACGTTGGAGGAGCTGGTGTCCTCGGCCGGTATCGAGGCCGAGCTGACGAACCTGGTGGGGGAAGCCGAGCTACTGCTGGAGCCGGTGGCGCGCGAGCTGATCGTCGTGCGTCCGATCGGGTTCCAACCGATGCACTGGGTCCGCGCGCTGGCCGCCGAGGAGGCCGTGCCTACCGCCAAGCACCTGACGTCGGCCGCGGTGTCCGTCCCCGGCGTGCTGCTGACCCAGATCGCCGCCGTGCGCGCGTTGAGCCGCCAGGGCATGGATCTGACCGAAACGCCGCCCGTCGCGGTGGCAGGGCACTCGCAGGGCGTGTTGGCGGTCGAGGCGCTGGCGGCCAAGGGCGCCAAGGACGTGGAGCTGCTGGCGCTGGCGCAGCTGATCGGGACCGCGGGCACGCTGGTGGCCCGTCGTCGGGGTATCTCGTGCTCGGCGACAACCCGCCGATGGTTTCTGTCACCAACGCCGACCCCGAGCGCATCGCCGAGCTGCTCGACGAGTTCGCCCAGGACGTCCGCACGGTCCTGCCGCCCGTGTTGTCGATCCGCAACGGCAGACGGTCCGTCGTCATCACCGGAACGCCCGAGCAGCTGTCACGTTTCGAGCTCTACTGCCAGCAGATCGCCGAGAAGGAAGAAGCCGAGCGCAAGAACAAGGTTCGCGGCGGTGCGGTGTTCAGCCCGATGTTCGATCCGGTGCAGGTCGAGGTCGGCTTCCACACCCCGCGGCTGTCGGACGCCATCGACATGGTCGGCGACTGGGCGAAGATCGTCGGCCTCGACGTCGACCTGGCCCGCGAGATGGCCGAGGCCATCCTGGTACGCCGCGTTGACTGGGTCAGCGAGATCAACGACCTTCACGAGGCGGGCGCCCGCTGGATCCTCGACCTCGGCCCCGGCGACATCCTGACCCGGCTGACGGCGCCGGTGATCCGCGGGCTCGGCGTGGGAATCGTCCCGGCGGCCACCCGCGGTGGTCAGCGCAACCTGTTCACCGTCGGCGCGGTGCCCGAGGTGGCCCGGCCATGGACCAGCTATGCGCCCAGCCTGGTCAGCCTGCCCGACGGCTCGGTGAAACTGTCGACGAAGTTCACCAGGCTGACCGGCCGGTCGCCGATCCTGCTGGCGGGCATGACCCCGACCACCGTCGACGCCCACATCGTCGCGGCGGCCGCGAACGCGGGCCACTGGTCCGAGCTGGCAGGCGGGGGACAGGTCACCGAGGAGATCTTCGACAACCGCATCGCCGAACTCACGTCTCTGCTCGAGCCCGGCCGCGCCGTCCAGTTCAACTCGCTGTTCCTCGACCCGTACCTGTGGAAGCTTCAGGTCGGCGGTAAGCGGCTGGTGCAGAAGGCGCGCCAGTCCGGCGCCCCGATCGACGGCGTCGTGGTCAGCGCGGGCATCCCCGAACTCGAAGAGGCCGTCGCGCTGATCGAGGAACTCAACGACGTCGGCATCAGCCACGTGGTGTTCAAGCCCGGCACCGTCGAGCAGATCCGCTCGGTCATCCGGATCGCCGCGGAGGTGCCGACCAAGCCGGTCATCGTGCACATCGAGGGTGGCCGCGCGGGCGGTCACCACTCGTGGGAGGACCTCGACGACCTCCTGCTGGCGACCTACTCCGAACTGCGGTCGCGGTCCAACATCACGGTGTGCGTCGGTGGCGGCATCGGCACCCCGGAGCGGGCGGCCGAGTACTTGTCCGGCCGCTGGGCGCAGGCCTATGGCTTCCCGCTGATGCCGGTCGACGGCATCCTCGTCGGCACCGCCGCGATGGCGACCAAGGAGTCGACCACTTCACCGTCGGTCAAGCAGATGCTGGTCGAGATCGGTGGCACCGACAAGTGGATCAGCGCCGGAAAAGCCCAGGGCGGCATGGCTTCCAGCCGCAGCCAGCTCGGTGCGGACATCCACGAGATCGACAACACCGCGTCGCGGTGCGGCCGGCTGCTCGACGAGGTGGCCGGTGACGCCGAGGCGGTCGCCGCTCGCCGCGACGAGATCATCGCGGCGATGGCCAACACCTGCAAGCCGTATTTCGGCGACGTCGCCGAGATGACCTACGCCGAGTGGCTGCAGCGCTACGTCGACCTGACCATCGGCGACGGCACCAGCACCGCCGACACCGCATCGCCAGGCAGCCCGTGGCTGGCCGACACGTGGCGCGACCGGTTCGCCGACATGCTCAAGCGCGCGGAGGCCCGCCTTCATCCGAAGGACTTCGGTCCGATCGAGACACTCTTCAATGATCAAGCGCTGCTTGAGAAGCCGGAGCAGGCGGTCGCCGCACTGCTGGCGCGCTACCCGGACGCGAAGACCCTCAAGCTGCACCCGGCCGACGTGCCGTTCTTCGTTCAGCTGTGCAAGACGCTGGGCAAGCCGGTCAACTTCGTGCCGGTCATCGACAAGGATGTCCGTCGCTGGTGGCGCAGCGACTCGCTGTGGCAGGCGCACGACGCCCGCTACGAAGCCGACCAGGTGTGCATCATCCCGGGCACGCAGTCCGTGGCAGGCATCACGCGGGTCGACGAGCCGGTCGGCGATCTGCTGGACCGGTTCGAGCAGGCCTCGATCGACGACGTGCTGGCATCGGGTGGCGAGGCCGTCTCGGTGGTCACCCGCCGTCAGGCCCGCGCCGACGTCACCGGCCCGCTGGCCGTTGTGCTCGACTCGCCCGACGTGCTGTGGGCCGGCCGCACCTCCATCAACCCGGTGCACCGCATCGGTGCGCCGGGCGAGTGGCAGGTCAACCAAAACCGTAGCTGCCACACACCCGTCCACGGGTGCCCGGCTGGAACTGGTGGACGATTCGACGGTCACGCTGAGCGTTCCGCTGTCCGATACCTGGATCGAGATCCGGTTCACTCTGCCGTCCTGCACGGTCGACGGCGGTATGCCCGTGGTCACCGTCGAGGACGCGTCGAGCGCCATGCGTTCGGTGCTGGCCATCGCCGCAGGCGCCGACGGACCGGCGAGTTTGCCTGCGGTGCAGGACAACACCGCCGAAGTCACCGTCGCGTGGGACCCGGAGAAGGTCGCCGACCACACCGGCGTGACCGCGACGTTCGGCGCGCCGCTGGCTCCCGGTCTGAACCTGGTGCCCGACGCATTGGTCGGCCTCTGCTGGCCCGCGGTGTTCGCGGCGATCGGCTCGGCCGTCACCGACGAGGGCTTCCCGGTCGTGGAGGGTCTGCTGAGCCTGGTCCACCTGGACCATGCCGCGCACCTGCTGGCTCCGATGCCGAAGACGCAGGTCGAATTGACCGTCACCGCAACGGCTTCGGCGGCCACCGACACCGAGTACGGCCGTGTGGTGCCGGTGTCGGTCACCATCAAGGGTGCAGACGGCGTTTCGCTGGCCACCCTCGAGGAGCGGTTCGCGATCCGCGGCCGCACGGGTGCCGTCGAGCTGACCGATCCGCCGCGCGCGGGCGGCGCGATGACCGACAACGCGACCGACACGCCGCGGCGTCGGCGTCGCGACGTCACCGTCACCGCACCGACCGACATGAGCGCGTTCGCGGTCGTCTCCGGTGACCACAACCCGATCCACACCGACCGCGCGGCCGCGCTGCTGGCCGGCCTGAAATCGCCGATCGTGCACGGCATGTGGCTGTCGGCGGCCGCACAGCAGGTCGTCACCGCCACCGACGGCAAGGCCGTCCCGCCCGCCCGGCTGGTCGGCTGGACCTCTCGGTTCCTCGGCATGGTGCTGCCCGGTGACGAGGTCGACTTCCGCGTCGACCGCGTCGGAATCGACCGCGGCGCAGAGATTGTCGAGGTCACCGCGCGCGTGGGATCACGATCTGGTGATGTCGGCGACGGCGCAGCTCGCCGCGCCGAAGACGGTGTACGCCTTCCCGGGCCAGGGCATCCAGCACAAGGGCATGGGCATGGACGTCCGCGCCCGCTCCAAGGCCGCCCGCAAGGTGTGGGACACCGCGGACAAGTTCACCCGCGAGACGCTCGGCTTCTCGGTGCTGCACGTCGTGCGCGACAACCCGACCAGCCTGATCGCCAGTGGCGTGCACTACCAGCACCCCGAGGGCGTGCTGTACCTGACGCAGTTCACCCAGGTCGCGATGGCGACGGTGGCGGCCGCGCAGGTCGCCGAGATGCGTGAGCAAGGTGCGTTCGTCGAGGGCGCGATCGCGTGCGGCCACTCGGTCGGTGAGTACACCGCGCTGGCCTGCGTCAGCGGTGTCTACGAACTCGAGGCGCTGCTCGAGGTCGTGTTCCACCGCGGTTCGCAAGATGCACGACATCGTGCCGCGCGACGAGCTCGGCCGGTCCAACTACCGGCTGGCCGCGATTCGCCCGTCGCAGATCGATCTCGACGACTGACGATGTGGTCGACTTCGTCGCCGAGATCTCAGAGCGCACAGGCGAATTCCTGCAGATCGTGAACTTCAACCTGCGTGGCTCGCAGTACGCGATCGCGGGCACGGTCCGCGGCCTGGAGGTGCTGGAGGAAGAGGTCGAGAAGCGTCGCGAGATCTCCGGCGGGAAGCGGTCCTTCATTCTGGTCCCCGGTATCGACGTGCCGTTCCACTCCTCGGTGCTGCGCGTCGGCGTCGCCGACTTCCGTCGCAGCCTGGAGCGCGTCATGCCGCGCGACCAGGATCCGGACCTGATCATCGGCAAGTACATCCCGAACCTGGTGCCACGGCCGTTCACGTTGGACCGCGACTTCATCGAGGAGATACGCGATCTGGTGCCCGCCGAGCCGCTCGACGAGATCCTCGCCGACTACGACACGTGGCGGAACGAGAAGCCCGCCGAGCTGTGCCGCAAGGTCGTCATCGAGCTGCTGGCGTGGCAGTTCGCCAGCCCGGTGCGCTGGATCGAGACGCAGGACCTGCTGTTCATCGAGGAGGCCGCGGGCGGGCTCGGCATCGAACGGTTCGTCGAGATCGGCGTGAAGTCCGCGCCGACCGTCGCCGGCCTGGCCACCAACACGCTCAAGCTGCCCGAGTACTCGCACAACACAACCGAAGTGCTGAACTCCGAGCGCGACGCGGCGGTGCTGTTCGCGAATGACACCGACCCGGAGCCCGACCACGAGGACGACGACGAGGAGTCGGCGCCTGCGCCGGAGGCAGCGGCCGAACCCGTCGCCGACGCCGTGGCACCCGCTCCCGCTCCGGCGACGGCCCCCGCGGGAACCCCGCCGCCGGACGACATTCCGTTCGACGCTTCGGACGCGACACTGGCGCTGATCGCGCTGTCGGCGAAGATGCGGATGGATCAGATCGAGGCGCTGGATTCGATCGAGTCGATCACCGACGGTGCGTCGTCACGACGCAACCAGCTGCTGGTGGACCTCGGCTCCGAGCTGGACCTCGGTGCCATCGACGGTGCCGCCGAGGCCGACCTGTCCGGGCTGAAGTGACAGGTGACCAAGCTGGCGCGAACCTACAAGCCTTACGGCCCAGTGCTTTCCGATGCGATCAACGACCAGCTGCGCACGGTGCTCGGCCCGTCGGGCAAGCGTCCCGCCGCGATCGCCGAGCGGGTCAAGAAGACCTGGGAGCTCGGTGACGGCTGGGCCAAGCACGTCATCGTCGAGGTGGCACTGGGCACGCGCGAGGGATCCAGCGTCCGCGGCGGCAGCCTCGGCGGACTGCACGACGGTGCGCTGGCCGACGCCGCGACCGTGGACAAGGTCATCGACGCCGCTGTGCAGGCGGTGGCGGACGTCACGGTATCGCGGTCTCACTGCCGTCGGCAGCAGGCGGTGCGGGCGGTGGCGTGGTGGACTCTGCCGCGCTCACCGAGTTCGCGGAGCAGGTCACCGGTCGCAACGGCGTGCTGGCCTCGGCCGCCCGGCTTGGTGCTGGACCAGCTGGGTCTGGACAACGCCGTTGTCCGCTCCGGAGAAGGCGACCGACGCCGAGCTGATCGACCTGGTCACCGCCGAACTCGGTTCGGACTGGCCACGTTTGGTGGCACCGGTGTTCGACGGCCGCAAGGCGGTGCTGTTCGACGACCGGTGGGCCAGCGCGCGCGAGGACCTGGTGAAGTTGTGGCTGATGGACGAGGGCGAGATCGACCCAACTGGCCGACGCTCTCGGAGCGGTTCGAGGGTGCGGGCACGTCGTCGGCACGCAGGCCAGCTGGTGGCAGGGCAGGGCCCTGGCGGCCGGACGCAACATCCACGCGTCGCTGTTCGGCCGCGCGGCAGCCGGTGCGGAGAATCCGGGCAACGGGCGCTACAGCGACGAGATCGCGGTGGTCACGGGTGCGTCGAAGGGTTCGATCGCGGCCTCGGTGGTCGCCGGTCTGCTCGACGGCGGCGCGACCGTCATCGCCACCACGTCCAAGCTCGACGACAACCGTCTCGCGTTCTACCGCAACCTGTACCGCGACAACGCCCGCTTCGGCGCCGCGCTGTGGGTGGTGCCCGCCAACATGGCTTCCTACTCGGACATCGACGCGCTGGTGGCTTGGGTCGGTAACGAGCAGACCGAAAGCCTTGGGCCGCAGTCGATTCACCTCAAGGACGCGCAAACTCCGACGCTGCTGTTCCCGTTCGCGGCGCCGCGGGTGGCCGGCGACCTGTCCGAGGCCGGTTCGCGGTCCGAGATGGAGATGAAGGTGCTGCTGTGGGCCGTGCAGCGGTTGATCGGCGGCCTGTCGCACATCGGCGCCGAGCGCGACATCGCGTCCCGGCTGCACGTAGTGCTGCCCGGTTCACCCAACCGCGGCATGTTCGGCGGCGACGGCGCCTACGGCGAGTCCAAGTCCGCACTCGACGCCGTCGTCGCGCGGTGGAAGGCCGAGTCGTCGTGGGCGCAGCGCGTCAGCCTGGCGCACGCGCTGATCGGCTGGACCCGTGGCACCGGCCTGATGGGTGCCAACGACGCCATCGTCAGCGCGGTCGAGGAAGCCGGCGTCACCACCTACTCGACCGAGCAGATGGCCGCCATGCTGCTCGACCTGTGCAAGATCGAGTCGAAGGTGGCCGCCGCGCAGGAGCCGCTGAAGGTCGACCTGACCGGCGGGCTCGGCGAGATCGACATCGACATGGCCGAGCTGGCCGCCAAGGCCCGCGAAGATCATGCTGCGCAGGCCGCAGAAGACGCAGCCGACGCCGAGGAGCAGGACGGCACCATCGCCGCGCTGCCCTCGCCGCCGCGTGGCTTCACCTCCGCGCCGCCCCCGGCGTGGGCCGACCTCGACGTCGACCCCGCTGACCTGGTGGTGATCGTCGGTGGTGCCGAACTCGGCCCGTACGGCTCGTCGCGGACCCGCTTCGAGATGGAGGTCGACGACGAGTTGTCGGCCGCCGGCGTGCTCGAGTTGGCCTGGACCACCGGCCTGATCAAGTGGGAGGACGACCCGAAGCCGGGTTGGTATGACACCGAAAGCGGCGATCTGGTCGACGAGTCGGAGTTGGTCGAGCGCTACCACGATGCCGTGGTGGAGAAGACCGGCATCCGGGAGTTCGTCGACGACGGCGCGATCGACCCCGATCACGCGTCACCGCTACTGGTGTCGGTGTTCCTGGACAAGGACTTCACGTTCGTGGTGTCGTCGGAGGCCGACGCCCGCGCCTTCGTGGAGTTCGACCCGGAGCACACCGTTGCCACACCGGTGCCAGACAGCAGCGACTGGCAGGTCATCCGCAAGGCGGGCACCGAGATCCGGGTTCCGCGCAAGACCAAGCTGTCGCGGACCGTCGGCGGGCAGATTCCCACCGGGTTCGACCCGACCGTGTACGGGATCAGCCAGGACATGAACAACTCGCTGGACCGGGTGGCGATCTGGAACATCGTCGCGACCGTCGACGCGTTCCTGGCCGCAGGCTTCACGCCGGATGAGCTGATGCGTTGGGTGCACCCCGCCATGGTGGCCAGCACGCAGGGCACCGGCATGGGCGGCATGACCTCGATGCAGACGATGTACCACGGCAACCTGCTCGGGCGGAACAAGCCGAACGACATCCTGCAGGAGGTTCTGCCGAACGTTGTTGCGGCCCACGTCATCCAGTCCTACGTCGGCAGCTACGGCTCGATGATCCATCCGGTCGGCGCTTGCGCGACAGCGGCGGTGTCGGTGGAGGAAGGCGTCGACAAGATCAAGCTCGACAAGGCCGAACTCGTGGTGGCAGGCGGCTTCGACGACCTGACGCTGGAGGCGATCATCGGATTCGGTGACATGGCGGCCACCGCCGACACCGAGATGATGCGCGCCAAGGGCATCAGCGATGCGAAGTTCTCCCGCGCCAACGACCGTCGCCGGCTGGGCTTCGTCGAATCGCAGGGCGGCGGCACGATCCTGCTGGCCCGCGGTGACCTCGCGCTCAAGATGGGTCTGCCGGTGCTGGCCGTCGTCGGCTACGCGCAGTCGTTCGCCGACGGCGTGCACACCTCGATTCCGGCTCCCGGGCTCGGCGCGCTGAGCGCGGGACGCGGTGGCAAGCAGTCCCTGCTGGCCCGTTCGCTGGCCAAGCTGGGCGTCGGCGCCGACGACATCGCGGTGGTGTCCAAGCACGACACCTCGACGCTGGCCAACGACCCGAACGAGACCGAGCTGCACGAGCGGCTCGCCAAGTCGATGGGTCGCGCGGACGGCGCACCGCTGTTCATCGTGTCGCAGAAGAGCCTGACCGGTCACGCCAAGGGCGGCGCGGCGGTGTTCCAGATGATGGGCATGTGCCAGATGCTGCGCGACGGGGTCATTCCCCCCAACCGCAGCCTGGACTGCGTCGACGACGAACTGTCCGGCTCCGAGCACTTCGTCTGGGTGCGCGAGACGCTGCGGCTCGGCGACAAGTTCCCGCTGAAGGCGGGCTTGATCACCAGCCTGGGCTTCGGTCACGTGTCGGGCGTCATCGCGCTGGTGCATCCGCAGGCGTTCGTCGCCGCGCTCGACGCCGAGCAGCGGAAGGCGTACCAGGAGCGGGCCAACGCGCGGGTGTTCGAAGGACAGCGACGGCTGGCCTCGGCGATCGCCGGGGGCAAGCCGATGTACGAGCGGCCCGCCGGCAACCGCCGGCTCGACGATGAGGCGCCGGAGAATCGCGAAGAGGCCGAGATGCTGCTGGATCCGGCATCGCGGCTGGGCGAAGACGGCGTCTATATCAGATAGCCTTCGCAGCGTGAGCATCGTCGGCATCGGCATTGACCTGGTCTCCATTCCCGAGTTCGCAGAGCAGGTCGACCGGCCGGGAACGGTGTTCGCCGAAACGTTCACACCCGGTGAGCGACGCGACGCCGCGGACAAGAGTTCGTCGGCGGCGCGTCACCTGGCGGCCCGCTGGGCGGCCAAGGAGGCGGTGATCAAGGCGTGGTCGGGCTCGCGGTTCGCCAAGCGGCCCGCGCTGCCGGAGGGTATCCACCGCGATATCGAAGTCGTCACGGACATGTGGGGTCGGCCGCGGGTCCGGTTGACCGGTGCGATCGCCGAGCACCTGGAGAAGGTGACGATCCACCTGTCTTTGACCCACGAGGGTGACACCGCCGCCGCGGTCGCCGTGCTGGAGGAGCGGTAGGAGCACTGAGACTTTCTCCCGCGAGCAGACGCTAACGCACGCAAACTCGCAGGAAGCGGCGGACTCTTGCGTCTGCTCGCGCGGGAAGGGTGACCCAGTAATCTCGGTGCCATGAGCGATCTGGTGGAGCGGGTGCGTGACGTGCTGCCGTCGGTGCGGCGCGACCTGGAGGACCTGGTGCGCATCGAGTCGGTGGGGGCCGACCCGGCCCGCCGGAGTGAAGTGCAGCGCAGTGCCGAGGCGGTGGCAAAGCTGTTGTCGCAGGCCGGGTTCGGCGATGTGCAGATCGTCAGCGAGGGCGGCGCACCGGCCGTCATCGCCCGCCACCCGGCGCCGCCCGGCGCGCCGACGGTGCTGCTGTACGCCCATCACGATGTGCAGCCCGAGGGTGACCCCGCCCAGTGGGTGTCGCCGCCGTTTGAGCCGACCGAGCGCGACGGCCGCCTGTATGGCCGCGGTAGCGCCGACGACAAGGCCGGTATCGCAACGCATCTCGCCGCATTCCGGGCGCACGGTGGCCGGCCGCCGGTCGGTGTGACGGTGTTCGTCGAAGGCGAGGAGGAGACGGGTTCGCCGTCGCTGGGGCGACTGTTGGCAGCGCACAAGGAGGCGCTGGCAGCCGACGTGATCGTCATCGCCGACTCCGACAACTGGAGCACCGAACGCCCCGCCCTCACTGTGTCGCTGCGCGGGCTGGCCGACTGCGTTGTGGAGGTCGCCACGCTCGACCACGGTCTGCACTCGGGATTGTGGGGCGGCGTGGTGCCCGACGCGCTGAGCGCGCTGGTGCGCCTGCTGGCATCGCTGCACGACGACGACGGCAATGTCGCGGTCGAGGGTCTGCACGAGGTGACTGCCGACGACGTGGACTACCCGCAGGAGCGCGTCCGGGAAGAGTCCGGCATGCTCGACGGCGTCGTTGAGATCGGTTCGGGCTCAGTGCCCCAACGACTTTGGGCCAAGCCCGCTATCACTGTCATCGGGATCGACACCACGCCGATAGCGTCGTCGTCGAACACATTGATCCCGCGGGCGCGGGCGAAGGTCAGTATGCGTGTTGCGCCCGGCGGTGACGCGCAGGCCCACCTCGAGGCGCTCACCCGCCACCTGGAGAAGCACGTGCCGTGGGGCGCTCAGGTGACCGTCACACCCGGCGACATCGGCCAGCCGTATGCGATCGATGCGAGCGGACCGGTCTACGACGCCGCCCGCGCCGCGTTCCGGCAGGCGTGGGGAAACGAGCCCGTAGAGATGGGTATGGGCGGTTCGATTCCGTTCATCGCCGAGTTCGCCGATGCGTTTCCAGCGGCGAAGATCTTGGTCACCGGCGTGGAAGACCCTGGTACACAAGCCCACAGCATCAACGAGAGCCTGCACCTCGGCGTCCTGGAACGGGCGGCGACGGCAGAGGCCCTGCTGCTGGCGAACCTGGCGTCAGACCGATAGATCACGCCTCAACTTGGCCACGTGCCCGGTGGCCTTGATGTTGTACTGTGCGCTACCTCCAGTGAAGGTGCGGCACGGAGGATAGGCTACCGGCATCACAGTAAGGGCACAGGCAATGGCTGAGGACGAAACGACTGAGGACGAAACGAAGAAGTCGTGGTGGCTCACGCTACCCGGGATCATCACTGGGATTGGTAGCGCCATCGTCGCGCTCACCGGGCTTGTGACCGTACTGTTTCAGGCCGGTTTGTTAGGCAGCAGCCAAGACAGTACGCGCGCGGGGACCGCGACATCGGCCGAGATCCGACCGACCGAGACATCGGGCTCCCACCACTCAGCAGCCGACGGGGGTGTTCGCCCTGCTCGGACCGACGAGCAGGGCTTCCTGAACTCCGACGCCCGCTGTGACCCGGGACGCCCCGCCGCGGCGATGGGCAGCACGACGCAGACCGAGCTGGTGCTGTGTCAGACCGGGCCCGGTGCCTTCTACTACCGGGGTGTGCGCCTCAGCGACGGCGCCCTAATCGCACTCGCCAATGCGGTGCGCTCGGCGGGCGGCTTCGACGTGACCAACCCGGCCGATGGCACCCGATATGAGATCCGGCCCCACCGGTTGACGCTCCTGATGACGGACGGTCACGTCGCCGCGCAGGAAACCATGGTGGCCTACTGGTCGATACCCACGAGTTGACGAGCCGACCGCGCCCTCCCTGGTCCCAGCTGATACCCGGCCTTGTCGAAGTAGTCGGCGAAGAGGTCTTTGACCTTTTCGAGGTTGTCGCTGATGGCTTCTTTGGCCTTGTCGATGAACGACATGATGGTTACCCGCTACCGGCGATGATCTTCTGAATCAAAGTTGTCGTATGTGCAGCCTTGATGTTGTACCGCGCCACGGCGATCTTGCCCTTCTCGTCGACCACGAACGTCGAGCGGATAACGCCCTGCACGGTCTTGCCGTACATCTTCTTCTCGCCGTAGGCGCCCCAGGCGGTCAGCACCTTGCGGTCGGGATCGGACAGCAGCGGAAAGGCCAGCTTCTCGCTGTCGCGGAACTTGGCGAGCTTTTCCGGCTTGTCGGGGGAGATGCCGACCACATCGAGTCCGGCGTCCTTCAGCTCGCGCAGGTTGTCGCGAAAGTCGCACGCCTCCTTGGTGCATCCCGGCGTCGATGCCGCGGGATAGAAGTAGACGATGACCTTGCGGCCGCGGTAGTCGGCCAGCGACACCGTGTTGCCGTCGGCGTCGGCCAGGCTGAACGAGGGGGCTTTGTCGCCGACCTCGAGACGTGGGGTCTGTGCCACCGGGGTCCCTTTCTTCTCCACCGGCGCATCGGGGTTACCGCCGGCTGATCTAGGGTAGTTCGGCAAGGCAGGGCGGACGCGAGGAGCACAAGAGGTCCGCGGACGATGGAGGACGACAGTGGCGGATCGAGATCCCGACACCATCAGGCAAGACATCGATCAGGCCCGCGACCAGTTGGCCGTGACGGTGGATTCGCTTGCCGAGCGCGCCAATCCGCGCAGGATCGCCGACGACGTGAAGGCGCGGGTTGTGAGTTTGGTCAAGAAGCCGGCGGTGGCGATGTCACTGGCCGGAGTCGGCGCGGTGCTCGTTGTGCTCTTCGTCCGCAAGATCAGGCGGTGACTGAACCGCGCTCAGCGGCTGCGCCTGTCCCGTAGCCAATCGGAGAAGGAAAACCCGGGCGGGTTGGCGCTGCGTCCGAGCCGGCTGCAGCTGCGTACCATCACAGGCTCGCGTCCGCTAAACACTTGCACAGCTATCTGATCAAGCGAACGCGGGGTCGGCGAACCCGATGGACGTGTCAAGTCGAACGTGAACATCAGCTAAGCCTCCCTCCGAGCTCTAACACTAAGCCGTTGCACCTGCAACGATCTCCAGCTAACAGCACTATAACACAACATGACGCTTTCGTGCAGCTTGAACCTGTGGAACCGATTGTGCCGATACATACCCGTTACTTAACAAGTCTTCACTACCTCGATAGCTTAGCTCGCCACGCGTGATCTGCAGCACATATTAACGACGGGGTTATCGGATTCGGGCAGAACCGAACGCCCGTCCCACTCGGCAACTGAGGAGACATTGCCGAAGATTGCAGCGGGATGGGGGCAGGTACCGGTCCGCACAATCGACGTTGGCGAGGAAACATGCGAGTAGCGACCGGCAGTGTCAAGGATCAGCCGAAATAACTGTGAAGCATCAGCCGAAACACTGCCAGGCATCCCGAAGACAAAACGCCAAGCATCAGCCGACGTCATACAGGATGTGGTGCGCCGTCAGGGTTTCGAACCCCGGACCCGCTGATTATCAATCGCTCGATCTTGCCGATCCCTAAATCTTCCTATTTGCGCTGTTCAAAGGCGATTTTGAAGGTTGGCTGGTTCGCGATGACGCGGTCTGCTTCGGGTCGATTCTCGTCCATTTTCGACGAATAAACGGCAACTCATGGACGGTCCCCGTAAGTGCCGTTCGGCGCTACGGTGAGGTCGAAGTTTGAGGTAGCGGTTGCCTGGCCGAAGGCGCTCCGTCCGGCGTAACGGCGTGGCCGAGCGCATGTACGGTCGGGCAGGGCTGTGCGCCGCACGCGCCGGCGGTCCGCGCGGCGGTCTCCGGCATGTATGCGAATGCGCGGCCTTGCTGCGCGCTCACGACTGAGAGCGCACATGTGCGGCGCGCTCTTTGCAGACCAGCGGCAACCATGGTTGTGGACAACTGCGTGGCTGTTAATCCCTCGCGCGCGCCGGGCGCCGCATGTCGTGAGTCATCCCTAACTTTTCTTCCCGCGGCCCAATTGTCAGGAAGGAGGTGGTGAATGTGGGAACTTCACTTGAGACATCAGTGCCGTCCCAGGAGCAGCGCTCCTCGGATCTGAAATCGTTCTCTAATGCCGTCCGCGATCCCTCGACGTGTCGAATCTGCACAACGCCGGTCAAGGGCTTCCGTCTTTGTTGGCGCTGTCACGAGCACGAGGCCATCGCGCACGGTGAACTGCAGGCTGTCGGCCAGGTCGGTGCGGTTGCGGTAGCCCAGCGCGACGCGCCGACTCACGATGTAGTGGCCGAGGCGTTCCCGGGTCGGTCCAGGTTCATCGGGTCGCGGCGATCCACTCCGCCCGGCGCACGATTGCAGGACAGCGGCGAGCGTCTCCAGAACCTCGTCAGGTAGGCATTCCACATCGGCGAGGAGAACAGCGAAGTCTTCGTCGTCGGTCGAGGCGACCAGTTCGCTGATGAAATCCACAGTGCCCGGAAAGCGGATCTGAGGTAACTGGCAGCAGTGGAGTAGAGGACCACTTGCCAGTTTGAGAAATTTCTTCTAAAGGCGTCAGACCGCCGTGCGAGCGGGTACCTGACACATGCGGGTCCGTCGAGCAGCCTGCGACTGGCAGCTCGGCGCCGGCCTATAGGTGACGGCGCCGCATTCGCAGCGCCAGGTGCTGTGCCCGCCCCCTACACCGCTCATCGAGCGGTGTAGGCAGTTTGCGCCCAGTCCTCACTCGTTATTAGGAACGGCAGCACGTACTGGTTCGTGTGCTCCCATTCGTCATCAATCAGCCTGTCAACTCGCTCCTTAACCGTGTCGGTTGCCTTGCTGACCGCCCGCTTGCATACCCCACAGTGCGTGGTGAGCATGGGTCGCTCGGAGACTTGTTTCCAATCCTCTCGCAGCTGTTTTGGCATGTCGAGCAGCAGCGGACTCCCCACAGAATGTTTGATAATTCGGCCCACGAGGTGCCTATTCGGGCATTGCAACTCCATCACGGCCATTCCGGTGTCATCCGTCAACTGACTTCCCCTTCCCCCTGTGACTTCTGATAAATATAAATGGATCTCAAGTCAGCTCCGCAAATCGTGATTTGATTGCGTCCAAGGCAATCTGGTCCACAGTCAGGTCGTACTTTCTCGCAATGCGCGCGTGTAGTCCTTCAACTTCGCAGCGGAATTGCCCGGTTGCTGACGAGGCCTCTCAACGTACCGAGTGCCCGTCGGTTGTCGACCCGCGACCACTGACCGAGCCAGGGGAACCTGGGTCGGCCAGCAGCACGCCGACCCCAACAGCGCACCGCGCCGAACGCGATCCCGAAAGGAAAAGATTTGCCAAGGAATGACAATCATTCGGCGCGCGGTTTCTGCTGCTAGACGCCCAAGTAAACACCCTCTTCGAAACCGTGTCAACAGTGTTGGTAAACACTGTTGACATACAGCCCTTTTGTCAAGCCCCCCACGCCTCGTGATCGACGAGAAGACCTCGAACAGCTCCGTCAACTCGGCCTCCGCGAGGGCATCCTGAGCCGGAACTCCCTGCACCCCACTCAGGCAAAACGGGATGTCCGACTCACCGGCCGCCTCCGCTGCCAACACCAAGGGCGTAGACGCCGTCGACATCGATGCGTGTGACCTCGGACAAGGGGGCGGGGTGCTCCGGCGCTGCGTGTTGGAGGAGTATCGAGGGGTGGGTGACGTCTCGGTTGTCGGCTGCGTCGGGTCGTTGATCGTGGCGACCCGCGGCCGTCGGGACCGACACCGGACAGAGAATTAGATGTCGACGTCCGCCGCACCACGGTCTTGATTGGGTTTTCGATTCGTCAGGTCGGCATTGCGTCGTGTGGTGACGATGAAGTCGTCGAGGATGTCCGCCACCGCGATTGGGGACTTAGCGGTGGGTTCAGACATGAACCGGGCCGCCCCCAATGCTCGAGCAGGCAGTATGCGCGTGGCCGCCGACAATTTATGACATCAACAACCGTATTGGTACGGATGTCTCGATACGGTGTGCGAATGGATGACGGAGGAACAGTCAAGAGTTGTGGACCGGCGTGTCACGCGACTTGCCGATCACCTCCTGATTCGTAGGGCCGTTCGACGAGTTTCCCGTTTTCGAACCTGGCTCCGGCGCGGACCAGGGCGACGAGGTGGGGTGCGTTGACGCGCGCCAGCGGGCTTGTGCGGACTCGATGAGCTTGAACGCCATGGCGACGCCGGCTGCTCGTGAGCCGGGCCCTTGGTGATGCGCTGCCGAAGCCTGACGGTGGCGAAGGTCGACTCGGCCACCACGCTCGTCGAGCTCGCCGAAAAGTTCGTCCTAGACTTGCTTTGCCGCCGCTCGTGCCTCAATCACCGCAGGATCCGATCACGCTGCTTACACGCCATGGTCACAACGAAGAGAACGGGTCTGCCTGCGTCTCTGGCGGTTTCGGCGGAGAATTTGTGCACACCGGCGATTAAAACCCGATGTCGTACACCGAAAACCGGTCGTCGATCCTAAGATGGCCCCGATCCGGAGGTAACTCGACATGGTCAGCACAACAACGGGTTACGACGTCATCGTGGTGGGATTGGGCGGTATGGGAAGTGCCGCCGCCTATCATCTGGCGGCCCGAGGACGCCGGGTGCTCGGCCTGGAGCGGCATGAGCCTGCCCACGACAAGGGCTCCAGCCACGGCGGGTCTCGGATCATCCGCCAGTCCTATTTCGAGGACCCCGGTTATGTTCCGCTGTTGCTGCGAGCCTACGAGCTGTGGGAGAAGCTGGCTGCCGACTCCCAATGCGACGTTTACCGACTCACCGGGGGCCTTTTCATCGGGCCACCGGACTGCCTGACCGTATCCGGTAGCCTGCGTGCCAGCCGCCAATGGGATCTGCCGCACGAGTTGCTCGACGCCGCCGAGATCACCACCCGGTTCCCGAACTTCACGCCCGACCCCGAAGATATCGCGCTCTACGACGCCAAAGCCGGGTTCGCGCGACCGGAGCTGACAGTGCGCGCACATCTCGAAATCGCCGAAAAAGCGGGGGCCACACTGCAATTTGGTGAGCCCGTGCTGGATTGGAACCAGACTGCCGCGGGGATGCAGGTCATTACGGGTCGTGGGTCTTACACCGCTGAGCAGTTGGTGATCTGCCCGGGCGCCTGGGGCCCGCAGGTGCTGGGTCAGTTCGGTGTTCCCATCACGGTGGAACGTCAGGTGATGTACTGGCTGGACCCGATCGGCGGTGTTTCCAGGTTCGAGGATCAGCCCATCTTCATCCACGAGAACGCCTCAGGCATACAGATATACGGCTTACCGGCGATCGACGGACCGCGGGGCGGTGTGAAAGTCGGCTTCGCCCGCAACGGGATCGCCTGTACGCCGGACACCATCGAGCGGGTGGTGCACGAGCGGGAAATAAGCGAGATTAGGGCGCGGGTCGCTGAGTTGTTGCCGGCGCTGGCGGGCAAGTGCCTGCACGCGGCGACCTGCATGTACTCCAATACACCCGACCGGCACTTCGTGATCGGGCGCCACCCGCAATGCGCCGACGTCATCATGGCGTGCGGATTCTCCGGGCACGGCTTCAAATTCGTTCCGGTGGTCGGCGAGATCCTTGCCGACCTGGCCATCGATCGGGCCACCGACCACCCCATCGCGTTGTTCGACCCGCAGAGATTGCCGACCGCATGACCGCTACCGGGCGGCTCGGACGCTACGAATCGGCGGCCACCATCGCCGGTTTCGCGTTCAGCCCCTTAGCTACGGCGGCTGTGCCTGAAATCACCACCGCGATCGCCCACCTGCGCGATGTCCTTGGCGACCAGACCTACGAATCGCTGGCCCGCAAGGGTGAGACGATGACCACCGCCGAGATGGCGACCTACGCATACGACCAAATCGACCAGCCTGGCGACCGGCGGCACCGTGGTCACCGGCCAGACCTTCACGGCGGACCCGGTGGCGTTGGGCAGGCCGGCCACCTCGATCCTCGACGTGCTCCCGGTGACCACACAGGCCAGCGATCAGTTCGCCTATTTACGCCAGAGCGTCCGAACGAACAACGCGGCGATCACGCCCGAGGGGCAGGTCAAACCAACGAGCATCTACACCGTGACGCGTATCGAGGACCGGCTCGACGTGGTGGCGCATCTGTCCGAGGCCATCCCCCGGTTCTGGATAGTGGATAACGTTGCGCTGGAACAGTTTCTGAGCCTCGAGCTGGAATACGGTCTGTCGCTAGCGGTACAGGCGATGGCGGTCTCTGATGTCGCTAGCGGGTCCAGCTTCGATATCGACGTCACCCGCGACGGCGGCTGGTGGATGGTCCACATTCCCGAGCTTGGCGGGCTGACACAGGCTCGCTTTCCCCGCGAGGTCGAGCCAATGGCACGCGAGTACGTCGCAGTCAGTACCGGTACGCCCATCGACCAGGTGGCTATCAACTGGCGTCGCTGCACGCTGTGACCCCGGAGGGTCAAGAGCGGAGCAGAATGCGCTGTATGGAGCTTACGGAGGCGTTGGTGACGGAGGACATCACGCCATTCGAGCGGGAACGACTACGTGAGGCTCTTGAGGAGGAAGTAAGAAGGCAGCTTCCCACCGATAGGCGGCTCACGCGCGTGGTGGACTGGGATCCGGGGTGTGGCCACGCAGTGGAAAACGCTCCAGGCATGAGGAAGTACAGGGTCGCGTACGAGACGGAACCCCGCGGTTAGGGCCGCCCGAACGGATCGAGCCGGTCGATCGCCTCGGCGCTTAGCGCGTCGCCCGGCGCCTGGTCGCCGCGACCCCGCCGGCCCAGCCACGCGCCACGTAGAAGACCCGTGAGGCACGCATCTCGCTCGCGGCGGTGCACAGCCCGCACGCGCATTCCGGTTCATGGCTGCGCAGCTCGTCGAGACGGCGCTCGACCAGGCCGAGGGTGATCGGCTGTCCGGTCGCCTCGGCGCGCTGGAACACGTCGATGGCGACCAGCTCGGCGGCCTCTTGCACGCACACCTTGTCAGTGTGCCTCGCGAAGTGAAATATCAACTTCGGCAGCTTTGCAATCTGAAAGGCACGTGATGGCCAAGATCTGCCGTAAATGCTTCGACGAGAACTATCCGGACCAGAAGGTTAAACGGGTCACCCTCGGGAGGCAGTGCGCCTGGTGCAAGGCCAAAACTGAAAGCGTGGAGATGCTCATTAAGGTTGAAGACGATTTACCTGCGGCGGTGGTGGACTAACCAACGTCGGTGAATTACGAGGCTGGTCACGTTCGTCGAGCCATCCGGCGGCCATCATCGCGGCGCGGATCTCTTCGTTGTCTACGGCGGTGTACCGCTCCGTCGTGGCGATCGACGAGTGTCCGAGCAGCGTTTGCACGGCGCGCAGGTTGCGGGTGCCGCGGTAGGCGCGGCCGGCTGGCCGTCGTCCGGCGGATGACGAGCGGCCCGGCGGGTTGACCCCTGACGCACGTCATGGATTTTTTACCAGGGGGCGAATTTTTCGGGCCGAGCAAACTTGCGACACGCCCCCTCGCCTCATGCTGAGGCGGCAGTCCCCGGACGGGTAATCTCCGGACACGTGAATACGGGGTGGCTGACTGCGCTTACTGCTTCAATTCCTCCGCTCGCGGGCGTCGCCGCGAAGATCTATCTTGGGTCGTCCGACTCGCGGCTCGTTCGCTACGCCAACGCGGACGCCAACCGGATTCGGCACTAGCCAGGCGTTCCCGCGGACCTGCTTACCGAAGGGAAGTCAAATGCCCGACTACACGATTACTTTCTTTTCGAGCCTCCGTCAGGAGGACGATGGCCTGGTCCACGTCCGGGTAGAGGTCGAGCTCCCTGTGCATCCGCGTTATCTCACTGATGCTGCTTCCGGTCAGACGCTCGCCAAGGATGTCGGCCTGGACGTCACCGCCAAATTGATGGAGAAGTTCGAGCAGCTGGCGGCTGGACCAGAAGCCCCAGCTTAGGACCGACGTTTAGAAGCGAGGTCTCTCCGTTGGGAATTCACAGCCCGAGCCGTCCAGCGAGGCCGTCGACCGCCGCGCCGGGCGTCTCGCGTCAGTCCCGTGCGGCTGAGATCCGCACCGTCGCCGCCCCGTCGAGGCACGCGCAGTGCGTGTTGAGCGGCGGGCCGAACACCGTGGCATCGCATGCGCGGCACGTCCAGGTCGTGGGCCGCCGCCGTGGCCTAGGCAGGCTTGGTGGCCGACTAGGACTTGGTTCGGGCCGAGCGGGTGGCCGTTGGGGCATCGCGTCGGTGGGTGGGTGATCCACTCCCCGCGCGTGGTTTGAACTAGCTCGCCGAGCACCCCATCAAGCCTAGGCCGCGCGGGAACCACCCACGGTCAGGATTAGCGTTGGGGGCGGTCCACCATAAGGAGGGCCGAGATCATCTAAACGGGAGGGATAAGCAGACCATGACGGAACAGCCGGGACTTCCTGACCAGTTCAAGGAGCTGGTGACGGAGAACGAGAAGCGGATGAAGGCGATTCAGGACCAGATCGCAAACCAGTTAGAGGCTCAGCGCAAGGCGGTCACGGACTTGGTCGAGTCCCAGCAGAAGGCGTTCGCGGATTTCCTCGAACAGCAGCGCAGCGTCAAGATCGCTGACCACTGGGAGGCTCAGCGCAAGGCGATCAGCGAGCAGATCGAGCACCAGCGGAAAGCGTTCACGGACCTGGTGGAACGGCAGTGGACCGCCCAAAAGAAGGCTATCGAGGACGCGCAGCATGCAATCGTCGGGATATTTCGACCTAAGCCGGACGAGCCTAAGCCGGACGAGCCTAAGTCGGACGAGCCTAAGTCGGACGAGTAGGTCTTGATCAGGCACGCCACCCCTAGGGCGCCCACGGGTGGCGGGCCGAGGGTTCAGGGGGTGTGGGAAAACGCCCCCTGCTAGTGCGGGTGACCAACTCATGACAGAACCCCCGCCCAATCTGGGCGGGGGCTCCTTTTGTCGTGAATCCGTCAGGCAGTCCGCCCACTCCCTGCCGGATGCCGTGGCCTGGCGCGAGCCTCGCCGAGCTCGTCGGCGGTGGCCCAGGCGACGCTGGCCAGCTCACGAAGCCGTTGTGGGTTGTCGCCGACGCCGCTGCTTGACGCGTCAACCAGGCCGTCGATCGTCGCATCGAAGTCGAAGCGAGTGCCGTCGCTGTCGTGATGGATGTGCCGCCACACGCGGCCGGTGAACGCGCCGTGAGTCACTACGGCCACCTCGTGGCACGAATAACCACCGTCGGTGCGGGGGAGCAGGTGCTCGGCCGCGGGCAGGGGTGGGCGGGTGATCTGGGGTGTGATGGATGTGGTCATGGGTGAACTCCTCTAACTCGGAGCTGACCTCGGTTGAGCTGGAGTTCACGGCGAGTTCA
>CAWDFT010000009.1:0-79896 GCA_963801575.1 uncultured Actinomycetota bacterium
CCATCGCAGAGAACTATCTGATCGGGGCTCGACGACGGCATAGACCGTTGGTCGCCCGCTCCCGGCCGATGTCGGCGACGACAGGCCGGGCATCGGTTCGAGCATCATGGACGCCGTGACCCACGCCTCCGGAGTCGACCAAGATTTCACTGACGCGGCGTGGCCACGCCAGTGCGAACTGCGCCCGGTACCAGCGACGCTGTTGCCGTCGGCGGAGGTCTGTACCTGCAGTGACTCTGGTTAGCCGGCATACGCCGCAAACGGCAAGTATGGACCGTAAATCCGTCGGCTTACGCCTACGAAGGTTCGAATCCTGCACCTGCCACGCAGCTCAATCTCTAGCCCGCCGCATCGGTGCCGCAGATACCCGGGGGAACCAGATATGCGCCGGTCAGCAGGTGGGAGTGGGCCGGTAGTCGTTCGTGGTCGAGAACTCGAAGCGGGTAGCGCCGATGCCAGACGAGGGCAGGACGATCGCGGTGCCGTTTCCGCGCTGCCAGGTCCGCGGCAGCAGCACGTACTGATTGCCGATGTCGATTAGCAGTACCAGACCGTTGTAGCGGAAATGGTATGCCGATTCGGAGCCCGGTGGCGTCGCGCAGACCGTCTGGCGGATGTCGGCCCCATCGAGATGCAGGTCCTTCTCGCTGAACAAGATGACTGCCGGGCGGTTTGGGATTTCGGCTGCGGATTGCCGGGCACGGGTTTGACCGACGGCGACCGAGTAGTCCGTCGCGATCCAGAACAGGCTCATGGCGACGAGGACGAACATCACAGCCCATTCGCAGAGCAGCGATGCATCCGAACGACGCGCGGTGGGATTCTTCTCATGTAATCGGCTGCGGCGCAGCAGGACCAGATACCACAGGAGGGTGACGCCCACGATGATGCAGATGGGCGCGACGCACAGGCCGCGGTTGACCGGGGTGACGATGACGAGGCGACTCAGGCCATTGAGGAGCACGAGTACCGCCACGGTGCTGAGGGCGGCGAGGTGCCGTCGCGAACTCGGACCGCGGCGAACCCGTTCGGGCAGCGCGATGTAGCCCCATATCAGTGCCAGACCGGCAATCGCGACGGCGATCAGCGGGATGAACAACGAGTCGACGCTGCGGATGACGTATTCGCGGGTGCTCGGCGCGAGCACGGACGAGTCGACGCCAAAGTAGTCGAAGAACCAGTACACGTGGGCCCAGCCGAAGTAGAAGAGTAACGCCGCAAGCAGGGTCGTCGGTGCGATGAATTGACCCAGGATCCGGACGAGCCGGGAGAAGCCCGCGAACGGCGAAGCCGCCGGCGACGGCTCAGCCGCTTGGTCTGACATCCGTCGTCGTCTGGTTGGTCGTCGGTGCGGGCGTGGACTCGGTCGGCGCGGGCGTGGACTCGGTCGACTCCGGTGTGGACTCGGTCGGCTGCGGCTCGGACGTCGAGCTCGTTTCGCAGGCCCACGTTCCGGTGAGCAGGGTGAGAGTCGACCCAGGCTTGAGGGTGATCGGGTCGCTGGTGTCGGGGAGCGTCGAGGCGAACTGGCACTGGTCATAACTGTCGTCGTCGCCCTCGGCGACTTTAATGGTTATGCACAGTTCGCCGTTGCCGCATTCTGTCCGGAGGAGTTGCTCCACCCGTTGTCTGACCTCATCTATCGGATCGCCTTGCCACGCATTGGTGGATGGGATCGATATCGGGGCAGTCGGAACGTTCGGAGCATCGGTCTTGCGCGGCTGGCCGGGAACATTCGGCTGGCCGACGGCGGTGCTCGCGGGACCGTTCGTCGGTAAACCGGCGCCGCTGCACGCGGCAACGACCGTGAGGGCACATACGAGTGCGGCAAGCCGGATGAACGTGGCGAGGGACATCGATGGCTCCTTACGCCGTTAATTGGAGTGAAGACTATTCCGCCGCGCTGTGGGCAGTAATCAGTAATCCGTCAATGGGTTTGTGACGCGGCGCCACGCGCGGAATTGAAGTCGCGACCATTCGCGATGGGCTCGGAGAGTGGCGATCAATTCGATCGTCGCATCCGGGAAGGGAGGGGGTTATGGCCGACGCGGCCCGCATCGCGTTCGTCGTCCGTAACCCACCGAACGGTTTGGTCACTGCCATTTGGTGCCGTTCGGCAGCTCGCCTCAGGGGCCAAACCATCACCTTTGCGGCGCTGACGAGCTAGCGATCCTTGGCCGCTAGAACGTTGAGAGTTGTCTTGAGTTTTCAGGCTGCGTTCGGCAGGAGTCGGGCTTGGTCGATGGTTTCGTTGATGTGAATGTCTATGGTGTGCAACGCCTTTCGCAATGGTGGCGGGGCGGGTGGCCGGTCGGTGGCGAGTAGGGGTCGTAGCAGTCGGTCGTGCAGTTTGGTGTAGAAGATCGCAAACCGCAGGCCGTCGCCGGTGAGCCGGTAGCGATTCTTGCCCGGGATGCGGGTGATGAGCCCGTTGACGCGTAGCCGGGCCAGGTCGTAGCTGGCCTGGTTCCTGGTGTAGGTCGCCCCGCCGAGCAGGCCGGTCATCAAGGCGCGCAGGCTCTTGTTGGTGATGCCGGTGACGGCGAGAACGCTGGTGGATAGGGCGCCGGCCAGGGCCTGGACCCGAGGGTCGCCGAACCGTAAGGCCGGGGCCCTCCTGCCATCCTCGGTGAGGGTGGGCTGTGCGATCCGCTCAAAGGCTGGACTCGCAAGGACGCAGCCCTGACCGACACGTTCAGTATCGAGCAGGGTGGTGTTGATCGCACGACCGCGGGCCTGCAGTTCGTCGAGATGGCACAACCGGCGTCGGCAGCCCACATCGTCGGGGTTGTTGATGACGGTCTCGATGCGCAGCGCCCGCCCGTCCTTCAAATACTGCTTGATGCGGGAGTGCCGGTAGAAGGCGTTGACGTTGACCTCGGTGCCGTAGGTGACGATCTTGGTCTTGTATTGGCCTCTGGCCTTGGCGCCGCGGCGTTGGCCGCGTTTGAAGATCAGCTCGATCAGCTCCGGGCGACCGATGTCGAGGTTGTCGGTGACCAGGGCCTCGAAGAACCCGCGGGCCCGCCGCGGTGCGTCGAACACCAGGGTGCGTGACATCTCCACCTGGCGCATCGACAGCTCCCACCAATAGCCGGCGGCACGGTCGTGCTCGGTCAGCGGCAGCGGCAGGATCGACCACCAGCGTTCGGCGAACACCTGGATCGTGCCCGGGCCGAGCCGGTCGCAGATCGTCTGCAGCGCGGCCGGATCAGCGCAGGTGGCGAACCCGTTGGACAGCTCGGTGAACCCGATGCCGGCCTTGGTTGCCTGCCGTTTGGCCCACTCGTGGCCGTTGACCCAGACCTTCATCGGATACGGAAAATAGGCGCAGACCTTGACGAACGCCGGCCCGAAATCGTCGTCCCAGACGTAGAAGTAGTAACAGGTCACCCGCCGCTGGGACACCGCAAAGGAGAACCACACCGTGTTGCCCCGTTGTTTCTTGGTGGCGGTGAACACCGGCGCGAACTCCTGGGCCACCCCGATCGCGGCCACCCCCGCCCGGCCGGTCGCCGCTTGCCGGGCCAGATACGGCCGCATCACATCGATCTTGCGGTCGTTCTTGCCGAACCGCACCACCGGGATGTGGTTGGCCTCGGCGAACGACGCCACCGCGCGGCGAAACGCGGTGCCGATCTTCTCGAAGATCGCCGGCGAGGGAATCTCATAACCCAGATGCGCGGTCAGGAACGAGACCACCGCCCCACCCGTCTGCAGAGTTGGCACATAGCCATTCAGGTAGATGCGATCCAGACACTCAATATCCAGCGCTACATGCCCATCGAGCACATCGTTAATCGTCACTGTCGCAGCCATCTCCACAGCCTGACCGCAACATAACCACCTGACCAGACCCATCGCTGGGCGGTCAGAGGCGAAGCCTCACTGGTTAGCTGAGGCCGCAAATCTCATCCCGGCGGTATCCGAGCAGCCAGGGTCTAACGCTGGTCTCGCGCAAAACCTCGCAAGGTCAACCGATGGTCTCCGACAAGTCACCAGCTCGGCGCGAGAAGTGTTGTGCCACAGTGAGGATAAGGCCCAGACCGTGTCTCTGATCAGCGATAACGCGGGTTGTCAAAAAGCCGGCCGCAAACGCCAGGGTGGACTGTAAATCCTTCGCCTTACGCCTACGCAGGTTCGAATCCTGCACCTGCCAGCCCGAGCGACTCGTCGTAATACCAACGGCGGTGTCAACGACCGCGATGGCGAGACGGCACCTCCCCGCCACCGGCTAACTTGAGTGGCGGCCGTTGCGAAGACTGCAGCGAGAACTTTGGCCGACGTTCAGTTGACCGACTTCGCGCTGCAGCCGCTCAGACCATCTCGGGCACTCGCAGGTGTGCGACCGCCAACTCGAAGTCGCACTCGTCGAGCACCTCTGCGCGTGCTTCCTGACTGCCCGTAGCTCTGATCCTGTCCAACTGGTCCTTGTTCCGCTCCATCGCTTCGACGCTGTCGAAGGTCGCCGAGGCCACGCCACGACCGGACGCGCGGTCGACCAGCAGGCTGGCGCTGCAGAAACCTTCCAGCTCCTCGAGGGCGGGCAGGATAGTCATCTTGTAGAAATCGATGCCTTGGTCGAGCTGATCCGGGCCGACCTTGACCCAGGTGGCTCGGACACAGGCGCCCTCACTCGCGCGGTGCTCGCGGTGCATCGCAGCGATCTCCCATTCCTCGACCTGCCTGCTACCACCCAAAAGCTCGGCGGCCCGGTCACGAATCGGCCGAATGGACTCCTCGCTCGCGTGCATCGCCTCCTCGGACTCCCAGGAGGTGGTAACAATGCAGCGGCCGGACGTTCGGTCGACCAACAGGGACAAGCCAACGCACCCGTCGATGCCCTCGAGCGCGGGCATCGCGCTGTCGCGCGTATGCGCGATACCGGCGTCAATGGACGAGGGCTGCCCCTGGATGGTGGTGCTTCGTGCGTACATAATCTGCCTCCGTTTGTGTGGGGCAGCGTCTCGACGGCGCCGCCGGACCATTTCATCGTCCTCCCATAGGCAAGGCATGGCAATGGGTGGCGATCGACAGGGCGGCAATACGGACTTGCTGAAATCCAGTGCGCGCCCGACCAATACGTGGTGCACAAATCAAGCGCAACTAATGAGTTCTGCGCTCGGGCAGCAGGAGCGCGCTGTCTCCAAAGGCTCCCCGGTGCCCACAAATGGGGTTGCTGTCGAGTAACAGCTCCGCCCACATTGGGAGGTCGTCATGACCGTTACCGAACAAGTCAGCGAGCAACAGGCCAGGCAGGTCGCCGAACAGGCGCGGGAGGCGCAGTGGCGCCAGCCCAGCTTCGGCAAGGAATTGTTCCTCGGCCGATTGCGGTTGGACCTGGTCCATCCGCACCCCAGCGGCTCGGCGGAGGCGGTGAATCGTGGCGAGGCGTTCCTGGCCAGGCTGCGCGATTTCTGCGAGTCGCAGATCGATGCCGCTGTGATCGAGCGCGACGCGCAGATTCCCGACGAGGTCATCCGGGGCTTGAAGGAACTCGGCGCCTTCGGCATGAAGATCGGACACCGAGTACGGCGGCGCTCGGCCTGTCACAGGTGTACTACAACAAGGCGCTCGCGCTGGTCGGCTCGGTACATCCCTCGCTGGGCGCGTTGCTTTCCGCCCACCAGTCGATCGGGGTGCCCCAACCGATCAAGATGTTCGGCACCGAGGAACAGAAGCGCACGTGGCTGCCCCGGTGTACGCGGGAGATCAGCGCGTTCCTGCTGACCGAGCCGGACGTCGGCAGCGACCCGGCCCGGCTGCACGCCACCGCCATACCGGACGGCGATGACTACGTGCTGAACGGGGTCAAGCTGTGGACCACCAACGGCGTGATCGCCGACCTGCTGGTGGTCATGGCCCAGGTGCCCAAGAGCGAGGGGCACCGGGGTGGGATCACCGCGTTCGTGGTGGAGGCGGATGCACCGGGCATCGTGGTGAACGAATCGCAACGCGTTCATGGGATTGCGCGGCATCGAAAACGGACTCACTCGATTGACCAACGTGCGGGTACCCGGCGGCGAACCGGATCGGCCGGGAAGGCGACGGGCCTGCAAGATCGCGCTGTCGACGCTGAACGTTGGGCGGCTGTCGCTGCCGGCGGTGTGCACTGGCGCGGCGAAATGGTGCCTGAAGATCGCCAGGGAGTGGTCGCGGGAGCGGGTGCAATGGGGCCGACCGATCGGTGAGCACGAAGCCGTCGCTGGAAAGGTCGCGTTCATCGCAGCCACCGCCTACGGACTGGAGGCGATGCTCGAGCTTGGCCAGTGAGCTGGCCGACGCCGGCAAGAACCACGACATTCGGATCGAGGCGGCGCTGGCCAAGCTGTACGGCTCGGAGATGGCCTGGCTGATCGCCGACGAGTTGGTGCAGATTCGCGGCGGACGCGGCTATCGAGACCGCCGAGTCGCTAGCCGCCCGCGGCGAGCGCGGGGTGCCCGCCGAGCAGGTACTGCGCGACTTGCGCATCAACCGGATCTTCGAAGGCTCCACCGAGATCATGCATCTGCTGATCGCCCGCGAGGCGGTCGATGCCCACCTGTCGGTCGCCGGCGACATCATCGACCCGAAGGCCGACCTGCGGCAGAAGGCGAAAGCGGCCGCGAAGGCCGGCAAGTTCTACGCCGGCTGGCTGCCGACCTTGGTAACCGGCAAAGGTCAGCTGCCCACGTCGTTCAGCGAATTCGGACCGCTGGCCGGGCCATCTGCGCTATGTCGAACGGGCCAGCCGCCGACTGGCGCGCAGCACCTTCTACGGGATGTCGCGGTGGCAGGGCAGGCTCGAGCACAAGCAGCGGTTCCTGGGCCGGATCGTGGATATCGGGGCGGAGCTGTTCGCGATGACCGCGGCCTGCGTCCGGGCACAGCGCGACCGGGCGGACGGTACCACCGTCGAACTCGCCGACGCGTTCTGCCGTCAGGCCCGGGTTCGGGCCGAGCAGCGGTTCGATCGAGCTCTGGCACAACTGCGACGACTCCGACCTCACGTTGGCTCGCGGCGTACTTGACGGTCGCTACACCTGGCTCGAAGAAGGGATCCTCGACCCGTCGATCGAGGGACCGTGGATCGCTCAGGACGGCGGCGGCGCAGGCAAGTCCGATGTGCACCGCTCCATACGCTGATCGGGGTCAAACACGGAGGCTGTTTTTTCGTTCCGCCGAGACGTATTCGGCTGGTTCGCGCAAATCACCGAAGTGTTTTGACGCTCGCGGCCGCCGCCACCTGCCACGAATTGCTTTACAAACGCCCGCGGCGAGGTCCTCCAGGCTGGCGATTTCGAACCCACGGCCGCCGACGGACCGAATAATCAGCAATAACTCGTTAGGAGGAAGCTGATGACGTGGCATCCGACCGCTAACAGGGTCAAAACATTCGTGTTGCTGATAGGTATGTCGGCACTGATCGTGTTAATCGGCGCACTGTTCCGCAATACCGCAGTTCTGGGCATGTCGATTCTGATGGCAGTCGGCATGAACGTGTACGTCTACTTCAAGAGCGACACGCTGGCGCTGCGCGCGATGAAGGCGCAGCCGGTCGACGAGACTCAGGCGCCGGAGATCTACCGCATCGTGAGCGAGCTTGCCGCGAATACAAACCAGCCGATGCCGCGGTTGTACGTCTCAAACACCGACAACCCGAACGCGTTCGCGACCGGTCGCAATCCGCAAAACGCGGCGGTGTGCGTCACGACGGGGATCTTGAACCTCCTCGACGAGCGTGAACTACGAGCCGTGCTCAGCCACGAGCTTTCGCACGTCTACAACCGCGACATCCTCATCTCTTGTGTGGCCGGAGCGATGGCATCCGTGATCACCGGACTGGCTCATTTCGGGATGTTCGCCGGCAGGTTCGGGGGCGGGCGACAAGGTGGCGCGAATCCACTTGCACTGCTCTTGATTTCGTTGCTGGGCCCGATCGCCGCGACAGTGGTGCGGCTGGCCGTGTCACGTTCCCGGGAGTACCAGGCCGACCAGTCCGGCGCCGAACTCTCCGGTGATCCATTGGCATTGGCATCCGCGCTGCAGAAGATCTCCGGCGGCGTGCAGGCCGCTCCACTGCCGCCCGCGCCCCAGCTGGCCGATCAGGCGCACCTGATGATCGCCAGCCCGTTCCGGGCAGGTGCGGCGATGGGCAAACTGTTCTCGACACATCCCCCGATGGCTGACCGGATCGCCCGGCTGGAGCAGATGGCCAGCCGCGGGCCCGGGCCGTACTGAACACAGCCAGCTAAGCAGTATCAGAGATGCCGACTCGCTGCCGAGATATTCGCGGTCGTGCCCCGATCGGCGGGCATACTCTGCGATATCGCGTCGAATCCTCGTCGCTGAACGAGTCCGGGAGCGTGCATGCCACTACCAGTGGGGACATGGAAGGCCAATCTCAACGGAACGGTATTCGATCTCAAGATCGACGGCGTCGATCAGCAGGGCGTCTTCCCCGTCAACTTTCTGAACGTCGATACGAAGGGGTTCTGGAACGAGGCCGCGCAGAGCATGGCACTCGGGCTCGTCGTGATCTATGCGGGAGGCGGTGCGCCGATCGTCGCCCATTTCGAGGCGTGTCTTTTTCGATCGCCACCGAGTGCGCAAGTGGGACAGGATGTCGTAGCCACGCTGGCGGGCACGTTCCGGGTGAGCGCGGGCAATCTGGCCGCGGGCGCATTTCCGGGCATCCCGTCATCGCGCCGAGACGTATTCGGCTGGTACGCGCAGATCACCGAGGTGCTCTGACGCTCGCCGTAAGCGCTGGCTCAGGTAGCGGTGCCCGGCTTCGAGCGACAAATTCGCTACAGCGGTAAGCACATCGGTAAGTGCCTCGATACGAGCGACAATGTCGCGCGGAGGCGGGCACTTCCGACGTCCCCCGGATGTCGGCGTCACATCCGCCGGCTGCTGACCGCCGCTAGATCATCTGCTTGTCGGTCATCCAGCGCATCAAGAACCAGCCGATGAACACGGGCAACCAGCACGTGAGCACCCGGTAGAGCAGGACGGACGGCACGGCGATCGCGGCGGGTACCCCGAACGCTGCGAGACCACCGATGAGCGCCGCTTCGACGGCACCGACGCCGCCGGGGGTGGGGGCCGCCGAGGCGAGCGTTCCGCCGATCATCGTCACGACGGTCACGGTGACGAAGGAGGTGTTGCCGCCGAACGCTTCGACGCACGCCCACAAGGCCAGGGCCGCACCGAGTGTGGTTGCGGCGCAACCCAGGATGATCAGCACCAGGCGCCTGGGCTCGCGGGCCAGTTCGGCGAGGTCGCGAAGTACCTCGTTGACCCGAGGTCCGACCGTCGCCGCCAGCCACCTCCGCAGCTTGGGCACGATCACGAACGCACCCACCAGTCCGACAACCGCGCCGCCGACCGCATACACGATCGTCCTCGACGGGATGAAATGCGAAAGGTTCGCCGACGCTCCGGCGAATGCACTGAACAGGATCAGCAGCGAGATGTGGGTGACCACCTGCACCGACTGCTGCAGTGTCACCGCGGTGGCGGCGCGCAGCGCCCCGAGCCCGCCCTTCTGCAGGAATCGGACACTGAGCGCGAGTCCGCCGACACCGGCCGGGGTGGTGGTGGCCGCGAAGGTGTTGGCGACCTGCATGAGCGTCAGGTTGCGGAAGCTCACCAGCCCGTCGGCGCATGCCCACAGGGCCGCGGCCGCTCCGACGTACTTCAGCGCAGAGACCGCCAATCCGAGAAGGCCCCACCACCAGTTCGCGGTCCTCAGTTCGGACAAGAACGTCGGCACGGTGCTGATGAACGGCAATGCGACGTAGACCAGGGCGACGAGCAGGACCATCTGGATGATCTGGTTGCGGTTGAAGCGGGTGATCGTCTCCAACTGGATCTCATCGGCACCGGTTTGGCGCTTCACCTCGTCGCGAGCCGCGGCGAGCAACGCCTTCGAGTCGTCGACGGATTCCCGGATACGCTTGGGCACAGCGGATTTCGTCAGCCGGCGCGACGCCGTCAGGACCGCCTCTTTGCCGAAAACACCCACCGCCGTGCGAACCGCCGTCGCCGGTTCATACAGTGCGCTCGTCGTCACCAGCAGTTGCGCGATGTCGGATTGGAGTTGCGCGTCGGTGGCGCCGTACTCGGCGTGGTCGAAACCGCCGAACAGTGCGTTGCCGTCTTCGACGGTGATCTTCGTCGCCCGCAGGTCGCCGTGGGAGATCTGGTGATCGTGCAGCACCCGCAGCGCCCCCCAGATCCGTGCCTCCAACGTTGTCGGGGCGGCTTCGGCGAGCGGGGTGCCGCGTGCGGGGGTGTGCGCATACAACGTCCATCCGCGGTCGAGCGGGGTGACAGCCAGCGGCGAGGTGTTGGCGACTCCGAGATCGCCGATCGCGGTCGCCATCAACGCGCGGTGTTCGACGGCACGGCGCATCGAGGCATGGAACGGCGCGGTCTCGCCGCCCCGCAGGGTGAACTTTCGCCACAACTGCCGGAGCACGCCGCCGCTGCGTTGGTTCGGGCCGTACAGCTCGAGTTCGGCCGTCGAGTCGTCGGCGCAGTGGCCCCACAGAACCAGCGATCCGGGGCCGGCGGGTCGGATCACGGTCAGTCGCGTCACCGTGCATCCCCGTCTGGCCATCGCTCGCACGGCGCCGTCCAACGGCACTTCCAGCGCGGGCGTGCCCACCACAAGCACCACCAGAGCGCCGACGAACCAGCCCACCGCCAGACCCAGTAGCGAGCGTGCAGGCACCACGGCGCTGACGACCAGATGGATGGGCACAAACGCCAGCAGCAGCGCCCACCACCACCGGCGCCACCGTTCGGGAAGCCATGGACCCGACACCGTGAGCATCGCGGCGAGCATCGCGATCCAGCGCGGGTCGTCGAGGAACTGTGACAGGAAGGTGTTGAGCTTGTCGCCGATGTCGAAGTGCCATCGAGGCGCCGAGATGCCGTCGGGCCTGACCGACAGTGCGAGGACGGCGATGACCCCAGCGGCCGCGTATGCGCCCAGCAGCTTCCAGTACCGGCCGGCGATCAGGCCGATGAGGATCGCGAACGGCAGCACCAAGATCGCGATGCCGTAGCCGAGGTAGACCAGGTTGGACTGGGTAGGGGTGAGCACGCCGACGATGTCGGAGATCGACTTTTCCAGGGCGACCCAGTCATAGCGGGTGATCAGCGAGCTGGTGATGACCACCGCCAGGAACAGCGTCGCGAGGATGAGCCGCAGGATGTCGCTGGTGCGCCGGCTCAGTGGTTGCAGCAAGCTGCCCGAAACGGTGATTTCCCGCCCGTCAACTCGCATGTCCTGCGGATCCTCTGGATCGGCCCGTCGGCCGCGTCTGTCAGCGGCCCGCCGACAAACTTAACCGGACATGCTCAGCCTGCGGGTACAACGCTGCGAAGCGGTTCGTCCCGCTGCAGCCGCCCCGATGTTGGCCACGACGTCGTTGACAGTTTTTTGACGTCGGGTGAGTTGGTTCCCCGGTGCCGATGCGGGCTGCTGCGACGGGTGGGTCAGTCCTGCTGGAGCCGGCCGTCGATGCGCCGCCACAGGTTATCGGGATTGCCGTCGGCGATCGCGCTGGGCAGCAACGACTTCGGCACGTTCTGGTAGCAGACCGGCCGCAGAAAGCGTTCGATCGCGCGCGCACCGACCGAGGTACTGCGCGAATCCGACGTCGCGGGGTAGGGCCCGCCGTGCACCGTGGCGTGGCAGACCTCGACGCCGGTGGGCCAGCCGTCGAAGATGATCCGGCCGGCTTTGAGTTCGAGCATCGGCAGAAGCTCGCCGGCGTCGTCGTAGTCGGACTCATCGGCGTGCACGGTCGCGGTGAGCTGGCCTTCGATGTTCTGCGCGACGGTTCGCATCTCGGCGGGGTCGGCGCAGCGCACGATGAGGCTGGAGGATCCGAAGACCTCGGCCTGCAGCGTCTCTGACTTCAGCAAGCTCCGAGCGTCGGTGGCGAACAAGGCGGCGCGGCAAGCGGTTTGGGTATCGCCGGACTGACCACGGACGACCAGATCGGCTTCGCCGCTCAACGTGCTGACGCCATTGGCGTAGTTCTCGGCGATGCCGGGCGTGAGCATCGGCGTGGCCGGAGCCTCCGCGATGGCGTCGCGGGCGGCATTGATGAACGCGTCCAGGCCGGGGCCGTCGACGGCGATCACCAGGCCGGGGTTGGTGCAGAACTGTCCGGAGCCCATCGTCAGCGAGCCGACGAACGCCTTACCCAACTCGGCGCCTCGGCTGGCCAGTGCTCCGTCGAGGAGGAAGACCGGATTGATGGAGCTCATCTCGGCGTACACGGGGATGGGCTCCGGCCGGGCCGCCGCGGCCGCGACGAGTGCCGTTCCGGCTGAACGGGATCCGGTGAAGCCGACCGCCTTGATGCGTGGATCGCTCACCAGGGCGATGCCCAGATCGGGGCCTGACCCGAAGAGCAGGGAGAAGGTGCCGGCGGGCATACCGGTGGCTGCGACGGCGTCGGTGATGGCGCGGCCTACCAGCTCGGAGGTGCCGGGGTGGGCGTCGTGGGCCTTGACGACGACGGGGCATCCGGCGGCGAGGGCGGATGCGGTGTCGCCGCCGGCGACGGAGAACGCCAGCGGGAAGTTGCTCGCACCGAAGACGGCGACGGGCCCCAGCGGGATGAAGCGCTGGCGGATGTCGGGCCGGGGAAGGGGTGTGCGGTCGGGCAGCGCCGGGTCGATGCGGGCGCCGTTCCAGCTGCCCTCCCGCAGGACGCCTGCGAACAGGCGCAGCTGTCCGGTGGTACGGCCGACTTCACCGGCGATGCGGGCCTGCGGTAGCCCACTCTCGGCGACGGCGCGGTCGACGATGGCGTCCTTGACGGCCTCGATGCTCGCGGCGATCGCTTCGAGGAACTGGGCGCGCTGCTCGGAGGGCGTGGACCGGTAGTCGGCGAAGGCCGCCGCGGCGGCGGCACAGGCGGCGTCGACGTGAGAGAGGTCGCCGTAGTGATAGGCAGGCTCGAGATCCTGGCCGGAGCTCGGATCGAAGGCGTAAATCTGCTTGCCGGTGCCCAAGACCGGAGAGCCGGCGATGAGCATCTGTCCCGTCAGGTGAGTGCCGGGCATCGTGGCAGTCATGGTGTCCTCGGCCATAGGAAGTATGTGGTCTAGCAGCAACGGTAGAAGCCGCTTCGATGCTTGTCCAAGACCAATTACGGCACGAAAGATGCAGCATTTGGATTAATCGGGTGGCTGTCGCATCCCCTCCGCTGGCGGCTGGAATGTCCATCTGGCGAGCACGGCGGTAGTGTCTGACCCGGATGACAGGCAGAGGGGAATTTGGAATGGACCTCGTGCTCGGTCTGTCGGTGACCTCGACAGCCGTCCGCTGGGTGCTCGTCGAAGGGTCGACGGGCGGCGGCGCTCCCATCGACCGCGGCGCGCTGGCTATCGCCGAGGATGCGTTTGACGCCGAGGATCTGCTGGCGGGGCTGCTGGACGCCAACGAGTCCGTGGTGGAAAACGGCCTGTACGTGGTCGGCGTGACCTGGACGACGGATGCAGACGCCGCGGCCGGTGCGCTCTTGGCGGCCCTTCAGGGGCGAGGCCTGGAAAACGTCGTCTCCGTATCGGAGATCGAGGCGGCAGAGGCGCTGGCCGGCGGTATCGCCGACATCGCCGGGTATGACAACGTCGCGGTCTGCGTTTTCGAACCCGACGCCACGCTGGTTGCGGTGGTCGACGCCGACGGAGTGACTGTCGACCGCCAGGACCGGCCCGACGGCACCGACAATATCGAGCTGACCAGCAGCGTGATCGCGTTGGACCTCAACGATCGGCAGCTTGACGCGATCTTCGTCGTCGGTTCGGCCGACCTCGATCCGGTCGTGTCGTCGCTGGACACCGTCGCGGCGGCACCGGTGATTTCGTCCGCCGAGGCGGATATGGCAATGGCGCGCGGGGCCGCGGTGGCTTCCGCGGTTGCGGTCAACGGCCTGGATAGCCCGGCGGCACCGCTGCCGCAGCCGCGGCAGATGTCGAAGACCCGTGCGTTGGCTTCTGTCCTCGCTGCCGCGGTGGTCACGTTGGTGATCTCGCTCTCGGTGGCGCTGGGCCTGCAACTCACATCGGATTCACGCTCCGACCCCACGCAGAACGCGAATGCCGCCGGCGAACAGGTTCGGGAAGCGACGGTGCCGTCTGCCGCGAAGGCCGCACGGGCCGCGCCCAAGCTGGCCCCGCGTCCCGCGGCCAAGCCCGCTCCCGCCGCACCTCCGCCGCCGGCCGCGCCACCTGTCGTGGAGACGATGGCCGCCCCGCCGCCGGCTCCTGCTGCGCCTGCGGCCGAGTACGACCCGCCCGCGGCTGCTCCGATCGTCCCGCCACTGGCGCGTGGGCCCGTCGCTCAACAAATGACACCTCCCGCGCCGGCGTATGTTCCGCCCGCGCCCGCGTATGTTCCCCCGGCTCCGGCATATGTTCCGCCGGCACAACCGCAAGTCCCGCCGGTGCAGCCGCAACCGCGTCTGCGCGACAGGATCATCGAACGCATTCCGATCATCAACCGGTTCCACGAGCCGCAGTATCAATACCCGACGCGCTAGCGCGCTCGCGTTGTACATCGTGCCGATCGTGGCCGATGGAGAGTCGGCGCTGAACTCGATGTGACCTAGGCACGCTCGAAATGCTGATAGTCCTTCGGCGTTCGCCAATCGCCACCCCAGCGCCAGCCGTGATCGGTGAACGCGCCCACCGCGGGGTCGCCCGCACGCAGCATCCCCGGGTGGGTGCGGTTGCGGTCCAGATAAGGCGCGGCGTTCCCGGGCTCGAAGACGCCCCTGCTGTCGATGAACGGGTTCAGCAGCGGGTTGAGATCGATTGCGCGACCGTAGGCGTGCGGCGACCACGCCCGACCCGACGGCAGCGGCCTGCAGTTGAACGCCGAGGTGTTGTTGTCCTCCATGGACAGCTCGTCGTCGGCGCCCGGATAGTGGTCGACCGTGCGCATCTTGGCGATCGGATAGCGCAGCCGCTGCAGGTGCCCGAAGATCGCGACGACCTCCTCGACCAGATCTTCGTGCACGACCAGCTGGCCGCGGTGCGTCTGCCCGTCGAATCCGATGTAGCCGACCTCGACCCGCCGCAGCCGCTCAGGTCCGACGGGACAATCCGGCCGCCAGCTCGCGCCGAGTTCGGCCGCGGTGACCGGACGGACGCTCGCGGCGGCGGGCGCAGGCGGCCTGGTGACTGTCGGTGTCGGCGTGGCCGCAGGTGGCGGTGGTGGAGAGCTGCATTGCAGCAGGACGGCGCCCACGGTGGCCACCACCACCAGTACGGCGATCCTTCGGACAACATTCCCGATGCAGCCAACGTACCGCCGAAAGCGGGTACTACTGCCTTATGTCCACCTAATGGGATCTGATCGGCGCGTCGTTGGCGGGGTTTGGTAGTCGTCGGCGAGACGCTGATTGATGAGCCGCTGGTCGGTGAGCACTTTGCCCGCCTGGAACGATCGTTGATTCCTTCTGCAGAGATTGTGCCCCGACCAGTTGGTGGTCACCTGTAGTGCTACTGGGATGTCGTGCCGATTCGAGCACTTATCCATTAGGTCGCAGTTGGGTGCCGCAGGCTCGACAGGGTGGTTCGACCACTACAGATCGAGGAGGAAGGGTTGAGGTGATGTTGTTTGTTGGTGATGACTGGGCCGAAGACCATGTGCGCCACGAGGCGTCTGAAGTCGGATGGAGGTGAGAGACCTTCGTCGCCTGGCCGTCGCAGCGGCTGGGTGAAGCTGAGGGCAGCCTGATCCAGGAGACGCTGGTGAGGGTGGGAGCAGCCCTGACAACGCCGGGACGTGTCGGCACTGCCAGACGACGCGGGTCCGGTCAGCGAGACGAGAAGGTGTACGCGAGAAATCAGTGCTTGACGCCCCTTAACGGCCCACCAGCTCAAATCTGGCGGATATGGGCTGGCCGCGGTGCGTACCCGACTCCGCTTTGCGGTGGCGGGGAACTTCTGGCCGCGATGTGACAACCGGCCAGGAGGCCACGGTGAAGATCTGCGGCGTAACCGTGGCGATGCCGCAGGGGTAGAGCTGGACGCCTCGCTCGTCGATCGACTTTGAGATGAACGTGGGAACCGTCCGGTGTCGCCCTCACTGCCCTGCAGCCAGCACGGCGGAAGGGCAGGCGCGTCGTCGGCTGACGGCACCGGTCGGGGCGGAGGCTCCGTAGTAGTCGGAGGCCGGGAAAGCCGGTCACATGGCGAAGGGAGCCAGCAAGTCAGTAGCCGAAGTGCTGGAATACCGGGAGAACGCTGGTGAATACGAGTGAACCACTGCTCGGCTTGTTGCAAGCCAGGCAAAGGGTACTGGAGATCCAGACCAAGCTGCACCGTTGGGCGAACGACGATCCTGATCGTCGCTTCGACGATCTGTTCAACCTCGTCACCGATCCCGGCTTTCTGTTGATGGCATGGGAACGGGTGGAGGGCAACAAGGGCGCACGCTCGGCCGGAGTCGACGGCAGGACCGCCGCCTCCGTTCGGGAACGTATCGGTGTGGAAGACTTCCTCGCCGAGCTGCGGGATCAGCTGCGGTCCCGCAGTTTCCGTCCGCTGCCGGTGCGGGAACGAATGATCCCCAAACCGGGGTCGCGCAAGCGGCGTCGGCTGGGTATTCCGACCGTGGCCGACCGGGTGGTGCAGGCGTCCTTGAAGCTGGTGCTGGAGCCGATCTTTGAGGCGGATTTCGAGCCGTGCTCATACGGTTTCAGGCCCAACCGGCGTGCGCACGACGCCGTGGCCGAGACGCGTTTTCTGGCATCCAAGAGCTACGAGTGGGTGCTGGAGGGCGACATCACAGCCTGCTTCGACGAAATCTCGCATTCGGCCCTGATGGATCGGGTGCGGGCGCGAGTCGGAGACAAGCGTGTGCTCGCGCTGGTGAAGGCGTTCCTGAAGGCGGGCATTCTCACTGAGATTGGCACCGCTAAGGAAAGCGTCACCGGCACCCCACAAGGTGGGATTCTCTCGCCGCTGCTGGCGAATGTGGCGCTATCGGTCCTCGACGAGCACTTCGCCGAGGCACCCGGCGGACCACGGTCGACCACAAAGCAGCGGTGGACTCGACGCCAGAAAGGTCTGCCCAACTATCGGCTTTACCGGTACGCGGACGACTTTGTCATTCTGGTGGCCGGGACACGGTCGCAGACCGAGGCGCTGCTTCCCGAAGTAGCGTCTGTCTTGTCTACCGTCGGCCTGCGGTTGTCGGTGGAGAAGACGTTGATCACCCACATCGACGAGGGCCTCGACTTTCTCGGTTGGCGCATCCAGCGTCACCACAAGCGGGGAACCAACCGGCATTACGTCTACAACTACCCGGCCAAGAAGGCCCTACGGTCCATCAAGGCCAAGTGCAAGACGATATGCCGGATGAACGTCAGCCTGCCGCTGGCGGTCCTACTGCACCAACTCAACTCGGTGCTACGGGGCTGGACCGCCTACTTCCGTGCCGGGGTGTCCGCCCGGGCGTTCGGATACCTGCGAATGATCGTGTGGCGTCAGGTATTCGGGTGGCTACGGCGCAAACATCCGAATTCGGGCTGGAAGAACCTGCGCCGCCGCTACTGCGACGGCGCATGGTGGCCGCGGGACGGAGAGGTCGTGTTGTTCAACCCCGGTTCGGTAGTCACCACGCGTTACCGGCCCAGGGGATCGACGATCCCTTCGCCCTGGCCACAGGCAAGTTGAGGACCATGATTGCTCGACGGGGCTTGTGGAGAGCCGGATGCGGGGCCAACTCGCACGTCCGGTTCGGGAGGGCGGCATGAAGAAACGGGCCGAGAGCAATCCCGAAACCGCGCTTCATGTCGACCCCACCACGACGTGTACGTGATGGATGAGGACCGGCGCCCGGCTGGCGTCTCGGCGACTACCCGAAGGATTAACCGGGTCGGGCAGCTGCACGCCACTGATCGCCGCGCACGCCGAGGAGCCCAACGAGGTAGTGGTCGGGATCGAGAAAGACCACGGACTGTGGGTGGACGCGCTGACGCGGCCCGGGCTATCAGGTGTTGCGATCAATCCGATGGCGGTCGCCCGCTACCGCGATCGGCACCACATTTCGGGAGCCAAGTCCGATGCCGCGACGCCAAGCTGCTGGCCGATCTGGTGCGCACCGATCGGCACAATCACCGTCCGATCGCCGGCGACAGCGATGCCGGCCGAGGCCATCAAGGTGTTGGCGCGGGCCCATCAGAATCTGATCTGGACCCGCAGCCCGACAGGTCACCACGGTCTGCGTGCAGGGTTGTGCGAGTATTACCCGGCGGCGCTGGAGGCATTCGAGGATCTCGCCGACCGCGATCGCGACTGGCGATCCTTGGCCGTGCACCCACCCCCGCCACGCTGCACGGCTGAGCCTGCGCAAGATCGATCAGCACTCAAAGCCGCGGACGCCAACGCAACGTCGATCAACGCGCCCACGACAGATTCAGGAAATGCTGCGCAGCCGAGCAGCTCGCCGCGCCCGCCGCGGTCACCGCCGCGTACGGGGCCACCACCCGAGCTGCGGTCGGCATATCGTCGAACTCAACCATCAGATCGCCGACCTCGAAGCCGAACTCGCGACACATTTTGAGACACACCCGGACGCCGACATCTACCTCTCCCTGCCAGGACTCGGTGTCATCCTCGGCGCCCGGGTGCTCGGCGAGTTCGGGGACGACCCGAACCGATACACCGACGCCAAGTCTCGCAAAAACTACGCCGGAACATCACCGGTGACCGTCGCCTCGGGCAAGAAACACGCCGTGCTGGCCCGACACGTCCGCAACCGACGGCTCTACGACGCCCTCGACCCTGGGCCTTCTGCACGATCAAACGCAGCCCCGGCGCCCGCGCCTTCTACGACCAACACCGCGCCGCCGGCGACACCCACCACCAGGCCCTGCGCGCCCTGGGAAACCGCCTCGTCGGAATCCTGCACGGTTGCCTGCGTCACCACACCAAATACGACGAAGACACCGCGTGGTCGCACCCCGAACACCGCCACCGCCGACGCCGCTTGACTCTTAAAACCCTGGGATGTCTTGAAGCGGATGGTGATCAGTCTTGTCGCGGCGTTGGCGTTGGTCGTCGCGTGCGCAAATGACGTCGAATCGCGCGGCCAGCCCGGCGGAGCCGAGGACATCGCCACCAACCTCGCGGTTCCGTGGGGGATCGCATTTCTCCCCGACGGCAGCGCGTTGATCGCCGAGCGCGACAGCGCCGCGGTCAAGCACTTGGCGTCCGGCGCCGTAACCGATGCCGGTGCCGTCGCCGGCGTCGCGCCACGCGGGGAAGGAGGCCTGCTGGGTCTGGCGACGGCGGGTCAGACGGTGTTCGCCTACATCACGACGGCGCAGGACAACCGCGTGGTGCGGATGCGTTTCGACGGCGGCGCGCTGACCGGGCAGACGCCGATCTTCACCGGCATCCCCGCGGGTTCGCGTCACGATGGCGGACGCATCGCATTCGGACCAGACGGCAAGCTGTATGTGGCGACCGGCGAAATCGGCAATCCCCCACTGGCGCAGGATAAGTCGTCACTGGGCGGCAAGATCCTCCGCATCAATGCCGACGGATCCGTCCCGTCGGACAACCCCGATCCGGGATCGCCGGTGTGGTCGTATGGTCATCGCAACATCCAGGGGCTGGCGTGGGATTCGGCGGGCCGGCTGTGGGCGACGGAGTACGGCGCGGATCGGGTGGACGAACTCAACTTGATCCAGCCGGGCGGCAACTACGGCTGGCCGATGGCCGAGGGCCGTTCCGATGAGCCGGGGTTGATCAACCCCGTGATCGAGTGGCCGACCGGTGCGGCGTCGCCGTCGGGACTGGCCTACTACGGAGGCTCGCTGTGGGTGGCGTGCCTGCGTGGTCAGCGGCTCTACCAGATTCCCGTGGGCGGCGACGGTGCCGTGGGAGATCCGGCGGCGTTGTTCACCGGTCAGTACGGGCGGCTACGGACGGTGGTCGCGGCGCCGAACGGCACGCTGTGGTTTTCCACCAGCAACCGCGACGGTCGTGGCAGTCCGCGCGGCGGTGACGACCGGATTCTGCAGCTGACCCCCTAGAGGTCGCCTGGGTCGTCGGGCACGTCGACGGCGTGCACTGCCAGTACCTCCAGCGGCACCACGTCGAGGGTGCGTTCGTGCGTCGACGCCAGCACCACCGGCGCGGCGCGACCGTCTTCGTAGGCCTTCAGCCAGTTGGCGGCGGTGACGCACCAGCGGTCGCCGGGCATGAGGCCGGGAAAGCGGTACTCCGGTCGCGGCGTGGTCAGGTCATTGCCGATGAAACCCTGGTGCTCCAGGAACTCGGCGGTCACGACGGCGCAGATGGTGTGCAGGCCGATGTCCTCGGGCCCGCTGGAGCAGCAGCCGTCGCGGTAGAAACCGGTGAGCGGTTCGGTGCCGCATGGTTCCATCGGGGTTCCCAGCACGTTGAGATCCGGCATCCGCCCAGTATCACCCCGCCGATCGCTATCGTCATCGCCATGCCATCAGTCACGCCCGTGCCGGGCAAGCCGAATCTGCTGCTGGACGCCTACGACATCACCGACGTGGGTTACAGCGCCAACGAGTTCTTCGTCTCGGGAGAAGCGTCGTCCTACGGACCAGATGGCGCATCAGGTGCGGCGGACTACACGACCCGGATCGTGGTGCTGACGCCAACCGATACCGCCAAGTTCAACGGCACCGTCATCGTCGAGTGGCTCAATGTCAGCGGCGGGATAGATGCTCCCGCCTTCTGGTTCATGGCCCACCGCGAGATCATTCGCGACGGTTACGCCTACGTCGCCGTCTCGGCGCAAGAAGTGGGTGTCCAAGGGGGGCGTGAGTCTATTTACGGACATGTCTCTGAAAAAGCAGGATCCGCAACGGTATTCGCGTCTGAGTCGCCCCGGCGACACCTACTCGTTCGACATCTTCAGCCAGATCGGCCGGCTGGTCCGTGAGAGTGACGAAATGCTGGGTCGGTTCAGGCCGGAATTCGTTGTGGCGGTGGGGGAGTCGCAGTCAGCGATGTTCTTGACAACCTACGTCAACGCGGTGGATCCGATCGTGGAGGTGTACGACGGCTTCCTGGTGCATTCTCGATTCGGCGGCGCGGCACCACTGGACGGCGTGTCCCTACTCACGACGTTGGAAAACGGCGGGCCAGAACCCGCCCCGTACCGAGACGACCTGCGCGTCCCGGTGATGAACGTAATCACCGAAACCGACCTAGTCGGCGCCATTCTGCCGGGCTACTAGGCGGCCAGGCAGCCGGATAACGACCGGCTGCGGACATGGGAGATCCCCGGCACCGCTCATGCCGACAACTACACGATCAAGGTCGGCCATATTGACAGCGGCTCCGCGCCCTTGCACCACATCGTCGCCGAGTACGCACCGACCAACACGCTGATGGGCCAGGAATTGAAGCACTACATCAATTTCGCTCCGCAGCACCACTACGTCCTGCAGGCGGCGTTGGCCGGTCTGCACACCTGGGTTCGCGGCGGCACACCTCCGCCGAGCGCTCCGCGCCTGGAGATAGGCGAAGGCCACCCGCCACCCCTGATGCTGGATGCGCACGGGATCGCGAAGGGTGGCGTGCGTACGCCCTGGGTCGACGTGCCAATCGCCCACACGACGGGCGTCGGCAGCGAGGAGAGCCTTCTGTCCCTCCTATTCGGCTCGGGCAAGCCGTTCGACGCCGCCACCCGCGGCCGGCTCTATCCGGGCGGGAAGGCCCACTACCTGGAACGGTTTACGGAATCACTCGACGCGGCCATCCGGGCGGGGTACCTGCTGCGCGCGGACCGTTCGGAGATACTCGAGCTCGCCGCGGCGACCTACTAACCGGCCGGGGTCAGCCGGACGGCGGCCATGCCTTCGCGCTTGGCCGCCTCGGTGAACTCCTCGAGGGTGGGAATGCGGTCGTCGCGGAACTTCAGTCCCATCATGCGCTGTGCCTGCTTCGCACCGTAGGACTCGGCGCAGCGACGGGACAGGTCGGCGACGGCCGCGGGGTCACGGATGAGTTCGCCGTGCATCTTCGTCGTCTTCCCGTCGTACAGGACCTCGGCGGTGGCGCCGTCGCGGAAGTTGGCCTTCCAGCCCGCTTCGGCGATTGCGTAGAGCGTGTTGTCGATCCGGTGCGCGCTGACCGGCACGGAGTACTGGCGTCCGGTCTTGCGCCCGGTGAAGTTCAGCACCATGATCTGCCGGCGGGCGCTGCCGGCGAGTGGAGTGCGCAGCATGAAGCGCAGGACCGGGTTGACGGCGCGAAGGAGCCGTTCGGGCGGGTGCGAGATGGCGATCGCAGGTTCTGTCATAAACACAACCGTATGACCAATCGGGGGTGTGGGCCGCTCAGCCGGTGTTCTCTTGGGCACCGGCACCCGGCTTGATCGACTTCGTGATCGACGTCAGCTGGCGATTCGGGTGGCCACGGCCACGATCGACTCGTCGGGGTGGTGTTCCTGGTGTGTCTGGCGCGCGTCGTCTTCGCTACCGGCGATGACGGTGCGCGTGATGTGTCCGCTGCTCGAGCCTTCGCTGGTTACGACGAATATGTCGTGCATCTCACGCCCTCCGTTTCTATTAGGCGCAACTGTTGGCGCTGATCTGGCAACGGTAGGTAACAACTGGCAACAGTGTCAATGAGACGGAAACTATTGCCGTAGTGACATGAATCACAGTCGCGCTGGAGGCAAGTCTGGCGGCACAGATCTGCGTTTGCCCTCCCGCAATATCCCGCAGCGGTTTGGCGGACGTGGCCGTGGGGTGGTGTCAGACTGGGGTCCAGCCATCAGCGGACCGACAGGCAGGGATGACAACGGTGTACGTGGTAACGATAGGCAGCGGCGCCACCTACCGCATCGAACGGATCTACCTCGACGCTGACGAGGCGTATGGGTTTGCCCAGGCCTACAACGGCGTCGCACCAGCGGAACCGGTGCAGGTCGAGGAATGGCAGACCGGTGCCCCGCCGGCGGCCTACGACGGCCCCTACTGGCGCGCGGAGTGGTGGGCACGCATACCTGCCAGTAAGCGTCGCGCTGCGCTGCGCGACACCGACGAGGGCGAACGGTTTGATGACTTCGCCATCCGCCAGGAGTGGTGGACCGGAGACGCGCTGCCCGACGCCAAGGTGGTGCGCCGGGAACTGGCCGGGGTGCCGAAGATCGAAGTGGTGGGGCGGTCCAAGGAGGCGGTGGAGGAGGTCTTCTGGGACGCGATCACCCAGGTCAGGGCCGAGCTTGCGGGCGTCCAGAGGAAATGATCTCCGCTCCCTCGTGCAGCAAATGGAAAGAAATGGGCATGGTGGGGTCGACTTTGCTGCCCGCGTGCGCCATGATGCCTGCATGGACCGCCGCCCCCTGGAACGGCTCGGCCACTACGTCGTGAGCCGCCGCGTCGCGCTGGGCTACCGCAACCGCACCGACCTGGCCAACAGCCTGCAGTTCACCGTGCGCACACTGGCCGACATCGAGCACGGCGTGCGCAAGGCCAGCCCGGGCACCTACGCCATGCTGGAAAACAAGCTGGCCTGGGCACCGGGCAGCATCGACACCATCCGGGCCGGCGGGGAACCCAGCGAAACCGTGACCGAACTGCGCCGCCCCACCCCCAACCCGCTCGCCCACACTCCCACCGACGCTCTCGCCCGAGCCTCCGCCGAGGAGTTACTGCTCGAGCTGCGACGGCGCATCATCGCCCCCCGACGCCGCGACACCTGGGACGACTGGGACGGCCTTGACCCGCACGGTGACCGGCCAGAGCTGGGCTAAGCAACGGTCGGAGGTGCTGCCGATGAAATTGAGGCGTGCGCGGACAATTCCGGCAACGCTGATGTAGCTTTCAACGCGACACATCGACGCGGGGTTGGCCTGCCGAGGAGTAAACGCGGTGGACGCGACACCATTCGGGCACTATCGGCTGGAGCAGCTGATCGGCCGGGGCGGAATGGGCGAGGTCTACCGGGCCTACGACACCAAACACGACCGCATTGTCGCGCTGAAGGTGCTGCCGTCGCACCTGGCCAAGGACGTCAGCTTCCAGCAGCGGTTCCGGCGCGAGTCGCAGGCCGCCGCCGGAATCAACGAGCCGCACGTGGTGCCGATCCACGGCTTCGGCGAGATCGACGACCGCCTCTACCTGGACATGCGGCTGATCGAGGGCCGCAACCTCGGCACGATCCTCGGCGACGGCGGCAAGCCGCTGAAACCGGCGCTGGCGGTGTCGGTGATCGAGCAGGTGGCGGCGGCCTTGGATGCCGCGCACGAAGCGGGCCTGATCCACCGGGACGTCAAACCGTCGAACATCCTGATCACCGACCGTGACTTCGCCTACCTGATCGACTTCGGTCTGGCCCGCACGGCCGGTGAAGCCGGGTTGACCACGGCCGGAAGCACGTTGGGCACAATGGCCTACATGTCCCCCGAGCGGTTCGAGGGCGGGCATATCGATTCGCGCGCCGACGTCTACGCGCTGACGTGCGTGCTGTACGAGTGCCTGACGGGCTCGCGGCCCTATCCGGTGGACAGCCTCGAGCAGCAGATCGCTCGGCACATCAACGCCCCGGCACCGAAGCCGTCGGCCACCGATCCCACGTTGGCCGCGTTCGACGAAGTCATCGCCAGGGGCATGGCCAAGAAGCCGGGCAAGCGCTACCAAACGGCAGGCGAACTGGCCGCCGCGGCGCGGCAGGCGCTGAGTATGCCGGTTCGGACGACGGGTGGCGCCGGGCGCCACTCGGCCAGTCGCGTCAAGAAGGCTCCCCGCCGCGGAGTGTCCGCGCGCGCGTTGGCCGTTGCGGGCGCCGCGGTGCTGCTGGCGGCGGCGCTGGCGTTCGGGGCATGGCAGTTGTGGGGCGGACGCGGCGACGGCGGGTCGGCGGGTTCCACCGAAACGTCCGCACCGCCTGGGCCGGCGGGCGGGCAGGACGCGGTGGTGCCGGCGATCGCGGCGACCGTTCCCGAGGACATCAAGTCGACGGGCCGGCTGGTGATCGGGGTCAATGTGCCCTACGCGCCCAACGAGTTCAAGAACTCCGCGGGCGAAATCGTCGGCTTCGACGTCGACCTGATGAACGCGGTGGCCCGGACGATGGGACTGGAGCCGGAGTACCGCGAGACGAACTTCGAGGCGATCATTCCCGCGGTGCAAAGCGGGGAGTTCAACGTCGGCATGTCCTCGTTCACCGACACTCTCGAGCGTCAGGAGTTGGTGGACTTCGTCACCTATTTCGAAGCGGGAACGTTGTGGGCGCAGCGGACCGGGTCGGGAATCGATCCGAACGCGGCGTGCGGGCTGAGGGTCGGCGCGACGCCGGGCTCCACCCACGAGACCATCGAGATCCCCGCCAAGAGCGACGAGTGCGTGGCGGCCGGCGTCGCGCCGATCGAGAAGGTGATTTTCCAGCGTCAGGACGAACTGACCGCGGCGCTGATCGCGGGGGAGGTCGACGCGATGTCGGCCGATTCGCCGGTGACGGGGTTCGCGATCAAGCTGTCCGGCGGTGCGCTGGAGCCGGCCGGCGAGGTGTTCGATACCGCCCCGTACGGCTGGCCGGTGGCCAAGGGCTCGCCGCTGGGGGAGTCGCTGCGCCAAGCGCTGGAGCATGTGATGTCGACCGGCGAGTACAAGGCGATCGCCACACAGTGGGGTGTGGAGAAGGGCATGATCGCCACGCCGGTGATCAACGGCGCGATCAGCTGAGCCAGCGCACGAGTTTTGGTGCCGAAGCACGAGCGGACAGTGCCCGCCTAAGCGCGACAATGTCGCTACTACCGATGGCCTTACCGGTGCAGCGACACATTCGCTCGGAGCGCGGGCAAACCGGAAGCGCTCGATCCACGGGGTTTGCCTTCCCGGTCGAGCGAAGCGCGCTGGCTCACGCCGAGCTGGTCGCCACCGTGCTGCGCAGGGCGCACTCGGCACGCGCGGCCCGCACAATGTCATCGGCGGCTCGGCATGCCGGGGTGTCCAGGTGCATGGGCAGGATCGGAAGAGCGGCGGCCTGGCGCAGCAGCATCACTGCCAGGGCTCTGCTGGTCCGCAGGGGGATGACCAGGAGTTTCACTTGCGCCAAACTGCCGGTAACGGTCATCACGCGTTGGTGGCGGACCGCCTGGTGACCGGGAATGGCGGCGACACGACTCAGCGCGTCAAGGTCTGGTACACCGTCCAACGGCGACCAATTGACGCCGATATCGATGACCTCACCCAACGGCTCTCGGAGGGCGTCGATGAGTTCAGGTAGCTCGCGTGCCTCCGCCGCGGTGTACGGCCACCACGCCCCGTCAATGTCGCCGCCCAGCTCGCAGGCCAAGGTGAGCCGGATAGGGTTGGCCGACCGCCGCCGGTGCAGCTCGCTCATGGCGCCGCAGTCACGATTAAGGTGACCGAAATAGCTTGGTTTGCACGGTGATCAGCGTGTAAGACTGCGCGATCCATGGACAATTCCTTCGCTTCGAGACCGATCCGGGCGCGTGCGGGACTCGGCATACGAATCGGATCGCACGGTGATCTTGATCGGCCCATTCCGGGCGGGGATCACGCTGACTAACGAAACGGTTCGCTATTGACACTACACCGAGGGCCATATGCACGAGCACTTCGGGCAAACTCTCTAAGGCAGTCACATGGCCCGTATTCGAAATCCGTTTTCCCTCAGACGGAAAGCGTTTATCGACACTGCGGCCGGCGGGTGAGACGGTTGCCCGTGATAGCGTGATGTGCAGGATGTTGTCTACATCCGTTCAAAATGAGAGAAGTTGGAAAAAGTATGGCACAGGGAACTGTGAAATGGTTCAACGGCGACAAGGGCTTCGGCTTCATCGCCCCCGACGGCGGCGAAGCAGATGTGTTCGTCCACTACTCAGAGATCCAGGGGAGTGGGTTCAAGTCGCTCGAGGAGAACCAACGCGTTCAGTTCGAGGTCGAACAAGGGGCCAAGGGCCCTCAGGCGGTCGGAGTGACCGCCATCTAACGACCTCGATGCAATGTGGGCTGGTGGGAGTTTCCTACCAGCCCACATCCATTTTGTGCGTGGCTCAGTCCACGTGAATCCTTCACTGTGTCAATGCGTTTCCGGGTAGATCCGAAGCCCTTAGCGCGTAGAGTGGGGGCATCGGCGGTACGTCGCACGCGACCATCTGAGATTGTGTCGCCGCCGATTCGATTGAATTGGGCCATCAAGGGCTCAGACGGGATCGTCCCCCATGGCAGTACGAGAAAGCCCTACCGTTTCCGGCAGGCGCCACTCAGGACCCGAGAACACACCGCGGCTGCGCTTGAAGCGCAAGGGGCCCACCAGCGGGTATGTGGATGGAGCATGGTGGCCGCACAGTGATGACCTGTCCACAGAGCTTCCCGACCTCTTGTCGGTGCTGTCGGTGCGCCTCGGCACCGTTGCGCGAGTGATGTACAACCTCGACGAGTGGGCGACGGCACCGCGGCGACTGATTACTGGCGGCTGCACGGTCCGACTCGACGGATACCATCGCCAGCCGGACAATACGCTGATAGTTCTTGACTCTGGCGGCAGAAAGATCGTGCTGCTCGTCGTCCCGGCGCAAACCGACCCCGACCAAGCCCACTCCGTCGTGATGGCCGCCGCGGCCACGGACAACGCCTCGAGTGTCGGCTCCCTCCTCACGGACAGCGGGAAGACCTACTGACCTTCTGCGCGTGGCCGAAGCAATACGAATCATCCACTGCAGCAGAGCATTTCATATGCTGCAGTTCCCTTTCGCTTCGCAGCGCGTGAGCGGACGCCTGGGCGCTGAATCTGCGGACTGCGACGGCGGCTCATCCCGCGGACATCGCGGCACGCCCCTGGGTGTAAAATTGATTCGTTGGGAACCCAGCCAGTCCGGATTGCATCAGTCGTCTTCCGCTGCTTTGCCGAGCAACCGCTCACGCCGGACACGCCGGTAACAACCGTCAATCGGAACTACCTTGAGCGCTGCACCCGTCTTTCCATCCGCTCCACCCTTCTTTCCGTCGTTGGTGCCCCCGGCTCCGGCGCCACACTCTTCACGCTCCGCCCATTTCGGCGTCCTCGGCCCCTATCCGCCGACTCTGGGCGGACTGGCGACGTTCGGCGCTGCTCTGTCCGATGCGTTGCGCGCGCACGGCGCAAACGTCAGCGTTGTACGGGTGGCCGACGGGACGGCTTCGTCCAGCGATCGGGTCATTGGAGAACTCGTCAGTGGCTCGGCACCATCGGTCGGGGTATGCATCGACCTGCTCAACCAGAGCAACGTCGCGGTCATCCAGTACGACGACGGTATTCACGGTGGTCTCGACGGAGATGACGTGGCGGGCATCATCGACGGCCTGCGTGTGCCGTCGATCGTCATCGCCCAGACCATCCTGAAAGACCCTACGCGACATCAACGTTCGGTTCTCGAGGCGATCGCGGCCGCGGCAGATCAAGTGGTGGTCATGTCCGAGGTCGCGAAGCAACGGTTGTGTTCCGGGTATGACGTGCATCGCCGCAAGGTCACCACGATCCCGCACGGCGCAACCGTCCCGAGCGACCCTCCTCTGAAGCGTCCGAGTAGACCGACCCTCTTGACGTGGGGACTGCTGGGTCCGGGGAAGGGTATCGAGCGGGTGATCGAGGCGATGGGTTCGCTGAAGGACCTGCCCGGCCGGCCACGGTACCTGGTCGCCGGACCGACGCATCCGAACGTCCTCGCCACCGATGGCGAGGCATACCGCGATGCCCGAATGGAACAAGCGCGGCTCGGCGGCGTAGCGGATTCGGTGTCCTTCGACTCCGGCTACTTCAACGGGCCGATGTTGACTGCCCTCGCTCAGTCCGCGGCGGTCGTCGTACTGCCCTATGACTCCACCGATCAGGTCACCTCAGGTGTCCTGGTCGACGCGATCGCGAATGGCCGGCCAGTCGTGGCCACCGCCTTTCCGCACGCCGTGGAGGTCCTCTGTAATGGAGCGGGGATTTTCGTCGACCACGACGATCCGGGCGCATTGGTCACAGCCCTGCGCAGCGTTCTGACGCAGCCGCGCCTTGCCGGTTCGATGGCGGCCGAGGCTCGCCGGTTGGCGCCAGAGATGGCGTGGCCCGTTGTGGCCGGCGGATATGTGCGACTGGCGAAACGGCTCATCGCCGAGCGGCCGGCAGTGACATGACCGCCACCACCTTGCAGCATGCTCGGCGATTATCGACTGTGCGATGACCCGCGTACCATCGGCGCGATGAAACGAGATGTCGGCGCAGAGCTCGAAGTCGAAATCACCGCACCGACGACGTTGGAGTTCCAGATCGCCGTCGCGCCGCATCCCAATACCGAGGTGTCCGAGTCGCTGTCGTTCGTCTTGGACGGAAAACCTGTGCAGCCCTTGGAGATCAGCGGCGTACACGGCAACCGCATCCACAAAATGGACGTTCCGGTGGGCAACCTCAAGGTCGACTACACCGCGACGATCATCGGCCAGACCGACCCGGCACCGGTGACCGAATACGACCTGTCCATGTACCTGCGCCCGAGCCGCTACGCCGAAGCCGACAAGTTCTTCGGTTTCGCGGCAACGGAATTCGGCAACTACGTCGATTCGACCACGCTGTTGGAGAAGGTGTCCTCGTGGGTGGGCGGCCGGCTGAACTACGTGCCGGGGTCCAGCGACCCGATCGACGGGGCGGCGGACACCTTGCTCGCCGGCGAAGGAGTCTGCCGCGACTACGCGCACCTGGTGGTGGCGCTGCTACGGGCCGTCAACGTGCCGGCCCGCGTCGTCTCGGTATACGCGCCGGGCCTGTACCCGATGGACTTTCATGCGGTGGCCGAGGCGTTCGTCGAGGGGCACTGGCGGGTGGTCGACGGCACGCTGCTGGCGCCGCGACAATCCCTGGTGCGTATCGCCACCGGACGCGATGCCGCCGACATCGCGTTCCTGGACAACCACAGCGGTGCGATCACCCTGGACAAACTGCTGGTGACGGCCGTCGTCGACGGCGATCTTCCGAGGGACTCGATCGACCAGCTGGTGTCGATCAGCTGAGGCCCTCTTCCCGGACAGGGTGTGGATAGACGTCGTCGCGGTGCTGAAAAGACAGGATGCTGGGATTGAGAACGACACCGTCGCGGATCTCGATCGCCCGGGCGATCGTCGGGGTCACATTCCACACCGCAGGCCCGGCCAGAAGCGCTTCGATGTGGGGCAACAACGCCTCGCTGATCTCCCAGGTCGCCGAGTTCCACAGGTAGGACGGGCTGTGGTCCACGGCGTAATAGTGCACGCCGTTGGCCACCCCGACGATCGGCTGGGTGAACGAGGTCGGGTGCGCCCAGCCGAAGCCCATGCCCACGTCGCAGGAGACGTCGACGATGAGGCTGCCCGCGCTGAAGGCGGCCAAGTCCTGCTCGGTGACGAAGACCAGGGGTGTGCCGGGATCCTGCAGAACGCAGTTGACGACGATGTCGTGGTCAGCGAGGAAGCGGGCCACCGGGATCAGCCCGTCTGGGGTATCCGCCCATATCCGGTCGGGCGCGTCCGGATCCGGCCCCATCTGGATGATCTGGGTGGAGGGAATCGGCGAACCGACGGCGGCGACGTCCCGGTTGGTCAGTACCCGCACATCGTCGACGCCGTGGGCCTTCAGGGCGGTGACGGCGCCGCGGGCGGTGGCACCGAACCCGATGACGGCAGCGCGCAGTCGACGGCCGTAGCTGCCGGTGATCCCCACTAATTGCATGGCGTGCAGGACGGAGCAGTAGCCCGCCAGCTCGTTGTTCTTGTGAAAGACGTGCAGCCCGAACCCGCCGTCGGACTGCCAGTGATTCATCGCTTCGAAGGCAACCAGCGTCAACCGACGATCGATGGCGATCTGAGTAAGGGCCGGATCCTGCACGCAATGCGGCCAACCCCAGACGACTTGTCCCACATTGAGTTCGGCTAGATCCTCGGCCTGGACCTTGGGTAGCAGAATGACGTCGCAGTCGGCAACGAGTTTTTCCCGGGTACCGATTCCACCGACGAGTTCGGCCAGTGCGTCGTCCGTGGCGCCGAAATCCGAGCCGTAGCCGTGCTCGAGAAAAATCCGCGGCCGGACCCGGCGATCGATCCTGCTGAAATGCGCCGGGTGAATCGGCAATCTACGCTCGTCCGGCTTGCGCGAGCGAGCCAGGATCCCCAGCGAAAGCGGTTGCGCCTCAGCGCCTCTTGTCATGGAACAACGCCTCGGCGGACGAGGCCTTCGCCGCCGCCTTGGCGTTCTTGGCCGCGCGCTTCTCTTTCAGAGATTTTCCGGACTTCTTGGTCATGGTTTGTCGAGGAGACTTATCAGACATCGCTGGCCCCTTGTTCGTGGGGGCCTGGTTGGTCCCGGTCCCCTGACCTTACTCCTAGGGTCTAAGTCTGTACTCGACCGCAGAAGGCAGCCGCAGACTACGCGTCTAGCGTCGACACGCTGGCTCCGTGCGGTCCCGGCAGCCGGCTTTCGATACGACTCGCGAGTCAGCCGCGGCTTACCTGACGTTGCAGCCGCTGCCCATGTTGTGGCAATGGCCGCTGCCGTTGCATGTGGGGCAGTTACAGCCGCAGGCAATTTTCGCCTGGGGCTTCGCCCGGGGGGGTGGCTGTTGAATGTATACGTCTCTGTCTCGGTCGCGTCGTGCCATGTCAAACTCCCTAGAACTCTCTGATGCGTTCACCGTAGACCCGCAGGTCGTCTGAATATCGGGAATCGACAGTGTGGCTAGCGGAATAGCAGGCGGTGGTGTTCTACCAGTACCCGATGATCCGCCCCGCACCGACGGCCGTCAGCCAGCTGACCAGCGACACGCCACCCATGAGCCCCAGTCGCCGCGCTTCGGAGTGGGACAGATCACGGGTTGTGTGGGCCTGCCACGCCGCCGTACAGCGCAGCACGACTGCGTTGACCAATCCCAGTCCTATTGCCGAGAACTTCACCAGCAGAACAGGGTTGTCCTGATACTCAAGAGCATTGGCCGCCAAGAGGCAGACACCGCTGGCTGCGGCGAGCGCGAAGCCTGTGATCGCCAGCGGGGCGGCAACGGTGGTGATCGCTGCGAGCGGTGCGCGGCGCCACATCCCGAGCAGCCTCAGATCGAGTATGAGCACGGCACCAAAAAGCGTCGCGACACCAAGGACATGAATCACGTTGACAACGGGATAGGTCCACGGGCCGGAGCCGCGCATGAACATGCCGAGCGCAGACGACTGCAGCCAGCCGAGCGCGTCATGCATGCGCGCACGCCGTCACCGGCGACGGCCCCGTCGGCCCGGAGGCGGCGCCCCCGGATTCGGCATCAATTGCGGTCGGGGTAGACGTTGAACACCGTTCCGTTCCACGTGAGGCGTTCTGCCTTGACTTCGAGCGTCGCCTCATCGAGATGCCGGTGGCCGCTTGCGGTCACCGTCGCGCCGACGGGAATGACGTCCTCCGTCAGACCGGCGCTGGCAGTGCGCGGCGAAGGGGCCAGCACCACGTCCCACAGCTCGTCATCGACTTTGATCTGCGCCGTGGCGTGCGGCCCGGCAAGGCTGACGGGCGTCTCGAGCGTGCCCGTGATTTCGAACTGCTCGTCCTGATATTCGCTCCATCCATGGTGGGCGCTGGCCGGCGCTGCCATCGCCACGGCCGTGAGGACGATGGCGGCGAGGATGGTGACCCAGATGGTGACCCAATTGGAGTGCTTCCGCATATTCGCACCTCCTGGTGCGAAGCGTACTCGCGCGCGCATGAACTGGAGCTCGAAGCCGCCGCTGGTCGAAAGCCGCCGCTCGTCGAGTGCGTAGTACGCACTGGTCCACGCTGCCTGGCCGACCGGCCGGGTAATCCGGCGCGACGCTACTTCTCCAGCAGGTAGTGATAGAGCTCGAACGAGGCCTGCTCGACCCAGCCGCGCTGCAGCTTTCCGTCGCCCACCGTCCAGACGGCGGTGCCGGTCATCGCGATCGGTTTGCCGTTGGCTTCCGTGCCGAGGATGCCGTTGTTGGTCCCGGTCAGCACCCATCGGGACGTGACGCGGGTGCCGTCGTCGTTCTGGAACGTCTCGACGTTTTCGACGTGCAGGTCATTGACGTGGTCGAGGAACTCTTGGACCCAGTTCTTGACGCTGTCTTTGCCAGAGATTTCCTGGCCGCCTGCCTCGATGACGACGTCGTCGGTCACGAACCCGTCGACGGCATCGGGTTCGTGAGCGTTCCAGACGTCGTCCCAGAACGCTGTGACAATCTCGGTTGAGCGCATGTTTGTACGATCCCACTCGCACGCACCGCCGGCAGGTCTTTCGTCGGCATGTGGGGCGTGGCGGCGTCGTCGGCCAGGGAGACCGGGTAGAGCGTGGTCTGGTCGGGATCTTGTGAGTAGGCCAGGCCGACGGTGGACGCGTCGTAGCGCGGCGCACTCGCCCTCAAACCTGGGAATTACGTAACCGCTGACAATAAGATATCGATGTGCAGCGAATCGGTGCGGACGCGCTGGCGCGGCTGCGAAGTGGTTCACTGCGCACGACCGGTTGACAACACTGCGCGACTAGATCCGTATACGGTGGCCGTTATGCCTTCGGTTCCACCGCGGCGGCCGAGACAGCAGAACGATGCTGTACTGCTCGAAGCCGTGCGGGCGCACTGGCGTGAGGTGGTTCGCCGCGCACGACCGGTTGACACCACTGCGCGAACCAACCTCGATGTTGACAACACTGTGCGAACCGATGTCGATGTCGACGCCACTGCGCGAACCGATGTCGATGTCGACGCCACTGCGCGACTGGATCCGGATACGGTGACCGTTAAGCATTCCGTTCCGCCGCGGCGGCCGACACAGCAGACCCATGCTGCACTGCACAAAGCTGGGCGGGCGCCGGTGCGCGGCGGTGACGTGGTTCGCCGCGCACGACCGGTTGACAGCGCGGCACGACTTCGGAGGGGGGCCGTTAGGCCTTCGGTTCCGCCGCGGCGGCCGACACAGCAGACCCATGCTGCACTGCAAGCAGCTGTGACTGTTGACGAGGCAAATCTTTGGGGGCTCCGGGTCAAGCGGACTGCGGTGGCGTTCGGTGCCGTTCTCCTCTTCGTCGCGTTAGTGGTCTTCAGTGGGCAGCCCTTCGGGGGCGACGACAAACCCGCGCAGCCGTCGGTGCCCTCAGCCAGCGATGACGGGTCATCTGCCGCGACGGAACAACCGGCACCTGGCGAACCGGGAGCGGCTTCACCCGGTACCCCGGGTGCGCATGCCGAAGGCTCATCCGGCGGCGCACTGCCACCGGCCCAAGGCGTGCAAGCGTTTTCAGGCGGCACGGAGCCGCCCGCACAGCCGATGCCGCGCGAGCAGAGCGAGAATCGCCCGCTGTCATGGGCGCAACTCCTCCTCAACGGAATACTGGTGGTCCTGTCGCTAGGGTTGTTCACGGTCTCCGGCACCACCCTGTGGTGGATGCTGCACGCGTGGCGCAGTCCGGACGCGTTGGCAGCGACGGGTTTTCGGCGCCGAGCAGCTGGTGCACCTCGGTCGTTCTCATTGCTGTTACCGGCTCGCCACGAACAGGACGTCCTCGGAGACACGATCGACGCACTGGCTCGGATCGACCACCCCAAGTACGAGGTGATCGTGATCATCGGTCATGACGACCCGGAGACAGAATTCGTCGCGCGCGAGGCGGCGCAGCGCCACCCGCGCATCGTCAGGGTGGTCATGGACTACCACCTGCCCAAGAACAAGCCGAAGGCGCTCAACACCGCGCTGCCCGTATGCCGCGGCGACATCGTCGGTGTCTTTGACGCCGAGGACGAGGTGCATCCGGGGCTGCTGCGCCTGGTCGAAGCGCGTTTCGAGGAATCCGGCGCAGATGTGGTTCAGGCGGGCGTGCAGTTGATGAACGTCCAGACGAATTGGTGGTCGCTGCGCAACTGCCTCGAGTACTACTTCTGGTTCCGCTCCCGCCTGCATTTCCACGCGGAGAAACGGTTCATTCCGCTTGGGGGCAACACCGTGTTCACCCGCACCGAGCTGCTGCGGGAAGTGGGCGGCTGGGATCCCGACTGTCTGGCCGAGGACTGCGAGATCGGTGTGCGGTTGTCCACCCGCGGTGCAGTCGTGGCCGTCGCCTATGACCCGCAAGCGGTGACCCGGGAAGAGACCCCCGGTTCGATCCGTGCCCTCGTGAAGCAGCGCACGCGCTGGGATCAAGGTTTTCTGCAGGTGCTCCGCAAGGGTGAGTGGCGCAAGCTGCCTAGCCGCAGACAGCGCTGGTTGGCCCGCTACACCCTGGCGATGCCCATGCTGCAGGCGGCAACGGGCGCGTTGTTGCCGCTGTCGCTAGCGTCGATGTTCCTGCTGAACGTTCCGGTGCCGACGGCGTTGGTGACGTTTTTGCCGTTGGCGCCGACGCTCGTCACGATGGCGGTCGAGTCTGCCGCACTCGGTGAGTTCGGACGGGAATTCGGCATCCGAATACGTCCCCGTGATCAAGCGCGGCTATTGCTGGGCACCTTTCCATACCAGCTGCTACTTGCCTTCGCCGCGGTGCGGTCGGTGTGGCGTCAGAGCCGCGGGCACGGAGGCTGGGAGAAGACCACTCACACCAACGCCCACCGCACCACCACACCCAAGCGGCCGGTTCGGGCATGAGTCGGTCTATCCCGCCTGAATCCCTCGATCCCGATAGTCGGGATCCTGTTGATACTCACCGCGACACTGCGGTTGATCAACCTCACGGGGTCGCCGGCCCGACTTGACGACGAAGGCACCTATATGGCCCAGGCCTACGCCGTGGCCGAATGGGGAGAACTCGCCCACTACACCTACTGGTACGACCATCCGCCGGCCGGCTGGCTGCAGTTGGCGCTGTGGACGGTGATTTCAGGTCCCGACTTCGGGGGCAACGCGGTCGCTGCCGGGAGATACCTGATGGTCATCGTCGCCGTGATCACCGCCGCCCTGCTGTGGGCGCTAGCGCGCCGAATTGAGATGTCGCGGTGGGCGGCCGCGGCCGCGGTCGCCGTCTTCGCGCTGTCTCCGTTGGCGATCTCGTTAACCCGCACGGTGTATCTGGACAATCTTGCCACCGCGTGGGTGCTGGGCGCCCTGGTGCTTCTGTGCTCACCCCGTTACCGGCTGTCGGCAATGTTCGGCGCCGCAACATGTTTCGGCATAGCGGTGCTGACCAAAGAGACCATGCTGCTGCTCCTGCCGATGTTCGCCTGGCTGGTCTGGACCAGGACCGCGCCGGTGACCCGCCGCTACGCGCTCGCCGTGTTCGTCGCCGTGTTCGGCGTGGTGGTCAGCACGTACGTCTTGATGGCCGTCCTACGTGGTGAGCTGGTCCCCGGGCCTGGACACGTCAGTCTGTGGGACGGCATCAGGTTCCAGTTGTGGGAGCGCACGGCCGGCGGCACGCTCGATGATCCCTATTCGCTCAAGCGCCATACCATTAACGAATGGCTCCGACTTGATCCGGCCCTGCCGTTCTTGGCCGTCCCGATCGCCCTGGCCGCACTGTTCGTCAAGCGGCTGCGGCCGTTCGCGGTCGGGTTGGTGGTACTCATCGCCATTGTTCTCCGTCCCGGATACCTGCCGGTGCCGTTCATCCTGTCCGCGCTGCCGTTGACAGCGCTTCTGGCCGCGGGCACCGGCGAGGTGGCGCTGCGCCATCTGTTCCGTTCCGTTGAGCAGCGATCGGCTGCCCTGCGGCGCATCCGGATTCCGGCGCTGGCCGCCGGGGCGCTGATCGTGTCCCTCACCGTGTCGCTCTGGCTGCCCACCTATCACGGCGTGCTGGCATCCGACGTTGACGCGTCGATGCGGCAGACACAGCAGTGGATCGAGCAGAACGTGCCGAAGACCGACCGTCTGATCGTCGACGATGCGTTTTGGCTGGACCTGATCCGGGACGGCCGCGACCGGCGCAATGTCGTGTGGGCCTACAAGGTGGACACCGACGAGCAGGTGCAGGGCTGGGCACCCGGCGGCTGGACCGACTACGAGTGGGTCGTGTCGACGGCATCCTTGCGTGCCAACATGCCGCCGAACGGTGTACTCGCTGACGCGGTCGCGCACTCACAACCAGCGGCGATATTCGGCTCGGGCGGGACGCGAGTCGAGGTGCTCCGTGTCGACAATGGCGCACCGACCTCGAAGCCCCCGTCGCCCGCGGCGCCGGCGTTCGGAGGGCAACTCGCGGCCCGCCTTGCCGGTGCCACCGATCCGGATGTGCTCGCGGTCCTGCAGTCTCGGACGGTGGATCAACGTGTGCTTGCGACGCTGGCAGTGATCGCTGCGACGCGACCCGTTCGGGTCGAGGACATTTCGATTATCGAAGGAGAGGACGACACCGGGACGCCCCGGCGCGATATCACGCTGAGGGGCCCGCGCCACCGGCTACAAGCTATGGCGGCATTCTTCGAACGCCAAGAAGGCCCGTTCGCAGTGCAGTCCGTGGATCTGACCGCCAAGGGACTCAGAGTTCGATTTCCGTTGCGCACCAAGGATATCGGTCTGGGCACAGGTCCGGCGCCGCTGCAGGGGGGTCCGGCCGCGCTGCGGGTGGCGGATCTGCGCCGCAGCCGACCGGCCGAGCAACTCGACTTCGTGCGCATCGACGGCACCGCGGCCGGTTCGCTTGAGACGAGCGACGACGCGAATCCGTCGGGCTATCGGTCGATGCCCGCGGGGACGTACGTGGTGGTGACGAACCATCCCGGCGGAGGTGACCCGGTTATCCGTCAGGTGCTCACGCTCGATCCAGGGGTGACCTACACGCTCGCACTGTTCTCTGCGGCCGAATCCAGCCAGTTCGCGCTGCAACTCGCACCGGATGGCCCGCCCACCGGCCCCACGCCCGACTCCGCCGTGCGGATGCTGCATGCTGCCAGTGCAGCGGGATCCGTCTACCTGGCGCTGGTGGCACCCGGCATGGTCGAGCCGATGGTGCTGGCGAACCAGGCTGGGTACGGGCTGATCACCGGGTATGCCGCGCTGGCCGCGGGGCGGTACGAAGCGGTGGTGAGTGCAAACGGCCGGGAATGGCGCCAACCCGTTGAATTCCTCGGTGGCGAGCCGATGAGTCTCCTGCTCACCGACGGGCCCGACGGTCCGGTGCTGCGGACGCTGCGAGATGTTCCGGAGGCCCCGGCCGCGCTGAATCCCCCGACGTCGACGATGCCCGCAAGCGGAAGTGCGGTGGACAAAACCAGGGCGAAAACGCCTACGACTGAACGCTCGGACGGAAGGCGGATCGCGTTCGTACTGTGCGTCGCCGCCATCATCGGCGCAGCGGTCCTGATGGCCAGGGCGCGGCGGCCGGGACAGCTAGAACGATGTTGCACTGCACGAGGCTGTGCGGGCGCGTGGGCGCGGCGGTGAGGTGGTTCGCCGCGCACGACCGGTTGACGACACAGCGCGCTTAGATCTGGGTGTCGACAAGACTGCGCGACTACCTAGGGGGCCGTTAAGCCCTCGGTTCCGCGGCAGCGGCCGGGACCGCACATCGATGTTGCACTGCACGAGGCTGTGCGGGCGCGCGACGCGGCGGTGAGGTGGTTCGCCGCGCACGACCGGTTGACGACACTGCGCGCTTAGATCTGGGTGTCGACAACACTGCGCGACTACCTAGCGGGGTCGTAAAGCCCTCGGTTCCGCCGCGACGGCCGCGCCGACTGAACGACGCTTCGCTGCACGAGACGGTGCGGGCGCACTGGCGTGAGGCGGTTCACCGCGCACGATCGGTTGACAACACTGCGCGACTAGGTCTGGATACGGTGCCCGTTAAGCCTTCGGTTCCGCGGGAACCCAGATGAAGAGGCAACTGAGCATCGCGTCGGCAATTGCGCTCGTGGTGGTGTTGATGGTCGGCGCCGGCTGGTGGATCGCGAACGCCATCGATCCGCGGCTGGATGCGGCCGACATCGCCGGCATGCGGGAGGACACGGCGCTTATCGCCGGCCAGAAGTTCCTGGATGAGTATGTCGAACCCGACGGGCGGGTCGTGAGACGTGACGAGGGCGGTGACGTCGTAAGCGAGGGACAGGCCTACGGGATGCTCATCGCTGTGGCGGTCGGTGACGAGACTCGATTCCGGTCGATATGGAAGTGGACGAAGACTTACCTGCGCCGCGCCGACGGCCTGCTGGCCTGGCGGTGGGCCGATGGCAAGGTCACCGATCTCAACAGCGCCGCGGATGCCGATCTCGATGCGGCGCGGTCGTTGGTGTTGGCCGGCCGACGCTTCAATGCGCCGGAGCTCACCAAGGACGGCAGACGGCTGGGCGTGGCGATCCTGGAGACCGAGACCGTCGCCGTCGGCACCGGGGCCGCCCCTCCGAGCGATGTGAATCCACCGGGTACGTGGGTGGCCGGATCGGGGCGCACGCTGGTCGGCGGAAACTGGGCTATGACGGCGCCGTACGTCGTCAACCCGGGGTACTTCAGTCCTCGCGCCGAATGGGAACTCTTCGCGGCATCGGCCGACCGGCGGTGGACGGACATCACCCGCACCCAGCGGGTCCTGGGCTGGCAGCTCGTCGGGACCGGGATGCTGCCGCCCGACTGGGCCACCGTCAGTGAAGTCGGCCATGCCGTGCCCACCGCACCCCCCACCGGGGGGCCCATACGCTTCGGTCTCGACGCCGCGCGCCTACCGGTCCGGTTCGCAGAATCCTGCGATCGAGAGGACCGAGCCGTCGCGGGTGCGATGCGGGCCGTCCTCACAGCGCCGGGTGAAGTTCCCGCGTTGCGCAACCTGGATGGGTCGGCTGCCAGCAATTGGCAGCATCCCGTCGCCCTGGTCGCCGCCGCGGCCACCCAACAGGGCGCCGGCAATCCCGACGGCGCCGTCGAGCGCCTTGACGCGGCGGCGCAACTGCAGCAGCGGTCTCCGACCTATTACGGCGCCGCCTGGGTGGCGCTGGGTCGCATCATGCTGACCACGTCGCTGCTCGGCGAATGCCCGGCGGCCGGCTGAGCGTTTCGATCACCGTGTTCGTTACCGACGGCGATCCGGCGCATATCGCTGGGGTGGCGAACTCGACGACTCGCGGCGCTCTAGTCGCCGCCCTTCCCATGTCCGCCGCCGCCGCGCCCACGCCCGCCGCCTCCGCGGCCGAAGTCAATCCGCGGCCCCCTCGGACCCGGGTTGAAGAAGGGGGGTGGCTGAACAATCGGTGGCAGCCACTGGATGACTAGCGGCGGTATCCCCGGCGGAAGCACAACGGGCGGCGGAGGGGCCGGTGCGGGTGGTGGCGCGGCCGGGGCGGGCGCTGCGTTGCGCACCACCACTCGCGGCGGTGGAGCCGGCACTTCCATCAGCTGTGCCATTGCGATGCGCGCGGGTGGTGGTGCCGCCGGAGCGGGGGCAGGGACCGTCTTCGGCACCTGCTGGGCCGCCTCGGGCGGCGCACCCTGCAACGTGTGAGGTGGCGCTGCAGCGCCGGGATTAACCGCCATGTCGTCGGAGCCCTGATCGGCGGTCGGCTGGACATTGACCACCAATGCGATGGTCAGTGCCATCATTCCCGCTATGAAGATGCCGGCCAGCGAGCTGCCCACTAACAGGAACGGGCGGCGTTCCCAAACGTCGGGGTCCGACGCGATGTCGGCGGTGTCCGCGGATGCGTCGGCGTGGCCAGGGAACGTGGTGGCGTTATCGGCCAGGGAGATCGGGTAGAGCGTGGTCCCGTCGGGATCTTGTGAGTAGGCCAGGCCGATGGTGGACGTGTCGTAGCGCGGCGCACTTGCCGACGCCAGCGCTGCGCCGCGCGCCAACGCCAGCTGGGGTTCTTCAGGGGCGATGACCGGCACCGAGACAAGGTCCTGCAAATGTGCCTTGACCGCGGTGACGTCCACGCCGGAGCCGACGACGAACATGCCCTGGGCCACTGATTCCTGGACCTCCAGGCTGGTGACCATCTCGGCCACCACGGCGATTGCGTCGCCATCGTGCAGATTTTGGCTCAGTACCTTTACGACCGAGCCATCGACGGTTTCGACGACCGCCAGCGTGGCCTTTTCGCGCTCGACGAACATCAGCGCGGTCTTGTCGTAGCCCACCGCCCGCCCGACCGTCTGGGCGAGGGACGCCGCGGCGTGCAACTCCGACACCAGCAGCACATCTTCGATGTCGCGGGCGACCAACGCCTCCCGCAGCTCGGCCGCTTCGGCGTGGTCAGTCCAGGTGACCCCGGTCGACACCAGATGGTGGCCGGCGGCGATCGCGCCCTCCTGGGTACCCAGGATTGCGGCGATGACGTGTTCGGGTGGGCTCGGGGTTGCCGAGCCGTCGACGGCAGTGATGTCGAAGACGTCGTGGTCGATGATGACACCGTCGGCCTTTTCGCCCTCAACGAGCGCAATGCTGACCGTCGTGGGTGTCATCGACACACCGAGTACGATCTCCAACGCCCCTCCAACACATTTGCTAGGCGTATTCGGCTCTCGCGGGGAGCGCGTCCCTACGCAAGCCGTAACGTCCTTCCGCCCCATCGCCGCTGACCACTTCCGGCGGTCAAATCAGCGTGGGCTCGCGCTTGCCCGTGGGAAAAACCCTACCCGCTCAGTCCAGTCCTGACGCGTGTTGGGGAGAGATTTTTCAGATCCTGCTGGGCTGCCACCGCTAAGGGTCGGGGCGGTGCAGCCGTCGGATGAATCCCGTTGCGCGGCAGTGCGTTTTTGGGTCTTGCGTGGAGGCCCGGGCCACCACGCTTGCGGTCCCGCATCAGGGGTGGGACCGGATGAAGGCAAGGACCTTAGGCGTGCGCCGAGACTTGCCCACGCCGAGCCACTCCATTCGGCGCGTTGCGGAACGCGCACGGTCGGAGGGTTGCGGGAGTTAGGATCGGCCAGGCTACTAGGCCGGGAGAGATCCATGCCTGAAGCGAATTTGACCGGTGAGGTCTTCACCGCCGACGCAGGCGCCGGGTTCGATGAGGGCATCGTCCGGGGCGACGTCGGCGCCGAGGCGCGGTTGAGTTTCGCGACGCGCTTCGAGCTCTGCCATGGCCTGTCGGCGGAGGCGTCGGCCGAAGCTGCGGTCGAGGCGTTGGCCGACCTGGGGCTGTTGTGGATCATCAACGGTCGCGCGGAGGGCGAGGCCTTAGCGGCGGCCGGCGTAGAGCTCGACTTACGAGCGACCATCGACCTGTTCGACCGTGTCGGACTCAGCGCGGAGCTCGCGGCTTTCGCCGAGGCGTCCCTGGTCGGGCGGCTTTCAGTCGGGCTGGACGTCAGCGACATCGCCGCCGCCGCACGCCTGTTGCTCACGGGCCCAGCGCTGGAGGTCTTCCTCGCACTGCTGCGCGAATCCCGCATCTCGGCAGGCGTGTGGGCCAAGATCTCGGCCGCGGCGATGGTCAAGGCCAGGCTCACGGTCGACGGAAGCCTGGCGGACGACGCCAACGCCGGCTTTGTTGTCGAAATGGGTGCTGAGTCCGGCCTGGCCGCCGGTGTGGGCTACGACTTTTACGCGGGCGTCCTGCTGGATAGCCCGAAGCGCTTCTTTTTGACGGCGGTCGACATCATCACCGGCGCGATTCTCGAGGAGGCGCGCCCACTCGTTCCCCGCGCGTTGGGGCCGCACCTTGCGGCTCTCGAATATGTCCTGCCCGCGTCGCTCGCCACCGCATACGAGCTCGCTCAGGTGCCGACGGCGCAGCTCGCTGCCCGACCCGGGCAGGCCGGCGAGGTCCTCGCGGACTGCTTTGTGGCCGAGTTCCAGCGTTTCGCGCTCGACAAGATCGGTCTCGCCGCGGCTACCGTGGTCGCCAGCGCGCTGGACGAGGCCGCGACTCGGGTCGCCGAGCTGAACCTCACGAATGCGCAGCGCCAGGCCGGGGCGGACGCGACGCAACTCGTGATCGACGCGCTCGAGGGCCGGCCACTCACGTTCACCACGATCTCGCCGGCCGTTCCGGTGCTGGCCGAGGTGCTCGGGCTCGCCGCCCCCGACTCGCGGGCGCAGTGGCGGCCCATGCTGACGGCGATGTGGCTCGCGCTGGCGGCCGCCGAGTCCGTCCGCCAAGGGGTTGTCGCGCTGCATGCCGAAGCCCAGGCGGGAATCATCGGGCTCCGCAACGCGGCGGCCGAGGCGTTCCTCATCGAGCTGCCCGAGACGCCGGCGATCGTTCGTGAGGAGCTGGAGCCGCTGATCGGCGGGGTGCCCGACCACCTCGACCTTGGCACCGTCGTGGACTACCTCCTGACGAGCCGCCTGCTCCCGCTCCTCGAGGAGTTGGTGCCCGACCTCTACGCGTTGCTGGAGAGCATTGCGCGGGAGACCGGGGTCACCGCGTCCGATTTCGTCGAGCTCGCGCTGCGGGCGGCTGCCGGCGACGACCTGACACAGACGCGGCTGTACGAGGCAATGCGCGCCGTTGCCGGCACGGCGCTGGATGATCTGCTGCTGGAAGGCCTGCTACCGGCTCTGGACGACGTGCTTCCCGACGACGCGGACTCCCGGGTGTGGATCGACGAGGTCGCGCGACCGAGCCTGATCATGATGCGCGACTTCGCGCTGCGCCGGGTAGACGATCTGGTCGCGGGTCGCCCGGTCGACGGGGACACGCTGCGCGCCGGCCTGAGCCTGATGATCGGCAAGATCGTGCTCAACAACGTCGTCGTGCTCACGGACATCCTGCTCGACCACGTCACCGAGTCCGTCAGCGACGCCGCGGGAGACCTGTCGGACGCGCTGCGCGACGACGCCGGCCACCCGCTCGCCGAACCCGCGGCGGAGCTCGCGAGGAGCGTTCTGGCCACCTTCGGACTCCAGTTCGACACGATCGCCGATGCCAGCCGGGTGCTGGCCGCCGAGCTCCTGCTCGCCCTCTCGGAGGCGACGAGCGACGAGGTCCTCACCGACGAGCGCCGGGCGACCGTCCGTACGCTGACTCGGCGGATACTGTTCACCGCCTACGGCGAGGCTGACCTGTCGAGCCCGGACGCGTTGGACGACACCCTTTCCCAGCTCGCGGCTTGCGCCTACATTCCGGCGCCGGATGCGGTCGGTCAGCTCATCGCCGTGCAGATCGACACGCTCGCCGAACAGGTCGCTGTTGCGTTGCCGCGCGTCGAAGCGGCGCTGGATGCGTTCGTTCGAGCGGCCGGGGACGAGCTGATCAATCAGATTGAGCGCGGCGCCGCCGGCCTGCTGCGTCAGGCTCGGGATCAGATCGTCCGCTTCGCCAGGGAGCTGCTCGCGCTCTCGCGAGCGATCCAGCACTGGCTCGAGGAGGCGAGTGAATGGACCCGCGAGAAGGAGTCGCAGCTCGCCGCGGCCGCGGCGGCGCTGCGTAGGGCGAGGCGGCGGGAACAGATCCTCGACGCGCTTCTGGTCGAGGGCAGCCACGTAGCGGACGAGGCCGGCGGGGGGGCCGCCGTTGTCGTGTTCACTGGCGTTTTCTGGGCCGTCCGCCCACTGCTGGATGGAGCGCTGCGCGTGCTGGGCGAGATCGCCGATGACCTCGCGGACCTCTTCGGCGATGCTGCCGATTTCGCGGAGCTAGCTGGACGACCTGATCGGACGAGATCAACGACCGAGTCGAGGAGGCGATCGACGATCTCGCCGACTTGGACCTGCCCGATGAGCTCTCTGTCGATGACATCCTGCGGGTCGCGGCCGATGTCGTGACGGGGCTACCGGTAATCCGCGACGCACTTCAGGCCGCGTTCGTCGCGCGCAGCGAGGCAGAACTCGCCGAGGCCAGGAAGGCCGACGCAGCGGCCCGGCACGCAGACGTGACACAGGCAAAGCAGCAAGCCGAGCGCGACCGCCAACGGGCGATCGCAGGGCGCCCCGCCGCGATCACCATCTGCAGCCCTCAGCCGCTCGCCGACGCGCTTGACGAGGCGTGGGCGTATGGCGACCGTGTCCCGGTTCAGATCACGATCCGCAACCTGCCCGAGGCCTCACGCACGGCGCTCGGCGCGACGCCGGGCCCAGTGTTGTTGGCGCTCAACGGAGCCCGATTGAGGGTCGCCGCCTCGGAGTGGCAGCGTGAGCCGGGACGGTATCGACTGACCTATACGCTCGACAGGCGAAATTCGCCCCTGCGCCCCGGTGCGAACGTGCTCGAGTGCGCCTACGCCGACAGCGTCCACAAACCGGTGCGGGCGAGAGTGCTGTTCCTCGCCCACTTCTCCGCCGTGGCCGACGAGGCCGTGGCCGAGCGCGACGGCGAGACGCTCGCGGTCCGCGCCGGCCGCCTGCCGGTCAACCTCGACGGTTGGCGTGTGTACGACGGAAGCCGGGGTGCGCGTCTGAAGGGGTCGCTGAAACCTGGTGAGCGGCTGTCGCTTTCGGAGCTGACGTTGGCTCCTGGGGTGCGCGACGACGATTGCCCGCCGAGGGTGACGGTCGTCGACCAGCTGCGCCGGTGGCGCGCCGAAGTCATCCCTCGGAGAACCCGATGAGTAGCCAACAGCCCCCGGATTTCGTGATCGAGTCGCTGAAGGACCTGAAGCAGTCCTTCGCCGGGCTGCCGGTCGAGCGGCAGCGTGTGCGGACGTCGAGCTACGTGATCGGATTCGAGGTCGACAGCTCGGCACTCTTGGTCGAGCACACCGAAGCGCTGTCGCCATTCATCGCCACCCTCCGCGATTACCCGGCCTCCGCGGTGGTGTCGGTCGTTGGCCGCGCGAGCCAGACCGGTCCCGAGGCGAGCAACCGGCAGCTCGCTCGCGACCGTGCCGATCGCGTGCGCGCGTACCTCATCGCCAGCGGCGTCCCCGAGGACCGGGTCGGACCCGTCGTGTTCCACGGGTCAGGGGACCCACTGGTCGACCTGCCGGGGCACGAGGACGAGATGAACCGCAGTGTCGAGCTCGTGATCGAGTGGGTCGACCTCGATTTCGAGTCGGGGTTCACCCCGGGTGGGACCACGGAATGGCAGTTGGACCTGACGGTCACCTTCGGCGGTGCAAGAGCCGACATCGGCGGTCAGTTGCAGATCGGGACACTGACGAACCGCGACACGGGAGCGAGCAAGACGGTGACGGCCATCATCCTCGGCTTGGATATGGGAGCTTCGCTGTTCGTCACGGCGGCCGCCGATGTCGGGCTGCCGCTTCGGCAACGGCGGCGTGTTCTCCATGCCGGACCCACCGGGTCCGGTGGACTTCGACTGGTTCGACGGCCGATTCATCGTGCTCGCATCCATCGGAGCGTCCGCGATCGTCGGCGGAGTCGACTTCGCGGCCCTGCGGTTCTACAACGCCGATGGACCGTGGCCGGAGGCATCCTTCGCCGACTACCCGATCGGGGTGACGCTTGGCGTCGGCGGAGTCGCGATGATCGGCTACTTCAACGTCGACCTCTAAGGCCGTCGACCCGAAGCCGAGAGGGACGTGCAGTCTAGACGGGATAGCGGACGCCAAAGCAGACCACGCTGCGCGCCCCGCGGCCGGAGGCCATGTCGGTGAATGCCGTTTCGACGTCGTCGATACCGATTCGCCGCGTCACCAGTGCCTCGAGGTCGAGCCCCCCGCGGAGGGCGAGTCACCTCTCAACCTGCAACCGGATCCAATCGAGGTTGGCCTGCATGTTGTGCTGCCACTCTGCCAGACGCCGCGCGACGATCCTCGCCTCTTTCTCCGGTTGCGCGGCGATCCCGACGCTCAACCCCGACGGTCCCGGCCCCATCCGGGCCCACTGGCGAATCAGCGCACCGTCACTGGCCGGTTCCACCTCGAAACCCCAGGTGGCCCCGACACCGTCTGGCCCGATGACGTTCCACACCCAGCGGCGCTGATCTTCCACCTCGACGACCTGGCATACCGTCTCCCATTTGCCTAATGCGTCGTGCTGGCTGCGGCCGCGAAAGCGAGCACCGACCCTGACGCTGTCAGAATCGTCAAGCCATTCCGCTGATTGCAGCTCCGCCGAGCACCGCGCGGGCAGAGTGATGTCGGTGACGTATGCCCATGCGGTGGGTACATCGCAGCGAACGCGCTGTGTCACTTCTATCGTGGGCTGATCGCGGTAGCGCACCGTTGCAGCATGCCAAGGATGCGCGACGGAGCGGCTGGAACGACAAGAAAGCGGGGCACGGGGTGAGGGTCGGAACCATGATCGAGCCTCGTTTGCCGGGCGCAATGGACTTTGCCGTGGCCGCCGAGCGAATCGGGGTCGATTCGTTGTGGGTGCCGGAGGTTTGGGGCTACGACGCGCTGACCGGACTGGCGTTTCTCGCGGCCAAGACGTCGATGATCAAACTTGGAACGTTTGTGGTGCAGCTGGGCTCGCGCAGTCCCGCACTGCTTGCAACCTCCGCGCTCAGCCTGCAGGAACTGTCGGGCGGAAGGTTCCTGCTGGGTGTTGGTACATCTGGGCCCCGGGTGATGGAGGGCTGGCATGGTGTTCGATTTCGCCGGCCGGTAGAGACGACAAAAGAAACTATCGAGATCATCCGGATCGTCAGCCGCGGAGACCGGCTCGAGCATCAGGGCGAAATCTATCCGCTTCCGCTGGCGGACAGTAGTGGTGCTGCGTTGCGACCTCTGGTGCGGCCGCAGCACGTGCCGGTCTATGTGGCGGCAATGGGCCCACGAAACCTGCGACTCACCGGTGAGATGGCTGATGGCTGGCTTGGTAACGCGTTCATTCCCGAAGCCGCCGAAGTGTTTCTGGGTCCGTTGCGCGAAGGCGCAGTGCGTGCCGGCCGCACATTGCCGGACCTCGATCTCGTTGCGCCGGTCGCGGTCGAGTTCCACGACGACGAAGCATCCGCCGACACTGCGGCACGCCGTCACGCCGACGGATACGCGTTCACCATCGGTGCGATGGGCGCTAACGGTCGCAATTTCTATAACGACGCGTTCGCGAGGCTGGGCTACGGCGCGGAAGTCAGTAGGGTCGTCGAATTGTGGCAAAGCGGGGAACGAGACGAGGCCCGCCGAGCAGTGCCGATCGACCTCGGCCGCCTCACGAATCTTGTTGGTACACCTGACGGCATCGCCGCGCGCGTGCGAAAGTACCTGGCCGCGGGGATCACGACGCTGCTGACCAAATTGGACGGCGACTACGTGCACCAGCTGGCGACGCTCGAACGACTGCTCAACATCGTCGCCGACGGTTGACGCACCGCTTTCCAATCACCATCCCCGCCGATGTGAAGGCAGCCGCGGCTTGCGCTTGGCGGGGCTCTCCAGGTCAGGGCCTTCGGCGGTGCCCTGCCGCCTCACCGTCTGCCGGAAATCCATCGAGTTTCTCACGGAGCTGTCGAACACCGAATCGGTCGACTCGCCCCGAGCTCGCTCGGGAAACGACTTCTCGTCACGGTACGTAGGATCGACATTCAATTCCCACGGAAAAGCCATTCGCTCCCCCCAAAGGTAGCTTCGCGTCGGCAATTAGCCGAAAACGCTACGCAATGTCTCGCGAAGTTGGGTAACTGTTCGATATAAGGTCAATTGCGACTAGGTCATGCAATCTGCCGACGGCCCGTTGTGTTGTGGAGAGTCGCTCATTACGCGGCAACTGCAACACACTGCGGCATGCCCGTAGATTCCCGCCGGCATCGAACGTGAATCCAGTGCGAAACACCGCGTGGAATCTCGCAGCCAACGCACGTTGGGCGATGCCGGGCCCAGCCGATCCCCGGCCTGCAACCGAAACAACGAGTTGCGACTAGGTCATGCATCCGCACGAGCGGTCATCGAGTTTGCAACTAGGTGTGTGGCTCTGCATTTTGGGGATGAGCCGGCGGCTGGCATTCGGGTCCGAACAGCGGGACCCAGTTGCCGAAATGCCAGAAGCCCCACTGCCGCATGCCGCCGTCGAACGCGGGGGAGACCGTCTGGCCGCCGTACTGCAACGGCGGGGGAGCCGGAGCATCCGGTTGTGGCGGCACCACGCACGGCGACGGCAGGACGACCGTCGTGGACTCCCACGAGTCGGACGTGTCCGGCCAGAACGGATCGTTCCACGGCCAAGTAGGAGGCTCGCTGGGCCCGTCGGGCGGGCGCGGACACCACAACGGGCGACACCCGTGACCCAGGTCTTCCGGTACCCCAATTGGATCCCCGGAAGTTGGATTTGGCGGAGCCCCAGCGACGTTGGGCGCTGGCATGTCGGCGGGACCGGTGGTGCCCTCGATCGGCGGAGCGCCGCCGGGTAGGTCGAGAGTCGGTGGCAGGTCGAAAGGAGCACCGACAGCTAGATCGGGGAGAGATTCGGCGGGTATGCCGGAAGCCATGTCCGTCGACGACGCAATCCCGGTGTCGCTAGAGATGTCGAGCGACGGCGCGGAGGGCGCCGGCTCGATCGTGAAAGTCGGCCCGGAAGGGTCCGGTTCGTTCGACGCGATGGGCGGGGACGCGTCGGCGGTCACGATCATCGGGCCCAGTCCGACGGCGGTCAGCGCCGCGCCGCCGACGACGGCGGCCATCAATTGCCGGCTATCCATCTTCGAAATTGTCCTCGCCCGACCAGATGAACTCAGACGTTTCGACAGTTGTCAGCTGAACAGCAGCGATCTCAGCGACCGCTCGGCCAGCGCCTGCGGATCCTCGCCGATGCCGACATGGGAGAAGTCGCTGCCGATGGTCAACATCGAGATTCCGTGCAGCAGCGACCAGGTCGGTCCGGCGATCTCGCGGGGGTCGCCGGCCGGCAGGAGGTTCGCCTGTTGGCACCGCACGATGGCGTCGAGCAGGTCGTCGAAGGTTCGCAACCCGGCGGTGAGAAGCTCGGGTTTGTCGCTCTTGTCCAGCTCGGAGCCGAACATCACCTGGTAGTAGTCGGGGTGCGTGACGGCCCAGCCGACGTATGCCCGTCCCATGTCGAGCACTTGCCTTGTCAGATCCTCCTTTCCGTCGGCCGCGGCGGTCAGCGCCTGGTGCAGCTGGATGAAGCCCTGGGTGGCGACGGCGCCCAACAGCTGTGCCTTGTCGGGGAAGTGGCGGTAGGGCGCGGCGGGGCTCACACCTGCGCGCCGGGCGACCTCCCGGAGGGTGAAGCCCTTCGGCCCCTTCTCCGTGACCAGCCCCAGCGCCGCCTCGGTCAGCGCCCGCTTCAGATCGCCGTGGTGATAGGTGTCGCGCTGCTCGGCTGACGTCTCGGGAATCTTTTCTCGGCGCGGCATGTTTACGATGTTAACATGAGAGTATGTTAACGACGTCAACATCTACGAAAGGATTTGAAATGTCGAAGAAACACCAGGTAGGAGAGGGTTGGGCCGTAGTCACCGGAGCGAGCTCAGGTCTGGGCGCATTGTTCGCCGACAAGCTCGCCGAGCGGGGCATGCCTGTGGTGCTCGCCGGCCGAGACGAGGCGCGGCTGTCGGAAGTGCGGCAGCGAGTTCAGCGACTGGCGCCGGGCGTCGAGGTCGAACTCGTCGTGGGTGATCTGGGCAGTCAAGCGGGTGTGGAGGCGTTGGTTTCGGTACTGGACGGACGGGTCATCGACGTCTTGGTCAACAATGCGGGCTTCGGCACCTACGGCCGGTTTCAGGAGATCGATCCTGACCGCGACCACGATCTGATCGCCGTCAACGTCGACGCGTTGGTGCGCCTCACCCACGCGGTGCTGCCCGGAATGCTGGAACGCGGGCGCGGCCGGATTCTCAACGTGGCGTCGACGATCGCGTTTCAGCCGGGGCCGTATCAGGCAACCTACGGAGCCTCGAAGGCGTTCGTGCTGTCGTTCAGCCAGGCGTTGTGGGCCGAGACGAGGGGCACGGGCGTCTCAGTGACCGCGCTGTGCCCGGGGCCGACGAGGACCGGCTTTGTCGACGCGCTCGATGCGGACGTGTCGGGCACGGCGATCTATAAGAAGCTCGCTTCACCGGAACCGGTTGTGGCGGCGGGACTTCGAGCCCTCGATCGCGGACGACCAGTGGTGGTGACGGGCCTGAAGAATCGGGTGATGACCACCGCTTCACGGCTGAGCCCCGGCTGGGTCGGCGCGCTGATCAGCGGCCGGATGCTGCGTCCCGCCGACAGCTCGCGAGCGCACACCGCGGCGCGATGACCGCCGGCAGCGCCTTGGCCGCGGCCGATGAGGCGGCGCGGATGGTCGCCGAAGTGCGCGATGATCCCGCCGGTCGGATCCGTCTTGCAGCGGACACCTACGCAGTGGGTCGACGGGATCGGCGGTATCGGCCCTACCGGCGGGCGGTCGTCGCGTTCATGCGGTGGCAGCTCGCACGGGGTGTGCTCAACTCGCTGGACGACGGGCGTCCCGGCAGTCCGTGGTGGCGGGCGGTCAACGAGGACCTTCTGCGCGACACGCTCGAGGCGAAGCTGCTGATCCAGCGCGGGGGCGGGCAGCCGTCACGGCCGAGCGTCGAGCGCTGGCTCAGCTTCTTCAACGCTCCGTCAGCGCAGTCGTGGTACGGCGCGCACAATGCGAGCGTCGTCGCCGGGTACCTCGCGCACTTGGGACTGGCCGCACGCGAGGTGCCTGCGGAGCGGTTCTTCATGAACGTCGTGCTGGTGCGGGTGTTGTACGCGCAGGCGCTGGTGCTCGACGGGGACCTCGCGCTCGGCCGGCTGTCCTTCCTCGCGCGGCTGGTCGGTCACCCAAGGGCGCGGGGCCCACAGGCCTTACTGTCAATGAAAGACGTTCTGCCCGGTCAGTATCCGATCGATGGCGCCAGGGTCGAGGAGATCATCGACCGGGAAAACAGGCTGGGCCGGATTATGGACTACGGGCTAATCAGTACGCGTGTCGACGCGCTGTACGCTGCCTCCGCGCTTGCTCTGGATGAGCCGCGCCTGCTCGACTTGATCATCGACGGGGCGCCCGCCTACGCCTGGCCGGCCGATCAACGTGACGTATGGAGGCCCCGTTCCCAGCGGTCATTTTCGTCGATGATTGAGTTCTTGACCCGCCCACGACGCAGCGGCGTAAGCCTCGCACCTGCCATGGCGTAAGACGCTGAGACACAACAGGTCTCAGCGGAGCGACGATGGCTCGCACGTGAATTCAATTGTTCTATGCGACTCCCTGGCATCGGGGGTTACCGTGCGAGTACTGTCAGTGACATCGGCGGTCTGTCGCATGCGACCATCTGAGATTGTGTCGTCGCCGATTCGAATGAGGGGCCTTTTCGATGAGGCCGAGACGGGACGTCGCCAATGACGTTACAAGGAGGCCGAGCCGATGCCGGCCGGCGTGAACAAGGACCTGAGCACACACCGCGGCTGCGGTTGAAGCCCAAGGCGCCCCCCACCGGGAATGTGGATGGGGCCTGGTGGCCGCGCAGTGATGACCTTCCGAACGAGCTTCCGGACCTGCTGGCGGTGCTGTCGGTGCGCCTGGGTGCCATCACTCGCGTGATGTACAACTCCACCGAGTGGGCGAAGGCACCGGCAAGCCTGCAAACGGGCGGGCACGAGGTACAACTCGAGGGGTCTGACCTGCAGCCGACGAGCACGCTCAAAGTACTCGGAACCGACGGCAAGGAGATCCAGCTGGTGGTTGTTCCCCATCAGTTCGACCCCGACATCGCACACCAGGCGATGATGGCCGCCGCGGCACCGAACAACGCATCGACGGTCGACGACCTACTGGTGGTCAGCCGCCAGGAGCGAAAAGCCCGCGTCCGGGCGGCTGCCACCGAACGAGGCTGGACCACACACGACTGAGCGTTCACATCCAGCAACCAGTGAATGATGGAGGAATGACCTCGCCACCTACACCCGCCGGCACCTCCCCAGCTGCCCGGCACCTGTTCGGTTAGATGTGGCAATCCACGAGCAGCTCCTCGACGCCGTCGACGGCAGGCGTGGGGTAGACGCGGCCGACCGGCTATGTGAGGCGTGCGTGATGCTCTTCGACATCGGTGCGCTCGACCTGTTCCGAAACCAACCGGGCTCGCTGGTCGGAGAGGAATTCTCCGGTGCCTTCGATGCCGCCGAGCTGGCCGGCATGCCCCTGCTCGACCTGCTCGACGTCGACATGCAGGCCGCCACGGCACCAAAACAATAGGAACGATGCCGTGCTCTGGCGCACGGTGTCATCCCACCGAAAGAGATTGTCCGAGAAGCTGATATGGTCACCCGGTTGTCCGTCGCCGATGCGATGGTGCTGCACACCCAAACCTCGACGACGCCGGCGCACACGGTCGCGTTCGTCATCCTCGAGGCGTCCGATCACCTCAGCCACGACCGGCTACAACAGCTGGTGGCCTCGTCGCTGCCGCAGCTGGCGCGTTTCCGCAGTCGACTGGTGGACAAGCCTTTTGGAGTGGGCCTTCCCGTCTGGGCCGAGATCGACGGCTATGACTCCAGCCGCCAGATTCACAGTGCGACGGTGCCCGCGCCCGGGGGCAGGCGCGAGCTCGCCGATGTAGTCACGCAGCTGGGCGCCGAACCACACGATTGGCGCCGATCGCTGTGGGAAGCGTGGAGCATCGACGGTCTGGCGGGAGGCCGCTGGGCGTTGGCGGTGAAGATGTCGCCGGTACTGAGCGCCGGGAGCGGCAGGAAAGCTATGTGGGAGCGCCTGCTGACGAGTGGTCCACACCACGAGTGGGCAGGCAATCGGCCGACCGAGCCCAGCCTGGGCCCGGCGCCGTCGGTGGGAGAGCTCGTCACCGACACGCTGGCCGAGATTGTCGGTAACTACCTCACGGGCGGTTGGCTGATCGCCGACGCCGTGACCGGTGTGATGCAGGCCGCGCGTCGGCGGCTGCGCGACACGGACGAGGTACCCCTCGCTGAATCCCCGGCGGCGTCGTCGATGAGCGGACCCGTGCCGCACACCGTGTTCAACGCCCCGCTGACCAAGCGGCGGGCGATCGCCATCGCCTCGATCCCGCTGGCCGACGTGAAGACCGTCAGCGACGCGTTCGGGGGCAACACCGCCAACGTCCTCTTCGCCAGCTGCACACTTTCCCTACGCTCGTGGCTGCAGCGGTACGACGTCGTCCCCGACGATCCCCTGCTGATGCAGGTCCCGCTCTCGTTGCCGGCCGGCGATCCTGCAGAGGCTGGAAAATCATTGACGATCGGGCAGGTTCGCCTCCCGGTTCAGCTCACCGATCCGATTCAGGTTCTCACCAACCTCCACACCGCCACCGAACGACTGAACATCGCCTACGACCAGAGCATCGAAAAGACCGATCCGACAGTTGATCTCGCGAAGATTGTGTCGCTGCTGCCGCCGTCGGTGGCCCACGCAGGGATGCAGGTCTACAGCGGTCTGGGTCTGACTCGATGGCGGTCACCGAGCTGCCACGGCACAGTCTCTTTTCTATCTGGGAAGCCGGCGCAGGCGTACTGTGCCGGTGCCAGAGTCATCGGCATGCACACCGCTGAGCCGCTCGTGGAGGGCTGCGGGTTGACGATCACCGTGACCTCCCACGCCGACGTGATGGATCTGTGCGTGAGCGTTTGCCCAGACAACGTGCCAGGAGTCGACGACATCGCGACCGGCATCGCCGAATCGGTCGATGTCCTTCTGGCGGCGGCCGAGAAATCGCCCAGGGGCGAGGGCCGTTCAGTCGTCACAGAAATGACGTCACATAGCAGCAAGCATTCGCGCGTCGACTGACGGCGCGGTCAGCCCGCCGACGTCGCGACACCCCCTGGGTGTAGCGTTAACGGCGTTGGGAACCCAGCCAGTCCGGGATGCGTCAGCCGTCTTCCGCTGATCTCGCCGAGCAACCGCTCACGCCGGACACGCAGGTACCAACCGTCAAATCGGGACTACCTTGAGCGCTCCACCCTTCTTTCCATCCGCTCCACCCTCCTTGTCATCGATGCTGCACCCTGTTCGGGCGCAACACCTTTCCCGCCCTGCCCGTGTCGGCGTCCTCAGTACCTATCCGCCGACACCGTGCGGACTGGCGACGTTCACCGCTGCCCTGTCTGATGCGCTCTGTGCGAATGGCGCCGATGTCAGCGTCGTACGCGTCGCCGACGGATCGCCTTCCTCGAGTGGCCGGGTGATCGGAGAGCTGGTCAACGGCTCCGCGGCATCCGTAGCAGCATGCTCCGAGCTACTGAACCAGAGCGACGTCGCCGTCATTCAGCATGAGTACGGCATCTACGGCGGTGTCGACGGAGATGACGTGGTGGACATCGTCCACGGGCTGTGCGTGCCGTCGATCGTGGTCGCCCATACGATCCTCAAAGAGCCTACGCCCCATCAGCGTTCGGTTCTCGAGGCGATCGCGGCGATGGCGGATCAAGTGGTCGTCATGACCGAGGCCGCGAAGCAACGGTTATGTTCCGGTTTCGATGTCGACCGCCGCAAGGTCACCACGATCCCGCACGGCGCGACCGTCCCGGGCGGCCCTGCTTTGAAGCGTCCGAGTAGACCCACCCTCTTGACGTGGGGACTGCTGGGGCCGGGGAAGGGTATCGAGCGGGTGATCGAGGCGATGGGTGCGCTGAATGATCTGCCCGGCCGACCAAAGTACCTGGTCGCAGGGCAGACGCACCCGAAGGTCCTGGCCGCCGATGGCGAGGCATACCGAGATGCCCGAACCGAACAAGCGCGGCGCAACGGCGTAGCGGATTCGGTGTCCTTCGACGACGGCTACCGCAACGTGTCGTCGCTGACTGCCCTCGTCCAGTCCGCGTCGGTCGTCGTACTGCCCTATGACTCCACCGACCAGGTCACCTCCGGTGTTCTGGTCGACGCCATCGCATGCGGCCGGCCAGTCGTGGCCACCGCATTTCCGCACGCCGTCGAGCTGCTCGGTAGCGGAGCGGGCATCGTCGTCGGCCACGACGACCCGGGCGCCCTGGCGTCCGCCCTGCGCCGGGTGCTGACGCAGCCGCGTCTGGCCGGCAACATGGCGGCCGAGGCTCGCCGATTGGCGCCGGAGATGGCGTGGCCGGTCGTGGCGAGCGCGTATCTGCGGCTGGCGGACCGGCTCCTCACCCAGCGGCGGGCACTGGTATGACCGCGACAACACGACCTCCCAAGTTCGACCATCTGCTGCGACTGACAGACCGTCGCGGCACGTTCGAGCACGCCTGCTTCGCCGAACCCCGGCCCGAGCACGGCTACTGCACCGACGACATGGCCCGCGTCCTTGTCGTCGCCACCAGAGAACCCGACGCCGAAGGCCAGGTCAACGGTCTCGCCGGGCTTGCCGTGCGGTTCTTGAACGAGGCGCAGGCGTACAGCGGTGCCTGCCGCAACCGAATGGACCGCAACGGCCATTGGACCGACGAGCCGACCACGGAGGACCATTGGGGCAGGTGCATCTGGGGGCTCGGTACGGCCGCTGCCCACAGTGATGTGAGCATCGGTCCGCCGGTTGGCGGTCATCCAGTTCGAGCGCGCTGCGCAGGGACGGTCGACATCGCCGCGGGCGATGGCCTTCGCAGCACTGGGAGCCGCCGAGGTTCTCGCCGTCGACCCCGAGCACCCCGCGGCGCGCAAGCTCATCACCGACTATGCGGCTTCGATCCCCGCACCCAATGGCGATCGCTCTTGGCCGTGGCCCGAGCCGCGACTGACCTACGCGAACGGGGTGCTAGCCGAGGCGATGATCGCCGCGGGCGTCGCACTCGACGACGCAACGCTCGGGCAGCGCGGCCTGGACCTGTTGGCCTGGCTCATCGACTACGAAACGGGCGACGGCCACTTGTCGCCGACTCCGGTGGGCGGCAGAGGGGCAGACGACGTCGGGCCGGCCTTCGACCAGCAGCCGATCGAGGTGGCCACACTGGCCGATGCCTGCGCGCGTGCTGCTTCCGTCGACGCCGGTGCGATCTGGCCAGACGGCGTCCATGCCGCCGCAGCCTGGTTCCTGGGCGCCAACGACTCAGCACAGCTCATGTGGGACCCGGAGACGGGCGGCGGATTCGACGGACTTCTTGCCGACGGGGTGAACCGTAACCAGGGCGCGGAGTCGACTCTGGCTGCGATCTCGACTCTGCAGCATGCTCGGTGCTTGTCGACTGTGCCGCAATGACTTCGGTGCGGGCCGGGCTCGTCACACGCAGTCCGGAGCGGCTCGCCGCCGACCCGTCGAGGGTCATCACCCGGCTCTTCGTACCCGGACAGGAAGGTTTCGAGCACCAGGACTCCCGCGCAGGAGCTGTGCTGAGCCGCATCCTTGCCCTCGACGAGGACGAGGTGCGCTCGTCGTTGGACGATGTCATCACGCGCTTCGACGGGCGGCACCGAGATCTGGTGGGCACTTTCCGCAGGCATGCCGGTGAGCTCGCCGATCGCGTGGACACCGACATCAACCTGTCGCAGCCGCGAATATTGTTGCTGGGAGCCACCTTTACCAAGGAGTACGCTATCGAGGCGGCGGCATTGTGCAATCCCAGCATCGTGGCCCACCCGGATCAAGCAGGGACGGCCGCGGGCAGCCTGCGATTCGTGATGAGCGTACGGGGCATCGGGGAGGGGCACCGGTCATCCATCGGGTTCCGGACGGGCGTGGTCGACGCTGCGGGCGGCGTCACGATCGACGCTCCGGCCCCCTTCGCCAGCGTCGGATCGGTCGGGTCGACGCTGCTCGACGCCGCCGTGTTCCGCAGTGAGATCGCGCGGCTTCGCGACGGAGGCGAGGCTGCCAACTACGTTCTGGACGCGCTGGGCGACCGGTTCACCCGAGCCGACCTCGACGATCAACTCGACAAGCTTCAGACCCACCTGAGCACCCGTAGCCATGCGCAGCAGACGATTTCGCTGATTCGGACCATCGCAGATCGAACGTATGCCGTCGAATTCGCGGATGAGATACCGCTTTCCGAGCGGGTGCTGTGGCCGGCGATGGACGCCGAGGAGGCCGGCATGGAGGACGCGCGCTTCGTCCGCTTCGTCGACGACGACGGGTCGGTTAGGTTCTATGCGACGTACACGGCCTATAGCGGATCCCACATCAGCCAGCAGCTTCTGGAGACGGTAGATTTCCGGACATTCACGTCCACGCCGATGGTTGGGAGGGCCGCGGCCAACAAGGGCCTGGCACTGTTTCCCCGTCGCATCCGCGGACGCTTCGCCGCCATGTCGAGGTCGGACCGCGAATCGAATTCGGTTGCCTATGCGGATCGTCCGTTCATTTGGACGGACTCGGTCCCCTGTCAGCGGCCCACTCAAGCCTGGGAAGCGGTGCAACTCGGCAACTGCGGGCCGCCCATCGAAACCGAGGCCGGGTGGCTGGTGCTCACCCACGGTGTCGGCCCGATGCGCACGTACAGCATCGGGGCGATCCTCCTTGACCTCGAGGAGCCGACCCGGATCCTCGGTCAACTGCGGCAGCCGCTGCTGAGCCCGGCCGCCGACGAACAGGACGGCTACGTGCCCAACGTCGTCTACTCCTGCGGTGCACTCGTGCACGCCGATACCTTGGTGATTCCGTACGGGATCGGCGACGCGGCCATCGGTATTGCGACCGTGCCGCTGCGTGAACTACTTGCTGCGCTCGGCGGCTGAGTATTCGGACAGCCGACCCGACAGTCTGGGATTGACCACGCTGTTGGCCAACAATGTTGACAAGCGGCCTAGCAGGGCGTTTACTTGACCTAGCCAGGGAACCGCCGGCGGCACCGTTCATACGCATTCGCCGTCTGGATGAACGCGCTTCCCGATCAATGCCCCGGAATCGGGTTCAGACCATTGCACGGCGGTGACACGCGTCGGGACAACCCGAACGCTTGCGTGGCCACCCCCTATCTGAAGGAGAACGACCACGATGAACAAGTACAACCGCACCATGGTGCTCGCGGCGAGCACGATCACCGCCTTGGGCACGCTGCCCATGGCCTCGCTCGCCAATGCGGCTCCGCCCGCTGTCGAGGCGGTCGCATTCCCCGCATCAGGGAGTTACCTGGCCGACTTGCCGGGACAAGACGGCATGACGACGTCGATGGCGATCACCGTCGACGGCGACGACGTCGCCGCCTACGCGACCAACGGCGTCAACGACGAGGCATACTTCTCGGGTGCGGAGCACAACGGTTCGATCGATCTGACGTCGACGTACCAGGACCATCTCGTGGCGGCCTTCGACGGCACCGCGGTCAACGGCACCGTGACCATGAACGATGTCGCTCAGCCGTTCACCGCGCCGGCGGTGGCGGCGCCTGCCGGCATTTACACAATCGAGCTGGGTGACTCTCGCGCAGCGTGGGTGGTGCGGCCCGACCGTTCGATGGTGGGTATGGAGGCCAGGATGTCCAGGCACGACGGCGAACTCATCGGCCAGCTTCTGCAGGACCAGCAGAACTTCCAGGACGAGGTAAGACAGATGCGCGTGGATCGGCAACTGCAACCCGCGCCTTCGATGATGTATGGGACCTGGTCCGTCGACATGAACGGAACGCCGATGACGGCGGTTCCGGTCACCGGCGACATGACGTTCTGAGTAGTAGGAGACCACGATGAGGAAGTATGAAAGTCAACAGCGAAATGCTTTTCGCGAGAACACGATCCATGTAGGCGCCGGCTTCGTGGCGAAGGAGCGTCCGCACGTGGTGGACATGTTGTCAACGCTCGGTCCGCACCTGGGAAAATGGGACCCAAGTGATGTGGACCTGGAAGTCTCCCTGCAGGACCGCGGCGGCAAGGAGCAGCGCGTCACATTGCGCACCATCCTGCCCGGCCATCAGCCGCTGGTAGCGGTGGCTGAGAACCCGGACATCAACCGCGCACTCTCCGAAGCGAAGCGTGAGCTTATCCGGCAGCTCGAACACCAGAAGTCGACGGATGAGCCCATGAACAACCGTCGGCTCCGGCGCGCGACGATCCGGCACCCGGGCGCATCCGTGCCGCCCCAGAGCGTCGAAACCGCAACCTAGACAAACGCAAGCCCGCTACTGCGGGCAGATGGTGAGACAGTCATGACGCACATCACCGATGGACGTGTTGTCGGCAACCATGCCGACATGGGTGGGCCGCCGCCTGCGGTTGTCCGTAGCTTCTTGACCATCACGGAAATACTCCGTTCGGGTGTAAGCCGCAGGACCAGACGTAGGGAAATGGCTTCGGCCCAATCCGCCTGGGAGTCCGAAGGTGGGGCGGCGCCCGGCGGTGCCGAGGGTTTACCGCAGATGCCGACTCGCATTGGCCACTGAACCCCATATCATCGGCGCTATCAAGTGAGATGTGGTCGGTGTGGATGACGATCTGGGCCTCGGTATGATGCAGGTAAACCCGCGACCAGCAGTGGCGACCGCAGTATCTGCTGCAGCCGTTTCGGAACTTGTTGTTGGCGAGCATCTTTCGAGTGGGGGGATTGCCCTTCATGGTGTCCACCGCCGACGTGCTCGAGCAGGAAACCCGCGCCGGGTGGTACCTGCGACAGATGCTGGGTGCCGCGAAACTTCAAGGCCGGCCCACTGCTGGCGTTCTCGAGCGGCAACTTGTGCTACCAGATCGAGCACCACCTGTTCCCCGACCTGCCGAGGAACCCGCTACGCGCAGATCGCGGTGCGGGTCCGGGCGTGATGCGACAAGTACGACCTGCCCTACACCAGCGGTTCACTTGTGTACCAGTATTTTTTGACGCTGCCAACCATCCACAAACTGGCGCTTCCCGACGAATTTCCTGGTGGCCACGTCCGACGACGCGCCGGAAACCGCTTCGGAACGAAAGGCCGGAAACCGCTTCGGAACGAAAGTTCGCCACCGGCACGAGGTCAGCTGCCCGATTGGGCGGTCCGGTAATGGGGCTGGGAACGGCGTTGCGGGCCCGCGCCCGCAGCACTCACCTGGGAAGAGCGGTCACACACCCCCGTGCTGCTCCTGGAGGTTAGCCAGTGCCGCACCGACGGTGCCGACGGCCGGAAGCGATCCGTGGGGGTCGCAGATTCGTAGGAGTCGGGAGACAGCGGCACCAGGTACCACCACCCACCCCATTCCGGCGCGCGCGCAGCGAACCGAGACTCTGTGCAGCGCCGAGAAACCCTCGGTGCCAAAGAATTCCAGACCGCTGAGGTCCAGGATCAGTCCGCGGCAACGCACCGCCGTCACGAGTGCGTAATCGGTGAGGGTGCTCGCGTTCGTCTCGTCGATGTCGCCGTATGCCCTGACAATGGCCACCGACGAGATCGTCCATCGAGTGTCGAATCGCGCCGCATGACGCTTGGTGATTGATTTAGGTTTGGTGCGAAGAACAAGCGTTTCAGTCATGGCGACCTCGGCGGGCAGACGATCACCGGCGTGTGGGGGCTCGGCCCCCGGGCCGTTTTGATGTCGACCTCGACCAGGGCCGCATGCGAGCGCGCCTCTTGATGCCGAAGTCGAAGCTCATCCTCTCCCGCCTGATCGCGGAGCGTCTCGCCCTTGCCGTGGCGCTGTTGGGTGCGTGTCTTGTACACCACGAGGGCGAGCACCCCGGCGAGGACAAGCCCCGCCAATGCGGCGACGACGATCAAAACCAATGTGGTGATCGCCATGTCGGCCCCTTAGATTTGAAGAGCGGTTGAAGGATCTGTCGGTGCCGGTGGCACGCCAGCAGGAGGCAGCGGCCGAGCGACGCCACCGCGCCGACCGTGATCCCAAAGAGGAACAACGTGCCGGTCGACCCCGTGGGGTGTTAGCCGAACACGGATATGTCGGTCAGCGGGTGGGGCGCCCATGCGTTGCTCAGCACGCCCACGATCGCGGCGACGAGCAAGACGAGGAACCAACGATGACATGCATTCAAAGCCCTCTCATCTACGGCAGACCTCCAGTACACGCCCTTTTCGCACCTGTGTCAACATTGTTGACGTATTGCGTTAACATACGATGTGTTCAACCGGGGACGAGCCGAAGGGAAGTGCTGCCCGCCATGACGAAACAGCGGACCGCGCCCGACACAAGCGCCGACGGAATTGACCTGTCCGTGGCGTCCGCCGGCCAAACCGGCGGTCCGGTCAGCCGGTCGATGATCCTGCAGGCGGCGCTGGGGATAATCGACCGCGACGGTATTGACGGCTTGTCCATGCGCCGCCTCAGTGAAGAGGTGGGCCGGGATCCCACAGTGATCTATCGGCACGTACCGAGCAAGGCGGCACTGCTCGACGGAGTCGCCGAGACCGTGCTCGACCAACTACGGGTAGATACGGCTGATCCAGACTGGGCGGACCAGTTGCGCACCGTCGCTCATGAGTTCCGGCGGTTGGCTCTCACACACCCAAACGTGGTGCCGTTGCTGGTGACTCGGCCGCTGGCGACTCCATTGGGCCAGCGGCCGCCGGGGATGCTGCGGCCACTGGAGGATGTCCTCGCCCTGCTCACGTCCTCCGGCTTCAGCGGGGCAGATGCCCTGCACATCTACCGGGTGCTGTTCGGTTATCTGCACGGCCACATCCTCACCGAGTTGCAGGAGGTGATCGAGCGACCCGAGGAGACCGACGATGTGCTGCGCCTGGGCCTGCACCGGCTGGCGGTCACCGACTTCCCACAGGTACGCGCGCTGGCATCGGTCCTAGCGTCCTACGACGGCGCCGCTGAGCTCGACCGCGGCCTCGATCTACTGCTCTTCGGTCTCACGGCCACACTGACGCCGCCGGACGGGTCGTCTCGATCCTGATCGCGGCAACGTCTGTGTCGATCGGCTGAGAGCGATTGGGGCCGAGGGATATTCCTCACGTTGTCGGAGTAGGCAGACGGGTGTCCCCCACAACTCGGCGTTTCAGGCAGGCTGGCGGACAACCACCTGTCCGTACTCAACCCCAGTGGCGGGAAACGGCGTACCGTCGTCAGTATCGGGCAGCTCGGTTGCGAGCGAACATGCTCGACTAAGAAGGAAATGTCATGGCTTCGCCAACAACCCTCCGCAGCCCCTACGACCTACGCGTCGAGCTCGTCAAGGACACCATCACGTCTCACTCCAAGATTAGCGACAAGGCAGCGGGCGAACTAGCCGTGCAGGTCCTGTACGCGCTGAGTTCAATCCCCGAGAAGATCCGCTGAATCGCGGCCGTCGGCGTTCCCCGCATTCGTGACCGCGCGGCTTCCGGTTCGTGTGCGTGAACGATCGAGCGCACTCCGGGGGTCGGCTGCCCGTCGGGGCGCAGTTGCCACTGGTCGAGGTGGCGCCGCATGGTCTGAGCGTCGGCCGGCAGTAGTGTCTCCTCCTCGTCGACGGCAGTCAGGATGCTGATTGTCGCTTCTCCCATCCTCCTTACACCCGTGCGGTGACGATACTGTCGCCAGTGTGGAGTTCGAGCCCGACGGCGAGCAGCGCGATGCCAGACCGGACGTGCTCATTCGCGGCGTCGTTAGCGCTCCGCTCACCTTCGCGTGGCTGCTCGTTCTGCTCGTCACTACCCGGATTCAGCGGTCGGCTGGGCGTCGGGGGTCGCGGCGCATCCAGCGCAGCCATTCGACCAACCTGCGCCGTCTGCGCAGTGAACCATCGCGGGTTTTGGCGACGAGCCTGTTCTGGACCGACGACCGCAGGTGGTGGCCGTACGTGCCGATGTTCGTCGGGATTGTTGCCCCGGCCGAACGGCGGTTGCGTTCGTGGCGTTGGCTTCTCGTGGGTATCGCGGCGCATGTCATTGGCACCTATGTCGGCCAGGGTTATCTGAGGCATTCGATCAGCAGGGCTCGAGCGCCCAGGCGATTAGTGAATGCCCGCGATGTCGGGGTGAGTTACTTCGTCCTCGGGGTGGCGGGTACTTTGTCGGGCTACGTCCAGCGGCCTTGGCGATCTCGGTGCCAGGTGGTGGCCTTGGTCGCGTTGACCGGCAATGCGGCACTCAGGCCGACGTTCACAGAGGTGGGGCACTTGACGGCGTTCGTGGTTGGGTTGGCAGCCGTCCCGCTGACGCCCGATCGCGACCGCATGCCATATCCAGATCCGCACCGCGTGGCGCCGGGGGAATGTCGCAGAACCAGAAGCGACAAATTCGGCATGGCGCAACAAAACTATTCACGATTGGGGTTGACGCGATGAGTGCACCACTGCCGCAAGGCTGGTATCCGGAGCTGAGCGGCGCGCCCACTCAGGCGCTGGCGCCCACACGGGCAAGGCCGCCGCAGCCGAAGGACGATCCGTTCTACACCTACAGCGGCAGCACGCCGCTGGCGAACCTCGCGCCGGGAACGGTTTTGGCGACGCGCAGCATCCCCTACCACGTATTGGGCGTGCCGACGTCGCTGAAGACCACGCAGCTGCTCTACCGGTCGACCAGCCAGACCGGCAAACCGACCGTCAACGTCACCTCCGTCATCCAGCCGTTGGGCCAGCGCGACAAGACGAAAGTGATCTCCTACCAGTCGGCCTACGACTCGCTCAATCGCAACGACCAGCCGTCATACGCGATCTCGGGCGGATTGACGTTCGGCGGAGTGGTTCCGAATGTCGAGCTGGCCGTCTTCGGCCAGTTTCTCGCCCAGGGATACACGGTGATCGTGCCCGACACTGAGGGCCAGCGGGCCGACTTCGCCGCAGGCCCTGAGTACGGAATGAACACCCTGGACTCGATGCGCGCGGCGTTCCACTCGTCGACGGTTGGGCTCCCGCGCGACGCAAGGATCGCTCTGCTCGGATACTCCGGCGGCGCGATCGCGAGCGGATGGGCCGCCGAGCTGGCCCCGACGTACGCGCCCGACGTCAACGAGCGGATGATCGGCGCGGCCATCGGCGGCGTGCTCGTCCACCCGGCGCACAACCTGCACTACGTCGAGGGCACCTACTTCTGGGCGGGGGTGATGCCGATGGCGCTCATCGGCATCGCGCGGGCGTTCGAGGTCGATCTCACGCCGTATCTCACCGCTCGCGGTGTGAATATGTTCCGGGGCATGCAGTCCGTTTCGATCGTCAACGTGCTTGGCCAGTCCCCGTTTTGGCGGTTGAAGTGGTCCGACGTCGTCAGCCCTGATTACCCGACCCCGGAGAGCCTGCCGCTGTTCGTGACGGTGGCCAACAAGCTGATCCTGGGCGCTGGCGGTGCGCCGACGATTCCCCTGTTCATCGGCCAGGGCGCCAACGGCGATCTGGAATGGACGCCCGGGAACAAGCCGGGCATCGGCGCCGGCGACGGGGTGATGATCGCCGGCGACGTGCGCACGCTGGCGCGCGCCTACTGTGCGAAGGGGACCGTTATCCAGTACGAGCAATACGATCTGCTCAGTCACATCACGACCGTCGGGATCTGGTTGGCGCAGGCGATCGATTGGATCAAAGATCGCTTCGCAGGACAGCCCGCGCCGAACAACTGCTCGTCGATACCGCCCGGCAACCCGCTCGACCCGATTCCGGTTCCGTAGCTTCAACTCGTAGTCGGATTCGCCACCACATCGAGGAGATCGGGTACTTTCGGCCCATGACTGCCACAGCCTGGAATTTGGACGCCTCGGACGGCGAGCTGCTCGTCCACACCGGTGTCACGGGTAGGGCGGCGAAGATGGGTCACCGGCTGACCATCGCCATGGACAGCTGGCTGGCCACTGTCCGGTGGAGCGCGGGCGAGCCCGCCGGGGCCGAACTGACGGTCGAGGTGGATTCGTTACAGGTGCTGCGCGGCGAGGGCGGTGTGAAGGCACTGTCGGGGCCGGAGAAGACATTGGCCCGGTCGAACGCGTTGAAAACCCTTGACGCTGACCGGTTCCCGCAGATCCGCTTCCAGGCCAGCGACATCGACAAGACGGGCGACGGCTATCGCCTGACCGGCACGCTGGAGATCCACGGCGTGGCCGTCGAGCGCGGGATCGACCTGCGCGTAGACGATCTCGGCGACGCATGGCGATTGTCGTGTGAGGCCGACGTCCGCCAATCGGAGTTCGGCATCAAGCCGTACTCGATGCTGATGGGCTCGATGAAAGTCGTGGACACCGTGACCGTGTCGTTCACCGCGCAGCGGGCCAAAGACGATTGAGTCGTTCCGGGCGGGTCATTGCGTGACGAGCGGTCGCACCATGTCAATCACGGCATCGTTGAACTTGGCCGGTTCGTCCATGAAGGGTTCATGCCCGGACTGGTCGAACCAGAGCAGCTCCTTCGACGGTGCGCTGAGCACGTCGAAATAGGCCACGCTCGTTTCGGGTGGCACCCAGTGATCGTGACGGCCGAGGAGGAAGAAGACGGGCATCTGCAACGCGGGCGCGGCAACCAAGAGATTGAGCGCAGAAACCTCGTCCCACATCGCGTTCATGGTGGATCGGAAACCGCGGACCTGGTTCGGCAGGTCGAGCACCGACGACTCGGTGCCGCCGAAGCACGATCCGCGCGAGGTTCCACAGGGCTTTCGGGCTCAGTTGACCGTCGAGGCGCTGCAGCCAGATCCGTTCCTTGAACACACTGGAGACGGGATAGGGCGGCGGACCGATCGCGCGCAGGCCGTCGAGGGCCCTGCGGTTGTTGCGACGCTCCGCCTCGGCGACCGCGTAGGCGTAGGACGCCGATTCGGCGGCCGGCCAATCGCCGATCTGGCCGCTACCGACGTACGCCGCGACCCTTTGTGGGTGTCGGCTGGCATACAGCACGCCGAGCGCCGAGCCCCACGAATGCCCGTGCAGCACAACCTGCTCTTGGCCGACGCGCGCGCAGACCGTGTCGACCAGTTCATCGAGGTCGGCGATGAACTGCTCGACCGTCATCGACGATCTCGGAATGCTCCGGTCGAAGGACTTGCCCGCGCCGCGCTGGTCCCAATAGACGACGGTGAATCGTTTCTCCAGATCCGCGTTGAAGTGACGGTAAAGCCGTGTCTCGCTGAACCCGGGCCCGCCGTGCAGATGGATCAGCGGCGGGTTGGCCAGGTTCTGGCCGCGGATCATCACCCATTGGTCGACGCCGCCGAGGCGGCAGTAGCCGGCCTCGGCCACACTTTCCGGCACGATCCCGCCCGCGGCCGTGCGAAATGGTGGTGTGCGTCCCGCGCTTCTCATCGTTCACCTTCGAGGTTGCCTGCTGTCGTAGCCACCCTGCTTCGGGGAAGGCTGTTCGGTTAGGGCCCAACGGCCTGAATTCGAGGGTCCAACGGCGAGCCGCCCCGGCGGCGGGGACCATTCGCCGCGTTCGCAGAGCGATACCGCATGTGGGCCTTATCGGGACAGGACAAGCAAAGCCGAGCGCACCGACGTCGTGGTCAGCGTGATGGTGTGCCGCCCCACGGGCACCTGTACCAGAGGACCGGCCGGTTGACCGTCGAGCAGCACCGTCACATCGGGCGGCAGCGCCGCAAGCCTGATCTGCGCGACGGTGTCGGTCGCAACGTTGATTGTCGACGCCGACAACGACGCAAGCCCTGCTCTGGCGACATCGACGGTGAGGCCCGCGACGCGGGTGAGTTGCAGCGTCAAGAACGGCAGCGGGTCGACAGTCGGCCCCGTGCGCCAGAGAAGTTCGGTGTACACGCCGGGCGACAGGTCGAGGTCCGGTTCGAAGCCGCGACGGTGCCGGATGGTGCGCGTGGGGTCCGGCCGCGCATACGACCGCGCGTCGACGGAGGCGGTCGCCCCACGCGTAGCCGCTGTGACCGGGTCGGCGGTCAGGTCCGACAACCACCAGACCTGGTGCGGCCCAATGCCCAGATCGTGCCGCACCAGCTCCGGATACCACGCGAAGGTGATGTGCCCGGGGTCGCCCTGACGAAGACCGGTGCCCATGTGCGAGATCGGATCGTCGAACTCGTCCTCGAGTGCCCACGCGATGTGGTCCTCGGATGGATAGGCGGTGAACCGATAGCGATAGCCCAGCCGGTCCAGTTCCAAAACCTGTTGCAGGACAGACGAGATCGGCACCAACTCGTCGAGCACACCGTGGGCGATGACGAACGGTAGCCACCGCCCGTTGACGAGCAGCTCCCAGGTGTCGCCCTCGCGGGCGCAATGCGACTGCGGGTCGAGGTCGCCCGGCAGGTCGACGTCGGGTAGCAGCCGCACACCGCAAGTGGGCGGGCCGGCCAGCACGACCGCCTGGGCGAACACCTCCGGATAGGTCAGCCCCAGCTTGTAGGCCGCGTAGCCGCCCATCGAGTAGCCCGAGATCACCGTGCGGTCGGGATCGGTGCCGAGCTGTTCGGCCACCCGCGCCCACACCTCCCACACGTCGAGCTCGCCCTCGTCGAAATACCAGCATGACGGTCCGCGGGCCAGCGGTGTCACCACCACCGAGTCCCGGTCCTCGCAGACTTGATGCAGCAGGCGGGGGTCGATGGCGGCGAACTGGTTCTGGCCCAACGCAAGTGAGTGCAGCAGCAGCGTCAGCGGCAGCTTGCGGCCGGGTGCGTAGGTCGCGGGCAGGCAGACCGAGTAGGGCTGTACGCGGCCGAGGAACTGCGGCTCGGTGCTCAGGATGTTCGTCTCGGCGACGCCCTGGCCCAGCTCGATCGACGAGACGTACCAACGGGTCGAGGTGCCCCGCACGACCGGCTCATCGGTGGTGATGGCCTCGGCAAGCTGGTCCCACGGGACGGGCAGCGAGAACTCGGATACGTCGCCGTCGGAGAGCGCGGCGGCCTGCGCCGCATCGGACCAGAAGTTCAGGTGCGCCTTCTCCTGCTCGTGGGTGCGGAAGGCGACGTTGTACACGTTCGGCTGTCCGGGCAGCGCGCCGCCGACGGCGGGGACGTTCTCGAAGCCGTCGCCCGCGTCGTTCGCCAACCCCGCGGCCAGCCGGACCGTCCAGGTGCCGGAGGGCTCGACCAGGGAGCGTGGAACCCGGGCGAGGAAGGACCGGGACGGCATGTCGACGGCGTACTCGACCGGCGTCGACGCCCGCGTCGTGAGGTCGATCAGGCGCGCGCCGCCCGCGGCCGAGATCAGCAGCGCCAGGTCGATGCCGGCCGAGGTGATACCCGCCCCGGCAGGCCAGTCGTCGGTGGGTGCTTCCCCGCGGTCGGTGTCGAACGTGAACAGCGCGATGGGGACCGACGGGTCGAGCAGCGTGTTCCAGTCGACCCGCCACCACGTGTGCGTGTCGCTGAGCCCGATGGCGACGCGGAAGATGTCGGCGCCGTTGCGCGCTGCGGGTCCGTCGGGGTAGACGTACGTGCCGCGCGGCGGCACCAGCCCGCCGGTCGGGATGTCGACGAGCACACCGGTCGCACCGTGGTCGTCGTAGAGGAAGTCGGTCCAGAACAGCGCGCCGCCGGCGAAGCGGCTGGTGCCGCAGGTGCGCGGGAACTCCTCGCCGAACGGCCAGGCGGCGGGTACCGGAAGCCGCGGCTCGGGCCGCAGTGCGGCGGGCGGTACGCCCTCGGGCATCCCGTCGATCACCACGAGCTCGGAAGTCGGGGCGGGCGGCGCCGGTGCGACCGCTTTCAGCACCGCGTCCGCCACGCCCAGCCCGACGCGGATCGGCAGGAGCGCCAGGTCTATGAGAGACATGGCTTCAACCTATGGGGCACGCGACTTTTCGCGCCGGGATTCCCGACTCAGAGGTGGGAGCGGATGAAGACAAGAACCTCGTCGGCGGTGGCGAAGCCGCCGAGGTGGCTCTCCTCGGGGCGCAGGACGAGTTCGGCGTCGGGCAGGCGGTCGACCGCCGCTTGCGCGTCGCGCAGCGGCACGATGTGGTCGGCGTCGCCGTGCCACCACCGCACCGGCGCCGTCACGTCGGAGAGCCGGAAGCCCCAGTCGCGTCCGAAGAGCCGGACGTCGTCGACGATGGCCTGAAAGCCGCCCTTGGCGACCAGGACGAGGTCGTCGATGAACATCCCCTCCATTTCGGGGTCGGCAAGCACGCGCCGATCGCCTTCGGGAGTCGTACTGGCGTATACCCGGCATGCGTAATGCGACAGTGGGATGAGCGGCAGAATCAGTGCGGACACCGCCTGGGCCAGGGGACGGCGCAGGCCGCCCAGAACGGGGGCGAAGCGGCGGGCCAAGTCGAGGACCCCGGTCGCAAGGGCGTCCGGGCCGACCGCCGGGACGACACCTCCGAGCACCGCGACGGCCGCGACCCGCCCGCTGAGAGGGGGCACCGCGGCGCAGGCCAGGGCATACGGGCCGCCTCCGGAGAGGCCGACGACGCCCAGCCGCTGGGCGCCGAGGGCGTCGGCCACGTGCGCTACGTCGGTGGCCCAGTCGGCTACCGACTCATAGGGATGTGCGTCGGACAACCCGGTGCCCGGTCGCCCCACCACGACGACGCGCAGGCCGAGCTTCTCGGCGGCGCGACGGCCGACCAGCGGAAACTGGCGCCGACCGCCGGGCGTGCCGTGGAACCACAGCACCGGAACTCCCGACGGGTCGCCGAACTCGGCGAAGCCCAGACGCCGGCCGGTGGGCAGGTAGAAGCGGCCCTCGGCGCGCGGCTTCTCGACGCGAGGTACGCGCACGGGGTGCCGCATCAAGTCGGTGGTTCGCATGTGGGAGTGGAGCGTAGCCAAGCTGACGCGTGCTGTGGTCGAGATGGGCCAGACTCGGGCAAATGCCGCCCTGCTGGTGGCACATGTCGAAGAGCTGGAGAGCCGGGAGCTGCTCTAGCTACTTCCAATGCTTCCCGCCGTGACGAACATCCCAAGGCCCATGTCCAGGATTCCAGTTGTTCCACGGGTTCCAGTCAATCCAACCTGGTCCTGACACGCAGGCGCTCCAGATCCAGCCGTTCCAGCACAGGCCGGGGTCATCGTTGGCCTGGGCGCTTCCGGCCCCGGCGAGTGCGATTCCCGCCGACACCGCGAGCGTGGCCAAGGTGACGAGGATCTTCTTCATGGTGCACACCTCCTCTAGGTGTGTACCCAGCTTAGGCTCTAGGTGTGTGCCCAGTTTAGGCCAGCCGGTCACTGTAGCTGGTTGACATGCCCGTCTACGAGCGACAGTGTCGCTCAACTACTACAGGCCGTCGCATGTCAGCGACATAGTCGCTCGTAGCCGGGCAGCTTCAGTCCGCGACGAAATCACCTTCGTGCGTCAGCAGGCCTGATCAACCAGAGCGCCAGGATGATGGCGGCTATCGGCCCGACCGCCATCACCAAGCTCAGCGTATGGATCGCGTCGACCGCGTTGTGCGGCGCCTGGTCGACGACCAGTCGCGCCTGCTCGGGGTCGAGCATCCGTCGGCACGCGCCGGATGCTACTGGCCGCGGTTCAGCAGGGTGCTTCGATCTCGAAGGGCACGCTCTTTGTCTGACCCGGGTTGGCGGCATCGGAAACGACGGCGGTGCCGGTGATCGTGTAGGTGCTGCTGCCGTTGACGGAGGCCTGCGCGTTGCCGAGATCGCCCCCGGCGACGCCGCTGAGGCCGTCGATGTTCTCGATGTTGACAGACCTGACGACCGGCTTTTCACCACCCAGTTGCAGCAGAGCCCGGGCGCGTCCCGGGTCGGCGCTCGCCTCGACCGTCATATCCCACTGCACCTGGGTGCACCGGACGGACTGCGTGTCCTGCGAGCGGTCGCCGACGGTGACTTGGCCGGATTTATGGGACGGTTCGCTCGATTCCGTTCCCACCAGACCGCATCCTGAGGCCAGGGCTGCTGCCGTCAGGGCTGCTGCTAGGCCGGTCAATCGGGTTTGCACTGGACACCTCCCCTTGCCGCCGGGGTACCCAACGCTAGATCCCCGCAATCCAGCGGGCAAGGTATTGCCGAACGAGCAAACGGGATGAGGTTGTTCGCTACGCTTTCCCGATGTCGGATCACATCGCGAATGGGGGAAGGGCACTATGAGCGACCGTTCGAAGGGCCGCGAGAAGAAAGTCGCCCGTACCAAGGAAGAGGAAGAAGCTGCCGCCGGCTGCGGGAATTCGAGTTCTTTGCGAAGTTCTCCGACGACGACCTGAACCGCGTCGTCCGAGCAGCGCATCGCACCTCGACGTCGGGGCCCTGGCCCCTGATCCGTGAGCAGACAATCTCGGACGCCTGCTACATCCTGCTCAGCGGGGAGGCAGGGGTGTACGTCGGCCAGGACCGCGTTGCCGTGGTGGGGCCGGGTGAGGTGATCGGCGAATCCGCGCTCATACGGGGCAAGCTGCGCAATGCGACCGTGACGACCACGGGGCAAGCCGAAGTGCTGCATATCGATCGCGACGATCTCCACCGCTTGCTCGATGAGCTGCCCGCGCTGCGTGAAGCCATTGACGCGACGGTGGCGCGACGCGTACCGGGCGGCGGCGACGGCTGATCCGGGCTGACGTCCGAACCGGCGGGGGCCGGCGGCCAGGTTCATGTTCGGTAAGCCGTCTGCGCGGAAGGCCATGGCTGCTGGCGCGGTCTTGCTTGCACTCGCCACGGCCTGCTCGCGTGGCGACTGCAGCGGACACCGTCGTAACCGACAGCGCGCAGGAAACGCAGGCTCCGGTTGCGCCTGCGCCCGCGCCCGCTGCGGCCCCGACGCCCACGCTGTCGCCGGATGCGGCTCCCGCACCTGACTTCGCAACAGTCTCCAGGCTGATGAACGATGCGATTGCGGCACATGAGTTGCCAGGTGCTGTGGTTGTGATCGGGCACGGCGGCAGGGTCGTCTTCCACCAGGCTTATGGCTCGCGCAAGCTTGCAGGTGAGCCGGGACTGGACGGATCGCCTGCGCCTGCGGAGCCGATGACCGAGGACACGATCTTCGACATGGCGTCGTTGACGAAATCACTTGCCACGGCGCCCGCCGTCATGCAGCTGTACGAAGAAGGCAAGGTTCGGTTCGACGATCCCGTGCAGCAGTATCTGCCGGACTTCAACACGGCGAACGATCCACTGCGTGCAGAGGTGACCGTTCGCATGTTGCTGACGCACACTTCGGGCGAAACGGGCGACGTCGACCTCAGAGATCCGTGGGGACTGGACCGAGCCGACAAGGCCGAAGGCATTCATCGTGCGCTGACGACGCCGCTGGAATCGAGCCCCGGTGAGCGTTTCCGCTACTCCGATATCAACTACATTCTGCTCGGCGCGCTGATCGAGCAGGTGACGGGCGAGGCAGCAGACGTTTACGTTCAGCGACACGTATTCGCGCCGCTGGGCATGCAAGACACCCGCTATCTCCCTGCGGCCAAAGCATGTGGTCCGCACGCGGTGAGGGGAGCGGCGATTGGCTGGGCTCCGGCGGTAACAGGAGGCATGCTGGGTGCTTGTTCTGCAGGTTCGTGGAGCATCGGTCTGTTGTCGCGTATCGCACCGACAGCACGCGACGAGGAGGGCAGAGCCGATCCGAGCAAGAACCCCGATCTTGATTACCTGCTTCGGGGCACGGTGCAGGACACGACGGCGCGGCGTATGGGTGGGGTGGCCGGGCATGCCGGTGTGTTCTCGACGGCACACGATGTCAGCATCTATGCGCAGGCCTTGCTTGATCGGCTTGCGGGACGTCCGAGCAGCTTTCCGCTGAAGCAAGCGACTGCGGAGTTGATGACGACTCCGCAGCAGCCGGGGCATACGGCTGAACAACTCCAAGCGGCGAACGATGCCGCCCGAGAAGCCTTGGCAAAAGGGCCGAACACCACGAATCCGCTGCTCGCTCCGAACTATCCGGCGATCGAGGGGCAGAACCTGCGCGGCTTTGGCTGGGATATCGATACGCCGCTTTCCACGCCGCGAGGCATGGTGTTTCCGATCGGTAGCTTTGGCCACACAGGCTTTACCGGAACCACGGTTTGGATCGATCCAGGCTCGGATACCTATGTAGTTCTGCTGTCGAATTCGATCCATCTGCGAGGCAGTCCACCGATCTCGGATCTGCGGGGTGAAGTGGCGACGGCGGCGGCCCAGGCCTTGCGTCTCTACGGCAGTGCGTGATCGGCGACGGCTGCGATACCTCCCGGCCGGCGATAACCGGTGCGTCGGTGTTGCCGGTCGTCGCGACGGTCGTCGAGCACCTGGTGGTCGACGGGTCGTAGATCGCGAAGAAGGTCACGTGCGCGGCGCCGGCGGTCTCGGCGTAGACGAATGCGGCGCCCAGGCCGCTCAGTTGTTCCACGGTGGCCTCCAGTACGGGGGCGTCGTTGGCCCGTCGCACCTCCTTTGTAACGCTGTTCGTGCTCTCAGGATGGGTTTCATCGAGCGTTGTGGTTCCCGCGGGTCGCTAAGGTGATCGACATGGTTTCGGACCTTGCTGTCAGGCGTTCCCGTTGCACGGCAGGTGTCACGCGGTGACGGATCCGGTGGTCACGCACGCACCGGGCGAGCCGAAGTTGCTGCTCGGCTCGTACGACATCGCCGACCTGGGCTATACCGACGACGAGTACTTCGTCTCGGGATCAGCATCCTCCTACGCCTCGCTCGGGAAGCACGGCTCCGACGGGCGGTGGGACGCGGGGCCCTCGGAGATGGCGGACTACACCACTCGGATCGTCGTCTTGAAGCCATCGGATGCCACGAAGTTCAACGGAACCGTCATTGTCGAGTGGCTCAATGTCAGCGGTGGCATCGACGCTCCGGCGATCTGGTTCATGGCGCATCGCGAACTGGTTCGCGAGGGCTACGCCTACGTCGCGGTCTCGGCGCAACAGGTCGGCATCGAGGGCGGGGCGAGCCTCGGGTTCGACATGTCGTTGAAGAAACAGGATCCAGAGCGGTACTGGCATTTGAGCCACCCTGAGGACGCCTTCTCGTACGACATCTTCTCCCAGGTCGGGCGGCTGATCCGTGAGCCCGTGGGAACCGGTGTGCTCGGTGGGCTGAAACCGGAATTCGTTGTCGCCGTGGGTGAGTCGCAGTCGGCCATGTTCTTGACCACCTACGTCAACGCCGTCGATCCGTTGGTGAGGATCTATGACGGCTTCTTGATTCATTCTCGGTTCGGGCCGGCCGCACCGCTGGACGGCGGCTCCATATTCGCGGAGCCGGACGACTCGGCGCCTCAAGCGGTCAAGTTCCGTCCCGACCTTCGCGTGCCACTGCTGACGGTTTTGACCGAAACCGACGTTGTCGGCGGCGTGCGGCCGGGCTATCACCTGGCCAGGCAGCCCGACACAGAACTGCTGCGGGCATGGGAGATTCCCGGCAGCGCACATGCCGACAACTACACGATTCAGGTGGGCCGCATCGATACCGGCTTCGCGCCGCTGGAAGAGCTGGTGGCGGCGTATGCGCCGACCAACACGCTGATGGGCCAGCAGTTGCCGCATTACATCAACTTTGCGCCCCAGCACCACTACGTCCTGCAGGCGGCGATCGCTGGTCTGCACGGCTGGATACGCAACCACGTTGCTCCATCGAAAGCTGAGCGCATGGAGTTGGACGACGGCGACCCGCCGCGGCTGACCCTGGACGAGAACGGACTCGCCAAGGGCGGGGTGCGCACTCCTTGGGTGGACGTGCCGATCGCCCGGACATCGGGCGTCGGCACGGGCGAGAGCCCGCTGTCGCATCTGTTCGGCTCCGGCGAGCCGTTCGATGCCGCAACCGTCGCAAGGCTCTATCCCGGCGGTGCGGCGGAGTACCTCGACCGCTTCGCGAGGTCACTGGATGGGGCGATCGAGGCGGGCTTTCTCCTGGCGGCGGATCGTCAGGAGATCCTCGACCTCGCTGCGGCCACATTCGGCAGCGGTGAGTGAGGCAAGCCGAGCCCGCTGCCCGGGGCGTCCGCAGCCTTACTGGCCGAACCCGCCATCAACGCTGGGTCGCCGGATTTCTGGACCATGTGACGACTCCGAAAGGTGATATCGCATGCGCTATCACCGTGGCGGATTGGTGTCGGAAGCAGTACTGCCGGTGCGCAAGTCTCGGAGGAACAGCACACGCCCCGGAGCAACTGCAGAGTGGTTGGCCAGATGGCCGATGTGCTCACTCGCCAGACGAATCGAGGCTGGCGCGAACGTCTTTCATGCGGCGGTAAAACCGGAGCGGATTCTCGGGTGCTTGGACGAACCCGTACCGCTGGTAGAAGCCAGCCGCGTCGTCATCGACGGCATCCACCACGATGAGGCGTGCGGCAGCGGCCTCGCCGGCAGCGACTGCCTTTCGCAGCGCCTCGGCGAGAAGCATTGCGCCAACGCCTCTTCCCTGCTGAGATTGGTCCACTGCCAGGCGGGCCAGCAGCACCATGCCGACCGGATACGCCGGCATGCCGCGCACGAGCCTTGCGGGAGCCTCGGCTCGGAGCACCGAACCCATGGTCAGACTGAAGTAGCCGACGACACGGCCGGCTCGGAGGGCGACAAACGTCCGCGCGGAATCCATTTGCTGCGCTGCGAGCGCGTGGCGGCGAAGCCACGCGTCGAGCATTTCGTTCCCCGAATTGAGAGCGCTGACGTCGTGGTGCGCGTCGAGTCGTTCGAGTTGGACGCGCGGTACGCGGCTCACGCCTCGCGCAGCTTCGGGTTCTTCTTGAACAGGTCAGTCAGCTCGGGTACTGGCATGGCCGGCTTGTCGAGTTCGGCGATGAATCGGTCGAACGCCTGGTTCGATAGCACCAAGTCCTGATGCCGCTTCACCACCCCCTTCGCCCGCGACGTGACGGTGTCGAGCACAAAGGCCGAAACCGTGGTGTCCTCGAGGTCTGCCGCCTGACGGATGAGCGCATCCTGCTCTGGGGTGACCCGAACTTCCAGCCGATGACGGCGGGGCTTGATCGCACGATCGCTCATGAGCCGAGCATACCCGCGTCCGGACACCGTCCGGACATCAACTGGTTGAATCAGGTCTCGGTGCTGGACGCGCGATCGAGAATCCGGCCATCTCATGGTGTAGACCGGTGACTTCGCGGATCGTCGCGCGCATCCGTTCGTGCAGCGACTCCTCTGCGGGATTTCCTAATCGCTTCGAGAGCCGCGGACACGTCGATGCCGGCGCCTCGAATACGCGCCGGCTTCGCGCCAGCGAGCGGCTTGATGTAGAGGGCGGGGCGATCTGTAGGGGCGGCCCGCTCGGGTGCCCAACAGGTAGATCATCGGCCAGATTCCTGCGCGGAGGGCGGTCGAGTTCAGCCTTTGAACAATGACGATTGCACAGGCAACGGATGCCCCACTGCTTGAAGCGGGTGGCGTAGCCGCAACGAGGGTATGGGTGGTGCAGGTGAGGATGACTATTGCCCGAAATACTTATTGCCATTCACTCGCCTGCTGCTTGGCCCGACGGATTCTCTCTCGCCACGCAGGATCGTCCTCGTCAGACAACGGCTCCAGCCCGGCAGCCTCGCGCAGGATGTTCAGCGCGGCCAGGGGGTCATCGGGCAGCACGTGATACTGCACGCCATGACTGGCTGTCTCGGGCATGTCAACCGCGTCCTGGCGTCCGTGGTTTGGGGGGCAATGGCACCAGGTACCCAGACTCCGGTTCACCGGTGTCGCCGTCCGGTATGGCATCCAGGTCAGCCAACCAGCGCGCCGGAACCGTGTAGCCGTGGTTCTCCCGCATCGCCCGTTCGATGAACTGCCTGGTGGTCTCGGTCGGTCGCCGGCGTATGGGCGGTTTGCAGGGCTCGACCTTGTCCAGCGTGGCGAGGTTGAACGAGCCGCTCGAGATCACGTACAGCACGTGATACTTCGGCTTCCATTCGGCGCGGCCACCGAAGCGGAGCGCCGAACGGAGGTGGTCGGGGTCGTGATACCACAGCGTCAGTTTCAGGTCGTGACCTTCGATTTCGACGCGTCCGTCGTCATGAACGGCAACGACCTTCACTTTGATGATCGGCTGCCCGTCCTCGTGCGATTTCTTCGCCTGGATCCAGTGCATGAGGTGGCCGGGGCCATACGACCCGCAGGAACGATTCCGAGGCATTGCAGTACTCCCGAAAGATCGGGCCTCCACTGCGGGAGGCGCTCTTGCCCGCACCGGTTGGTGCAGGCCGCTTCGTCATCCGAGCCACCCACGAGCGTGGGGTTGGCGTGCCGTCCAGTCGGAGCTTGTCGACGGCATCTCGTGAAGCGAAGTCAGTATATGACTGACGACCGACGGATCCGGCGGGCGCGGGTTTCAATCCCGTCAAACCCGTGCAGATACCTGCATCGAATCGCGGGGTGGGTGTCGGCGTGCGGCGCGATGATGGCTTGTGACAGAAGTTCGAGAGCCCATCTTGTGGGCGGCTCCCACGGCCTGAATCGAACCAGCCGGGACTCCAAGGAGGCCTGTGGTTGTCCCCTCGGGGGCGAGAACCGTCAGCGAGAGCCGCGAGCGGGTCAGCTCGAGGTCGTCGAGCACCTGATAACCGGCGTTGTAGCCGGGGATGAAGGTGATGCCGGGGCCGCCGTGGCAGCCGGCGCCGCCGAGGTAGAGCCCGTCGATGCCGATCGGGCAGGTCGCGGAAACCCTTGGGGCCGGGACGGTTCGGGCCCATCAGGTCCGGGTGCAGCAGCCCGTGGCAGAAGTCGCCGCCAGGGGCGCCGAACATGGTGTTCATGTGGTACGGCGCGAACGTGATGTGGCGGATCTGGATGTCCTTGAAGTTGGGGGCGTAGCGGCTGATCTTGTCGACGACCCGGTCGGCCATCTCGTTTTTCAGGTGGCCGTGTTGGTCGCGCGGGGTTTCCACCGGGAACGCGTAGGCGTAGGCGCTGGCGGCGTGCATGCCGGGCGGCGCCATGCTCGGGTCGTGCACCGACGGGATCTGCATGCCCAGCGACGGGTTGTCGGGGACGATGCCGCGGCACGCGTTCTCCCATTGCCGTTGCTGCTCTTCGGGGGAGCCGAAGATGCCGACGGACGGCTGCATGCCGGGCTCGTTGAGGAAGTCGTACGGCGGGGCGAATTCGGGCAGCCCGTCGAGCGCGAAGTGCATCTGGACGAAGGAGGCGCGGTGGTCGCGGCCTTGCAGTCGGGCGGCCAGTTCGGCCGAGAGGTGATCGGCGCCAACGAGTTCGGTGAGGGTGGTGTCCGGTGACAGGTTGGAGACGACGACGGGCGCGGTGATGGTTTCGCCGTCGTTGCAGCGCACGCCGGTGACCTTGTTGCCGTCGACGAGGATCTGCTCGACCTTGGTGCGGTAGCGGATCTCGCCGCCGCGGCTCTCGAACATCTCGCGCAGGTGCTCGGTGAGCGCGCCGATGCCGCCTTCGAGTTTGGTCATCATCTGCGCCGCCCTCGTCGGGGACGGCGAGGGCGAAGGCGAGGCAGGTGGCGCTGCCGGGGGTGTAGGGCCCGCGGTAGGTGGAGTTGATGGCGAGGAACGCGAGCATGCCGCGCATGACGGCGTGCTTCTTCTTGTTCGGCAGGTAGCGGTCGATGACGTCCATCGCCGAGCCGAACAGTGTCTCGTGGATGGCGCGGCGCTCGGATTCGTTTGTGGCGCAGGCGTACATCTCGTCGATGGTCTTGGGCGGTTTGCGCACATCGAAGCGGCCGAGTGCGCGGGCGGGGCCTTGGCTCCAGGCGATCAGTTCGGCCATGCCCATGACGGCGTCGTTGCCGTGCTTCTCGGCGAGGTGGGTCATGAGTTCCATCGGGTCGCGGTAGAAGATCATGGCCTCTTCGCCGGCCTCGCCGATGTTGACGGACATGACGTCGGCGTCGACGGTGGGCAGGGTGTCCAGGCCGAGGTCCTTGGTGATCTCGCTGGGGGTGGGGAACTGCACCGACCCGGCGATCTCGTAGCGGAAGCCGTCGATCAGCTCGACGGTGGCGGCCATGCCGCCGGCGTAGGTGTTGGCCTCCAGGCAGAGGGTGCGCAGGCCGGCGCGTTGGAGCAGGGCGGCGGCGGTCGAGTCCGTTGTGGCCGGCGCCGACGACGATCGCGTCATAGTCACTCATGGCTCGGCACTTTATGTCAGTACTGACGCAATTGTGTCGGTACTGACAAAATTCTGGGATACGCTTCGCTGGACCATGGCCATGCCGATCAACCTGCACCAGCAGCGCCGCCAGGCGACGCACGAGGCGCTGCGGCGGGTAGCGCTGGAGCGGTTCACGCGGGACGGGTTCGCCAATGTGACGGTGACGCAGCTGGCGGCGGAGGCCGGCGTCACCGAGCGCACCTTCTTCCGGCACTTCCCGACCAAGGAAGCGGTGCTGTTCGGGGACTACGAGACGCATCTGGAGTGGCTGGCCGACGCGCTCGCGAAACGGCCGCCGGATGAGTCGTTGTTCGACGCGGTGCTGGCGAGCGTCGTGAGCTTCCCGCACGACCTGGAGGTGGTGCGCCAGGCGGCGCTGTTGCGGGCAGAGCTGATCGGCGGGGAGCGGGCGGCCGGTCACCTGCGGGTGGTGCAGGCGTCGTTCGCGGCGGTGATCACCGAGTTCGTCCGGTCGCGCTACCCCGACGT
>CAWDFT010000010.1:0-44727 GCA_963801575.1 uncultured Actinomycetota bacterium
TTTCGCGTACTTTCACGTCGTCAGTATCAGCGTTTCCGCAGTTCAACGCGATTTCAGTTGCGAGTTCGATTCCCGGCAGCTCCACCGAATAACTGCAGCTCAGACAGTGTGTTGAGCTAGCCAAACGAACTTCGAATACACGAAGGCGACCGTCACTGCGGTGCCCTGGGGTCGCCGGTGCCGCCGGCGCTTCTGTCGTTGTTCAGTCCTAACCGCTTGTGGACGACCTGGCGTGCCAAGTCGAGGACTGCCGGGTCGTCGTGCAGGACGAATTTGGTGTCGGCGGCCAAGAGGATCGCGTGTAACTCGAAGGCGAGGCGGTCGGGGTCCTCGTCGGCGGGAAGCTCATGCTGCTCGAGCGCGGTGACCGCGAAGGACCGGAGCAGCGCCACAAAACCGGACTGGATGGCGGCGACCCGGTCCTTGACCGGCCCCGGGCGGGTGCCCATCTCGAGCGCCGTCGCAGCGAAAAAGCAGCCGCCGGGGAAGACGCGGCGCTGCACATAGCTGAAGAACGCCTCGCACACCGCCGCTAGCTGGGCCAGACCGGGGCGAGCCGCGAGCGCGGGCTGTACGACTTCTGCGGCGAGGATCCGCTCGGCCTCGTCCACGGTTGCGAGCTGGAGTTCCTGCTTGGAGCCGAAGTGCGCGTAAAGGCCGCTCTTGCTGATGCCGGTGGCGGCGGCCAGGTTCCCGATCGACAGACCCTCCAGCCCGTCGACGGTGGCCAGCGATGCGGCAGCGCGCAGGATTGCGCCGCGGGTTCGTTCGCCGTCGGCGCGCGGGCGTCGTGGCGCGGAGCTGCGCTGATTCATCGTGCGGCTTGCCATATTGACAAGATAGCACGATCGGTCGTACTCTCAGAGTTAGCACGACCGATCGTGCTAACACTGAGCGGTGACCCCGAGCCAGGCCACAGCTCATCGCCCAGCAACCGCAAGGAGCTCACCATGCACGCAATCAGCACCGTCAACGGCGTCGACGTCGACCGCCTCGTCGGAACGATCGACGCCGTCACCACGAATCCCGCGCTGGCGCGATTTCAGTTCCGTGCCCGCAACCACTGGATAGACGGCGCCTACAGCCGCTCGACGATCAAGGACTTCTACGGCGCCGGCCAGGAAGACGCCACCCGCACAGAGCCGTTTACCGTGGACACCGACGAGCCGCCGGTGCTGCTCGGTGAAAACCGGGCACCCACCACCGTCGAATATGTCCTCCACGCCCTCGCAGCGTGCCTGACCGGCACGATCGCCTACCACGCCGCCGCCCGCGGCATCGCAGTCGACAGCATGGAAACCACGATCCAGGGCGATCTGGACCTGCACGGCTTCCTCGGCCTCGACGGCAATGTCCGCGCTGGCTACGAGCAGATACAGGTCACGATCAAGGCGACCGGCGACTTCGACGACGATCAGCTCACCGAACTCGCCAGCCTCACCGGCTACTCGCCCGTCCGGGACATCGTCAGCAACCCCGTCCCCGTCACCATCGACCTAGCCCGCGCCTGAGCGGTTCGCACGATGTCCGCGCCATTCGTCCCCGTGGCGCGGACGTCGTGCCGGTGCGGCCAAGTCGAGGACTGCCGGGTCGTGATGCAAGGCGTCAGCCGGTCATCTACCTCGTGTTGACGCCGTCAACACCGTTCGCGTATCCACAGGGCTTTTTGCGTACTCTCACGTCGTTTCGCGTCGTCGATCTCAGTGTTTCCGCAGGTCAGCCTGCTTTATGCACCGGTTTCGATTCCCGGCAGCTCCACAACAAAATAGCTGGTCAGAAGCGGAAGTACGGGCTGCGGGAATCAGGTTAAGTTCGGGCCTGTCGCTTGGCCCGCCGGCAGGAGGGTGGCTGGGTCCTGGTAGGGCAGGCCGTGTGCGTCGGCCACTGGTCGCGAGACCAGTTTGCCGCCGAGGGTGCTCAGGCCCTTCGCCAGGACCGGGTCCCGCGCGGCCGCGCCGGCTACGCCGTGCGCCGCGACGCGGATGACGTACCGCAGGGTGGCACTGGTTAGCCCGAGGGTGGAGGTGCGGGCGACGGCGCCGGGGATGTTGGCGACGCAGTAGTGCACGACACCCTCTTCGACGTAGGTCGGCTCCGAGTGCGTGGTCGGCCGGCTAGTCTCGAAGCATCCGCCCTGGTCGATGGCGATGTCGACGACGACACTGCCGGGCCGCATACTCTTGATCATGTCGCGGGTAACCAGTTTCGGCGCTTTCGCGCCGGCGACCAGCACGGCGCCGATCACCACATCGGATTCAGCCACGTACGCCGCCGTCCGCGCCCGGTTGGGGACCACCAGGTCAAGCCGGCCACCGAACACGTCGGAGAGGTAGGACAGGCGCGCCGCGTTGGTGTCCAACACCCGTACGATCGCCCGCAAACCGAGAGCCATCTTGGCGGCCTCGGTTCCGGCGACGCCGCCCCCGATGATGGTGACCTTTGCGGCGGGGGTGCCCGGGATCCCGCCCAGCAGCAGACCCGCCCCGCCGGCGGGACTCTCCAGGTGATGGGCGGCGGCCTGGACAGCCATCCGCCCGGCAACCTCGCTCATCGGCGTGAGCAGCGGCAGCCGCCCGTCCGCGGTCTGCACAGTCTCGTATGCGATCGAGTCGATGCGCCGGTCAAGGAGGAACTCGGTGAGCCGGCGGTCGGCCGCCAAGTGCAGGTAGGTGAACAGCTGCTGACCCGGGCGGAACCGGTCATATTCCTCGGGGATAGGTTCCTTGACCTTGACGATCAAGTCCGCAGCAGCAAACACCTCGTCTGCGGTGCCGACAACCCGGGCGCCGGCCGCAACGTACTCGTCGTCGGGAAAGCCACAGCCCGACCCAGCGCCGGCCTGCACTACGACCTCCCGGCCGTCGTAGACCAGCTCGGCAACGCCGTCGGGCTGCACCGACACCCGGCCTTCCTTCTCCTTGATCTCCTTCGGCACACCAACCACCAACCCGGCCATACCCGGTCTCCCTCCTTACTCCGGCGCGTGCGCTGTGTGAGGTTCCCCCGCTTTTCTGGAGGCTCTCGATCTTGGTCTGATTGGGCCAAGGGGGGAGCTGATTGTGACCAGACCGAGCAAGTTCGCCCCGGACTTTAAGGCAGGCGCGATCGATTTGTATCGGACCTCAGAGGGCCGCACGATCACCGCGCCATACACCTCAACGGACTCACCCGCACCAGTGTGTGTCGACGTCGTCCGCCGACCCCCATTCTCATCAGTCAGTGCAGCGACTCGAAGAGCGCAACCGATTGCCCCTCAAATCAGAGCCAGACTGACACAGCTTGCAGGACCTACCGTGGGGACGGTACCCGGTGACGGCTCCGGACAAGGCCGAATCGGCACTCCACCGCGGCGGCTACGTCATGGATACCGGCGCTGCATTTCCCCCGGACCTTCGGCCCTGGCCACGGGACCTCGGCCCATGGTCGCCGACGTGTGAGTGAGGAATTATGGACCTTCGACGAAGACGAGTCCGAGCGGCTGCTGCGCGGGTTCATGTCGAAGGCACTCTTCGACGCCGGGCTCTACTGCCGTGCCGACGACCGTGGGGATCCGGTTGTGCAGCTGGCCCCGCCGTTGATCTGTGATCAGCAACACTTCGACGAGATCGAGCAGATTCTGCGCAACGTGCTCACCGACGCCTGGACGCACATCTGACCCATACCGCACTTTGTCGGTATGTGCCTTGGGTTCGTGGGCCGTCCGTCGAGGTGCGAGCCGGAATCGTCAGCGGTCAGTGCCAGACTCGTGCATGGCCGACTGCGCGACGCGGATGTTTTCCCGCACCGTCTGTGACCTGGTCGTCGGCTCGGGCACGGGCTTCGAGGACCGAGGCATCGTTGGATTGCGTGGCGTGCCCGGCCGAGGCGAAACCGGCGGCGGCGCCAACCCCAGGCCCTCGAACCGCGATGCGCCGTCATCGATGTGGGGCAACGGCTGATCATCTCGGACAGCACGAGATACACGGTTGTCGCGGGGACACGCTGTCGGCGTTGGCATCGCGATTCTATGGTGACGCCTCGTTGTATCCGCTGATCGCCACCGTCAACGGCATCGCCGATCCCGACGTCATCGACATCGGACAAGTACTGGTGATATTCGTCGGGCGCAGCGACGGGTTCGGGCTGTCGATCGTGGAGCGCAATGAGAACGACCCTCGCTTGTGGTACTACCGGTTCCAGACCTCCGCGATCGGCTGGAACCCCGGCGTCAACGTCCTGCTTCCCGACGACTACCGCACCAGCGGACGCACCTATCCCGTCCTCTATCTGTTCCACGGCGGCGGCACCGACCAGGACTTCCGCACGTTCGACTTTCTGGGCATCCGCGACCTGACCGCCGGAAAGCCGATCATCGTCGTGATGCCCGACGGCGGGCACGCGGGCTGGTACTCCAACCCGGTCAGTTCGTTCGGCCGGCCCGGTCGTCGTTACGGTCGCAGAGCGCAGTTTCCCGCGGCGGAGCTCAGATTCGCCGATCACCTCACCCGGCTCCAACACGGCAACGCGGTCCCGGCCGAGGTACACCGCTGCCTCCCCGGTAAGCAGGATGGAGCAGGCGTTCGACGGAGTCTGCTCATGAATCAGCGGCCATAGCGCGGACGTCGAGTGCGACGTGCTGCTCGGACGAGACGCTCCAGCTCGTCGTCCGAGAAGTTGTCGAATGCGGTGAACTCCCGTAGCCGACGGGCGTTTTCCCGTGTCCCTCCGCACCGACGTTCAAAGTCGGCTCCTGATTGGCGATGTGACCCTGACATCGGGGAGCCTAGCGAATGGTCGTTGTCTGCAAATCCGAACGGGCACCGGATCTCGCCCGGTGCTAACTCGGATCAATCTGATCGTGGACGATGATGCCGGCATGCTCCCACCGCCCGGCTGCGTACGCTCGATGCGATCCACCTGGTGGCCGCGTAGCGGGCGGAGCGGTCGCTGCGAGCGGTGGTCACCTACAACGCCCGCACGGCAGACGCGGCAGCCGTCCTTGGCGTGCCGAACGTCAGCCCGGCATGACGGCTTCTGCCCACGGCATCGCTGCGGGTGATGGCTAGTCGCTGAACGGGTTTCGGGGATGCGCAAGTTGGGCGAACAGCCCGGCGGCGCCGGCGTGATCGGGCTGGCCGACCTCGCCGCCGGCGGTCTGGACAATGGCGGTCAGGCGCCCGTCCGTGCAGGGCGCAGCGGGCCGTTCGTTGCCGCGGGTGTTGACGCCGTCAACACCTTTCGCGTATCCGCAGGTCGTTTCACGTAGTTTCGCGTTGTTGCGCGGCGTCAGATTCAGCATTTCCGCAGGTCAAGCCGCTTTTGCCTACCGAGTTCGATTCCCGGCAGCACCACAGAGAAAGGGCCCAGGTCAGGGACAAGCCCGAGTCTGGGTCTTTCTGCATCTGCGGCAACGCGCCGCGTCCAACGACCGCACGGTTTAATCGTGCTCGGCCCAGCAAGGGCTTTGTTACACAGGTGGTGTCAAACGGCTCTAGCCGAAAGTGGCCGCGACCGCGAATCGTGACTGATGGGCGCGGTACGCGCCGGTTGATATGGAACGAAGGGCACCAGGTGGATGACAAACCGAAACATTCCCATCCGGTGGGGCGATGACATCCAGCCGCGCGTGCCCAAGATCTTCAATCTGCGCACCGACCCGTATGAGCGAGCCGACCTGACATCGAACACCCGTTATGACTGGCCGTTGTCGCATGCGTACCGGCCTATGTTGGCAAGATGCTCGCGACGTTCGCCGCGTTCCCGCAACGGCAGAAGTCGGCCAGCTTCAGTCTCGAGCAGGTCGTGGCCAAGCTGCAGGAGGTCGCCAGCGGCAGTAGCTGAGCCGCACCTACGCCGTGGACCGGAACGGAACTGATGGGAATTGCTTTGGCACTAAACGAGTATCGGCCAGGCACCGCGTTCACCGGTGTCATCGGACGCACGCCCGCAGAGTCGGTACCGGCATGGCCGGCCCCGACGCGCCCCAAACCCGACGCGCCGAACGTCTTGTTCATTGTCATCGACGACATGGGCTTCGGGCACCTCGGCTGCTACGGAAGCCCGATCGCCACGCCGCACATCGACCAGCTTGCCGCCGACGGGCTGCTCTACGCGAACATGCACACCACTGCGCTGTGCTCGCCGTCGCGGTCGTGCATCATCAACGGGCGCAACCACCATTCGAATCACCTCGCGTGTCTGACCAACGGGTCCACCGGATTCCCCGGTTCGGATGGATACATCCCGTTCGAAAACGGGTTCCTCTCCGAGATTCTCAAGGCGGCGGGCTACAACACCTACTGCGTCGGCAAATGGCACCTCGCGCCTGAGGAAACGATGACCGCTGCGGGGCCGTACGACCGCTGGCCGCTGGGACGAGGTTTCGAGCGGTTCTACGGATTCCTCGGCGGTGACACACACCAGTACTACCCCGAACTGATGCGCGACAACTCGCAGACCGAACCCGAGACCACGCCCGAACAGGGCTACCACCTGACCCCTGATCTCGTCGAGAAGGCAAAGGCGATGATCGTCGACGCCAAGCAGGCGGCGCCCGAGAAGCCGTTCTTCCTCTACTTCGCGCCAGGAGCGATGCACTCGCCGCACCACGTGCCGAAGGAATGGGCCGACAAGTACGCGGGCAAGCTCGACGAAGGCTGGGATGTTTACCGCGAGCGGGTGTTCGAGCAGCAGAAGAAACTCGGCCTGGTGCCGGCCGACACGGTCTTGTCGCACCACGATCCCGATGTGCAGGACTGGAATTCTCTGTCCGCGGACGAAAGGCGCCTGTACGCACGCATGATGGAGGTCTTCGCAGGATTCCTTGAACACACCGATCACTACCTCGGTGAACTCATCGAATTCTTGAAGGAGCTCGGCGAGTACGACAACACCCTGATCATGTTGGTGTCCGACAACGGCTCCAGCGCCGAAGGGGGACCGACGGGTTCGGTCAACGAGTGCCGGTTCTTCAACAACGTCGCCGACACCGTCGAGGACGGGCTTGCCCATATCGATGACATCGGCGGGCCCACCCTCTTCAACCACTTCCCGTGGGGCTGGACCAATGCCGGGAACACACCGTTCCGGCGGTGGAAACGCGAGACGTACCGCGGCGGCGTCACCGATCCGTTCATCGTGTGCTGGCCGCGGGGCATCACCGCCCGCGGCGAGATCAGAACGCAGTACACGCACGTCATCGACATGGTGCCCACGGTGCTCGACGCGCTCGGCATCGAGCCGCCCGACACGATCGCCGGGGTGACGCAGTCGCCGATCGAAGGCGTGAGCTTCCGACATACCTTCGCCGACGCCGCGGCCTCGACGCGGCACACGACCCAGTACTTCGAGATGCTCGGGCACCGCTCGATCTACCACGACGGCTGGCGCGCGGTATGCCCCTGGCCGGGAGCGTCCTTCAATGAGTCGTCGCACAAGTTCGGAGACGTCATCACCGCCGATATGCTCACCGAGCTCGACGCGACGGGCTGGGAGCTGTACCACGTCGACGAGGACTACGCCGAGACGACGAACCTCGCCGACCGGGAACGAGCACGCCTGATTGCCATGATCGGGATGTGGTACACCGAGGCCGGCAGATACAAGGTCCTCCCCATCGACAGCCGTGCCACCGCCCGAATCGCCGAGGAGCGTCCGCAGATCGCCCAGAGTCGGGATCGCTACGTGCTGTACCCGGGTACGCAATCGATTCCGGCCGCTGCAGCACCGAGGATTCTCAATCGTCCGTACTCGATCAGCGCCGAAGTCGACGCTCCCGATGGCGCAGAGGGCGTGCTACTCAGCATGGGTGGCAACGACGGGGGGATCGCCTTCTACGTTCAGGGCGGACTGTTGTGCTTCGCCCACAATTATGTCGCCAAGGAGATCTTCTACGTCAGGTCGGAGTCGACGGTGCCCGCCGGCCGGCACTACCTCAGCGTGGAGTTCAAACCGACCGGACAGCCAGATGTGAACAACGGCAGGGGAACTCCCGGCCGGGTGCGACTCTTCGTCGACGGCGTCGAGGTCGGTCATGGGGACCTGCCGGTCACGACGCCGATCCGGCTGGCCCAAGGCGGCGCGATGCTGGTGGGGGCCGACACGGGATCAGCCGTGACGCCCGAATACACAGCGCCGTTCCGGTTCAATCACCAGATTCATCGGGTGATCGTCGACGTCAGCGGCGAGCACGTCGAGGACTACGAGGCCCAGATGAAGATCGCGCTCGCGAAGCAGTAGAGGAGGCGAGCCGTGGATCTGAAACAGCTCGTCGTCGTCGCGTTCCAAGTCAGTCTGTTCGTCATCGTCTTCGGCTACGGACTCAAGGCGGAATTCACGGACCTGCTGTACCTGTTGCGACGCCCGGCACTGCTGATACGTTCGCTGACCGCCGTCCTGTTGGTGATGCCTGCGGTTGCCGTCGTGCTCGCCCGGTGGTTCGATTTCGCAACGACGGTCGAGATCGCCCTGGTGGCGCTGGCCATCTCGCCGCTGCCTCCGCTGTTGCCCACGCGCGAGGCGAAGGCCGACGGAGGCGAGCGCTACGGCCTGGGACTGATGGTTGTGCTGGCCGTGCTGTCCATTGCCGTGGTTCCGTTGGCCGTGCAGTTGATCGGCTCGGCATTCGGAAGGACGTATGTCACAACGCCCGGAACGATCGCCGTCGTTGCGTCGACATCGATCCTCCTGCCATTGACGTTCGGCATGGTGACCCGGGCCATCGCAACGCCGTTCGCCGACACGATCGCCACACGGGTGGAGCGGGTCGGCAAGGTGCTGATACCCGTAGCGGCCGCCGTGTTGATCGTCGCGGCGGCACCGGATGTGTGGCGCCTCGTCGGCAACGGCACCCTGCTCGCCATCACGGTGTTCGTCGTGACGGGGTTCGCCATCGGACACCTGTTCGGCGGCCCCGAGCCGGAGCATTCGGCGGTGCTCGCCTTTTCGGCAGCCTGTCGTCATCCCGGCACCGCGCTGGCGGTGGCGGCGGCGAACTACCCGGATCAGGACTTGAGGGCCGCAGTCCTGATCTACCTCGCCGTCAATGTCGTTGTGGGACTTCTGTATGCCTACTGGCAGCGGAACCGATTGCGGCGTCGCGGTGACGCCCGAGTGGAAGTGGAACGCACTGACGGATACCACGGCAGCTGACGGATCGGTGCTGCCCTTCCCGCCGACCCCGTCGGCCAGCACGGCAGGCTTCACGCTCGCCGAATCGACCCACCATCGTCGCGAGGGAGTCAACCGGCTGCCCGCAGATGCGCCCGAACATCCTCATCGTCTTGCTCGACGACGTCGGGTTCGGGCTGTCCGACGTCGTCGGGCGGAGAGGTCAACACGCCAGCCTTCCGGCGTGTCGCGCGAGACGGTCTGTCATACAACACTTTTCACACGACGTCGATTTGCTCGCCGACACGCGCGGCGCTGCTGACCGGTCGAAACCACCACCGCGTGCATTCCGGCACGATCGCCGAACGGGCCGTCGACTGGGACGGCTACACCGGCGTGATCGGCAAGGATACCGCGACGGTGGCCGAAGTGCTGCAGCACTACGGCTACGCCACGGCCGCGTTCGGCAAGTGGCACAACTCGCCGGCCACCGAGACGACGGCGATGGGGCCCTTCGACCGCTGGCCGACCGGGCATGGTTTCGACTACTTCTACGGTTTCATCGCCGGCGAGACGTCACAGTGGGAGCCGCGCCTCTACGAGAATCTCAACCCGATCGAGCCGCCACACGACGAGACCTACCATCTGTCAGAGGATCTGGCGGACCGAGCCATCTCCTGGCTGGGCAAGCACGAAGCCTTCGCGCCCGATCGCCCGTTTCTGATGTACTGGGCGCCCGGCGCCGCGCACGGCCCGCATCACATATTCAGCGAGTGGGCGGACAAGTACGCGGGAAAGTTCGACGACGGCTGGGACTCCTACCGCGAGCGCGTCTTCGGCCGCCAGAAGGAACGCGGCTGGATCCCCGACGGCGCCGAACTCACGCCGCGGGCCGACACTATGCAGGCCTGGGATGACATCCCCGAAGCGCAGCGACCCTTCCAACGACGCCTGATGGAAGTGTTCGCCGGCTTCGTCGAGCACGTCGACGTCCAGGTCGGCCGGATCCTCGACGAGCTGGACCGACTGGCCAAGACCGAGAACACGATCGTCTTCTACATCTTCGGTGACAATGGCTCAAGCGCCGAGGGCCAGAAAGGAAGCATCAGCGAGCTGTTGGCGCAGAACAACATTCCCGTCACGGTCGACGAACAGCTGGCCGCGCTCGAGCGGCTCGGTGGACTCGATGCCCTGGGGACGCCAAAGACCGACAACATGTACCACGCGGGCTGGGCCTGGGCAGGAAACACTCCGTTTCACCACACCAAGCTGGTGGCCAGTCACTTCGGCGGTACCCGCAACCCGATGGCGGTCGCGTGGCCGCGACGCATCACTACGGACGGGTCCATCCGCAACCAGTTCCACCACGTGAACGACATTGTCCCCACCATCTACGAGGTCCTCGGCATCCCGCATCCCAGCGTCGTCGACGGCCACCGGCAGAAACCGATGGACGGGGTCAGTCTGGCGTACACCTTCGACCAGCCCAACGCGGCAACCCACAAGAAGGTGCAGTACTTCGAGAACAGCGCCAGCCGCGGCATTTACGCCGACGGCTGGTTCGCCTGCGCCTTCGGTCCGTTCGTGCCGTGGGATACCCCGGGGACGGCGCAACGGCTGGCGAACTGGGACGCCAACACCGAACCGTGGGAGCTCTACCACCTCGACGTGGACTTCTCCCAGGCCAACGACCTCGCCGCTGTCCACCCTGGGAAGCTCGAAGAGTTGAAGGCCCTGTTCAAAGAGGTGTCGCGAGACAACCTGGTGTGGCCGATCGGAGCAGGGTTGTGGCTGCGCATCCATCCGGAGGACCGGGTGGCGTCCCCGTACACGAAATGGCGATTCGACGGCACGTGCACCCGGATGCCCGAGTTCACCGCACCGGGCTTGGGAAGACAGGACAGTCACGTCGCCGTCGCGCTCACCGTGCCGGAATCGGCAAGCGGGGTGCTCTACTCGCTGGGCGGATTCTCCGGCGGTCTAACGCTTTTCATGGACGCGGGCGTTCTGGTGTACGAGTACAACATGCTTATCATCGACCGCTTTCAGGCGCGTAGCGCCGCGGCGGTCGCCCCGGGTGAGCACGTCATCACCGTCGATACGAGATTCGCGTCGCCCCAACCAACGGCACCGGCTACGGTGACCCTCACGGTCGACGGCAGCGAGGTCGGCAGCGTGGTGGTGGCGAGAACCGTGCCGGCGGCGTTCACCGCCAGCGAGACCTTCGGGGTGGGCGTGGACCTCGGTTCACCCGTGTCACCCGATTACTTCGACCGACGCCCCTTCCGATTCACTGGAAGGATCGCGAGCGTCGACGTCGAAGTGTTTGCGCCGGGATCACGCGCGGGGAAGATCGCAGCGGGCTGATCGCGGTGACGTGTCGCTACAGCCTTCGGGTGACTCCTGGCCCGCGGGTGGGATCGGCCGAGGCGAAACTGACGTCGGCGCGAACCCCTGGCCCTCGAACCGCGATGCGCCGGTCGGACCGCGCCGTGGAGGTGATGGCCAGGCGGACACCGTGGATCCTTGGCGGGATGGCCGGCCTTGCGCCGGCCACCATTCGCAGCCGGACAGCTACTGAAGTCAGCGCTCTCTGAGGGCGACCGTAAGCGATTCGAAGGGACGCCCGTACCCGGCCCGACAACAAGGGAGGCCGATCGTGTCGGTCAAGACGCCGAAAGCAGACCGGCGGCTTTCTCCAGTTCCTTCAGCGCGGGCTCGATCGCGTCCGCTAGTTCGTCGATGTCATTGGCGATCTCCGGTGTGGTGACGAAGCCGAAACTTCACGACCCCGTTGTAGCTGAGACAGGTGATGTTCAATGCCACCTCCAGCATGACCGGTCCAAGGGGTACGAGCTGCTCCACGACCGAACCGGCCAGGTAAATGGCGAAGTCCGGACCGGGAACGTTGGAGATCACCAAGTTGATAGGAGCGACATGGCCACCAATGTGGCTGGCCGTGTAGGCCTTGGCGGCGAGCGCCAGCAAGCCAGGCGGCGTGGTCTCCGTCAGACCCATGATCTGATGTGCGGTAAGCGCTTTGGCCATCTCCTTGGCGCCTTGGGAGTTGCCATAGATGGTTTTCATGCGCTCGGCGGGGTCGGCGAATTTCGGTGGCGAGGCTGACGGTCATCGAGCTGATCTGGTTACCGATTTCTCTGGTCTCTCCATGGGTTGAGATCGGAATCTGGGCGACCAGCGGCCGATCGGGGAGCTCCCCTCGGTCTAGCAGGTAACGGCGCATCGCACCGGAAACGAGGGCGAGCACCACGTCGTTGAGCTTCACGCCGAAGGCGCGCTTGACCGCCTTCACCCGATCCAGTGGCACACTGCTGCTGCTGATTCGCCGCTGCGTGGAGATTTCGGTGTTGAATCGCGTTGTCGGTGCCTCGAAGAATCGGGGAGGTTTGTTGGCGCAGCCCGCGCACGGCCAGCTGTTGAGACAGCGTTTGCTGAGCGATTCGCAAGAGGCGGTATGGCGTCCTGACCACCACGTTGAATATGCCGCCCAGCGCCCGCAGCTCGAATGGGGGTATCCCGCGCGTCGACGATGGGCCGCCCTCGACGGCAGGGGGACGCGGTTGAGGGCTGATGTCGAGCATGATCTCGCTCAAACTGGTGCCCGACACACCGTCGACAAGGGCGTGATGCATCTTCGTCAGAATCGCGACACGTCCATGCTCCAGGCCCTCGATGAACCACATCTCCCACAGCGGCCTGTCCCGGTCGAGTGGGTAGGACATGAGACGGCCGACCAGATCCTCGAGTTCCCGACGTCCTCCGGGCTTAGGCACCGCGACCTGCCGGATGTGATAGTCGATGTCGAGCTCGCGGTCCTCGACAAACCATGGCCTGTCGAGCCCCAGCGGCGCGCCCGCCACGCGATAGCGCAGCTCTGGCATCTCCGGAAGGCGAGAAGCGACAAGGTCTTTGACCGCACGGAAGCAGAAACCTGGCGCGTCGGACGGGTCGCAGATCGTCAGTCCGGCGCCGTGCATGTGCCAGGCGTGCGTCTCGGCGAACCAGAACGCAGCATCTACGCTGGACAGCCGCCTCATGCCGACAGGGTAGAGCGGGCAGGTCGCGTCAACGCGAAAACGCGTGAACTAGGGCCTATCTGATAGATCGTCGGGCCTGGGCGATGACGGCCTGTGTATCAGGACCGCGCAGTGAACCTGCGACACGCTTCGGTCATGGCACCGGCCATTCGTGGACTGGGGCACCGGTGCGGGCGTGCTCGGCATACCGCCGAGTCATCTCCCGCAGCGCCAGGATCCGCTGCAGCCCGTGCTCCTCGAGGTAGCGCACCGTCTCGGTCTGCCAGGCAGCGCCGGTACGGTGGCATCGGACCCGCGCTTCGATGACACCGAGGTACCGGTCGCGGTCGTCCGCGTCCACGCCCCAGGCGTCGAGCCCGGCCGCGGCGGCCGGCAGCAGGACCTCACGGGTGAGCTGGTCGGCGGGGTGCTCGGCTCCCTGCCAGGACAGCCGCGCCGCCAGTCCATCGCGTGCCGCGCGGTGCAGGTCTCGCTCGGCCGCCGCGAACGGTACCTGGCTCCACGGGGCACGGTCGCTGTCGACGACCGCGCGAACCAGCCCGTAGTAGAAGGCGGCGTTGGCGACCATGTCGATGGCGGTCGGTCCGCTGGGCAGTACCCGGTTCTCGATCCGTAACTGCGGGCGCCCGGCCTGGACGTCGTAGACCGGTCGGTTCCAGCGCCACACGGTCCCGTTGTGTAGCCGAAGCTCTCGCAGGCCCGGAGCACGCCCGGCATCCAGGGCGGCATCGGGATCTTCGGCCTCTATCGTCGGAAACAGCGGCGGAAACAGCCGCACGAGGTCGTCGAAGAGCTCGACGGGGCCGTTGACCCATCGGTCGCCGAGCCGGACGCGCGCCGGTGCGCCGGCCCGGACCTCCCTGCTACGGCGGGTGTCGAGCAGTTGCTCCAGCAGCGTGATGCGGGTTTCCTGCCATGCCTGGCGAGCGAGCAGGTACGGCGAGTTCGCGGCCACCGCGACCTGCGCCCCGGCGATCATTTGGGCGGCGTTGTAGTAGGCGGCGAACCGGTCCGGCGGCACCCGCAGGTGCAGCTGCAGGCTGGTCGCGGCGGCTTCGGGAGCGACCGAGTCGGTGGTGAACTCCACCGGCTCACACGCCGTCGAGGATGCGCACCAGGAACGGCCGGTGGCGAGCGGCGCGCATGCGGCGGCACAGCAGCGCGTAGCGCGGGTTGCTGGAGATGCGCTCGACGGTCAGCTGCTCGGCGCTGAGGGTGGGCAGCATGCCGACGGCGACCAGCCGAGCGCCCAGCCCCTCGATCCGCGCCCTGCAGGCGTCGAGCACGTCGGCGAGGTCGCGTTCGCTGTCATGCAGCACGCGGCCCTGCAGCCGGCGGGGAGCCAGGTTCAGCTCGACGTTGAACTGGCCGAGCTCGTGCTGCATATCCGCCCGGCCCAGGCGTGCCAGGACCGCATCGTTGATCAGCCGCGGCCGGCCCAACGGGTCCACGAGATCGAGCTCCACCTCCATACCCACGGTGTCCTCATGGCCGACAAACCAGCCGCCGTCGACCATGCGCTGCAACGCGGCAACGCACCGCTGGAGCCTGCGCTGCACCTCGTCTCCGTGACCTACAACCAGGGCGGACGCGTCGATGCGGTCACCCACGGCGCACCTCCCTCGTCGCAATGCTGGACGTCGACCCACTGCAGCGCGGGTCCACCTCGCAAAGTAGGCGCATCATGCGGGTTGAGCGACAATTCAGCGTTCGATCATCCGAGCCGTTGGGCTTGTGCCCAGCTCTATCTCACCCGCAGCCTCCTGCCACGCGGCCGAGCGCTGACATGGGTTGTCAGCCGGCCTGCGGCGTGTTGATGCCATCAACACCTTTCACGTACCCGTAGGTCGCGCCACGTCGTTTCGCGTGCTTTCACGTCGTCAGATTCGGCATTTCAGCAGGTGACGCCATTTTCCGAGGCGGGTTCGATTCCCGGCAGCTCCACCGTTTTCGTGCCGCCTCGGGCTCACATGCAATGCGCATTCACGCTTGGCAAGGGGCGATTACAGGGGCAATATCATTGCGTCGGCGAGGCCCGCGCAATCCCAGCATCTTCCGGCCGAGCTCGACGAGATGTTCCCGTGAATCGGCGTGGTCGATGTCCGCGTGCGCATTACGTTCGACGACAAAAGGACGACTCGTGGACCCAGACGCCGACGGCCTGCGCTCCCTGCTTGACCGCGAGAAGATTCGCCACTGCATCGCCGCGGTGGCGCGCGGAGAGGATCGCCGCGACGCCGATCTGATCCGTGCGTCTTACTGGCCCGACGCGACCTGCGACTACGGCATCTTCACTGGATCCTTCCCGGCCTACCTCGACTGGGTATTACCGGGCTCACCAGCGATCGTGGTGACTCAACACATACTCGGGCAGATCCTCATCACTCTGAGCGGGGACACTGCTCGGTCGGAGACCCATGTCATCGGCTACCACCGCGTCGACGTCGGCGACGGCAACATCGACACCGCCATCGTTGGCCGCTATCTCGACCGGCTGGAATACCGGGAGGACGAGTGGCGCATCGCCGAACGCACCATGATCTATGACTGGTTCCAGAACTTCGGCACATCAGCGGACTGGTCCCAGGGCCTGATGGGTATGCCGCTGCGCGGCGATCACTACACCGGCCGGGCGACGGGCGACTTCAGCCAGACGTTCTTTGCCGCGCGCGAGTCGCCACGGTGACCGCCTCGCCGCAGAACGGCTCATTGACCGGACGGGTCGCGGTGGTCACCGGCGCCAGCCGTGGGATCGGCAAGGGCATCGCCCTGGCCTTAGCAGAGCACGGAGCGACCGTGTACGTCACGGGCCGCACCGTCTCGGCCGGGACGCACCCGTTGGCCGGCACGGTCGGTCAGACCGCGGCCGAAATCGAAATGCGGGGCGGCACCGGCATCGCGATTCGGGTCGACCACGGCGATGACAATCAGGTCGCGGCACTGTTCGAGCAGGTGCGGAGCCAGCAGGGGCGTCTCGATATCCTGGTCAACAACGCCTTCGCCCTTCCGGAGGATCTGACCTCTGGGACGCCGTTCTGGGAGCGGCCACTGGCGGACTGGGGAATGGTCGACGTTGGTGTCCGATCGAGTTTCGTGGCGGCCGTGCACGCCGCGAAGATCATGACCCCGCAGAAATCCGGTCTCGTGGTGGCGATTTCGGGCTACACCGGCGTGACGTACACCTACGGTGTCGTGTTCGGAATGTGCAAGACGGCCGTCGATCGGATGGCCCGGGACATGGCCATCGAACTGCAGCCACACAACGTCGCCTCCTTATCACTCTGGCAGGGCCTCACGTATACCGAACGGGCCCAAGCAAATCTCTCTCGCCAGCCGGAGATGGCCAACACGACCGTGACCAACCCGGCGGTCGGCTCCTCGCCGGAGTTTCCGGGTCGCGTCATCGCCGCGCTCGCGGCGGATCCGCAACTCATGACGCGATCGGGCGGCACGTATATCACTGCCGAACTCGCCCGGCAGTACGGCATCACCGATGTCGATGGCAAAGTCGTCCCGACGCTGCGGGCCGAGCGCGGCGCGCCGATCTGGGGACCCATCATGGAGGCTGATCGTGGACGCTGACCATCGCGCAGCCCGGTTCGAGGAACTGCTCGGCCGTCAAGACATCCTCGATTGCTTGACACGCTTCAGCCGCGGAATGGACCGCTTCGACCGCGAGTTGTTCCTGTCTGCCTTCCACGCCGATGCAGTGATCGCCGCCGGGGACTTCGTCGGCGGCCCCGTCGATCTATATGACTGGGCCTCGCGCATGCACGAGGAAGGGCAGTCAGCGACGCATCACAACCTACTCAACCACACCTGCGAGATCGTCGACGACACCGCGCACACCGAGACGTACTACCTCTTCGTCGCACGCAACCGCGACGAAACCAATTGGATCGCTGGTGGGCGATACATCGACCGGCTCGAACGGCGCAACGGCGCATGGCGAATCGCGGTCAGGACTAACACCGTCGAATGGTCGGGCATCATCCCGACAATGGAGCTGCCGTTCGCGGACGTACCCGACATTCACGGAAACGGCGCTCCAACCCGCGATCGATCAGACCCCTCGTATCAGCGGCCACTGGTCAACTGCCGCTCCGCGCATAATCCCGAGCATTCGTGAGAGCTCTTGCGTGGGGATGGGACCAACTATCGACATATGTCCACTATCCTTCGTGCGGAGGTAGGCCTATGGCGAGCGGTGGAGACATCAGGTACGCCCGTTGCGCTGGCGGCATCGACATCGCGTACAAGGTCATGGGCGACGGCCCGACCGATATCGTCTATGTACCCGGATTCGTATCTCATCTCGATCTGATAGACGACGTGCCCTTCTACTGCCACCCGCTCGATGACATGGCTCGTTTCGCGCGGGTCGTCACGTTTGACAAGCGCGGCACCGGCCTCTCCGATCGATCGCTCGGGTTCGGCAGCCTCGCCGACCGAATGGATGACATCCGGGCGGTTATGGACGCAGCAGGCATCGAACGCGCCGCGCTCTTCGGCATCTCAGAGGGTGGCCCCCTCGCGATCCTTTTTGCGGCAACGTATCCCGACCGCGTGACGAAGCTCTGCCTCTACGGCACATTTGCTCGCGCTGCATACGCCCCCGACTACGAGATTGGGACTGAGTTCGGAAACAGTCGACGTAGGCCTAACCACCCTCACGGAGGAGTGGGGAACCGGGAAGAGCCTCAGCATGGTCGTGCAGAACATCCCGCCTGAGGCGATGCCGATCATCGCGCGCTATGAGCGAAACGCGACCACACCGAAGATGGTCGCGGAGATCATGCGATCCAACTTTGCAATCGATGTGCGCAGCATATTGCCTGCGATCACCGTTCCCACGCTCGTCCTGCACACACAGGGCGACCCGCTCGTGCCGATCGAGCTCGGACGCTGGCTCGCCGAGCACATCCCGTCGGCGGAGTTCATAGGGTTCGAGGGATCATTCCACGGAGACTGGAACACCAAGGGTCTGTTCCCGGAGGCGGCTTCATTCCTCGCAGGCGAAGCGCCGCAGTCGGCCACCGACCGGATGCTCGCGACCGTACTGTTCACCGACATCGTTTCGTCGACCGAGACGGACTTCCGCGTCGGCGACCACCGCTGGCGAGAGTTGCTCGACCAACACGACAACGTCGCGAAGAGGCGGATCGCCCGGCATCGGGGCCGCCTCGTGAAGACGACCGGCGACGGAGTGCTGGCCACGTTCGATGGCCCGGCCCGCGCGATCACATGCGCACAGGAGATCGCTTTGGGTACAAAGCCGTTGGGTCTAGACATCCGGGCCGGGCTCCACACCGGAGAGGTGGAGCTGCGCGGAGATGACATCACCGGCCTCGGCGTCGTGATTGCACGACGCGTCTGTGACCTTGCGGCTGCGGACGAGCTCCTCGCCTCTAGGACCGTGAAAGACCTGGTCATCGGTTCCGGAATCGCCTTCGCAGACCGTGGCGTGCACACACTCAAGGGCGTTCCGGACGATTGGCAGCTCTACGCGGTCTTCGGCTAGCGTTCGTGGCCGATCGCGGCCGATTCTTCGCGCACCGGTCACCTAATCAAATCCAGGTGGACAAATCTCCTCGTGGGCAGACGAGGCCCCCTAGTGACCTAGTTAGGTCACTGTTCACTTCTGCCAGTTCAGAAGCCGCGCGTTACGCGAATTCAGCGACTGCCTGTCGCAAGTCCAGCGTCGTGCATATACCTGGCGGCGCCGCACAGATCGCCGCCACCAGATTGACCGCTCGATTCGCTGTGTACCCCGGTGAAGTCTCGGCCATCTGCTCCAGCGGCACGGGTATCCGCAGCTCGACGTCCAGCGGCGCATCACCGTGCACCCCGATACGCCAGCCGGTGTCACGGAGATCCCACGATGGCTTGAGCCTCGTGGTGCAGTACCAACTGGCGCTGAAGGCGATGAGCTCGCTTCCGTCGCGAATGCCCGATACCGTAACCCGCTGCGCGGCAACCGTTCCTGCCTTCAGCGTGCCCGCGGCGATTTCAGTGTCCCGCGGCGTCACGGCCAACTCCCCTCTTGCCGTCACGTCGTCCAACGGCATACCGACCGATTCGGCCAGCATTCGCAGCGAGGGCCCGAAGCTGGATCGCAGATAGTCGGCGCGAGAATCCTGGAACGGCGCGAGTGGGCGACCGAATCCCATTATCCCGAACAACAACTCGGGTGAGTCGCGTTTGGACAGGTCCGCGTACTCGTCGATCGTGAGCTTGTCCAACCGTCGCTGGATGGAGGTCAAGACCAACGGCACAGCCTCGGAGATGAAGCCGGGGCTACTTCCGGTGCTGTGGATCGACGTTGCGCCTGCCGTACAGGCGTCCTCGACACGGGTCCTGAACGCGGGGTCCATGCTGGGCGGATGGTGGAACAGCCCGCAGGTCGTCACCACGTTCGCGCCGGACTCCAGCAGTCGGCACACGTCGTCGGTGTCGAACACCCGCGGCATGTAGAGCACGCAGTCGGCGCCGGCAGCCAACACGTCCTCGATACTCCCGGTGGCGGGAACACCGACGGCGTCCAACCCGCAGAGTTCGCCCGCGTCACGCCCGAGCTTGCCGGGGTCGTAGACGTACAGGCCCGCCAACGTCAGCGTTGGGTGTTCGATGATGCCCCGCAAGGCCTTACGGCCGATGTTGCCCGTGGCCCACTGGACCACTCGAAGGTTCGCGCTCATCCGGCCGGATGCAGGCTCACCGGCACACCGGAATAGCGCACCATCCCGGTGACCAAGTCGATGTCGTCCTTGTTGGTCAACGCGTTGACATTCGCCTCGACGTGGCCGTGCGGCACTGACACCGCGCCGCGGCGGATGGCAGGGTCCAGTTTGGCCACCCCGGTCAACTCGCCGTGCGCGCTGCGGACCGTCACCGCAGCGCCGTCGACGACGCCCGCCGCGGCACCGTCGTCGGGATGGATCAGTACATCGGCGGGGTCACCGAGGAAGTCGAACTGAGCATTGAGCCGGCGCATCTGTCTGCGCGGGGTCAGCACCAGCGGAGCAGGCTCCTGCAGCGCGGCCAATTGGTCGACGAGCACGCGTGGGGCCAGCCGCCACCCGCCCATTCGCTCGATGTGCCGCTCCACCCACGGCGCGGGAAGCTCGTGGCCGGCATCGACCCAGCCGGTCTCCGCCAACTCGCCGAACGAGCATCGGGCGGCGGTCATTACTCCCGCGAGGATCGTGTCGTCGGACTGCGTGGGATCGGCGACGTCGTGTCCGAGTCGTCGGCCGAGTTCGGCAAGGAACCACCACATCGATCGTCGGTCGCCGACCGGGGCGACAACTGCCGGCGTGTGCTGAGCCGATACCCGCGAGCTGAGCGCGTCCCAGATCGTGATGTCCGACCGTTCGAGCTGATCCTTGGTCGGCAGCACATGCGTCGACAGCGCCGCGGTCCCGTTGGCGATGATCTCCGTGGTGGCCAGAACCTCGAGTTTGTGTAGCGCCGGTTCCAGGGCAGTGGTGTTCGGGAACGACGTCAGCAAGCTGCCGCCGAGATTGAGCACGGCGCGGATGTTTCCCGCTTCGATCTCGTCGGGCAGTGCGGCGCAGGGCCATTCGCCCATGAACGATTGCGTACCGGGACGGCTGCGTGGCCCTGGACCGAATGAGCCGTCCGGTGGCGAGGCGGGCAGCTCGAATGCCTCGAGCTGATAGGCGAATCCAGGGTGAAACCAGATGCCGCCGGGCTTGTTCATCGATCCGGTCAGAATCATCAACACCCACGCGAGCCATTGCGTGACGTTGGCCTTGTCCGCAGTCATGGTGACGCCGGTGCCGGTTTCAATGGCAATGCAATCGGCGGCTCGCACCGCGTCACGAAGTCGCTCCAGCTCCTCGGGCGCGACGTCGGCCAGTCGCGCAGTGCGTTCGAGCGTGAACGGCTCCACGGCGGTGGCGACCAGTTCCATGTCCTGCACGAGCACGTCGGGATCTGCTCCATCGCGGAGGATTTCGTGCACCAGATACGCCAACACTGCGTGGTCGGTGCCCGGCCACGGCGCGAGGTGGCCGGTCGCCAGTCGGGCCGTTTCAGTACGTCGCGGATCGATGACCCACACCCGGCCACGCTTGGCGATCGCGCGCACGGTGCCGGTGGGATTCGGAACGGCAATGGCGTGGCCATGCGAGATCACCGGGTTGGTGCCGACGAAGATCATGAAATCGACGTTGTCGTAGTCGGGGCGGCCGGACAGTCCCACGAATCCGCCTACCAGATCGGAGATCAAGGGCTTTGCGGTGCCATCGATGGTCAACGGACTGAACTTGGCCGGCGTGCCGATGGCCGCATGCAATGCTTCGGCAACTCGAGTACCGGTGGCATCCATGCCGACGCCGGTACCGAAGAAAATGCCTACAGACTCGGGTCCGTGGCGGTCGATGACAGAACCGATCCGTGCGCCCAGATCATCGAGACAGGCCTCCCACGTGGTGTCCCGCAGATGGCCGCCGATCCGCATCTGGGGCCGCTCGATCCGGTGGGGGTGGTGGTGCATCTGCGGCAGCGCGCGCCCCTTCGGGCACGTGTAGCCCTGTGACAGCGGATGTTCACGGTCGCCGCGGACCCGGGTCACCACGTCCCCGTCGACCTCTACGAGAATTCCGCACACCGAGGTGCAGACCCGACAGAAGCTTCGGACCGTCTGCACGCCTACGACAGACACGGCACTCCCCTCGTAGACCCTCGCGACGACGTGTAACCGGGTCCACTCTGGCGAATGTAGTCAATGCCAACAATGCTGTCAATGCCAACATCTTGCTATCGTGACGACATGACCGACCGTCGCTACCACCACGGCGACCTTCGGGCGGCGCTGCTCGCACAGGCCGAAGCGACCCTGCGGGTATCGGGCGTCGACCGGTTTGTCGCTGCGAGAGCTCGCCCGTGCGGCCGGAGTCAGTCACGGTGCCCCGCGTCGCCACTTCGAGGACAAAGCCGCGCTACTGGAAGCCCTCGTCGCCGAGGGCTTCGACCGCTTGGGGTGCGCGCTGGCAACGGCGGCCGATCCCGACGGTCGCGAGTTCGTCGCCGTGCTGAAAGACGTTGCGGTCACATATGTCCGGTTCGCCACCGATAATCCGGCGCTTGTCGACCTTATGTCCGGCAGCCGGCATCTCGCCGACGCGTCAAATGCGCTGGTACGTGTGCGCGACAGGACTTTCGCGCCGGTGCGCGGTCTCGTCGAGATGGGCCAGTCGACCGGTGAACTGGTTCCGGGCGAGGTGCGTCGGATCGGCACGTTCATTCTCGCGACACTGCACGGCCTCGCGACAATGGCCAACAATGGAATGCTCGATCCGGTCGACGACCAGTTCATCGCCGACGCGGTCGACTCACTCTTGCGCGGCCTCGCGCCCCTCGGCGCGTTTCGCGGCTGACATCAACTCGGCGAGACGATCCGACAGTGAGCAACAGAACCGCCGCTCATAGGCCGCGAAGACGACAATTCACGGCGCCGCCACACCGCTCGTGTATCCGCAGGTCGTTTCGCGTTGTTTCGCATCGTCAGTACCCGCGTTTCCGCAGTTCAGCGGGTTTTTGGTGACGAGTTCGATTCCCGGCAGCTCCACAACAAAGGCCCTAGAAGAGGGCTATATTTCAGAAGTTGCTGCAGCGGGTTCAGCACGTCCTGCGCGCGTGTGCGCCGACACGTACTTGACTGTGTCGATTCGCGAACGGGCATAGCATGACGAGGCGACTCAAGGGAGGTCGGCATGCCCGAGGTGCCCGCGCCGGCCTCAGTTCTCACCGCTTGGACGCCGCGGATCTCCGAGCAGATCGCGCAGCTGTATCGCGAGCTGCACCGCCACCCCGAGTTGTCGATGCAGGAACATCGCACGGCCGCCGCCGTGGTGGCCGCGCTCGAACCCCTGGGCCTCGACGTCACCGCTGGCGTCGGAGGCACTGGCGTAGTCGCGGTGTTGCACAACGGGGATGGACCGGTGGTCATGTTGCGCGCCGATATGGACGCGCTGCCGGTCGCTGAAGCTACGGGCCTGCCGTACGCGAGCACCGCTGTATCCGTCGATGCGGCCGGCAGCACTGTCGCCGTTGCGCATGCGTGCGGGCATGACATGCACACCGCTAGCCTGGTTGGCGCGTTGTTCGTGCTCGCCGACGGGCAGAACGCGTGGTCGGGCACCGTCGTGGCGGTCTTTCAGCCGGCCGAGGAGCTGGGGTGCGGCGCCTCGGCCATGATCGCCGACGGACTCTTTGAGCGGTTTCCCGCTCCTCAGATTGTGCTTGGTCAGCATGTCGGACCGCTTCCCGCCGGAATGATCGGCTACGCGCGGGGACCGCTGATGGCCGCCGCGGACTCGGTGCAAGTGACGTTGTACGGCCACGGTGGTCACGCGTCACGGCCGGAGAACGCTGTTGATCCCGTGGTCATGGCTGCCGCTGCCGTCATGCGACTGCAGACCCTCGTCGCGCGAGAGGTATCAAGCAACGACCAGGCCGTGCTGACCGTCGGCCGGCTCCAGGCGGGCACGAAGCACAACATCATCCCCGACACCGCGGAACTCGACGTCGACATCCGTAGCTACTCGGACGAGACGCGAAACCACCTGCGCACCGCGGTCGAGCGGATCGTGCGCGCCGAAGCCCAGGCCAGTGCGGCCCCACGCGATCCGGTTTTCGACTGGAACATCAGCGTCCCGGTCCTGATCAGCGACCCCGACGCCACCGACGCCACCGTCAGCGCGTTTCACTGTCACTTCGGCGTCGACCGCATGCTGGAAATCCCACCGGTCGCTGCGAGTGAAGACGTCGGCGCTTTCGGCGCGGCGCTCGGCGTACCCACCGTGTTCTGGTTCGTCGGCGGCATCGACCCCGAGGTCATCGCCGAGGCCACCCGCGCAGGACGGCCGATACCGGTCAATCACTCTCCCCAGTTCGCCCCCGCGATCGAACCCACACTGACGACCGGCGTAAACGCGTTGGTACTCGCAGCGCTCAACTGGCTCGCAACCAGCGAATCAGCTTAAACCGAGGTGTCGGTCAGCCCTTAGCGCGCCCCCCGCGCGAGGCACTCGAGTTCGAGGAGCGGTGCAACGCAACAAACCCCACCGCGCGAAGGGACATCGACCCCAGCTTTAGTGCTGGCGACGACGATCCGTCGCCGCTCTGACCAATCGTCGCCAACGATCTACCCACAAGCCACGGCGAACAGCTGCCACTGGCTGGGGGACCCCTTTGAGCTCGTGTGTGCCGCGATCCTCGAACTGCAGTCCTGATCCGATCACGAGGTCGCGCAGCGTGCTGGACACGAGCACGTCGTTTGCCCCTGCCAGTGCGCTCACGCGCGCACCGATGTGCACGCCGATCCCGCCGCTGCTGTGCGGATTCATCGCTTGGTCGCCGAGCGGTTTGGCGAGGAGCTTCGAGTCGGCATCGGGATCAACACCGGTGTGGTGATCGCGGGCACCATCGGCGGCGCCGGCAAGCTCGAGTTCACCTTGATTGGGTCACGATCGCGGTGTCGGCTACCGCTGCATGTCGACGGTGCGAACGTCCCGATCATGACGGGTTGACTGCCAACAGCGACCAGTCGGCTCACGTCCAGCTCGGCGGCCTGATCGAATTCGCCAGGTCGACCAGGGTGTAGCGGTGGCGCCGCCGCGGCGAATGCCGCGCCAGCTCCCGGAGTGCCTCTTCGGTACCCGCGCGCAAACCCCGCTCGTCGAACGAGTGGTCGCAGATCGGATCGGCGGCCGGTGTCGCGCCGGCCCGCAGCCAGTCCATCGCGGTGCCGAGTACCAGCGCACGGATCTGGAGTAGGCGCGGCTCTGTGTCGGCGAGCTGGCCGACACGCAGTGCGGCATCGCGCAGGTCGGCCTCGGAGATCTCGCCGATGGGGCGTCCGCCGACGAGGATGAGCGCCGACGTCAGCTGAGCCTCACCGTAGTGCCGGGAGGTCAGGGGCACTTGGTCGAGCACACTGATCGCCCCGGTCCGATCGCCACGGGCGACGAGCCGCCGGGCAAGGCCGAAGGCAGCGCTCACCATGGAGCGGTCAGTGCGCCACAGAGTCCGGTAGTACCGCTCGGCCAAGCGGCCCAGTCGTTCGACGTCCGCCGGCCGGTCCTCTTCGAGCTCTAGATCGGCCATCGCTGCCGCCGCCAGCTTGGGTGCGGCTTCGCCGGGGAGCGCCGCAACGACCCGCTCGAAACATGCCAGCGCTGCCTTGGGTTTGCCGGCATCCAGCGCGGTGACGGCGTCGTCCCAGTCCATCCGCCAATCGATGTCCTCATCCTCGACCGGCACGGGCGTCGGCAGGGCACGGGTGACACTGCGGGCGCCCAGTCGAACGTCGTGCTTGCGACCGTCGACGAACACATCGGTGCGCCGCAGGGCCAGGTCGGCACCGAACGTGGAGTGTGGCATGGTGAAAAGCACCGACTTCCACGGGCTCGGTGAGCCCGTCTGCGCGGCGAGGATTTCGTGCAGCACGCCCTTGCATTGGTTGGCCATCTCTTCGGCGGACGAGAACCTTTGCGCCGGAAGGGGGTTCGTTGCACAGGCGAGCAGTTGATAGAACGACTCGTACTGTTCGAACAGCGGCGCCTCGTCGCGGCCGGGCAAAGTCTCGTCATAGCGGTCATCGGACAGATCGACGGTCAGCTTGGCCAGCGTCCGTCCGACGGTGTAGATGTCCGTAGCGATCGTCGGACCGGTCCGCACGATTTCGGGTGCCTGAAATCCTTTGGTGCCGTAGATGTATCCGAAATCCCCGATGCCGGACACAGCCCCCATGTCGATCAACTCGGTGTTGTCCTCGGTGAGCATGACGTTGTCCGGCTTGAGATCGTTGTAGACCAGGCCCAGTGAGTGCAGATAGCACAGCGCAGGGAGGGTGTCGACCACATAACCGAGCGCCTGCTCCACCGGCATCATCGGCTTGGGTTCGCCTTCGGGTGCTTCCGCTCGCTGCGCGTCCAGGATGGCCTGCACCGTGGTGCCGCCGATGTATTCCATCACGATGTACCCGACAGGGCGGCCGTCGAACCCCGGGTGTTCGACGAAGTTGTAGATCTTCACGATGCCGGGATGGTGGACCATGGCGAGGAACTGACGTTCGGCGACGGCAATCGCCTGTGCCTGCTCTCCGCCCGGCTGGAGCAGACCTTTGAGCACCACCCACCGGTCGCTGACGTTGCGGTCGATCGCCAGATAGATCCAACCGACGCCGCCGTGGGCGATGCAGCCCTGGACGTCGTATTGGCCCGCAACGAGCTCGCCGGTCTCCAGTTGCGGCGAGAACGAGAACAGCGCGCCGCAATTTGGGCAGACGCCGTCGCTGTCCCCGGGCCGGCCCGCACTCCCTCGTCCCACCGGCCGCCCGCAGCCGCTGCACTCCCGTTTCGACTCGGCCACAACAGGATTGGTGAGGATCGCACTGGCAGGCTCGATGTCTTCGCTGATCGGAATCTCGACCAGGCCATCGCCGATGCGCCGCCGGCCGGTGCGCAGCCGCGGGCGGGTGGTCTCGATCTTGGCCGGTCCCGATTCGGTCACCAGGACGGCGCGCGTTCCCTCGTCTCCAGCCATGTCAATCCCGATACTTCGGTTCTGGTGGACCAGGTGCCGGCCCCAGCACCGTGAGCCACTTCTGGTAGAGCGACCGCCACGTCCCGTCGCCTCGGATCCGTTCCAGGCCGGCATTGACTGCGCGAACCAGGTCGTCCTGTGCCTTGTTGATGCCGATCCCGTAAGGCTCGGGCTCCAGACTTGGTCCGACGATGTGCAAATTCGGATCCTGTACAGCCAGTCCGGCCAGGATCGAGTTGTCGGTGCTGGCCGCGTCCGCCTGCCCTTGCTGCAAGGCCACCAGGCAGTCGTCCCAATTCTGAACGGCCAGCAGGGTTGCCGCCGGCGCGACCCGGGATACGGTGGCCAGCGACGTGGTGTCCACCTGAGCGCAAACCCGCTTGCCGGCCAGGTCGGCCGGCCCTTGCACATCCGAATCCTTCGGCACCAGCAGTCGCTGGCTCGCTTCGAAGTACACGGTGGAGAACGCGATCTGCTCGGCACGTGCGCAGGTGATGGTCATCGCGTTGACCACGATGTCAACCGTCTGGTTCTCCAGCGCAGTGATGCGCTCCGGCGAGGTCAGCAACCGGAACTCCACTTTGCTGGGATCACCGACCAGGTCCCGGGCTATCTCCCGGGCGATGTCGACGTCGAAGCCCTGCAATTGGCCGGACACGGGATCGCGAAAGCTGAACAGATTGGTGCTCTGGTCGAGACCGACGATCAGCCGGCCGCGCTGCCGGATCGCTTCCTCGGCCGGGCCGGCTTCGGTCGACGGGCGCAAGCTCGCGCTGGCATCGCAACTGTCCACAGCCGCACCGAACGCCGAGGCCACCTCAGAGGCGCCGCTGGGCATCGGCAGCGTGGTCAGCGAAGGGGACACCTCGACGAGTGGTTGCACACTGGAACACCCCGCGACCAGGGTTGCCGCGAGCACGAGCAGTGCGGCGCGCATCAGTGGTACTCGCTCAGTCGTGGCGTGATACCGGCGGCAACCGCGAGTGCCCCCAACACGCCGATGGCCGCGGCACCGGCCGGAAGCATGTTCAGCGCCGTGTAAGCGTGAGTGATCCCGTCGCGCTGCCGATCCCGCAGTCGCGGGATGGCGTCCCTTAGTGCATCGTCCAGTCGGGTGAACTCAACCGTCGAGTGCTGCGGCCCGTCATCTCGCGCGATCGCCACGGCACCGGGATAGTCGCCACTGCTCAGCTTGCGTCGGATCTCATCATTGGCGCGAATCCAGCCCCGCAACGCATCCGCCGCCCCGTCGACCGGGTGCTCGTCGAGCAGCCACCCGATCTGTGCTGTCCGCTCACCGAATCTGATGTCGGACAGGGGGTCGGAGCCTCGCTTGAGCAGTCCGAGGATTTCGTCGGCACGGGCCTGCTGGACGAGGATGCGCGCAGTCACCGCCGCGTCGAGCGGTTCACCGCCTTGCGTCCGTGCACCGCCGGCGGCCTGCGTCGACACCAGCCAGGCCACGGTCAGCCACACCGCGAGCACCACCATCAACACCGAGGCCAGCACCAGTCCGGGGTTGAACCGACGATGACTGCGCCGGGCCAGCGACGCCTGCGTCAACAACAGCAGACAAAACACAAGCGCAACTGCCGCTATCACCACGCGCGACCGACCGGCGGGGCCTTCCGTTGCGCCGACTGCGTTGGATTGGGTCCGATACAGCCGTTCGGCGGTCGGCAGCATGGAGTGCTGCATCAGCGCGGACGATTCGCTGAGGTAGGCGACGCCGATCGGGCGGCCGGCGCGGTTGTTCGCACGGGCAGTGGCCATCATCCCCGTGTACACCGCCAGCTGGTTGGACAGATCTGTCAGCCACGTGAGCGAGTGAATATCGTTGGGCGACACGCCGTTCGACGCGGTGACCAGACCGGCGGACGCCTGTCCGATGGCGGCGTCGTAGCGATCGCGGACGTCGCGCGGTTCGACGCCCCCGGAAAGGAACGCAGTGGCCGCGGTCGTGTTGGCGAACGACAGAGCTCCATAGATCCGTTGCGCCGCATCGGCCAGCGGTTCGGTGTGCGAGCGCTGGGTTTCCAGCCGGCCTTGCTGGTCGGACACTATCCTCGACGCAGCCACCCCGACGGCGAGCAACGCCGCAATCAGAACGACGGCCACCAATGCCATCCGGCCCGGCGTGGATCCGAGGAAGTCGACGACCGGCCGGTCTGATTCTTCCGGATCGACGAGCAGCGACTCGTCGAGTGTGTGCGTCCGCTGGCGCGCCAGCTCACCGCTGTCCACTCGACATCACCTCGTCGCAGGTTGGGCCCGGAGCACCGATACCGGACGATCCAACGCGGATTGACCGCACGGTAGCCCATCGGACACGCACTGCGCGGGTGGTTGCTCCACTCACTATCCGCTCACGCCGGAACCGTTACCTGAAATGTGAGTGTTTGTATGACTGGGCATTTCAGGCAGCCTCCTCTTTGGAGGTGGCACTCCCACCGTCATCGGCGTTGTCGCCTACGTCGGCTCGGGTTCGGGTTTCACTGCCACCGGCGTCACCGTGCGGTGACGGCTTACGGTCGGCTCCACCCGTGACGACCCCGGTACTCGGGTCCGTTTCATGTTGCGCGTAGCGCGCCAGGTTGACCGCTGCGTTGAGATCCCGGTCGATCGTGAGACCGCAGCCGTCGCATTCGTAGGTTCGTTCCGACAGGTGCAGCTTGGCTTTCACCACACCGCAGCCGGAGCACAATTTGGAGCTGGGAAACCATCGGTCGGCCTTGACGAGTCGTGAGCGGTACCAGCGGCTCTTGTAGTCGAGTTGGCGGAACAACTCGCCCAGGCCGGCGTCGGCTAGCGAGCGGTTGAGGCCGCGTTTACGCGAACCGCCGCAGGCCATCATGTTCTTGATGGCCAACGTTTCGCCGCCGATCACGGCGTGGGTCTGGCTGAGCCCGGTGGTGAGTTTGTGCAGCCGGTCAGCCCGCAGGTTGGCCACCCGGGCGTGGGCGCGGCGGATCTCGCGCCGGGTGCGCGCCCAGCCCTGCGACGGCTCCTGTTTACGCGTGGTCGTCTCGTCCCACGGGCCGACCTGGCGGGCGGCCTTGCGGTGCAACGCCCGCAGTTTCCGCTGCGCCTGCTTCAGCTCGCGCGGCGCCCGAAAGCGTTCCAACTCGATGCCGTCGGGGTCGGCGACCACAATTAGGTCCTTCACCCCGGCGTCGATCCCCACGACGCCAACGCCGGGTTTCACATGCGCCGGCCGGCCGGACTCGCGCGCCACGAGGCAGCCCAACGACACCAACCAGCGTCCCCGCTCGAACCGGACCGTCGCCTTCAGAATCCGGGCGGTGCCCGCCTCGATTCGGCGAGCCAGCTTGCGGGTGTTCTCGTGGGTCTTGATCGCGCCGAGCCGGGGCAGGGTGACGTGCTTGCGGTCCGGTTCGACCCGCACAGCGCCAGTGGTGAAGGAGAACTTCTTGGCTGCCCCGTGTTTCGACTTGAACCTGGGGAACCCCATGCGAGGCCCATTACGCGTGCCGTTCCGCGACGCGTCCCAATTCGACAATGCCTGCGAGAGGTTGCGGCAGCCGTTGGCGTACACCTCTTTGGAGTTCTCCGGCCACCACGGCACACCGTCGCCGCGGACCGCGACACTGTGTTTGCGCCGGTTGAAGTCGTTGCGCAGCGACTGAAACGACCAACCCATGGCCGGGGTCAGATGGCCCTCGTCGATCCCGTAGGAGCGCTCAGCGGCGCGTTGGCCGAGGTTGGCCTTCACCGCCGCGAGCATCGTGTTGTAGGCGAACCGGGCAGCGCCGGCGTGCGACAGCAACGCCTCCGCCTGCGCCGGTGTCGGGTCCAAAGCGAACTGATACCCCTGGGCGGTCCAGCCCTCGGGAATCTCGAACCGCGCCACCAGCTCTATCCCATCGCCTCGACCGGATCAGGTCCCTTGGTGGCAGTGACCGCGCGCATCGCCCTGTTCCGCGCACCACGGCGGCCGTACAGCCGCGCGCACATACTCGTCAACACCTCGATCATGTCGCGCACCAGATCATCGGTGGTCTCACCCGAATCGGCCACCACGATGCGGCGGCCCTGCCCAGCCAGCGCCGCCTGCAGGTGTTCCACCCCGAAACGGGCCAGCCGATCCCGATGCTCCACAACAATCACCGTGGCAGACGGGTCCGACAACACGCGGTGAAGCTTGGGGCGTTTCCCGTTCAAACCGGACCCGACCTCGGTGACCACCTGCGCCACCTCGTGCCCGTTGCCGGTGGCCCACTGCGTCAACCGCGCGACCTGCCGCTCCAAATCCGATCGCTGATCGTGGGACGAGACCCGCGCATACAGCACCACCCGCTGCTCGTCGTCCCGCGGGACCACATCGACCAGGATCGTGCCCGACGCCAACCGGCGAAACGGCACCGGCATCCGATCCTCACGCACCCACGTGTACGCCGTCTGCGGGTGCACACCCACCGACCGCGCCCACTGCGCAAGCTTCACAACACCAATTCAAACATACATTCGCTAACATACACTCACATTTACATTCACTCGTGTTTCACCGAACAGCTCAAAACCCTCCCGTTGCCGCGGGCCGCGCCGCCGGAGGCTTGCCAGTGCGTGATGAATCAGACCGCCCTTGGTCCGCAGCAGAACTTGCGGCAACTTGAGCCAAACCGTATCCGCCGCCCTACGCAGCCGCCTGCAGCGTGATCTCGAAGATTTCCGTCCGACTCTGGCCATCGGTCGTGCCCAACTTGGCGATCCACACGAGCACATTCGACGTCTTGGTCCGGTCACGGACTGCTATGCGGTTGTGTCCCGGTTGCAATGGCGTGGTTGGCGTCAGCTCCGTCGTGTCGGCCAACTTGGCCGGGGTTTCGGTGGGCGATGAGCGGATCTGCACCTCGGTTCCCGTGCTGGACAAGTCGATAGTGACGGCACTTAGCGCGGTCGGCTCGGACAGATGCAGCAGCAGTCCCTCTCCCTCGATGAAATTCGGAAACGGGATTGGATCCTTGTAGGTGACGGTGGACCATGATGTGTCTGGGTTGCCGTCGATCGCCGAGCCGGCTTCCTGCGGGTTGTCCGGGGCACCACTGGGTGAAAAAACGGTTGCACTTACTGGCTTGATGATCGGCCCGGGCCGAGTCCAGGCGCCGAATCCGTCGGTGAACCACGCAACCGCAGCCGCCGTCAACACGATTACACCGACGAGTGCGACGAGTGCTGCCGTCCGGCCCCTTCTGCGTCTCGGTGCCTTGCCCCGCGGCGAGTTGGCGCGGGACGGGGACAATCGTCGTTTCGGAGGAGCGTCGGCTGAGAAGCTAACGATAGTGTCGGCGTCGAGGGTGTTGCCGTCCCAGACGCCACTGACCTCGACTTCGTCGCCGTCTGCAAGCTGACCCGCTCCGAGTTGAGTGTGTATCGCCACCGGAATGGGAGCAGGCAGATTGTCGATCGGGTCATAGGGCACCAATTGGAACGACAAGGTCTCGAGCTGATCTTGAGCACCTACCGCGCTTTGCTTGACGCCGCGTGCTGTCCCATGAACGACCAAACGCTCGAGACGCTGCGTCGGTGGACGGCCTTCCGAACCAAGGTCCTCGGCGCGGCCCGATCCCTTCGTCTGCGAACCGGATTGCGGATGCGGTGGAACGGCGTCCCGGCCTGGCCCCTGCTGCGTGAGGGCTCGGGCAAAGTCGAGGCAACTCGGGTAGCGCTCGTTGGGGTCTTTGGCCAGCGCCCTTTCCAGCACGGCGTCGAGGTGCGCGAGATCGGGTCGGCGGTCCGATATTCGCGGCGGTGGCGTACCTAGGTGTTGGCTGATTACGACAGCGCGATTCGAGTCTTGAAAAGGTGGCGCGCCGGTCAATAGGTGAAAAGTGGTTGCAGCCAACGCATATTGGTCCGCCCGGCCATCGAGCGGCTTGCCTAAGAGTTGCTCGGGGGCGATGTAGCTGATAGTTCCCAGAGCGACGTTGTCGTCAGTGAGGTTGCTGACGTCATCGATTCGGCGAGCGATGCCGAAGTCGGTTAAGAGCACCCTGCGCCGATGGCCATCAGATGCGGTCACGAGGATGTTCTCAGGCTTGACGTCACGATGGAGCAGACGGCGCTCATGACCGAAGTCGAGCGCATCGGCCACCGCTGTCACGATTTCCGAGACGTCTTGTTCTGACATGCCGCCTGGGTAGGACTCTCGGATCAATCGACCTGCGTCAGCGCCGTCCACGTAGTCCATCGAGATCCAGAGTTGGCCGTTGAACTCACCACGATCGAGAACGCCGACAATATGTGGGTGCCGGAGCGTAGAGGCCAATTCGGCCTCGCGAATGAATCTCGCCCGAAACTCCCTGTCGGCCGTTGAGGCCGTGGACAAGATCTTGAGCGCGTCTTGACGGGGTAGACGAGGATGCTGGGCGAGGTAAACCTCGCCCATTCCACCAGAGCCGAGCAACCTCTGAATCACGTAGCCGGCGAAGGCCTCACCGTTGTTCAACGGCATGCCCGAGAGCCTACAAACCGGCATGGGTATGGCGCGAACTCCGGCGACGAAGCGACCATCTCCGGTGGAGCTGTGACGAGGGCTGAGTTGACTGATTCGGCTCTTGGCCACATTGGCTGCTGCCGAGCTGTGCCTGCCTATGGCAGTTGATGTCCGCGCTCCCGCATGGATGGCAACACCTACCACGCGGTGCTGTACCGGTACGACGGACGGCAGACGTCGACGTAGTTCGAGGACGTGACGACCGCCACGACGTTCAAGGATCTGGTGGATGTCGTCGGCGCCGCCAAGGACCTGGCTTCCGTCGGTGCCGATCAACACCCAAACCGGGTCAGCGCCAATCCGCCACCACCCATGACAGCCGCGGGCAAAATCGAGGCTAGAGCCCGTTGCAACTGAAGGAGTGAAACGAATGGTCAGAACACACACCGTTGTCGCGGGGGAAACGCTGTCGGCATTGGCGTTGCGCTTCTACGGTGACGCGGAACTTTATCGGCTGATCGCCACCGCCAGCGGGATCGCCGATCCCGACGTCATCGATGTGGGGCAACGGCTGATCTTCCCCGACTTCACGCGATACACGGTTGTCGCGGGGGACACGCTGTCGGGGTTGGCGTTGCGCTTCTACGGTGACGCGGAACTTTATCGGCTGATCGCCACCGCCAGCGGGATCGCCGATCCCGACGTCATCAATGTGGGGCAACGGCTGATCATCCCGGACCTCACGCGATACACGGTCGTCGCGGGGGACACGCTGTCGGGGTTGGCTGTGCGTTTCTACGGTGACGCCTCGTTTTATCCGTTGATCGCCACCGTCAACGGCATCGCCGATCCCGCCGTCATCGACGTCGGGCAAGTACTGGTCATCTTCGTCGGGCGCAGCGACGGGTTCGGCCTGACGATCGTGGACCGCAACGAGAACGACCCTCGCCTGTGGTACTACCGGTTCCAAACCTCCGCGATCGGCTGGAACCCCGGCGTCAACGTCCTGCTTCCCGACGATTACCGCACCAGCGGACGCACCTATCCCGTCCTCTACATGTTCCACGGCGGCAACGAGGATTTCCGCCAGTTCGACTTTCTGGGCATCCGCGACTTGACCGCCGGAAAGCCGATCATCGTCGTGATGCCCGACGGCGGGCACGCGGGCTGGTACTCCAACCCGGTCGGCTCGTTCGTCGGCCCGCGGAACTGGGAGACATTCCACATCGCCCAGCTGCTCCCCTGGATCGAGGCGAATTTCCGAACGTACGCCGAGTACGACGGCCGTGCGGTGTCCGGGTTTTCGATGGGTGGCTTCGGTGCGCTGAAGTACGCAGCCAAGTACTACGGCCACTTCGCCTCGGTGAGCAGCCACTCCGGCCCGGCGAGTCTGCGCCGCGATTTCGGCCTGGTCGTGCACTGGGCGAACATCACCTCGGCGGTCCTGGACCTGGGCGGCGCCACGGTCTACGGTGCGCCGAACTGGGACCAGGCCAGGGTCAGCGCCGACAACCCGGTCGAGCGTATCGACAGCTACCGAAACAAGCGGATCTTCCTGGTCGCCGGCACCAGTCCGGACCCGCTCAACTGGTTCGACAGCGTGAACGAGACCCAGGTGCTTGCCGGCCAGCGGGAGTTCCGCGAACGCCTCAGCGACGCCGGCATCCCGCATGAAGCGCATGAGGAGCCCGGCGGCCACATCTTCCGGCCCAACATGTTCGTCCTCGACCTCGCCGGCATCATCGCCCGGCTGCGCCCCGCGTCACCCTTGAATGCGGCGCTGGAGCTGTGACCGGACAACGTTCGGCAGTGTCGACTGCGCAGTCGCTGCCTGAAGAAGACGCCCGCCTGCGGGCCCGGGTCGTGGCATCAACCTCATTAACTCGATCTTCGATGTCTGGGCCCCCTCGCGACAGTCCAGGCCGGACATCAGTGAGGCCGTGCGTTCTGTTGTCCCGGAATCGATGTGGGGGGCGATCATCGAGAAGCTGGGGCAGCACTCGGAGGCGCTCGACCGACATCAGCGCCGACAGCGGCTGGCATAGTGCGGACTGTCGCAGTCTGGTTCCGAGCGACCCGCCCTGCAGAACCCATGTGGCGGGATTGACCCCACACCCCACGAACCACCCGGATCCCATCGAAATCCGTTGGCGCTAAACCTATTAGACCAGTGAGGGCACGGGTGCGGCTCAGGCGGCCGATCGAGCCGACGGCTGGTTCTGGGTGATGCAGTGAATACCGCCGCCGCGTTCGAACAGCGGCCGCGCGTCGACGGTCACCACCTCCCGACCGGGGTACTGCTCGGCGAGGATAGCGGCCGCGTCGGCGTCGTGCGGGTCGCTAAAGCCGCACGCGATCACCCCGCCGTTAACCACCAGGTGATTGATGTAGCTGTAGTCGACGAACCCCTCGGCGTCGGTCAATGTCGCCGGGGCAGGCATCTCGACGATCTCCCACGCCCGGCCGGCGGCGTCCCGGCTGCCCTCCAGCGCATTCCGTATCTCCTTGCACACCAGGTAATCCGGATGGGCCTCGTCGCGCTGGGTGTGCACTAGCAGTCGGCCCGGTGAGGTGATCGCGGCGACGATGTCGACATGCCCGCGGGTGCCGTACTGCTCGGAGTCGCGGGTCAGGCCCCGGGGGAGCCAGACCGCGTGGGTGGTCCCGATCGTGCGAGCCAGCTCGGCCTCGACGTCGGCGCGAGTGATGCCCGGGTTGCGGCCGGGGTCCAGCTGCACGGTTTCGGTGACCAGCACGGTGCCCTCGCCGTCGACCTGGATGCCGCCGCCCTCGTTCACCAGCGGAGACGCGATGACCGGCGTGCCGGCCAGCCCGGCGACGAACGCGCCGATCTTCTCGTCGCGGTCCCACTGCGCCCAGCGCTGGGCGCCCCAGCCGTTGAATACCCAGTCGACGGCGGCTACAGAGCCGTCCTCGGCGTGCACGAACGTCGGCCCCATGTCGCGCATCCAGGCGTCGTTGAGCGGGGCATCGACGGTGTCGAGGTCCGCGGACAGGTAGCGCTGGGCGGCGGCGTGTTCGCCCGGGTCGATGACCATGGTCACCGGTTCGAACGCCGCGATCGCGTGCGCGACGGCCGCCCACGTGGAGCGGGCCTCGTGCTTGGTCTGGTCGGTGTCCCCCAGCGAATAGCCCTCGGACGGGAACGCCATCCAGACCCGGTCCTGCCGCGCCGACTCGGCCGGCATCCGATAGCCGTTCACGTGACGACCGCCTCCACCCAACCGAACCGATCCGCGGCCGGTAGGCCACCGTGCCGAGTTCCCTCGCCCTCGTCCACCACCACGACTACCTCCAACGTTCGGATGTGACTCGACTCACATCGGTGTACTGAACCGTAATCCAAACTGAAGTCAGTCAATCGGGGACGCACTCATCCCACCCCAGCCCGTCGGATCACGGCAGGGGCGGCGTCCGTGGCGGTGTGTTGCGCCGCGTGCCGGTCGCCTCGAACGCGGCGGCGAGGCGCAGCAGCAAATTGTCGTCATATGCGCGGCCAGCAAGGGTGAGTCCGACCGGCATGCCGATGTCGGCCATGGTGCCCATCGGCACTGTCACTGTCGGAATTCCCAGGTGCCTCGGAACAAGGTTGCCGTTGGCCACCCATACCCCGTTGCGCCAGCCGAGATCGGCAGAGGCTTCGTTCACGTCCATGTCGGCCGGGCCGACGTCAGCGACGGTGGGGAAGATCACCGCGTCAAGACCGAGCCCGTCCATCCACTCTTCGAGGTCGATGCGCCGGGTCGCTTCGAGCCCGCGCAGACCCTCCTCGATGTGGGGGATCTCGATGAAGGATCCGATGGGGTGCTGGCGAATGAAGTCGGGGTAGACGGTGATGTCGTCGCCGAATCCTTCGGCGCGATCCGGCAGCGCTCCCTCCGGGTGAACCCAGATCAAACTGCCGTCCACGTCGGCCAGCCGGTTCAGCTTCGGATCGTCGTTAGCGCGCAGAAAGTCATCCCACGACCACGCCGACAGATCCAGGATCTCGCGATCGAGAAACTCCTTGCCGACCAGACCGCGAGTGCGGATCGTCGGGGCACCCGGGCGGTCGCCCTCATAGTTGGATACCACTGGGAAGTCGACCAGCACGACCTCGGCGCCGGCGGCCTCGAGGTCGGCCGTGGCGGCACGAAAGAGATCGATGACGGACTCGCGGGTCTCGATACGCTGCCCGGTCGAGCCACCGATACCCGGGTGCTCGCTGGTCCCCGCTACGGGGTCGGCGTTCACATACATCCGCGGTACGCCAAACCGCTTCCCCGCCAACGCCTCCCGTGCCGCGGCGGCGTCGGCTGGCGCCAGCGACAGGTAGGACTCGGGCCGCACCGTCGACGCCTTGGGAATCTCGACCCAGGGTTGTACACGCCAGAAGTCGCCACGGGCGTCGGGATCGTCGGCGACGATGACATCGAGCACCTCGAGCATGTCGGCCATCGTCCGGGTGTGCGGTACCACCACGTCCATGGTGGGGACGAGGGGCCAGTTGCCGCGCACCGAGATCACTCCGCGCGATGGGGTGTATGCGCACAGAGCGTTGTTCGTCGCCGGCGCCCGCCCGCTCGACCAGGTCTCCTCGCCGAGCCCGAATGCGGCGAAACTTGCGGCAGTCGCCGTCCCCGAGCCGTTCGAGGAGCCCGAGCCGAACGCCGAGGTCAGGTAGTCGCCGTTGTAGGGGCTCTCCGCCCGGCCGTAGACGCCGCGCTGCATGCCGCCATTCGCCATCGGGGGCATGTTGGTCAGTCCGATCAGGATCGCACCACCGGCGCGCAGCCGTGCGATGGTGAACGCGTCGCGCTGCGCGACGAGATGTTCGAACGCGTGCGAGCCCGCCGCGGCGGTTAAACCTCTGGCCAGATAACTGTCCTTTGCCGTGTACGGGATCCCGTCCACCGGGCCCAGCGTCTCTCCTCGGGATCGTCGTTCGTCGGCGGCGCGGGCTTCGTCTCGTGCATTAGGGTTCATCACCACGAGCGCATTCAATCGCGGGCCGTTTTTGTCGTAGGCATCAATGCGCGCCAGGTAGGCGTCGACGAGCTCCTCGCTCGTCACGCGCCCCTGCTCCAGAACGCTGCGCAGCTGCGCGATATCTGCCTCAACGACGTCGAAGCGGGTCACTGGACAACCATCCTCTCTGGATTCCAATCGGCTTGACGTAGTCGCGCCAGTTGGCCGCGTTCCGACGATAGTGGCTGACCCGTCGAAGCAAGGGTCATATGCCGCGGTAACAGGGCAGGCGGCCTCCATCCGGATGCGGTTGGCGTGACCGAGCAGCTCGTCACCGCGAACCTCTGGCGGACCAGACACGGTTGATTCGGGTCTGGCCGACGTCGGCGGGGTACGTTTTGAACGGATCTGTGAATGAAACGCGGCGTTACTGCCGCGATGGTGTAAGACGCGGCGCGATGGCTGGGACGGGTGATTGATCGTGACATGCGCGTTGGAGACAAGATCATTGAGGCGGTGCACGCTGTTGCCCCGCAGTCGATGGGGGCCGCACTCCAAGTGCGTCGGCGATCCGTTCGGCACCGTCCTGCATCGTGTAGAGGTTTGAGGTTGCCTTCACGAAGAGTGTGACGCCGGCTCGTGTTGATGCCATCAACACATTTCGCGTATCCGCAGGTCATTTCGCGCCGTTTCGCGCCGTAAAAATCGGCATTTCCGCAGGTCAGCAGGGTTTCAGTAGCGGGTTCGATTCCCGGCAGCTCCACCGAGAAGGGCCGCAGAGATGCGGCCCTTTCTTCTCTGCGTCGCCGGTCTCACATCACACGTCAGCATGGCTCAGTTCGAGAGAACTCGCGAAGCGCACCGGGCTCATGCGTGGAGTCTCCCGAGCGAACGGCATCTGGAGCCGGTCAAGATATTTCGGGGCATCGACCACGCGATCTGGGCGCTTTCCAAAGTGGCGAGCACGGCTCGGCGCGCTGCTTCTCCGACCTCAACACACGGCACATTAAGTGGGCACTTTGGCGGCGATCTGGTTGGCGATATTGACCGCCGAGTCCGCGGGGTTGGCGCTGCATGTGTTGACGTCGATGAGGACATTGTTTCGCTGCACCAGTGCCCGCCCACAGGCCCACCCGGGGGCGTTGGCGTTCTGCTGAGTTGCAATGGTGCTCAGCGTGCCGCCCGTGTTGGATATCGGCCCGACGTCCCACAGCGAGCCGGACTGGGTGTGGGTGTACTGGTGGCAGGCCGGCCACTGTTGGGCGGAGGCGATAAAGAACGCGCCTGCCTGTTTGGCGGAGGGAAACAACACCACTGCCTGCTGGACATAGTGAGTGAAATTGTCGCCCTCTTGCAGTGTCTGATCTCGCTCGGCCGTGTAACCGCTGTCGGCATAGACCACGGCCTGTGCCGACCCGTCGATGGCCAGGCACTCCCTGGGCTCCATCGTGGCGCTGTCGTCAGACATCGCGAAATGGGTTTTCGTGACCGCCATTTCGGTTGCCCCCATGGCGGCGTTGACCTGCTCGGGGCCGAGCAGCAACCCCGGCAGCGCGGTGTCGGCAAGAGGAGGCGCAGTAGTCGTGGTGGTCGTCGACGTGGTGGTCGATGTTTTGGTGCCTTGGTTGCTGCCGCTGCTACATCCGACGGTGAGAAGGCAGACGCCGGCGACGGCAAGTGCGGCGGTTAGTTGGCGCAAGTGTCATCCCCGTTCCGCACCGTTACCATCAACCGATCAGCACGGCGCGTTGGCGCTACGGCGTTCGGTTAGAACTTGGGTGTGATGAGCGTCCGCCCCAGATCACGGCTAGTCAACGCTCCGAATGCACGATTTGATCAAGCTGTCTGTCAAGGTCTGTTAATTCCATTGCCAGACGCCGCAATTGGCGTGCCACTACCGCGCGCCGCTGCTCAAGCAGCGCACGGCGCTCTTCACGGCCTATGTTGTGCGCGTCTGTCCGCATGCGGTCGCTCCCATGGTGTGCAATTCGCAGACAACCGGAGTGTGCGCCTGTTGCGCTGACCTGGCCAGTTCGCGCCGCGACTGACAGCACAATTGACAGACAACCGACACCGCCTCGTGACCCGGCACACGTCAGCAGTGTTCGACCGCCCGGCTCAGACGCGTATGTCGCTCTTCCGCCGAAAGGGGTAGCGGAATTCACAGATGGTTGACGCTCACGGGCCGGACCGGCGCCATGGCACGGGCGGCCCATGCGGCGGCAGCGGCAGAGAGTACGTGCCAGGCTCCGTGGTACTGCCAGAGGCTGTCGGGTCGACATAGCGACGACCCGGAGCGTCCGGCGGCGTAGGCGGCCAGTCCCAGCGCGAAGACCCCGGCCGCTACCGCCCAGACCGACCGCCACTGCCGGCGCCCGCTCCGAGCCAGGCCGGCGGCGTAGACCGCTCCCGCGACGACGATCGGCCAGTCGTGGGCGAGCTCCGCCCATGACGGCTGGGGACCGTGGTAGGCGAAGCTGCCGGCCCCGACCGCCACGAGCGCCACTCCGGCAGCCCCAGCCAGCGGCGCCCTCAACCGCATCGCCCAGCACAGCACGGCCATCCCGGCGGCGACGTAGGCCAGGCTGGTGACGGCCAGGACGGGCTGCGCCAGCGCGGCGCCTACGATGCGCTCGCAGTCCGAGTGACCGAAACTCGTGGGTGCGGTCAAGACCTGCATGGGCGATCCACCGTAGCGCGCCCGGCGGGGAGACGTGCCGGGCCAGGGCGCGCTGTACGCCCGTCGCGTGCTGCTCGGACACGTGCCTTGCCTAGAGATGCAGCAGGATTTCTTTCCGCAGCGCGGTGTCCTGGTGTGGTCCGCGGCAACCGGCAACCGGCAAACTGAATCTGTGTTAACCGACCAGAAGTCATTGCGGAGCCGAACCTGGTCGGGCGTCGCGGCGGCACTGGTCTTCGGCGCGCTGCCGGCGCTTGCGTTTCCCGCGCCGTCGTGGTGGTGGCTGGCGTGGTTCGGCATCGTCCCCCTGCTGTTGGTGGTGCGTGCCGCACCGACCACCCGCGCGGCCGCTCTGCGGTCGTGCTGCGGTATGGCCGGCTACATACTGGCCACCCAGTACTGGCTGCTGCCGAGTACCGGACCGCTGCTAATCGTGCTGGCCATCGGACTTGGCGCGTTGTGGCTGCCGTGGGGATTGGCCGCGTATCTGCTTCTGGGCGAACCGATCACGGCCCGCGGGACTCTCGCGGCCATGGCGGTGTTGCCGAGTGCCTGGGTAATGGCTGAAGCGGTGCGATCCTGGCCGAGTCTGGGTGGTCCATGGGCATCGCTTGGCGCATCGCAGTGGAACCAGCCGGCCACGCTGGCCTCGGCCTCACTCGGCGGCGTGTGGCTCACCACTTTCGTGATCGTCGGCGCGAACACGGCGATCGCCGGTGTGATCCTGCATCGGCGCGTTTCCGCCCGTGTCATCGCCGCAACGGTGGCACTGGCATGTGCGGGCCTGGGCCCGGCATGGTTCTGGCTGGGGCCGTCGCCTCCGGCCGGGTCGACGGTACGGGTGGCGCTCGTTCAGCCGGGCAATATTGAGGACTCCGTGGCCCGTCAGGCGGCTAGCGAAGCGCTGACCGCGGCCCTGGGGGACCAGCGGCTCGACCTGGTCGTCTGGGGTGAGAGCAGCGTCGGGGTCGATCTCACCGGCCAGCCGGAGGCCATGACGCGCCTGGCGGACCTTTCCCGGCGGGTCGGCGCGGACCTGCTCGTCAACGTCGACGCCCGTGATCGTACGGGCGGAATTTACAAGTCGTCGGTCCTCATCGGACCGAGCGGATCGCGCGGCGCGTACTCGAAGACGCGGCTGGTGCCGTTCGGCGAGTACGTGCCGCTGCGGCCGCTGCTCGGTTGGGCCACCCGGCACACCAAGGCGGCGGCCGAGGACCGACGGCGCGGGAGCGGACAGGTCGTGTTGCACACCGGACGGCTGGCGGGAAGCGACCCGGGAATGCTCATCGGAGGGCTCGCCATCGGACCGCTGATCAGTTTCGAGGCGACCTTCTCCGACCTTCCCCGCCAGGAGGTGCAGCGCGGCGCGCAGCTGCTGGTGTATCAGAGTTCCACCTCGACGTTCCAAGGAACTTGGGCGCAGCCGCAGTTGGCCAGCCAGGCCGCGGTACACGCCGCGGAGGTGGGCCACCCGGCGGTGCACACCGGCTTGTCAGGCGTCAGCGCTGCCTTCGACGCCCGGGGCCAGCAACTTGCCTGGTACGCCGCCACCGAACGCGGCGCGATCGTGGTAGATGTCCCGCTCGAATCACACACCACCGCGTTCCAACGGCTCGGGAATTGGGTATTGGAGTTGGCGTTTTCGATCCTCGCAGGCGCCATCGTCGTAGCAACCCTGCGGTCTCGGCGCTAACATCTGCTGGCTGTAGGGCGTCAGCTCACGAAATGGTATGGACGATCGGTACGTCGGTCTTAACCGGCGCGCAACGTCAGCCGTGGCGTTACTACAACCTCATCCTTGCCGACAGCGGATCAGGGCTGCTAAGCCAGCCGCAAGCGGTGAGCTGTCGACCGTCTCGGGCGTGATGATTGCGTCGAGTGCGTTCGTCGACGCCGGAACTGCACAGCGGAGCGCATTCGCAAAGAGGACGGCACCGTTGGAATTGCCACGCATTGGCGAGCTGGTTGAGGACCAGCATTCCGCTGCTCGATCTGCGGTACCAGCGGTGGCTTCGGCCTGTTGATGGCATCAACATCTCTCGCGTATCCGCAGGTGCTTTCGCGTGCTTTCGCGTTGTTTCGCGTCGTCCGATTCAGCGTCTTCGCACGTCACACCGATTTCTGCGACAGGTTCGATTCCCGGTCGCGTGCGCCGATTCGAACTACTCCTGCCAGGGAGCGACTGCCCTGTTCCCCGGCTGCGCTGACCGCCTGGCGGCCCTGGATGCCTGCCTCACCGCTGCGACGGCCAACACCTCGTGCGTGCGACTCGCGACCGAGGAAGCGAACTGCGGCGGCTCGCCACCGGATGGCGGCGCTGGGGTCGGGACGCCACCAGCGTGCACGACCACACGCGATTGTCAGGCGCAGTGCTACCTCGCGCACGTCGCCAACGTGTGCGCGCCGCAGGTCGACGAGATCCAGAACGTGTCAGCGTGCGCCGCGAGCTGCCCGCCGTGATCAACGCAAGCTTGACCGCTGTACACGGAGAAGGTTGCCCATGAAGGCCGTTCGTCGAATGATCCCGACGATCGTCATGATCGTCTTCATCTTGAGCGGCGGGGTTTCCGGGTGTGCGTTCATCCGGCTCAACGGTTGTAGGCAACTCGCGATCTGCGGCGAGCTGGCCGCGTATGCCTGCGGGGACGAGCACATCTGCGCCGATGCCGACGGGAAAACAGTCAGGTCAGAACCGGTCAGGAGCTCGCGGCATCCCTGCCGCGTCTGCGTACCATGATGACCGGCACCGAGTCTGACCACGCACACGCTGCTGATCTGCGCGATGTCTCGCATCGACGCCTCCTCGTTGCGCTCGCGCTCACCACGTCGTTTCTGATCGTCGAGGTCGTTGCCGGATTCCTGTCCGGCAGCTTGGCGCTGCTCTCCGACGCCGGCCACATGCTGACGGACGCCGGCGCGCTCGGCCTCGCCCTGTGGGCGCAGCACCTCAGCGCCCGCCCACGGTCCGATCGGAAGACCTTCGGCTACCGGCGCGCCGAGATCCTCGCCGCGGCGGCGAACGGGATCGTCCTAGGCATCACGGCGATCGCCGTGATCGTCGAGGCGATCCGGCGGTTCGCCGCGCCTGCGCACGTCGAAGCGCGGACGATGCTGCTCGTCGCGGTGATCGGCCTCGCGGTCAACCTGCTCGCGGCGTGGAATCTTTCGCGGGGAGGCGGCGCCGGCAACCTGAATCTCCGCGCTGCGACGGCTCACGTGCTCGCAGATGCCGCCGGGTCCGTCGCCGCCATCGTCGCTGCGGTTCTCATCCTCGCGTTCGGCTGGACGCTCGCCGATCCGATCACCTCGATCGTGATCGCGGCGCTGATCATCGTGGGCGCGTGGCGCCTGCTGCGGGACGCGACGAACGTCTTGATGGAAGGGGCTCCGGCCGGAATCGACGTCTCGACGCTCGAGCGCGTCACACGCGAGACGCCGGGCGTGCGCGACGTCCACGATCTGCACGTCTGGTCCATCGTCGAGGACGCGCCTGTCATCACAGCGCACGTGCTCCTCGATCCAGGCGCCCACGGGGTCGAAGTTGCCCGCGACGTGGGCCGCCGGATCGAGGAAATGGTCGGTCGGGCCCACGTCACGGTGCAGCCCGAAGCAGTTCTACCTCGCGACCAGTTGGTCCCCAAGGATGCGCTGGTGCGCCGGACATGAGGCAGCGTCCAGGCTCTCCCCGGACCTTCGCTCGTCTCGGTCGAGGACGCCGGCAAGGCGCTCGGCTGTTCCCCAGCTACGGGGCGGCGCTTGGCCCAGCGGGAGGCGATTCGTCTTGGCCACTAACGGGCCACTATCTTTGGTTACTTGTGGTTTCTGCTGGTGACCAGGAGTGACCACGCACAGTCATGAAACAGCGATAAGCTGCTGAAATAGTGCGGATTTATCGAGTGGGC
>CAWDFT010000011.1:0-341598 GCA_963801575.1 uncultured Actinomycetota bacterium
GCAAACGCCTTGCCGCTCTTGGCCCGTCGCCGAAAGTATGCCTCCGCGTCGTACCACGCGCCGATCTTGTGCATGAGCCGGAATCGTGGGCTCGACGGTCTGCTCAGCGTGGAGGTCATGACGCATCCGACATCGCGGCGATCGTCGCCAGCACTGCCTGTGTGGATTGCCGGTTGCCGACGGTGATCCGCGCGCTGCCGTCCGCATAGGTGCGCACTCGCGGGCCGGTGCCGTCGAACACCTCGGGCCAGAGTTGCCCCTGCGCAGGCAGATACACGAAGTTGGCATGGGTGTCTGCGCTCCAGACACCCATCTCCCGAAGCCGCGAACGCAGATGGTCGCGTTCTGCGGTGATCCGTTCGATCCGGCTATTCAGCTGGGCTTCGGCCTCGAACGACGCCGCGACCGCGGCCAGGCTGGCGACGGTGGCGCCGAACGGCAACTGCATCGACCACAGGACGCGGCCCATGGCTGGCGAGCAGATGCCGTACCCGGTCCTGATGCCGGCCAGCCCATAGGCTTTGGAGAACGTCCGCACCACAACGACGTTCGGGAATCGTCGCAGCAGGAACTCCGGGTGGATGCGGTGCCGCGGTGACGCGAATTCGATGTACGCCTCGTCGAGCAGCACCGTGGTGCCGAACCAATGCGCTGCAGGAAGCGCAGGAGGTCCTCGGCCGGCGCCACCGTGCCGGTGGGGTTGTGCGGTCGGCACACCACCACGACTTCCGCGTCGACGGCGGCGTCGGCCATGGCGTCGAGGTCGTGGTGTCCCTGTTCGTCCAATGGCACCGTGACGGTCTGCAGACGAGCCATCTGCGCGAAGATCGGATAGCCGTCAAACGTGGGTGCCGCCATGACGATCCGGTCACCGGGACGGGTCAACCCCTGCAGCACCTGCATGACGACGCCGGTGGCGCCGGCACCGACGATGATCTGCTCCTCCTCGAAACCCAGGTGCTTCGCGATGAGCCGACGGAACCGTTCCGGAAGGAATTCCGGATAGCGGTTGACTGAGTCGACGGCGCGGATCATCGCGGCGCGAACCGTGGGCAGCGGAGCGAACGGGCTCTCGTTGAGGGACAGGGCCAATGGATCTTCGGCGTCGGGCAGCCGCAGGGCCGGACCGCTGTCTGAGTGCCTGAGTGGCATCACGGCGGTCATCGGCCGCCCCAGCGCACCGCGGCGGCACCGGCGAAGTCACCGGCGTGGGCGAAGGCCGCCATCATCACCGACGTCGCCCTTCTTGACCTGACCATCGGCGATGGCGCGGTCCAGGTTGACCGGAATGCCGGCGGCGAACAGGTTGCCGCACTCATCGAACGTATCGAGGTGTTTCGATGCCGGCAGCTCCAGGGCGTCGCGCCAGTTGCGCAGGAACACCCTGTTGGGCTGGTTGGTGACCAACAGGTCGATGTCCTTGGGCTTGAGTCCGATTCGGTCACACACCGCGTAGGCGACCTCGGGCACCTGACGGTTGCCGCGGGCCAGCACCTTGGTGATCTTGCTCTCGGTGAAGCCGATGTAGCCCTCGCCGGTCCCCGGCTGCCACCACTTGCGCGGCGGATCTACGGCGATGGTCATCTCGCCCGCGTACTCGCCGTAGGTGCGGCACTCCACGTCCAGGATCGGCGACTCGTCCGACACGGTCACCAGGCCGACCGCGGCGCCGTCGCCCGGAACCGCGGCCTGGGCCTTGCGGCGCACGGTGGGTTGGTCGAAGATCTGCCCGGCGGCGTTCTGTGCCACCGCGATCAAGGCCGTGCGGCCCTGCCCACTCTCGAGCAGATTGGCCGCCATCTTCAGGCCGAGCACGAATGCCGCGCAGCCACCGTTGTGCAGGTCGATCACCCAGCTGGGTTTCATGCCGAGCCGGTGGGCCATCGCGCCGCCGCCGCCGTAGAACGGCATGTCGGGCATCTGGGTGTGGGTGATCAGCACGTCGACGTCGGCGAGGGCGTCGGGGCCGTGCCGCTCCAGCAGACCGGCGGCGGCGCGCTCGACCATGTCGACGGCGGTCTCGTCCGGGGCGACGTGATGGCGGAATCGGGGGGCGCGGAACATCAAGTTGTCCCGCAGCTCATCGGATTCGGCGTACTGCGCGTAATGCTCCGCCGGCACCGGCTCGCCGGGCAGGTAGGTGGAGATGTCGATCAGGCTGACAGTCATGGCGGTGCTCATCTCATCCAGTCGGGCTTGACGGGCAGCCCGTTGTGGTGGCGGTATTCGGCGATTGCCTTCAGATTCAGCAGCTCCAGCCGGTGGCCGGCGCCGAACATGTCCCAGAAGTCCCCCACCCACACGGGCCGCTCCGGCGGAGCGGCGTCCGGGTACGGGTTGTGGTCGTAGAACGGGTGGTGACAGTTGGTCCACAACACCACCGAGCCGGGCTTGTCGAGCACCACCTGCGCGTCGACCACACGCATCAGGTAGATCATCCACAGGTGCTTGCCCTGATCCCAGGCGCAGTGATAGTCAACCGTGCGCGCCTCGGGCTGAGCCACTGTGCGGGTGTAGATTTCGGTCTCCGAGCCCAGCCGGTCGTAGGCCAACCACAACCCGTCCTCCTCGGTGGGGGTGAACCCACGCAGGCTGTAGGTCCACTCCTCCAGGCTGCGGGTGTCGGCGAGGTACTCGTAGAGCTCGTCGGGAGGGCAGTCGACGTACTCGTTGACGGTGCAGTACGGGCCGAACACCTCGTCGTGCGGATACACCGACCGCATCATCTCCATGATGATCGGCGTCGCCTTCTCCCGTGGGGAGGTTTCGATGCGGACCACGCCCTCGATCGGGCCGGTCATGTCTTCTCGGTTGACCCGGTGGGCGGCGATATCCTCAAGTGCGGGCAACGACATCAGAGTCCTCCTGGTAGTGGGTTGAAACAGGGTCATGATCGAGAAACGGTGCGAACGGCGGGATTTCGTCGGCTGAGCACTCGATGCTGACGACCGACGGACCGTCGGCGGCGAGCGCTGCACACAGAGCCGGCGTCAGCGCGTCGGGGTCTGTGACGTCGACTGCGGGCAGCCCGGGGAACATCGCGGCCAGCCCGGCGCCGAGGTTGCTGGGTGTGAACCGGTTGTAGCTGTATATGCCGTTGTAGTAGAGCTTTTCGCGCGTCACGCACATGGCGTGGGCGTTGTTGTTGAACAACACCAGCGTGACTGGCAGCCGGTATTGGATGGCGGTGTGCAACTCGAGGCCGTGCATGAAAAACGACCCGTCGCCGGCCACGATGACGGTGCGGCGACGCCTAGCGAACGCCATGCCGATGCCGGCGCCGAAGCTGTAGCCCATGCCCCCCATCCCGAGCGCCACCAGGAACCGGCCTGCGCGCCGGGCGGGCAGATGGTGGATCGCTGCAGCGCCGGAATTGCCCGCGTCGACGACAATGTCCGCATCGTCGGGCACCACCGCATCGAGCGCGGTGATCGCGTCCCGGTACCGGATGCCCGGTCCGCGATGGGTGGGCGGCCTCAACTCCGTGCGGGTCATCGTGTCGACGGCGCGCAGTGCCTGCGGTGGGCAGTTCGTGAGCCTGCGTGTCAGCTCAGCCAACGACGCCCGAAGGTCGTTGGTGTGCACGTGGATACACGGCAGATACGGCGGGGCGGACCCGATCGACAGGGTGCACATCTCGCGCAGTGCCGCATCCAGACCAGCGCGGGCGGTGACCGACAAGCGGGTGCCCACCAGCAGGCACACCGCACCGCTGCGGATTGCGTCGGCGACCCCAGGATGGCCCATCACCCCGGTCACGCCCAGCGACGCTGACGCCCTCAGCGCCGGTGAACGGCTGACATCCTTGGCGTCGGGCACCGTCGCGACCCGGGCGTGCAGCGCCGCGCGCAGTTGCTCAAGCTCGTCACGGGCATCGTCACGGGCCACCTGCTCACCGGCGATGATGGTCACCGGTCCCGAGGCACCGTGTAGCGCCCGCAAGATCGGATAGGGATCTTCGGGACAGTGCCGTTGTCCGTCCACGGTCAACGCGCCGCTGGTCTGGACTGTGGCCTGCTGAACATCCTTGGGCAGCAGCAGCACCGCGGGACCGCCATCACGGGCCGCTGCCACCGCCTCGGGCAATGCGGTCAGGATGTGGTCCGGGTCGACGATCCGCCGGCAATACACCGAAACGGCCGAGAACACGGCCTCCGCGTTGAGCGAGCCGTTGCGGCCGCTGGTGTCCTGAAAGGCGCCGCGCCCATCCAGTGCGGTCGGCGATTGGCCGACCAGTGCGAGCACCGGAACGCGACTGGCGTACGACTCACCCAGTCCGGCGACCAGGTTCAGCGCGCCGCCACCCGAAGTGGCCGCCACCACGCCCAGGCCCGCAGTGGCGCGACTGTAACCGTCGGCCATCGTCGCCGCGGAGAACTCATGCTTGGCCAGCACCGCCGTGACGTCCGGGCAGAAGAAAGCCGCATCGTAGAGATCCTCGATGTTCGCCCCATGCACACCGAAGACGTGGCCGACCCCCGCGGCCGTCAGGTAGTCGACGACGTAGTCGACCACCCGGCTGCCCGCTGTCCGCGGGCCTGCCGGGCCAATCGCGCACTCGGCGTCGGCGGGCTTCATCGAAATTGGCCAGATTGCCCGCTGAACCCGACCGCAGCCTCGCCCGGTGCCGTCGGCCGTGGTAGCCGATGCCGTAAGACGATCGTCATGGTTCCTGCCCTCCACGTCGGCGCCGGGGACGCCACCCTTGCTCTTGCTTTGAAAGTCATTCGGCGGCGCGCTCGGCTTGGATGGGTCGCATTTGGAGGCAATTCACCGCGACCGCGCGACGGCGGCCAACGGCGCACGTCGGCGGTTGCTGAGGAACCCGCGGTAGCGGCGGCCTGCGTCATCTACGTCATAGACGACGGCGAATCTTGGACCATCGCCCACACCTCGTAGCCGCGGTCGAGCGAGCATGGTATGGGTCGGCTGCCCCCTAGCCGGTCGCTCCGATCATCAAGACCACACATACGGCGATCACCTCCGTGGTCGCGGGCGGTGAAAGTCCAATGGCGCACCCGACAGCCCCAGTCAAGCTCTGGGAGCACCGCCAGCTGGAGTTGAATATGTTCGCGATGGCTTTCAGGACGATTGCGCCGGTGGCGCCGGGTCGCCGTCCCAGCGGAACGGCGACCCGGCTAGGCCTACATGGCCGGCGGGGTAAGGACCGTGTCGATGAGATACACGGTGGCGTTGGTGGTCTGAACGTCGCCGCACACCACCGACGCGTTGTTCACCCTGAGGTTGTTGCCGGAGCCGGTGACGGTCAGATCCGCGCCCTGCAACGTCTTGTGCATGCCGTCAACATTCTGGGGATCCAACCGACCTGGCACCACATGGTAGGTGAGGATGTTCGTGAGACCCGCTGAATCGGTCTTCAACGAGTCGATCGTCGCCGGCGGGAGCTTGGCGAACGCGTCGTCGACCGGTGTGAACAGCGTGAACTGGCCGCCGTTGAGCGTGTCCACCAAGTTGACGCTCGGGTTCAACTTCCCTGAGACCGGTCGAAGTAGCTAGTGCACATCGGTCTTCGGCTGGACGGTCGACAAGCAGGTTGCGCCAGCCGAGAAGCACGTCACGATGGATATCGGAAAAGTTGCGAAAGTCCTCGCTCATCTTGGACTTTCGCCCCGAGCGTGTTGGCTTGCGACCCTGCAGAATCATGCGTAGTCGATGCTCCATCGCGAAGGGAGGAGTGGGGATGGGTGCTGTCCAAGTAATCGCATTGTGTATCGCAGCGGTCGTGCTTGCCGCGGTCTTGTGTGCGCTTGCGGTGGCTCTCGCGGTCTGGTGGACCCGACGCCATCCGCCGCGGCGTGCCCCGCGGCCCATCACCGACATAGCGGTTAGGCGCGAGCACCGATGAAACCGTCCGGTGGAGTGGGTCATGAGCGTGGTTGACTCCGCGACCGGGCCGCGCGGGTTGACGTTGGCCGAAGCGGCCAGGCGCCTGGCTGTCGAAGGTCCCAACGTGCTGCCGGTGCAACGCAAGACGCCGGCTTGGCGACTGCTCGCGGCCGAGATGGTGCACTTTTTCGCCTTACTGTTCTGGGTGGCCGGCGGGCTGGCTTTCCTGGCCGGCATGCCACAGCTGGGCATCGCGGTGTTCGTGGTCATCGTGCTCAACGGGTTGTTCGCTTTCGTGCAGGAGGAAAGGGCCGAGCACGCCGCCGAAAAGCTGCGTGGCCTCCTGCCCCGCCAGGTCACTGTCGTGCGCGATGGCGCCACGAAGCAGGTACCTGCCGAAGACCTGGTCACGGGTGACGTCGTGCTGCTGGCCGAGGGCGATCGCGTCTCAGCAGATTTGCTGCTGGGCCGGGTGCACGCCCTGGCAGTAGACACCTCGGCACTGACCGGGGAGAGCGTGGCAGACCACCCCGCGCCGGGGGATCACGTCTACGCGGGATGCTTCATCGTGGAAGGTGAGGCCCAAGCAACGGTCGTGGCGACCGGAGCACAAACCCGGCTAGCCGGTATCGCGAAACTCACCCAGTCACAACTGCCAGCGCCCACCCCGCTACGACGCGAGCTGGACCGGGTGTCCCGCATCATCGCGGCCGTCGCGATCGCAGTCGGCGTTGCGTTCTTTTCGATCGCCCTGTTACTCGGCACTCCCGCCTCCAACGGTTTCCTGTTCGCCGTCGGCGTCACCGTGGCCGTCGTCCCCTGCGGGTTGCTGCCCACCGTCACCCTCTCGCTGGCCATGGGCGCCCAGCGGATGGCCGAGCGTCGCGCACTCGTGCGGCACCTCGAAGCCGTCGAGACGCTCGGCTCAACCACGTTCATCTGCACCGACAAAACCGGAACGCTGACCCAAAACGAGATGTCGGTCGTCGAGATCTGGATGCCCGACGGCACGGCCACGGTGCAAGGGAACGGCTACGAACCCACCGGCGAACTCGCGTGCACACCGCCGGCCTGCCACGTTTCGCTGGCCGATCTTGCGTTGGCCGCGCGTCGCTGCTCATCGGGCCAGGCAGTGCTCAAGGATGGGCAGTGGGTCGCCCAAGGCGACCCGATGGAAGCCGCACTTGACGCGTTCGCCCACCGCGCCGGCGTCGACGTCATCGCCGAGATCCGGGCGGCCCCCGAGCGTGCCCGATTCCCATTCGACGCCCGCCGGCGAAGGATGTCCGTCGTCGCCGGCAACCGCGTGCTCGTCAAGGGCGCACCGGATGCCATCCTTTCGCGCTGCCAACTGCAACCCGCGGCGACAGAGGCGCTTCGGCGGCTGGCCGGGCGCGGCCTGCGCGTCATCGCGGTCGCCACCTGGGCCGTCACCGGCGACGCGCCCGCGACAGCCGAGGAGGCGGAACGCAACCTCACCTTGCTGGGACTTATCGCGTTGGAAGACCCTCCACGTCCCGGAGCCGCAGCCGCCCTTGCTGCATGTCGCCGCGCGGGCATCAGCGTCGCCATGATCACCGGCGACCATCCCGACACAGCACTCGCGATCGCCCGCGAAATTGGCCTCAGCGCCAGCAACGACCGGGTGCTCACCGGGCATGAGCTACCTGCCGACCAGGCCCGGCTGGGCGAACTCCTCGATCACGACGGCACCGTCGTGGCCAGGGTGACGCCCGAGGACAAACTCCGCATCGCTGAAGCCCTGCAAGCCCGCGGGCACGTCGTTGCAATGACCGGCGACGGGGTCAACGACGCGCCCGCGCTGCGGGAGGCCGCGGTCGGGGTCGCCATGGGCAAGTCGGGCACCGACGTCGCACGCGAGGCTGCTGACCTCGTCCTGCTCGACGACGACTTCGGCACCATCGTCGCAGCCGTGGAGCAAGGCCGGTCGACCTTCGACAACATCCGCCGCTTCCTGACCTATCACCTCACCGACAATGTCGCCGAACTCGCCCCCTTCGTCGTCTGGGCGCTCTCAGGCGGGACGTTCCCCCTCGCCATCGGCGTACTGCAGGTGCTCGCCCTCGACATCGGAACAGACATTTTGCCTGCGCTGGCACTGGGTGCCGAACCGCCCACCCGGAACGTGCTCGATCGTCCACCCACCCGCGGACACCTCATCGACCGCAAGCTGTTCGCCAGGGCATTCGGCATCCTCGGCCCGGTCGAAGCGACGATCGGCCTGGCCACCTTCGTTATCTCCTTCCTCGCCGCCGGCTGGTGGTTCGGCCAACCATTCCCGGCCGGATCGGCGATGCTGGCAGCCTCCGGGGCCGCGTTTACTGCGATCGTCTTCGGCCAGGTGTCCAATGCGTTCGCCTGTCGCAGCACGGTTCGATTCGCCTGGCAGATACCGCTGCGCGACAATCGACTGCTGATCGGTGCCATCCTTGCCGAGCTCGCCATGCTCGCCGCATTCCTTTACATTCCGCCACTCGGGCACCTGCTCGGCCAGTCACCCCCCAGCCTCGCCGGCGTTCTCGCCGCGGCGCTCGCCGCCCCCGCGGTCCTGGCCGCAGACACCGTGCACAAACGAATCACCCGCTCCAGTCGGCGACCAGTACGGACCCTAACGACGACTCCCTCCCTGTGATCATCGATGGGGCCATTGAACGATCCCTCAGAGGCGACCGCGGTCAAAGCCAAACTGCGCGAAGACCGCTCCGCGATTATCCTCATCATGGCCAGCTTGAGTTCGCGCCTCTCCGCCAACATGATCCGACGAATCGTGATGTGAACAGGTGACCGCTCTTACGCCCATCCTGCCCTCCGACGCCGAACGCGACGTCGCAGATGGTGCGCCGTTCTCGCTCGACTACGTCGGCCACTTCGTCTGGTCGACACCGACGGTGCCGACAGATTCGTTGTCGCCTGCCCATTGTTAATTATCTTGTTGTGCAATGGGATACGGATGACCACCAACGCGATCACCCCGGACTAGTCGCCGGAATCGGAACCGTCGGACGCGATCTATCACCTCGATTACGAGTCGACTCCGTGCTTCAATCACGTGGCACGTGGGAGATCCGTAGTTGAAGTCGGCGCCTGCGAGGTCGGCAGACTCCGGGCGGGGATCCAGCCGACGTAGGTCAGGTACAGTCCGATGGCGGCGAAAACGATGCACAGGCCCAGCCACCATGCCTGCGCGTCAACCATGTTGTTGGCAAGAGAAACGAAGGTGTCGGGAAAGGCCAGCAGGAGCAGCCCGCGCAGCGCGACAAGCCAACCCATGAGGGAGACAATGATCGCTGCGACGCCACGCCAGTACTGGTGGACCGCGATGACGATAAGGCCGCCGAGCAGGATAAAGGAGCCTGCCACCCAGGACCATAACGAGCTCGCCGCGAACTCCGAAAGCAACCCTTTCATATCCGAGTTTCGGGCCACAGCCGTGACGTCGACAATGACCAGGAACGGACCGAGCACGCGGGCGAACATGCGCGTCCTAGTCTGCGATTGTTGTGAAGCGCTCATTGCGATCCCTCCATCTGAGAATCTGTTGCCCGAGACGACTTTGGTGCCGTCTTCGTGATGCACAATCTCCCACGGGTATCGGACCATCTGACCAAAGTCCTGCGACAGGGACCGAAGTCCCTGCCGTTCGAGACGTTGGTCGGCTTGGCAATTACCACAGGGCTATTCAGTACTGCACACAGGAGTGTGCCATCAGCCGGTGCCAAGGGCTTGGAAGTGGCACAGAACCTGAACCGACCTCTGCACCGCCGTGAAAGTTCTGAACGAATTGGGCCACAACAGCATTCAGTCGGATATCCCTCCACGTCGGCGGACCGCCGCCAGACACGCCCGTGACCGCAACACCATGCGCCGCTCAACGAATTGGCGATTCGCCAAGTCAAATCTTTCGGCAACTCACCGACGCGGGCGTCCCTTTGCGAGGAACTTGCGGAGCCGGTGTAGACGACGCCATGTTCTCGGGCGCGGTGCACGAGTTCGTCGTTGAGGTCCAGCCTTCGGGGAAGGCGTGGATTTCCAAGGCGGTGTGGGTGCGTGATGCATTCCCTAGCAGCCCGCGAAACTGTCGTGGACGTCGACTCGGGATCGGGCTCGGTCAGGGTCTTGCAAAAAGCAGGACCTGGTCGGTTCGGCCGCCGAGGCGCCACCCGGCGATGCCTTGGTCGGACAATTGGGAAGCACGTCCCTTTCCAGAGGTCAAACCAAAGAATCGGCTCTTGGTGCGCCTGCTCGCCAGTAGGCGAAAGGCCTCGTTCTCGGGACGTCCGACCACGGATAAAGGGGACCTCCGACCCCGTACATCTCGTCCATCGCGTTGGTAACGTCAAGACTGCCGATCTGACGATGCGGAGGAACTCATGAGCCGCCACGCTGACTCCGGCCCGGCTGAGCGCCAAGTCTTGGCCCGGCATGCGCTGGACGACCTCGGCAATGAACGAGACGACCATGCCTTGCTGCGGGTGCGCTGTGGTCGGAGCCATCACGTCGCAGCAGTCTTCGATACGCCCGCAGGTCCGGTATTCGAGTCGCTTGTTGGTCCACATGCACATGGAGACCGCGATTTCGTCGATACGGCGCATCACGCGAACCGGAAGGGCACGCGCTACGTGGACTTACTCGAGGGCGGCCGTTTCGCCGACGATCTGGTGCCGGCTTACTGCGAATGCGGTATGCATGAGCTGTCTCGGGCCGAGATGCAACGCGCGATCAAGGCTCACCAACACACCATATTGCTGAGCTGACCGGCGCGGGATGGCGCAGATGGTCCGCCCACTCGGTCTAACCAAGGGTGTGCTAACGGTCACCAGCGGCAATGATATTCACCTGTACAGTCCGGCATACTGGCAAGAGGGCAATGATGGGCGCGGCGCATAGCAACCGCGGAGAAGGCGAATTGCGCGGCTCATCGGGCGGAATAATTTCATCCTCGGCGGTGCAGCCGGTGACGGATCGGCGCGTCGTCGGTTGGTTGTGACTTTCGGCGGCTGACAAACGACGGTTGGCTCCATCGCCGGAGCTGGGTTGGCGCGATGGTTGATTCCAGCGATGACCGTGGGGGTGGTTCGGCGTGGTCGATGACCCTGATGTGATGACCGTCCTGTTGGGCGGCGACGTCATGCTCGGTCGCGGTGTCGATCAGATCCTTCCGCATCCAGGAGATCCCGAGTTGCGTGAGCCCTTCGTCCACGATGCCCGTCGCTACGTGGAGTTGGCCGAGCAGGCGAACGGGCCGGTTCCTCGTCCGGTCGACTGGGGGTGGCCCTGGGGAGACGCGGCGGAAATCCTCGAAGAGCTTGCTCCCGACGTGCGGCTGGTCAATCTGGAAACAACGATCACAGTGAATGGGGAATTCGCGGACCACAAGGCAGTTCACTATCGGATGCACCCGGACAACCTGCCGGCCCTGACCGCGTTCCGGCCCGATGTGTGCGCCATAGCCAACAATCACATACTTGATTTCGGCCGCCGTGGCTTGGCCGATACGTGCGATGCTTTCGCCGCAGCAGAGATCCACGGTGTCGGGGCGGGCGCCAACTTCGACGTCGCACAACGACTCGCGGTGATCACGCCTTACGGCGACCATCGGGTGATCATCGGCTCGGTTGCCACGAAATCCAGTGGGGTTCCCGAGTCGTGGGCTGCGCACCGCGACCGGCCGGGGGTGTGGTTGATCCGGGATCCAGCGACCGGCAGTACCGCCGACGATGCCGCAGCACGGGTGCTCGCGCACAAGCGCGCCGGTGATGTTGCGATCGTATCGGTGCATTGGGGATCCAATTGGGGCTACGGCGTGGGATTGAGTGAAATCCAGTTCGCGCACCGGTTGATCGACGCCGGCATCGACATCGTGCACGGGCATTCCTCGCATCACCCCCGACCGATCGAGATTTACCGTGGCAAACCGATCCTGTACGGGTGCGGTGATGTCATCGATGACTACGAAGGCATCGGCGGGCATGAGTCCTACCGCTCCGACCTTAGGCTGCTGTATCTGATCTCGATCGATCTCGGCCGCGATGAACTGGCCGCGCTGCGGATGCTGCCACTGCGCGTGCGGCGGATGCGACTCGAGCATGCCTCAGAGACCGACGCAGAGTGGCTGCGTGCAACATTGGCGCACATCAGCCGCCGGTTCGGAATCGACGTTGTGGCAGTGTCTGACGAATTGCTAGCAGTCCGCCCGAGACCTTTGCGGCGTGGACCATCGAAAATGGGTAAACATCAAGGACTTTAGTTACTCGTGCGGGGGTGTCGGAGGCCATAACGTCGGCCCGGTCAGCATAATAACTCGCCGTGGCCGGTGCACCGTCGATGCAACGAAGCTGGCTGGCCCGGTAGCCGCTGGTGTGTCGTGGTCAAAGGGATGGGATGAGTTGTGGCGTTTTTTCAGGTGGCGGCGGTGGATTTGGACGGCACCCTCACATCGAGGGGCCGTGTTTCGGCGAAGGCTGTGAAGGCGATCGACCGAGCCCGGGGAAACGGCCTGGTGGTCGTGCTTGCCACGGGCCGGATCGGTGCGGAACTGGCGGCGGAATTTCCCGACATTACCGATCATTTCGACGCGTTGGTGCTGGAAAACGGTGCGGTGGTGGTGACCGGTGGGAGGGCCCACCGTCTAATGGCGCCGGTGGACCGTGTGCTCGATGACGCGCTGACCGAGCGGGGGGTGCCGTTTCGGCGTGGAGAGGTGCTATTGGCCATCGACGGTGAGCATGCGGCGACGGTCGTCGACGTGATCGGCATGTTGGGATTGGACTGTCAGATCGTGCGAAACCGGGGGGCCTTGATGGTGTTACCGGCGGGCGTCACAAAGGGGACCGGGCTTGGTGCGGTGCTGACAGAAATGAACCTCTCGCTGCACAACACGGTCGCGGTCGGGGATGCCGAGAACGATCTGTCGCTGTTCGGGACGGCCGAAATCGGAGCCGCGGTGGTCAACGCCGTTCCTTCCGTGCGAGAACATGCCGACCTCGTCCTCGAGGAAGAGGACGGGGCTGGAATCGCAGAGTTGCTCAATGGCCCCTACGTAAGTGGGGCACGACGCTGGTGTCCGCCGCGCTGGTGGCTCGACATCGGCACCTTCGACGACGGAACGCCGGTCAAAGTTCCGGGCAGCCAGGCGCGGATATTGGTTACCGGCCCCGCCGGGTCCGGAAAGAGTTACGTCGTCGGACTCTTGGCGGAGCAATGGATCCAGGCTGGCTACTGTGTGCTGCTCCTTGACCCCGAAGGCGACCATGTGGAGTTACAGGAGTTCAACCAGGTGCAGCTGTTTGATGCCCGGCACCATCTGCCAGAGCCAGACGAGTTGGTCAGTAGGCTGCATCCGCAAACCAGCGTCGTAGTGGATCTGTCAGTGCTCGCTGGCCCGCACAAGGCCGACTATCTGCATCGAATGAGGTCGGCGGCGGTTGTGCACCGCGAAGCGTATGGGTTCCCGCACTGGGTGATCTACGACGAGGTCCACCTGCTTGGCAGTCACGAGGAACCGCACTGGACACGACGCGGCGGCTACGTGCTGTCATCGTTCAGGCCGGCGTCACTGGCTGCCAACGAGATCGACGAGACCGACGTGGTGCTCACGTTCGAGAATCCCGACACGAAAGGGCCGGGCGTGTCACGGCCGCTACAGAGGGCCAGTGTGCGCTTCGGCGCCGAGACGCCTCGTTCGTTCACTCTTGCGGAGCGCCGGACTGCACACGTGCGGCACCGCCACAAGTATGCCGATGTCTCCTTACCAAGGGAGCGGCGGTTTTTCTTTCGGCCAATCGGCGGCCAAGTTATTGCCGCCGCAGGAACCATGAGAGAATTCCGCGCCGCGGTCAGCCATCTCGATCCGCGAGCGCTCTGGTACCACCTCGCACGGGGGGACTTCTCCCGATGGCTGGATGACACCATTGCCGACAAGGAATTGGCCTCGCAAGTGGCTGCGTGGGAGGACGAGTTGCTGGCGCATCGAGCCGTGGACCTCGAACGAGTACGTCGCCAGCTCGTCGAGGCGGTCGATCAGAGGTATTTGGCTTTACCCGACCACGACTGACTAATCGGCACGGGTATTGGCCTTATCAATCGCGAGTATGAGACTCCAAGGGCCGCAACGCGTTCCGCGATGTGCGGGCAGCGTGGGTCCTGCACGGACCGGGTCGATTAGCGCGTCGACTGCGCGAGCGGCGGCCGTCGACGCGCCCGTAGATGTTTGTCCAGTGCGTCGACGGCAAGCAGTATTGGCATCGAGGCGAGCGCGACGACCCATCCCCAAAGGGGCGGGCTCCAATGGCCGAGCAACTCCGCGATGGGTGGCACCCAGAGCACGACAAGGGAGAAGGCCAGCCCGGTAAGCGCCGCAGGTAGCAAGAGCCGGTTGGTGCCCCAGCCCAGGGCTCCGGGCCAGCGCGAGGAGGACCGGCAGGCGAAGGCGTTCGCCGTCTGGGCGAAGACGACGGTCATGAAGGCCGCGCCGGACGCCGTCGCCAGGTCGCGCCCGGTGGGAAATGGCTCCCCGGGCCGCCAGCCGAGCGCCATCAGGGACACCACGAAGGCGACGAGCGAGAGAACGGCCTCGAGAGGGCCAAGTAGACCGAAGGCCCGGCGCAGCACGGTGCCGTTCATCAGCCGGCCACGAACCGGGGGGCCCTCCAGCACATGCTTCGCGGGCGGCTCCGCGCCGAGTGCGACCGCAGACAGGGTGTCCGTGCCGAGGTCGAGCGCGATGATCTGCAGGACACCGAGTGCGAGCGGGAACTGGCCACCCGAAAGCGCCCAAACGAGGAACGGCGTGAGCTCAGCGACATTGTCGGTCAGGTGGTAGGTCAGGAATCGGCGGATGTTGACGAAGGTCGTGCGGCCCTGCTCGATGCCGGCGACGATGCCGGCGAAGGAGTCGTCGAGCAGCACCAGGTCGGCCGAATCGCGTGCGACGTCGGTGCCGGACCCTCCCATGGCCACGCCGATGTCGGCCTCGTGCAGCGCCGGCGCGTCGTTGACCCCGTCGCCCGTCATCGCCACCACGTGGCCCCTGGAGCGAAGGGCGCGGGCGATGCGGAGTTTGTCCTCCGGGGAGACCCGGGCGACCACGACCCCGTCGTGGTCGAGCACGGCGGCGAGATGCTGCTCGTCCTCCACCAGGTCCGCTCCCGATAGCACCGGGGAGTCGGGGCGACGTAGCCCGACCTCGTCGGCGATCGCCGCGGCGGTGACCGGATGGTCACCGGTCACCATCGCCACTTTCACCCCCGCCCTCCGGCAGGCCGCGAGCGACTCGGGGACCTCGCCACGCGGCGGATCCTCCAACGCCACGAGGCCGAGCAGACACAACTCCTGATCGCACTCCGTCAGGTCCCGGGGCGTACGGCCGTTCCTCGGGCCCGCGGCGATGGCGAGTACCCGCAGCCCACGGGCGGTGAGGGCCTCCACGGACGCGTGGCCCGCCGGGTCGTCACCGCAGAGCGGAAGGACGGCGTCCGGCGCCCCCGCGCACTCGGCGCGCATTGTTCCCAGGCGTGGATTCCCGCGCCCACCCGCATCTCGCTGAGGCGCCAGCTTCTTGTATGGCGTATTGCTCGAAGATGCTCACGTGCAAGGGGTCGAGGAGTCACTGGCGTAGCCGCCAGACTCAGATGTTGGTCGCGATGCGGGTGGGACGCAACCCAGCCTCTACGGGCGCCGCGGTCTCAGATAGCGACGACACGGATCAGCTTCTCGAGCCCGGCGAAGTCGTCGGCGTTTCGACTGTAGAGGTCTAGACGATTGGCGTGCGCCGTCGCAGCGATCAACAAATCGGCGAATCTGCTTCGCGGCCTTCGTCTTTCGCGTGCCATGGCGGCGACAACCAGTCCGTAACTGCGAACCGCTGCTCCGTCAAACGGAATCGGCTCCAACCTCGACTCAACCTCCTGCAATCGGGCTTGCCGTTTGGCCGCTTCCATCGACGTCGTGGCCAGCAGCGGGCCGGCGGCCAGTTCGGCAGCCGTGATGGCTGATATCGCCATCTCGTCGGGCAGGGCAGCAACTATCTCGGGGTCGTGCCAGTCGATCACGACCGATGTATCCAGAAGGCCGGACGTCACCCTAGACACGCTGGTCGATCGACCGGTCGAGGTCGGCACGGAACTGATGACGGTCAATGCGCACGGCGGCGCCCGCCAGCGACGCGACTTCGTCGCGGGTAATAAAGGTGTGGCGAGCGGCTCGTAGCGGGCGAAGCTCGGCCACTGGTTCGCCGTTGCGGGTAACCACGAACGTTTCGCCTCCCACAACCGCGTCCATGATCTTCGCATTCTCATTTCGCAGGTCACGCTGCGCGATCTTCCTCGCCATTACACGAGTGTAGCGATATTTGCTACGAGTCGCTACGCCCGCGCTGGCCGTGGCCGCGAAATTCGCCCCAGCACTATCCGGATGAAGCACTTCTCAACTGCCGCGGATACCGACATGCAGACAGTTTGGCGTGCGCGGTCAGCTACTCCGAACCTCCTACAGCCAACGACGTCATCGGCCGAAGCATTCGATAAGGCTCGGCAATTGATTATTAACAACAGTTTCCATCAGTGCGGCCCGAGGGGACCGGCGGCTTTGAGTCGTCGGGGGCATCGGTCCTGGTGAACTCGGAGTCGACGGTGCGCCGCTACATCGAACACCAGTGGGTGGCATCACGAGACGCGCGTACGTGTTTCGGCTACGCCCCACGGCGCGTCAGCACATCGCATTAGCGGCGTGTCTGGAGTCGCACCGAGAGCTCTACAACGCGTTCCAGCGGTCGGAGAAGTCACCTGAATGCCAGCGGCGGGCCGCGGCGCCTATCTCCTTCTCACGAGAGCTGAATCTGGCAGGGTGGGCACCATGAAGAAGCGGACGCTGGCCGCCCTGGCTCCCGCCGCCACCCTCGCTGGGATCGCCCTGCAGGACCTGCTCCAGAAGGAGCACGCCCTTCGCCGCAACTTTCCGGTCATCGCTCGGCTTCGGTACCTACTGGAGTCGGTCGGTCCGGAGTTGCGCCAGTACATCATCACGAGCAACGACTCCGAGCGGCCGTTCAGCCGCGACCAGCGGCGCTGGGTGTACACCTCGGCCAAGAAGGAGAACAACTACTTCGCGTTCGGCACGGACAACGACACGGAGAACGCCGCCTATCCCATCATCAAGCAGGCCACCTTCTCCGACGTCGTGGCCGCTTCCCCGATCCACGGACGCGACATCGAGGTGCCGGGCGCAAAGGTGCTCGGTGGTCCGCGCGGGCGCCGGCACGCGTTCCGGCCGGCGTCGGTCGTCAACGTGTCGGCGATGTCGTTCGGGTCGCTCAGTCCCCAGGCGATCGAGGCGATCAACAAGGCAGCCAAGATCGCCGACTTCTGGCACAACACCGGCGAGGGCGGCCTGTCGGACCACCACCGCCAGGGCGGCGACCTCGTCTTCCAGATCGGCACCGGCTACTTCGGCTGCCGCGACGAGCACGGCAACTTCGATCTGGACCGGCTGGTCGACGTCGTCAGCTCCGGCCCCGTGCGCGCGATCGAGATCAAGCTGAGCCAGGGTGCCAAGCCGGGACTGGGCGGACATCTGCCTGGCGCCAAGGTGAACGCGGAGATCGCCCGCATCCGGGGTGTCGAGGAGGGCAAGGACATCGCGAGCCCCTCCCGGCACACTGCGTTCCGCAACGTCGACGAGATGCTGGACGTCATCGAGCGGATCGCGGATGCCACGGGGCTCCCCGTCGGCATCAAGTCGGCGGTGGGGGAGATGGGCTTCTGGCACGAGTTGGCCGACCGGATGGCCGACGGGCAGCGGGGCGCGGACTTCATCACGATCGACGGCGGCGAGGGCGGCACCGGCGCCGCGCCGCTCGTCTTCGCCGACCACGTGTCGTTCCCGTTCCGCATCGGCTTCGCGCAGGTCTACGGGCTTTTCGCCGAGGCGGGCCTGAGCGACCGCGTCACGTGGATCGGGGCGGGCAAGCTGGGCCTGCCCGCCAACGCGATCGTCGCGTTCGCCCTGGGCGTCGATCTCATCAACGTGGCCCGGGAAGCGATGCTTGCGATCGGCTGCATCCAGGCGCAGAAGTGCCACACAGACCATTGCCCGACGGGCGTCGCGACACAGAACACGTGGCTGGCCAGGGGGCTTGAACCGGAGCAGAAGTCGCATCGGCTGGCCAACTACATCCTGACGCTGCGCCGCGACCTGCTGAAGGTCTCGGAGGCGGCCGGCGTCCGTCATCCGGCCATGCTGGGCCCGAACGACGTCGAGATCCTGGACGGCGACCGCGGGCACCGACCGCTCGCCGAGGTGTATGGCTACCACAAAGGGTGGGGCATACCCGGGCCGGAGATCGTCCGCGAGGTCGATGACTACATGTCGCGTTACGACGACCTGCCCGGCACCGACGAGGTCGTCGAGCACGAGCCGCTGAAGGTGGACGCCGAGCCGAACCAGGCGACGGAGTGACAAGCACGTGCCGGCGCGGGCCGAGGCCGTGGAGCCTGTAAAAAAGGCCGCTGCGACAGCGTGATTAAGACTCGGATAGCCGCGGGATAAACGTCACTGTGACGCATTGATTGAGGCGCAGCCGCAGTCGAGTTATGAGATGCCAGGCCGCTTTTGCGGCGCGCCATGCACTCCCTCGGTGTAGGCGGTCTCCGCATGCTGAGCAAGATCGATTCCGGAGATTTCGTCCTCGGGCTGAACGCGGAATCCCAACGTTGCGTCGATGACCTTCGCGACGACGAAGGAGACGGCGAAGGCGAATAGGCCGACGACCGGAATGGCCAACGTCTGCTTGCCCAAAAGTGTCAACCCGCCGCCGAAGAACAAGCCCTCTGGCCCGCCCGAGATCACCTCGGCGGCCAGCAGGCCGATCAAGAAGGTGCCAACAACGCCGCCGACGAAGTGGACCCCGACGACGTCGAGGGAGTCGTCGTATCCGGCCTTGAACTTCCAGCCGACGGCGTAGGAGCACACGATGCCGGCTGCCAGTCCGATCACCAGGGCACCGACTGGCGGGACGAATCCGCACGAGGGGGTGATGGCGACCAGACCGGCAATGACGCCGGAGGCGGCGCCGAACGTGGTCGGCCGGCCGTCACGAAGCCGCTCCACGGCGAGCCAGCCGAGCATGCCGAGGCACCCCGCGATCAGCGTGTTGAGGAAGACCACCGCCGCCTTGCCGTCTGCGGTCAGCGCCGAACCCGCGTTGAACCCGAACCATCCGAACCACAGCAGTCCGGCGCCGAGGAGGACCAGCGGGAGATTGTGGGGTCGCATTGCCTCGGAGCCGAATCCGATGCGCGGACCGAGCACCAACGCGAGAGCGAGCGCGGAGGCTCCGGAGACGATCTCGACGACGAGGCCGCCGGCGTAGTCGACGGTTCCGAGAGATGCCAGCCAGCCGTCCGGGCCCCAAACCCAGTGGGCCACAGGCGCGTACACCAGCACTGTCCAGAGCGCTGCGAACATCATCCATCTGGAGAACCTTGCGCGATCGGCGATTGCGCCACTGACCAGCGCGGCAGTGACGACGGCGAACCCAAGTTGGAAGGTTACGAACAGGAGCTCAGGGACATTGGACCGGACGCTGGTGGGATCGATGCCCAGCAGCCCGAGATGATCGAGGTTACCGATGAGACCACCGCCGGCGTCCTGGCCGAACGCCAGGGTGTAGCCGGCGAGCAGCCAAGCGATCGTAACGACGGGGATCGAGATGAAGCACATCATGATCATGTTGAGGACGCCCGTCGAGCGCACCATGCCGCCGTAGAAGATCGCCAGCCCTGGCGCCATCAGGAGGACCAGGGCGGTGCAAGTGAGCAGCCACGCCGTCGCGGCCGGGTCGATTTCCATTCGGACTCCTTCGTATCGGCAAACGCTCGGACGAGATTATGACCGTTCGCGCGCGCTCATCCGATGGATCTGGCTAAAAGGATTGCCCGCAGGATGGTCACGGAGCCGCCTAGGCACGGTGGGCACGTCAGCGTGACAAGAGCCTGGCGCTAGCGCCGTGCAGCAGTCCGAATAAAGTCCGCGCCGGAATCGTCACGGTGACGAATCGGTGCTGTTGTGGTGACTGACTCGAAACTGGGAAGTGGGACCAAAAGCGTCACTGTGACGAATTATGTTGTGCGGCAACCCTTATTTGAGGGGGAGCGGTCAGGACTTCTTTGGTGCGGTGCGGCCACGTGAAGGCCTTTTTCGCGGCGGAACGTCTGAACCGCGGCCGGCTAGTCGGCCCAGGGCCGAGGCTCCCGGAATCGCCGACACCGCGCTGAACACATCGTTGCCGGTCGCGACAAGGGCTTCGAGTTGGGGCAGGATGGCATCCATGGTCCGGATCATCGGATCGGCGAGCGCGAGGTAGCGTTCGGCGCGATCGATGGCCTCGTTGAGTCGTTCCGTCGCAACGGCGAGATTCTCCAGGAGGTCCGGCAATTCAGCGGCGAGCTGTAACGAAGCGGGCGGGATGCGCATCGCGCTACTAGCGACTGCTTGCGCGCTCTCCGCAGCCGATTGCGCGGCCGATTGTGCGGCAGCCATGATGTCTTGCGGGCCCGGAATTTTCTGCGGCGTCATATCGACAACTGTGCCTCACGATGTTCGCGCTGTCTGTCCATTTCGGCTTTCTCCGACTTGTTGAGCTGTAACTTCGCTCAGCGCGGCACCAAGCTGCACAAGACGCTGAATCCAGCGGATGAATCGTCATGGTGACGTTTCGCGGATGTTGAGAGCAGCGCTCGAGAGAAGGCTAGCGGGGGTGGCGCTCGAACAGTCGGGATAGGTGAATAACGTTGTGTCGGTGAGCATTCCGGAGGCCGCCAGACCGTGGCAATTCGTCACTGTGACGTAATATGGGCGACGGGACAGGAGCAGGCGAGGAGGGTTGGGGTGGCGATCGCAGGGTTCGTGGCCCGGCAAGATATCTCAGTTGGCTGTCGTGACTGCACATGCGCCGGCACGGGCCGCCAACCTGTCGCTGCTGCAGACAGGGGGACGTTGAGAGCTGCAGAGTGGGCGGGTTCGGTTGGGTGCAGACAACTGGGGTCATCGCGGCGCAGGCGCTCAGTCGCTGGCTAACCTACTGGTAACGGTGCGTGTTCAAGAGGTGCGAGTTCCTGCCAAAGGGAGCGGTGACGGTTTGGCGAAGTGCCCCAGGCTCTCGTTGACCGGTCATGGATAACAGCAGTTATCCATCAAATGCATCTAAACCCGATGCCGGACAGTGTCTTTCGCAGTGCGCAACCCTGGAGAAGCGTCACTGTGACGAATACATCGCCAGCCGGGCGGTCAGTCAGTCCGGGTGCTGGTCGCCGAGGACGGGGCTGAGTTGGGCGGCGAGGTCGTGCAGGTGTTGGCGGGCGTGGTAGATGTCCACGATCGGGGTGGCTTCGGGTGCGACCTGGGTGGCCAGGGAGACTGCCGGACTTGTCGTCCGGGTTGAGGGCGAGGAATGTGACTCCTGCCGCGACTCCGGCGATCACCTGCGCCACCAGGTACACCCACTACGTCGCACGACCAGAGATGCCGCCAACGGCAACACCCCCCACAACAAACACAAAGGACCCGGCTCCTTACGACCCGAGGAATGGACCTGCGCGGTGAAGTCGGTTTCATGGTCGCACCCTGGCAACCGCGTCGAAACGCTCCGCTGATATTCAAAGCGCCCGACGGGTTATCGGCGGAACATGATCTGCCGATATTGCGAGCGGGCTGCCACTCAGTATTCGGCTGCTGGCACAGTGAGTGTGAAGGTCGCGCCGTGCCCGGGCGCCGACGTCACCGCGATGTCGCCGTTGTGCGCCTGGGCAATCTCGCTGACCAGCGCGAGCCCGATACCGTGGGCCTCGCGCCCGGCCCGGCTGGTGTGTTCGCCACCGTGCGAGAATCGGGTGAAGAGCGTCGGTAAGGTCTGCGGGTCGATGCCCACTCCGTCGTCGGCGACGGCGACACTGACTTGCTTGCCGGCGCGGCGGACCCGGAGCTCGATCGTTCCGCCGTCATGCTCATGCGCGAGCGCGTTGTCGACCAGCGAGGTCAGCGCTCGGCGCAGCGCCGCCTCGGACCCGACCACCTCAAACGGCCCATCGTCGGCCGTGTCGCACTCGAAACGTACTGTCACACCTAAGGACTCGGCATAGGACGCCATACTGTCGCGTACTGCGGACGCCACCGCCGCGAGGTCGACCCGGTCCCGCGGCGGGGCACCGGCCGTCATCGTCGCCGAGGCGAGCAGGTCATCGACGATATCGCCGAGCGTCCGGGTGTCTGCGACCAACGCTTCGGCGTCCTGGCGCAGGGCACGCGCATCACCGGCACCGGCGCGACGAGCCAGCATCTGCGCGCGGGTGTGCAATACCGTCAGCGGCGCCCGCAGTTCATGCGAGGCATCGGCGACGAAGCGGCGTTGCAGTGCCAGCGCCTGCACCAGCGGCCGCACCGACCGCCGGGTTAACAGCACCACCACCGCGATCGACGCCAAAATGCCTGCCAATTCGGCGAATCCGAGCGACAGGAGCAGCCGATTGCGCCCGTCGTGGTACGGCGCCAGGTCCAGCATCGCTACTACCCTGCCTTCACGACCGGTCCATCACCAGCGCTCGAAATTCGTTGTCGCCTTCGTGCACGTCGACGAAACCGGCTGGCCCCGAGAGCAATTCGACTCCAGGCAGTCCCCCGTCGCTTGCCGAGACCCGGCCGTTGTTGTCACGCAGGACCAACTCCATGCCTGGCGGCGGGTCATTGACATCATCGGCGGCGGCAGCGACCGTCTCCAACTGGGCACTGATTCGGTGGTTCTGCACCCGCACGTCCACGGTGAACACCACCGCCCCGACCACCAGCAGCACCGCCGCCAATGCCGACGAAGCCTGCATAGCCGCGACCCGCCCGGCGCGCTGCACGACGGTCAGGTCACTCGGCGGTGCCTGCGGCTGACGGCGATCGGCGGCCGCGCGCCTGATCTTCACTCGAGACCGAACCGGTAGCCGGTTCGATGCACGGTGCGCACCACTTGCTTGCCGAGCTTGCGCCGCAGGTAATGCACGTAGGAGTCCACCGCGCCGGGCGTGTCCGCGCCGTCGAACACCGAATCGAGCAGCTGCCCGCGGCTGAACACCCGCTTCGGCGCCCCCATCAGCGTCGCCAGCAGCGACGCCTCTCGCTCGGATAGTTCGACCTCGGCACCGGCCGGGGTGGCACCAGACACTCGTCGAGTCACTCGGTCCAGCCGCAGTCCGCCTGCGCACATGATGGTCGCGGCGCTGTCCGTGCGACGCAGCAGCGCCCGCACCCGAGCCAGCAGCTCCGGAATCTCAAACGGCTTGACCAGATAGTCCTGCGCGCCGGCGTCGAGACCTTCGACCCGGTCTGCCACCGAACCCCGCGCGGTTAGCATCAACGCCGGGGTGGTCACCCCGTGTGAGCGCAGCAACGCAACCAGCTCGGCGCCATCCATCACCGGCAGCCCGCGGTCCACGATCAACGCGTCATAGGCGCCGGTGAGGCCGCGATGCAGGCCCTGCTGACCGTCGAAGGCCGTGTCGACGCGGTAACCCTGCTCGGTGAACAGCTCGGCGAGCATCGCGCTCAGTGCGCGGTCGTCCTCGACCACCAGCACGGCGGCCCCTGGGTTCGGCATCGGCATGGACACCTAGCGAGGGTGACACGCAAATCTGCATAGCGCTGGCAAAAAGTCGCGCTCTGCCTCTCGTCAACGCGATGCCCGCGGACTCGACGGCCGGATTTGCCGTCACCGTCTGCTAGACGCATTTGTTTGCCTGCCAGAGTTTTCCGATGGCGATGTGATCAGTGACAGCGCGAGTCGCGGGCATCGGTCGACGGCCGCGCGGGCGTAGGCGCGCGCCCGGGGTGGTATCGAGTGGCTCGCGCGAGCCGTCACGGGCAAGCGGGTAGCCCCAGTCGTCGCGGCTGAGCACCCCGGGCAGAAGTTCGGTGCACAGTCCACGTCCGTCACAACGTGTCCAGTCGATGTGCAGCCGCGAGGACGTTTTCTTTGGGGATGTCTTCATCTCGTGCTCGTCTCGTGTCGTGAGTAGTGGTGTCGGTTCTGGGAAACCGAGACCAGTGCCGCTTCGCAACGGCCGTGGCGATGGTGCTCGATGTCGGTGGCGAAGGTGTCGAGCGTGCTGCGGATCAGGCGGGCGGTTCCGTCGGGGTGCCGGCACGATCCGCGGCCGTCGATCAGACCGACCATGCGGCGCACCTCGTCAAGCAGGCGTCGTCGACTCGGCTGTAGGCCAGCTCGTCGAGCAGTTGAGCCAGTCGCGGGAGCCCGTTGCGGCACGGACCGCATTGGCGGGCGCTCTGCTCGGCGAGGTAGGCGGCGATGTCGGCGGTGCGCGCGAGTCCGCAGTCGTCGGCCGCCAGCGCATGGACGATGCCTGCCCCCGGGGTCGCCCCGAACGACGCCAGCGCGGCCCGCGACAACCGGGCGCCGTCGAATGCGTCCGCCGGGATCCAACTGCCGTGATAGCCGCCCGACGAGCAGCGAGCGCACGGTGCGAGGATCGGTAGCACCGGCGCGGGCGATCAGGTCCGTCAGCAGTCGCGCCCGTAGGCACTTCGATGACACGGCGGTTGTTGACCGCACCGGACAGGGTGACAAGCATGCTGCCGGGGTCGGCCTGATCGCCCACCGATCGAAACCAGCGGGGTTCGAACCGGGCGATCAACGCGATATGAGCCAGGGTTTCGACGTTGTTGACCAGCGTGGGCCGTCCCCGCACCCCCGATATCGCGGTGATGACCGTGCGGTCGCGCGGCAGCGCCGGGCCGCCCTCGATTCGCCTGACGACCGCGGACTCCTCCCCCGCGACGAAGGTGTCGGGAGCCTCGACCACAGTGACCTTGTGCCGATCGAGCCCGGCCGCCCGTCGCTCGTCGAGGGCGTAGGCTCACCGCCGGCACGATGTGCGCGGGCACATAGAGGTAGACCTTGTCGGCTCCGACCGCTCCGGCGGCGGCGTCCAGGCCGTCGAGCACCAGATGGGGTGCTCGGGTCAGAAGGACCGCATCCTTGCGGCTCAGCGGTTCGCCTTCGGCGCCGTTGGCCACCACCACCGGCCTGCGGCCGGTTACCGAGGCGATCTTGCGGCCGGTGGCAAAGCCGGCGCCGCCGCGCCCCGACAGACCGGCCTGGTCAAGCGACGCGATCAGCTCCTCGCCGGCGGCGTCGGGCAGTGTGCCGAATCGGAGGTGATGTTCGGTCAGCCCGGGGTCCTGCGCGGCGAACAGACGGGGCATGGTCGGCGGTTCCGCAGTGCGGCGCGGTGATGTCGTCATGGGCGCCCGGAGTTTCGCTCGTCGGCGTATTCGGTGTAGTTGGCGTGCAGCCGCCACGCCAGGGCGGCGGCAACGATCACCGCACAACACGCAGCGAACGCCAAGAACCACGTGTGGCCGGTGTCAGTGCCGTTGCCGAGCGCGTGCACCAGGGCGATCGGCCACAACGCGTACGTCGCCCAGTGCACAGCGCGGAAGATCCGTACGCCGATGCGGTGGCGCAGCACGCTGACGAGGATCACAACGGCGAGCACATCGAAGGCCAGCGTTCCCAGCCCTTGCCACAGCGGTCGGTAGGCGCCGAGGAACGGCACGACAAAGTCGATGAGCCGCAGCTGCGCGTAGGGGTCGAAGAACAGCAGCGCCATGTGCAGCACCACAAGCAGCACTGCGGCCAGCGCGGCGAAGCGGTGGACGTCGGCGACGGCGAACCTCGGCAGCACGAACAGCGGACGACCCGACCGGGTGGCAATGCCCAACGCCAGCGAGACGGTCAGAAAAGCGAGCGCCGTGATCCCGGTGCCACGACCCAGGGCCCATAGTGCTTCGTCGGTCATCGTCGGCTGCCCGGTTCGGGGGATGGCCACCCGCCGATGGTGTGGACGATCCGGTCGCGGTCCACCAGCCGCGCCGGCATACCCAGGGCCGCAATCCAATCCAGCGCTCGCCAGCCGCGCACGATCGCGGCTGTGCTGACGGTGTTGGCGGCGAAGCATGTTTGCGCGGCGATGCTGACCGTGCGCCACACCGGATCCGCCGACCGACCCGTCCGCGGGTCGAGTATGTGATGGACGAGATCCTCACCACGGCGCCATCGACGGCGAACCGTGCTGGACGTGGCCAGCGCGGCTCCGGACGGCAGTGCCACCGAACTTGCCGGATCGTCATCGTGGTCGTGAACCAGTACCTGCCAGCCCCCCTCCGGCGCCCGTCCCGCGGTAGCAATGTCACCGCCCAGATTAATCAGGACGCCACAGCCAGTGGCCCGGTGAACCCGCTCGGCGCACCGATCTGCGGCGACCGCCTTCGCCGTTGCCCCGAGATCGAGCACAACCCCTGCCGCCACCGTGACGACTCGACCATCCAGCCCGACCATCGACCATGTCGCCGGAACCGTCATCGACGCGGCCAGTGGCCGGCCAGGATCGAGTGCGGTGAAATCCCGGTCGTATCCGAGGGAGATCATGGCGGCGCCGATCGTGGGATCGACATCACCGTCGGTCAGGCGGGCCGCCGACAGCGCGGCGTCCAGCACCTCCGCCAGCACCTCGCTCACCTGGGTTGGCCGGCCGGCCGAGGCCGGCAGCGCATTGACTTCAGAGTCGGGCCGGAAGCGCGATGCGGCAGCATCGATGGCGTCGAGTTCGGCGTCAACCTCCCGGCGGGCCACAGCCAGGGAATCGGGATCGGTGACGACGATCTGCATGTTCGTACTCCACCGCCGCCACTGAGTTGTCACAGTGTCCGCGCCGGTGTCAGCGATCTGCTCCGTCGCGGCGGTCATGACCCACTGGACCGGGTGATGCGGGGAGAGTAGTTCGGAGCCATGACCGTCGTCGGGGTGAGTACGCGCCGCGTGGTCGGGGGGGCTTTCACCACCGGCGGCGGCGCCTCCTGCGTGACGGGCGCTGGCTCGACGGTCGGTTCAGGGGTGTACTCGGGCGTCGGGGTGTAGGTCGCGACCGGTGCTTGCTCGACGGTCTTCTCCGGGGTGACTTCCGGGGGTGGTGGTGGTGGTGGTGGCTGCTGTCGTCAGCGGGGGTGGGGGTGGGTCGACGCTAGGCGCGACGACGTCGGGTGCCGGCCGGACGTTCAACGGGGGGTTTGACCCGAGGTCTCCCTGTGCGGGTTCCACCGCGTCGGCCGGGGCATCTGCCGAGACCGGCTTGACAGTGTCCCCGTAGGCAAGGACGGAGGCGCCGCCGACACCGGCGATGCCGATACCGGCCAGCGCCCACGATGTTGCGGCGGCCCGGCGGAACCCCGAACGAGGTGAGTCCATGAGTGCCGATGCTGGCAGCCGTTTCTTACAGCCCTCGAAGAACTGGCTTGCACGCTCGTTGAACTGCAACGCGCCACGGTGCCCGTCCGGGCGCTTCGGACAAAGAGCGGCGTCCATTACCGGCACCGCGGCAATCAGCTTGCATAGTCTTAGCGCTTAACACGCCACACGGGACGGGTCACCGATCGCTGCGAATTTCCACTAATCACTCTCCTCAATGCAAGAAATGTGTTACGAAACACGCACATTCGTGCGAGAACTGGATCGGTCCGACCACTGAGGTCCTCTGGCGAGGCGAGATTACGCCGAAAACTGTTGGACTGAACAAGGCTAACTATCCTGACGAACCGGCGACGTTGTTAGGCAAGGTGTTTCATTTATGAGATCGATGGCACGCAGTCATTCGGCGTCACAACTTCAATGCGGCCAGGGCTTTGGATAGCCTTGCATTCGTGGAACGAGTGGCGTCTGCCGACTAATTTGGGCTACGTGTCCAATCCCTCCCCGGCAGACTTGTCGGCTCGTGCCTTCCGGTGGTCATCCGTGGCTGCTATCCCCATGCCGAAGATTCACCTGCCCGATTCGGGCACCGTTGTCAGACAGCTGTTGGCGCTGGCGATCACCGCACCGGTCAGCGCCCGCGTTGAAGACGCGAGTGTGTTGCGCGCGGTAGTGCGAAACACCGTCGGCGGTGGGTTCGCGCTGGCCGTCACCCTTGCCATCGGCCATCTGGTGAGCACGGCGGTGAGCTGAGCTCTCAATCTACGACTGCTTGCATACCCAGGTAGTCCTTGCTTCCAGTGGGTTCGACTTTCCAGGAGATTCAGTGTCAACATTCAACGGGTTACCGCTCCACGTGTTGCTCGTCCATTTCATCGTCGTTCTCGCACCGTTGACCGCGTCGCTGGCGATCGTGTGTGCGGTGTGGCCAGCGGCGCGAAAGCGGTTGATATGGCTTGTCGCTGCACTGTCACTAATCACCGTCGTGCTGACGCCGCTGACCACCAGTGCTGGCGAATGGCTGGAGCATCGGGTTGGTCGCTCTCCGGTGGTCCACACCCACGCCGAGCTCGGCGACACCATGCTGTACTTCTCGTTGGCGCTGCTGGTCGCGGTTGCCTTGCTGGCCTTCATCCAAGTTCGCGAGTCACAAAACCACGCGCTGAAACCGATCGCAGTGTGGCTGGTCACCGCGTTCGTGGTGCTGGTCGGCGTTGCAACGACGGTGCAGGTCTACCGGATCGGCGACTCCGGCGCCAATGCGACGTGGCGCGAACAGATGCAGGCGGGCGCCGACGCCTCCTGAGGTTCGCCGCCGTTCGATCCGAGCAGCCCGACGATCGCACTTTCACGATTAGGACGACGGCGGTGGCGGTCCGAAGATGATTTGGGGTCATAGTCTGTTCTCCGACTCGGCGCTGGGGTCGTGGACAGTGCCGACACCCGATTCGCACACCTTCATGCGGTGTGAGATGTCTTTCTGGTATCAAGATGGCGTCTCTCGGCGAACCGCGCTAATCGCGGCGTCTCTGGCTGCATGGCCACGCTACAGATCGAGTGTCAGGGTGGGGGTGTGTGCGCGGGAGACGCACGGGTACATGATGCTCGTCTGGTCCCTGTCCTTGTTGTCTGCAACGGAGTCCAAGTGTTGGGGGTGGCCGGCGAGGACGCGGACTTCGCATGCGCCGCAGATTCCTTCGCGGCACGAGGAGCAGACGGGTATGTGGGCGAGTTCGAGTGCCTCGAGCAGCGATTGGTTTTCCGAGACGTGGACGCGGGTGCCGCTGCGGTCGCAGGTTACGTCGAAAGGCCTGCCGGTCTGGTCTGGCATCTGTGTCACCGGGTTGAACCGTTCGATGTGCAGGCGTGGGGCAGGGACGAGCGCCGCGATTTCTTCGGTCATCGAGGAGGGTCCGCAGCAGTACACCACGCCGTCGCGGCCGACGAGGATGCGTGCGAGATCCGGGCGGACGCCGGTTTCGTCGCGGGCCTCGATGCTGACGTGGTGTGGCCACCGCTGCTGCAGTTCGTCACTGAACGCCATGGTGGCCCTGCTGGCGCCGATGTAGACCAGCTGCCATCGCCGGTGCGCAGGCAAGGCTTCGATCATCGCCTTGATTGGCGTGATGCCGATCCCGCCGGCAATGAATAGATACTCTTCGGCGGGCTCGAGCATGAAGGTGTTGTTGGGACCGGAGACGTCCAGGGTCGTGCCGGGCCGAGCGTTGGCGTGCAGCCACGCGCTGCCGCCGCGTGAGGATGGTGCGCGCTGCACGGCGATTTGGTATCGGTGCCGGTCGGCCGGATCGCCGCACAGTGAGTAGCAGCGCTGCAACCCGTTCGGTAGGTGCACCGTCACGTGGGCTCCTGGCGCCCACGCGGGTAGCTCACTGCCGTCTGGCGGCTGATAGGTCGATGCCGAGGACGTCGCGGGCGAGCGGGTAGGTCGCGGTGATGGTCATCGGCCGCCGCGGCGCGGCGTGTGGTCGTGGCGGCGGGAGGCGGCGCGGCGGTGGCGGATGTCAGTACCCGCACGAGCACCGCCACGGTGGTCAGACCCAGCAGTGCGAAGGCCACCAGCCGATAGCCCCAGGCGCCCACGTCGGTGCCGGACCAGCCGGCGTGGAAGGACACCAGCACCACCGACGCGTAGCTGCCGTAGTGCAGCGCCTTCCAGAATCGCCGGGGCATTCGCGGTCGCAGCAGCGAGGACCCGTAAACGGCGATCAGCAGGTAGAACGCGACGATGCCCAGGGCGACCGGCCAGGGCCGGTAGCCCGCCGCCAGTGGGACGAGGACCTGGGTGAGCGAGAAGTGGGCCCAGCTGTCGAGCATCAGTGAGAGCATGTGCAGGCCCGTCATGATCAACGCGGTGCCGCCAAGCCAGCGATGCAGGTCCTGCAGCCATGCCGGGTTGTCGATGGACCGCAGCACCCGCGTTGCCAGCAGTACGCCCCACAGCACCGAGCCGGTCATCGCGGCCCAGGCCACCAGGCCGCTGGCGCGGGTGACGTACCACCACAGATGGGGATCGGTCATGCGAAATCTGCCCAGTTCGCCGTGTGCTTGCGCGGCTGATCGGCGGCTACGATCAGCCCGGCGGCGCCGATGCGGGGCAGCCAATCGAGCAGCTGATCGGGGTCGCGCAGAAATGCCAGCTTCGCCAAGGCTTCGGCCCTGGCACCAGCGCCGGCGATGACCGTGGAGGTCAGGGTCGGGGTGAGCGCGCTGGCGCCGGTGGCCGGGTCGATCAGGTGATGGGCCGGGCCGTCGGCACCGGCCCAGACCCGCATGAGCCGGCTCGATGTCGCCACAGATCCGCGGGCGAGCCGGATCACGCTCATCAGCTCTGTGGGGGTGAACGGATCCTGGATGCCGATCGTCCACGCCGTGGCGTCGGGCGCCTGTCCGGCGACCACCAGGTCACCACCGACCTCGGCCAGTACCCCGTCGGCACCGCGGTCCATCGCGAGCTCGGCGATCATGTCAGCCGCCAGCCCCTTGCCCAGGCCCCCCGGGTCGAGCGTGGTACCTAGCGGAAGGCGGATGTCCAGACCGGCGATGTCGATGCCGGCGACATCGCCCGGCCACGCCGCGGTCTCGGGCAACATGGTGCGCCGCGATGGGTCGACTCGGCTGGTGTGGTATCCGCTGGCCACGAGCTGTGGTAGTGCGGTGGGGTCGAAGTCGCCGTCGGTCAGGGCCCAGGCGTTGATCAGTTCGGCCACCAGCCGTGCGGTGCACGGGCGCACTCGCGCGGGGCGGCCTTGTGACCAGTTCAGCCGCGACACGTCACTGTCCTCACGGAAACGGCTCCACGCCTGCTCGAGCTCACGCAATAGCTCGAAGCACTCGTCGAGAAGCTGCGGCGGTCCACCGACCAGGGTGATCGACGCGGTGCCGCCCATCGCCGGGCGCCGATCCGCCCGCAGCGAATCCGCGTGGGTGCGTGCTGAGCTGGGGACGCCGGCACGCGGCCCGATGGTCTCCGGGGTCATCTCAGCCACCGGAGGCTTTCGACACGGCGTGGGGCGCGACGGGTGCAATGGGTGCGCCGACGGCTGGCGCTGGCGCGGGAACCGGGGCCGGGACGGCCGCGGCAGGTGCTGGCCCGACGGGCTGGATGGTGGTGGCCTGCAGGCCGCTCCTGCTGCCGGTGTCGGTGCTGGGTGTGACCGCCGGCTGGTGTGCGGTCGCGCTCAGTACGTCGACAATCCCCAGCAGCGCGCCGGCCGACAGCGCGGAGGCCGCGAGCTTGGACCATCGCGCCGGCGACCGTCGCGGAGTGCGGGAGTCAGTCGTCGCGCTCATGCTCACCCTCCTGCGGTGTCGGGTGCTCGCCCGCGCTGTGCTCGTCGTCGCCTCGCGGCGACACGCCGGGGTGCGGGGCTGTCGTGCTCAGCGTCGGCACAGCCGATGGCGGTGCCGGCGGCGGCGCCGGCTGAGGAGCGGGCTGTCCAGCCCCGGGGATCAACACCTCGTTGGCCCGCCCGATGTCGGGTTGGGGCGAGGTGTTCAGAATCCGGGTGTTGACCGCTAGTGCGGCCCCTCCGATGGCCAGGACGAAAAGCAATGAAACAATCACCGCCACTTTCGATCTCATGACTTCACGGTAGATTCCGGCCGGTCGAGAATGGTCGCAGCGAAATCCAAGAATCGTCCAAGATCGCGCGAGATCTCGTGGAAGACCCGCTCGAGATGCCTCGACCCGGACCGCCACAAGCTGATAATGCGGACGTGCAGGTGCTCGTGGTCGAAGACGACGAATCGGTGGCTGCCGGGCTGTGCGACGGCCTGGGCAGGGCCGGCTTCGAGGCGCGCCGCGTGGCGACCGGTGCCGAGGCCGTGGCGAATGTGTCGGCGTCCGGGCCGGATTTCGTGCTGCTGGATCTGGGGTTGCCCGACATGGACGGCACTGACGTCTGCCGCGCCATCCGGGCACGCTCGCAGGTACCGATCATCGTGGTCAGCGCCCGCGGCGAGGAGATCGACCGGGTTGTAGCGCTGGAGATGGGCGCCGACGACTATGTGGTCAAACCGTTCGGCATGCATGAGCTCGTGGCGCGCATCCGCGCCGTGGCCCGGCGTACCGTCGCGCCCGATGGTCACCCCGACCAGGCCGCCACCACCCGCTCGATCGGTGCGCTGACCATCGACCGCCGCACACAGCGTGTGCATCTCGGCGGGCGGGAGGTGCACCTGACGCCGAAGGAATTCGACCTGCTCTACTACCTCACCGAGGATCCCGGCGCGGTCTACCGGCGATCGGAGATCCTGCATCAGGTGTGGGGCGCCAACTGGTACGGCACCGCCAAAACCGTCGACGCGCACGTGGCCGCCATCCGCAAAAAGCTCGGCGACCCGCGGTGGATCGAGGCGGTTCGCGGGGTGGGCTTCCGCATCGGGATTCTGTCGTGAAGTGGAGGTTGGTGGCGGCGTTCATGGCGGTCACGTGCCTCGTTGTGGTGGTCCAGGACGTCCCGCTGGGCAACTACCTGCAGCGGGTCGAACGCGACCGCATCGTGACCGCGTTGGAACGCGATGCCTTTCTGCTCGCCGGTCGCAGCGAGGACACACTCGAAGCGGCGTCACCGGATCCGCGCGTCGTGGTCGATGTACACCGCTACCGGCAGGCCAGCGGAGCGCGGGTGGTCATCGTCAACGCGGCCGGCGATGCCGTCGTGACCTCGGACGACGATCAGTCCGCGACCGGCGGCTCGTACCGGTCGCGCCCTGAGATCGCCACGGCATTGTCGGGCGACATCGCCGCGGGACAACGTCATTCGGTCAGCCTGGGCACCGACCTGTTCTACGTTGCGGTGCCGATCGTCAGCGGTGACCGGGTCCTCGGGGCGGTGCGGCTGACCTATCCGACGCAGGTGGTCACCGATAAGGTGCGCGGGCAACTGCGCATTCTCTGGCTGGTCGCCGGCATCACCGTCGCGTTGGCCGGGGCGGTGGCTTTCCTGATGGCAACCACCGTCACGCGTCGCCTGCAGCAGCTGCGGCGCACCACCGAACTGCTTGCCGACGGACGGCTCGACGCGCGAACCCCAGAGCAGGGCGGGGCACCGGAGATCCGCAGCCTCGCACGGTCGGTTAACCAAATGGCTGATCGGCTCGAAGATCAGCTACGCCAGCAGCGCGCATTCGCCGGCGACGCCTCCCACCAGCTGCGCACACCGTTGACGGCGCTGCGCGTGCGACTCGACAACGCCGCCGACCTCGTCGACGCTGACCCTGACGCCGCGCGGGAGACCGTTGCCGCCGCCCAGGACGAGGCATTGCGTCTACAGCAGATCGTCGATGGGCTGCTGGCGCTCAGCCGGGCCGACGACGCTGCGATCTCGCCGCAGGAGATCGACCTGGCCGAGGTGGCCCGCGCGCGGGTCGAACAGTGGCAGCCCCTCGCCGAGGAATCCGGGGTGCACATCGCCGTCACCGCGCCAGACATGGCACCAGCGTTGGCCGTGCCCGGGGCCGCCGAGCAGATCATCGACAATCTCATCGACAACGCACTGGCGGTGTCCCCGGCCGACACCACCATCGGCGTGACCGTGACGCCCGCCTCCGACACCGTGGACCTCCACGTCCTCGATGAGGGCCCCGGGATGTCATCGCAGGACTGCGCACGAGCCTTCGACCGGTTCTGGCGCGGACGCACCGACACCGTTGGCAGTGGGTTGGGCCTGGCCATCGTCGCTCAGCTCGCCCGCGCGAGCGGAGCAGCCGCAGAGTTGACACCACGCACGTCGGACAGCATCGGTACCGGCGGACTCGATGCGCACATCCGGTTTGCTCGCAGCCGTACCCGTCACTAGCGCAACGTGACTCTGCGCTCAGGTCGTCGTCCGCGCCTTCTCGAACGCCTGCTGATGCGCCTTCTCGTCGCCCGCGATCTCCCGGAACAGGTTGGCGGCCTGCGGGTTTCCGGCCTGATCGGCCTGCCGGGAGTAGTCGGGGTACATCACGTCGGCCTCGTGCTGCTCACCATTGATCGCGTCGGTGAGGTTCGCGTTGGTGTCGGGGGACACCAGGCCGGCCAGCGTCGCCAGCGCGGCGAAGTGCTCGTTCAACTCGACGTTGGCGGAGTTGGTGAACAGCTGCGCGACGGCGAGGTTGCCGCTGCGGCGGGCCTGATCGGCGTATCGCATGTACTTGGCGTAGGCGAACGCCTCACCCTGCATCGCCGTGTGCAGATTCGCCAGTGTCGTGCCCGATGACCGCGGGGGGCCGGCCGTAATCGCCAGCGGAGCGGCCGCCGCGCCCGCCGCGACCGCGCCGGCAGGGCTGGGGCTGGTGATCGTGGTCAGCGCGGTCGTGAAGTCCTTGGCATGGGTGGCCTCATCGTTGCCGATCTCGGTGAACAACGCTGCCGCGGCCGGGTCGTTGTCGGCCGTGGCCTGCTTGGCGAATCCCGGATACATCGTGTCGGCTTCGGTGGTCTCGCCGCTGATGGCGTCACGCAGGTTGGCGGCGGTATCACCGCCAAAGCCGATCAGATCGGCTTCGCGGGCGAAATGATCCGATAGCTCGGTCTGGGCGGCGTCGGTGAACGCTTGCGCCGCTTGGGGCCGCCGCGCCTGCTGAGCCTGAGTGGCATAGGCCAGGTATTTCGCATGGGCGAGCGCTTCACCATGCATCGCCGACAACGCGTTGGAACGCGTGGAATCGGCAAGCGGCGAACTGGCCGACGGCGCGGTCTGACTCCCGCACGCGGCGATCGTGACGATCAACGTCGCCGCGCACACCGCTTTCAACGACACGTTTGCATAACGCATGACAACACTCCTGAAATAGATGCGATCTCAACTGATTTCGAAAACACGGACCTTGCGGTCAGTGATCGTCTTCCTCGGCGGGGCTAACCGGGGCGGGCGCGGGCGTCGATACGCCAGGGGTGGACCAGGTTGCCTGCGCGCCGCTGTGACCGATGCGGACGGTCTGCACGAGGGTGCCCGCCGCCACCGCAACCGCCACTACCATCAGCCCGATTGTCAGAATCCGGCCGCTGACGGTGAGACGTCGCGCTGCCGCTTGGCTGCCGGGACCAATCGATACCGGTGGGAGTAGCCACCGGTCGGCGGCAAGAACAGCCACGATCACGATCAACAGCCCGACAACCCAGGGCAGCAATGTCTCGCCCATCTCGGCATGCCGCTCGACCGCTGCGGTCTCGGTCACCCGCTCCTCAAGCGGCTTGCCGGACCACTCCATCAACGGCACCAACGCAGCCGACAACGCGCACAGCACCAGTGTGGTGGACTTGACAAGTTGTGGAACCCGGGGGAAGAGCGCGACGACGCCGACGAGCAGCGCGGCCACCGGAATCGCAACCACCGTCAGGTGAGCAAACAGGGGATGGGCCGGTAGGCCAAGCAGCTGATTCACCGCCCCGTCTGCTTCGTCGATGCCGACAACGCCTCGGCCACTGTCGATCTCATGACTTCACCCTAGATGCGAGCCGGTCAACGAAGATCCCGAAAGAATCCAAGGATTGTCCAAGATCTCGCCAGAGCCCATCCAAGACCCCCGTTTAGCGTGTGATCCTCGACACGGTCGAATCTGCTGAGCCGAATGTTGAAGAGCCAGCACAGTACTCGCTTGCCGACCGACTCCGCAGCGCAGAAATGGTCAATCCCTAACCACGCGAAGCGCGCACCGCACTCCGCCAGAATCGCCTGTTATTTCTCGTGTTACGCCCGTTGCGGGGAGTTCCGTTCGTGGTTGAGCTCGGAAGGTGACATGGTCAGGTGCGCGTCGTCTCCTGCACCACCGCTCGAATACCGGCCTGCGACAAAGCCTCTCGCCGACCATGCAGCGATAGCCTGGAGTCCGGCCGCAACGCTTGCATCAAATGCCGGAAATATGGACGACTTGCCCGACAAGGGCGGTAACCAGCATGGCCAGACCGCCACCCAAGACCACGCGCAGGGCGGGTCGGGCTAGCGCGGTGCCCGCGATCCAAGCCCCGAGGATCCCGGCAACGGCGAGGCCGAGCAGGGTGACAGCCACGATCAGCCACAGCTTCGCCGTCGGTGTGGGTGCGAGCAATCCAAGCAACGGCAGCAGGCCTCCGATGAGGAAACTGGCCGCCGAGGCCGCTGCCGCCTGTAGGGGGCGGGCAGCGGTGAGCTGGGAGTGCCCGAGTTCATCGCGCAGGTGAGCGGCCAGCGGGTCGGCGTCATGAAGGGCCTGCGCGACCTGATTTGCGAGGTCATCGGGTAGGCCGCGGTCGCGGTAGATGCCGGCGAGTTCGGCGAGTTCGGCGTGTGGGTTGGCCGCCAGTTCGCGTTGTTCTTTGGCGCGGTCGCCGCGTTCCACGTCGACCTGGGAGCTGACGGAGACGTACTCGCCGGCGGCCATGGCCATCGATCCTGCGGCCAGTCCGGCGATACCTGCGGTCAGCACCGTGGCTGCGGCCGCGCCGCTAGCGGCAACGCCGACCATCAGGCTGGCTGTGGAGACCAGGCCGTCGTTGGCGCCGAGCACCGCGGCGCGCAACCAGCCGGCATGTTCGCCGCGGTGGGCTTCGGCGTGGGGGTTGACCATCTCGAAAAAGCTCACCATTCACCTCGATCGGCGTTGTTGACATGCAGGACAAGGGTGCCGACCGGTACCCATGCGGGCTAGGGCCTAATGTCCTCGCGGTGGGGGACCTGCGGCCCGCCGAGGCGCTCGGGCCCTACGGCCCGTGATGGCGGGGTATTGCGGCCCTAGCTTCTCCTGGCCGCCGACTGATCGACTCGATCGAGGCAAATATCTGTGGGCTGGGAGGAATCAGTGGCAAGCGGCGGTACGGATTCGGCGACCGTCCGGTGGCTTTCGCGGCGGCGCCCGCTGATCGAACCGGCCCTGGTGGTTCTCACGGTGGGGGCGTTTGCCGGCGGCGGGATCGCGTGGCTGGCCGGTTGGCGCGATGTAGCCGACGGATGCTGGATCGTCGGCACGCTGCTTGCGGTGGTGCCGGCGTTGGTGTGGGTGCTGGTGGCGTTGCGCCGGGGACGGCTCGGCGTGGACGTCATCGCGGTGCTTTCGCTGGTGGGCACCCTGCTCGTTCACGAGTATCTGGCCGGGGCGTTGATCGCGGTGATGCTGGCCGGCGGCCGTGCGCTCGACGCGGCGGCCGCGCGCCGCGCCTCCCACGATCTGCGGGCCCTGCTGGAGCGGGCACCACGGTTCGCGCGGCGACGCGTCGGCGCGCAGGTCAGCGTGATCCCGCTGGCTGAGGTGGCCGTCGATGATCTGCTGGTCGTGGGCCCGGGCGAGGTGGTGCCGGTGGACGGGCGGGTCGTCGACGTGGTGGCGGTGCTGGATGAGTCGGTGCTGACCGGTGAGCCGCTGCAGGTCGAACGCGGTGTCGGTGAACCGGTCCGCAGCGGTGTGGTTAACGCCGGCACCGCGTTTGAGCTGCGCGCCACCGCAACAGCCGAAGACAGCACCTACGCCGGCCTCGTGCGGCTGGCCCAACAGGCCGGCGCGGAGAACGCGCCGATCGTGCGGTTGGCCGACCGCTATGCGGCGTGGTTTTTGCCGCTGGCGCTGCTGCTTGCCGGTGGGGCCTGGCTGGCGAGCGGGTCCGCGGTGCGCGCCGTCGCGGTGTTGGTGGTGGCGACGCCGTGTCCGTTGCTGCTGGCGGCGCCGGTGGCGATCGTGTCCGGTTTGTCGCGGGCTTCCCGTGCCGGGGTGATCATCCGAAGCGGCGGCGCGTTGGAAAACCTTGGGCATGCAACGACTTTGGTGATGGACAAGACCGGCACCCTGACCATGGGACGCCCGGCGGTCGTCGACGTGGTCGCCGCACCCGGCGGCGATACAACCGAGTTGCTGCGGCTGGCCGCGTCGGTGGATCAGCTCTCCCCGCACGTGCTGGCCGAGGCCATCGTCACCGAAGCGCTCACCCGGGCTCTGCTGTTGTCACTGCCCACCGATGTCATCGAAGAGCCTGGCCGCGGCGTCACCGCCACCATCGGCGGGCGCCGGGTTACCGTCGGAAAACTGCCCGCCGACACGGTGACCAGCGCGTGGGCGCGCGGGGTGGTCAGCCGGGCACGCCTGGACAGCGCAGCGATCGCGTGGGTGTGCGTCGAGGGCGAGCCAGCCGGTGCGGTGCTGTTGCGGGACCCGTTGCGCCGCCACGCACCTCGCACCGTGCGCCGGTTGCGCGAGGCCGGCCTGAACCGACTGGTCATGCTGACCGGCGACCGCGCCGAACCGGCCCGCGAGGTCGCGACCGTCCTGGGACTCGATGAGGTGTACGCCGAACAGACCCCGGCCGACAAGGTCGCCGCGGTGCGCGCCGAACGGGAACGCGCGGTGACGGTCATGGTGGGCGACGGGATCAACGATGCCCCCGCACTGGCGGCCGCAACGGTGGGTGTGGCGATGGGCGCGCGGGGCGCCACCGCATCCTCGGAGGCCGCCGACATCGTGTTGACCACCGATCGCGTCGACCGGCTCGCCGATGCGATGGATATCGCCCGCTGGTCGCGGCGCATCGCCGTGCAGAGTGCCGTGGTGGGCATGAGCCTGTCGCTTCTGGCGATGGCCATCGCCGCGCTGGGCTGGTTGCCGCCCGCGGCGGGTGCGCTGCTGCAAGAGGGCATCGATGTCGCGGTGATCCTCAATGCGCTGCGCGCCCTTCGCGGTAACCCGGCCACCGAGGTGGCGTTGTCCGCCGACACCGAGCAGATGCTGCGCCGCTTCGCCGCCGAACACGACGAACTGCGCGACACCCTCGGGCTGCTGCGTGACAGCGCCGATCGCTTGGCCGCGGCCCCCGATGCTGCGGCACTGGAATCGCTGATCACCGCGCACGGCTTGCTCACCGACCGGATCCTGCCCCACGAACGTGCCGAGGAAACCCAGCTTTATCCGGCGTTGGCGCGCCCGCTGGGCAGCGGCGAGGCCACCGCCACCATGAGCCGCACCCACGCTGAGATCCAGCGGCTCGCCGATCGCATCGGCGCGCATCTGGGTCTGGCCCAATCATCCGGCGCGATCCAGCCCGACCAGGTCGACGACCTGCTGGCATGCCTGTACGGCCTGTACACGCTGCTGCGGCTGCACTTCGTACAGGAAGAAGAGAACTACTTCACCCTCGCCGAGGACGACACCGGCCCAGCCGAAACACGCCGGCCTCCAAGGCAACCCGACACCGCGCCAACCGGCTAACGCATCGACAACGGTCCCGCCGGCGAGGTCCGTGGCGCAGATTCGCACACGAGTTGTCGACCGAAATCGGTTCACCGGCGGTGAGGTTAGCCATCCTTGAAGCACAAAGTCGATTGCGTTGGTGACCAACGTCGCCTGGATCGCGGACCTCGCGCCCTCGATTCATCCAGGACGTGCGCCGACGATCGCGATGTGGCGTGGTGTAACAGGAGGGGATGACGCGTGAACCGCACCGGCACGGGAACGGATCGGCTGACCTACTTCAGCGCCTCGTGGGACGCCTACCTGGCCGCGCGGCAGGGCGAGGATGGTATCGCTCGGCGCCAGCAGCAGCGGCTGCGCCACATCGTCGCCTACGCGCGCGCTCACTCGTCCTATTACAGGCGACTTTATCGTGATGTGCCCGAATCGCTTTCTGACATCAGCCAATTGCCAGCGGTCACAAAGGCCGAGCTGATGAGCCATTTCGACGACTGGGTCACCGACCCAGCAGTGACCAGAGCGCAGGTGCAAGAATTTCTGGCCGATCCGCACAACGTCGGCCGCGACTTCCAGGATCGCTATGTCGTGTGTACGACCTCAGGCGCGACCGGTATTCCAGCGATCCTGCTGCATGACCACTCGGCGTTGGTCGTCTACAACGTGTTGGGCTACATCCGCTCGCTGCCGGTGGCGTTCCTCTCGCCGCGGCGCGTGTGGGCGCTGGTGCGCGGGCGGGCAAGACTGGCCGCGGTTTTCGTCACCGGAGGGCATTTCCTGGGCAACACCATGATGGCCCGACGCCTCCGGACGATGCCGTGGCGGGCCAAAACGCAACGCATCTTCTCCGCCCTGGCACCCGTGGAGGAACTGGTGGCCGACCTCAACGCCTTTCAGCCCGTCGTGCTGGGCGGATATCCCAGCGCGCTGGCGACCTTGGCGCGTGAGCAGCAAGCCGGCAGACTGCACATCCACCCCGTGCTGATCAGCGCCGCGGGCGAAACGCTCACCACCGCGAAACGACAACTGATCGGTGAGGCGTTCGGCTGTCGAGTAGGCAATTATTACGGATCGTCGGAAGCTGTTGGGCTGACCTACGAATGCGCCGCCCAGCGGCTGCACGTCAACACCGATTGGTACATCCTGGAACCCGTCGACGAACACGATCGACCAGTGCCGCGCGGGCAGCTCTCCGATGGCGTGCTAGTGACCAACCTTGCCAACAGGATTCAACCCATCATCCGCTACCAGATGGGCGATCGTGTTGCCATCGACCCCGGCCCCTGTGCGTGCGGGAGCCCATTCCCGCCGATTCACGTCGTCGGTCGCACCGACGACATCCTGACCTTTCCCACACCCCAGGGCGAACCGATCCGCATCCTGCCGCTGGCCATCGCGACAGTGGCCGAGGAGACTCCCGGTGTGGCCGGCTGCCAGCTCGTTCAGCGCACACCATCAAGCCTCACTGTTCACCTGCGCGTCGAAAACACCGGCGACGAGCAGGCCGTGTGGGCCGCGCTACGAAAACGGTTGGCGGCGTTTCTGTCAGCCCACGGCGCAACCACTGTCACGATCGAGAAGGCGCACGAACCACCTCAGTTGCATCCGCGCAGCGGAAAGTTCCGGCAGGTCTACTCGGAGGCGACACCACAGCCCGACGCTTCTTAGAACGAAGCCTTTGCTGGATGGGGCGGCGATAGGTCGTCAGGCACTTTGGTGGTGTGCCACGTCCGATGCCGCCATCCTGGAGAGTGACCGGGCGATCCGCCCGGTGGCCCAGAGGCCGAAGAGGGCCGCGCGCCGGGAGACCAGACCTGAGACGGGTGCGAGGACCACGTGGCGCACCCCCGCGTCGCCGAAGGCCCGGAGCTTGGCCACCACCTGTTCTGGAGTACCCCACAGCAGGGGCCCCTCGGTCATCACGGCAGCCGGCACGGCGGCGATGGCCTCCTCGATCGTCTGGCGGTCGTGGCGGTCCGGCACGAAGTCGACGAGCGCATCGAAGTGCTCCCCAAGAGGGTGCACCGCCCCGGCCTGCCGCCACACATCGGCGGGAGCCCCGAGCCCCAGCAATCGGATGGCCTTTGTTTCGAGCATGGCCCGTGCCTCCTGCTCGGATGCGCCGACCACCATGAAGCGATGGAGTGCCGGCGTGATCGAGGCTGCGTTTCGCCCCGCCTGGGCGGCCGCGGCCCGTACCGTCGCGAGCTTGGCCGCATACTCCTGCGGCGAGACCACAGTGGTGGGGTACCACCCGTCGCCGTAGCGTCCGGTCAACCGCAGCATGCGAGGACCGTGCCCGGCTATCCAGATCTCGGGCACCCTGCCGCGCGGGGCTTTGAGATCCATCGTCGCCCGGTCGAGCCGGTAGTGCTTGCCCGAGAAGGTGATCGGTCCCCGTGTCGACAGGCACAGGCGGATGATCTGGAGGGCTTCCTCCAGGCGGGTGACCGGCTCCGAGAAGTCCAGCCCGTAGGGGTCGATGTTCATCCTCTCGCCGGCGCCGATGCCGAGGATGGGCGCACGCTTGGTGAGATGAGACAGCGTCATCATCGCCTGTGCGATCAGCACGGGATGGCGCCGGATCGGCTCGGTCACACCGACGCCCAGGCGCATCCGCCCGACCCGGGAGGCGAGGTAGCCGAGCAGAACCTGGTAGTCGAAGATCTCGTGCGGGCTCGGGCGTTGCGCGGCGAGCCAGGTCAGTTCCCTGTCCCAGATGGCGCTGGGAAAGACGTTCTGGAAGTGGTCGATGACCATTATCGAGTCCAGCCGCATCGCCCGCGCACCAAGGAGAAAGGCCCGAATGGCGTTCAGTGGCGGCTGCGTGCCGATTTGAAGCCCCACGGAGATTCCCGAGCTGCTCATGACAACAACACCCACCCTGGACGCTGAGTGGTCCGAGACCCGGCGATGATCGCGCAGCGGATAGTCGGCGCCGCGGACGGTCTCGATGAGCTCGCACCTATATGCCCGCCGCGCAACGTAATTGAGCGCACGCCGGCGTGAGGTCTGAATTGTGAACCGGCCCGCCGTTGGCACATCACCAGATACGACGGACTGACGTTCACCCCCGATCGGGCCGTACAAGGCAGAGGCGCACCCGACATTGCGGGGGCGAACGAACACCTCGCGGGTCAACGACATGTCGAGCCCGCGGCTTCGGCGACGGAGGCGGCGTCGGTGTTGCGGGGCGCGAATGCCACGGCCCGCAGCCCGCCGCACAGGTTCCGTAGTTGCTCCTCGGTGGCCGGCCACGGCCAGCCCATCAGCTTCGCCTGTCCCCAGGCGATGATGCGGTGGCGGGCCCTAAAACGCTTCTCGAGCTCGACGATTTCCTCCGCGTCAAGGAAGCGCTGTCTGGGTTGGTAGCGTTGTAGACCGATCTCGACTTGGGCGGCGGGCGTCACGCTGATGTTGCGGAACCACTGGCTGTTGCCCCACACCGAGATGACCGCGGCCTCACGCGTGCGGTGGTCATAACGCTGGACGTAGAGCACCGTGCGGTAGATATTTCCCGTGCGACGCCCGACATGGGTCAGCACTAGAAACGCATGGCCCGTGAGCCATCCGAGCCGGATGCGCCACAAGATCTGCAGGGCTTCGCCGACGGCGGCGACCGTTCGCTTCCAGGCGATGCTCACCGACTCTTGGTGCGCGAGAGGTCGCGATTCGCGCGGGTATCGTGCGCCATAGCCGTCCGCTCACATTGGTGGGCATTGCTTTTCGACTCGTAGAGGCCATCATCTGCGCACCTAACGCCGCCCGCTAGGGCCGATCGTCCCCAAGCATCGGTTCGTTTACGCGGGCACGGGTGATCAACGGCCCTTGCTGCCAGGACTTATGACCCTGGTGCCGCTAACGCACCCGCGTCACGGTGTGGTGTGCCGACGTTGCGAGTACAACCCGCGCTGGGCGGCCCGACAACGAATCGGCTTCATTTGCCGGTGAGCAGGGTTGAGGTGATGGGCATGCGTGATAGAGATCAGCGGCTGCGCAACGAGGTGGAGCACCCGCAGCTCTATGAAGAGGTGACGATCACCTCCGCGGGCGTGCCGATTGTGCTGTCGGTGTGGCACGGCCGGCCAGGCGGGCCGGTTGCGGTGTTCCTGCCGGGCACCATGACCCACCCGCTGTTCTACGAAGAGTTCTGCGATGGTCTTGCCGCCCAAGGCATTACCGTCGTCGGAGTCCACCCCGAGGGACACGGCAAGAGCCCTCGCGTGGGGCGGCTACTGCGCCTGGACAGTCTCGTCGCCAACGCGCTCGACGCCACCGCATGGGCCCGCGCGCGGTTCGGGCGACTCCCAATCGTCGTGGGCTCCAGTCAAGGCGGTGTAGTGGCGATCATCCTCGCGACCCGGGACCACGAGCTCGCCGGCGTCCTCGCCCACAACATCCTCGACCCCGCGCTTCCCGCCTCAATCACAGTGTCGCGGTTCCCAACTTTCCTGCAAGCCATGTACCGCCCGTTCGTGCGAGTCCTTCGGGTGCTGGCCAAGCTGGCGCCGCGGGTACCGATCCCGTTCAACGTCTACCTCGACCTGGCCCGGGTATGCCGTGAGCGGTGGACCGCCGAGCAGTTCCTGATGGACCCGCTTAGCCTGCGAGCCTACCCACTTGCCTTCCTGGCCGACCTGTTCACCGCCGACATGAAGGCCATGGGCGATGGCACGATCACGTGCCCGATCGTGGTCGTCGCGGGCCGCGGAGACCCACTGTTCAGCTTGGACTACACACGGAAGGTGTTCGCGCGCATTGCCGCTCCTGCCAAAGAGCTTGTCGTTTTCGACACCGATCACCACCTGCTGTTCAATGAATGTCTGCCCCTCGTCCTGCCACGGGTCGCCGAGCTGATCACACGCCTCGATGCTCAACAGCCGACCCGGGTGGAGACCACAGGGTGAGTCGGCGGTGACCTTCGGCACGCGTGGCGGCCCGTCGGTGCTGACAAAGTAAGAGAGCGCTCACGATGAACGCAATCAACCTCAACGATGGTGCGCATGGTGCGGTGCGCGGCTACGTGCATCTCGTGGACGGCCGCAGGCTTTCCTACACCGAGTGGGGCAATCCGGCGGGCAGGCCGGTCCTGGAGTTCCGCGGCTTGCCGAGCTCGCGGCGGGGCGACGCGATCGACCTCGCCGCATTGGCCCGTGCCGGGGTGCGCCGCATCACCGTCGACCGCCCCGGTGTCGGATTCTCTGACCCGCAGCCGGGCCGCACGCTGCTGGACTGGCCTGCCGACGTGCGCGCTCTGGCCGACACCCTCGGACTGGAGACCTTCGCGGTGCTGGGCACCTCCGGCGGCGGACCCTACGCCGCCGCATGCGTTGTCGCGTTGCACGACCGGGTCAGCCGCGCAGTGATCGTCAGCGGGCTGGGTCCGCTCGATCGCCCAGGCGCTCTGCACGGCATGAATCGTGGTGAGGCCGCCACGATGATCCTCGCCCGCCGCGCCCCGACCCTGGCACAATGCATCGTCGGCGCGGCCGTCGCTGTCGAGCGCCTCCGACCAGGCACGGTGTATCAGGGCCTCATGAAAGCCCTGCCAGAGGTCGACCGCCGCGTCGCCGCCCAACCGCGCGTCCGCGACAGTCTGGCCGACTCCTATACCCTCGCGTTTCGCCAGGGCGTGCGCGGCCAAGTACACGACTGGGCAGTCATCGCCTCGCCGTGGATGTTTCGCCCCGAGGACATCGATGTCCCCGTGCAGCTGTGCCACGGCGGGCTAGACGATCGGGTGCCGCTGCATCATGCGCGTGACCTCGCGGCGCGAATACCTCACTGCCAACTGAGCGAGTATCCCGACGAGGGCCACATGCTGGTGTTCTCACACGCAGAGGAAATCCTGATCGCGGCAGCCGTCGACGTGCCGCCGTCATAGGATCCGGCCTGCAGAGTCGGCCAGACGTGCGAAGTCGAGCGTGTCCGTGGAGAGTCCTGGCGTGGTCGAATCCGTGTGCGTCACATCGGTTAACCGAGTGCACTACTCCAGTAGATCCGCGTAGCGGCTAGGGTCCGTCTAGCACCGCGGCGTGCCCGAGTTGCCCGAGACTCATAACCTCAGGTCGCCGCCCAAACAACCGCTGGTAACGCGCAATGTCCTTGCTGCTCTGCGTCGGATCCTTGTCGGCGGTCAACACGACGACCTCACCACGCCACCACTGGAACGCGGCCGGGGTAACGATCTGTGCGCGGATCACGTCCGCGGCGACGGCGAAGTGTGACACCACGTCAGCCCGGCACAGCTCCTCACGCACGATGGAACGAATGACGTCGGCCAATTCGGTCCGTTTCGGTTCGGCAGTGGATATGTCAGCCTGACCAACCCGATGGATACCAATTCTTTGAGCATCTTCTCCGGCAGGACATGCGCTAGTAGCGTGAACAGCTTTTCCGCCGCGAGCCACGGCCGGGCATAGTCCGCAGGGTCCGCGCTCGACAGGACGAGGCGCTGAACGGCGTGCGGGCGATGAGCGAGTTACGCCTGCGCCAGCAACCCGCCGTACGACTGGCCCACCAGCGTCACGGTGTCGACAGATTCGGTGCGCAAAATGCTGTCGAAGGCAGCCATGAACTCCGCGACAGCCAGGAGAGGCGCATAGTCGGGGGCGATGACGGTGTGGCGACTGGCAAGCCTCTCGAGGAACGCCGAGGCGATGGCCGCCCGACGCAGACCGCCGGTCAACCACAGCACCGCCGTCCCGGCGCCGAGGCGGTAGTAGCACCATGGGATGTCTTCCACCACCACGTGCTTGCCGTGATGGCCTGCGAAGCGCTCCATCTGATCAGAAATGGTCATCGACGGGGTCCCTCCGTCGCACTGCGCGCCGGCCAAGACATCTGCGCCAGCTGCACCATGTCAATCTGGTGCGGCAATACGTCTGCGCGGCTGGGCAATCCAGATGTGCTGGACCTGTGGCGTGGGCACGGTGGTTTCACGCTAAGCACCTAGATGCGGTCTGGTGTATCGAGATACCGTTCTTCAACGGCCCGTATCAATTGGTGGCGTATTCGTTCCACGTCCGCAGCGCGATGGGCAAGCAGCTCGTCCTCCTGCGCGGCCACTTGCGCTGCCAAGTCTGTGTCGGCGATGGTGCCTTCGAGCCAGCGGGAAAAATCGCCTCGTTCCAGGTGGTAATGAATTGTTTCCGCATCGAGGTGAGCCAAGGCATTACCGAAGTCATGCATGGAGGCTGCCGGAGTGATGTGCTGCTCGCCAGTCGACCGGAAGTAGAACCGCCGCTCCTTGGGCAAGACCATATCGGCATACTTGCGGCGATGCCGCACGTGTGTAGTCCGGCGTTCGGCAATGGGAAACGCGCGTGCCGGCCCGGAGCCGAACCGCACGGTGGCCTGCCGCACCGGTTGTGAACCGACTTCTGCTGATGTGTCGGCGTTGGTCAGCTCCAGCGCCACATCGGTGCGCTTGATTTCGTTGGCCGGCAGTGACTTTGGTGAGAACGATGATAGGGCGTATCCACCTCGCCGGGTCCATCGGGCCTTCTCCTCGGCGCCCAACAGGTGCGCCTCGTCGAAAATTACCCAGTGCGGGAACCCGTGCTGTTCGCGGTGTGCCTCGGCGGCTGGCCGCAGACGATGCACATAGTCGATCTTGGCCGGTTCGGCCAGCCGCGACACATCGACAACGACGCTGGCGCCAGGTCCCAACAGGTTCACCAGTTCGGCTGGCTCAGGTAGATAGTGCCTGGCATCGACCAGGTCTACGTTGTTGAGCTGCTGTAATGCCGTGTGGTCGCCTTCTGATAGCGTGATCCGCATACACGAGTGATGCGCCAGGCTCGCGGGGCGCGTAGTTGGAGAAGGTGACGGATGACGGACAAACGCTCATACGTCCGGCCCCTGCTTGTAGCCGGATTGTTCGCGACAGCGCTGATCGGACATGCGGTGCCGGCTGAAGCCGAGGGACCCGCAGCGGGATTGGCCTGCCCGGCAGACCAAATCGGTGACGCCGCAACTGCACCTGATGGTGGGGTCATTCGTTGCGTTGTCGATGAACAGGGCGCGGTCCACTGGCTACCTGACACCCACGCCGTCGGAACGATTGCAGACCTGCAGTCCGCGGGTTACTCGGTGAGCGTGGATCGGGTCGGAGATCAACCGCTGCCCGCCTGCGCAGTGATCGAGGTGCACAATCCGATGATTGTTACCTCGATGAACTCGGGAGGCACCACGCCGGGTGGACCCGGATCGATCGGCAACAAACACTCCACGACCATCGTCGTGAGCAAGACGATCGACGTGTCATTGGACTGCACCGGTGGCTAGTGCGTCTCGTCTGCCTCTATCGGGCGACACGCACACGTGACCACGTAGCCCTTCGACGTCGGAAGGCTTGAGCTTGTAGAGCCGTATCGTACCGAACGGCCAGACTCCAAGTGACGGCGGCTGAGGTTCGCGCACAGCGCACGTGTGGACTCCTGGCGATCGGAGGCCGGGAGAGTCGTTGCCCGCCAAAGCCCCAGCCACTCACCGACCGTGCTGGTGGCGTCCTTTGGCGGCTTGCCCCGTCAAGACGCGCGCGTACAGTTTTCATTTTGGCGTGAGCTTTCGAAGCTTTTGCCTTGGCCGATTCCTTGGCACCTGGGCGGTAGTTCGCCGTGATGGGCGCACCGCGAGCGCCACCCTGGAGTCCCATGCCGAGACCCGCTGATGACCTAAGTCCCTTGCCGCGATGGTCTTCGGTCCCTAGCAACGGCGTGTACGGACGTCGAGACTGAGTTCGCAATTTAGGGCCGCAGAGGCCTGCAGGAGAACCCGAGGTATACCAGCATGCGTGCCTTCGACAAATTCATTCTCAGCGTGCTGAAGCTACGCGGCAAGCGCAGCGAGAGGGAACGAGAAAAGGACGAACGCAGGTATCCCTCCGCTGAGCCCTAAAGCTCAAGCAACATCGAACCCCCGGTCGTGACTGACCTGAGGTAGCGGAAGGAAAACAACATGAACCGCGAAGTGTGCAAGTTCTTCTCCGGATCGTTCGCGGCGCTGGCATACGCGCACGCCGCGTATGCCGTGGCTACATCTCGCGGCATCATCGACGAGCCCATGTTCCTCGGCAGAAGGTGGGGTGTCGGATACATGTGGACGGAGGCCGCTGTTTACTCTGCCGTCAGTCTGGCACTCGGATACGTCGGCTGGGTCTCCAAACCTCAAGCCCGGCTACAGGAACCGACAACTTCCGCGACACATGGGCCGAGCACGCAACCTGTCAGCGCAGGTGAACAATCTCAGCCCGTATCCCGCTGATCGATGTCGAATAACCCAGGGTCTGATGGCTGAACTCGACTTCATTCACAGGACCGTCGTGTCAGAACTCTGGCGCCCCGACGGGATGGCGGAGACACTCTACGGTCGAGCCTTCTGGGCTGTGGCGCATCGAGGATTCAGCGGGGGAGGGCGGCTCGACCTGTGGGCCCATCGCGACGAAATGACCGCGATGCGAGCGGCAGCTGAGCTGGCGATCGAGTGCCTGGACGACGAACCCATCGCCGCCAACCATTTCAAGAACGGCGACTACCGCGCGGTGATGGACCGGTATGCCGAGCGGACCCCTGAATCAAACACGTATTGGCGGTTGTGGAGGTGCCGCCCATGGATGACCCCGGACAACTTCTTCGAAACGTCGGCCGACGTCAGACCCCGCTGACCGTGCATTCCATAGCGGCCGTGCCCCGCGAAGGGGGCGGACCTCGGATCCGACACGACGCAGCAGATAGCGAATATAACTGCGCTAAAGTGTCTTTCGTCACCGTGACGGTTCGATAGCGGAGCTCAGCCGGTAGAAGAAGGGCACGACGCCCGGGGGCGAATCGCCATGGTGCGAATGCGACACGGGTCCATCGCATCCACCCGGTCGGCCGTCCAGGTGTGCGCCGGGGACGAGCTGTGCGATCATCGGCTGCGAGCGGCCACACGCGGTTGCGCGGCAACGGAACTCGGACGTGGCCGTGGTGCACCCGGCGAGCCGCCCGTCTCAATGATTCTGTTCCGCCCAGGTCAGAGCATTGTTCTGGCCCTGGTTCAAACGCGAAATTTCTGGCACACAATGCCGATAAGCCACATTATGTCAAGTCAACTGCTCCGTTTTCATCAGATGAATCAGACCTACCCCGCGGCCCCGAGGCCCGCCTCGTACACGCTGGTGGCGCTGAGCATGGATTCACGGCCACCCATTTCCTTTGACCTCGCGGCGCCACACGATGTCCGCGCCCCATCGCCTCACCTCACGAATATGCACGAATCGAATATGGAGGGTTACAGTAAGCCTCGCTGTTTGCGCTGCTGCCCAACGGTTTTCACTTACCGGGCAAGGCCAAGGAATGCCATCATTGCCCGCTCGACCTCGACGACTTGCTCGGCTGTCAGCCGGCCAACCCGCGCGTGGACGTTCGACCTTCTGACGGTTGTGAGCTTATCGATCATCACGTCACTGTCGTGGTCGAGTCCTGAAAGCCGCCCGCTTCCGCCGGTTATGCGAATGCGCATCAGCGGCGCATCCAATAGCGTGCTGGTCATCGGAGCAACAGTCACTGAACTCGTGGCATCAAAGAGGTCATCCTGAACGATCACTGCCGGACGCGGCTTCGCCGCGTAGACGCCCCCCGCTACGGTCCAGATCTCCCCTCGGTTCACTCCTCGTCCCACGGTGTCGAGATCGCCTCAACGAAGTCTTGGTCGTCGCCGCTTTCGTCCGCTCGTGCGACCAACGAAGCCTGGCGATGCGCCTCGGCCGCAAAAGTCTCGGTTCGCACGTCAGGCACCCAGACCTGTAACGGCCGGAGGCCCCGCTCCCGCATCCGGCGTCGGTACTCGCCGACCCTTTCTCTCACCGCCATGCCGCAATGTTACATGTAACGCCGAATCTAAGCTGCTGGATAATCAGACCTGGCGGGCCAGCAAACAGACGTCTCGACTACGGCTTTCGCTCGACGGATCCGCCTGACCTACTACCGGCTTGTTGCCCTACCACGCTGGACTGGATGACGCCCAGCTCCTGGATCGACACACAAGTCGAGATCGGACTTGGGGCAGGCAACAATACGACCAGATCGAATTTGGCGGGTTACCAGTAAAGTACTCCGTATTGCACTTCACCCCAAGTGTTTTCATCGACGGCAACGGCGCAGTGCTCAGAGATCGAGGACGATGCGCAGTGCCGCGTCAAGGCGGCGCATCTCGTCGAAGCTGAGGAACCCGACGCTCTTGCCGAGTCGGCCCGGATCGACCGAAGCGGCCTGCTCGGCAAGCACCCGGGTGTTCACGCCGCCGATTTCAACCTCGGGACGAAAGCTGGCGGCACGAGCCGACGTGGACGTTGGCGCAACCAGCCAGGTCGACAGCGGCAGGTGATCTGACTGGACGACTACGGCGTAGCGGGAACCGGACTGCTCGTGACCGCGGCTCCCCCGCGGGGCATGCAACTGAAAGACCTCACCACGCACGCAGGGTCTCCATATCGCGCAGCACCTGCATGGCCTCGGCGCGGTCGGACTCGTCTTCAGCAAGGCTCTCCGCTTCGGCGCGAATCGCCGCGCTGGCCTTCCGTCGTGCGGCATCGATGAGAGCAGATCGAACGGCTGCGGACACAGCCGTGCCATCTTTGGTCAAGACCTCCAGCGCCTTCGATGTGTCCTCGTCCGGCCGGAAGGTAATCGTGTCAGCCATAGCAACAGTGTACGACGGATTGTAAGACGGTCACTGGATCCGCATGAGCGACGTTTTTGCGCAGCTACCTGCCGACAACCCGATGTAGCCGTACAGCAAACAGAACACGCGCATCCGGCATCATCTCGGACATCGCTCACAATGACCCGTTGTGACCATGAAGATCAGGGGCTCCAGTCTCCCCCGGCTCGCTTGAGTTGCAGCTCGATCCGGGAGGAATACGGCGGAATCAAATATGGCGGGTTACCAGTAGACCCCGACTGCGTTTTGCACTGCGCTCCAACGGTTTACGCATTTCAGACGGACGGAGGTCGTCGTCGTAGTCATGCTGCCAGTTACAGCGTGCCCGCATCCCACGGATTCACCGCGTCGACACCAGTGTCGACGAAGTCATCGACGTTGTGGGTCGCGAGTCCAGCGCTCCAGTTACGGCAGATTGCTGCTATCTGCGCGTCCGCCATACCGATCGGGCGTCCAGCAAGTTCTCGGGAGGCAACGATTTCCGCGTAGTGCGTCGCCGCCGGCGCATCAAACGGCAGAATCTGGTCCTCAAAATCCTCTGTCAGCAGTCCCTCGACCTTGATGTGTAGTTCCCGCTTGCGGCGCCCCTCCGGCAACCGGGCAACGCCATACTTGAGCTCGGCCGCCGTAATAGCGGTGACTAGTACATCCGAGACGGAAAACCTGTCAACCCAATTAACGACGCGGGACTCTGGCGCCTTTCGCATCAACTCCGACACAACGTTGGTGTCGAGGACGATCACCCGCCAAACTCCGCAGCTCGTGGGTGCTCAGTTCGGTTCGGCAGTTCAAGGTCCGCGGCCCCGGCGACGTCGGAGAACCGCTGTCGAATCCGTGTAGCCATCCCCGTACCACTCGACGGGCGCTCCAACACAGTGCGCAAGATCTCTCGCACCTCGGATTCCATGGAGCGACCGTGCTCAGCGGCGCGCACACGTAGTGCCGCCTTAAGATCGTCGTCAAAATCGCGAATCGTCAGTGTTGCCATTCGCCCTCCCAACCGTGCTGTCATTGCACTCAATGCTAGCATTGTACTGGGTGTTTGTCGTGCGATTTCGGTCCAGCAAACTCACGCGTACATTGCGGTCCGGAGTCCCGATAGCGCGCACGCCGACTCGAAGCGCACGCACTCGTGTTCGGCGGACGCCCTCGTGCTGCGCTCGCTACCGCGGAACGCTACGGACGTGACGCGGGTGCGGGCGTGCTGCCCGCCAGGCAGTAAAGCGCCGCGGCGATAATTCCTGCGGGTGCGGCATCCTGCATCGACGGGTTCACCGGCTGGGAAACGAGCCGTGAACATCTTGCGGGTCAAAGGGGTGGTCAACAGCCCGGCGAAACGCAATGTGATCCAGCCGCGCGACCGTTCCGACCGAGGTGTCCCACGGGCTGGTCGCCAGCGCTTCAGCCACACAGCGGCGGGTCTTGAGCAGGTCAGAAGCCGCTGCGTGTCCTACGGACTCCCGCATCCGCAACTGCGCGAGCATGGTCAACGCCTCCCCTCACCCTCGGCGTCGCGGAGTTGTTCACGCCGGGCACCCCGACCGGCGCGATCGTCGAATGGCTGCGCTCCGCGATGCGCGCCTCGGCGTCGTGAGGCGCCCGTTACCGATTCGGTGCCCCGCACCACACGACGAATACGGCGGAATCGAGTATGGCGGGTTACCCGTAAAACACTCCGCTTTCTCTGTCCGCCAACGGTTTTCACTTACGCGCCTCCTGTGGTCAGGCTCAACATGACCCATCCGTCTCACGTTCATTCAGTTGGCCCACCTCCCCGCCTAGATGAGTGATTCCAAGGGGTGTTACTGGTGTGGCTGCTGTGAATTCGGGGTGAGGGTGTCCAGGATCGGCGTTGGATACCCAACTCGAGCCTGGAGGCCCTCGTGGACGCTGATCTGGACACCCTCGCGACCGCACTCTATGTGACCGCCGACGACTTGCTGCGCCACCACCCCGAGCGCGCCCCGGTTCGACCCGCGGTGGGGTGGCAACCTCAGATCAGCGACGCCGAGCTGCTCACCGTGGCAGTGATGCAAGCCCTGCTGGGATTCACCAGCGAGCGCCGTTGGCTGCGCTATGCCCACGCGCACCTGCGCGATCTGTTCCCCAACTTGCCCGCACAGTCTGGCTACAACAAGCGGCTACGCAAGCTGGCCGACACCATGGCCTGGCTGGTGAGCGCACTGGGTGCACAGACCAGCATCGTCACCGACGACGTGTGGGTCGTCGACTCCACCCCGGTCGAATGCGGACGTTCACGCGAGACCGCGAAACGCTCGGACCTGGCCGGCTGGGCCGAGTACGGCTACTGCGCCTCGCACAGTCGTTACTTCTGGGGCCTGCGCCTGCATCTGGTGTGCACCCTGCACGGACTCCCGATCGGCTGGGCACTGACCGGCGCCAAAGCCGACGAACGCGACGTACTCATCGAGATCCTCACCGCCACACCCGCTCTTGCGTCGAGAACCCAGCCATGGGCGATGATGATCGGCGACAAGAACTACTACGGCAAGGCGTTCGAAGCCGGCCTCGACGCCGCCGGCCTCGACCTGCTGCGCCCCACCCGCAAAGGCGAGCAACCCAGACCCGGTGAACGGTTCTTCAAACCACTGCGCCAGATCATCGAATCAGTCAACGACACCCTCAAAGGTCAACTCGACCTCGAGCACCACCACGGCCGCACCATCGCCGGGGTCTGCACCCGCATCGCCCAACGCATCCTGGCCCTGACCGCCGCTATCTGGCACAACGACCAACTCGGACTGACCATCCGCCGCTCACTGACCGCCTACGACCACTAACCCCTTGGAATCACTCATCTAGAGAAACCACGAACGGGTAGCTGAGCATCACAGATCGAGCACAAAGCGCAGCGCTTGGTCAATGGTCCGCATCTGGTCTGGGCTAATCATTCGCTGACGAGATGACAGTCGTTCGACGGAGACCACTCTCAGTTGGTCGCAGCGAGCGTAGGAGGTGTGGTCGAACCCGCTGCCCTCTGGCGCGAGTTCGACGTGGCTTCGCAGGCCGTAACTAGCGGTCTTGATCGGGACGACGACTACCAGGCCACCGGGTCCGTTGTTGAGAATGTCGACCGACACTACTACCGCCGGGCGCCGAAAGGCCGGCTCATGTCCGACCGGCTGGCCGAGATCGACGTAGTAGACCTCCCCTCGCCAGATCAAGCCAGTGTGTCCCACTCGTGACGCTCGGCCAGGTGCTGCTCCCACAGTTCGGGATTGTTACGCAGGCGCTGATAATCCCCGTTGAGTCCCCGCAGGAATTCCTGGCGTTCCAGGGCGTCGATGGCTGCGTGCACGATGTCGACGACGGCGGTTTGACGAGCCTTGGCCAGAGATTGGAGTCGCTCAGAATCTCGACGGCGGACGCGGACAGTTGTAGTTTCTGCTGCCATGGACCCAGTGTAGACGAAATGTAGACAATAGCGACTGTGGATTCTCTCTCGTGTTCAGCAAATCAACACCGGCGCGAGCTGTTGGGCACCTTCGGCCCCTTGCTCAAGTGCGTCGGACGGGATGGCGCCATCTTCTAGATGGGACGTCGAGATCCGCCGGGCTGCTCGAGCGACAATACGGCCAAATCGAGTACGGCGGGCTTGCCAGTAACCTCCCGCATATTGCGTTGCCTCGCAAGGTTTTTCAGAAATACCTCCTCTGCTTCGCCCTTATTGGTGGTGCGGGCGGGTAACGGCCCCTGTAGATCCAGTCGTGGAATGCTGCCAAATGCCCGGGCGCAATCACCATCGAATGCGCCGAGGCGCCACCCGGCTGCCACCAGCCTGCCCGATTGCCTAAACCCGCAGAACGGTCAAACCGGCGACGCCGTCGAGGGGATCGAAATCATCGTCCTGTGTGACCACTGGCAGTCCGCGGGCAGCTGCAATTGCCGCAATCCAAAGATCGTTGATACGCACTCGCTGACCCGTCTCCGCCAAATGGATGCGAAGTCGCGCCCACATGCGCGCTGCATCGTCGTCGACCGGAAGTGCAACTATGTCGGCAATCGCGTCGAGCGTTGCCAGTCGTTGCGCGCGCACGTCTGCCGATGCAGCTGCAAGGACGCCGAGGTTCAGTTCGGCCACGGTGACCACGGTCGTCGCGACCTCGTCCGGCACTCGGGATGCGTCAAGTCGGCGACCACTCTCGTGTGCGATGAACACAGACGTATCGAGCACGCCGATGGAGGTCACGAAAGCGGCCCGAGGTCATCGGTGGTGTCGCCTGCCAGTTCGGCGAGTTCCGCACGCAACGCAGGATCCGCCTGCGCACGCTCAAGCCTTCGTAGCAATTCCTCCCGACTCAGTAATCTGCGCCGGGTTGGCTGCAGGGCCGTCAGGCGTGCGACCGCCTTACCGCTGACGGTGACGGTGATTTCTTCGCCCGCCTGGACGCGCCGTAACAGCCCTGCGGTGTCGTTGCGCAGCTCTCGGGAGGCGACTTCAGACATGCTACGAATGTAGCACAACTGTAGCCATATCGTCTTTGGAGTTGAATCGAAGGAGTCGACGTGGACCAGTTCTGGAGCCCGTCATCGCGCGGGGTCCGGCTAGTACCCGGTGTCCGCTTGCAACAATGGTCACATGGTCGAGCAGAGTATCTGGATGCAGAAGGTCGCGGCCGATCCCGGACATTCGCACTGGTACATCGAACGCTTTCGTTCCATGGCGAGCGCCGGTGAGGACCTGGCCGGCGAGGCTCGCCTCGTGGACGCGATGGCGCCTCGCGGCGCCCGCATCCTCGACGCTGGCTGCGGCCCCGGTCGGTTGGGCGGGTTTCTGGCCGCGGCCGGCCACCAGGTGGTCGGTGTCGATGTCGACCCGGTACTCATCGAGGCAGCCGAGCGGGACCATCCTGGTCCGCGCTGGCTCGTCGGTGACCTCGCCGAGCTCGACTTGCCCGCGCGTGGCATCACCGAGCCGTTCGACGTAATCGTGTCGGCCGGCAACGTCATGACATTTCTCGCCCCGAGTACCCGTGTCCAGGTGCTGGCCCGACTACATGCCCACCTTGTGGGTGACGGTCGGGCGGTGATCGGGTTCGCCGCCGGTCGCGAGTACGAGTTCGGCCAGTTTCTCGACGACGCAGCAGAGGCTGGGTTCACACCTGATCTGCTGCTATCCACCTGGGATCTGCGACCGTTCAGCGATAACTCCGACTTCCTCGTCGCGCTCTTTCGGCCGTCGTAGCTCACGCGGGATGTTGGTCCTACTGCCCTGCGCACCAACGGTTTTGTGCGTATCGCTACATAGCGTGCTCGGTGAACCATGCAGCGACCGCCTCGACGCCGTGGCGCTGCGTATCGCCGCCGCCGAGCTTCCCGAACACTCCGGTGCCACGCATCATGGTGAGCTTCAGCTTCTCGCCGTCCGTGGTGCGGCCCGTCAGGGCAGCGATGCATCGGCGGATGCGCCTATATCCGCCCAGCCGGCAACGGCGGGATCTACGCGGCCTGGCTGATGTTTTTGGCGGCGCGATAGCGCATCCTCGACTTTACGAAGGACAAGGAGTCGCCATGGTCCCCACAACTCCGCGCGCTGACATTGCCGGGCTGCCGCCCGCGCCGAGGAATCCGCTGACGTTGCGGCAGCAGATCCACGCTGTCAAGGCATTTCACACCGGCCAGGAGGTGTTGCGCGACGCCGGCGGGCATGTGACCCGCTTGAAGCACGGCCCGACATGGTTTATGCCCGAGGCGGTGGTCGCGACGTCACCACAGGCGGCCCGTGACATTCTCGGCGGGACCGGCAGCGCCGCCGAGCGGACGCCCGCCCACGACGAGGTGCGCTCCCTGCTCGGGGCGAGCCTTTTCACGTTCAAGCATGACGCTTGGCTGCCCCGTCGGCGCGCGCTGCAGCCGGTCTTCACCAAACACAACGTGCGCGCCTTCGGCGGGCACATGGCTCAGGCCGCCGACATCGTCGCCGCCAGCTGGGGCGACGCAGCGGTGGTCGACCTCGACACAGAATGCCGCCGGCTCACCCTGCGGGCACTCGGCCGCTCGGTACTCGGGATCGATCTCGGCGAGCGCGCCGACGCGATCGCCGAACCCTTGAGGACAGCCCTTGGCTATGTCACAGCGCGGGTGACCAGTCCCGTCAGACCACCCCGCTGGCTGCCCACCCCTGCGCGGCGGCGGGCCCGCGCCGCGGCCGCTACCTTGCGCCGGCTAGCCGCAGAGGTCCTGCAGGCCTGCCGCGACGACCCTACCCGCGACGCCCCTCTGGTGCGGGCAATGATCGCGGCGACCGACCCGGCGACCGGCAGCCCACTGACCGACGACGAGATACGCAACGAACTCGTTGTGTTCATGTCGGCCGGCCACGACACCACCGCCACGACCCTGACCTACGCGCTGTGGGCGCTCGGCCACCACCCCGACATGCAGGGCAAGGTCCGCGCCGAAACCGACGCCATCGGTGACCGGGAGCTCACCCCTGACGACGTTCCCCGACTGCGTTACACAGTCCAGGTGCTGCACGAGGCGCTGCGCCTATGCCCGCCGGCCCCCTCGATTCCCCGATTGATCACCCGCGACATCGAGGTCGACGGTTATCTCGTGAAGGCAGCCACGTTGTGCACGGTGGGGGTTTACGCGATGCACCGCGACCCCGACCTGTGGGAAGACCCCCTGCGGTTCGACCCGGAACGGTTCACCCCGGAAAACGCCACGGGCCGCGACCGCTGGCAATACATCCCCTTCAGCGCAGGCCCCCGCACCTGCATCGGCGACCACTTCGCCATGCTCGAGGCCACCCTCGCACTGGCCACCATCATCCGGCGCACCGAAATCCACTCCCTCAACGACGATTTCCCGCTCGCTCTGCCCTTCACGATGGTCGCCGCAGCACCCATCCGCGCGCAGGTGAACGCGCGCACCCCGCGCTTGACGGAAAGATCCGCCCGCTGAAGGCAGCCCCGACGAACGGCTATCGGGTCGACGCATTGTGGCCCTGGAAGATTCAGAGCCCAAACGGCGCATCACCGATTAGCGGTGGATGCAGTTCGCGGCGTATCGGGCCGGAGCTTGGTAATTCAAGGCCGAATGGGGCCGGGGTCAGGGCAGCGGCGCTTCGGCTACGGCGCTTTGCGGAGATCGGCCAGCGAGTTTCTCAGCCCACCGTCAATGCGGATCTGTATCGCGGCCACCGCGATCATCACCGCCGCGGTTACCAGGTGCACTATCGCGTCGGTGGTGTTATTGGGAAATGTGAAAACATAGGCGACCTGATGTGAAAAGAAGGCCCAGATTCCCGGCAGCGCTCCGGCGACCGCGGCGACGATGAGGTACAGCACCGACCACGACTTCCGCATCGCGAACACCAGGCCGGGCGCGAATAACGCGAGTCCGGCGACGGCGTGCCATCCGTTGTAGTCCATCCCCAGCACCTGGGCGGTCGGCGCGTCAGGGCCGGTCGCGAAGCTTGGTTCGACGATGAAGCCGATCACCGCCTGGATAACGTGAAACGCAGAGATGACCAGCAGACCGATCTGGGCGAAACTCCACTTCACGGCGTGCCTCCGTCCGTCGTTCGGTAGGTGTCGTCCATATACTACGCTAAGTAGTAGATGGTCACCGAGGCCTTCCTGCAAAGCTCGTCGGGCGCCTGGACCCAACTTTCAAGCAAGCTAGCACCTCCCCCGTCCAGCCAAACTCCACCGCGCCCGGAACGCCACTAGCCTGATCTGGTGGCATCAGTGTTGTCGGTCAACCTGGCACGTGTCCGCGCGAATCCTGACGCACCGTCGAGGTCGACGGGTATCGACAAGACAGCGGCACAGGAGGCGGTCATGGTACGGCCACCCGGGCCGATGCGCGGTGGTCTAGGCAGCGGGCTGGTCGGTGACACCATCGGCAACCAGAAGCTCCATGGCGGCGACGATCAAGCCGTCTACGCCTATGCCCGGGAAGACCTCGACGGGTGGGAAACCCAACTCGCCCGCTCGCTCACCAACGGAATGTTCGGTGAGAATCTCACGACGTCTGGCGTCGATGTGTCCCAGGCGCGGATCGGTGAACGCTGGCGCATCGGTGCCGATGGACTGGTGCTCGAAGTCTCCGCGCCCCGGACTCCATGCCGCACCTTCTCGGCCTTCCTGCAACTGGACAACTGGATCAAGACCTTCACCGAGGCGGCGAAACCCGGTGCCTATCTGCGGGTTATCGCACCCGGCCCGGTGCGCGCCGGGGACACGATCTCAATCGACCACCGCCCCGATCACGACGTGACGATCGGCCTCGTATTCCGCGCTCGCATGTCCGACCCCGACCTGCTTCCGCAGTTGTTGGTGGCCGATGCGCTTTCATCGGAGCTCAAGGCCTATGCGCGAAAACGCCACCCGCATGGGCCCTGAAAAGTCAGCCCGCCGCCCACTCCTTGGCCCTCTCGAGTTCGTCGAGGCCGAACAGCTTGATCTCGCCGGGGACCATCCAAGCGAAGGCGTGCAACGCGTGGCCGACCCAGTCCTTGTCGGAAACGACAGCAACTCGCTTGAACGCCGAATGATGCTGTATCACGGCGCCCAGGCCCAGTTTCAGGTCCTCGATCAGGCCGCCGGGTCCGAAGCCCTCGTAATCCGGGGCCACCACCTCGACGATTCTGATCTCGCTGGCTTTCACGAGTTCCTCCATCGCCGGCTTGAACTCGCGCAAGTCGTCACCGCGCACGCGGCCTGAGACGCGGATGCCGGTCACTCCCTCCGGCATGTCTGGCAGCATCTCGATCATCGATCCTCCTCCGTCGCGTGGCCGGGTAATCCAACGACCCCAAATGTCTCACAGTCCACGAATCAGGACTCGAACATCGGTCCGTTGAAGCTCGCTCTGCCGCGGCGACTCAGGCGAGGGCCTCTGGTCCTGGCGACAGTGGACCTCTGGCCCTCGTGTAGACCTCCCGAGGTGAGGACAGTCGTGGTGTGGAGATCACTGGTGCACCCGGCGAGGTTAGCCGGTGATCAGCGATTCGGCGCTCACCAATCCAGACACGGATTCGCTGGGCGACCCGGGTATCGCGCTGCACCATACCTCCGGCAGGGTTCCCATCGCGGCTCCCGATGATCTGGTCTCCGAAGTACTTGATCGCATGCGGGGCAAGCGATTCGAGAGTGCGGCGGCGGTCGCGGTGCTCGACGACGACCGCTTGGGTATCGCTACCATCGAGCGGATGTTCGGCGCGCCGCAGGGCGCCGCGCTGCGTGACGTGATGGATGCCGCGCCTCCCGTCGTGGCACCCGACACGGACCAGGAGCATGCGGCCTGGCAAGCGGTGCACCGTGACGAACCTGGTCTCGCTGTTGTCGACGACGAGGGCCGATTCCGTGGGTTGATCGCTCCGCAACAGCTACTCACGGTTCTGTTGCAGGAGCACGACGAGGACATGGCCCGCCTCGGCGGGTACCTGCGCTCGGTTCGATCGGCCCGCGCGACCAGCGTCGAATCGGTAGCCCGACGACTATGGCACCGGACGCCATGGCTGGTGGTCGGGCTGTCGGCGCAATGATGTCGGCGGGCTTGATGTCGGCGTTTGAGACACAGCTCAGCGCAAACGTGGCGGTCGCCTACTTCATACCTGGAATCGTCTATCTCGCAGACGCAGTGGGCACCCAGACCGAGACACTGGCCATTCGTGGTCTGTCAGTCGGTGTGGGTATCCGTGGCACCGCCGGCCGCGAGGTGCTTACCGGGTTGTCCGTGGGCGTCATGCTGGCGACGGTGCTGCTGCCCGTGGTGGCGCTCATGGCCAACGATTGGATGCTGGCCGCCGCCGTCTCGGTAGCCGTGCTTGCCGCCAGCACGATCGCCACCGTGGTGGCGCTGGCGCTGCCCTGGCTGCTGCATAGCATGGGCAAGGATCCCGCATTCGGTTCTGGACCACTGGCCACCGTTGTTCAGGACCTGTTGTCGATCCTCATTTACCTCGGCGCGGTCACCATCCTGCTGACCTGACGGACCGCTCCTCCTCCAGGAGGGCAGCGACCGCTGTGCGTAACGCTGCCCAGGACTGTGAGAAGTGGCCAACGGCCGCCGACTAACAGCCCGTGGGGTTAGGCTGACATGTCTATCGAGTCGTTCGGGAGCGTGGTGGTGGTCGTGAAGCGCGGTTTGCTGGTCTTAGGCTGTGCGGTGGCATTCGCCGCGACACCGCTGGTGGTTGCCTCGCCGGCTGCAGCGGACTGCCCGTGGGGCACCAAGCAGACCCGTTTCGAGGGCGTGTGCACCAGTGGCGCCGGCGGTGGAAGCGCGCCCATTCCGCCGGTCGCCCCGTCTAGCGGTGGCCCCGTCTATAACCCGAGCGGACAGGGTTCGGTGAACGGCATTCCATGCACAGCCGAGCACTACGGCCTCTGCCAGGCCCTGATGCAACAGGGCTGACTTCACCTCACTTCGCCTATCACGTCGCCGTAACACGTTGCTGCATCACCGCGATGACCGGTGCGCCTTGCGGAATACCGTCGGCGCTGAGGCAAACTGCCGAAGATGCCTGCGTGACCACGTTATTCCCGAGCACCGATACCCGTGCGGCGGCGGTAATCCATTGAATCGTCACGCACGGCTGCGTCTCGGTGCCGACCGTGAACCGGCATCCTGTGATCACCCACCGGCTGGAAAGGTCGGCGGTGAACTGCCCGCTTACCGCCACCCGAGTCTGCGTGTCTTGCAGGGTCGCGGTGCCGCCATGCGGGCAGCTGATGGTGGCGTTGGCGTGTAGCAGTTTCGACATGCTCTCGCCTTCTATGTGATCACCAGCGCGCCGTCATTGATGTCGACCGATGGCCCGGCCAGGGTGATCGTCGCCCCCTTGCCGTTGTCGATGGAGATTCCGGCGTCAGTGATCGTCACAAATGCGCCACCGGCCGCCTTGAATGTGATGCCGGGGCCACCGGCGAGATCCGCGGCCGATTCGTAGAAGTATCCGGACCAGATGGGCGACGTCGTATCCCCTCCCTCGAACTCGATCCAGACCCTTGCCCCCGTGGCCGGAACAAATGGCCCCATCTGAACACCGGCTAATGGCACGCACGCCATCGCAAACGTGGACGGGCTATCCCTCAGCACGTCGGGAACCAGTGCCTGAATTCGGCCCTGCTGCAGCGGATCAACGTTGTTGAAAACAGTCCCGCGATACTTTCCGAAGTACTTGTCGGCGTCTGCAGTCACAAAGGCTCCTAGTGGTTGTCGGACGGTATCAGCGAAGCGGGTCGATGAGGTCGCGAAAGCTCGCCGCCGGAAAGACCGACGCGCCCGCGTTTCGGACCCGGTCGGCCAACGTGCTATCCGATGTCACAACGTTGATCTCGTGAGGTCGATCGTCGGACGTAACCAGCCGGACGATCTCGTCATCGGCCGAGTTGGCGGCCGCCTTCAGCGCGTGCGCTATCTCGATCACATCTGAGTCGATCGGTGGCGACGGCGGCCGCTCGAATACCACCGTCACATTCCGTTCATGCCCTGAAGCCCACCGTTCGAGCTGGCCGACCAGCCCAACCATCGCCCTCCTACGGTTCTTCCACCAGCCGTCCGGGCGGGTGCCGATGACATTCATGGCGTCGACGATCCACCGCGCACCTGCGACGGTATTCACTACGTCATCCCCCGTGCAGCCGTGCGGCGAGCTGATCGAAAGTAAGCGTCCAACCGTTGTCGAAGTTTTCGAATTCCTCTGGCGGAAGCAGGGAATGCTCGATGGAAATGAATGTCTCGTCGTCGCCGATCGGCTCGAAGGCGACGTTGACGACACTGGCCACTGTCGGGTCTGGCCAATTCGAGTTGCTCCAGGTGAAGCGCAGCAGATGTGGGCGATCGATTGTCAGGAACTGTCCGGTGATCAGTACGCGGGTGCCCGAATCGTCGACGTCGAAGCGCACGTTCCCCCCGATGCGAGGTTCGACGGTGACGTCGAGAACTCGGACGGGGCGCGGACACATCCACTCCTCGAGCGCCTCCGGATCGAGCCATTGGTCGAATACCACCTCTGGCTCTGGTGTGGCGGGCATGACGCGTTGCACGCGGACCGTCGCCGTCTCCGTCATCGTGCACGCCCCTTGCGGCGCAGGCGCGCCGACAACGCGTCCGCGCGGGTCGACCAGAAGTCGGTCTGTTCATTGATCCACTGCTGGGCCATCGTCAATCCGTCCGGCTGTAGCGAAAGCCAGTGCTCTCGGCCGCGCACCTCGCGGCGGACGAGGCCGGCCGCCTCCAACACGCCGATGTGGCGCGATACCCCTGCGAAAGTCATCGGCAGCGGTTCGGCCAGGTCGGTGATGCGGGCGTCGCCCTGCCGCAGCGCCTCCAACAGCGAGCGGCGGGTCGGATCGGCAAGTGCGGCGTATGCGCGGTCCAACACCTGATCTTCAACCATCTTGTTGACTATAACGGCGGCTCGTGATGTGCTGAGAAATAAATATTCAACTGAGATGTTGAACGTTGTGGACCGTCAATTCCTCGCAGCAGCAGACAGAGGAGAACGCATGAAGACACCTCCGATTGTGTCGGAGCAGGAGTGGGAGGCCGCCCTGCAGGAGATGCTGGTCAAGGAGAAAGAGGCGACCCGCGCGCGCGACGCGCTGGCGGCGATGCGCCGACGGATGCCGTGGACGCCGGTAGACAAGGAGTATCAGTTCGAGGGGCCGGAAGGCACGCTGAGCCTGCTGGATCTCTTTCAAGGACGGCGCCAATTGATCGTTTACCGCGCATTCGTCGACCCGGGCGTTCACGGTTGGCCCGACCACGGATGTGTCGGCTGCTCGCTGATGGCCGACCACATTCCCAACCTGGCCCACCTCAACGCCCGCAACACCACGCTCGTGTACGCCTCGCGCGGATCGCAGGCAGACATCGAGCGAGTGAAGGCTCGAATGGGTTGGAACCACCCGTGGTACACCATTGTTCCCGGACCTGACAGCGCCTTCGATGTCGACTTCGGCGTGGACGAATGGCACGGCACCAACGCGTTCATCCGTGACGGCGACCGGGTGTTCCGTACCTACTTCATCAACAACCGCGGTGACGAGGTGTTCGTCAACACCTGGAACTTCCTGGACATGACAGCGCTCGGTCGTCAGGAGACATGGGAGGACTCACCCCAGGGTTACCCACAGACCAAGCCGTACGAATGGTGGAGCTGGCACGACGAGTACGACGAGTGAGGGTGGCGCTCAGCGCGCCCCGCGGACCAACCGGCCGGGGCGCGCGCCGGTATCAAGACCGTCGCGTCGGGTCACAACGCCGTTGACGATCGTGGCGGTGTAGCCGGAGGCCCCCTGGACCAGGCGCTGGCCGCCGGCGGGCAGGTCGTAGGCCATCCGTGCGGGATGCAAGGTCAGCGCGTTCATGTCGATCACGTTGACGTCGGCCCTCTTTCCGACTTCGATGACACCGCGATCGGATAGCCCGAACAGCTGCGCCGTGTCGTGAGACTGCTTGCGCACCACGTACTCCAGCGGGAGCTTCTCGCCCCGGTGGCGATCCCGCGCCCAGTGCGTCAGCAGGAAGGTGGGATACGAGGCGTCGCAGATCATGCCGCAGTGCGCGCCACCGTCGGACAGACCCGACACCCCGGCCGGGTGGGTCAGCATCTCCCGGATCGCGTCGTGGTTGCCGTAGAAGTAGTTGTAGAACGGCAGCATCAACATCGACGTTGCGTCGGACTCGAGCATCAGGTCGTACAGCGTGGCCAACGGGTCCTCGCCGCGATCGGCGGCGATCTTTTCGACGGCCCGGTCAGGGGTCGGCTCGTAGTCGGGGGGATCGCCCAGCGCATAGATCCGGCCGAGCGAGTACTGAACGAGCGCGAACATGTTGTCGAACAACAGTGTTGGATCGGGCGGCAGATCGTCCTCGGCCAGGATCGCCGCTTTGACCGCCGGATCGGCGAGACGCTGCGCCAATTCCTCTCGGCTGCATTCGGCTTTCAGCCGACGAAAGGTAGGACGATGAGTGAACGCGTGATGGCCGGGGAAGCCGAACAGCATGCCGAACGGTCGCGCCGCGATTTGGGGATACAACTCACTGCCGGCCGCATGAGCCGCCGCCGAGATGTCCAGTTGTTCGCGCCAGAGGTCGGGCGCCGCGTCGACCTGGATCATGCCGAACGAGATCGGCCGGTCGATCTCGGCGCCGAGGCGCTGCATCCACTCCAGTTCCTTCTTGGGCGCAATGATGTCCTCGCCGGCGACTCCTTGAGGAGCCAATTCGAAGACAGCCCGGCCGCCGGCCGCCATGGCTCGGCCGAGTCCGAACAGTTCGTCCTCTGCGGCGAACGTTCCGGGAACCGGCTCGCCGTCGATGGCTCGGTGACCGAGCGTGCGCGACGTCGAGAAGCCCAGCGCACCCGCCTCGACGGCCTCCTGCACGAGCCGGGCCATCGCAGCAATGTCCTCGGGTGTGGCGGGCTCGTTGCGGGCGCCGCGTTCGCCCATCGCATATGCGCGCACCGCGCCGTGGGCAACCTGGCTCCCGACGTCGATCGCGAGGTCCTGCTTCTCGATCACGTCGAGGTACTCCGGGTAGCTCTCCCAGCCCCATGAGATGCCCTCGGTGAGCGCGGTGCCGGGAATGTCCTCGACACCCTCCATCAGGCCGATCAGCCAGTCCTCTTTCCCCGGCCGCACCGGCGCGAATCCCACGCCGCAGTTGCCTGCGACGACGGTGGTCACGCCATGTCCGCTCGACGGCTCCAGCAGGCTGTCCCAGCTGACCTGGCCGTCGTAGTGGGTGTGGATGTCCACAAATCCCGGCGCGACGATCTTTCCCGTCGCATCGATCGTCTCGGCCGCGTCGCCTTCCAGTGGCGGGTCCCCCGGTCCGCGGCGACGAACCTCGACGATCTTGCCGTCCTTGACACCGACGTCTGCTGTGAATCGATCCGCGCCCGTGCCGTCGACGACGGTCCCGCCTGTGATCTTGAGGTCGAACACGATTGCTCCCTGAAAATGCCGCGCCAGCCGCTACGGTGGTCAATGTAACACCGTTACAGACGGGTGGCTCCGAATCAGGGAGGGCTGATCGTGACGCACACAGCGCAGACCGGCCCCGGGGTCGGCAATCCAGCCCGCATCCGGCGGGAGGATGCGATCGGGACTCCCCCGCAACGCCCCACTCTGGTGCCGACGGAGCGCTACTACTCTGCGGCGTTCGCCCAGCTCGAGGTCGAGCGGATGTGGCCGAAGGTGTGGCAGGTCGCCTGCACGGTCGACCACGTCGCCGAACCCGGCGACTACTTCGAGTACCGCTGTGGCCCCTACTCCGTACTCATTGTTCGCGGCGACGACGGCACCCTCCGCGCCTTTCAGAACGTCTGCCGCCATCGGGGCAACTCGCTGTGCGCAGGGTCGGGAGCGGGACTAAGCGAACTGAGGTGTGGTTACCACGGCTGGACATGGGACCTGTCCGGCGTACTCAAGCGAATCCCGAACCGCAAAGGCTTCGGGGCTCTCGCGATGTCCGAGCTTCCGCTCGCTGCGGCCAACGTCGATACGTGGGAACGGCTCGTCTTCGTCAATCTCGACGTCAATGCGATGCCCCTGAGCGACTTCTTGGAAGCGATGCCGCAAGACATCGCCTGGTGTGGGCTAGGCGACTTCCGGTGCTACGCAACCATGACGATCGAAGTCGAGGCGAACTGGAAGACGATCGCCGACGGGTACAGCGAGACCTATCACATCCAGACCTTGCATCCGGAGCTGCACAGGTGCATCGACGATGTCTCTGCGCCACAGGTGATCTGGGGACACACGGGCAAGTCCGAGCAGCTCTACGGTGTACCGAGCCCACATATCAGGGAAACGCTCACCGATGCTGACGTGTGGGACGCGTATGTCGACACCCAGGGAGCGTTGATGGGGGTTGCCGAGGGCACCCCGTTCCCTGAGGAACAGCGCCAGCCTGGGCAGTCCGTTGCAGACGTGATCGCCGAGCGCACAAGGGCGTTCGCTGCGGAGCGCGGCGTCGACTTGAGCTGGGCGACTACCGACCGGATTATGCGGCTGCACCAGTACAACGTCTTCCCGAACATGACGCTTCTGACGAACGCCGATCACCTGACGGTCATGACCGCACATCCAGGTCCCGATCCCGATCGCGGAGAACTGGTGATGATCTTGTGGACGCGGATGCCGCCCGGGGCGCCGCGAAGCAAACCGGCCGACGTGCGTGTGAAGGCCCACGAGGCACACCCCGGTCTGGTGTTGACTCAGGACATCACGGTGTTGGCGGGACTTCAGCGCGGTCTGCATCAGCCGGGACTTACGCACTTGACGTTGTCGAACGAGGAACGGCGTGTGATCAACATGCACCGCAACCTCGAACGCTATCTCGACCTGCCCGAGTCGGATCGCATCACCGGGGGTGAGACACCTGAGCGCCCCACAGCGCAGAACGTCCGGTAGCTCCAAAGGCGAACGGGCCGAAGAGGTCATCGGCGCCGAGGTGATACTCGATGCCGCGGCTCGGTTAATTGAGCTTCATGGGATGGACGGCTTTTCGATGCGCGGTCTCGCCGAGCAGCTAGGGGTGGCGGTGACGTCGATCTACTGGCATGTCGGCGGCCGGGACAAGCTTTTCGACAGCCTGGTTGACCGGTTGTTGAGCCAGATGGCGCAACTGCCCGTTGCGGGTGACACTCCCGTCGACCGCATAGCGTCACTTGCTCGCTCCCAGCGCACGGCACTGATCGAACGACAGCACCTACTCGCCATCGCGCACGAGCGCGATCGAACACCGTTGCTGTTTCTCCCGATTCAGCAAAGGTTGGCGGCGCAGCTGGCCGAACTGGGTGTGACCGGAACCGACGCGGCACTCATCCTGCGAGCGGTACAGGTTCATGTCATTTCGTCTGCGCTGATGCAGTTCTCGTCCATCCGTAGCGATGAGCACGACGAGGAAGACCCGTCGCTGTGGGCCGACAATTGGCCGGACCAGGCGCTCATCGAGGCGCTCCAGTCCCCGACTGACTATGACGCGGTCTTCGAGTACGGGCTCAACGCCCTATTGGCGCCGTTGCGGACTCGCGCCGGCGACGAGTAGCGCCCCACAGTCCGACGCCGATGCCGACGACCGCGCCGCCCAACCCGTACTGCACTACTCGACTGGTGATCAGAGGCCGAACTGATCGTCGATGATGCCCAACCAGATCTGGGCTGCGTCTATTGCCACCTTCTCGCTGATGAAGGCGTGTTGAGTGCCGGTGTACATGTCGCGGAACGCCCGCTCCAGACGGGTGCCCTCACGGATCGAACTGGTGCCTGCGACCAGATGTGCCCATTCGGCACACTCTCGGGCGACATCGGTGGCGTAGACGGCGGCCACGCGCATGTCCGCACGCAGTCGCGGGGTTAGAGCCCCACCCGCCGCGACAGCAGTCTCGGCTGCGGTGAACGCGTCGAGCACCAGGAGGCGCGCCGCTCGCCAGGCCGCGACGTGATGCGCAAGACCCTTCTGAAACGTCGGCCGGCTGGCCAACGACGCCATGTCACTCATCCGGAACTTGGTAGCGGCGAGCTCCTCGACGTCGTCGAGCATGCTCTTGGCGACTCCGAGCGCCCACGACGCGTGGCCGGCAGCCGTGACCGGCATCAGCCCCATGCGTGTGGCCGGTGACGTTCCCCTCCGCGGTTCGCGAGAGAACAGCGCGAAGGTCCGATAGGCGGGGACAAACACGTCGTCGGCGCTGTAGTCATAGGACCCAGTCCCCTTGAGTCCCTGCACAAACCAGCCGTCGTTGAAGGAGATCTCTTCGCGCGGTATCACGGCCACCTGCATGTCGGGGACACCCTCACTGATCCAGCGCATCTCGCCATCGTCCATCGGGAAAAAGCCCGCGGCGACGTACTCCGAGTGGCCGGTCCCCGAGCCGAAGCTCCATGATCCGCTCAACCGGTAGCCGCCCTCTACCGCGCTGCCCTGCCCGTTGGGGAAGTACTGACCGCCCATGGTGACCCGGTTCTCATGGGCGGTAAAGACTTCGGCAAAGCCGTCGTCGGGCAGATACGCCGCGGCGGCGAAGGCCGACGGTAAGTTCGCGATGCCGATCCAGCCGAACGAGCCATCCTGCCAGGCCATTTCGATCCATGTCTCGATCATCTCGGTGAACGACGGCTCGACACCGCCTGCCGCGACCGGGTTGAACGCCGACATCAGCCCATTGGCCCACATCTGTTCGACGATCGCCGGGGTGAGGGTGCGCAACCGCTCGGACTCGCCGGCCTCGGCCCCCACGAGTTCGCGCATCCCACGTGCCAACCCGACAACCCGGTCAGCCGTTTCGGCTATCGACGTCATTTCCATTTCCCATCACTGATCCAGCGGCACCGCGCCAGCCCGGCACAGAATCATTTGACCCTAGCGGCGTGCCCGGTCGGCATGGGAGAAGATCGACGGGTGAATCCATCGCGACCGACGATCCCCGCGCTTCTCCATCACAGCGCGCGCGAGTTCGGCCAGCACACCTACCTGGTCACGCCGACAGACCGGCTCAGCTATGCGGAGGCGGAGCAACGGTCGGCGGATGTCGCCGGCCGGCTACTCAGCGAGGGCGTGGGTAAGGGCAGCCGCGTCGGCCTGTTCTTCGCCAACGGCGTCGACTGGGTCATCTGGTGGCTTGCAGTGTCGCGGATCGGCGCGTTGGCCGTGCCGCTGAGCACGTTGTACGCCCCCGCAGAGATCGCCAAAGTGGTTCGACTCGCTGATATCGGGCTGTTGGTCGCCCCCAGCCGCGTGCTGGACATCGACGTCGCCGAGCGTTTTGAAGTCGCGCTGCCAGAGCTGACCAGCCAGCCGACCCCCCGGTTATCGTTGCACGCCGCGCCGTACCTGCGTCGCATCGTGCTCGTCGACAGTCAATCGGATCGGCCGTGGGCGACGAGTTGGGACGAGACCGAAACCTCGGTGCTGCAAGAGGTTCTGGCCGCTGCCGAGGATGAGGTGTCCCCCGCCGATCTGGCCGTCATGGTTCACACGTCGGGATCCACCGCAGATCCGAAAGGTGTGCTGCACACCCACGGCACTCTGGTCCGGCAGACGTCGACATGGCCCAGCGCCATCCGATCGGTCACGTGCTCGGAAGCTTCGGCCAGGATCCTGTGTGCGATGCCGTTCTTCTGGATCGGCGGATTGCTCGCGACGACGGGAGCGCTGCATGAACCGATAACCCTGCTGGTCATGCCGCGACTCGACGCCGCGACGGCGCTGGACTTGGTGGAGCGGGAACAAGGCACGGGGATAGTGGGATGGCCTGCCTTCACCCAGCGGTTGCGCGAGCATCCGACCTTCGCGAGCCGTGATCTTTCCAGTGCGCCGATGCTGCGCGACGGCCCACTGGACATCGCGATGACCGGCGTTCCCGACCGATTCCCCCTGCACCGCACCATGTCTGAAACCGCTGGCGGCTTTGCCTTCACCGAGATCGGCATCGTGGACGAGGATGGCAAACCGGTGGCCGATGGGACTACCGGCGAACTACTTGTCCGTGGCATCGGGGTGATGGCCGGGTACAACAAGCGCGAACGCTGGGAAACCTTCGACGAAGACGGCTGGTACCACACCGGCGACCGGGTCTACCGCACGGAGAACGACCCGCGGTTGTTCTACGTCGGACGCACCACAGAGCTCATCAAGGCTGCCGGCGCGAATGTGTCGCCGCTCGAGGTCGAGGCGGTAATCGAGCAGTTCGCCGACGTGGCGCAGTGTGTGGTCGTCGGAGTCGAGGATCCGGTGCGCGGCGAGGAGGTCTGCGCCGTCGTTGTGCCTGCCGCAGCGGAGATCGATGTGAAATCCCTTGCCGCGCGTGCGCGGGATCAGCTATCCGGCCTACAAGGTACCGACGCGGTGGGCGCTGGCAACGAGTGAGCAGATACCCACCCTGGCGAGCGGCAAGCTAAACCGGAAAGGCTTGCGGGCACTGGTCATTGACGGCAGGTTAGAAGCCCTGCGGAGCTGAGGCATCGGCCGCGGCCACTACGCTGTCGGCGAGCCGGCTCGCAATGCCTATGGCTCAAGGACTACCCGCAGCGCACCCGTCGTCTTGTCACCCGCGACACGGAATGCCTCCGCCGCATCTTCGATCGGAAATCGGTGAGTGATGAGTGCATCAGTGAGATCCGGTGCTTGCGCAAGCATCTGGGCGGCGCTGAGGTAGTCGCTTCGACCGTCGTGATGGCAGAACGCCAGTGACGGCACGATGCGAAGCTCCTTGATGAAGCACTCGTGCTGCGGCCACGCGACGTCGGGTGGGTAAACGCCGAGGACCACCATCGTGCCGCCGGGTCGGGTGAGTTCGACGGCACGCCGCAGTGCACTGCCCGACCCAGCCGCATCGAGGACGACGTCGTAGACACCCGAGGGGGACGTCGTTCCCAACCGCTCCCCGACCTCCCGTTGATGTGGATGTCGCGCTTCCAGGCTCACCTGCGGTGCACCCATGTGCTGCGCAGCAGCGACCATGAGGAGCCCGATCGCCCCGCCGCCGACTATCGCGACGCGTTGCTCGGGGCCGACGCCACCGATGCGGCATGCATGCCATGCGACGGCGGCCGGTTCGACGAGGCACGCGTCGGCGACGTCGAGTCCGGCCGGCAGCGGAACCAGTGATCGTGCTGGCGCCCTGAAGTATTCGCTCATCCCGCCGTCGACGAGCACGCCGAGCGCTGAGGGGCCGTGTACACAGAGGTTGTACTGTCCGGCGGCGCAGTATTCGCAGTCAGCGCAGCCGAACATCGTCTCGATTCCGACAGGCGCGCCGTCTTCGGTAATCCCTGCGAGCTCGTGGCCGAGAATCATCGTGCTACCCCACGCGATGTACTTGAAGTCGGACGCACAGATACTTCCCGAGCGGATCTTGACCAGTTCGCCTGCGCCGTCGGGCTCGTCGACGTCGACCACGGTCACGCCGGGGGGTGTTGATCGCACCGCTCGCATGTGGATCTCCCTAACTCAAGGATCGCAGAGACCTCCTACGATTTCCCGGCCGCACCGATTATCGGGCAGCAAGCGCTATCGCGTCGGCCGAACGGTCCACGTCATCGTCTGTCGTTGCCCAGTTCGATATCGATACCCGCAGCACGTAATCGCCCTTCCAGGTGGTGCCCCCGAGCCAACATGTGCCGTCGCGCTGAACGGCGGCCACCGCGGCCCGGTTGGCGTCATCTCCGCCGGGCAGCCGCACCAGTACCTGGTTGAGGACGACGTCGTTGACGATCTCCGCGCCCGGAATCGTCGCCAGCCGCTCGGCCATGCGCCGGGCCTGCGCGCAGTTGAACTCGATCAGTTCGGCGACACCGGCTCTCCCCAGCGACCGGATTGCCGCATAGACAGGCACCGCGCGGGCTCGGCGTGAGCTCTCGGGCACGAAGTTGGTGTTGTCGCGCTGCCCGGGATCGGCGACCAGGTACGGGCCCGCCAGGCCCATCGCGGCGACGTGTGCAGCGGAATCGGCGACGATGGCCATCGCTCCGTCATAGGGCACATTCAGCCACTTGTGGGCGTCGACGGCCCAGGAGTCGGCGCGCTCCACACCGCGCGTCAGGTGCCGGGTGGCCGGTGCAGCGGCAGCCCACAGTCCGAACGCGCCATCGATGTGCAGCCAGGCATCGTGGGTGGAGCAGGCGTCAGCGATCGGCTCGAACGTATCGAATGCACCGGTGGCGACATTGCCGGCCTGGGCACAGACGATCGTCGGCCCATCCGCCTCGGCCAGCACATCCCGCAGCGTCGCGGGACTCATCCGGCCCTGGTCATCGGCGGCGATGCGGATCGGCGTGTCGGCGCCGAGCCCAAGCAGGCGCAGGGCGGTGTAGATGGTGGCGTGGGCGTGCTCACCGCACACGATGCGCACCGGCGGAGCCCCGATGAGTCCGTCACCTTCGACGTCCCAGCCGACCTTCGCGAGCACCGTGTGGCGGGCGGCGGCCAAACATGTGGTGTTGGCGCCCTGCCCGCCGGTGACGAACCCGACGCTTGCTGTCGCAGGCAGACCGAGCAGGTCGAGCGTCCACGCGGATACGACCTCTTCGATGGCGGCGGCCGCCGGAGACAGGGAATGGAATGCGGCGCACTGGTCCCACGCCGACACCAGCCAGTCCGCGGCCAGCGCGGCGGGCAGTGCGCCGCCGATCACGAAGCCGAAGTGGCGTGGCCCCGCGGTGGCGACCAGGCCGGGGTCGGCGCCGGCCACAAGTGCGTCGATGACGGCCGTCGGGTCCTCGCCGTGCTCCGGCAGCGGTCTGCCGAGCGCCGTTCGCACGCCGGCCGCGTCGACCCGGGCAGCCACTGGGCGCTCGTCGAGCGTGCTGAGGAACGCCAGTGCGTGCTGCGCGGCGGCGGACAGGCCGGCAGTGCGATCAAGCATGGTTAAAACCCTAGGACACCCGCAGGTTTGGGTTCAGCGACTCGCCTCGACGAAGTAACCCCGCGGCGCGCCCGGCACATCCATCGGCGTCGCGGGTGCATGCCACCGGTGCCAGGCATTGCCCGGTTCGGCAATGTCGGTCACGGTGGCAGACCAACTGTGACATCTCTGATGGCTGAAGCCAGCAACTTCATGGCCTTCACTCAGCCTCAGATTCTTCTCTGCGGTGCGTCTCCCGACGCCGCACGACGGGCCAGTCCGACCCTGAACGGAAAGCTACCAGTGGGCAACGACAAGATCGCCGCCATGCGGCGGAGGTCCCGATTCCCCCGACGGCTGAAGCCGCCTGTCCCTTCGGGACGCCTGATGGCGTTCGGGCAACTCCCGTGGTTGATCGGTGCCGAAGAGCCACGGTGACCCTGCTCGGCCATGGACCGCAGAAGCGGTGCCATCCCCGACGCGAGGATGACGACCTGTTTGGCCGCGCGCGTCGCCCGCAGCAATGCCTCGTCAAAGAACCGGGTGCGCACGACGATCTGCACGGTGGAGCGCTCACCGGTTGCGGCGAGGGCCTCGGCGAGCAGTTGTCGTCCGGTCTCCCCCGCCAGTGTGTCGGCGAACGGGTCGTCGAACAACCGGTCGTCGCGGGTGGATTCCATGGCGCGGATGGTTGCAACCAGTAAACCCGTGCTTGCCACTGCCTCTCGACTTCTGTCCATTCGGTTCTAGCATCTCAGTGATGCGAATCCGCGAACTGTTGGGGTGCAGCCGCAGCATGAGCACGTCATGATCGCCTTCGTCTGCGCCATGCCTGTCGAGCTCCGCCCGTTGCGACGGCGGTTGCGGCTGCGCAGAAATCACCTCGGCTACGCGGGGCGGCTCGGCAGCCGGGAGGTGATCGCGGTGGTCACCGGGATGGGCACGGCTCTGGCCCGCGCCGCGACTGTCCAACTCCTCGATTCGGTCGACGTCGAGTGGGTGGTCGTCGTCGGCATCACCGGCGCGATTGAGAACGAAACCCCTATCGGCACACTGGTCTTGCCGGAGCTGGTGATCAACGGGGCAGACGGCTCCCAGCACCGGCCCAAGCCGCTCCCGCTCGGCAACGCCCACGGGACGATGTGGACCACCGACGAGCTGCTCCTCGACCCGGCGGTACACGCCGACCTGCGAGCTCGGGGGGTTCGATCGCTCGACATGGAGACGGCCGCGGTCGCGGAGGTATGCGAGCAGCGTGGCGTGCCGTGGTCGGTGGTGCGTGCCGTCAGCGACCGGGCCACCGGCGGCAGCGTGGACGCAGAGATTTTCGGTCTCAGCCATCGGGACGGCACGGTGAATATCGCAGCCGTCGTCCACTACCTCGTCAGACACCCCGGTGCGGTGCCACGCCTGGTCCGGCTGGCCCGTGGGCTGAAGCTGGCGACCGAGCGCGCCGCCGACGCCGCTATCGGGGCAGCCAGCTGACGATGGTCAGCCGAGGACCCGCACCAAATATGGCGTCATGTTGTCGGTCCGAACGGGTGAAACAGTCACGACGGGATCGCCCGCCTCAACCATCTGCCCGTTGCCTATGAACAACGCGACACTCTGATTTCCGTTGGGACCGTAGAAGATCAAGTCGCCAGGCAGTGCCTGCTGCGGCAAGACCTTTCGGCCCGCGGCGTACTGCGCTCCAGAGGAACGCGGCAACTTGATGCCGATGCCGGCGTAGGCGTACACCACGAGGCCGGAGGCGTCGAAGCCGACGACGCTTGCAGCCGGGTCCAGTCCGACGACGTGGCCTTCCTGGTCCAGTCCGATGGCATTGTCGGTCGGGCCACTGCCACGGGTCGGGCCCGTGGCGTCGCCGCCTCCAAATGAGAAGGGAACGCCGCGCTGCGAGAGTGCCCGCGCGATCACGTACTCGATGGCCTGCTGGTTACTCAACGGCCGAGTGATCGGGTCAGCTGTCGCCACACCGGGCGTCGCCAGCAATACGGCCAGGCCGAACACGAAGGCGAAGATGCGTCTCATCTGAACTTCCAGTCTCTCCAATATCACCGCCACCACACTGGGGTGATCCGTCGGCGGACAGCGGTCACCAGAACCACTTCTACCGCCGGCTGTGCCGCCGACCCAATTGCCGCGCGGGGCACCGTCAATGAGTGGCCGTACCGTGATCGAACGGTGACCGTTGTGCATAGGCGGCGCGGTCTGCCAACCTGGATCAGGCCGAACGAGCCGGGAGTGAGTTTGGTGAGCGAGTTCTTTCCGTACCACTTCGATCGGCGATTCGCGCCCATGTGGCTCGGTCCCGGGGCCCTCCCCTGGCGGGACGGCGTCACCATCACCGACGATGACCAATTCGTCGCGACCTTCGGTGTGCTGCGGGTCAGAACACCACTCGAGAACATCGCGGACGCGCATGTCACCGGTCCATACCGGTGGTGGACCGCGGTTGGCCCGCGAATCTCGTTCGCCGACGATGGTCTGACATTCGGTACGAACCCGCGCGCCGGGCTATGTATTCACTTCCACAACAAGATCAGGCGGGTCATCGGCTTCCGCGATCACTCCGCGCTGACCGTCACGGTTGCGGATCCGCATGCGCTCGAAGCCAGACTGCGCAGCGGACGGGCATAGCCCCGCTGCCAAGTCGCTGACGTCAGCTATCTGTGTGGTGCGCTGTGATCTCGACCGTCAATCCAGGGACAGGCCACAGCGCGGCGAAGTTGCGTGCCCGGATGCGTTGGGCGGGCAGTCGTAGCGTCGTCCTAGCCAGCAGGCGAGCCAGCATCACCGTCACACCTACTACGTACTGTAGTACATGGGTTTGCGGCCATGAGGCGGTGGGGTTTCGGCACTATCGGCGAAACGTGCGCCGTACTGTAAAAGGATGGCCATCGTCGAAGCTGATGCACAGCCCCAAACACCGTTCGAACAGGATGTCGCCGCGATGCAGCGGTACTTCGACAGTCCACGTTTCGACGGGATCATTCGCCTCTATTCGGCCCGCCAAGTTGTAGAGCAGCGCGGCACGATCCCGACCGACTACCCCGTGGCTCGGGAGGCGGCGGCCGCCTTCTATGACCGCCTGCGCGAGCTATTCGCCGAGAAAAAGAGCATCACCACCTTCGGGCCCTACTCGCCGGGCCAGGCGGTGACCATGAAGCGGATGGGCATCGAGGGGATCTACCTCGGCGGTTGGGCGACCTCCGCCAAAGGCTCCACCAGTGAGGACCCCGGCCCGGACCTCGCCAGCTATCCCCTGAGCCAGGTACCGGACGAGGCCGCCGGATTGGTCCGCGCGCTTCTCACTGCCGACCGCAATCAGCAGTACCTGCGCCTGCGCATGACCGAAGACCAACGCGCCGCGACGCCGGCCGTCGACTACCGCCCGTTCATCATCGCCGACGCAGATACCGGCCACGGTGGAGATCCACATGTGCGCAACCTGATTCGCCGCTTTGTCGAGGCGGGCGTGCCCGGCTACCACATCGAGGACCAACGCCCGGGTACGAAGAAGTGCGGCCATCAGGGCGGCAAGGTTCTGGTTCCGTCGGACGAACAGATCAAGCGCCTCAACACCGCACGCTTCCAACTCGACATCATGGGGGTGCCCGGGATCATCGTCGCGCGCACCGACGCGGAGGCCGCTAACCTGATCGACAGCCGCGCCGACGAGCGTGACCAGCCGTTCCTTCTCGGCGCCACCAACCTCAAGATTCCGTCCTACAAATCGTGCTTCCTGGCGATGGTGCGCAGCTTCTACGAGGCGGGCGTCAAGGAACTCAACGGTCATCTCCTCTACTCTCTGCCCGACGGCGAGTACACCGCCGCGACCGCCTGGCTTGAGCGTCAGGGCATCTTGCGGCTGGTTGCCGACGCGGCCGCGGCCTGGCAGCAGGACGGCGACCAATCGGTCGACGCGCTCTTCGGCGAGGTGGAGTCGCGCTTCGTCGAAGCCTGGCAGGACGATGCGGGGCTCCAGACCTACGGCGAGGCCGTGGCCGATCTGCTGGAATTCCGCGAACGGGAGGGCGAACCGCTCGACCCGAGTGCAGCGGACTGGCGACGGTTCGCCGAGCGCGCATCGCTCTATGAAGCGCGCGAGAAGGCCAAGAGTTTGGGCGCGGACGCCGGTTGGGACTGCGAGCGCGTGAAAACTACCGAAGGCTATTACCAGCTCCGCGGTGGCATACCGTATGCGATCGCCAAATCACTTGCCGCAGCACCGTTTGCCGACATCCTCTGGATGGAGACCAAGACCGCGGATCTCGACGACGCCCGCGAATTCGCCCACGCGATCCACAGCGTCTATCCCGACAAGATGCTGGCCTACAATCTCTCGCCGTCGTTCAACTGGGACACCACCGGTATGACTGACGACCAGATGCGGGCGTTCCCAGAAGAAATCGGCAAGATGGGTTTCGTCTTCAACTTCATGACGTATGGCGGACACCAGATCGACGGCGTCGCGGCCGAGGAGTTCGCCGGGGCGCTCAAGCAGGACGGAATGCTTTCGCTTGCCCGGCTGCAGCGCAAGATGCGCCTGGTCGAATCGCCTTACCGCACACCGCAAACCCTGGTCGGTGGGCCACGCAGCGACGCTGCATTGGCCGCATCATCGGGGCGCACGGCGACCACCAAGTCGATGGGCAAAGGCTCCACGCAGCACCAGCACCTCGTGCAGACCGAGGTGCCGAAGAAGCTGCTCGAGGAATGGCTGGCGATGTGGAGCGAGCACTATCAGCTCGGTGAGAAGCTCCGCGTACAGCTGCGGCCGCGACGCGCGGGTGGTGAGCTGCTCGAGCTCGGCATCTACGGCGAACGGCCCGACGGTGAGGAGCAGCTTGCCAATGTGATCGTCGATCCCATCAAGGACCGGCACGGTCGCAGCATCCTGACGGTGCGCGATCAGAACACCTTCAGCGAGAAGCTGCGCCAGAAGCGGTTGATGACGTTGATTCACCTCTGGCTGATCCACCGCTTCAAGGCCGACGCCGTGTACTACGTCACCCCCACCGAGGACAACATCTATCAGACCGAGAAGATGAAGTCCCACGGCATCTTCCGCGACGTTCGCAAGGATGTCGGCGAAATCATCGTCGCCGACGTGAACCACGAGCGCATCGAAGAGCTGCTCGCACCCGATCACGCCGCGCTGATGCGGTTGATTCGCAAGGAGGACTGACGGCCGGGAACGCCCAAGAAGCGGCAGGATCTCTCCTTTGGTAAATATTCTGCCAAGCTAGCCGGGAGTGATCAGCGCAACGGGTCATATCGGCGTGCACTCCGGGTCTCCCGCCCCGTTAGGCTTGTGGTGTGGGGCGGGTAAATCGGCTGATGGAACGTCGGGTTCTTCGCCGCGCCGCCGACGAGGCCCTGGTTACCTCCTTGGGCCGACGGCCCGTCGATGGCACACCGGACGGGCGAGGTGCCGCGGATCAAGACTTCGAATACAGGTGGGTCGACTCGGACGACACCGTCGCGTATCACCCCGAGCCGGTCACCGAACCGATCCCGGTCGTCGAAGCCAGCGTCGCGATTCCGTCGGAGCCCGTCGATGTCTACGACCTCGTCCCGGATCAGCCGGCCGAAAGCGTTCCGTTCGGCCCGGTCGACGCCAGTGAAGTGTTCCAAGACGAGCCCGACGACTACGGCTGGGATGACGACCACGACGAAGTCCCGCCAGAGCCCGCCGAGGCTCCACCGCTTCGCGCGCGCCCACTGGCTGCGCGCGGCATCGCCGAGTCGATCGTCGCCACGCCGATGCCTGTCCACAAGCCGCAGCCGTGGTATCGCACCAAGCAAGCGGCAACCGTGCTCGCAGCCGCGGTGATCGTCGCCGTGGTGTGCGGCGGCTGGCTGGTGTTGCGCGGCCCCACCACCACGGCCGAACGATCGACAACCGAGGCACCGACCAGCGTCTCGCCGTCACCGAGCAAGATCCAACCAACCGCGGTGAGCGCTCCGCAGCCGCCCCCGGCTCCCCCGCCTCCGCCGCCACCACCGCCTCCTGCGGCTGCGCCGACCTACTCCGCGCCCCAACGGCAGTACTCAGAGCCCTGGCGCAGCGCGCCGACCCAGGCGCAGAAGCCAGAGGTCGGGATCACCCGTACGCCCGCCACCCGGGCGCCGATCAGTGTGGCACCGGTACCGCGGCCGGTTGAAGGAAGTGATTCCAACACCCCTGGCGACGCACCCGGGGAGCGGCCGCGCCGCCGCGGCTGTTTCGGCTTCTGCTGATCTACCCGAACTTCAGGGTCGCCGCGTTGATAGATTGACGCAAATTCACCCCATCAACGAGAACGGCATGCCAGCAGACGTCGACCACGCCCCGTTCCTGCTTCTGTCGATCCGCGGAGAGGACGAAGCGGCTGACGACGAGTATCAGGCGATGATGCGCTTCGCCGGACTGGATGAGAACGGCATGCACCGTATAGGTCTGACTCACAATTCTTTAGGGCCGATCGATCTCGCGGATTGGTCCGGCATCATCCTGGGCGGCGGTCCGTACAACGTGAGTGACCCCGCGGACTCAAAAACGCCGACGCAACGGCGCGTCGAATCCGAACTTCTGTCTCTCCTCGAGAGAATCGTGGATAGCGATTTTCCTTTTCTCGGATGCTGTTATGGCGTGGGCACACTCGGTACGGTCGTTGGCGCCACCGTCGACCGCACTTACCCCGAACCGGTTGCGGCCGTCACGATCACCCTGACACCGGCAGGACGCGAGGACCCCCTGTTCGCCGATCTGCCCGAAGTGTTCGATGCGTACGGAGGGCACAAGGAGGCGGCCAGTTCGCTTCCATCCCAAGTGGTCTCACTCGCATCCTCGCCCGACTGTCCGGTCCAGGCCTTCCGGGTTGGAGCCAACACGTACGCGACGCAGTTCCATCCCGAATTGGATCTCAAGGGCATCATCACCAGGATCGACGTCTACAAGAACCATGGCTATTTCGCACCTGAGTCGGCCGAGTCACTGAAAGCGGCAGCACGGCAACGAAATATCGAATATCCCCCGACGATCCTGCGGCGGTTCGTCGAGCGGTACAAGCGACAGAACTAAATCGCCGAGCATCTACTGCGGGGATGCCGGATACTCGGGACTCCACCGGACAGCTGCGATGCGCTCGGCCAGTTCCTCGTCGCTTCGTTCGGGGGCGACACCGTCGGCAACGGCCTGCCGTCCGACGGCGTGGGCGATGAGCACGGCGACGTCAGGAACGTCGGACCACGCCGGCAACAGCGGCTGGGCCGGGTCGGAGAGGGCGGGCGAAGCGTCGCCGAGGGTTGCGGCCGCGACCCGCATCATGTCGTCGGTGACCCGGGTGGCCTGGGCTGCGGTGACGGCGAGCCCCATGGCGGGGAAGATGTAGACGTTGTTGCACTGGGCAATTGGCCGCTCCACCCCGCCCCGCCGCAACGGCGCGAACGGTGAGCCGGTAGCGATCAGCGCGCGTCCTCCGGTCCATTCGTCCAACTCGGACGGGTGCGCCTCGGCGTGGCTGGTCGGGTTGGACAGCGGAAAGATGATCGGGCGCGCGGTCTTGCCCGCGAGTTCGCGCACAATGCCCTCGGTGAAGGCACCGGCCGCGGTGGACAGCCCCATCAGGATGCCGATATCAACGTGGTGTACGACATCGGCGAGCTGTGCCGGGCCCGACAGGGCCCACCCCGCAACGCGATTCGCAGGCTGGGCGAACCTCCGCTGCCCCGCGGACAAATCCGTGCGATCGTCGGTGAGCAATCCCTGAATGTCCACGACCCAGATCCGCTCCGATGCATCCGCTTCCGACAACCCCTGGGCCATCATCTCGCGCTGCACCATGTCGAGGACGCCAATGCCGGCCGAGCCCGCACCCAGCATCACGACCTGCTGCTGTGACAGCGGGCGCCCGGCGACCTTCGACGCGCCGTGCAGCGCGCCGAGTGTCACCGCCGCGGTGCCCTGGATGTCGTCGTTGAAGGTGAGCAGCTTGTCGCGGTAGCGCTCGAGGATCGGCAGCGCGTGCGTCGTCGCGAAGTCCTCCCATTGCAGCAGCACGTCCGGCAGCTGTTCATGGACTGCGGCCACAAATTCGTCGATGAACGCGTAGTAGTCGTCGTCGCTGATTCGCCGGTGGCGCCAGCCGAGGTACTGCGGGTCTTCCAACAGTTCGACGTTGTCGGTGCCCACGTCCAGCACGATCGGCAAGGTGCGGGCCGGGTCGATTCCGCCGATGAGGGTGTACAGCGAGAGCTTCCCGATCGGAATGCCCATCCCGCCGATGCCCTGGTCGCCAAGGCCGAGAATACGCTGGCCGTCGGTCACTACGATCACATCGACGTCACGCTGCGGGCGGTTGTCGAGCACCTCGATGAGCTGGTCCCGGTCGGGGTAGGACACGAAGAGTCCCCGCGGCCGCCGGTAGATCTCGCTGAAGCGCTCGCATGCCACACCGACCGTCGGGGTGTACACGATCGGCATCATCTCCGGGATGTGGTCGTGCAGGACTCGGTAGAAGAGGGTTTCGTTGCGGTCCTGCAGCGCTCGCAGATAGATGTGCTTGTCGAGATCGTCACGGCGCGTGGAGAACTCGTGCCAGCAGTGCTCAGCCTGTTGGTCGAGCGTCTTCTCTGCGGTCGGGAGCAGCCCCAAGAGACGATACTTGCGGCGTTCGTCATGGGTGAAGGCAGTGCCCTTGGTCGTGAGTGCGTCGAACAGCTTCGCTTGCCCCGTCTTGGTTTCGGGCATCGAGAAGTCCCTCCGCAGGTCTCTTCGTGACAGCTCCACGCTATCCGCCCACCGCAGCGCGATGAAGGGTTTGTGCCCGCCGCCCCCTAATCCCCTAACGCTGCGGCGTGAAAAGCGCGCAGCCCCGTCCCGCAGGCCGGGGACTTCGCCCCGTTATGCGTGCTGCTCGGTCTGCATAGCGTGCTTGTACGGACGAAAGGAATTGGAGCGATGACGCATTGTCGGTACTGCAACCGGTTCCGCCGGGTATGCATAGCTGGCCGTGGCGCATGGCGTTTGGATTGCGGCCACACCTATTTGCCGTTGCCCGGCGAGGGGCAGCGGTGGGCCGTGTATGCAGCCGCGGCCCGTCGTGACTAAAGCGTGTCACCCTGCCGCGTTGGCTTTCAGCGGTGGGCAGTGACCGTCTTGATCGGCCGCCAGTTCGAAGTGCCATATCTCATTCGCAAAGACCTGACACAGGCCGAACTGAGAACCGTTGCTTATCAACCACTCATCGGCATCGGCCGGACCAACATCGACCGCGCGTCCGACAACGTGCCTGGAGATGTCCGGTGAGGCGACATACTGTTTGGCGGTCTCAACACTGCCGGACGTGCGTACTGCGTCATCGAACAGCCGTTGCTGGAATCCCTTGGTTCGCCACCCCGACGTGATCTTCAAGTCGATGCCGTCCGACGCTGCGCGGCGCGCGGCATCTTGAACCGCCGTCAACAACGGCGGATCCAGCCACCCGATCACCGGGTTCGCCACATCGAACGGGCTGAGCATTCGGCCGTCGGGAAGATAGCCGCCGATCGTGTCGGTGGCGGACGGGCCGATAGAGAACGTGTCGACGGCTGGGGCCGGTCCGTCGGCCGCCTGGGCCGCAGGCGTTGCTAAGACCTCGCTGCCCACGGCCGGTGCCGACACCGCCGGTTCCCGGGTACTGCACGCACCGAGCAGCAGCGTCAGCCCGATGCCGACTACCGTCGTTCTCCGCAGCGGCATAGCGGAGAGAATATGGCAGGCTCGCGATGTGGACCTGCCGCAGCCGGACCCCGACACTGCTCATCTAGCCGACGTGGTGCCATCGGTGCTGGCGGCGATGGGTGTGACGGGCTTCGACCGCCGTATCGACCTGGCCGCCGAGGTACGCGGCGCGTGCGTGCTGTTGGTCGACGGGCTGGGGTCGGAACTCCTTGACAGTTACGCCGAAGATGCCCCGGTCATGGCGGGTCTGCGAGGGCAGACGCTACAGGCCGGATTCCCGTCGACCACGGTCGCCGGGTTGGCTGCGATCGGGACCGGCTGCCGTTCGGGCGAGCACGGGCTGGTCGGCCTCTCATTCCGGCTGCCCGGCATCGGTGTGATCAATCCCCTGCGGTGGCGCCCGCACCCGTGGGGCGACGATCTTCGCCGCTCCGCGCCGCCCGAGCAGGTGCAACCGATTCCGACGACGTTCGAACGGGCCACCGCAGCCGGAGTCGCGGTAAGTGTCGTATCCGGCGCGGAGTTCACCAATTCCGGACTGACGCGCGCGGTGCTGCGTGGCGGTCGCTATGTCGGCGTGCAGACGCTCGGGGACCTGGGCGCGGGCGTGCGGACCGCTATCGCCGGCGGCGGGTTCAGCTACGGCTACCACGGCGAGGTGGATCTGCTCGGGCACCTGTACGGCCCCGGTTCACCGGCCTGGCGGATGCAGTTGCAGGAGGTCGACCGCCTCGTCGAGTCCGTGGTGGAGGGTCTACCCCCCGGCGGGCTGCTCGCGGTGGTGGCCGACCACGGCATGGTGGCTGTCGATACCGATGATGCTGTGGACATCGACGATTGCGCACCGCTGCTCGACGGCGTGCAGGCCATCGGTGGGGAGCCCCGAGCCCGGCACGTGTACGTCGCCGACGGCGCCGCCGACGCGGTGCTCGCGGCGTGGCGGGAAACACTGGGGGAACGTGCATGGGTGGTATCGCGTGACGAAGCGATCGGGGCGGGGTGGTTCGGTGAGCGAATCCGCGACGAAATCCGTCTGCGCATCGGCGATGTCGTAGCGGCCGCCCGCGGCTCGGCGACCATGGTGCGACGCACGGTGGAACCCGTCGAGTCGTCGCTCGTCGGCCATCACGGATCGCTCACCAGCGCCGAGCAACACATTCCGCTACTTCTGGCCTATGGCTGATCCGATGCGCCGTGCCCATTCATCCATTCGTGTACGCGAGGATGTGCAGCCTCTGGCGTCTGAACCGGCGCGCGACCGTACTGGTTGATCCAGCGACGGGCGATGACCCGGATCGGCTCGGCGTTGAGGTAGGGGACTCTCCTGCCGGCACGGACTGCTCGGGCCTGGTGTCCTGGGTGACGAACGCGGCGGCTGGACGTCCGATCTACGGCGACCGGTTCAACACCGGCAACATCGAACCGCCGCGACGCTGCCCGATGGGACGCCGGTCTCGTCCGGTGAGGGCGGCGGCGTGAAGGTCGGTGGCGGAGGCGCCTACCAGCGCCAGTTCACCAAGCACATGTACCTGCCGATGCCGGAGGCGGCGCCACCGCCGCCGGAGGCCGTGCCCCCGGGCATCTTGCCGCCACCGCCGGGTGCTCCCCTGCCACCGCTCGAAGGCGTCGTCATCCCTATGGCGCTGGACGCCCCGCTGCCTCCGCCGCCAGTGGCTCCACTGCCGCCGCCACCTCCGGGAGCGCCGCTGCCGCCGCTTCCCCCGGGTGAGCTGCCGCCGCCACCGCCGGCATAGGAACGACCTGATCGCCGCAGCGGCGGGATTCACGTCGCGCAAGGTTGGTGTCATCGACAACCGCGCTCATGTCGGAAAGAGCTTGCGGGGCAGCCGGTTTCCGCCTTAGCTGCATTCTGTCAGCCGCCAAGTGGCGTCGGAAACGCCTTTGTGCCAGTGGGTCTCGGGTCAGCTGGGCTTGGACTCGATGTAGAACTCGACGTCGTCGCCCTCGATCCGGGTCACCTTCATGTGTGCGGTGTATTCCTTGCCCTCGGGGCCGGTGAACTTGCAGTCGAACTCCACCCCGACCTCTGCGTCTACGCCCGACGGGCAGCTCACGTCTTTTGGCTTGAAGCCCGTCTCGCGGTGGACGACATCGACCACCGACTTCGCGGCTCCCTCGGGCTTGATGTTAGAGCCGCATCCGCTGACGAGAACGGCCACCACGGCAGCGAGAACCAGCAATCCGCGTCGCATCGACGCAGTATTGCAGATACCGCCGTCGCTGTCGGAGCATGATCGTCGGTAGCCCCGCGAAAGGAGCCGATTATGGCAACCGACCTGACGCTCTATCTGGACGACCAGCCCGGAGAGCTGGCCCGGGTCGGTGACGTGCTCGGTGAGGCGGGTGCGAACATCGCGGGCTTGTGTGCACTCACCGGCGGGGGCGGGCAAGCCGAGGTGCACATACTTGTGCAAGATGCGACTGCGGCGTTCGAAGCACTCCAGCGGGCAGGAATCAGGATCGCCGGCGAGCAGGAGGTCTTGGTTCTCGAAATCGAGGACCGACCCGGCGCGCTCGGCGAGATCGCCCGCAGACTCGGCGAAGCGCGGGTGAATTTGACCCTGGCCTACCTCGCGACGAACACCCGCCTGGTGCTGGCCGCGGATAATCTCGCCGACGCGAAATCTGCTGTCTGCTGAACTAACTCGTGCGCTTGGACCGCTTCAGCTCGGCCTTGGCGTTTTTGAGCAGATCTGCGGCTTCGCGGCCGGCCTGTTTAGCCTCCTCGTAGGCCTTGTCGGCCGCGGCCAGGCTACTTTCGGCCTCCTGAAGGCGCTGTCGCATCTCGTCGTGACGCAGGCGTGCGACGGCCAGATCGGTTTGTCGCTCCGACAACTCGTTGTCCGCGTCGTCCTTGGTCCGTTCGGCCGCGGCCACTGCGGCCTTGGCCTTCTCCAGCCGGCGCGCGGACTTGCGGTCATCGTCGCCTCGCTCCCCTCGAGCGGGTTTCTGCCGCGCAGGCTCGGGTTCCGGTTTTGCCTTGTCGCTGCGTCGCGCGGTGGTGAATACGGTTGTGGTGTCGCCGAAATCGCCGAAACCCGACCACCGTTCGGCCTTCGCCAGCCGGCCGAGGCGGGCGGCGACGTCGGGGTCGGCGACTGCCGCCTGCAGTGTCCCCGTCACGTCCTCGCGCAGCGCGGCCGAGGGGTTCGTCACGTCGGCACCTTCGAACGCAGCGTTAGTGAGTTCGTCGACGAGCGACCGTTGCTCCGAGGACAACTGTCGAATGCTGTCGCCGTCCATTGCGGCGTGCGCAGCGCGCAGCCGCTCACCGAGATCGGTCAACGACTGCTTGACGTCCTCATTGCTGTGCGCGAGCAGATTGACCACCCAGGCCGCAGTAGTGGGCTTGCGGGCGGCCGAGACCCGCTTCGCGGCGGCGACGTCGCCGCGTTTCTTGGCCGCAGCGGCCAGTTTGGATCTCAGGGCCGTGAACTCCTCGGGCTTGACCCCATACAGTTCGTCCAGTTCGCCGTCGGCCATCACGCCATGATGGCCGAAGTTGAGCAGACCGTCACAGCCGGCATGAGACACTCGGGGCATGGTTGTCGCAATCGATCGCCCGAAGCTCGAGGGAAACATCGCCGTCGGCGAGGATCGGCAGATCGGGTTCGCCGAGTTCGGCGCCCCGCAGGGCCGGGCGATCTTCTGGCTGCATGGAACCCCGGGAGCGCGCAGGCAGATTCCGACCGAGGCTCGGATCTATGCGGAGGCCGCGGACATCCGGCTGATCGGCATTGACCGGCCCGGGATCGGTTCGTCGACGCCGTACCAGTACAAGAACGTCTACGAGTTCACCAATGACCTGCGAACCGTCGCCGACACGCTGGGAATCGACAAGATGGCGGTCGTCGGCCTGTCCGGCGGCGGCCCGTACGCCCTGGCATGCGCCACGGCGATGCCGGAGCGCGTTTTGGTGGCCGGGGTCGTCGGCGGAGTCGCCCCGACCAGCGGACCCGACAAGATCGCCGGCGGCGTGATGGCGCTGGGGTCGCGCGTCGCGCCGCTATTGCAGGTGGCGGGCGTCCCGATCAGGCTGACGGCCCTGACCCTGGTCCGGCTGATACGTCCCGTCGCGGGGCCGGCGGCGGGTCTGTACGGCATGGTGTCCCCGCCGGCCGACCGGGCCCTGCTGGCGCGGCCTGAAATCAGGGCGATGTTCCTCGACGACCTGCTCAACGGCAGCCGCAAACAGCTGGCCGCGCCGTTCTACGACATCGTCGCGTTCGCCCGTGATTGGGGTTTCCGGCTCGACGAGGTCAAGGTTCCCGTGCTCTGGTGGCACGGCGACGCCGATCACATCGTTCCGTACGAGCACGGGGAGCATGTTGTGGAGCGGCTGCCGGACGCCACCCTCTATCCCATGGCGGGCGAGAGCCACCTCGGCGGCCTCGGGCGTGCCGAGGAGATCCTGCGCTCATTGATTGAGGTGTGGGATCGCGAGGAACCGAAGTGACTATCGGGGCAATAGAATCGGCGACCGATGAGAGCCATCGTGCTGCTCGCGCAGAGCGCTCAACTGGACCAGGCGGGGACGGTCCACGCGCTCGGCCTTGGCTGGACCTCTAGCTCGACTCCGGTTCCGCAGCACGCGCTGATCATCTTCGTGGAAGTCGAGTGGGCGGAAATCGGTAGGTCATTTCCGATCCGCGCCGAGCTCGTCGACAGCGACGGCGCCCGAGTGGCTCATACCGAGCAGGAGGTCATCAAGGCCAAGCGTGAGCCCGTGCATCCCAAGGGAACCCCGGTCACGATTCCGTTCACCGCCACCATCCCCTCGCTCAAGCTCACCGCCGGTCAGCGCTACCAGTGGCGGGTTTCCATCGATGACGAGATGCATGAGGACTGGCTGGCCGGCTTCACGGTGACCGAGGAGGACGATTAGGACTATGGCGATGGTCGACATAGAGGTGCTCCAGGCGGACGTGACGAAGCTTGATGTCGATGCGATCACCAACGCCGCCAACACACAGCTCAAACATGGCGGCGGGGTGGCCGCCGCGATCTCCCGTGCAGGCGGGCCCGACGTGCAGCGGGAGTCCGACGAGAAGGCGCCGATCGGCCTCGGCGACGCGGTGGCAACCAGCGCGGGCGACATGCCGGCACGCCACGTGATCCATGCGGCGACGATGAAGCCGGGCGGGCCGACCTCCGCCGAGATCATCGAGCGTGCCACCCGCTCGACGCTGTCGGCCGCCGACGAATTGGGCTGCCGATCCCTTGCGTTGGTGGCGTTCGGAACGGGCGTCGGCGGTTTCCCGCTCGAGCAGGCGGCACTACTGATGGTCGGTGCGGTCCGCGCGTATCAGCCGCGGTCACTGACGAGGGTGATTTTCGCGGTACACGGCGATGACGCCGAGCGTGCCTTCCGTGCGGCGGCGGAGTTCTGACGTCAGTCCGCAAGGACCGCAGGATCTTTCGCGCCGAGCAGGGCGCGTCGCAGCAAGTGCATCGCGACGGTCGTCGAGCGATCCCGGATGTCTGATCGGTTACCCGGCAGCAGCAGGGTTCTGGTCAGCGTCGGGCCGCCGGCCAGCATCACGCTGAAGCACACCGTCCCCACCGGCTTGTCCTCCGATCCCCCACCGGGTCCGGCGATGCCGGTGATCGCGACCGCGGTGTCGGCACCGAAGCGGCGCAACGCACCCCGCGCCATCGCCTCGGCCACCGGCTCGGACACCGCCCCATCCGTCTGAATGAGCGCCGGGTCCACGTCGAGCAGGTCTGACTTGGCCTCATTGGCGTAGGCCACCACTCCGCCTGCGACATATTCGGACGAACCCGGAATGTCGGTGAGTCGTGCCGCGACCAGGCCTGCGGTGCAGGACTCCGCCGTCGCGATGCGGCGGTCCGCCAGCAGCTGCGCGACCTGATCGTCGACTCGGGCACCGTCTTCCGAAAAGATCTGGCGCGCATGGCGTTCACGCAACATCCGCATCAACTCCGCGTACACCGGTGCCGCGTCGGGCTCGTAGCGCGTGACCATCTCGACTTCTCCGCGCCGCAGGCATGTGGTGATCTCGAGCCGCTCGAATCCTTCGACCCGCCCCTCGGCCTCGCGTAGCGACTCGGCAAGGCCTGACTCGGGCAACCCGAACATCCGCACGGTGTCCTGCCGGTAGGTCGTCCGCCCGGCGATCGCCTCCTGCGCCGCAGGCGTTTCCACCGCGGTCTGCCACATCGGCTGCAGCTCACGCGGCGGTCCCGGCAGCACGATGACCGTAGGCTTGCCTGGAACCACGACGCCCGGCGCGGTGCCCACCGGATCAATGATGTGCGCCCCGGCCGGCACCATGGCCTGCTTGCGGTTGGCCGCCCGTACCGCGTCGAAGTCCACGTCGGCGAACCGCGCGCTCAGGCGCTTGAGGATCGCAGCAATCTTCTCCTCGAGCCGTTTGTCGAGAACAAGTTCGCGACCGCAGAACTGTGCCACGATCTCGACCGTCATATCGTCGGCCGTCGGCCCCAGACCGCCGCTGGTGACGATCAGGTCCACGCCCTCGTCGGCCAGGAAGCGCAGCTGCGCCTCGATGTCTTTCGGCCGATCACCGCAGATCGTGATGTGTGCGAGCTCGACGCCGAGTTCGAGTAACCGGTCGGCGATCCACGGGCCGTTGCGGTCTTGAACCCGCCCCGTCAGTACTTCCGTCCCCGTGACGACGATGCCGGCGCGTGCGCTCACGAACTATGCATACACGACGGCGCGTTGGCGTCCGCGGCCGAAGTCGTCGGCAGGTCTCGGACGGCCCGGACCCGAATCCGCGCACCGCGGTGCGGCACCAGGATGACGTGTTTGACCTTCTGCCGTTCGTCGGCGGCCGAGGTGGTGCACAACTCGACCCGGCGCAACACCTCACGCAGGACGACCCGCATCTCCACCATCGCGAACGTGGCACCCAGGCAGCGGCGGTTGCCGCCGCCGAACGGCAGCCATGTGGTGGGTCCTGGCGTGGCACCGACCATTCGGTCCGGGTCGAATCGATCGGGATCCGGATATTGCTGGGAGCTGCTGTGTACCAACCCAATTCCGGGTGCGACCATCACGCCTGCGGGCAGACGGTAGCCCGCCAGCTCGACGGGCTCGGTGAGGACGCGGCCGACGTCGAAGACCACCGGACGAATCCGCAGCGTCTCCTTGGCCACCGCGTCGAGGTACTCGTCGCCGGCCGGATCGCCCGCCGCGCTGGCTTCGGCGGCGCGCACCGCCTTGTCCAGGATGGCGGGGTGTCGAATCAACCGCTCCAATGCCCAGGAAAGCCCCGTCGCCGTCGTGTCGTGCCCGGCGACCAGAAGGGTCATGAGCTGGTCGCGTAGCTCCACATCGGTCATGGCGCTACCGTCGTCGTCGGCGGCACGGACCAGCATCGCCAGCGCGTCGGTCCGTGTCGCAAGGTTGGGATCGGCGCGGCGGTCGGCGATCTCGGCGTACAGCAGGCGGTCGGCTTCCTCGATGTGGCGGCGAAGTCCCCGCCACGGACCGAACCGCTGCAGGTTCGGGCGCGCGAGCGCGAGCGATGCCCACGGGGTCACGTTGAGCAGCCTGGGCATCACCTTGCGCAGCGCCATGAGCCGAGCCGGGTCCGACGCGCCGATGACCGTCCGCAGGATCACCTCAAGGGTGATCTCGGACATCTTGGGGGCGACCGGGAACTCGGTGTTCACCGGCCATGTCGCGACGTTCGCCGCGGCGATGTCGGCCATCACAGCGGCTTGGCGCGCGACTGCGTCGCGGTGGAATGCCGGCAGCATCTGGCGCCGTCGCTCCTTGTGCACGTCGTCGTCGATCACCAACACGGAGCTGTCGCCGAGCAGGCCGCCCAACATCGAATTCGCTTCACCGGCGTGATAGACGCTGGGGCTGCCCGCGAACACCATCTTGATCTCGGCGGGGTCGTCCAGATACACCAACGTGCCCATGGTGGCGATTCGCATCGTGAACACGCTGCCGTACCGCCGCCGGCACGCCGATATGAAGCGCGGCCAATAGCGGGCCATCAGCGCCGCCTGAACCGGGGCGGGCAGCCGAGGGCCTGGAGGAAGTCCGGTCAGCGTGGTGTCTGCCATGACCTGAGCATACGAGCCTGCCGGCGGCCGGTAATGTGATTCTCGTGACGGCGCCGAGGTCCCTGCGAGAACTCTTTGACCAGATCGGCTTGCAGGAGGTCCCATCGACCGACGGCACCGTGATCATGGAGATGCCCGTAGACGAGCGGGTGGTCAACACCGCCGGCGGACTGCAGGGCGGACTGATCGCCACCATGGCCGATGTGACGGCCGGGCAACTGGCCGCCCGATGCACATCGTTCGGCAACGCCATCGCCACCACGGATCTGTTCATCCGCTATCTGCGGCCCATCAAGAACGGACCTGCTAAGGCCGTCGCGCGAATCCTGCGGACCGGCAAGCGATCCGTCGTGGTGCAGGTCGACATCTATCGCGGCGAGGACGGCGAGCTCGGTGCGACGGCAACCGTCAACTTCGCCGCAGTCGGATAGGACGAAGCGTGGATCTTTCGGGAGTCGGCATCTGGAGTCACCAGCTGCGTTACGGCGATGATGCCGCCTCTGCGGACGCCGCGGCGGAACTGGAGGACCTGGGTTTCCAGGCGCTGTGGATACCCGATGTGGGCGGCACATCGGTCCTCGACTCGGTCGGTCACCTGCTGTCGGCGACTAACGGCATCGTGATCGCAACGGGCATCCTCAATCTCTGGATGAACGAGCCGGCCGACGTCGCGGCGTCGTACGCGTCGCTGTCGGCTGCCCACGGTGATCGATTCCTGTTGGGCATCGGTGTGAGTCACGCGCCACTGATCGACGCGAGCGAGCCCGGGCGATACCGCAGGCCGCTGGCGGCGACTACGTCATACCTGGACGCACTGGACCACGCGGCGGACCCGGTGCCGGTCGAGGGCCGGGTGCTTGCGGCACTCGGGCCCAAGATGTTGACGCTGGCCGCAGATCGCACACGCGGAGCCCATCCCTACCTGACCACGCCTGACCACACGCACCGCGCCCGCGGACTGCTCGGTGACGGACCGCTTCTGCTGCCCGAGCAAACAGTGATCCTGTGTGACGACGCCGACGAGGCGCGCGCGATCGGAACCGGCTGGCTGCGTAGATATTTGGCAATGCCGAACTACGCCAACAATCTGCGGCGACTGGGCTTCTCCCCCGATGACTTGGCGTCAGTCAGCGACACGCTCTTCGATGCGATCATCGCGTGGGGTGACGAGGAGGCCATTTTGCGCCGGGTCAACGAGCATCTGTTCGCAGGCGCAGACCACGTATGTGTCCAGGTGCTCACGGCCGACCTCACGGCCTACCCCCGCGAGCAATGGCGTCGTATCGCCGCCGCGTTGCACTAGTCACTCAGTGCGGCTGAGAACCTCGCGGACCAAGTCCAGGCGGGTATGCGGGTGCAGGAACGCAAACCTGCCGACGGTCTCGCCTTCCCATTTGGTCGGCGGAATGAATGCGACCTGATCCTCGTGCAGCCGCTGCGCCCACGCGTCGTAGTCCTCCGGCTTCCAGCCCAGCCTGCGGAACAACACCACCCCGAGGTCGGGCTCGCGGATCAGTTCGAGCTGCGGTGCGGCCTTGATCAGCTGCGCCGTCTCCTTCGCCAATGACACGGCGACCTCGATGGCGTCGCGATACGCCTCCAGTCCGTTCACCGCGAGGGAGAACCAGAGCGGCAGCCCACGCGCGCGGCGGGTCAGATGGTAGGCGTAGTCCGACGGGTTCCACTCCCCGTCGGAGGTGTGGATGACATCGAGGTACGAGGCGTCCTGCGTGTGCGTCGCTCGCGCCAGCTCGGGGTCGCGGTACAGCAGCGCGCAGCAGTCGAACGGGGTGAACAGCCACTTGTGCGGGTCGAGAATGAACGAGTCGGCCTGCTCCAGCCCGGCGTATTTCGGGCGCAACGAGCGCGCGAAGATGCCGGACCCGCCGTAGGCGCCGTCCACATGGAACCACCAGCCGCGCTCCCGCGCGAGCGCGCCGACGCCTGCCAGGTCATCGATGATCCCGGCGTTGGTCGTTCCCGAGGTGCACACCACCGCGGCGATGCCGGCGGCGTCGAGCGGTACCGCATCACGGACGGTATCGGCGGTGAGCCGGTGGTCCGGTGTGTCGACCACCAGCGCGTCCATCTCGAGCAGCTCCAGCGTATTGGTGATGGACGAATGCGCATCGCTGCCGACGACCACCCGTAGGCGTCCGGTGGCACCGCGTCTCTTCGCCGTCTCGCGAGCCGCCGCCAGTGCGGACAGGTTGCCCGCCGACCCACCCGAGACGAAACAGCCGCCGGATGTCGACGGCAGACCGGCTTCGTCGGCGATCACCCGCAGCACGCTGTTCTCCGCGGCGATCGCGCCGGACGCTTCCAGCCACGAGATGCCTTGGATCGACGCGCACGACACCAGCATGTCGAACAACAGGCTGGCCTTCGTCGGCGCGGCGGGGATGAAGCCGAGGAACCGCGGACTGTCCGCTGAGATCACGCTGGGCGCGATCACCGAGGTGTACACGCCGAGAACTTCGTCGGGTTGTCGCGGTGTCTCGCGGATCAGGCCGTCGATTCGCTCGTACAGTTGATCGACGGGCAGCACCCCCTTGTCCAGGGGCACGGGGTTCATCCGTAGCCGGTTCTCCGCGTACGCCAGCACGCTGCGCACCATCTGCTCAGTGTTCTGATCAACCTCGTGCACGCCACCCACCTCTATTCGATCGGCACCACCACTGGTGGTGAGTTGTACCCCGCGACGCGTACCCAGTTGGCGACCGTCCGGTCTGTGGGCACGACGCCATGCAGCTCGACGGTTTCGCCGGGGAAGACAGTGACGTAGTTGTCGCTGTATTCGATGGGCAGGATCTCGTCGCCGTCGGGCGCGGTCATGATCTCAGCCCGCTCGAAGAAAGCTATTCGCTGGGTGGGGTTCCGCAGACGGATGGTGACTCCATTTTCCCCCACCGCACTCGTTCGTTGCGCGGTCACCTGCAGCGGCACCCGCGGCATCCAGTTCAACGCCGTCATGTCCGCCCAGCTCACCTGTTTCAGTTCGAACGCCCAGTCGTTCTTCGGATCACCAAGATCGTCCCGCTGCTGCGACTGCCAGTAGACGTTTTCGGCAAGAACGGCTCCGGCGTTGTCGACCAGTTCGCAGCGCACGAAGTAGACACGCGAGTCGCGGGCCATCCGCGGCAACGTCATGGCCTCGACGCTTCCACCTGAGGGCACGCTGAGGTTGTCGGCCACCCGGTCTTCGCGCATTCGACCCTGCAGGTCGTAGGCGCGGACGCGCACCCGCAGGTCGGATCGGTCGGTCGGCGACTGATTGACCAGGGTGACGTGTGCCTGTGTGTGATCCCCCGTGGCATAGGAGTCGAACACCACCGACAGCGGTCGAAGCCCTTTCTTCGCACCGTAATACGCGCCTCCTGGCCGCAGGTAGTAGTCGAAGATGTTGCCGAAGAACGATGGCCAGTGGCTGTTCAGCATCCAGTAGATGGTCATCTTGTGACTTGCCCAGTCGTCGGCGGCGAACACTTCGAACTGAGCGCGCGTCGATTCGTAGTGCGCCAATTGCGCCTTGCGGGTGAACTCTTCCGCGTCGTCGGACGGGCCGTAGCGACGGTCGACGGCCCGCTTGATGCTGTTCAGTGTGGCGTTCTTGGGGTTCGCGCCGGCATGGAAGTACCACGTGTCATTGATCGGCCAGAGCTTGTCGGGTGGGATGAACTTCTTCAGGCTCGCGAACGGCGGGATGTGCTCGTTGTCGCCCTGTTCGGCGGTGGATCCGCGGGTGGCGCCGTAGCGCCCGCTGAACCAGTAGCCGGGTGGTCGCCAGCTGTACGGGCCTGCCATGTGGATGCCGTCCCAGTCGCGCTCGCCCGTGGCGTCCCTGGTCATGGACGAGACGGTATCGACGGTCGCGTTCTGCCAATGTGAATCATCAAGTATTTCATGGTATTTCGCGAGCACGTCGGGTGGCGGCTTGCCGTCGCTGCCGTTCGCCCAGATGAACACCGACGGGTGCGAACGAAGCATCGAGATCTGCGAACTCAGGCTCTCCTGGGCGACCCGCCGGTCCTCGTCATCCCATTGCGACCATTTCTCCCACTGGTTGCAGCACATCCAGCCGAACATGAGTGGGATGCCGAGCTTGTCCGCCTCCTCGACGATGTGCTCCCCCGGAAACTTCCCCTCCAGCCGGAGCATGTTCAGGCCGAGATCCTTCACGTACCGCAGAATCGCGTCCTCGCGTTCGGGGTCGTAGGAGAACAACAGATCCGGCGTGTAGGCCGCGCCCCGGATCAGGAAGTCTTTGCCGTTGACCGTCAGGTAGAAGTTGCCGCCCTTACCCAGGTCGGGAAACCGACCATCGGAGTCCCGGTGCTGGGACACGGTTCGGATTCCGAACCGGAGGTTGGTCGCGTCGGAAACCTGGCCGAACTGGTGGAATTCCAACCGCAGGTCATAGAGGTTCGGCTCGCCGAGGGTGTACGGCCACCACAGGTCGGGATTGGCGACGGACAACTGTGCGAACTCATCGGGGGTGAAGCTGACTTCGCGGTCCTGCCCGGGCAGCAGCGTCACCGGCTGCTCGACGTGGATGCTCGGTTTGCCTGCCCGCGTGATCGCCGCCCGCAGAACACCACGCACCTGCTCGGGTGAGTAGTTGTGGACGGTGGTGTGGATGGTCAGCCGCGCGGAATCCGTTCGCGGCAGAGGAAGTTCGGTGTTGACGACGGAGGGACCGAGTGCGACCGCGCCGGCGGCCTTGAGGTACACCGGCTTCCAGATACCGGCATTACGGTCCGAGACATAGGAATTGCCTCGGTCGAGGTTTCTGTCCGCGCCCTGGTATCCGAGATAGTTCCAGTTGATCCAGTCCCACCAGCTGTCCGCGAGCTCCACGCCGTTGACGTCCTGGAGGGCTCGCTCGGGCGTCACCTTGATGGCCAGCGTGTTCGTTTCCCCGGGCCTGATCCAATGCGCCACGTCGAGCTCATGGGCGTTGTGCATGCCCACAATTTGTGTGTTGCCTGCGATCTGGTGGCCGTTCAGCCAGACCTCAGCCCGGTAATTGATGCCGGGCAACTCGAGCAGGTATGTGGTGTGACCCGCAGGTGCCCTGAACGACGTGCGGTACCACCAGTCCTGCTGGTACAGGTCCTGCGGAACCTCGTCGACCAGGTTCTTGCCGAAGTAGAGAGCGGGGTAGGTCCCGTCGTCCTGCAGCACCTCGAGGACGGTCGCGGGCATGCGACGGACGGAGTGCCAGCCCTGGCCCGTGTAGTCAGAGCGGGAGACGTCAGCCCCCGCGGCGGCCAGATCTCCGGCCGATGCGAGCTGCCAGCCCTCGGCCAGCTCGATCCGATCAGGCGGCGGCTGGGGCCGGGCGAAAGTCGGGAACGATCCAGCGCACGCCAACAGCGACAGGACGATGAAGATCCTCGGGAGAATGTTGCGCCGCGTGGTCGATATGGCACTCTCCTTTCGGTCATCGCCGACCCTACGGTTGATGACGGCATCCGGCTGATCTTCCCGCAAGAAACGTAGTCTCGGGTGGTGTCCACTGAGCCATCGGGTCGACTCGCCGAGATCGCCGCGAGCCCGGCCGGACCCCAGGTCGGTGCGTTCTTCGACCTGGATGGGACGTTGGTCTCGGGGTTCACCGCGACGGCGCACGCCGGCGATCGGATACGGCGTCGGCAAGCGCGGATCGGCGAGATCCTCGGGGTCCTGGAGGCCGCGATCAGGTACCGACTGGGCCGCATGCAGTTCGAGCGGCTCATCCTGCGCGCTGCGGGCTATCTGAGGGGTGAGTCGCTGCGCGAACTCGACGAACTGGGCGAGCGGCTTTTCCAGCGGCATATTGCATCCCGGGTATACCCGCACATGCGCGAGATCGTGCGGGCGCACCAGCAACGGGGCCATACCGTGGCGCTGTGTTCCTCGGCGCTGACCATCCACGCCGAACCGGTTGCCCGCGCCCTCGGGATAACCCGGTTGCTCTGCAACCGCTTTGAAGTCGACGAGAATGGTGTGCTGACGGGTGGGATCGAGAAGCCGGTAATCTGGGGCACCCGAAAAGCCGATGCAGCACAAAGGTTTTGCGTAGACAACGACGTCGACCTGCAGCGCAGCTACTTCTATGCCGACGGTGACGAGGACGTGCCGTTGATGTCGTTGATCGGCCATCCGCGACCCGTGAATCCGCGTTCGGGGCTTGCGGCGGCAGCCGAGGCCAACGGCTGGCCGGTGCTATGGGTGGAGGTGCGATGAGCGTTGCAACAGGTGCGCTCCTGGCCTGCAGTGGATTCCTGCTCGCCGTGCTGTGGATGGACCTGATCTTCGACACTCAGGTCCTCGCTGCGCGGGCCGGGGAACTTCCCGAGCCGGTGCTCGCATCGATCGCGGGCTATTACCGTCGTGCGACGACGACCTCACGCCCGATGAGCCACCTGATCGCAGCTGTCATGGCGATTCTGTTGGGCGCATTGGTGTTTCGGGCCTTGCGAGGGACCGATCCGATGTGGCTCATCGCCACGTCGGCGGTGCTCGCAGGCGCGCCCATCCTGTTGGCACTGATTCGCACGGTGCCAAACGCGGTTCGACTCGGTAACCGGCCGGGTGGGCCTGCCGAGCAATCACGGCTTGCGCGATCGGTCTGCCGGGACCATGTCTTGTGTTTCGTGTCCGTGCTCGCGCTACTCATCCTGTGGCTGGCCCACACCTCGGTGGCCTGACCCCGGTTCAGCCCTCGCGCACCCTATTGACGATCGCGAGTATCTGACCTGCGACCAACTGCGGCTGATACAGCATGATGTTGTGGCCGCTGTCGGTGGTCGTGATGTTGACGGTGCCCAGTGCGTCGGCGAGCAGGGTGTTGGCCTGATGTATCTGCTCCAGCGTGTAGTTGTCGGGCTTGAGTGCCTCCGGTGGCGGGAACTTGTCCGAGCTGAGCACGACGGCGGGCACCGTCGGCAGCGGGGGCGCTGCGTCGACCAGGGCGAAATCGTCCTGTGCAAGGAAGCCCTCGCTATCGGGATCGGGCATCGGCTGACCTGCATCCCGGTAGAACGCGGCATTCTGGTCGGGATTGCCGACGGTCGGCAGGAATTGGGACGTCGGGTCCACCAACACCAGACCGCTCACCAATTCGGGATGTGTGCGGGCCAGCAGGTCGGCGATGAGCCCCCCGTAGGAGTGTGCGGCAACCACCAACGGGGTTGAAAGTTCGGCCGCGGAAACGAGTTTCACGACGTCGCCGACATCCTGCTGAATGGAGTGCGGCTGCGGCACCGGTGTGGATCGGTCGGTACCGTCGGGTCGGGTGTTCGGCCGGTCGTACGTGCAGGCTCGTGTCCCCTTCGCGACACTCGGTTGCGCCGCCGAAGCGCTCGGTTCGATGCGGGCCTGGCTGATGAGGTCGTAGGGCGACGAGCGCACGGGGTCATCGGCGGGCACCGCAGCGTTCCACGCCTCCGCGTAACTGCCCTTGCCGGGGATGATGAACACCGTCGGGGACCCCGACCCCTGGCAGTCGAGGTACAGGCTTCGGCCGGGCGCGATCTCGACCAGTCCCGAAAAATCGGTATCGGCGCCAGCCGCCGCGCATCCGTTCAACGTCATGGCCGCCGTCAGCAAGGCCAGTCGCGCACCCTTCAAGATCGCCATCGGGTCACCGTATTCCGGCGTCCTTCGTTTGGTTAGGGCTTCGGCGGGTAATCCCTGTGTGGGTCGGGACGCTGTCAGCACTACAGGATCGGAGACGCGAGCCGGATGACGAATTGGAAGATCCGCCCAGCGGTCGTTGTCGCACTGGCCGCCATCGGCATGGGCCCGGTCGCGATCGCCTGCGGTAGTGGCGACGACGCCGACGAGGAAACCACCACAACCACCTCCACAACGACGACGACCACCTCGACAACGGCGCCCGCGGCGACGACCACAGTGACGACGGTCGTTCCGGCGCCTCCGGAGGTCCCGAGCCCGCCCGCGATTCCGAGTCCGCCCGCGATCCCCAGCCCGCCCGCGATTCCGAGTCCCCCACCCATCCCTGCGATCCCGGGCTAGGTGATGAGGGATGACCGTGCGACGCTTGATCTTGCTTGCGGGGGTGGTCGCGCTGATCGCCGGTGTGATCGCTCTGCTGGTGCCGGTGTCGGTGTCTGGCGACGGCCAATCGATCGGTTGCGGCAATGCCATCGCGACCGATCAGTCCGAAGCGAGAGCCGCCAACGCCAAAACCGTGGCCAATGTGCCGATTCTCAACCAGATCGTTCCGCACACCGATTACGTCGTGGAATGTGAGGAGGCCGTCTCGAGTCGGCGGTCCTGGTCCATCCCGGTGACCGTGGTGGGAGCGCTGGTGGTGGCGGGTTCGGCGTTGGTGCCTCGAACGCGGTCTGTTTCGTAAATCACACTTTCGGGCAGTCCGACAGTCACGTCGGGAAATTTCCAATCATCGGAGGGGCGTGCATCGTGGCAACCGAACAACAACAATCGCAGCAGCAAGATGCTGATGCCGGGCAGCCGGAAGACCGACCGCTGACCGAAAAGCCAGAGGTCACAGAGGAGGACAAGGAAGAGGCCAAGGAGATGGCCGAGGAGTACGACGAGGACCGCCCCACGGTCACCTTGCCGGGCAGCGACAACACGGTGGCCGGCACAGCGGTCGCCGACTGGGTCGACGACGACGGCAACCCCAAGTACGGCGATGAATCGAAGGGCGAAGCGTCCAAAGACGACGGCTAGGACCCGTCTCAACGGTCGCCGCGGGTGCGTACTAAACTAGAACACGTTTCAGTTCGCCTACCGCGCCCAAGGAGCAGGTCATGCATACGGCCATCTGCGACGACCTCAATATCGAGTTTCCGATCTTCGCCTTCACGCACTGCCGCGACGTCGTGGTCGCGGTGAGCAAGGCAGGCGGCTTCGGAGTCCTTGGCGCGGTCGGCTTCACCCCGGAGCAGCTCGAGATCGAGCTCAACTGGATCGACGAGAACATCGGTGACCATCCCTACGGCGTCGACATCGTTATCCCGAACAAGTACGAGGGCATGGACTCGAACCTGTCCGCCGACGAGCTGACCAAGACGCTGCAGGACATGGTGCCGCAGGAGCACATCGACTTCGCCCGCAAGATCCTCTCCGACCACGGTGTGCCGGTCGAGGGCAGCGGCGCCGACGCGTTTCAACTGCTCGGCTGGACCGAGGCGACAGCGACACCGCAGGTCGAGGTGGCGCTACGGCATCCGAAGGTCACGCTGATCGCCAATGCGCTCGGCACGCCGCCTGCGGAGATGATCAAGCACATTCACGACGAGGGCCGCAAAGTAGCGGCACTGTGCGGCTCGCCGTCGCAGGCGCGCAAGCACGCGGACGCGGGCGTCGACATCATCATCGCCCAGGGCGGCGAAGCCGGCGGGCACTGCGGCGAGGTCGGCTCGATTGTGCTCTGGCCGCAGGTCGTCAAGGCGGTGGCGCCGGTGCCTGTGCTGGCCGCAGGCGGCATCGCCAGTGGCGAGCAGATCGCCGCGGCGCTGGCGTTGGGCACGCAGGGCGCCTGGACCGGTTCGCAGTGGCTGATGGTGGAGGAAGCCGAGCACACGGCGGTCCAGCAGCAGGCATACGCCAACGCCTCCAGCCGCGACACCGTGCGCAGCCGTTCGTTCACCGGCAAGCCCGCGCGGATGTTGCGCAACGACTGGACCGAAGCCTGGGAGCAGCCCGACAACCCGAAGCCGCTCGGGATGCCGCTGCAGTACATGGTTTCCGGCATGGCGGTCGCCGCAACGCACAAATACCCGAACGAAAGCGTCGACGTGGCATTCAACCCGGTCGGCCAGGTCGTGGGTCAGCTCAACAAGGTGGAGAAGTCGGCGACGGTCATCCAGCGCTGGGTTCAGGAGTATCTCGAGGCGACCAACAGGCTGGACGAACTCAACGAGGCCGCCAGCGTCTGACGCCTAAGGAGCCGGCGGCGCGGCCGGAGGCAGTTCCGCTGATTCGGGTGGCGCCGGCGCCGGAAGCAGTTCCGCTGATTCGGGTGGCGCGGCGCCGGAGGCAGTTCCGCTGATTCGGGTGGCGCGGGCGCCGGTGGCGGCGCCTCGGGTGGCAGCGGCGCCTGAGGCCCGGCCGGCAGCCCGTTGGTCGGGACGGCGTTGGGGTCGAGCGGCCGCTGGGTCAACAGAAGCAGTGCGTCCCGCCCGCTGATCTCCTGCGTCTGCATCGCGTGCCACAGGTCGCGCAGATACGACACTCCGCGGCCCTGCTGCGCGTCGAGGGGAACATCCGTGGTGCCCGGCGGCAAGTTCTCCGGGCTCGCCAGATGTGGAACTTCCGCGGGCGGCGCGGGTTCACCTGCGGGGGCTGCCTGGACGAAGATGGACTCTTCCGCGGGCAGCGGTGACGGCGGCGGTGGCGGAATCGGCGCTTCGGGGTCGGCCTGCGCCGCAGGCGCCGCAAGTACCAGCGCCGCGACCACTCCGAGCGTGCCGGTGGCCACGGACAGCGTCGTCGCCTTCTCGTTCTTCCTCACCGATGCCCCCTTTGCTTTCAGACGGTGCTATCGGGTGCTTCAGTTCTAGTATCCCGATTGTTACACCTGTGTCCTGTGTGACCAAGTCAGTTTGCGCAAACCCTGGCCAGAACACGTTTCACTTGAGACTTTTCAGGGCTTTTCTACAACCCGCTTCACCCAGTCCCATCTGTGGTGTAGCAATGCCTTACGGGCACTAGACAACGTTGTATGAGGAGTCCATCCATGCCAACTCCCAACCTCCCACCCGGGTTCGATTTCACCGACCCCGACATCTACGCCGAGCGACTGCCGGTCGACGAGCTGGCCGAGATGCGCAAAACGGCGCCGATCTGGTGGAACGAGCAGCCCAAGGGCGTCGGCGGATTCGACGACGGCGGCTACTGGGTGGTGACCAAGCACAAGGACGTCAAGGAGGTGTCGCGGCGCAGCGACGTCTTCTCCAGCAACGCAAAGACTGCTCTGCCGCGGTACCGGGACGACGCCGAACCCGAGTCGCTGGAGCGGGGAAAGGTCGTCCTGCTCAACCAGGACGCCCCGCACCACACGCACTTGCGCAAGATCATCTCGCGCGCGTTCACTCCGCGCGCAATCGAGCGCCTGCGCGACGAGCTCGACCAGCGGGCGCAGAACATCGTCAAGACGGCCGCGGCCGAGGGCTCCGGCGATTTCGTCGAGCAGGTGTCGTGCGAACTTCCGCTGCAGGCGATCGCGGGCCTGATGGGCGTGCCCCAGGAAGACCGCAAGAAGCTGTTCGACTGGTCGAACCAGATGGTCGGCGACATGGATCCGGAGTTCGCCGCCAACGATCCGATGGCCGCGTCCATCGAGCTGATCATGTACGGGATGCAGATGGCCGCGGAGCGGAGCGTGCACCCCGGCGACGACCTCGTGACCAAGCTGGTCCAGGCCGATGTCGAGGGTCACAAGCTCACCGAGGACGAGTTCGGCTTCTTCGTCATCCTGTTGGCCGTGGCGGGAAACGAGACGACCCGAAACTCGATCACCCAGGGCATGATGGCGTTCACCGACTTTCCCGACCAATGGGACCTGTTCAAGCGGGAGCGGCCGGCGACCGCCGCCGACGAGATCGTCCGCTGGGCCACCCCGGTCACGTCGTTCCAGCGGACCGCACTTGAGGACACCGAGTTGTCGGGCGTCCCGATCAAGAAGGGTCAGCGGGTGGTGATGTTCTACCGTTCGGCCAACTTCGACGAGGAAGTGTTCGACGACCCGTACACGTTCAACATTCTGCGAGATCCCAACCCGCACGTCGGGTTTGGCGGCACCGGCGCGCACTTCTGCATCGGAGCCAATCTGGCGAGGATGACGATCGGTCTGATCTTCAACGCGATCGCTGACCAAATGCCAAACCTCACACCGATTTCCAAACCGGAGCGGCTACGGTCGGGCTGGCTCAACGGCATCAAGCACTGGCAGGTCGACTACACGGGGAAGGTCGCGGCCGCGGGCTAGCGGTCGGGTAGTCGACGATCGAGCGCCAGTAGTCCTCGGGAATCTCCTGTCCTGACCGCAACACGATCGCCAACCCGGCGGCCATCGCAATTCCGAGAAGGCCAAGCCACAACCCGGCGATGGCGATCACCGCCCACAGCACCGCGGTGACGGTGGGCCAGGGCGAAAGCACGGCAAGCAACGGTGCGAAGAAAAAGCCGGTACCGATGTACCAGGACGAACCGGCGCGGTCGGACTTGAGCACGAAGCGCAGCCACCGCGGGATGGCCGAGTGGGCGGCCTGATTGCGCGGCATCTTCGTTTTCCTTCCCGTGACACCTTTACGGTGCACCCTGCAGGTAGCCGAAGCAATTACCTCAGAGGTAGCGGTCACCTCGCGGCAACTGGTCTGACCACTTGACCTCTGGCCACGGATCGGCCATTCTTGGCGGATGGCCCTGCAACCGGTGAACCGGCGTTCGGTACCCGAGGACGTTTTCGAGCAGATCGTCTCCGACGTGCTCAGCGGCGAGATGCAGCCCGGTGAGACGCTGCCCAGCGAACGACGCCTCGCCGAGGTGCTCGGGGTGTCCCGCCCGGCCGTGCGCGAGGCACTCAAACGGGTATCGGCCGCCGGGTTGGTCGAGGTGCGCCAAGGCGATGCCACCACGGTGCGCGACTTCCGTCGGCACGCCGGCCTCGACCTTCTCCCTCGGCTGTTGCTGCGCGCAGGCGAACTCGATCTCTCGGTCGTCCGCAGCATTCTCGAGGCCCGGTTGCACAACGGACCGAAGTCCGCCGAGTTGGCCGCGGTGCGACGCCAACCGGGTTTGGCCGCACTTCTCGATGAGTCGGTTCGCAGCCTGGAGTCCGAGGACGACCCGGTCGAGCGGCAACGCCACGCACTGACGTTCTGGGATCACGTTGTCGACGGCGCTGACTCCATCGTCTTCCGGCTGATGTACAACACGCTTCGTGCCACCTACGAGCCTGCGCTGCCGGCTCTGGCCGCGGTGATGGCCGCCGAGGTCGGTCGTCCGGAGGCCTACCGGGATCTTGCCGAGGCGGTAGCAGCTGGCGATCCCGACGCCGCAAAACAGGCGGCGCTCGACCTTCTCGAACCCGCCACCACGGCGATGCTCGCCGTGATCACCAGTTTGGAGGAACAGCCATGACCATCTCCGCGGAGCGCGCGGTGCGCAAGGGCTTCACGCTGCGGGATGCGTGGCGTGAATTCTGGAAACACCCCTCCCCCTGGGTGATTGGTGCCACCCTGGCGGGCGCGACTGCCGCACGCATCGTCGTTGGCGACTGGCAGATCACGGATGCTCTCGTCCCGGTGGTGATGCTCGCACTGTTCCCGTTCTTCGAGTGGGTCATCCACGTGTTCATTCTGCATTGGCGGCCGAAGCGCGTCGGGCGCCTGACCATCGACCCGCTGCTTGCGCGCGAACATCGCCGTCACCATCTCGATCCGCGCGACATTCCGCTGATCTTCATCCCGTGGAAGGCGCTGCTCTGGGTGATGCCTCTCGCGGTTGCGATTGCGCTGCTTGCGTTTCCGCGGTTGGGCCTTGGTCTGACCTATCTGGTTTTCATCACCGTTCTAGGTCTTGGATATGAGTGGAGCCACTATCTCATCCACAGCAACTACAAGCCGAAAACCCGCTTCTATCGGGCGGTCTGGCGAAACCATCGCCAACACCACTTCAAGAACGAGCATTACTGGTTCACGGTGACCACCTCGGGCACGGCCGACCGGGTGTTGGGCACCTGCCCCGACCTCGCCTCCGTCGAGACGTCGCCGACCGCGAAGAACCTGCACGCAATCGGGGTCTAGCCCGCGCCAGTGAACCGTCTCGTTATGCGGGCGGTGGTGGCGGCAGCAGCAGTGGATCCGGCGGTGGCGGCGGTACGTCGGGCTGGCCGATGTCGGAGAGTTTCTCCTTGAGCCGCTGCAGAATTCCCGGCTTCTGCTCGGGCACCGGTGTCACGGGCGCGGGCACGAGCCCTGGTACCGGAGTGACCCCTGGCGGAGGGGCAGGCGCGCCTGCGGGAATGGGCGGCGCTTCGGAGTACACCGGCTCCGGTGGAGCCAGTGGATCGGGCGCCGGGGCCTCGGGAACCGGCGGTTCGGCCATCGGCACCGGGTCGACGACGATTTCAGGCGGCGCTGGAATCTCCGCGGCTGGTGGAGGTTGCGGTGGCAGCGCGGCCTCGACAGTCGGAACCGGAGCAGTAGGCGCAGGGCGCACAGCCTTCACCGCTTCGGCGATATTGGCCGCCGGCGGTTTCTCGGCCGGATTCGCGCCTTCGCCAGACGTCAGCTGTAGACCGATCGCGAGCGATCCCGACACCACGAAAGTCACCACACCGACGCCCAACATGGCGCCGGCCGCGCCGACGTGCGACAACGGCCAGGAGCGCCGACGCGTGGTGTGGACCTGACTGGACTCCTCGCCCGTCTCGTCGAGGAAGAAGTCGGGGCCATGAGCCGACGCCATGGCCGCACCGCGGGCGAGCGCCAGTTGGGCTTCGGCAGGCACGAAAACCGGCACCGACAGCACGTCTTCGAGATGCGGCGTGATGGCGTCGAGGTCGCTGGCCGAGCCGACCAGCACCAGGGCTTCGGGTTGCCAGTCGGCCTGGGCGAATATCGCACTCAACCAGCGCGCGAGATCCTCGTCGGTGGTGACGGTGTGGTTGACGGCCGTCTGCACGGCGCCATCGGCCCTATCGACCACCAACACGACAACGGCATCGGGTTCGATGACGCAGACCGCGGTGATCTCGTAGCCGATGACGCTGGCGATTCCGCGGGCCAGGGATTCGGTGGCCGCAGGCAGTCGCACCGCGACCACATTGTCGAAACCCGACTCCGACAAGGACTCCAGGAGCAGTGAGGCCTCGGTGTCGGCGTCTTCGCTCCATGTCACACCGATCGAATGCAGCCGATGGCCGCGCGCCGCGGCGATGGCCTCGCTGCGCAGGACGGCGGCCGCTGCCTTTTCCGAAGTGTTGACGGCGCTGACGAGGCCGCGGCCGCGGCCGCGAACAGCGAACTCGTCCTTGTCGATGGTGGCGCCGTCTGCGTCTTGTCCTTCGACGAGAACGAGTCCAACGGTGGTCGGTGTCATCGACAGTCCGAGCACCGCGTCCATCTGCACCCCTCTGGGCTCTACATACATCGTCATTGAGCAGTGAAGCAATGACCACGGTGCGCATTACGCGCAAGCGCCGCAACGAACCGCGACAGCGTGGTCTTCGTTACCTATCGCGGTGAGACTACCTGGATGGCGTGATACAAGCCGCCTTGGGGCAGCGGCTTTTTCCTCGGTTCGGTGGCTAGCAAAGGAATGAAGCGAAGGCGCGCGCAGAGACGGCCTAGAGACCAGAGAAGAGTGCTGTTACAGCAAACCACGATCAGCTGCTGGTCCGAGTCACTCGGCCAGCATGTCGGCGAGGGCGGCTGGTTCGACATTGCCCCCGGACAGAATCATCACCGTTCGGCCAGCCGGAGTCGCACCCTGTCGATATGCGGCGAGGGCAACCGCGCGCCACTGGGTTCGCTGACCAGGTGGGCCTTGACTGCAAGTTCACGAACCGCCTCGCGAATCTCGTTCTCCGACACCGTGATCATCCCGTCGATCACCTTCTGCAGATGCGCGAAGGTCAGCGCGGAGGGCTGCGATCGCAGGCCGTCGGCGATGGTGCGGTTGCGGTCCTGGACCGACCAGTCCACCCGCTCGCCGCGCCGGAGGCCCTCTGCGGTGTCGGCGGCTAGTTCGGGTTCGACACCGATGACGTTGGCATTCGGGCACCTGGCCTTGATCGCCGTGCCGATTCCGGAGGCCAAACCGCCCCCCGCTCACCGGGATCAGCACGTTCTCCACCTCCGGCAGGTCGTCGGCGATCTCCAACCCGATCGTGCCCTGCCCCGCGATCACGTCTGGATGGTCGAACGGCGGAATCAGCACGCTCCCAGTCTGTTCCACGATCTCCGGCAGAAGGGCATTACGGCCACCGACATCGCGAAGATGCTGGGAGTCTCTCGCGCCACCGTGTACCGCTACCTTTCCGATGGTGCGTCGCTCGCGATGTGATTGCCGTTACGGTGTTGGTGGCGCAGAGCGAAAAGGGAGTTAACCCCTACTTCTCCAGGGTGAACTGATTGACATCGAGGTGCCCGCTGCGGAACAGGTCCGCGCACCCGGTGAGGTACTTCATGTAGCGGTCGTAGACCTCCTGCGACTGGACCGCGATGGCGTCGTCTCGATGCGCCTCCAACGCGGCTGCCCACTGGTCGAGCGTCTTCGCATAGTGCGCTTGCAGCGACTGCACCCGGCTTACCTGGAACCCGGCATTGCTGGCATGCGTTTCGACCTTCGACACGCTCGGCAGTCGGCCACCGGGGAAGATCTCGGTCATGATGAACTTGACGAACCGGGCAATCCTGAATGTGAGCGGTAGACCCAGTCGCACGTAGTCGTCCTGGGTTAGCCCGCAAATCGTGTGCAGCAGCATCGATCCGTCGTCGGGCAGCGCGTTGTAGGCCATGTCGAAGAAGGCGTCGTACCGCTCGTGGCCGAAGTGTTCGAGCGCGCCGATGCACACGATCCGGTCGACCTTGCCGTCGAACTCCTCCCAACCCTGCAACCGCACCTCGACGTCGCGGTGCGTCGGGACCTTGGCCAGCCTGGCCTCGGCATACTCGCGCTGTGTACGGCTGAGGGTCAAGCCGATGACGTTGATGTCGTGAGATTCGATCGCCCGTTGCATACCGCCGCCCCAGCCGCAGCCGATGTCGAGCAGCGTCATGCCCGGCTGGAGGTTCAGCTTGCCCAGGGCCAGATCGAACTTGGCGTTTTGAGCCTCGTCGAGGGTCATGTCGTCGCGTTCGAAGTATGCGCAGGTGTACCCCAAAGTGGGGCCTAAGAACAGTTCAAAGAACTCGTCCGAGATGTCGTAGATTGACTGCAAAGTCTCGTAATGCGGACGTAGCTCACCCATGCATGCCGATACTAGGCCACCGGGCAGCGGCTGACTCGGACACCCCCCTGGTGGAGCGGTTGCTGGCTGACTCCGCCGAGGGGGCCGACGCGCAGCCCCTGCTGGCCTTGACCCTGGAGCGGCTCTATCGCGACTTCGGCGACGACGGCGACCTCACGGTGGCCGAGTACGAGTCGATGGGCGGGATGGCCCAGGTAGACCGAGGTCGACAAGATCCTGGCCGCCGACCCCGAACAGCGCCAAGCCCAACTCGACACCCTGCATGATGCGTTTATCCCGTGGCTGGCCACCAGATCTGTCGGAACGTCGTGGCTAGCGCACGCGACTTCGGATGTCGTCAGCCTTTGCTGTCGACGTTTTGTCCCCAGCCTGGTTCGATTGATCGTATGTGAGGTCGAACAGCCCCGAGAGTTTCCACCACGGCTCGTCGGGCCACACGGGCCATCGAGCCCGACGAGGCTCGGGGGTCCGGTCACGAGGAGGATAAGGCGAACGACCCCCGTGAGGGGCCAACCCTCCTCAGGCGTCGTCACCGCGACGTAGTCGATGTGCTGGCCCGGATGAGTCGGCTCGACGAAAAGATCTCTGACAGCATCAAGGTAAGCCTGGTCGGGCGTCGGGATAGTGGTGCCGCCCAGGACCAGAGCGGTCTTGTCGGGTGGTGGTGCGCTCCGACGCCGACGCCGACGACACCGGCACAACCGTGGCCGCCACCACTGCTGCGACACCGACTGACACGCTCATCCGCGTGGCGGTGCGCCGAAATCGAGGCGTGTCGCGCGGTACTGTCACGCCATGAGCAATCAGCACGACCATGGGCTGCAGCGAGACTTGCCGCCGGGAATGGCTGAGCAGCTCGACTTGCCATACGCCGGGCTCGCGTCATTCGGCCACCGACCGTTCTTGACCGAGGTCGAGCAACTCGATTCCTGGCGACCCGACGTCGCGATCGTCGGCGCACCGTTCGACGTGGCGACCACGAACCGTCCGGGCGCCCGGTTCGGTCCGCGGGCGATCCGGGCGACCGCTTACGAGCCGGGTACCTATCACCTGGACTTCGGGCTGGAGATCTTCGACTGGCTGGAAGTCGTCGACTTCGGCGACGCGTTCTGCCCCCACGGTCTGACCGAGGTCTCGCACCGCAATATCCGTGAGCGCGTCCACGCGATCGCGTCCCGCGGCATCGTGCCCGTCATTCTCGGTGGGGACCACTCGATCACGTGGCCCGCCGCCACGGCGGTCGCCGACTTTCACGGGTACGGCAACGTCGGCATCGTGCACTTCGATGCGCATGCCGATACCGCGGACATCATCGACGGGAATCTGGCCAGCCACGGCACTCCGATGCGCAGGCTGATCGAGTCCGGCGCGGTGCCCGGCACGCACTTCGTCCAGGTCGGTCTGCGCGGCTACTGGCCACCGCAGGACACCTTCGAGTGGATGCTCGAGCAGGGCATGACGTGGCACACCATGCAGGAGATCTGGGACCGCGGTTTCAAGGAGGTCATGCGCCAGGCGGTCAGCGAGGCGCTCGCGAAGGCCGACAAGCTGTACGTCTCGGTCGACATCGATGTCCTCGATCCCGCGCATGCGCCCGGTACCGGCACACCGGAGCCGGGCGGCATTACCAGCGCCGATCTACTGCGCATGGTTCGTCAACTCTGTTACGAGCACGATGTCGCGGGTGTCGACGTGGTCGAGGTTTCGCCCCCGTACGACCACGCCGAGCTGACCGTGAACGCCGCGCACCGCGTCGTGCTCGAGGCACTCGCGGGTATGGCGGCCCGCCGTCGCGATTCGGCCAGCAATCCCACGCCGCCCGGTCCACCCGCCCGTGGACCTGCTTGACCGGGCTGGCCGGCGGCATCGCGACCGGCGAGGACACCCGGGCGGCTTTGGCGGCCGGGGCGAGTGGCGTGATCGCGGGAACGCGATTTCTGCTGACCCATGAGTCGCGTGCACATCCGGAGTATCAGCGCCGAATCCTCGCTGCCCGCAATGCCTTTAGGACGACCTTGTTCGGACTCGGCTGGCCGGCACCGCACCGGGTGATCGCCAACGCGGCAACGGAACGCTGGTGCCACGAGGACGGAACCGCAAAGGTGGGCCCACGGTTGATCAATGCCCGCAGCGCTGTCCTCGCAAAACTTCCGGCAACGTCATCGGTCTTGCGGATGCAGACGCCCAGACTCCCGTTCTTCTCCCCCATCGCTCCCACCGTCGGGATGCCGGCTTCGGCGGTCGACCGCGCCGCGTGCTACGCGGGACAGACCGCCTTGCGGATGACCTCGGTCCTATCGGGCCCGCCAGGCGGTGACCGACTTGGCGCCGGGCAGTGCGTCGGGTGGACAATGAAGTCATGAGCCCGAAGACGACTGCAAGTGAGGATCGCAGCGAGAAACGAGCGAGGACTGGAGAGAGCGGGAGTCGAGCAGTGAGCGGAGTGTTGTTCTTCGACGGTGCATGCGGGATGTGCACCCGGTCCCGAAACTTCCTGGTCAAGCTCGACCGCACCGGTGATCTGCAGACCGAGCCGCTCCAGCGCGCAGGCACCGCAGAGCGGCTCGGGATTCCGACGGACCGACTCCTCGAATCGGTGTGGTGGCTGGACTCGTCCGGAGAGGTCTACCGCGGGGCGCAAGCCGCAAACGCGGCTGTGTCGGCGGCATTGGGCACCAAGCTCCCGCTATTGGTCTATCGGATCCCCGGAGTCAGGTCCCTACAGGAGGCCGTCTACCGCTGGGTCGCCGATCATCGTTACCGCTTCCGCGGCACCACCCCGTATTGCGAGTCTCATCCCATCGCCTGCTAACAACGGAGCCTCAACTGAGCCGATCGCCAATGTCGGTCCAAGCCGGGTTGTCTCTGCGGTGGTCGGTCATGTTGCGGCATTCGCCGTAGATGCGCATGGTGCCGAAGTCCGCGACGTCGAGGTTTCGGTGGAAGGTCGACGTGACGCCGTCCTTGGTCAGCTTCTTGCCGAAGTGCTCACCCATCGTCGGGGCCTGTCTCCAGCCGTGCGCCACCATGGCAGCCGCTATCTCGTTGATGCGCCTGACCGAATTGGTCTCGGGCATATGGAAGGTCAGGTACACCGCGGCCTGATATGGCGGATCGTGTTCGTTCTTGCAGGACAAGAAGGTGTAACCGCCCGTCACACCGCGCAGCGAAGCGGTGGAGACGATCTGTCGAGCGGAGCCCACTACCTGGTCCCTGGCCTGTTCATCGGTCAACGGCCCGGCGCCGCCCAGCGCGCCGACCTCGTCGTCGGGTGAGGAGTAGATCACGACGGCGCCCACACCCAGCACCAACGCCATCGCGAGCGCCGCGAGTAGCAGCGCCTTGGCCCACGGCGTGCGGAGCAATCCGCCGTTTCCGCCGCTCATAGGGCAAATCTACGCGCCGGATTCGGGCAGGCACGCGGAAAACAGCCTTGGTATTTCCATACCGAGAGTCGGTAAGGTGTGGGTTGAGGGATGAGCGAAAGGACGGGCAGACATGCCGCAGGTCGCGTTGGATCAGGCCACGATCGACTATCAAGCCATCGGCCCAGAGGACTCCCCGCACCCGCCGGTGTTGTTCGTGCACGGCATCCTCGTCGACCACCGGCTCTGGGCCAAAGTAGCCGAAGGGTTGGCGCAGCAGGGTTTTCGGTGCATCCTGCCCGACTGGCCGCTCGGCTCGCACACGATCCCGCTCAGCAGCGGCATGGACCCGTCGCCACGCGCCATCGCGACACTGATCCGAGACTTCATCACCGCGCTCGGCCTCTCTGACGTGACGCTGGTCGGCAACGACACCGGCGGCGGGTTGTGTCAGTTCGTCATCGACGCTCACCCCGAAGTTGTCGGACGCGTGGTCCTGACCAACTGCGACGCCTTCGACAAGTTCCCGCCGTACCCGTTCCCCATCGTCTTCGCGCTGCTGCGCGGGCCCGCGTCGATCAAGCTCCTGTTCGCGCAGATGAAGCTGACGGCACTGCGCCATTCACCGCTGGGCTTCGGACTGCTGATGAACGATCCCGACCCGCAACTCACCAACGCCTGGCTCGAACCGTGCCGCCGAGACAGCCGCATCTGTCGCGATCTGGCCGCCCTGCTGCGGCACGTCGCGAAGACAGATTTGACCGACGTGTCCACCCGTTTTCCGCGCTTCACCAAGCCGGTCACGCTGGTGTGGGGACAGCGTGACCGGTGCTTCACGCCGTCGCTCGGCAAGCGGATGGCCGAGCTGTTCCCGAACTCGTCGCTGATCGAGGTGCCCGACGCCAAAACATTTGTCGCCCTCGATAATCCAAGGGCGGTGATCGACGCGATCGCGGCAGTCGGCGCCGGTAAGCCCTAGCTCTTCGTCAGGGTGAACTGGCAGACCTCGGTATAGCCACCACGGAACAGGTCCGCGCAACCGGTCAGGTACTTCATGTACCGGTCGTAGACCTCCTGGGACTGGATCGCGATCGCCTCGTCTTTACGTGCCTCCAGTGCGGCCGACCAAAGGTCGAGCGTGCGCGCGTAATGAGGACCCAGCGGCTGAACCAGCTCGACTTCGAAACCGGCCTTGCTCGCATGCTCGTCGACCTTCGTGATCGGTGGCAGGCGTCCGCCGGGGAAGATCTCGTCCATGATGAACTTGAAGAACTTCAGGCGGGTCATCGTCAGCGCAAGCCCGCGCTCCTCATACTGCTCCGGGCTCGGCGTCACGATGGTGTGCAGCATCATCACGCCGTGGTCCGGCAGCGCCGCGTAGGCCATCTTGAAGAAGTCGTCGTAACGCTCGAAGCCGAAATGCTCGAAGGCACCGATGGAGACGATGCGGTCGACGTTCTCGTGGAACTGTTCCCAGCCCTCCAGCAGCACCCGCTTGGCTCGCGGGCTGTCCATCGCGGCGAAGCTCTCCTCGACGTGGACCTGCTGGTTTCGGCTCAAGGTGAGCCCCACCACGTTGACGTCGTAGCGTTCGATGGCCCGGCGCAGGGTGGCGCCCCAGCCGCAACCGACGTCCAGGAGTGTCATTCCCGGCTCCAGACCCAGCTTGCCCAGGGAGAGGTCGATCTTGGCCAGCTGGGCCTCTTCCAGGGTCATGTCGTCGCGCTCGAAGTACGCGCAGCTGTAGGTCTGCGTGGGATCGAGGAAGAGCCGGAAGAAGTCGTCGGACAGGTCGTAATGCGACTGCACGTTCTCAAAGTGCGGCGTCAGATTCGGAGTGTCCGTCGGTGGTTTTGGCAAAGTACGCCCTTTCGGCGGCCGCAATCCGGCTGGCGTGGAGGTCTGGTTGTTGCTGTCCGGTTGTCCTGAGCGCAACGCCGGCTCGCTTCTCGGCCTACGTTGGCTGTGTTGAGAATAGCGGGTCTAGCTGGCGGCCTGGCCCTCAGCCAACATTTGTCACTGTCAAGAAATTTGTTGTCAGTGTCAATTTTTGTCGTTTCCCACCGTTTGCGTGTTGCACCGCTCAAACCGCTTCCAGCAGCGCATTCTGGCGGTATTGCGACGATATTCCTCCGTCATCGCGGCCGGCCCCACTGGGCCTCCGCGCTGGTCGATTCAGCGCACTGCGAGCAAATATCCGGTGATCACGCCGGGGGCGCGGCGCCCAACACCCGCTGGATGTCTGGCTTCATCGCCTGCAGCTGTCCACCCCAGTAACCCCAGCTATGGGTGCCGTTGGGCGGAAAGTTGAACACGCCGTTGCTACCACCGGCGCGCTGATAGCGGGTCTGGAACTCTTTGTTCGTGTTGAGCGTCAAGCCCTCGAGGAACTGCGCAGGGATCTGGGCATTTCCCAAGCCGGCATCGAGGTCTGTCGGGTTGCCGTTGCCGCTGTAGACCCAGATGCGGGTCCCGTTGGCGACGAGCCGTGGGATTTGCAGCATCGGATCGTTGCGCTGCCAGGCGCCGCCACCGTATGGGCCCCACATGTCGAGGGCGTTGAAGCCGCCCGCGTCGGCCATGGCGATGCCGATCAGCACCGGCCACAGTCGTGCGGAGGTGTTCAGGAACCCGGACAGCGATCCGGCGTAGCTGAACTGGCCGGGGTGATAGGCCGCCAGAACCAGCGCCGCTCCCCCGGACATCGACAGACCCACCACGGCGTTGCCGGTCGGGCTGACGCCCCTGTTGGCCGCGAGCCAGCTCGGCAGCTCCGACGTGAGGAACGTCTCCCACTTGTAGGTCTGTGTGGTGCCGTTGCCCACCGCGGGCCGGTACCAGTCGGTGTAGAAGCTGGACATACCACCGACCGGCATCACCACCGACAGGCCGGATCCGTCGAACCAGCTGAATGCGCCGGTTTCGATGTCCCAGCCGTTGCGGTCGTCCCGCGCGCGCAATCCGTCCAGCAGATACACCGCACGGGGCCCGCCGCCCTGGAACTGAACCTGGATGTCACGGCCCATCGACGGCGACGGCACGCTGAGCACCTCGGGTGCCGCGGCGGCCATCGGTGTGCCACCGAGGACAGCGACCAGGCCTGCTAACAGGGTGGCCGCAAGTGCGGCGGCCGAGAACCGGCGAAACCAATTACCCCGAGCTTTGTGAAGGACAATCATGGCGTTACTTCCCGTCGTGCGTATAGCAGGGATATCGCAGACCACGAATGAGCAGTTACACGGCCTTGCGCGGCGAGAGACAATTTCTGGTGTGCCGCCAAGACGGTTGACGCAGAGAAAGGAGTGGACGATGAAAGCCAAGGTGGGCGACTGGTTGGTGATCAAGAGCGCGACGGTCGAACAGCCGGATCAGCGCGGTGAGATAACCGAGGTCCGCTCGGCGGACGGCTCGCCTCCGTACGTCGTGCGGTGGTTCGCCACTCATCACGAGGCCACCGTGTATCCCGGTCCCGATGCCCTTGTCGTCAGCCCGGCAGAGCAGGAAGCGGCCGACGAGCGGGCGCGGTCTCACGCGGCGTCATTGCAGCACCCGACCGAGCACCACTTCAAGAGCGGATAGCCGACTGGGCCGTGGAAACGTGGAGAGGGAGACCGACCATGACCTACCGTTACCTGAAATGTGAGTGTTTGTATGACTGGGCATTTCAGGCAGCCTCCTCGTTGGAGGAGGCACTCCCACCGTCATCGGCGTTGTCGCCTACGTCGGCTCGGGTTCGGGTTTCACTGCCACCGGCGTCACCGTGCGGTGACGGCTTACGGTCGGCTCCACCCGTGACGACCCCGGTACTCGGGTCCGTTTCATGTTGCGCGTAGCGCGCCAGGTTGACCGCTGCGTTGAGATCCCGGTCGATCGTGAGACCGCAGCCGTCGCATTCGTAGGTTCGTTCCGACAGGTGCAGCTTGGCTTTCACCACACCGCAGCCGGAGCACAATTTGGAGCTGGGAAACCATCGGTCGGCCTTGACGAGTCGTGAGCGGTACCAGCGGCTCTTGTAGTCGAGTTGGCGGAACAACTCGCCCAGGCCGGCGTCGGCTAGCGAGCGGTTGAGGCCGCGTTTACGCGAACCGCCGCAGGCCATCATGTTCTTGATGGCCAACGTTTCGCCGCCGATCACGGCGTGGGTCTGGCTGAGCCCGGTGGTGAGTTTGTGCAGCCGGTCAGCCCGCAGGTTGGCCACCCGGGCGTGGGCGCGGCGGATCTCGCGCCGGGTGCGCGCCCAGCCCTGCGACGGCTCCTGTTTACGCGTGGTCGTCTCGTCCCACGGGCCGACCTGGCGGGCGGCCTTGCGGTGCAACGCCCGCAGTTTCCGCTGCGCCTGCTTCAGCTCGCGCGGCGCCCGAAAGCGTTCCAACTCGATGCCGTCGGGGTCGGCGACCACAATTAGGTCCTTCACCCCGGCGTCGATCCCCACGACGCCAACGCCGGGTTTCACATGCGCCGGCCGGCCGGACTCGCGCGCCACGAGGCAGCCCAACGACACCAACCAGCGTCCCCGCTCGAACCGGACCGTCGCCTTCAGAATCCGGGCGGTGCCCGCCTCGATTCGGCGAGCCAGCTTGCGGGTGTTCTCGTGGGTCTTGATCGCGCCGAGCCGGGGCAGGGTGACGTGCTTGCGGTCCGGTTCGACCCGCACAGCGCCAGTGGTGAAGGAGAACTTCTTGGCTGCCCCGTGTTTCGACTTGAACCTGGGGAACCCCATGCGAGGCCCATTACGCGTGCCGTTCCGCGACGCGTCCCAATTCGACAATGCCTGCGAGAGGTTGCGGCAGCCGTTGGCGTACACCTCTTTGGAGTTCTCCGGCCACCACGGCACACCGTCGCCGCGGACCGCGACACTGTGTTTGCGCCGGTTGAAGTCGTTGCGCAGCGACTGAAACGACCAACCCATGGCCGGGGTCAGATGGCCCTCGTCGATCCCGTAGGAGCGCTCAGCGGCGCGTTGGCCGAGGTTGGCCTTCACCGCCGCGAGCATCGTGTTGTAGGCGAACCGGGCAGCGCCGGCGTGCGACAGCAACGCCTCCGCCTGCGCCGGTGTCGGGTCCAAAGCGAACTGATACCCCTGGGCGGTCCAGCCCTCGGGAATCTCGAACCGCGCCACCAGCTCTATCCCATCGCCTCGACCGGATCAGGTCCCTTGGTGGCAGTGACCGCGCGCATCGCCCTGTTCCGCGCACCACGGCGGCCGTACAGCCGCGCGCACATACTCGTCAACACCTCGATCATGTCGCGCACCAGATCATCGGTGGTCTCACCCGAATCGGCCACCACGATGCGGCGGCCCTGCGCAGCCAGCGCCGCCTGCAGGTGTTCCACCCCGAAACGGGCCAGCCGATCCCGATGCTCCACAACAATCACCGTGGCAGACGGGTCCGACAAACGCGGTGAAGCTTGGGGCGTTTCCCGTTCAAACCGGACCCGACCTCGGTGACCACCTGCGCCACCTCGTGCCCGTTGCCGGTGGCCCACTGCGTCAACCGCGCGACCTGCCGCTCCAAATCCGATCGCTGATCGTGGGACGAGACCCGCGCATACAGCACCACCCGCTGCTCGTCGTCCCGCGGGACCACATCGACCAGGATCATGCCCGACGCCAACCGGCGAAACGGCACCGGCATCCGATCCTCACGCACCCACGTGTACGCCGTCTGCGGGTGCACACCCACCGACCGCGCCCACTGCGCAAGCTTCACAACACCAATTCAAACATACATTCGCTAACATACACTCACATTCACTCGTGTTTCACCGAACAGCTCAAAACCCCGACGAAATCCCCATCGACGATGGCGATGAGGAAGCTGGTTTGGATCCGTCCAGCGTCCGTGCGGCGCGAGCCACCGAAGCCAGTGAGGCGGATCTGATCGAACAAGCGATGGCCGTCCCCCGAGGGGACGACGATCGCGGCTTCGATCGCTGACTGCGAGCGCGCTCAGGCCAAGCTGTGCGGCTTGGCGCGTTCCTCGTCGGTCTGCTTGAGGAGAAGCCCGTAGCCGTTCTCCCGCAGGCTGATTCTGAGCGGCCGCTGTGCCTCATGGATCATCAGCCAGGTGCGCAGCGCGACCTTCTGCTTCTCGACGCACGAATGGGACATACCGAGCTCCCGAAGCAGGGCGCACAGGGTGTGTGGCTGAGTGGACCCGACAGGCGTTTCGGTCGTGCCGACAGCGTCGAACATCCGATGTGAAATTGAGACGGTCATGGCTGACTCCGTTTGTCTCGAGCGGAGCGCCCACCCCGATGACTGTCCTTCTGCGCCCCTGTGAACAAAGTGTAGGACGCTTTTTCTGACCCCATGTTGGGAATTCGCGTCCCGATTACACGCTTTCGGTCAGGTTCCGCTCGCTGCCAACGTCGTACTCGGCGACGGAGGCCGAAACGATCGCATCGCGCTGGTCGTCGCCGGGCCCGCTGCCGCGAAAAGTCTCCATCGCGTCGCGGGACTCCCATCGCTCGAAGATGTTGATGCGGGCGGGATCGATCAGGTCGGCCGATATTGCGAAGTCGAGGCAACCGGGCGTGTTTCGCGCTTGGTCCACCACGTGCACACATCCGGCCAGATAGTCGCCACGCTGCTCGCGGCCGACAATGACATGACCCGCAACTACCACCACGAAGCGCTCCTTGCTATCGGGATGAACCACTACAAGTAGGACCATGGCCGGTCGACAAAGTCATCGATCGCCGTCCGCCGTGGCCCGGCTTGCGTGGGACCGCCGGGGGCGACTGCCGCGTTTCGCACGCCAAGCCCAGGCCAGTGCCGCCACCATCAGTCCAGCCAGCACCAGCATCCACGGCCATGGTCCATGCCGGTGGACCCAGCCTGCGATCGCTCCCTGCAATCGGCCGGCCGCCGCGATCACGGGATCTGCGGGATTGCCACCTGCATTGAACAATCGGACCTCGTAGTAGCCGTAGTAGGCGACGTAGAGCCCGACAAGGATCAGCACCGCACCGCCAATGCGATTGACGTAGGGCAGGATTCGCCGCATCCGGTCGGCCAGGGCTGAGCTCGGCCAGTGCGACCGCGACGGCCAGTGCACCGACCACCAACGCAAAACCGGCTGCGTAGGCCAGATATATGACCACACCCGACCTATGAGGGAGGCCTCGCCGAGACTGGCGCCGGTCACCGCCAGGAACGGGCCGATGGTGCACGACAGTGAGGCGATCGCATAAGCGATGCCGTAGCCGAACATCGAGCCGATCCTGCCCGTCGGCGACCAGCGATGCGCCTCGCGCCAACCGATTCGGCACCAATAGCGCCAGCTCCCGCCCGGCCAACAGCCAAATGCCCAGCGCCACAAGCGCAATGCCGATCACCACCGTGACGTACGGCAGGTACGCTGCACTGTCGAGCGGCCGATGCCGTGGTCAGAAGTCCGAACGTGCCGAACACCGCCAGGAAGCCGAGCGCCATCGCGGCGGTCGCGGCGAGGGCACGGCCGACCGCTGCCGGGGCGCGCGTGTCGTCTGTGGTGCCCCGCACCACCAACGCGAGGTAGCGCGGGCAGCATCGCGAATCCGCACGGGTTCAGCGCGGCCACCAGTCCGGCGGCGAACGCCAGCCCGACCAGGTCTTGATCCACTCGGATGCGGCGCTACGCGCTGAGCGCCGCCACCCGGTCGGCAGTTCCTGCTGTGGCATCGCCGAGGTCGGGTTGTTCACGAACGTCGAGGTGCCGTCGGCACGATAGAACACGTAGGCCGGCTGCCACGGCACGTCGTACCGCGCCCAGATGGAGCCGTCGGCGTCGTTGAGATTCGTGAAGTTCAGGTTGTACTTCGATACGAAGCCGTCCATGGCCGAGACGTCGGAGCGAGCCGCGACACCGACGAACGTCACGTTCGGGTTGGCGGCGGCCACCTGCTGACGGAGGGCGCCTCGGCGTTGCAGAACGGGCACCACGGCGTCCAGAACCACAGCACGGCGGGCTTGCCCTGCAGCGACGGCACCGTCGAACGGGGCACCGCTCAGTGTCGTTCCGGTGAAATTGAGGCGGTCGTCGGCAATCGCGGCCGGCGGGCTACTCAGCGCCAATGTGAGGACGGCAACGGCCATACCAATGGCCAGCGATCTGCTCATATGTAGAACACGACGGATCATGACGGCTCCTCCCTGCGTCCAAGTTACGCCGGGCTTTGTTATGGGTGACACTCTTTGACACGGGTTTGGTCGTTCCCCGGTTCACCGTCCCGCAAACCGGCAGAGGCGGTAGCGCCGGAGTTCGTCCCGCAGCACGGAATCGAAGGAGGATAGCCAGGGTGGCTCTCAACAGGAGAAGGCAGCGTTCATGCATGCATCGGTGACGGTTCCTATGGCGGCGCCGGCGAACGAGATCTGGAACATCGTCGCCGACGTCCGCAATACGGGCAGGTTCTCGCCCGAGGTCATCGAGGCCGAGTGGCTGGACGGTGCGACGGGACCCGCGCTTGGCGCGCGGTTCCGCGGACACGTGCGACGCAACGAGATCGGCCCCGTGTACTGGACGACCTGCCGGGTCACCGCCTGCGACCCGGGCAGAGAGTTCGGCTTCGAGGTGCTCGTCGGCGATACGCCGGTGAACAACTGGCACTACAAGTTCACCCCGGTCGACGACGGCACCGAGGTCACCGAATCGTTTCGCCTGAACGACAGCGCCTTCACCAAGGTATTTGCGGTGTTGGGCGGACAGCTGCGCAAGCGCCGCAACATCCGCGACATGCGCAAGACGCTGGAACGGATCAAGGCGGTGGTGGAGGCGCCGTAGGCGAGCGGCCGTTGCCGACGACTTAGAGGGACTGAAGCCGGCGGATCCGGTCGTTGAGTGCGCGCGCCGCGACATCGGCGCCGCGCGCCAGCGCCTCGAATGCGTGCGGACAACCGGGGTGCAGATGCAATTCGGTCGGCACCCCGGCGTCGGACAAGCGGCCTGCATAGGCGAGGTCCTCGTCACGGAATATGTCGAGGTCGCCGACATCGATGTACGTGACGGGAAGCCCCGCCAAGTCGGCCGCGCGGGCCGGCGCGGCGTACGGCGAAACATCGTCTCCGCCGGCCTTGTCGCCGAGTAGTGCCCCCCAGCCGGTGAGGTTGTCGTCATAGGTCCACGTCAAGAACGGCAGCATCTCCGGGTCGGGCGTCGACGGCCGGTCGTCGAGCATCGGGTAGATCAGCAGCTGCTGGGCGACGGAAGGCCCGCCCCGGTCGCGTGCCATCAGACAGACACCGGCCGCCAGCCCGCCGCCCGCGCTGTCACCCATCACGGCCAGCCGACTCGGATCGAAACCGAACGCCGTCGCCTGGCCGACCAGCCACTCCAGCGCGGTGTAGCAGTCCTCGACCGGCGTCGGGTGGGGGTATTCGGGTGCGACGCGATAGTCGACTACCAGCATCGGCACCCCGGCCGCGGCGACATACTCGCGCACCGCGATGTCGTACATCGTGCCGATGTGCTCGAGCCCGAAGATCATGCCGCCGCCGTGCAGGTAAAGCACTGCACTGCCGGGCTGCTCGCCCGCCGAGCGCCGGTACCAGGTGGCCGTCAGCGTGGTGCCGTCGCTTGCGGAAAACGTATGGCGTTCGGTGTCAACGCCCTCGGCGGGTGCACTGGTGGCCGCGACCAGATCGAACATTCGGTGACCGTTGATACGCCGTGCCTCGACATCGCCGACCGGAGGGGGCTCGATCTCCCCCAATGCCTCCAACAGCGGTGTCATCTGCGCGAGCACCTGAGGGTCGATATCGAGGGCCATTTCCCGACAGTATCGCGAAGGTAGGTGAGCACTGCCTGGTAGACAGGCTTCAGTTTCCGCTGCGAGCCGAAGGAGTCTTCGATGGGTCAATGGTCACGCGCAGAGCTCGATGAGGCATTCCACAACTACGAGAAGGCCGTCGTCGAGATCGGCAAGACGTGGGACTGGGCGAGCTACGCCGACAATTTCACCGAGGACGCAACCTATGTCGAGCACGCAATGGGCAACAGGAGCGGTCGCGAGCAGATCCGGGAGTGGATCACCTCGACGATGAACATGTTCCCCGGCAGCGAGATGCCGGTCTTCCCCTGCGAGTGGTACGCCATCGACGAGGAGAAGGGCTGGGTCATCGCCAGGATCCCGAACAGGATGAAGGATCCCGGCGACGGCAGTGTTCACGAGGCGCCGGTGATCACGGTGCTGAAGTACGCGGGCGACGGCAAATGGAGCTACGAAGAGGACGCGTACAACCCGATGAACTTCCTCGTGATGGTGCAGGAGTACGTCAACCGCTGCCACAAGCTCGGCACGTTGTCCGACGATGCCCGCACCTTCGCCAAGAACATGAACTGGGAACTCGGCTGACCTATCCGATGACGAAGTCGTCTGGGTCCGGGCTGCGTGTCCATGCCCAGTAGTCGACGAGTCGCCAGGGGCTGAGGCCGTAGACCTCGCCATGCGCGTTCTTGTAGAACGAGTGCTTGATCGACGGCTGTGACCAGACCATCTTGGCCATTTCCGCCTGGCTGCGCTGCCGCCAATCCTCCGCCTTGTCGGGCCGTGGCTCGATGGACCGGTAATCGCCGGCGATCAGCAGTTCCAGGCATTGAGTGATGTAGCGGATCTGGCATTCGGAGTGAAAGATCAGGCTCCCACCGCTGGCGAGGTTGGTACCCGGACCGTACATGCAGAAGAAGTTCGGATAACCCGGCACGGTGATGCCCAGATACGCCGACGGTCGCTCACCCCAACGCCGGCTCAGCGGCTCGCGGTCGCGCCCGATGATCGTCATCGGCCACAGCATCCGGTTCGCCTGAAAACCGGTGGCGTACACGATGACATCGGCCTCGTGGCGGACGCCGTCCTCGGTCACCACCGCGTCCGGTTCGATCCGGTCGATACCGGTGCGGATGAGGTCGACGTTGTCGCGTGTCAGGGTGCGCAGCCAGCTGCCGTTGTCCTGCAGCGTGCGCTTGCCGGTGGCCGGATAGTCGGGCACCACCTTGGCCAGCAACTCGGCGTCCGCACCGACCTGGCTGGAGATCCACTCGGTGAACATGATCCGCGCGATGTCGTTGACTTCGCTGACCGCCCGCTGCTGGTCGGGATAGTCCGGGTCGACCCGGGCGGCGTCCAGTCCCTTGTCGCAGGCCGGCCAGAACAACAGGAACCGATACCAGCGGCCGTAGAACGGCAGGTGCCGCAGTGCCCACTGCACGCCTGGGCCGACCGGTTCGTGGTAGTTCGGGTTGGGGAACATCCATTGCGCCGTGCGCTGAAAGACGGTCAGCCGGGCAACATCGCCGGCTATCGCGGGAGCTATCTGAAACCCGCTGGCTCCGGCACCGATCAGCGCGACACGCTTGCCGCGCAGGTCGACCGAGTGGTCCCATTCCGACGAGTGGAAGGCGGGCCCGGCGAAGGTGTCCTGGCCCGCAATCACCGGCAGGTGCGGTCGGTTGAGTTGCCCGACCGCGCTGATCACCGCCCGCGCCGACAACGTCGTCGTCGAGCCGTTGCGGTCCCGCGCCATAACCGTCCAGGTGGCGCTTTCGTCGTCCCAGGCCGCCTCGGTGACCTCGGTCTCCCAGCTCACATGGCCGCCGATGTCGTACTTGTCCATCACCCGCTGGAAGTAGGCCTGTAGCTCGGGTTGCTCGGCGAAGAAATGAGTCCACTCGTCGGTTGGTTCAAAGCTGTAGCAGTAGAAGTGATTTCCGACGTCAACCCGAGCACCGGGATAGGTGTTCTGCCACCATGTTCCGCCGACGCCGGCGTTCTTCTCGATAATGGTGAACGGGATCCCCGCTTCCTTCAGCCGAATTCCGGCCAGCAGGCCGGATTCGCCGCACCCGATGACGACGACGGGAAAGTCGCTTCGTGCTGTCGTCTCGAGCGCGGGGACGGCACGAGAGTCGCGGCCGTCGAGCTCCATCTCCTCGAGCAGCATCGGAACGTATTCCTCGGCGACCGGCTCGCACACCAGCCACTCCATCATCTCGTGCAGCAGGTCGGCGCCGATCGGTTCGGGCTCCGGGCAGCCGCGGTCGCGGTAGTCGGCGATCACCTCCACCGCGATCTTGCGGACGGCGGCCTTGTCCTCCTCGGACATGTAGCCCTGCACCTCGTTCAGGAACAGACCGGCCGGCTTCAACTCGCCGCGGATCAGTTCGGGGTCGCCGGACATGTGTACCAGCGACAGCATCAGCGTCGGAATGCTGACGTCGAGTAGGGCCTCGGCGATCTGCTCGTCCGACGTTGTAAAGGGCTGTCCCGCATGTGGGTTACGCACCAATCGGTGCTATCACGCACGCGTGCATCCGCGCAGGTCAACCCGAACTTTGCTGAATGGGGATTCCGGCGGCGGCACGTCAACGTAGGGCCATTGGTCCTTTCAGGCAATGCCTTTCAGCACATGTCGTCATCAACGGTGCGTACCTAGCCTTATTGGATGACCTATGTGATCGGGAAAGAATGCGTGGACGTGACGCACAAGGATTGTGTGCAGGAGTGTCCCGCGGACTGTATCTACGAGGGTGCGCGTGCGCTCTACATCAACCCGTACGAGTGTGTGGACTGCGGTGCGTGCAAGTTGGTCTGCGAGGTCGGCGCGATCTACTACGAGACCGACCTGCCGGAAGATGAGCTGGTCTATCTCGCCGACAACTCCGCGTTCTTCGATCAGACGCTCCCGGGGCGCGACGCTCCACTGGGCTCTCCTGGCGGTGCGGACGCGGTCGGCCGGGTCGGCGTCGACACCCCGTACGTCGCTTCGCTGCCGGCGCGGTAGGAGAAGCGGCGCAGCAACGGCCGATCCGGACACGAGGGCCGGCCGTAGACTCGCGGTGTCACCCCTTTCGACGACGAGGGGGACGACAAGGAGGTCCACGTGGGCATCGTGACCAGGGCGAATGGGGCTGCCCCTCCCGAGGTGCCGCTATCCGACATCGACCTGGGCTCGTGGGATTTCTGGGGTCTCGACGACGACATTCGTGACGGCACTTTCGCGACCCTGCGCCGGGAGGCTCCGATCTCCTTCCACGAGTCGTTCATCGGTGAGGAATTCACCCCTGGGGCCGGCCATTGGGCACTCACCCGACACGACGACGTGTTCTACGCCAGCCGTCATCCAGAGATCTTCAGCTCGGCCGCAGGCATCACGATCGGCGATCAGACCCCTGAACTATCCGAATACTTCGGATCGATGATCGCGATGGACGATCCGCGGCACACCCGGCTGCGCAACATCGTCCGCAGCGCATTCACTCCGCGGGTGCTGGCCCTCATCGAGGATTCCGTGCGCGACCGGGCCCGGCGGTTGGTGACCGCGATGGTGGAGAACCATCCCGACGGTAAGGGCGAGATCGTCGCCGACCTGGCCGGCCCCCTGCCGCTGCAGATCATCTGCGACATGATGGGCATCCCCGAAGCCGACCATCAGCGGGTCTTCCACTGGACCAACGTCATTCTGGGTTTCGGCGATCCCGACATCGCCACCGACTTCGACGAGTTCTTCCAGGTCGCGATGGATATCGGTGCCTACGCCACCTCGCTGGCCGAGGACCGCAGGGGCAACCCCGGCGACGACCTGACGACCAGCCTGGTGCAGGCCGAACTCGACGGCGAGCGGCTGACCTCCGCCGAAGTCGCGTCATTCTTCATACTGCTGGTCGTCGCCGGCAACGAGACCACGCGCAATGCGATCAGCTCACGGTGTCCTGGCGCTGAGCCGGTACCCGGACCAGCGCACCGACTGGTGGGCCCACTACGACGAGCTGGCGCCGACGGCGGTCGAGGAGATCGTGCGGTGGGCGTCACCGGTGGCCTATATGCGCCGCACCACCACCCGCGACGTCGAGTTGAGCGGCGTGAAAATGGCTGCGGGCGACAAGGTCACGATGTGGTACGGGTCGGCCAACCGCGACGAGTCGAAGTTCGCCGACCCGTGGACCTTCGACGTTCGCCGCCATCCCAATCCGCACGTGGGCTTCGGTGGCGGCGGTGCGCATTTCTGCCTGGGCGCCAACCTCGCGCGCCGCGAGATCACCGTCGCGTTCGAAGAACTGCACCGGCAGCTGCCTGACCTCACCGCAACGGAGGAGCCGGATCGGCTGCACTCGGCCTTCATCCACGGCATCAAGCGGCTGCCTGTCGCCTGGACATCCCGCTAGGCCGCGTCGCGCGCACAGCTGCTGCAGGAATGGCTGGCTACTGGACGATCAACGTGCCCTTCATGGACGGGTGATAGACGCAGTAGAACTGGTACTCGCCGGGTTCGCTGGGTGCGATGAGAGTGCCCTTCTGCCTACCGTCCACATCAACGTCGAAGGCGCCCGCGGTTTGCGAGGTGACGGAGTGCTCGGCCGAGTCGTTGTTGACGACGCTGATCTCTGCGCCCGGAGCGACCGTGATCGGTTCACCGAACGCCATGTTCTCAATGGTGATCGTCGCGCCCGCCGTTGCCGCCGGGCTGTCTTCGGTCGTCCCCGGTGCACTGGTGGTAGCGGTCTCAGCGGTCTCCGTTGCGGTTGCGGTGTCCGTGGTTTCTTCGGTGCTGGTCGATCCGCACGCGGTGGCCATCGCCGCGACCAGAATCATGGCGGCCCAGAACATGCATATCTTCTTCATCGTGGTCCCCTAACAGTTGTGTCCTACCGCTACACGATTATCGGCTCGAACCGGTTCAAGCCGAGCCGGAATCACGCGACCTAGAGCGTCGCGGTGTAGGGACCGACCGTTTGACAGACCGAGCTCGGCGGTGCTGTGACAACCGCGCAGCCCCGGCCGTCGGAGACATAGGTCATCCCCGGGCGGTAGGGCGCGTAGAAGACCTGGGCCGTGAGCAGGCCTTTCCCCTCGGCGCACTGTGGTGCCGTCTCGCTGCCGTCGGCTTGAATACAGACGGCCGACGAAGACGGCGCCGCCAAGCCCTCACAGCTGCCCATCGTGACCGTCGCGGTGACCATGTCCGCTCCCGATACCTGGACCACCTGCGGCGGCGTCAGCGTGAAGGAGCAGGAAGGCGGCTGATTCGGCTCGGCCGCGGCCGGCGTGACATTGCCGACGAACGCGCACGTCACCATCGCGGGCACAGCCGACAGAAGCCACCGCATTTCAGGATCGTAGATCACGCACGCGCTTCGACGATGAAGAAGCTGGCAATGGGCTACACCGCGCCCAACGCCCCGAGCATGCCTGCCGCAGCGCGCGGCCACGTGAACTGCTCGGCACGCCGACGCGCGTTCGTGCGCCGCAATCCTTCCGGCCTGCTGATGATCGACGAGACGGCGTGTGCGATCGCAATCGGGTCGTTGTCCGCCGTCGCGCCGCTGTCCGTGGTGAGGATCTCGGCAAGCGCCGACGTCCGGGATACGACGGCCGGTGTGCCGCAGGCGAGCGCTTCCAGCGCGGCAAGGCCGAAGGTCTCGTGGGGGCCCGGCGCCAGAGCCACATCGGCAGACGCCAGAATGGTCGCCACCGTATCGCGGCAGCCGATGTAACCGGTGAAGTCGACCGGCAACCGGGCAGCTTGTCGCTCCAGCCGCGCCCGCATCGGTCCCTCGCCGACGACCACGAGCCGCGCGTCCACGCCGCAATGACGCAGCGCACCAACGGTGTCAACACTGCGGTGCGCATGCTTCTCCACCGACAGGCGGCCACAGTGCACCAGCAGTGTTTGTTCGCGGCGCGCCCACCGTTGCCGCATGAGTTCCGAGTGTCGGCGCGGGTGAAACTGATCGAGATCCACGCCGAGGGGCACAGTCAGCACATTCGGTGCGTGAATCCGGTCGAACTCCGCACGCGCAAAGGCCGTCGTGCACACCACGGCGTCGTAGTTCGCGGCGGTGCGGCGGTTTGCATAATCCGCGATGGAACGGGCCACGCGACGCGGAAGTATCTGTCCGACAAGACGATCGAGTCGCTCGTGCGAGATCATGACGGTGGCGACATCGTGGCGGCGGCCCCATCCGCCGAGTGACCGCAGTGTGAGCCGGTCCGACACCTCGATGGCGTCTGGCTCCAGGTCTTCAAGCAGTGAGGTCACCGGCCTCGGCAACACCGCACGGTAGCCGCCGGTCAGCGGAATCAGCCTGGCGGGCAGTGAGATCCGCGTTACACCCGTCTGAAGCCTGACCCAGTCGGGGTGTCGACCGGGAACGATGAGGAAAACCTCGTGGCCCGCCGCGTGGTACTCCGCTCCCAAGCGGTCGACGGCCGTCCTCAGGCCACCCGAACGAGGCCCGTAGAAATTGGCGACCTGAACCACGCGCATGACTCGAATGAGAACTGGCACGTCTGTGCCATCATCGACGCCTTCGCAACCGGTGTCTTAACGGCTCGTGAATAACGTTCGATGCGCCTCAGGCCAGGTAACGGCCGAACCAGTCCTGCACCCGGCGCCATGCGTCGTCGGCTGCCGTCGGGTTGTAGCGGTCGGGGTTGGTGTCGTTGAAGAAAGCGTGGTTGGCGTCTGGTTCCGTGACCAACTCGTGTACCAGCCCGGCTTTCTCCAGCGCAGCCTTGGCGACTGGCTCGGTCTTGTTCACGCGCTCATCGAGTGAACCGTAAAAACCCAGCACCGCAACGTCTTTCGAACCAGCGAAGTCCGGGTTGTCGGGGGTGGGTCCGTAGAACGGCACGGCGGCCGCAAGTTCAGGAGATCCCGCGGCCAGCAACCGCCAGACGAGTCCGCCGCCCATGCAGAATCCGACGGCTGCGATCTTCTTGTCACCTACCCGCCGCTGCAACTCACCGACGCCCGACTCGAGGTTCGCGACGAGCTGCTCGGGCGGGATGTTGCCCAATGCCGCCGTGGCTTCCGCGGGTTCGGCGAACTTCGCGGTCCCGCCCTGCGCCGAGAGCAGATCGATGGCCAGCGCCGAATAGCCGATCCCGGCGAACCTGCCCGCCACCGAGCGGGTCCAGTCGTTCAGACCCTTGTTCTCGTGAATGACGAGCACACCACCGCGCGCGTTCGGCGCCTCTGCCCACGCCCCCTGCAGCTCACCCTGCGGACCGGCCCAGGTGATGGGTGTGGTGGGCAGCGCACTCTGCGATCCGGGCGGCGGGGCGCTGGCGGTGGCCGGCCCCGTCGAGGTGACCGGCGCGTCCGTGGTGGTCTGCTGTTTGTTCTCACCACACGCGGCGATCAGGGCGCTCGCCGCCGCGGTCCCCACCCCGAGCAGCCCCAGCCGTCGCAGCGCCTCGCGTCGCGACAACAGTCCGTCGACATGGTCGGTGGCGATTTCTTCGGCGATGTATCGCTGTAGCGGAGTCACCTTCGCGAGTATGCGCCTCAACGGCGAAGTCGGGTAGACGCTTCCTTTTACACGCAATACTCAGCCAATGAACTGGACGCCGGACTCTAAGGCCCTGCTGGGGCGCAGAAGTCCTCAAGGGGCCGCCGCCGACGTGGAACACGCCGATCTGGGAGCACGATCTGGACGACGGCCCGCGCATACTCCGGCTGGGTATCGACACCCACCTGATCACGTCGCACTGCCTGCACCCACTGCTGATCGAGCGGCCGGGAGGGCTACTCGTCGAGGTCACCGACGGCACTCGGAACTACAACGACCACAACTTCCGGTTGTCGGTGTTCTACGACCTCGCCAAGACCGCGGTGAACCGGCTCGCGTTCGCGCACGGTCATGAACTGGAACAGTTCGGCGCCACCGCGGTCGCCGTGACGCCCGGGTGGCTGCGCTCGGAGATGATGCTGGACAACTGGGGCGTCGAGGAAGCCAACTGGCGCACCGCCCTCGACCCGGACCGCGGCGGCGGCCGGCCTACCGCTCCCCCGGGTTTCGCCGAGTCGGAATCGCCGCGATACGTCGGCAGGGCCATCGCCGCGATCGCCGCCGACGAGGACCGCGCGCGGTGGAATCAGCGGTCGGTGAGCTCCGCCGAACTGGCCCGAGAGTACGGCTTCACAGACGTCGACGGCCGACAACCCGACGGCTGGGTGTGGGCATAAGGCGAAGCCATCTACCCATGGCAGTGAAGTAGACAAATTATGAAATCTGTTCACTGATTTCGTTGACACCCTTGCCCCGCGGCCTGTTCTATGGCTGGGTGACGTTTTCGCGGATGGGCAACCGCAACGACGACACCGTGGCGGCCGTCTTCGTCGCCGGGCGTGCGGTGTTCATCGACGGCAAGCCGACCGACGTGGTCGGCAAGGAGCGCACCGGGCGGTTCCTCCGCGCGGCACACCAGGCTTCCGCGCCCACCGCTGAGACGGAGTTGGCAAGTGTCAGTTGAGGATACGGTCCTGGGGATGTGGAAAGCCCTCTCGGCGCGGGACTGGGAATCCGTCAAGACGTTTCTGTCCGATGACTGCATCTACCTCGACATGCCGGTAGGTCCGACGGCGGCCGCCCGCGGGCCGGAGGACATCGTCAAACGGCTGAAGATCGGTCTCGAGCCGTTGGCGTCATACGAGAACTTCACCGGTCTGATGGTCGACAACGGGACAGATGTCATGTACGAGCACCACGAGGAATGGCACTGGACCACAGGGGAATCCGCAGTCCCGCAGTTCGTCACCGTGCACCGGGTGGAGAACGGCAAGATCACCGTGTGGAAGGACTACTGGGACATGGGTGCATTGGCCAACCACGCCCCACCGACCTGGCTGGAAGATTTCGCCGGCGCCGACATGTCGTGGGTTTTCGACGCGACGGGGCTTATCTAAGGGCGGCGGTCCTGAGCCGCGCACGCCCCCAGCTCCTACCCGTGCTGAGGGCAACATGGCTGGCTCCTTCATCGGGTGATCAAGTGGCCGTAACCGGTGACGGTTGGCGGCAAATAAAAAACTAAGCAGAATGTCCCGCGACCTTCCTCGCAAAACAGCTGTAATCTGCTGTAATACCTCGACCAAGCGAAGGACTTAGAAATGCGGATTCGGCACACTTATTCGACTGTGATGCTCGCGGCGGCGTCCGCTGCTGTGGCGTCCACTCTTGCCGCCGCACCACCGGCTGCGGCCGACTGTATTTCATCCCGCGGGCCCGACCCCGTCACCCTGTGCTCGCAGGGTGAATCCCGGAAGAGCAACACGTCACCCGTCCCTAGGGCCACTCCTTATATCCCTATTGACTGTGCTCAGGACTGGATGTGCGACCAGGGCCTCGGCATCGCTCTCAGTGACTGACGGCAGACGGTGACCGCTAGTGGTGTGTCACACAAATAACTAGCTATATGTTCGGTATTCTGTAAGGGTGAGTGCATCACCGGCAGCGGCCTTGCCGATGACGGCGGCCGAGCGTGAGACATTGGAGACACTGCAACGGTCGCGGACGGCGGCGCATCAGCAGGTACTGCGCGCGAGAGTGCTGCTGATGGCCGCTGATGGCGAAGCCAACATCCGGATTGCCGAGGAAGTCGGGGTGACACCGGTGACGGTGCGGGCCTGGCGTCAGCGTTTCAGTGAGGACGGGCTTGCCGGGTTGGAGAAGATCCGTGAGGGTCGGGGCCGCAAGCCCTCGATTCCCGAGGAGACGATCGCCGCGATCGTGCAGTTGACTACCACGACGACTCCGGAAGGTGCCACGCATTGGTCGTGTCGCACGATGGCCAAGCGGGTCGGGGTCAGTTCGGCGACGGTGCAGCGGATTTGGTCGGATCTGGGGTTGGCGCCGCATCGGGTGGACACCTTCAAGGTGTCCAACGATCCGTTGTTCGAGGAGAAACTGATTGATGTGGTCGGGTTGTATCTGAATCCGCCCGAGCGGGCCATCGTGTTGTGCATGGACGAGAAGTCCCAGATTCAGGCGCTGGACCGCACCCAGGCGTCGCTGCCGATGGTGCCGGGGCGGGCGGGCACGATGACCCATGACTACAAACGCAACGGCACCACCACGCTGTTCGCCGCCCTGGACGTGCTGACCGGCACGGTGATCGGCCAGTGTCTGCCCCGGCACCGCCACACCGAGTTCATCAAGTTCCTCAACACAATCGACCGCGAGGTACCCGAGGGGCTACAGGTTCATCTGATCCTGGACAACTACGCCACCCACAAGCACACCGCAGTCCAAAAATGGATAAAGCGGCACAAGCGGTTTCACTTCCATTTCACCCCGACCTCATCGTCATGGCTCAACCAGGTCGAACGCTGGTTCCGTGACCTGACCGACAAGAACCTACGCCGCGGAATCTTCGCCAGCGTGCCCGAGTTGATCGCCAGCATCGAGTCATACCTCAACGCCCACAACGCCGATCCCAAGCCCTACGTCTGGACGGCCACCGCCGAATCGATCCTGGCCAAAGTTCGACGCGCACGCACCAAACTCCAACAAGTAGTCAACCAAAACTGAGACGGACCACTAGTTCATCGGAGTCCACTCCGGGCGAATTGGCGAACGCGTAATCACCCGAGTTCGTACACGCGGCGGGCGTTGTCGTGTGCGATCAGGTCGGCGACTCGGATGGCGTCCGCCTCGCTCCACTCTCCGGCCTCGACGAAACTTTGCAGCACTTCACGGATCCCGTTGCGCCACAACCTCGTCCCTAGGAAATGTAACTCTGCCGGGCCGAACCCGTCCGACGAGTACAGGATCTTCCGGAACGGTGCCATCTCGAGCAGCCTTCCGATGAAAGCCCGCGACCGCGCACCCAGATAGTTGATGGCGAGGCCGCCGTCGAGGTAGACGTTGTTGAACGCCTGCGCCAGATAGCCCGCTTCCCGCTCATACGGGTAGCAGTGCAGCAACATCACGGGCGTGTCGCCAGAGGACCGAAGAAAGTCCAACAGATACATCGGGTTGGTGGTGTGTAGGTCGCAGTCGCGGTCACCGAACCCCACGTGGAACTGCAGCGGTTTGCCCAGCCGCAACGCCTGATGCAGACCGAAGCGCAGCAGCACCCGGTCGGTGCATCGCCGGCCGCCGGCATCGCGCCAGCGCGCCGCGGCGTCGGCCACTTCGGCGGCGCCGGGCTCGGACAGGTCCCCCTGGAATCCGCCGCGGTAGGCCAGGATCGACTTGGTGGCCACGGCGGTTGCCGCCCGCTCGGCGAGGATCTGCGCGAACGCTGCCGCGTAGTCGCCCGATGCCGCCGCGGCCTCCTCGGCCGCCGATTCGAGTCGGACGATCTCGTGGGTGCGGCCGCCGGAGACCTCGGCCATCTCGGTGAGATCGGCTACGCCGCTCGCGAATCCGGTGTCCACCAACCAATCGGTCACTCCTGCGGCCGACAGAAACCGGCGGGCCAACTCTTGCTCACCGAGTTCGCAGCGCCGATCCCAGTACGTGTCCGCGTCGACGTGGGTCGGCAGGTCGAGCACCGGTGCGCAGTGCGCGCGCACCGCGAAGCCGAGTTGGGTGTCGAACGACGAATCGAAGTTCACCGGCTCGGTGTTGGCCTCGTTGAGACCGTTCTCGAAGCGCGCCCGGTCACCGGACTGCAGCCAGCAGCCGTGCACGTGGTGGTCGATCAGCGGCACAGTGTCGACGTGATCGTCCAACGCGGACAGCTCACACGCTCCAGGCCATGCGGAACTTGTCGGCGAGCTCCTCATCGTTGAGGTCGGCATAGTTCTCCTGCTCGTAGCGGCGCACGGCCACAATCGCGTCGACGGCCGGATCGCCCAGAATGCCTCGTATCCGGGCCGATCCGTCGAGGGCGTCGAGGGCCTGGGCCTGACTCGTCGGCAGCAGAGCTATGCCGGCATCTGCCCGCTGCTTGTCGGTGAGCGAGGACGGGTCGACCGTGGTTTCCGGCGGAAGCGTCAGGTTCTGCTCGATGCCGTCGAGTGCGAGTCCGAGGATCGTCGCCGTCGCGAAGTAGGGGTTCGCCGAGGGGTCGACGACCTTCACCTCGACGTTTGCGCCGTGCGGATTGCTGCGACCACCGATGAGGAATCGCACTGCGGCCTCGCGGTTTTCGGTGCCCCAGCAGACGTATGCACCGGACCAGTGTCCTGGCTGCATGCGCAGACCGGACAGGATGGAGCCGCACAGCACCCCTTCGGCTTCCGGCAGACCGGCCACCAGACCGGCTATCGCCGACTCCCCCTCCGGCGTCATCCCCCGTACCCCGTTTCCGTCGGAGAACAGCGGCTTGTCACCCTTTTGCAGCGAAAAGTGTTGGTGTGCACCGGACCCCACGCTTCCGGCGAACGGTACCGGGGACAGGCTGACCCGTAGGCCGTACTGTCGGGCGACCCTGCCCACGATGATCCTCATCAGCAGGAGTTGATCCGCTGCGGCGATCGGGGACTGCGGGGTCAGCGATATCTCGAACTGGTTCAGCCCGTACTCGGGGTGGAACTGCTCGATGGACACGCCCGAACTCGTCGCTGCGTTGGTGACGTCTCGCACGAAGCCCTCGAACTCGAGTACTCCGGCCAGGCCATACTGGGCCCACAGGTGCGCGGGCAGCCGACCACCGTCGGGCCCGACGAGCAGGAACTCCATCTCATGGCCGACGAGCGCGTCGATTCCGGCATCGGCGAGCCTGCGTTCGATACGGTCCAGCGCTCCGCGACTGCAGTAGGGATCCGGCTCGCCGTCTTGATCGAAGAAAGCCCCTGGCGCCCAGGCCAACCCGTCGCCAAGGATGCGTAGTGCACCGAGATCGATGCGGATTCGCTGGTCGCCGACCACGCCGGTGGCCTCGCCGAACACAATCCCGGTCTGGTCGATGGCGAAGACATGCCAGACCGGACTGGCGCCCAGGCCGGGATCGGCGAACGCGCCGATTTTCCGCAGCGGAATGGTCTTGGCGTGCGTCAGCCCGGCCGGGTTGACGACGGTACCGATGAGTGTGGCGACCCCGTCGGATTCCAGTTGGGCGATGGCCGCTGCTGCGAGGGGTTTGGCTGCCCGCGATGTCACAGCAGCCATTCTGCGCTGTGGCCGAAAGACTTACAGCGTGATCTTGCAGGTTTGGCCGATGTCCAGCGTCCGCAGCATCCGACCCATGCCCAACCACATCGCGCACGACAGTGCGAGGTCCGTCAGCAGTTCGTCGCTGAAATGCTCGCTTGCGCGTTCCCAGAAGTCCTCGTCGTCGCGCAGGCCGGTGTGGTCGCTGGCGAAGCGTTCCGCGAACTCCGCGGCGATGCGCTCCTGCCGGCTGTAGCCGGGCCACGTCCGCCATTCGGCCGCGTGGTCATAGAGGTCCTCGTCGACGCCCGCCGCGATGCCCTCCGAGTCGCGGGTGTTCTGGCACACCACGCATTCGTTGTCCAGTGCAATGACCATCCGAGCCAACTCGCGGACCCGCATCGGCAGCCGGTTCTTGTTGTAGACCGCTCTAGTGAAACCGGCCATCGCAACCCCGATATCGGGGGATTTCGCCACCCAGGCGGCGGCGTCGTCGTCAGCGAAAGGTCCGATTCGGCTCATGCCGGAATCGTAGTACCGCGCGAGCGACCGCGAAATGCCGGCGCGGCGTGTCTAGGTGCAGAAACGGTCGCTCGCGATTAGCCGGAGGTATTAGTTGGCGGTCTCGACACGCACTGAGCCAGGTAGAGCTCGTCTCCGAGCTTGCCCATCAGCTCGAGCTGGGTCTCGAGGTAGTCGATGTGGCCTTCCTCGTCGGCCAGGATCTTCTCGAAGAGGTTCGCGGTCGTCGCGTCTTCCTTCCCGCGGCACATGATGATGCCGGGCTTCAACCTGGCCATCACTTCGTATTCGATTGCCAGGTCGGCTTCGAATTGCTCTCGAATGGTCTGGCCTACTCGTAAGGAGAACAACCGCTGGTAATTCGGCAGTCCGTCGAGCAGCAATATGCGGTCGGTGATCTCTTCGGCATGCCGCATTTCGTCGAAGGACTCGGCACGCGTTTTGGAAGCCAATTCGGTAAATCCCCAGTTCTCCTGCATCTTGGCGTGCAGGAAATACTGGTTGATGGCCGTGAGTTCGCTCGTCAACTGTTCGTTGAGCAATTTCAGAACGTCGGGATCGCCTTGCATGCTTGCTCCTTGGCGCCATCTGGTGGTCAGGTCTGTCGGGCTGTCGTGACTGTGCCCAATCTAGTGCAGGCGCTGCGTCAAAGTACCCACTTCCGCAGTGTGCGTGGCGTGGTTCACCCGTTGCGGCAACGAACTTCGCTTCGACCCCCCACACGGGCCTGACCTCACTGGACTGGCTACGGTAACTAAGGTTAGACTGGGCTAACATAATCGCCAGCGCGTGGGAACGAGGGAAAACGATGAGTGATTACGATTTGCACTCATTGATTCTCGCGTGCGATTTTCGTGTCGACGATATCGACCGAATGTGGAATTGGTTAAAGAAGCATCGGGAACCTTTGGCGTCCATTGGCGCCCACCACGTCGTGCTGTACACCTCGATATGGGAACCGCGGCGCGTCTTGGTGACGATCGGTATTCGCCACGTGCGATCAATGCGTGATGTGCTGCGCTCGCCGGCGATATTCGAGTGGTTTGATATTTCCGGCGCCGACGATATTCCGCCCGTTTTCGGCGGTGAGGTGGTCGAGAAAATCGACCTCTACGAACCGTCGCCGGAGGACCACGTCGGCCGGATCGTGGTCGGCGTCATGTCCTCCGTCGACGACGTGTCGGCGCTGATGGCCAAGGTGCATGACGGCCTTGACCGGTTCCGGCGTGGAGGCGTCCGCAAGATCTGGGTGTATCGCGCACTCGACGACGGGCGAGAAGTGATGATCCTGCAAGAAATCGACAACGAGATCAACGCCCGTCAGTGGATCGCTCACCCCGACGCCGCCGCGGAATGGATGTCAAAAGCGGGGCTCGGCGCTTATCCCACGCAGTTTGTCGGCAAGTTCGCCCATCTCATGAGCATCGACGACAAGAACTGATGGGTCACTGATGTTTGTCTGCCTATGCATCGGAGTCACCAGCCACGTGGTGAGCGAGGCAATTGCCAACGGCGCCTCGACGTCGAAGGAAGTCGCCGCCGCCTGCGGGGCGGGCTCCGATTGCGGACGGTGCAAGCGCACCGTGCGGGCGATCATCGAAGCACACCATGCCAACGACGACACTCCGTCGCGCGCAAGATCACGCTAGGAGCTACCGTCCCGGCGCTTGTCGGTGAACGCGGCAAGCGCGTCGGCGTTGGCGGCGGCACCCATCAACTCGGCGAAGTGGGCGTTTTCGCGTGCTGTGGCGGCCACGATGCCGGGCCTGGCGGGCTCTGCGATGGTCTGCTTAACCGCCATCAGGCTCGGGATTGGTCGAGCGGCAAGGATTTCGGCGTGTCGGCGTGCTTCGGGCAACAGATCGTCGGGCTCGCAGACCTTCCACGCAAGTCCCATGCGCAGCGCCTCTTCGGCCGTGACCCACTCCGACGACATCAATAGCCACGCCGCGTTCTGTCTGCCGATCAACTGCGGCAGCAGATAGGACGACGCCGCCTCGGGTGCGACGCCGAGGCTGGTGAACGGGCACTTCAGCCGCGCCTGCGACGACATGAAGACCAGGTCTGCATAGCCGAGAATGGTTGCGCCGACGCCGACGCCCAGTCCGTTGACCGCGCAGATCAGCGGCTTCGGGAAGTCGGTCAGTGCCTCGATCATGGCGGTGAAGTGGCTGCCCTTGTCGGCCAGTGCCGGATCGCTGATGCGGCCCTGCATCTCGTTGAGGTCATTGCCGGCGCTGAATGCCCTTCCGTTGCCGGTCAGCATTACGACGGCCACGTCGGGATCCGCGGCCGCCGCCCGGATCGCCGCCGCTGTCGCCTCGTAGAGCGCTTCGTCGAAGGCGTTGAGCACTTCGGGCCGGTCCAGGGTGAGCGTGCGCACCCGGTTGTCGTCGCTGGTCTGGAGGGTCACTGCAGCAGCGTAAACATCAACCGTTGCTGTACACCCGGGTGGGTGCGACGAGCACCGCCGTGCGGCGTTGTTCGGCCATCGTACGGTCGTACTCATCCCAGTCGTCGTGGGTGCCGCCTGCCGCGGTGAACACCTCGCGCAGCAGCAGTCGTAGTTGGTCGCCGTCGGTGAGCCACGGCTGCGGGTCATCGGGTCCGGCGAGTTCGGCGTTTCCCTCCACGGTCGCCCACTGCCAACCATTGCGGAACGTCGCTGCAAGCTGCGGACGGACCCGCAGGTTCGCGAGTTTGACCTTGCCGTAGGTGACGAACGCCAGGACGGGCTTGCCGCTTTCGGGATGCGCCAGCACGCCGGCGTTGACCAGAGACGACTGGATGGTGTTATCGGCCCGCAGAGTCGATACCACCGCCAGGCCGCTTTCGCCGCGCGCCAGCGCGACCGCTTCGTCGAGCGTGGTCATCGCGCCACCTTCACCCTTCCCTCGCCGAACGGGCTCCGGTAGACGTAGCGACTGGTGGGCACCGTGTCGATGTTCTCGTTGGCCCCGAACGCCGCGGTGCTGGCCACCATCCGCTCCATCCGGTTGCCGCAGGTCGTCGTCGTCGGTGGCGCCGAAGAACGCGAGCAGGTCGGAAATGGCCTCTGCCGGGAAGAGTTCCTCGACGATCGCCGAGATGGTCGGCGCGCCCGGGGACAATGCCCGCACCACCGCATTCTGTGTATAGCCGAATGTCGCCTGGGTTTCGATCGCCACCGGTGTGTGGTCGATGTGCCAGCGCGACGACCAGGTCGCCTCGTCGAGATCGGCGGGCCGTCGAAGCAGCGCGACGTTGGCCAGGCCCGCCGTGCGCTGACCGGGCACGGTCTGCGGCGGCGGCAGCGGTACGGACTCGGTGACGAGGTACGCCGCGACGTCGGCGCACTCCTTCTCGAGCAGCGTGGTCACGGCCTGCACCTGGTCGCCGTAGGACTGTTGCGTCCAGACGCTGACAAGGGCTGCCACCGGTGGGTCCATGGTCGTCAATGTCATCAGCGAGTCGCGTACCTCGCCGTCGCGGACATTGATCGCCAGGCCCGGCAGGCCGATGTCGAGTAGGTCGGCGGCGACCTGAGCCCGCAGCCTGGCACACCAGGCATCGTCGGCCTCGGCTCCCCTCAGAGTGAGGATGACTTTTTCCACGACCCGAACCTAGCCGACGCGCTTATTCCGCTTTCTTCCTCCGCGATTGCCATGGCTTTCCGATGAATCCGAATTGTGCGTTGCGCCATCCGTCGCGGTCAGGCCGTTGGATTTTCAACCGGGCCTAATGGCCGATCGGATAGACGCGCCAGCTTGACCCGGATACGACCTGGCCGGGTGAGAATGATCAGGTGACCACGGGCCTGGGACTGCGACTGAACCTGCCGGACAACGGCGCGGTCGCCCGCAGCCTGGCTGGCGTTCTGCTGCTGGCCGCGGTTGCGCTGTATTGGGGTCCGGCCGGTGCGGCGACCTCGACCGCGGCCGCAGGGGCGATCGCAGGTGCCGTCGCGCTGCAACAGAGCCCGATTGGCCGAATACCGATCGTCCTCGCCGTTTCGGTGGAACTCGGTGCGGCAGTTTTCGCGGGGGGACTCACAGCGCCATACGGTGCGGTGTTCGTGGTTGTGGTTGCGCTGTGGTGCTTCTTCGCGGGCATGCAATGGGCGGTCGGCGCCCCTGCCGGAATCATTGCGGCTGCAGCCGCTGTTCTGCTGGTCGTCCAGCACCCGCACTCGGCCTTGGCCGCCGCGGTGTCTGCCCTGTTCGCCGTTTTCGCCGGTCTGACACAAGCGGCACTGATTGCGGTGTGGCCACCGCGCCGCTGGCGGCTTGACCGCGAAGCCCTGACGAAGGCGTACGAGTCGCTGAGCGTCGACGCGCGGAGCCTTGCCGCCGATCCCGATGCACAGGTCGACTCCGGACAGCTGTTGGAGCTGAAGGAAGCGTTCAACAAGGCTGACACTCAGTACGGCCGCAGCACGCCCGCATACCGGGACTGGCACGGACTGCCGGAGCAGATCGCCGCGACGTTGACGGCGGTTCGCGGCAGGGCGGGGCAGGGCATGATCAGCGAGGTACTCACCGCAGCCGCGGACGTGCTTTCAGCGATTGCTTCTCAGAGCCGCACTGCGTGGCGCGATGCGGAATTCGCGCTGCAGCGTTTGGATGCCGCGGTCGCCGCGGTCACGGTCACAGATTCCGCAGTGGCACAGCGTCTTTCGCGACAACTGTACCGGGCCGAGGCACTCCGCTTCGGTCGACGCCATCTTACCGACTGGATCGGCGCACTGAAAGCGGCGTTTGACGTCGCCTACGGGCAACTAACCCTGACTTCGCCGATACTGCGCCACGCTGTCCGGCTTTCCTGCGCGGCCGCGGCCGGAACCGCCCTCGCACGTTTCGCCGAAGTGCCGCAGGGTTACTGGGTTCCGTTGACCGTCCTGCTCGTGATGCGGCCGGAGACGGCTCACACCTACACCCGTTGCGTCGGTCGAGTCGCGGGGATGTGCGCCGGAGTCGTCGTCGCCTCGTCGCTGACCCTGCTCTGGCAGCCAACGGGTTTGGCAGCCGCCGTCCTGGCCGTGGTCTTTCTGGGAATCACATATGCGGCATCGATGTTCGGCTACATCGCGGTGACGGCTAGCTTCGCGGCGACGATCGTACTTCTTCTCGACATCACCGATGCGTCATCGTCGATGAGTGATCTGCTGTTCGCGACGGTGATCGGTGGTGCTCTTGCGGTCCTCGCCCACGTGGTGGTTCCCGATGACGCGCTGATCCGGTTGCGACAGCGTGCCGGCGAGCTTCTGAAGACTGAAATCGACTATGCCGCAACGGTCATCAAAGCGTTTGTGCATGATCTTGACCACCCGGCTGATGCGCTGTCGGCAGCATGGCAGCGAGCTGTTCGGGCCCGAGGGGCGTTCGAAGCCGCCGCAGGGGCCACTCGCGTGGAGTCGCGGGAGTTGCGACGATGGCTGAGGTCGTTTCGCGCTGCGTTGAACGCCGTCACCAGCTCGTGTACGGCGCTTGAACGCAGCCTGCCGCCGCATCCGTCCGCGGCACTGAGCCGCGAGTTCGTGCTGGCCGTCGACGACTACGTCGAAGCGCTGCGCGGCGATCCACCGACTCCCGCCACACCGTGGAGCATCGACACCGTGCAGTTGGCCGCGGCAGATCAGCAGTTGCGGGACGCCGCGACGCACATCGTTTCTGACGACGGCGCCGCACGCGTCCTTGTGGCAGAAGTCGGCACGATCACCCGCAGCCTGGCCGGTATCGCCGTCAATGTCCCGGATGCGGCACAGCCCTGACCGGACCGCCGTTTTCCGTTGACAGACCCCGTATTTGGTTATCTGAACGACTCCCCAGCCGTTGGCGGCGACGTAAGCTGTGGGCGCTTCGACCCAGTCCGTCCTTCAGCAGCAAGGAAGCATGAGATGAGTCTGAAAGAGTACAAGCCAGGCACCACCTTCACCGGCCGGATGGGTCGCACCGTCAGCGAATCGGATCCGGCATGGCCTGAACCGGTCCGCTCCACGCCGGACGCGCCGAATGTGCTCTACATCGTCCTCGACGACACCGGCTATGGGCAGTTCGGTTGCTATGGGTCGCCGATCAACACGCCTAACCTCGACCGGCTGGCAGAGAACGGGCTTCGCTACACGAACATGCACACCACTGCGCTGTGCTCGCCGTCGCGTTCGTGCATGCTGAACGGTCGAAACCACCACTCCAACGGCATGGCGTGCATCACCGAAGGTTCAACCGGCTACCCGGGCGCCAACGGCGCGATTCCGTTCGAGAACGGTTTCCTGTCCGAGATGCTGCTCCCCCACGGCTATGCCACCTTCTGCGTCGGTAAATGGCATCTGACGCCTGCGGAACAGATCAGTGCAGCGGGGCCCTACGACCGCTGGCCGCTTGGTCGCGGCTTCGATCGCTACTACGGCTTCCTCGGCGGCGACACGCATCAGTACTACCCCGACCTGGTCTTCGACAACCATCAGGTAGAGCCTCCGAGTACACCCGAGGAGGGCTACCACCTCACCGTCGATCTGGCCGATAAGGCCATCGAGTTCATCGCCGATCTCAAACAGGTCGCGCCCGAAAAGCCGTTCTTCCTCTACTTCGCGACGGGTGCCAATCACGCGCCCCACCAGGTACCCAAGGAATGGGCCGACAAGTACAAGGGAAAGTTCGACGACGGATGGGACGCCTACCGCGAAAAGGTGTTCGCACGGCAGAAGGAACTGGGCATCGTCGCCAAGGATGCCGTGCTGTCGCGGCACGACCCCGATGTGCAGCAGTGGGACGAGCTCTCCGATGACGAGCGCCGGCTCTACGCCCGCATGATGGAGGTGTTCGCCGGATTCTTCGACCCACACCGACCACCAGATCGGGCGCCTGCTCGATTTCCTCGAGGCGACCGGCCAATTGGACAACACGCTGATCATGGTCATCTCGGACAACGGTGCGAGCGCCGAGGGCGGGCCACACGGCTCGGTCAACGAGAACAAGTTCTTCAACAACGTGCCCGACGACCTGCAGCAGAACCTCGCCGCGCTGGACGACCTCGGCGGGCCGAAGTACTTCAACCACTACCCGTGGGGGTGGACCTTCGCCGGCAACACCCCGTTCCGGCGATGGAAGCGCGAGACGTATCGCGGTGGCGTCTCCGACCCCTTCCTGGTGCACTGGCCCAAGGGCATCAAGGCCAAGGGCGAGATTCGGGACCAGTACGCCCACGCGATCGACATGGTGCCGACGGTGCTGGAGTCTCTGGACATTGAGGCGCCGACCGAGATCCGCGGCGTCGCACAATCCCCGATCGAAGGTGTGAGCTTCGCGCACTCGTTCGACGACGGCAAGGCGCCGACCAACCACCACACCCAGTACTTCGAGATGTTCGCCCACCGCTCGGTCTACCACGACGGCTGGCGCGCGGTGTGCCCGTTCCCGGGGACATCGTTCGCCGAGGCGGGGGTGAGTTTCGGCATGCTGGAGCTCACCGAGGACAAGCTGCGTGAGCTGGACGCAACCGGCTGGGAGCTGTACCACGTCGAGGTCGACCCGGCCGAGACGGAGAACCTCGCCGAGCAGGAGCGCGCGAAGCTCATCGAGATGATCGCGCTGTGGTACACGGAGGCCGGCAAGTACAACGTGCTTCCGCTCGACAGCCGCGGCACGATGCGCTTCGCCGATGAACGTCCGCAGATCGCCGCCGAGCGGGACTACCTACGTGTACTTCCCCCGCACCCAGGCGGTGCCGGAGAACGTCGCCGCCAAGGTCCTCAACCGTGCGCACACCATCACCGTCGACGCGGAGCTGAAGGCCGGCGACGAAGGTGTATTGGCCTGCCACGGCAGCAATGTCGGTGGCTACGTCCTGTTCGTGCAGGACGGAAAGTTGCACTACGTGCACAACTATGTCGGCGCGGAGGAACTGCGGGTGTCGTCCGATCAACCGGTGCCACCCGGAAAGCACGCGCTGCGCTACGAATTCGAGCCGACCGGCGCCCCAGACCTCAAGAACGGCAAGGGGACACCGGGCACGCGAAGCTCTTGGTCGACGACGACGTAGTCGGCCAGGCGGATTTCCCGGTGACTGTGCCGCTGGCATTGGGCCTGGGCAGCGGCTTCGCCGTCGGCAGAAACCCGGGTTCTTCCGTCTCGGTGATGTACGCGTCGCCCTTCCCGTTCACCGGCACGATCACCAAGGTGACTGTCGACGTGCCCGGAAAGCCGGATCAAGACGAGGACGAAGTGAAGGAGTCGCAAGCGCGAGTTGCCATGGCACGGCAGTGAATCCGCATCCTCAATCAACTCCAAGGAGCATCGACCATGGCGAAGCCCGCGCAAGAAAGCAGCCAAGAAGGCAGCTAAAGCTGCGCAGCCGAAGGCGAGCGCGGCTCCGTGCCGGCCGCCCCAGCGTCGTTGGCGCGTGAGCAGCTGCCCATTCCGGACGCGAAACACGTCGGGCTCACCACCTACGACGCGAAAGATCCCAACACCAAGTACCCGCCGATCAAGGAGCTGCGACCGCCCGAGGGGCGCCCAATGTGCTGATCGTGTTGATCGACGACGTGGGCTTCGGCGCATCGTCGGCGTTCGGAGGGCCTTGCAACACACCGGTTGCGGAGCGACTCGCGGGAAATGGTCTGAAGCTCAACCGGTTTCACACGACGGCCCTGTGTTCGCCAACCCGGCAGGCGCTGCTGACCGGACGTAACCACCACTCCGTCGGGATGGGCGCGATCACCGAGATGGCGACGTCGGCTCCGGGCAACAACAGCATTCGGCCGAAGGAGAAGGCGCCGATCGCCGAAACGTTGAGGCTCAACGGATACTCGACGGCTCAGTTCGGCAAGTGCCACGAGGTTCCGGCGTGGGAGGTCACTCCCGCGGGCCCGTTCCACCAGTGGCCGACTGGGTCCGGTTTCGAGCACTTCTACGGGTTCATCGGCGGCGAGGCCAACCAGTACTATCCAGGGCTCTACGAGGGCACCACCGCGGTCGAGCCGCCGAAGTCACCGGAGGAGGGCTATACCCTCACCGAGGATCTCGCCGACCGCGCGATCACCTGGGTGCGCCAGCAGAAGGCGCTGATGCCGGACAAGCCGTTCTTCGTGTACTTCGCCCCCGGTGCCACCCACGCGCCACACCAGGTCCCCAAGGAGTGGTCCGACAAGTACAAGGGCAAGTTCGACGACGGCTGGGACGCGCTTCGCGAGCGGACGCTGAAGCAGCAGAAGAAGCTGGGCGTAGTGCCGAAGGATGCGGAACTGACCAAGCGGCACGACGAGATTCCGGCCTGGGATGACATGCCGGCCGAACTGCAGCCCCGTGCTGTCGCGTCAGATGGAGATCTACGCCGGTTTCCTGGAGCAGACCGACCACGAGGTCGGCCGGCTCGTCGATGCCATCGATGATCTCGGCATCCTGGACAACACGCTGGTCTACTACATCATCGGCGACAACGGCGCATCGGCGGAGGGCACGCTCAACGGTTGCTTCAACGAGATGACGACGCTCAATGGCATGCCTGGCATCGAGACCACCGAGTTCCTGCTGTCCAAGATCGACGACTTCGGCACGCCGGACGCCTACAACCACTACGCCGTCGGCTGGGCTCATGGTCTGTGCGCGCCATACCAGTGGACCAAGCAGGTGGCGTCGCACTGGGGCGGCACCCGCAACGGCACGATCGTGCACTGGCCGAGCGGGCGTGACGGACAAGGGCAAGACACGCAACCAGTTCCACCATGTGATCGACGTGGCGCCGACGATTCTGGAAGCCGCGGGAATTGCCCGCACCGACGTCGGTGAACGGGATCGCGCAGGCGCCGCTGGAGGGCGTGAGCATGTTGGGCACGCTGCGTGATGCCCAAGCGCCGGAAACCCACGAGGTGCAGTACTTCGAGATGATGGGCAACCGCGGCATCTACTACCAGGGTTGGACGGCGGTCACCAAGCACCGCACCCCGTGGAAGGCCGACACCCCACCACCGTTCGACGACGACGTGTGGGAGCTCTACGGCCCCGACGACTGGACTCAGTCGCATGATCTGGCCTCGAACAACCCTGCAGAAACTTGCTGAGTTGCAACGCCTTTGGCTCATCGAGGCGGTCAAGTACAACGTGGTCCCGCTCGATGACCGCGGCTTCGAGCGGATCAATCCCGACATCGCCGGGCGTCCGCAGCTGATCCGCGGCAACACGCAGTTGCTCTTCCCGGGTATGCGGGTCAGCGAGTGGTGCGTGCTCACGCTCAAGAACAAGTCCCATTCGGTGACGGCCAACCTGGTCGTGCCGGAGACCGGCGCCAACGGCGTAATCATCACCCAGGGCGGCAGCGTTGGCGGATGGTCGCTGTACGCGCATGAGGGAAAGCTGAAGTACTGCTTCAACTTCTTCGGCATCGAGCACTACATCATCAGCGCCAAGAAACCCATTCCCGCGGGTAAGCATCAGGTACGGATGGAGTTCAAATACGACGGCGGCGGCCTGGCCAAGGGCGGCGATGTCACGTTGTTCTACGACGGAAAGGCCGTCGGCACCGGCCGGGTCGAGCAGACCATTCCGATGGGGTACTCCGCCGACGAAGCCTGCGATGTGGGTTCGCGACACCGGCTCGCCGGCGTCACCCGACTACGGACCGACCGGCAACCGCTTCACCGGTGAGATCGAGTGGGTTCAGCTCGATATCGGCGACGACAGCCACGACCACCTGATCACGCCGGAGGAACGGTTCAACCTGGCGATGGCGCGGCAGTAGAGGTCAGTTGCGGGCCCACTTGGGCTTGATGAAGACACCCTCGGCTTCGACGGTGATGCCGTCCTCGTCGGCGAGGTGGCCGACGACGTAGGTCTTCACGCCCTCGGTGCGGTCGATGCGGGCCTCGGCGTGCAGCCGGCCCAGCCGCGTGGTGCGCAGGTAGCGCATGGTGATGGTGCCGGTGAAACGAGGCGTCTCCCCATCGCTCGCCGCCTCACCGAGGACGTGATCGAGCACCAGCGCCGATATTCCCCCGTGTACGTGACCGGGCGGACCTTCGTAGGGCGCTTCGAGAACGAAGTCGGTGAACGCCGCCCCTGACGCGTCGCGCTCGATCACCAGCGGCGGGGCGATCGGGTTGCGGACTCCGATGACCGGGTTGCCCCACGCCATCCGGTCCCCGCCGGTGGTGTAGCGCACCCCGAATGCGCCGTCGATCTGCTTTGCTCGCAGCCGTGCGGTCGCCGCGTCGATCTCGGCCTTGATTGCGGCCACCTCGTCGGCGTCGACCTCGGTACGGATCGTCGCGTCGACCAGTTCGCGGACGGACTCGGTGAGCGGCTGATAGACGGCGCGCATCCGTTCGACCTCTTGGGATGTGACGTCCCCAATGTGGATGAACTCCAGCACCCCTGAACTAGAACATGTTTCTACTCTGGTGTCGAATCCCGGCCACCGGCCGACGCGAACCCCAGCCAGGTGTGCCGGTTTCCGGCCCAGCACCAGCCGACCTTCGGCGCGTTGCGCCTGGTCGGACCATCGCGCCCGGTGCCATTGCTGATCCACAGCGCCGGCGTTCGGGCGTCCAGCGTGCCGTCGGCCTTGCGGCGCCTGGACCCGATCGTCATGAAGCAGTGTTCGCGCTCCAGCACCTCGGGCTGTTGCAGTAGCCAGTGCAGGCCCTCGGTCAAAGTGAGCGGTGTGCGGCCCGTGCGTCCGAAGGAGGGCAGGGCCTCGGCGGGGCTCCAGTTCGCCATTTCGTCGCCGCGGTCGAGATCGCGCAGCAGATAGATCGGCGCGGCGGGCACTTCGATTGACGAGATGGGGGTGAACTCGTCGACGTCGGACATATCCGACACCACGAAGCCGTGCCGGCCGTTCACGGTTATCGCAGTGGCCAGAACCGAAGCCGGTGCGAGGTCCTGACGGATGACGAGCAGCCCTTCCGCACCCGACCGACTCGTGGTCTCGCGCAACCATTTCGCGGAGAGGCGCGCGGTGTGGTGGACGCCGAGCGAAATCAGATGTTCGGCTTGATCACCGACCGGCGGCAGTGTTGACACAACTGAGGGCACCCGCGGTCAACGAGGCGCACGCGGGTGAAGTTCCGTCCAGTCAAACCGCGGGCCGTAATCTTTCGATGGTGGACACCGCCGCCGTAATTGTGACGCTGCTACTCGCAGCCCTCTTCACGTTCTCCGCGAGCATCAAATTGCTCGGCGTCGCCAAATCCCTCCAGATCCGCGATCACTTGGGGGTGCCGCCGACGCAGTGGCGGCTGATCGGCGCGCTGGAACTCGCCGGTGTGGCCGGGGTGCTGGTCGGCCTGCTGTGGTCGCCGATCGGAATCGCCGCGGCGATCGGACTGACCTTGCTGTCCATCGGAGCCGTCGCCTTCCACGTGCGTGCGTCCGATCGCGTCGCGGAGATGGTCCCGGCCGTGATCGGCATTGCACTGGCCGTGGCGACCGCCGTGCTGCACACCCTTTGAGGCGGGGTGTCTGCTCGCAGTCCTCGCAACGGCACCCGAAGTGAATTATCGTGCCCTCTATGAGTGTTTCGCTGGGCGAGACCGAGCCGTACTACGACCTCGGCTCCTATCACCGGCCGATTGACACGCCGTCACCGCAGGCGCAGATCTGGTTCGACCGTGGGCTCGTGTGGGCGTATGCGTTCAACCACGACGAGGCGATCAGGTGCTTCGAGCGTGCCCTCGATCTCGACCCGGATCTGGCCGTCGCGCGCTGGGGGATCGCCTACTCCGTCGGCCCCAACTACAACAAGGCCTGGGAGGCGTTCGACCCGGTCGACCTGGCGGCATCGCTGGCCCGCGCCCGGATGGAACTCGAGCTGGCCGCGTAGCGGCCGGGCCTCGGCGATCGAACGTGGCCTGATCGACGCGCTGCACGCCCGCTTCCCCACCGACGACCCAGACGACACCGACGCATTGCAGGCCGGCCACGCCGGCTACGCCGACGCGATGGCGAAGCTCGCCGACGTCTATCCCGACGACATCGACGTGCAGGCGCTGGCCGCCGACGCGCTGGTCAACGTCACTGCGTGGGCGTTGTGGGATACCAGGACCGGGGAAGCCGGCCCCAGGATCGCGGGTAGTGGAGGCCAAGCGCATTCTCGAGGACGCGCTTGCCACGCCGGCCGGTCGCACACATCCCGGCGTCCTGCACCTGTACCTGCACACCATGGAGATGTCGGCCACCCCGCAGGACGCACTGTCCGCGGCCGACCTGCTGCGCGGCCTGGTGCCCGACGCCGGGTCACCTCCAGCACATGGCCAGCCATATCGACGTGCTGTGCGGTGATTACCGAAACTCGGTCGTATCGAACCTGACTGCGGTGCAAGCCGATCGGCGCTTCGTCGAGCGCGAGGGTCCGCTGAACTTCTACTCGCTCTACCGCGCGCACGATCTGCACTTCGTCGTGTACTCGGCGATGTTCGAAGGCCAGTTCGCGATCGCGCTGCAGGCCGCCGACGAACTCGCCGAACAGCTGACTCCCGAACTGCTGTCGATCGAGTCGCCGCCGATGGCGGACTGGCTGGAAGCCTTCGTGCCGTTGCGAATTCACGTGCTGGTTCGGTTCGGCCGATGGGACGACCTGATCGCCGAGCCGGTTCCCGACGACGTCGACCTGTATTGCACCACCGCCGCGACCATCCACTACGGGCGCGGTGTCGCGCACGCAGCCAAGGGTCAACTGCCGCAGGCGCACGCCGAACGTGAGGCGTTCGCCGCGGCCTATGCACGGCATCCCGGAATCCCGCTATCTGTTCAACAACACCAGCCGTGACATTCTGGCGATCGCCGCCGCGATGCTCGACGGCGAAATCGCCTACCGCGAAGGCGCAGTTCGACGATGCGTTCGCCCATCTGCGGCGTGCGATCGAGCTCGACGACGCGCTGCCCTACGACGAACCGTGGGGCTGGATGCAGCCGACCCGGCACGCCTACGGCGCGCTGCTGCTGGAGCAGGGCCGCGTCGAGGAGGCCGCCGCAGGTGTATGCCGCCGACCTCGGCCTCGATCCCGACGCTGAGCCGGCCGTGCCAGCACCCCGGCAACGTGTGGAGCCTGCACGGCTACCACGAGTGCCTGCAGCGGCTGGGCCGCACCGCCGAGGCGGTGCATCATCGGCCAGCAGCTGGCGCTGGCATCGGCGCGCGCCGACGTGCCGATAGCGGCGTCGTGCGCCTGTCGACTCGAGGTCGCCGCGCCGAATCACTGACCCGTTAGGCCGGCGCTTCGTGCAACTCGATCGGATTGCCGTCCGGGTCGAAGATCTGGACCTGTTTGCCGCCGGGGCCGACCTTGATCTCGTCGCGGAACGTCGCGCCGGCGCTGCGCAGACGGTTGACCTCCGCCTCGAGATCGTCGACGTAGAGCACGATCCGGTTCCACCCGCCGGGCTCCTGGGTTTGGCCGTCCATCGGTCTTGATCCCGAGCTCTCCGGCCCGCTCAGCAGGAGATTCAGCGCCCCGCGCGAAACGATCGCAACCGGTCCGGCGCGCTGTTCGAGCCGGAACCCGAGCTGGCTTGTGTAGAACTCGATCCCGTGATCGAGATCCCCGGTCTGGTATCGGACCACGGCGTCCGTAAGGGTCGTGGGCCGCCATGGTGCGTGTCGAGCCGAGGCAGGGTCTTGACCAGTCATGTGCCATACGTTACGAGCGTTCGCGGCCGGGATCTTGGAAGAATTTGACCCATCGCGTTTCTGCTCGGTCACCCCATCACCTCCGATGGTTCGGCCACGGTGGTTTCCCAAACTCATCGTGACTACCGGCTGCGTAAACTCACCGCCTGTGGCCATCAGCGAGGACGACCTCGAGCGCCTAGGCCGCTGCGTCGAACTCGCCCGCACGGCCCTGGAGGCGGGCGACGAACCGTTCGGCTCGATTCTGGTCGCGGCGGACGGCCGAACGTTGTTCGAGGATCACAACCGAGTCAAGGACGGCGACGCCACCCGGCATCCCGAGTTCGCGATCGCGCAGTGGGCGGTGGCCAACCTGACGCCGGCCGCGCGGGCTGAAGCGACCGTCTACACCTCCGGCGAGCACTGCCCGATGTGCGCCGCCGGGCACGCCTGGGTCGGCCTCGGCCGCATCGTGTACGCCGCGTCCAGCGGCGCAGTTGAGCCAGTGGCTCGCCGAGTGGGGCGCCCCGCCGTCGCCGGTGGCCTCGCTACCCATCACCGCTGTCGCCCCCGGCGTCCCGGTCGACGGGCCCGCGCCCGAATTCGCGGATGCCATGAAGACCCTCTACGAGGCGAAGTTCCGGCCATGAGTGAACCGGGTTGGGTGCAGCACGCGATCTGGTGGCACGTCTACCCGCTGGGCTTCGTCGGCGCATTTCCCGCCGACCCGCCGCCGACCGCCGACGAACACCGGCTGCGCCGGATCGTCGAATGGCTCGACCACGCCATCGAACTCGGCGCGTCGGGCATCGCGCTCGGTCCGATATTCGCCTCGCGCACGCACGGCTACGACACCACCGACCACTACCGCATCGACCCACGTCTGGGTGACGACGCCGACTTCGACGAATTGGTCGGCGAAGCGCACCGGCGCGGTCTGCGGGTTCTGCTCGACGGCGTCTTCAACCACGTCGGGACCGACTTCCCCCGCTATCGCGATGCCGTCGACACGGACACGACATCTCGTGGTTCCGCCAGCACCGGCAACGATTTCGAGACATTCGAGGGCCACGGCGAGCTGGTCACGCTCAACCACGACAACCCCGACGTCGTCGACTACACCGTCGACGTGATGACGCACTGGCTGCGACCGCGGCGCCGACGGCTGGCGCCTCGATGCCGCCTACGCGGTGCCGGACCGGTTCTGGGCGCAGGTGCTGCCGCGGGTTCGCGACAGCGAGTCCGGCGACGCATGGTTCGTCGGCGAGGTGCATCCACGGCGACTACTCGGCGCACGTTCGCGGTGCCGGCTTCGACTCGGTCACCCAGTACGAGCTGTGGAAGGCGATCTGGAGCAGCCTGAACGACGGCAACTTCCACGAGCTTGACTGGGCACTGCAGCGCCACAACGACTTTCTCGACGTCTTCGTCCCGATGACCTTCGTCGGCAACCACGACGTCACTCGGATCGCCAGCAAGCTGGAGAACACGCGGCACCTCGAACACGCGCTCGCCATCCTGCTCACCGTCGGCGGCACCCCGAGCGTGTACGCCGGAGACGAGTCGGCCTACCGCGGTGTCAAGGAAGAACGCGTTGGCGGCGACGACGCCGTCCGGCCCGAATTCACCTCTCCCCTAATGGGAGTCGACGAACACGGCCACGATATCTTTCGGCTTCATCAATACCTCATCGGTTTGCGCCGACGACATCCGTGGTTGCACTTCGCCAGAACGTCCGCGGTGAAGCTGGCCAATACGCAGTACGTCTACCAGACCCGCTGCGACTCGGACGCTCTGCTGGTCGCCCTGAACGTCGACGACGAGCCGATGCCGCTGTCGCTGAGTGAATTCGGGCTCGGCGACGGGCACATCGTCGCAGGGTCAGGCGCGCCGCCGCACGATGTCATCACGCATGCCGAGATCGAGCCGCACGGCTGGCTGATCATCGCGGCGAGCTGATCGTCAGGACAGCCGCGCCAGCGTCGCCGGGTCCTGCTCGCCGCCGTAGTACTTCTCCAGCACCGCGACGAAGTCGGCGTTGTCGTCGGTCACATGGGCGAACAACGTCATCGACGACCGCAGCTTCAGGTCATCGGGCCAGCCGAAGATGTCCTCGACCGAGCGGCCGTCGATCCGAGATACCAACCTCGCGCACTCCCGCAGCCGGGGTCCGAGCAGCTCGTGCGCCAGGTATGCACGGGCCTCGTCGGGCGACGAGATCCCGAACCGGACCGCGGTCGGGCTATTGCCCAGGCCACGCAGTTGCGGGAATACGAACCACACCAGTGGCTCCTTTTTCGACCCGCAGTCAATTCGGCGATGACGGCGTCGTAAATCCGTTCTTGCGCGTCCACGAAGCGCTGAAGGTCGAATGGGTCCGGTCGGCCCGTTGACATCGATTTGCCCACATCCATTTCGTTGACAAGTTTCGCAAGCTAGTCTTCGGGTTTCAAATGACTTCCACGACGATTGCCAGCGAAGCAGATGCCCGCCTGCGATGAACCGCCGGATACCGAGACCGCGTGACCTGGCGCCGCTGATCCAGGTGAAGAAGCCCGAGCTGAACGGCACGAAGCGTCGGCTGGCGGCAGCACTGACAATCGACGACCTGCGCCGAATCGCCAAGCGGTGTACCCCGAAGGCGGCGTTCGACTACACCGACGGTGCCGCTGAGGAGGAACTCTCACTGGTGCGCGCACGTCAGGCTTTCCGCGACATCGAGTTTCACCCGACCATTCTGCGCAATGTGGCCGACGTCAACACGGGTTGGGAGGTGCTCGGCGGTCGGGTGGCGCAGCCGTTCGGCATCGCACCGACGGGGTTCACCCGGCTCATGCACACCGAAGGCGAGGTCGCCGGCGCGCACGCGGCGGCCAGGGCGGGCATCCCCTTCTCGTTGTCGACGCTGGGCACCTGCTCCATCGAGGACGTCAAGGCCGCGAATCCGCGCGGTCGCAACTGGTTTCAGCTCTACATGTGGAAAGACCGGGACCGGTCGATGGCGTTGGTGGAACGTGCCGCCGCGGCCGGTTTCGACACCCTTTTGGTAACCGTTGATGTACCGGTCGCGGGCGCGCGACTGCGCGACACCCGCAACGGCATGTCCATTCCGCCTGCCCTGACGCTGCGCACGGTGCTGGACGCGGTACCTCATCCCCGCTGGTGGTTCGACCTGCTGACCACCGAACCGCTGTCCTTCGCGTCGTTGGACCGCTGGCCAGGCACGGTGGCTGAATACCTGGACACCATGTTCGACCCGACCGTGACATTCGAGGATCTTGAGTGGATCAAGTCGCAGTGGCCGAACAAGTTGGTGGTCAAGGGAATTCAGACACTGCAGGACGCCAAGTCGGTGGTGGATCTCGGCGTTGACGGCATCGTGCTGTCCATCCACGGTGGCCGCCAACTCGACCGCGCGCCGGTGCCATTCCATCTGTTGCCGAGTGTCGCGCGTGAACTCGGCGACGACACCGAAATCTTGGTCGACACGGGCATCATGTCCGGCGCCGACGTGGTGGCCGCCGTCGCGCTCGGCGCTCGGTTCACCCTGGTCGGACGGGCCTATCTATACGGCCTGATGGCCGGCGGCGAAGCCGGCGTCGACCGCGCCATCGAGATTCTTTCCGACCAGGTCAGCCGCACGATGCGACTGCTCGGCGTGACCTGTTTGGAGGAGCTGACGCCGCGGCACGTGACACAGCTCTTCCGGCTCAGCGGGTCGCCAGAAGCGCATATTGCGCGGCCGTCATCTCCTTGACACTCGACGCGGTGTTCGCACGAACCACGGTGTAGACGTTGTCGAAGACGAGCCTGCACGCAAAGCCAGGCAGGTTCGCGATCGGGACGTCGGTCTGAAAGCACCGGGTATCGGGCACGTTCGGGTCGGCTTCGATCTCGTGTTCGTGACCAGAGGATTCGGCGATGAACTCTTCCGATATGTCTTGGGCGGCTTGGTGATCGCGCAGCAGGTACAGGTGCTGGTCGCCGGACACCGCGAACCGATCCACACCCCATTTCTCGTAGAGCCGGTCCTTGCGGATCGCGGGCGGTTGATCGCGTAGGGCGCCGGTCGGTCCGTAAACGGCGAACGCCGGTGACGGAGGCGGCTGTTTGGTCGGATCGGTGGTGACCATGCGGGCGAGCAGCCCGTCGGGATCGCGCGGCAGCGCGGGTATCTCCGGGACTGGCGTGGGTTTGAATTGCCCGATCAACCGCTCTTCTTCGTCGACCACCGCGTCGAGTTCGCCGACCCGCTTCTCGATGCCGTCCGGAGGGGCTTCGAGCATCACGCGCAGCACGAATGGTCCGATCGGGGTGTCGAGCAAGAGGGCGCCCGCGCCGCGCGTGTACCGCGCGGCGATCTCGGGATGTTTGGGTAGCGGCGCGGCGATCGTTTGGCCGAAGTCGGTCCAGTTGGCGATCTCGAGGGCCGTCGCTGCCTTACGCGCCGCCGCGTCGTCTCCGAAGCGCAGCAGCGTGATGGACAACCCGACGTAGGACGGCGGCTTGCTGCCGTCGTCGAGTTGCGGAGTGTCGGCGTAACTGGCGCGATAACCGGCGATCCAACCGCGTCGGTCGAGCACCTGCTTTCCGGCCTCGCCGACGATGGGCACGAGGCCGGCCGTATCGGGAACCGGACCGGCCTGCCACAGGTAGATCAACGGCGAATCCAATTGTGAGGTGTCTGCGACGGCCTCCGACATCCGGATCCCCTCCAGCGCGGTGCCGGCCGGTAGCGAGGGCTGGTTCGGGATGGTGCGTGCCGTCGTCGAGTAGCCGCCCACGTTGAGCGTGGCCAGGTCGACGTCGGAGTCGCCACACGCGGCGGCGAGTGTGCAAAGCGCGGTTGTCAGCAAGATCGCGCGCAACATCACCGTGTCGACGTTAACGGTTCGGCCGATCATGTTGCTTGTTTGCCCAGTTCAGACGGCATAACTGCGGGCCGAGTCCGCGCCGAGTCGCAATCGTTAGCCGTTCGCGATGTGCCAACGCAGTGTCGGTACGCGTGTGACGCATGTGGCGCATGTTTCACTTGCGCACGCAAAAGCAACGGCAATTGCTTTGTGGCATTTAAGAGGAAAGGTGGGTTGGTTGCCGTTATGAAGTTGAGAGAGAAGTTTCGAGGAAAGTCCGCAACTAAATGGATGCGCCGGCTGGCGGCGAGCACCTTGGTGGCCGCTACGCTGCCGGGGCTGATCGGCTTCGCCGGGGGTGCGGCGACCGCGGGAGCCTTCTCCCGCCCGGGTCTGCCCGTCGAATATCTGGATGTTCCGTCGGCGTCGATGAACCGCAACATCCGCATCCAGTTCCAGGGTGGCGGACCGCACGCGGTGTATCTGCTCGACGGCCTGCGGGCGCAGGACGACTACAGCGGCTGGGACATCAACACCCCGGCGTTCGAGTGGTACCACGGCTCCGGCCTCTCGGTCGTCATGCCGGTGGGCGGCATGTCCAGCTTCTACACCGACTGGTACCAGCCGTCCAAGGGCAACGGTCAGGACTACACCTATAAGTGGGAAACCTTCCTGACTCAGGAGCTTCCGGTGTGGTTGGAGGCCAACAAGGGTGTGTCGCAGAACGGCAACGCCGTCGTCGGCATCTCGATGGGCGGCGCCACCGCGCTGACCTACTCGATCTACTACCCGCAGAAGTTCATCTACGCGGCGTCGCTGTCGGGATTCCTGAACCCGTCCGAGGGTTGGTGGCCGATGCTGATCGGTCTCGCGATGAACGACTCCGGCGGATACAACGCCGAAAGCATGTGGGGTCCGTCGAGTGATCCGGCGTGGAAGCGCAACGACCCGATGGTCAACATCGCCCAGCTGGTCGCCAACAATACGCGGCTCTGGATCTACTGCGGCACGGGTACGCCTTCGGAGCTGGACACGGATACCTCAGGCGGCAACCTGATGGCGGCGCAGTTCCTGGAAGGGTTCACGTTGCGGACGAACATCACCTTCCGGGACAACTATGTCGCGGCGGGCGGGCAGAACGGGGTGTTCAACTTCCCGCCGAACGGGACGCACAGCTGGGGCTACTGGGGTCAGCAGCTCGAGCAGATGAAGCCCGACCTCCAACGGGTGCTGGGCGCGTCCCCCACCTCCGCGTAACAGCACCTCCCCCTCCAGTGAGCCTGTCGCTACCCCGGCGGCAGGCTCACTGCTGTGGGTGACGCACCCAGTCACAGCCGGGTGCGTAGTGCGATGTCCTCGTCGAACTCGGCCAGCATGGCCTCGGTCAGGGTTGGCCGGGTGTCGGCGATGGCGGACAGATAGTCGTCGGTGTGGGCGGGCTCGCCGCGCCGAAACTCTATCTCCCGTTCGAAGGCGGACTGGGCTCCCTTGCGGGCCGCGAATTCGATGTCGGCAGGCGTGAACATCGCACTTGCTTCGACCAACTTGTCGATCTCCACCGACTCCGTCATCGGCCCCAGATACCTACTCCAGATCGCGGCGCGGGCAACGGAATCCGGCGGACCGACCGGGATGATGTAGTCGAACCGACCTGGCCGCAAAAACGCCGAATCCAGAGATCGCACCGAGTTCGTCGCACAGACGAGCAGTCGTTCGTCGTGCTGACGAAAGGCCGGAATCAGTTTCAGCAGTTCGTTCGTCACACCGTGCGCAGGATCCGAGGGAAGCCCCGACCGGCAGCCGGCGATCTCCTCCACCTCGTCGATGAAGACCAGCGCCGCTTCCAGTTCCATCAGGGTCGCGAACGCCTCGCGAAGGGCGCTGGCCATCGCAACATCAGGAGCCGCGAGCCGCGACGGGAACAGCTCGACGAACGGCCAGCCGAGCCGACCCGCCACCGCCTTGGCAAAGCTTGTCTTCCCCGTACCGGGCGGGCCGAACAGTATGACCGCCTTGGGCGGCTGAACACCGTACTGCGCAGCGGCATTCGGTTCGACGAGTGGCAGAACGATGCGCCGCTCGATGATTTGCTTCTCCGCTTCCATGCCGGCCATCGCCTGCCAGAGCCCACCCGGCATGACTTGGCCGCCGAGGTTGGCCAGCAGTCCCGCATCCGCGGCGCCGACATGGTCGACCTTCTCGAAGTAGCTCAATCCGGTGCGTTCGGAATAGCCGGAATTGTGCAGGGCGGCCGCTCCGGTCGCATCCGCGGGCAGCAGCGCGCTGATCCGCCGCACGCCCATTGTCCGCAGCCGGACCTCGAGCTCGCCGACCAGCGCGCTGCCGATGCCCCGGTTCCGCCAGAGACTGCTCAGCGCCACCACCGATATCCAGGCCCGCTCCCCCTGCAACTGTGCGGCCGCCATGCCGACGAGGTCGTCACCGATCACGGCCACCACGGCAGGTTGGCCGCACCTCGCGGTCGAAATCACCTCCGAAACTCCGAACACCGGATGCGTGTCGTCGAGGCTTCGGCTCTGGTCCCAGAGGCAGATCGCCTGGTCGAGGTCGTCGTCGTGGAAGTCGCGCAGTCGCCAAGGGGGCATGTCCGTGGGTACCTGGCCAAGCGGTCGTCGGGCATCGCCCAAATGGGTGGTCCGGCCGGGGAGCGCCGCCGCTGACGGCCCAACGTTGCTGGTCGGCCGTTGGGCCCATGAGCGCTGGGAACAAAGGAGCGCCTCCCAGGGTTGAGCGCATCGGGCTGAACTTTGGAGGAACTGAATGCCTGAAGCGACAAGCGTGACGAGTGCTGTGCCCGTCCTTTTCTTGAGCGAGCCGGTCGTGCTGCCGGGAATGGTGGTGCCGATCGAGCTCGACGACGCCGCCCGCACCGCGGTAGACGCCGCGCAGGCCAGTGAAAGCGGCAAGCTCCTGATCGCCCCGCGGCTCGATGACCGCTATCCCACCTACGGTGTGCTGGCCTCGATCGTGCAGGTCGGGCGCGTCCCGGGCAGTGGTGGCGCGACCGCGGTGATACGTGGCGAGCGTCGCGCCCACATCGGAGCCGGTACGACGGGTCCCGGTGCGGCGCTGTGGGTCGAGGTGACCGAGGTGGAAGAACCCGAATCGACCGAAGAGACGCGCGCCCTGGCCGCCGAGTACAAGAAGCTGCTGCTGGCGATGCTGCAGCGGCGCGAAGCGTGGCAGATCGTCGACTTCGTCAACAAGCTGACCGACCCGTCGCAACTGGCCGACACGGCCGGCTACGCGTCGTATCTGACCGATGTGCAGAAGCGGCAACTGCTGGAGACACCGGAGGTCGCCGAGCGGTTGCGCGTGCTCATCGACTGGACCAGTGACCACCTCGCCGAGGTGGAGGTCAACGACAAGATCGCCGAGGACGTGCGCGACGGTATGGAGAAGACGCAGAAGGACTTCCTGCTGCGTCAGCAACTGGCCGCCATCCGCAAGGAACTCGGGGAGGGCGAACCCGACGGGTCTGATGACTACCGGAGCCGTATCGAGGCCGCCGAACTGCCTGAGAAGGTTCGCGATGCCGCGCTGCGCGAGGTCGGCAAGCTGGAACGCTCCAGCGAGCAGAGTCCAGAGGGCGGGTGGATCCGCACCTGGCTGGACACCGTGCTCGACCTGCCGTGGCACGTCACCACCGAGGACTCCACCGACCTGAACGCGGCCCGAGAGATCCTGGACGCCGACCACCACGGCCTGGAGGACGTCAAGGACCGCATCGTGGAGTACCTGGCGGTGCGCGCCCGGCGGGCCCAGCGCGGCATGGCCGTCGTGGGCGGCCGCGGTTCCGGCGCGGTGATGGTGCTGGCCGGTCCCCCTGGCGTCGGCAAGACCTCGCTCGGTGAGAGCGTGGCTCGTGCGTTGGGCCGCAAGTTCGTTCGCGTCGCCCTCGGCGGTGTGCGCGACGAGGCCGAAATCCGCGGTCACCGGCGCACCTATATCGGTGCGCTGCCCGGCCGCATAGTTCGTGCGATCGGCGAGGCGGGGTCGATGAACCCCGTCGTGCTGCTGGACGAGATCGACAAGGTGGGCTCCGACTATCGCGGCGACCCGAGCGCCGCTCTGCTCGAGGTGCTCGACCCTGCGCAGAACCACACATTCCGCGACCACTACCTGGACCTCGATCTCGACCTGTCGGACGTCGTGTTCCTGGCGACGGCCAACGTCATCGAGAACATCCCGTCGGCGCTGCTGGACCGGATGGAGTTGGTGCAGATCGACGGTTACACCGAGGACGACAAGGTCGCCATTGCCCGCGACTTCCTGCTGCCCCGGCAGCGCGAGCGTGCGGCATTGACGGCCGAGGAGGTCACGGTCACCGACGCCGCGCTGCGCAAGATCGCGGCCGACTACACCCGCGAACCGGGGGTGCGGCAGTTCGAGCGGCTGCTCGCCAAGGCGTTGCGCAAGGCGACCAAGGAATTAGAGGAAGGCGCCGCTCGATCTGTCCCCCGCAAGCGGGAGGTGCCCCCAGTCGCCGCCGCTGCCGCTCCGAAAACCATCGACGAGCCGGATCTTGTTGGCTACCTTGGCCGTCCGCGGTTCACCCCGGAATCGGCAGAGCGCACTGCGGTGCCCGGCGTGGCGACCGGACTGGCCGTCACCGGCCTCGGCGGTGATGTGCTCTACATCGAAGCCGGGTCCAATGTCGGTGAGGCGAGCCTGCAGCTCACCGGCCAGCTCGGCGACGTGATGAAGGAGTCGGCGCAGATCGCGCTGTCCTATGTGCGCTCGCACGCCGAGCAGCTGGGCGTCGACCTGGCGGCGCTGGACCGAAAGATCCACGTGCACGTGCCCGCAGGCGCAGTGCCCAAGGACGGACCGTCCGCGGGTGTCACGATGGTCACCGCCCTGGTGTCGATGGCCACCGGACGGCAGGTCCGCTCCGACGTCGGCATGACGGGTGAGGTGACGCTGAACGGCCGGGTGCTGCCGATCGGTGGAGTCAAGCAAAAGCTGCTGGCCGCCCAGCGTGCCGGTCTGTCAACGGTTTTCATCCCGCAGCGCAACGAGCCCGACCTGGACGACGTCCCGGCCGAGGTGCTGGAAGCGCTCGAGGTGCGCCCGATGACCGACGTCGCCGACATCGTCGCGCAGGCTATTGCGCCCGCGGGCGAGGCCTCCACGGCCGCCGCCTGAGGCGACTGTCCTCACTCGGACGCAGGCGGATCGAACACCCCGTGTGATTCGTAGTGCCGAACCTTCTCCGGCTTGGTCAGCAGGTAGCGGTTGTCTTCCGGGTAGTACACCGCCCGGTCGACGTCGTCGCCGGCGAACCCGCGGATTGCGTCCATCGATGGCCACCAGCTCAGCGTGATGACCTCCGCGCGTTCGTCGTCCAGATTGCGAACCGCGATCAGCGCGCCGAGATTGCCTGGTGTTGCACGGTATTCGGCGAGGCCGGTGTCGCGCATATATGCGATGTATTCGTCGGTCTGGCGTCGGCGAAGCTCTCCCCGCCACTCTCGAAGGATTGTCATAGTCACCCGCGATTCTGTGTGGTCTTTGCTCCGTATCCCGGAGAAGTTCCACACTATTGGGCAGACCCGCCCTTTTTCGCCGAACGTGCGCTGGTTGCGAAAATCCGCCCCGAAAACTCACAGTGGTTTCACGTTCGACGAGGGCACTATGGTCGAACCCATGGCCTACGACGAGGACCTGGCCCACCGGATCCGTGAACTCGTCGCGCCCGAGCGCGGCGTCGAGGAGAAGCGCATGTTCGGCGGGCTGGCGTTCCTGATCAACGGCAACATGGCGGTGGTGGCCAGCGGCCACGGCGGGCTGATGGTTCGTGTGCCGCCCGATCAGACCGAGAAGCTGGTGGCGCGCGAGCACGTCGAGCCGATGGTGATGGCCGGCCGCGAAACGCGAGGCTGGGTGCGGGTGTCCGTGGCCGGCGTCAAGACCAAACGTCAACTGCAGTCCTGGGTCGGCCGCGGCGTCGACTACGCCAAGTCCCTGCCGCCGAAATGATCCGGGCCGCGCGTGGACTGTTCCGTCGGCGAGCGCACAGTTACGTACAGTTTCGGCCCGGAATTCCGTACCACAGTGCGCGCTCGGCGGGGATCCATGAGGCCGGGGAGCGGCCTCACCGCGACATGCGCACCGAAGTGGTCTCGTGATCCGGATCGGTACATCGGGCTGGTCCTACGACCACTGGACCGACGTGCTGTATCCACCCGGATTGCCGGCGTCGAAGCGACTGGCTCGCTATGTCGAAGAGTTCGACACCGTCGAGCTCAACGCCAGCTTCTACCGGTGGCCGCGCGACGCCGCCTTCACGGGCTGGCGGCAACGCCTGCCCGACGGGTTCACCATGTCGGTCAAGGCGCATCGCGGGCTGACCCACTTTCGTCGGCTGAAGTCACCGGAGCCCTGGGTGGAGCGTTTCGAGCGGTGCTGGAAGGCGCTCGGCGACCGGGCGGAGGCGCTGCTCGTCCAACTGCATCCCGAGATGCAGCGCGACGACGCCCGGCTGGACCACTTCCTCGGCCTCATGCCGCGATCGATTCCAGTGGCAATGGAGCTGCGTCATCCATCGTGGAATGAGCCCGCGGTGTTCTCGCTGCTGGAACGGCACCGGGCCGCCTACGTCGTGATGAGCGGCGTCGGCCTGCCGTGTATCCCGCGCGCGACCAGCGACCTCGTCTACATCCGTATGCACGGGCCCGAACCGGCATCCCTGTATACGGGCTCCTACTCCGAGGATGATCTGCGCTGGTGGGCCGACCGCGTCACCGGGTGGCACGACGAGGGCAAGCGGGTCGACGTGTACTTCAACAACGACCTCGGCGGGCACGCCGTACGCAACGCCCGACGGCTGCGCGAGTTGGTGACCCCCGCTTGATCGGCCGAAATCGGGTTCCGGCACGCTATTGACCGAAATGCGTGTCATGACTCTGATCTCGGCGGTACTACTGGCCGTCGCGGGCTGTTCGAGCGTGCGTGTGGTGAACACCGACGAACCGCGCGCCGCCACACCGACGAACATCGCCACCACGCCGCAGTTGCCGCCCACCAACAACGCGCACCTCGCCGACGCCTTCGACTATGTAGCGCACCCGAACGACGAGGCCGCCTACTACTTCACCACGCCCAGCCGCAGGTGGCAGTGCGCGATCCTGCCCCGAGACAAGGCTGGCTGCCAGTCCACGGGCGGCGGCATGGGCATAGCGGGCGAGCCGGACACGGTCACCAACGCCGCCGGCGAGGCGACCGTGCCGAACGCGATCGTCATCGAGCCGCAGGGCGACGCTCACTTCGCTGCAGTCGACGAACCGGGGTTCTCACTCAGCCCGGGCCCCGCGAACGTTCTGCCCTTCAACCGGACGCTGATCGCTGCCCGATTCCGATGCAACGTTCAAGAAGCGACCGGTGTGTCATGCCTCAGCGAGCAAAGTGGCCGCGGCTTCACGTTCAGCGCGAAAGGATTTCTGCCGCAGTACACCGAAGTGCCCGTCGACGCGCCCTAGCCTGCGGCGTAGCGTCGAGTCATGGCGTCGAAATCGGAAACCTTTGTCATCGTCGGCGGTGGACTGGCCGGAGCGAAGGCGGCTGAGGCGTTGCGCGACAACGACTTCGACGGTGCCGTCGTGGTCTTCGCCGCCGAAGAGCATTTGCCGTACGAGCGCCCCCCACTGTCGAAGGAATACCTGGCCGGCAAGAAGGCACTCGACGAGTTCACCGTTCAGCCGGCCGCCTGGTACCGCGACCACCACGTCGACCTTCGGCTGGGCACCAGGGTGTTGTCGGTCTATTCGCACGGCCACCTGGTCGGGCTGCCCGACGAGACCACGCTCGCCTACGACAAACTGCTGCTGGCCACCGGTTCCGAACCGCGCAGGCCGGCGATCCCCGGCGCAAACGCCGACCGCGTGCACTACCTGCGGACAATCGACGACGCCGACGCCATCAATTCGGTCCTGACCGAGGGATCGTCACTGGCGATCGTGGGCGGCGGCTGGATCGGTCTCGAAGTGGCCGCGGGTGCCCGCGATCGTGGAGCGAACGTCACCGTGGTCGAAGCCGCCGAGCTGCCGCTGCTGGGCGCCCTCGGGCGGGAGGTGGCTGAGGTGTTCGCCAAGCTGCACCGCGAGCACGGGGTCGACCTGCGACTGGGTGCAACGGTCGAGGAGATCACCACCGCCGACGGTGCCGCGACCGGTCTGCGGCTCGGCGACGGGTCCACCGTCGACGCCGACGCCGTGCTGGTCGCCGTCGGCGTGACACCGAACACCGACCTGGCACTGGGAGCGGGCTTGACGATGGGTGCCGACGGCGGCGTGCTCGTCGACTCGGCGCTACGCACAAGTGACCCCGATATCTTCGCGGTCGGCGACATCGCGTCGGCACGGCATCCACTCTTCGACACCCGGATCCGCACCGAACATTGGGCCAATGCGCTCAAGCAACCCGCAGTCGCGGTCGCAGGCATGCTCGGCAAGCCCGCCGAGTACACCGAGCTGCCGTACTTCTTCACCGACCAGTACGACCTCGGCATGGAGTACGTCGGCCATGCCCCCGACTATGACCGGGTGATATTCCGCGGGGACGTCGACGGTCGCGAGTTCGTAGCGTTCTGGCTCGACGACGAGAACCGTGTGCTTGCAGGCATGAACGTCAACGTCTGGGACGTCCTCGACGACGTCAAGGAACTGATCCGGTCTCGATCACCGGTCGACGCGGACAAGCTCGCCGACCCCAAACAGCCGTTGGAATCCCTTACGTGAGGTTTGCGGTCCCGTCGGCGTGCACCTGTAGCTTCACGCCCGCAATGTCTTCTCGCACGGTGACTTCCGCTTCGGCGGCGTCGGTGATCACTGCCAGCGTCCGGGTGTCATCGGGAGTGCGGACCGCCACAAAGGCCTTTTCCGGGGATCCGTTGCGGTCAAACGGCGTGGTCCAGGCTTCGATTGTGCCGACACCTGCCCACTGTTCCTCCGCGGTCCTCGTCGGCTCGGCGTCGACGGCGGATTGGACGTCTTCCCAACGGAATTCGTGCTCGGGCGGCTCGGAGCCGTACACACCGAAGCTGTGCTTCGTGAGATAGCCGCCGTTGGCGGTGATTAGCCCGCGCTGACCCGGGTTGGCGGCCAACCGTTCGGCCATCGTGGCGATCGAATGCGTGACATAGTTGTTCCACGGACCTCCGGCGAAGGTGAGGCCGCCGGTCACGGTCAGCGGCCGCCCCGCATCGTCGAGCGGGAGGCCCAGTTCGGCGGCGGCCACCTGGACCGCCGACGGGAAGCAGGAGTAGACGTCGATCTGGTCGATGCCATCGACGTCGACACCGGCCAGTTCCAGGACTCGCTGACCGCCGATCCTGATCGCCGGTGACCGATGCAGGTCCGCCCGTTCGCCGATCGCGTAGGTGTCGTGCGAATCCGTACCCGCATAAGGGAAAACCCAACGCTCGGTGGGGATCTGCAGATGAGTCGCCTTTTCGGCGGCCGCCAGGATGATGACCGCGCCCTGATCGACCATGTTGTTCGAGTTCATCAGCTTGGTGTAGGGCCAGCTGATCATCCGGTTCTCATCGCTCGGTTGCCAGATCTCCTGCGCCGACAGCGGTTTCTGGCTCCAGGCATGCGGGTTGGCTTGTGCCACACCGTTGAATTTCGACCACAGCTCGCCGATGCGCCTGCGATGGGTGTCCGGTGACTCCCCCAGGTCGATCCGCACCGCCTGCTCGAACAGTGGGTAGACGTAGGCAGGCCGGTCCAGGTGGATACGGAGTTCCGCCGGACCCGCCATCGGCAGCCTTTCGTTGGCGCCTTCGGCGAACGGCACCGATTCGTCTTGGCTGGTCCAGTCCGGCTTGACGCCGCGGGCACGCAATCGCGTTCGGGTGCGGAAGGTTTCGGCGCCGGCGATGAGAACAAGGTCGGCGCGCCCGGACTGGATGTCCAGGCATGCCTGATTGACCAGCGTCTGTGGCACATTGCCGCCCGCCCCCGTGTAGCGGCTCGCGGCATCGGTGGCTCGGATGCGCGCTGCGAGAAGTTGGCCCGGATCGCGGTAGCGCCACGACAGGATGTTGACGATCCGTACGGAGTCGACGGCCTCCAGTACCCGCGGATCGGCGGCCGCGCGCGCAGCGGCCACCATGAGATCGATCGGTTCGGTACCGGGGCTCTCGTCACGCTGGTTGACTTGGCCGTAGCCGACCAGCACCGGCGTTCTCGGCGTTGTCATGATCGAATCCTTGATGCATCGGAGGCGTCGGCCGAGGTGAACAACACGCCGTCGGCGATCAGGCGTTCGATCTCCTCGGTGTCGAGCGCCAGCAGTTTCCGGCAGATTTCGCGGGTGTGCTCGCCGGGCATCGGTGCCGGGCGCAACTCCGCGCGCGGGATGTGCGCGTACCTTGCGGGGCTGGTTTCGGTCGGCATCGGATGGTCGAACAGTGGATGCACCATGTCGGTGAACACCTTTCGGTGCAGGAGCACAGGATCGGCCAGGACGTCGGCCGCCCGGTTCATCGGGGCGGCGGGCACACCGGCCCGCTGAAGCACGTCGGTGAGGTCGTTCTTGTCCATCCGCGATGTCCACACCGACACCGCATCCACCAGGTCACCATGGTCGGCGGGAAGGTCGGAGCGGCCCATCGCCGTCGCCAACACCTGGCGATCGGCGGCTGAGCGCAGCGAGATCACACACCATTCGTCCTCCCCTGCGCATGCGTAGACGCCGTGCACGCCGGGATCATCGGTGACGGGTAGCTTCGCGGACCTGGCGGCATCGGTCACATAGCTGGCGGCGAGTTGATTGACCGCGGCCTCGGCCTGCGAGATGTGAACATGCGCACCGGTTCCCGTGCGGTCGCGGCCGATCAGCGACGCCAGTGCGGCGATCGCGGTTATGCGGGCGACGACGTGGTCGGGAAAGATGGTGGTGGCATCGTAGAAGCCAGGGTCATCGGCACACGTCCACAGCCAGGTGACGCCGGTGGTGGCGCGCACGAGTGGCCCGTAGCCCATTCGGGCACTCCACGGTCCGGTCGCGCCGAAGGCACTGCTTTCGGCCAGAACGATGCGGGAGTTCAGCTCGCGGAGCTTCTGATATGAAAACCCGAGGGATGCAAGTGTTCCCGGTTTGAAGTTGGCGAAAACCGCATCCGCGCCTGCGACCAGGCGGGAGAAGATGTCCGCGCCTTCGAGGCTGCGCAAGTCCAGCCCGAGCCCGTATTCGTTTCGGTGAGTCAACGCCCACGACCTACTCATCGCCTGGCCTGGTGGCGTCTGACGAAGACCGTCCGGATAGCTGGCGCTCTCGATCTTGATGACCTCTGCACCGAGATCGGCGAACAGCCGCCCGAGTTCACCGCCCGCCACGATCACGCCGAGGTCCAGAATTCGCATACCCTCGAACGGCCGGTTCCTAGTCGCAGAGTCGGGTGCGGTCGGGGTATCCGATCGTGTTGTGCGCCAAGCCGCTTCGGCACTACCCGCCGACGGAGCCGGACGCTCGAGGCCGGCGTGTCGCCCGTCGATGACAAATGCACCGACCGGAACGGTCACGTCCACGCCCACTGTGATTGCGGCGTCGGTCAGCGCTCCAACGGATCGGAAGTGCTCGGAGCTCAACGTTTCCGCCGGACTGAGCACCGCGGCGATCGGCACCCCACGCGACTGCCCCGCCGTGACCAGCTCGTGCATCGTCTGGGCTGCGAATAATTCGGCGATGAGTGTGTTGATCTCCCGCGACGAGCCGTACCGCGCGGCGATCGTGTCGAACTTGGGATCGGCAAACTGCTCGGGCTCCCCCAGCCACGACCGCATACCGCGCCATTGGCGTGCCGACAGCAGGCAGATCCTGACATGGCCGTCGCGGCAGGGAAATATCGGGTAGATCTGCTGGTTTCGCGGCCTGCCACGCCACAGCTCGGTGGACGGTTTCTGGCCGACGGCGGCCTGCCCCTCGGATCCGAACGGTGGATCGAGCGATTGCACCACCGCTTCGAAGCGGGAAAAGTCGATGTAATCGCCCGTGCCGTAACGCAATCGGTGATAGTAAGCAGCCAGCGCCGCCCACGCGGCCTGCGCCGCAGCGGTCGCCGACGCGATGCCATTCGGCGGTAACACCGGCCGTCCGGCTGTCGGCCCCGACCGTGAAAGCGCCGTGGACATCGCATAGAACACCGGATCGGTGGCGCGCCAGGACGCTCGTGGGCTGTCGGTGCCGAAGTCGGTGACCGACATCGTGACAAGGTGCGCGAACCGCTGCGACAGCTCCGCGCACGACGTGCCGAATGCGGCGGCGCGACCGGAACTGCCGCTGTCCACGACGATGTCGGCGGTCTCGGCCAACTCGATGAACCGGTCGCGACCGGCGTCGTCGGCGGGGTCGAGCACGGCGCTGCGCTTGTTGGCGTTGTTCAGCGCGAATGGAACGCTGGCCCCGGCGACGGTGGGCAGCCCGGCACGAGCCGTGCCGCCACCAGGAGGTTCGATCTTCAGCACGTCGGCACCGAGGTCGGCGAACAGTCGGGTCACCGCGTCGGCATCGCCGTCACATAGGTCAAGGACCCGCAGTTCCGCCAGCACGACCGTCAGGGTAGTGCTTAGGCCGCTGCCATCCGGGTACTAGTACCTCACCCGACTACCGCGTGGATGGAGGCTAGAACCAGCGCCCGGTCAGCGAACCGGAGCCAGTCGCCGGCCCAGGTAGAATCGACGCGATGTCCGAGCACACAGCGGTGGCCCCGCACCCCCACCCGCTGGTCGGACAGCTCTCCGCGCTGCACCATTTCCGCACCTACATCGACATCGCGGTGGTTGTTGTGGTGCTGGTGATCACCAATCTCATCGCGCACTTCACGACGCCGTGGGCCAGCATCGCCACCGTGCCCGCCGCGGCGGTCGGGCTGGTCATCCTGGTGCGGTCGCGCGGCCTGGGCTGGGTCGAGCTTGGACTCAGTCGTGAGCACTGGAAATCGGGGGCAGGCTATGCGCTGGCCGCGGTGGCCGTCGTGATGTCGGTCATCGCGATCGGGGCGCTGCTGCCGTGGACCCGGCCGATGTTCATGAACGACAACTACGCGACCGTCTCCGGCGCGCTGATCGCGTCGATGGTCATCATCCCGCTGCAAACCGTGATCCCCGAGGAGCTGGCGTTTCGCGGCGTACTGCACGGCGCGCTGAACCGGGCGTGGGGCTTCCGCGGCGTCGCGGCCGCGGGTTCGCTGCTGTTCGGACTGTGGCATATCGCTACCTCGGTCGGGTTGACCAGCAGCAATGTCGGATTCACCCGGATCTTCGGTGGCGGCCTGCTCGGCACCGTCGCCGGCGTGGTGCTCGCAGTAGCGGCCACCGCAGCTGCCGGCTTCGTCTTCACCTGGCTGCGCCGCCGCAGCGGCAGTCTGCTCGCGCCGATAGCGCTGCACTGGTCGCTGAACGGACTAGGAGCGCTGGCCGCCGCGCTGGTGTGGCATCTGTCAACCTGACTGGGCGCCACGCTTGCGAGCGCGAAACTCGCGGTTCTTGAGTTTGTTGCCGCACGTGGACATCTCACACCAGGTGCCGCCGTGGTTGCGCGAACGGTCGTAGAACGCCCATTTGCACTCGTCGTTCCCGCACGCCTTGAGCCGCGCCCAGGTGCCGTCGCGCTGGGCATCCCGGACGATCAGCAGCAGTTCGATGAGCCGGGCAGAAACCGAATCGCCCGCGGCCGACAGCAGAACCTCGCCGTGTTCGTCGAAGTCGGCGCGTGCCGTGCCGTCGGTGGCGACCTCGCGCAGCGGCGCGAACGCGCCCGCCGTCGGAGCCGGCCCGCCCGCGTTGTGCACGAGCATGGCGCGCAGACCCTCGCGGACACCGCGAACGAGGATGAGGTCGGCCGGCCGCAGCGCGGCGTCGGGCGCCAGCAGCCCACTGGCCACCAGCCACGGCTGCGCATCGGCCGGATCGGCAAGCCGGTCCGGACCTCCGGGCTGCTCGACGGTGTTGACCAGCGATTGAATGCGGAACAGGGGGTCCGGCGCCGGCTTGGACTCGGCGTCGCCGGCCCAGTACGGATGTGGCGACGACATGAGCTCAGTGTAAAAGTACATGACCGGTAAATCAACTTGACTAGTCATGCATGACCGGTATAGCCTGTTTGATAGTCACAAGGAGATGAAGACGACCATGAGTGAGAACAGGATTTCGCTCGGATTTCTTTCGACGGCCCAGATACAGGAAGCGCTACGGCAGCAGAGCGCGCCGCGCGCCGCCCTCGGCACCCGGCTGATCGCCCGCCTGATGGCAGGAAAGTTCGATCGCATGCTGGCGGTGGGCGTGCCCGCTCCCACCGACAGTGCACTCGCCGTGCATGCGGCGCGGCTGACCTCCGCCGCGGAGCGCGAAGCCATCGCCCGCACACTGCGTCGCGCCGTCCGTGACGCCCGCGACCCCCACCCACCGGTGTCGTCGCGCGCGGGGCTCGAACGTGCCCAACATCTGCGCCGCAGAGGATCGCATCGACGAAGTCACGCTGCGCCTGCACTCACCACGGCCGGTGACCGCGCGAGGGGTCGCTCGCCTGCGGCTTCTGCTCTCCGACGGGACCGGGCCGATGTACCGGTACGGCCACGGCGACCTCGAAGGCCGGCTGGGCGCAGCGCTAGCGGCGCTGTAGAGCGCGCGTGCTAGACGCGCAGCACGGCGGCGCCCGCGATGCGTCCGGCGCTGAGATCGGAAAGGGCCGCATCGGCGCGACCGAGCGGGTACTCCGGCGTCGTGACGGCGATGCGATGACGGGCCGCGAAAGCGAGAAACTCGCGAGCATCACCGCGGGTATTGGACGTCACCGAACGCACCTGGCGTTCGAAGAACAGATGCCGGTCATAGTTCAGCGCCGGGATGTCGCTGAGATAGATACCCGCCACCGCCAGCGTGCCCCCGCGGTCCAGCGCTTCCATGGCGGGCAGCACCAGATCGCCGACGGGCGCGAACAGGATGGCGGCATCCAACGGCACGGGCGGACGTTCGGCGGCACCCTGCGCCGACGCCGCGCCCAGCGCCAGCGCCAACTCACGTGCGGCCGCTCCGCGCGTCATCACATGCACCTCGGCGCCCTGCGCGAGTGCGACTTGAGCGGTGATGTGGGCGCTGCCGCCGAACCCGTAGATACCCAGCCGCCCGCCGGCAGGTAGGTCGGCACGTAACAGGGAGCGATAGCCGATGATGCCCGCGCACAGCAGTGGCGCGAGTTCGTTGTCGGCATACCCCGCAGGTAGTGGATGGGCGAAAGCGGCTGGGACCGTGGTGAATTCAGCGTAACCACCGTCGGCGTCCCAGCCCGTGTAGCGTGAGTTCGGGCACAGGTTCTCCTGCCCGCGGATGCAGAACTTGCACCGCCCACAGGTATGGCGCAGCCACGCGATGCCGACACGATCACCGACCGCGAACTCGCCGTCGGTGTCCGGTCCCAGCGCAACGACCTCGCCGACGACCTCATGGCCCGGTACGATATTGGGCCGGCGAACCGGCAGATCCCCCTCGGCGATGTGCAGATCCGTACGGCACACACCACACGCGTGCACCGCGACGAGGAGCTCACCTGTTGCGGGCGACGGCACGGGTACGGTGACGCGTTCCAGTGGGTGCGTGCTCATCGGACCGGGCCTGCGGACCTGCCACGCGTTCATCGACGTGCCGGCGGTCATGACCCCATGGTGACGCAAAAGGCATACGGTCGTCGAATCCGGCCGTATGCCAATGGGTTAACGCGGTCTATGCTCTTGTCTTGCGTCGTTGCACCATCCCGACGATCCACAGCAGGATCACCGATCCCAGGATCGCGGTGAACAGTGTGAACCACCAACCGCCCCCGGCCGTGTCGAGGAAGAAGCTGAGCAGGAAGCCGCCGATCAGCGCACCGATGATGCCGATCACGATGTTCATCAGAATGCCTGAGCCGCTGCCCTTGACGATCTTGCCGGCGATCCAACCGGCGATTGCTCCGATGATGATGTAACCGATCCAGCCAACGCTGGTCTGTGTCGTTGACCGAGCGAGCAACTCGGTCGCTGCAATGGCATCCATCTCCGCGATCTCCTGCCTGTCGCTGCCCAACGCGGATGCTGGGCCACTCTCCGGTATACCCCCAGAGCGTAACGATTCGGCAGCCGAATCGGACACGAACAAGATCACAGCGCCGAGTGAACGAAACGGCCGACCCGAATGTGGGTCGGCCGTTTCGCGTTGTCATCATGGCGGCGGGGGCCTCATGATGTCCGGCGCGGTCGCCGGGTCAATCTCGACGGGGACTCCCACGCCCGGCCGCGGTGGCGGCGCGTTCGGATCCGGCGGTGGCGCATTGGAATCCGGCGGTAGCGCATTGGGATCCGGCGGCGCGTTCGGATCCGGCGGAGGCGATGGTGGCGGTGGTGGCGGTGGTGGCGGAGCACTCCACGGCCGGATCGACTGAGCCAGCGCAACGGCCGCGTCCTTGTCCACCGGATTGTTTGCGGTGCCCAACCAGACCACGAACCATCGCTCATTCCGCTGACCCCGGGGAGTCATCGGCTGGCCGGGCGCCACCGTCGGCGTGGCGTTCCCGACGACGCCGGCCCAGATCTGACCGGTGGGCTTGTTCGGGTCGGTGAACTTGACCTCGTACGACGACGCGGCGCCGGGCAGGTCGCCTGCGGTGAGCTTCGCGCTCTGCTGATTGATCCGCGTCCCGGGGAACGGCATGAAGAACTCGCCCATATCGGACGCCAGTCGGGTCGCGGCCTTGGCGTTGTCGGCTTCGGCACCCGCGAACAGCTTCATGTCCAGCCTGCCGAGCAGAACGCTGGTGTCGTTCGGGGGTTGCGCAGTGCCTCTCGGCGGCGTTCCTTCCGGTAGGGCCTTCGTCAACAACGCCTGGCCGTAGGACAGCTGCGTGGCGTCGGAAACCTGCCATCCGGCGGGCACCACATAGCTGAGGCCGCCCGCGGCGTTATCGACCCGGCCGGGCTCGGGTGCAGGCGGCGCTGGTGGCGCGTTGGGGTCCGCAGCGGGCGCGTTGGGATCGGCGGGCGGCGGCGGCGGCGCATTGGGATCGGCGGGCGGCGGCGGCGGCGCGTTGGGATCCGCGGACGCGGGCGCGGCGGGAGCGGCCGGCGGCGGCGGCGCGTTCGGGTCGGGCGGCGGACCCTCGATGAAGGTGTTGCCTGACGGCGGAGGCGGCGGTGGCGCGGGTGGCGAGGGCTCCGGGTCGGCTTGGGCCACGGATGGCAGCGCGAGGGCCACCACCACGGCACCGGTCACCGTGGCCATCGCCAGCGTCTTCGCGCGGCGCTTGCGGTGTACAGGGATTGCATCCGGCTGCTGCATGGAGACGAAACTACCGTGTTACCGCCGTGACGCAAGTGTGAGTCGGTCTTAGAGTGCTCAACTGTGAGATTGCTGGCAGCCGAATAGCTTCAGCTAGCATCCGCATTGGTGATTGCTCACATGAAAAGCTCCCCGCGCGGCAAGCGCGGGCTCCTGTCAGTAGATCGAGGCGAGGTCCCGCGGTGTTACGCGCCGGGATGAACGGCGATTTCCTGGGCCTTGACCGAGAAGTAGACCCGCTCCCCCGGCGCCAACCGCAGATCGGCAGCCGACTCGGCGGTGATGTCGGCGGCCAGACCTGGCGCCCCGTCGGGTTGCTCGTCGCCGCGCACGCGGATGGCAGGTCCGCTGCTGTCCAATTCGGCCACCGTCACCTCGAAGCGTGTTTCTCGGACTGCCATGCGGCTTGTCGCGGTAGACAGCGACGGCGGCAGGTGGGAACACCGCCACGGCTGGCTCCCCGACCACAACGTCGGGTGCGGGGTTGCCGTACCAGACGGCGCCCCACTCGGTGTTGAGTGCGCCCTCTGCTCCGGCGGTCCCGGTGAGCAGGTTCACCCCCGCGAACCGTGCTCCGAAATGGCTACGCGGTGCGGCCAATACCGCCGCCGCCGAACCGGTTTCGACAATTCGACCGGACTCCAGAATCAGGACGCGGTCGGCCAGGGTCAGCACATCGAGAAGGTCGTGGGTGATCAGCACTGCCGATCCGCTGTCGCGGGACAGATTGTTACGCAACAACTTTCGCATCGCGCTCGCGGTGGCGACGTCGAGGCCGGCGAGCGGCTCGTCGAGCAGCAACACATCCGGGTCTGCGGCCATTGCACGCGCCAAAGCGACACGCTGAGCTTGACCACCGGACAGCTGTCGCGGCATCCGGTCGGCGAGATCGGTCGCCTCGACCTGGGCGAGCCAATGCGCGGCGACCGCGCGAGCCTCCCGGCGTGGCCGACTGCGATGCCCGCTGCGCGGCGCGAACGCCACATTGGCCGCGACGCTGAGGTGTGGAAACAGCAGCGACTCCTGCAGCAGCAGGCCGACACGTCGGGCGTGCGTTGGAACGAATACCCCGGCCGCTGTGTCGGTGAGCACCCGGTCGCCGAGTCGGACCTGGCCGCTGTCGGGCCGCACAAGGCCGGCGATCACGTGCAGCGCCGTTGACTTGCCAGCGCCGTTGGGGCCCAGGATGGCCAGCACTTCGCCTGCGGCGACTGTGAATTCGATGTCAACGCCACGATCGGCGACCACCGCGCGCAACTGCAGATCGGTCATGCGGAGCTCCCGGCCATCGCGGCCCCCGTCCGCAGTGTGCGGGCGCCCAGTCCGAGCACGACGACGGCCGCGACGGCGACCAGAAGAACCGACAGCGCGACCGCCGCATCGGCGTCGGATTCGCGCTGCAGGTAGATCTCCAACGGCAACGTTCGGGTGACACCCTCGCGAGAGCCCGCGAACGTCAACGTGGCCCCGAATTCGCCGAGCGAGCGGGCGAACGCCAGCACCGCGCCCGAGACCAGCCCGGGCACCAGCAGGGGCAACGACACCCGCCACCACACCGTGGTCGGCCGGGCACCCAACGTCGCCGCCACCACCTCATAGTCGGAACCGGCCGTGCGGGCCGCACCTTCAAGCGCGATGACCAAGAACGGCAATGACACGAACGTCTGCGCCAACACCACTGCCGTCGTGGTGAACGCGATGTGAATGCCCGCGGCCTCCAGGTACTTGCCGATCAGTCCGAGTCGGCCGAACGCGTACAGCAGCGCGATGCCGCCCACCACCGGCGGCAGCACGAGCGGCAGCAGGAGAAGCGGGCGGACCAGCTGAACCGCGCGGCCGTCGTTGCGTGCCAGCACCAGGGCCAGGGGCACGCCGAGCAGCACGCACAGCACCGTGCTGGCCGTTGCCGTCTTCAGGCTCAGTACCAGGGCCGCCCGCGACGAGTCGCTGGCGATCAGGTTCCAGAACTGCGGCCAGTCCACCTTGGCGGTGACCGCGATCAGCGGCAGCACCACGAACAGCGCCCCGAGCGCGGCGGGGAGATAGATCCAGCGCGGCAACGCGGGCGCGGTGGTCAAGGCTTGGCGAAACCCGCCTCGGACAGGACCTTCTGGCCGAATTCACCGGTGACAAGGTCGACGAACTTCTTCGCTAGATCCTGGTTGGGCGCGTCCTTCAACACCGCGATCGGATACGTGTTCACCGCATCGGAGGACTCGGCGAACTTCACGGTGGCGACCTTGTCACCCGCACCGAGCGCATCGGTGACGTAGACGACGCCCGCGTCAGCCTGGCCGCTGGTGACCTTGTTCAGCACGTCGGTCACCGACGACTCCTCGCTGACCGGGTTCAACTCCGTGCCGGTCGCCCGCTCGACCTTCTCGGTCGCCGAGCCGCACGGCACCTGCGGGGCGCACACGACCAGCGATACCCCGGGTTTGTTGAGGTCGGCGAACGAGGCGACCTGCTTCGGGTTGCCGGGGGCGGTGACGATGGTCAGCGTGTTGGACGCGAAGTTGACCGGATCGCCCGCGACCAGTTCGGCCTGCTGAGCCTTGACCATGTTGTTCGTGTCGGCCGACGCGAACACGTCGGCGCTCGCTCCCTGGGCCAGCTGGGTAACCAGGTCGGAGGAACCGGCGAAGTTGAACTCGACGGAGGTGCCCGGGTTGTCCGTGTTGAATTGCTCGCCGATCTCGGTGAACGTCTTCTTCAGTGAGGCCGCGGCGAAGACGGTGATCGACTCGTTCGTGGTCTCGTCGCCCGACGAGCCGCAGCCGACAACTCCCGCAAGGACGAGGAGCGAAAGCAGCAGGGTGAGCGGGGAAAACTTCGTCACGGCCCAAACCCTAGGTCACCAAAGCATCCCAGGTGGAAATCACGGCGCAACGGATCTGCGCGTCTGGTTTCGTCGTATAGCTACCGTCCAGTAACATCGTCGGCGGATCGCCGCCACGACGCGCGGAGGTCCCGCGCTAAGAGGAGGTCATGGCGATGGAGGTGCTGGTCACCGGAGGCGACACAGATCTGGGCCGCACGATCGCGGAGGGATTCCGCGACGCGGGCCACAGAGTGGTGATCGCCGGCGCCCGTCGCGACGACCTCGAGGTCGCTGCCAAGGAACTCGACGTGGATGCGATCGTGTGCGACAACACCGACGCCGCAAGCCTCGAAGAGGCCCGCGGCCTGTTCCCGCACCACCTGGACACCATCGTCAACGTCCCCGCACCGCTGTGGGAGGCCGGCGACCCGCGCACCTTCACCCTGGCCGACCATGCAGCGGCCTGGCGCAACGCGCTGGACGCGACGATGCTGTCGACGGTGCTGACCGTCCAGATCGTCGGCGATCACTTGCGCTCGGGCGGCTCGATCGTCACCGTCGTCCCCGAGAACCCACGCGAGGGCAGTGCCGACGCAGCGATCAAGGCCGCCGTGTCGAACTGGACCGAGGGCCAGGCCACCCACTTCGGCACCCGTGGCATCACCGTCAATGCGGTCGCCTCCGGCCGCAGCGCGCAGGAGGGCTATGCCGGCCTGGGCAGTACGGCACCGGTCGCCGCCGAGATCGCGCGTCTGGCGCTGTTCTTGAGCACCCCGGCCGCCCGGCACATCACTGGGCAGACGCTGCACGTCAGCAACGGCGCCCTCGCAACCGCGGGATAGCGCCCCGGGCTTTGGCGTGGCTCGATCGCTACGCTCGATCGGGTGACGATTCGACTCGGACTTCAGATCCCCAACTTCTCCTACGGCACAGGCGTTGCCGAGCTCTACCCGACCGTGATCGCGCAGGCGAAGGAAGCCGACGCCGCCGGCTTCGACGCCGTCTTCGTGATGGACCACTTCTATCAGCTGCCGATGTTGGGCAGCCCGGATCAGCCGATGCTCGAGGCCTATACGGCTCTGGGCGGCCTGGCGACGGCAACCGAACGGGTTCAGCTGGGCACCCTGGTCACCGGCAACACGTATCGCAATCCCACCCTGCTGGCCAAGGCGATCACCACGCTCGACGTGATGAGCCAGGGCCGCGCCATTCTGGGCATCGGCACCGGCTGGTTCGAACTCGAACACGACCAGCTCGGCTTCGAGTTCGGCACCTTCACCGACCGGTTCAACAAGCTGGGTGAGGCGCTGGAGATCATCCTGCCGATGATCAAGGGTGAGCGCCCCACCTTCTCCGGCAAGTACTACCGGGCCAGCGAGGCGATGGCCAATCCCCGCATCCGCGACCACATTCCGCTGATGATCGGCGGCAGTGGCGAGAAGAAGACAATGCCGCTCGCGGCTCGACATTTCGACCATCTCAACGTCATAGCCGGCTTTGACGAGTTGGCCGCGAAGGTGGCGGTGAAGAACCGGCTCTGCGAGGAGATCGACCGCGATCCGGCCACCCTCGAAACCAGCATGTTGGTCACGGCGATGGTCGACGAGAACGTCACACCCGACGTCGTTCCCGACGCGATGAAACAGCGGATGGTGGCCGGCAGCGCCGAGCAGGTCGCAGAGCAGATCAAGAAGAACGTGCTCGACGCAGGCATCGACGGCGTGATCATCAACATGCCGACGAATGTCCAGGGCTACCAGCCAGGCGCGATTACGGCCGCGGGTCAGGCGCTGAAGGCGGTCATCGACGGTTAAACATGCCTTAACGTGGCAAATCTCACCCAGTTGCCCGTTCTGGAAGGGATGCGCGGGGCTACGGTAGACGCTGTACCAAGTGTGACGACGTACTTCGAGGAGCAGCTAATGAGCCACCCCGGAGCCACCCCATCTGACCGGCACAAGGTCGTCATCATTGGGTCGGGGTTCGGCGGCTTGACTGCCGCCAAGGCCCTCAAACGCGCCGACGTCGACATCAAGATCATCGCCAAGACCACGCACCACCTGTTCCAGCCGCTGCTGTACCAGGTGGCGACTGGCATCATCGCCTCGGGTGAGATTGCGCCGCCCACCCGAATGATCCTGCGCAGGCAGAAGAATTCTCAGGTGCTACTGGGCGAAGTCACCCACATCGACCTGGCAACGAAATCTGTCCGGTCGGAACTGCTCGGTCACGCCTACGCAACCCCGTACGACACGCTGATCGTCGCCGCGGGTGCCGGGCAGTCGTACTTCGGCAACGACCATTTCGCCGAGTTCGCGCCGGGCATGAAGACCATCGACGACGCGCTGGAGCTGCGCGGCCGCATCGTCGGTGCTTTCGAGCAGGCCGAGCGGTCCAACGATGAGGCACGACGGGAAAAGCTGCTCACCTTTGTCGTCGTCGGTGCCGGACCGACCGGCGTGGAAATGGCCGGGCAGATCGCCGAACTTTCCGACTACACCCTCAAGGGCGCGTTCCGGCACATCGATTCCACCAAGTCGCGGGTGATCCTGCTCGACGCCGCGCCCGCGGTGCTGCCGCCGATGGGCGAGAAACTCGGCAAGAAGGCGCAGGCACGGCTGGAAAAGATGGGCGTCGAGATTCAGCTCAACGCGATGGTCACCGACGTTGACCGCAACGGCATCACGGTCAAGGATCCCGACGGCACCACTCGCCGTATCGAATGCGCAACCAAGGTGTGGTCGGCGGGAGTGTCGGCCAGCCCTCTGGGCCGCGACCTTGCCGCGCAATCGGAAGTAGAAATCGACAAAGCCGGACGGGTGAAAGTCTTGCCGGACTTGTCTATTCCGGGGTACCCGAACGTATTCGTGGTCGGCGACATGGCCGCCGTCGAAGGCGTGCCCGGCATGGCACAGGGCGCCATCCAGGGTGGAAAGTACGTCGCTACCGCGATCAAGTCCGAACTCAAGGGCGCCGATCCACTGGAGCGGGAGCCGTTCGAGTACTTCGACAAGGGGTCGATGGCGACGGTGTCGCGATTCTCCGCGGTGGCCCAGATCGGCCCGCTCGAGTTCGGCGGTTTCATCGCCTGGTTGGCCTGGCTGGTGCTGCACCTGATCTATCTCGTCGGGTTCAAGCGCAAGGTCACCACGCTGCTGTCGTGGACGGTGACGTTCCTCGGCCGCGCTCGTGGAAATCTCTATATCACCGAGCAGCAGGCCTACGCCCGCACCCGGATCGAAGAACTGGAGGAAATCGCTGCGTCTGCGGAGGGCGAGAAGGCCGCGAGCTAGTCCGGCGCGATGTTCTGCAGCCGCACCTGGCCGCGCGCCACCACGCGGTCGTTGTCGTCGGTGATGGTGATCAGCCACAGCTGCTGGCGCCGACCGCGATGTATCGGTGTCGACACCGCCGTGATGGTGCCCGAGGAGATGGCGCGCAGGAAGTCGGTGTTGTTGTTGACGCCGACGACGGTGCCGCCGCCGTTCTCGGACAACCAGACATGGCCCGACACGCTTGCGAGGCTCTCGACCATCGAGCAGTAGACGCCGCCGTGCATGATTCCCCAGGGCTGCAGCAGCTTGTCGTGGATCTGCAGTCGGGCGCTTCCGCCGTCGGGAGTGACCTCGATGTACTTGAGGCCGAGTTCGTCGTCGAATCCCTTGCCGATATCCGGTGGTGGCGCAGTTGACACGCCCATGTGTCTACACGGTGAAGTCCCTACGCGCGCAGCGGGCCTCGCATTACCGTCGGGCATGGGAAGAAGTGTCAAGGAGTTGGTGGAAGCCGCCAATGCCGTCGTGCCGCGCATCTCGCCGGACGAGGCCCGGCAGAGGATCAACGGCGGCGCCCTCGTCGTCGACGTGCGCGACGCCCCCGAGGTCGAGAAGAGCGGGAAGGTCGCAGGTGCTGTGCACGTGCCCCGCGGAATGCTCGAGTTCAGGGCCGACCCTGAGTCGCCCTACTACGACCAGAGTTTCACCAAGGACAGGCCGGTGATCGTGTACTGCACGGCAGGCGGTCGCGCAGCGCTCTCCGGCCAGGCGCTCAAGGAGATGGGCTACGACGAGGTGTACAACCTCGGTGGTTTCGGTGACTGGGAGAAGCGGCGGCGTCATCGACAAGCCCTGACAACCCCGCGAAAGTGTTGGGCGGGCCCCGCACTGTTAAGCGCGGGACCCGCCCTCGAGTGGACCGGGGGTCTCTGCAGCCCTCAGGACTCCGGCTCGGTCCGGTGGAACCAGTAGAAGAATAGGCAAGGCTGCCCTAATTAAGCAAGCCCTTCCCTTCCCGCGACCTGGACCCGCCGCGGACCGGCAGCTCGAAGCCGACAAGCGCGTCGAGCACCGCCTGCCCCCGCCGCATGCTGGTGAGCTCGCTGGACCTGGCCAGCAGCGGGACATGAGTCGCAGCGCCCACCACGGCGGCCCCGACGATGTGCCACATCGACGCCAGCGGGACCGCTCCGCGGCTTATGTCGAAGAGCTTGGCGAACAACGGTTGGAGCGCGCGGTGGCTGCGGTGGGCGACCCAGGTGGTCAGCGCCGCTTCACTGGGCAGCCGCGCCATTCCGTCGCGGGCGTAATCCGCAGCACCGGCCCCCGCGCGGTCACCGAAGAACGGGTCGTCGGGCAGCGCCCGCAGCGTCGGGTCGACCACGCCCACCCAGTCGATCGCTCCTTCGGAGTCGACGTGCACCCAGAGGTTCTCCAGGCCGGTGTCCCACGCTCGGCCCTCCAGCACGAGAAGTGGCACCACCCGCCCGATCACGACATGGGCGAGGGTGGCCGCCAGCTGCTGGGCGGCGGCAACCGGACTGTCCATTTCCAGTGCCGCGATCTCGAACATCTCTCGCAGCCGATCGGTGGTCAGCGCCTCTTGGAGAGGCCACCAGCGACGTCGGGTCAAGTCCGACATCACCGCCACGCCGTACACCCGCGGGCACTCCGGATAGAGCCCGCGCAACCGGCTGCTGGATTCGTGCAGCGGCAGCGTCCGTGCGATTGCCATACCCGCGATCAGCGGGTCATCGACCAAGACTGTCATGACACCTCCACTAATTTAGGTTAGCCTTACTATAGTCGCGACTCATGGCGGGGCCACCCGCTGTGACTGGGCTCACAAGCACGCGCCGGAAGGGGCTATGAGCGGTGCCGACGGCGCGTGTGCCACCCGAATTTCGGGTACCACGGTTCGGATACGACGCACGGTAGTAACGCCGTAGTACCCTTGATGAATCGCTCAATTGGAGATGAACGGAACATGGCCAAGTCGACGCGTCTAGGGGATCTGGAGCGCGCGGTGATGGACCACCTGTGGTCGTCGTGCGAGCCCCAAACCGTGCGACAGGTACACGAGGCGCTGTCGGCTCAACGCGACCTGGCGTACACCACGATCATGACCGTGCTGCAGCGGCTGGCGAAGAAGAACCTGGTGGTCCAGCATCGCGACGATCGCGCACACCGGTACGCCCCGATGCACGGCCGCGACGAGCTTGTCGCCGGGTTGATGGTCGATGCGCTCGACCAGGCCGCGGACTCGGGTAGCCGGGAAGCAGCACTCGTGCACTTCGTCGAGAGGGTCGGTGCCGACGAGGCGGCAGCACTGCGGCGCGCCCTCGCCGAGTTGGAGACGAAGCACCAAATGCCTCCATCCGGTGGCGTTCCAACCTCTCCCTGAGGGAGACTGGCGGGGTGTCCGCCCTGGCCTTCGCCACCGTCGCGCTGCTTCTGGTCGGACCCTTTCCCGCCCTGCTGGCGCGTGCGACATGGCCGATGCGGGCACCCCGGGCCGCTGTCGTGCTCTGGCAGTCCATCGCGTTGGCGGCGGTCCTGTCGGCGTTCAGCGCGGGCATCGCGATAGCGAGCCGGCTGTTCGTGCCCGGCCTGGACGGCAGGCCGACGGCGACCATCACCAGCGAGATCCAAGTTCTCGGCTGGCCGCTGTGGCTGCTTTACCTGGTGGTGTTGGCGCTCACCCTGATCATCGGCGCCCGGCTGGCGAGTGCCGTGGTGCAGGTCGCGATTGCGACCCGACGCCGCCGGGCGCATCACCGGATGGTGGTCGACCTGGTCGGCAAGTCGCATGACGCGATGCCGGTCCAGCCCTGCACGCAAGTGAACGATCTGCGCATCATCGATGTCCAACAGCCGCTCGCCTATTGCCTTCCGGGCGTCCGAAGCCGCGTGGTGGTCAGCGAGGGAACGTTGACCGCCCTGTCACCCACCGAGATCACCGCGATCCTCAGCCACGAGCGCGCGCACCTGCGGGCGCGTCATGACCTGGTGCTCGAGATGTTCACCGCGGTGCACGCGGCTTTCCCCCGGTTCGTCCGCAGCGCCAGCGCACTGGACGCGGTGCGACTGCTCATCGAACTGCTCGCCGACGACGCCGCGGTGCGCGCCGCGGGGCCCACTCCCCTGGCCCGCGCCCTGGTCGCGTGCGCGGCGGGGCGGACCCCGTCCGGCGCACTGGCGGCCGGTGGCCCCAGCACGGTGTTGCGGGTGCGCCGTCTCGCCGGTCGCGGCAACAGCGTCACCCTCGCGATCACCGCATATCTCGGCGCCGCCGCCGTACTCGTCGTGCCCACGGTTGCACTGGCAGTGCCGTGGCTTACCGAATTACATCGACTCTTCGTCGCGTAGGCGTAATTCCGTCGAAGTCCCTGTGCCACAACAAAACAACGAAAGGCCGCTTCAATGAGCTCGTCTGAATCCTCCGGAACCGACGGCACCGCTCAGATCGGGGTGACCGGCCTGGCGGTGATGGGGTCCAACATCGCGAGGAACTTCGCCAGCCACGGCTACACCGTGGCGCTGCACAACCGGTCCATCGCCAAGACCGACGCGTTGCTTTCCGAGCACGGATCTGAGGGCAAGTTCGTCCGCAGTGAGACCATCCCGGAATTCCTTGCCGCGCTGGAGAAGCCCCGTCGGGTGCTGATCATGGTCAAGGCAGGCGACCCGACCGACGCCGTCATCAACGAGCTCGCCGATGCGATGGAAAAGGGCGACATCATCATCGACGGCGGCAATGCGTTGTACACCGACACCATTCGCCGCGAGAAAGCCATGGCAGAGCGAGGGCTGCACTTCGTGGGCGCCGGCATATCCGGCGGCGAGGAGGGCGCGCTGAAGGGCCCGTCCATCATGCCGGGCGGGCCGGCCGAGTCGTACAAGTCGCTGGGACCGCTGCTCGAAGAAATCTCCGCACACGTCGACGGTGTGCCGTGCTGCACCCACATCGGCCCCGATGGCGCAGGGCATTTCGTGAAAATGGTGCACAACGGCATCGAGTACTCCGACATGCAACTGATCGGCGAGGCCTACCAGCTGCTGCGCGATGGTCTCGGCAAGTCCGCCGGTGAGATCGCCGACGTCTTCGACGAGTGGAACAAAGGCGACCTCGACAGCTTCCTCGTCGAGATCACCGCGCAGGTGCTGCGTCAGACCGACGCCAAGACCGGCAAGCCGCTCGTCGACGTGATCCTCGACGAGGCCGAGCAGAAGGGCACCGGCCGCTGGACGGTGAAGTCCGCGCTCGACCTGGGTGTCCCCGTCACCGGCATCGCCGAGGCCGTGTTCGCCCGCGCTCTGTCCGGCTCCGTCACGCAGCGAAAGGCTACAACGGGTCTGGCATCAGGCGACCTGGGCGAAAAGCCCAGCGATGCAGAGAAATTCACCGAGGACGTCCGCCAAGCGCTGTATGCGTCGAAGATCATCGCCTACGCACAGGGCTTCAATCAGATACAGGTTGGCAGCGCCGAGTACGACTGGGGCATCACCCCGGGCGACCTGGCCACCATCTGGCGCGGTGGCTGCATCATCCGGGCCAAGTTCCTCAACCGGATCAAGGAGGCGTTCGACGAGAACGCGGATCTGCCAACGCTGATCGTGGCGCCGTACTTCCGCAGCGCGATCGAGTCGGCGATCGACAGCTGGCGCCGTGTCGTCGTCACCGCCACACAGCTCGGTATCCCGATCCCTGGGTTCAGCTCGGCCCTGTCGTACTACGACGCGCTGCGGACCGAGCGGCTGCCCGCCGCGCTGACCCAGGGCCTCCGCGACTTCTTCGGTGCGCATACCTACGGCCGCATCGACGCCGACCGGAGCGAGAAGTTCCACACGCTGTGGAGCGGTGACCGCAGCGAAGTTCCCGCTTAGCGCCGAGACTGCCGACAGATCGTGAAGTCGGGGGCGCTTCGCAACGCGATCTCACGGCAGTCTCGGCGAAAAACTAGACTGGTCGGTGATGCGTTTCCTTGACGGCCAACCGCCACCCTATGACCTGACCTACAACGACGTTTTCATCGTTCCGGGCCGGTCGGACGTGGCCTCGCGATTCGACGTCGACCTCTCCACATCGGACGGGTCGGGTACCACCATCCCCGTCGTGGTGGCCAACATGACCGCGGTCGCCGGACGCCGGATGGCCGAAACGATGGCCCGCCGTGGGGGCCTTGTGGTTCTGCCACAGGACCTTCCAATCTCCGCGGTGAAAGAGACGGTGAACTTCGTCAAGAGCCGCGACCTGGTCTTCGATACCCCGGTGACCCTGATCCCCGACGATTCGGTCTCCGACGCGACTGCGCTGATCCACAAACGCGCGCACGGCGCCGCCGTCGTCGTCTTCGAGGGCCGACCCATCGGCCTGGTCACCGAGGCCAACTGCATCGGGGTGGACCGCTTCACCCGGGTGCGTGACGTCTCCATCTCCGATTTCGTCACCGCACCGGTGGGCACCGACCCCCGAAAGGTCTTTGACCTGCTCGAACACGCCGCGGTCGACGTGGCGGTCATGACTGAGGCGGACGGCACCCTGGCTGGCGTGCTGACCCGCACCGGCGCGATCCGGGCGGGGATCTACACCCCCAATGTCGATGCCAGTGGCCGGTTGCGGATCGCGGCGGCGGTCGGCATCAACGGCGATGTCGGAGCCAAGGCCCGTGCGCTGGCCGAGGCCGGCATCGACCTGTTGGTGATCGACACCGCGCACGGGCATCAGGTCAAGATGCTCGACACGATCAAGGCGGTGTCATCGCTCGACCTGGGTCTACCGCTCGCGGCGGGCAACGTGGTATCCGCCGAAGGCACCCGCGACCTGATCAGCGCGGGTGCGTCGATCGTCAAGGTCGGTGTCGGGCCCGGCGCCATGTGTACCACCAGGATGATGACCGGCGTTGGCCGCCCACAGTTCTCGGCCGTGGTCGAATGTGCCGCCGCGGCAAGACAACTCGGTGCCCACGTCTGGGCCGACGGGGGCGTGCGCCATCCCCGCGACGTCGCGCTGGCGCTGTCGGCCGGTGCGTCGAACGTGATGATCGGGTCGTGGTTCGCGGGCACCTACGAGTCGCCGGGCGACCTGATGCGCGACCGCGAGGACCAGCCGTACAAGGAGAGCTACGGCATGGCGTCCAAGCGGGCGCTCGCCGCGCGGACGGCAGCGGACAACCAGTTCGACCGCGCCCGCAAGGCGCTGTTCGAGGAGGGCATCTCGACGTCCCGGATGGGCCTGGACCCGTCCCGCGGCGGCGTGGAGGATCTGCTCGACCACATCACCTCCGGCGTGCGAAGCACCTGCACGTATGTCGGGGCCATGACGATTGGGGAGCTACACGACAAGGCGGTGCTCGGTGTGCAGTCGGCGGCCGGGTTCGCCGAGGGGCATCCCCTGCCGACGGGCTGGTAGATCGGCCGATCGGTCCCGAGCGGCTAACATAGGTCATTCATCACGCCCCACAGAAAGGCAACCCGTGCCGCAGGCACCCGTCGAGGCCATGGGCTTCCGGGCGGGGCAGCTAGCCCCGGGGATGCCGGAAAATGTGGCCGGGGCCGAGCCCGACGCCGAACCCTCTTCTAGTCGGCCGGGCATACGGCCCGGCGACGGCTGCACGAGGACGCGATGAGCACCGGCTACACCTTGCTGGCGCTCTTGGCTTTCGTGGTTCTGACCGTCGGCACCGCGGTGTTCGTGGCGGCCGAGTTCTCGCTGACCGCCCTTGAAAGAAGCACGGTCGATGCAAACGCCCGGACCGGTGGCCGTCGCGACAAGCTTGTCCAGCGCGCGCACCGCACGCTGTCCTTCCAGTTGTCCGGTGCCCAGGTTGGCATTTCGGTCACCACCCTGATCACCGGCTACCTGGCCGAACCACTGATCGCCCGGCTGCTCCAACCGGCATTCGCCGCGATGGCATTGACCCGGAATGTGGCGGATGGCTTGGCGTTGGCGCTCTCCCTGCTCATCGCGACCTCGGTGTCGATGGTTTTCGGCGAGCTGGTCGCCCAGTACCTCGCGGTGGCGCGGCCGTTGGAGACCGCGCGCGTCGTCGCGGGGCCGCAGGTGCTGTTCTCGATGTTGTTCACCCCGGTGATCAGGGTGACCAACGGCACCGCCAACTGGATTCTCCGCAGGCTCGGAATCGAGCCGGCAGAAGAACTGCGGTCGGCCCGGTCGCCGCAGGAGCTCGGCTCACTGGTGCGCAACTCCGCGCGCCGCGGAGCCCTGGATCCCACCACGGCGGCTCTGGTGGACCGCTCGCTGCAGTTCGGGTCCCGGACCTCCGAAGAGTTGATGACGCCGCGATCCAAGATCGAGGCGTTGCAAGCCGACGAGACCGTCGCCGACCTGGTGGTGATGGCGATGGAGACCGGTTTCTCCCGGTTCCCGATAGTGCAGGGCGACCTCGACGAGACGATCGGATTGGTCCATGTCAAACAGGTCTTCGAGGTGCCGCCGGACGACCGGCCGCGAGCCCAACTTGCCGACCTGGCGATGCCGGTCCCGGTAGTGCCTTCGACCCTTGACGGTGATGATGTGATGGCCCAGGTCCGGACCAGCCCGCTGCAGACCGTGATGGTGGTCGACGAATACGGCGGCACCGCAGGCATGGTGACCATGGAAGACCTGATCGAGGAAATAGTCGGCGACGTCCGCGACGAACACGACGACGTGACGCCCGATGTCTTGCAGATGGGCCCCCACACCTGGCGAGTTTCCGGGCTGCTACGGATCGACGAGGTAGCCGCCGGGACCGGATTCCGCGGTTCTGAAGGCGAATACGAAACCATCGGCGGCCTGGTGTTGCAGGAACTCGGCCACATCCCCAAGCCCGGCGAGACGGTGGAATTGACGGCGTTCGACCCGGACGGACCGCCGGACGACCCGGTGCGTTGGCGGTCCGGCATCGTACGGATGGACGGTCGGCGCATCGATCTGCTCGAGCTGACCAAGGTGGGCCGCCGCGGCGATCAGGAAGACGGCCGCTGATGGGCGACATATTCGGCGTGCTGCTCACAGTGCTGCTGCTGGCCGCCAACGCGTTCTTCGTCGCGGCGGAATTCGCGCTCATCTCCGCACGCCGCGACCGCCTCGAAGCCCTGGCCGAACAGGGTAAACGCAGTGCCGTCGCAGTGATCCGCGCCGGCGAAAACCTCTCGGTGATGCTGGCAGGCGCGCAGTTGGGCATCACCATCTGTTCGATCCTGCTCGGTAGGGTCGGCGAACCGGCGGTGGCTCACCTGCTCGAAGCACCGTTCCACTACTTCGGGATGCCCGACGCAATCCTGCACACGGTGTCGTTCGTCATCGCGATCACGATCGTGGTGGTGTTACACGTGCTGCTCGGCGAAATGGTGCCGAAGAACATCGCGATCGCAGGCCCGGAGTCGGCGGCAATGCTGCTGGTTCCGCCCTACCTGTTATGGGTTCGCATGGCGCGTCCCGTCATCGCGGTCTACGACTGGTGCGCTCACATGACACTGCGCATGGTTGGAATCGAAGCCAAAACCGAACTGGAGAACACGGTTTCGACGCTCGAGCTCTCGGAGATGATCGCCGAGTCGTTGTCCGAGGGCCTGCTCGACCCGGAGGAGCACAATCGGCTGTCGCGCGCTCTGCAGATCCGCGATCGGGTGGTCGCTGACGTGGCCATCGCGCTGAGCGAGGTCCATGCCGTGCCCGCGGCCGCCGAGGGTTCCGGACCCACTGTCCGGGCGATGCAGCAAGCGCTGGCCGAAAGCGGCTACTCCCGGTTCCCGGTCACCGACACGGGCGGCCGCTTCATTGGCTACGTGCACATCAAGGACGTGCTGCGGTTGGTCGATGAGCGCGACGCGGTCATCGACCTCTCGCTGGTCCGGCCCCTGCCGCAGGTGTCCGCGTCCTTATCACTGCCCGACGCCCTGTCACGGCTGCGCCGAAGCAACAGCCACCTCGCACTCGTCACCGCCGACGATGGCGCCGTGACGGCGATGGTGGCGCTGGAGGATCTGGTCGAAGACCTTGTCGGCACCATGCGGAATCGGACTCATCGTGACTGACGTGGTGCTCGCCGAGGCCGACTGGACCGCCAGCGAGCGCGCCTACCGACGCCGGGTGGACGAGTTTCTCGAACCGCACCTGCGGCGTGCACAGGCCGGCGAGGCCCATCCGGTCTGGGATTTTCTGTTCCGCTACTACAGCTTGCGTCCGCGGCAGCTGCGGGTATGGCATCCCGGTTTCGGCGTGGTGCTCGGCGGATGCGCTGCGCGGCGCTACCTGAGCCGCAGCGGATACGGCGCTCATCCCGCCGGGGTGACGGTTACCGACGAACATCTGCGGTCCCGTATCGACACTGTGCGTTTCGTCGCAGACCTGTTGCGGGCAACCGCCGGCCGCCAAGCCCAGCTGAACTGTTTCGGACTCCATGAGTGGGCCATGGTGTACCGGGCGCCGACGTTGCGTCACGAACGGGTGCCGTTGCGCCTCGGCGCCGCCGCGACGGATGCGGTTGTCGATTCAATGCCGTTGCGCTGCAGCCACTTCGACGCGTTCAGGTTCTTCACTGAGCCCGCCGCGCTGCGTAATGCCGACCGGCTGACCCGCGAAACGCAGGCCGCCACCGAGCAACCCGGCTGTCTTCATGCCGCCATGGATTGCTACAAGTGGGCCTTCAAACTGGGTCCGCTGGTGGAATCTGGACTGGTGATGGACTGCCTGGAGTTGGCCGCCGACGCCCGCGAGCTCGACATGCGCGCCAGCCCGTACGACCTCACCGCATACGGGTTTGCGCCGATCACGATCGAGGAACCCGCAGGACGTGCGGAATACGTGCGGCGCCAGCGCGTCATCTCCGAGCGCGCGGCGCCACTGCGCCAGGCGCTGCAAGCCCGCTGTGAATTGCTGCTGTACTCAGCATCCGCCTGGTCGCAGCCATATTACTGACCGGTAGGATGGATCAATTGACGGTGAGGGAGGAACAATGACCGACCGCGTGACGGTGGGTAACTTGCGCGTCGCCAGGGTGCTGCATGACTTCATCACCAACGAAGCGCTGCCCGGCACCGACATCGACCCCGACAGCTTCTGGGCGGGCGTCGACAAGGTGGTCACCGACCTGACACCGAAGAATCAGGACTTGCTGGCCCGCCGCGACGATCTGCAGGCCCAGATCGACAAATGGCACCGGCTCCGGGTCATCGAGCCGATCGATATGGAGGCCTACAAGCAGTTTCTCAGCGACATCGGCTATCTGGCGCCTGAACCTGACGACTTCTCCATCACCACCTCCGGCGTCGATGACGAGATCACCACGACTGCGGGGCCACAACTGGTGGTGCCCGTGCTCAACGCGCGGTTCGCCCTCAATGCCGCCAACGCCCGCTGGGGCTCACTGTATGACGCGCTGTACGGCACCGATGTCATCCCGGAGACCGACGGCGCCGAGCAGGCGGCCGGGTCCGGCGGCGGATATAACCCAGTCCGGGGTGACAGGGTCATCGCCTACGCCCGCGGGTTCCTTGATGGGGCCGTGCCGCTGGAATCGGGGTCGTGGAGCGACGCAACGGGATTAAGCGTCGCCGACGGCCGGCTGCAGATCACCACGGGCGACGGGCAGACCGTCGGGCTGGCCAGTCCGGAGAAGTTCGTCGGCTACACCGGCGAGCTCGGCGAGCCCCAGTGGTCCGTGCTGCTGGTCAACCACGGCCTGCACATCGAGATCCCGATCGACCCGGAGTCCCCGGTCGGCGCAGGCGACCGGGCCGGGATCAAGGATGTCGTGCTCGAGTCGGCCATCACCACGATCATGGATTTCGAGGACTCCGTCGCCGCCGTTGACGCCGACGACAAGGTGCTCGGCTACCGAAACTGGCTCGGGCTGAACAAGGGTGACCTCGCCGAGGAAGTCAGCAAGGACGGCAAAACGTTCACCCGCGTCCTGAACCAGGACCGCACCTACTCCACACCCGACGGTGGCGAGCTCACCCTGCCGGGTCGCAGCCTGCTGTTCGTCCGCAACGTCGGACATTTGATGACCAGTGACGCAATCGTCGATGCAGACGGCAACGAGGTGCCCGAGGGCATCCAGGACGCGTTGTTCACCAGCCTGATCGCGATGCACGGACTGAAGGGCGACTCCGAGAACGAAGGAGCCAACGGGCCGCTGGTGAACAGCCGCACCGGGTCGATCTACATCGTCAAGCCGAAGATGCACGGGCCTGACGAGGTGGCGTTCACCGCCGAACTGTTCGCCCGCGTCGAGGACGTGCTCGGCCTGCCGCCGGCCACCATCAAGGTCGGCATCATGGACGAGGAGCGCCGCACCACCCTCAATCTGAAGGCCTGCATCAAGGCCGCCGCCGACCGCGTGGTGTTCATCAACACCGGCTTCCTCGACCGCACCGGCGACGAGATTCACACCTCGATGGAGGCAGGCCCGATGATCCGCAAGGGCGCCATGAAGGGCACCACGTGGATCAAGGCCTACGAGGACGCCAACGTCGACGCCGGGCTTGCCACCGGCTTCTCGGGCAAGGCGCAGATCGGCAAGGGCATGTGGGCAATGACCGAGCTGATGGCCGACATGGTCGAGCAGAAGATCGGCCAGCCGAAGGCGGGCGCCACCACCGCATGGGTGCCCTCGCCGACCGCAGCCACGCTGCACGCGATGCACTATCACCAGGTGGACGTCTACGCGGTGCAGAAAGAAATCGAGGGCGAGACCCGCACCACGATCGATGAGCTGCTGTCCATTCCCCTGGGCAAGGAGCTGGCGTGGGCGCCGGACGAGATCCGCGAAGAAGTCGACAACAACTGCCAGTCGATCCTGGGGTACGTCGTGCGCTGGATCGATGCCGGCGTCGGCTGCTCGAAGGTGCCCGACATTCACAACGTCGCCCTGATGGAGGACCGCGCAACGCTGCGGATCTCCAGCCAGCTGCTGGCGAACTGGCTGCGACACGGCGTCATCACCGAGGAGGACGTGAAGGCCAGTCTGCGGCGCATGGCCGCGGTGGTGGACAAGCAGAACGAGCAGGATCCGGACTTCCGGCCGATGGCCCCCGACCCGGACGCCAGCATCGCCTTCGCGGCCGCGCAGGAGTTGATCCTGTCCGGGACACAGCAGCCGAACGGCTACACCGAGCCGATCCTGCACCGTCGCAGGCGGGAGTTCAAAGCCGCCAATACCGTCGGCAACGGCGGCTGACCTTCATGTTCCGCGCAATGGATAGACTTCGGCGAGGCTGGTGTACGCCAGCAATGATCGGGATACGGAGAGGACGCAGGCGCAGGAGTGGGTAGGCACAGCATTCCCGACCCAGAGGAATCCTCAGGCGGTCTGCCCGAGGGCACCGGCGACGCGACCGAATCTCCGCAGCAGCCGCAGGTCCCGCCCCACGACTACACCGGCGACCAGCCCGACGGTCCGGAGCCGGAATACCCGGGCTATGACGCCGACCACGCCGAGCCCGCCTACCGACGGCCGGGGTACTCGGAGCCCGAGTATCAAGAACCTGGGTATCAAGAGTCCGGGTTCGAGACGGCGTTCGAATCGGACTACGACGACGAGTACGAGGCCGAGGGCGAGCACCCGGGCGTGCCCGAGTACCTGCAGCCGGGATACCGCGAGCAGGAACTCCCGGAGCAGGAGTTCCGTCGCCCCGCCACCGAACCGGCGTCCTCCTCTCCGCCACCGCCGCCGCCGCCGCCGCAGACACCTCGCGCGCAGCACTCCGGCGAGTGGGAGGGCGGCGAGTGGACCGGCAGCCACCGTGCCATCACAACAGGCCGGCGAGGCATCAGCGTCGGCGTCATCGCTGCGCTGGTTGCCGTCGTCGTGGGGGTGGCCGGCGTCATCTTGTGGCGCTTCTTCGGCGATGCGCTGTCCGACCGGTCCAGCCTCGCGTCCGAGCGTTGCGTCGAGGGCCAGTTGGCCGTCGCTGTGGTCGCCGATCCGTCCATTGCCGACCAGATCTCGACACTTGGCAAGAAGTTCAACGAGACGGCCAACCCGATCGGCGACCGCTGCGTCGCCATCGACGTCAAACCGGCCGACTCCGACCAGGTCGTCAACGGTTTCATCGGCGACTGGCCCGCGGAACTCGGCGAACGCCCGGCGTTGTGGATACCCGCCAGCTCGGTCTCGCAGGCCCGCCTGGAGGCGGCGGTCGGAGAGCAAACAGTCAGCGACAGCCGCTCACTGGTCAGCACGCCGGTTGTGCTCGCCATCCGTCCGCAGCTCAAAAATGCTCTTGCACAGCAGAATTGGGGAACTCTGCCCGACCTGCAGAGCAACCCGAATGCGCTCAACGAGATGAACCTTCCCGGCTGGGGGTCACTGCGGCTGGCATTACCGCTGCGTGATGACAGCGACGCTTCCTATCTCGCGGCGGAGGCGGTCGCCGCGGCTTCGGCACCGGCGGGAGAAGCGCCCAGTGCCGGCGCCGGCGCGGTGAACACGCTGATGTCGGCCCAGCCCGAGCTCGCCGACAACAAGGCGAGCACCGCGATGGACGCGCTACTCAACTCCAAAGACCCCGCGTCTGCACCGGTGCACGCCGTCGTCACCACCGAGCAGCAGCTGTATCAGCGCGGCACCTCACTTCCTGACGCCAAGAACACAGTGACGTCCTGGCTGCCGCCCGGCCCGACCCCGACGGCCGACTTTCCGACCGTTCTGCTCAGCGGGAACTGGCTGTCGCAGGAACAGGTGACGGCGGCCAGCGAGTTCGCCCGGTTCCTGCGTAAGCCCGAACAACTCGCTGAGCTCGCCAAGCTCGGGTTCCGCACCGAAGGCGGCGAGACGCCGCAGAGCGACGTGACCAGTTTCGCGCCGGTTTCGGCGCCGCTGTCGGTCGGCGACACCGCGATGCGCGCCACGTTGGCGAACACGCTGACCGCACCGGCGGGAAATCCTGCCGTCACGATCATGCTCGACCAGTCGATGAACACCCAGGAGGGCGGCAAGACCCGACTCGCCAACGTGGTGGCGGCGCTGGATGCACGGCTGCAAGCGATGCCGCCGACCTCGGCGGTCGGGCTGTGGACCTTCGACGGCGTTGAGGGGCGGTCCGAGGTGTCGACAGGCCCGTTGTCCGATCCGGTCGATGGCAGGCCGCGCTCGGCTGTGCTCGCCGCGACACTCGACGAGCAGGTCGCATCGGGCGGCGGCGCGGTGTCCTACACGACGCTGCGATTGATCTATAACGACGCCCTGGCGAAGTTCCGTCAGGGACAGACGAATTCGATCCTGGTCATCACGGCTGGGCCGCACACCGACCAGAGCCTCGACGGCAGCGGTCTGCAGGAGTATGTGCGTCGCAGCTTCGACGCGGCAAAACCGATCGCCATCAACGTGATCGACTTCGGTTCCGACTCCGACCGCGCGACGTGGGAGGCGGTAGCCCAGACCACCGGTGGCAGCTACCAGAACCTGTCCACGTCGGCCTCCCCCGAACTCACGACGGCCATCACGACGTTCATAGGCTGACGCGCCAGGTCGAGAAGCACCCGACGGTATCAACCGCCGCCGGTCAGAATTCCGCGACCGATGAAACTGCCCAACTGACCCAGCAGATCCCCGGGAGCAGGCGCGGGCGGCGGTGCGGCATCGGTCTTCTGCCACTGCTGGCAGTCGCTTGTCGTGAACGCCGTATCGGTCGGATCGATCTGCACGAACTGCGGTTTCTTGCTCAACGCATTGTCGACGATGTCGCTGCCGTTTACCCGCTTCCAGTAACAGGCACCGTCCGCGACAGGACCGGCAGACTCGTAGTTGCCCGGCGCGATGTCCGTTCCCACCGCATAGGTGCCATCGCCTTCGAAGGTCGTCTTCGGCCCCGGCGGCGGAGGCGGCGGCACAGGATCCGCGTGGGCCGTACCGACGGAAGCAGACCAGCCCATGACCAGCGCCGCTGCCATGACAGCCATTCGCGACATCACGTGAACGCCTCCACAGGAGGACATGAACACATCAGGTTGCGGTCGCCATACGCGCCGTCGATGCGCCGCACCGGCGGCCACACCTTCGGCCGGAAGTTCTTCCCGAGCGGATAGGCCGCCTGCTCGCGGCTGTATGGATGGGACCAGTCGGCGACGAGCAGGCATTCTGCGGTGTGTGGTGCTCCCCGCAGCGGGTTGTCCTCGGCGGGCCAGGCGCCCGCGCCGACCTGGTCGATCTCGGCGCGGATGGCGATCATGGCCTCACAGAATGCGTCCACCTCGGCCAGGCTCTCGCTTTCGGTCGGCTCCACCATGAGCGTGCCCGCCACCGGAAAGCTCATCGTGGGCGCGTGAAAACCATAGTCCGCCAACCGCTTAGCGACATCATCGACCGTCACGCCGGTGGACTTGGTGATCCCGCGCAGGTCGAGGATGCACTCGTGGGCGACCATGCCGTTCTCGCCGGTGTAGAGCACCGGGTAGTACTCTTCGAGCCGGCACGCAATGTAGTTGGCCGATGCGATCGCGGTCAGCGAGGCCGCCCGCAGCCCCTCGGCACCCATCATCCGAATGTACGCCCAGGTGATCGGCAGGATCGACGCCGAGCCGTACGGCGCCGACGACACCGTGTGCTCGTCGGGTAGCTCGTCGGCCAGTGGATGGCCGGGCAGAAACGGCGCCAGGTGCGCGCGCACCGCGACCGGCCCCACACCGGGCCCGCCGCCGCCGTGCGGAATGCAGAACGTCTTGTGCAGATTCAGATGGCTGACGTCGCCGCCGAACTTGCCCGGCCGCGCCAAACCCACGAGCGCGTTGAGGTTCGCGCCGTCCACGTATACCTGACCGCCGGCGTCGTGCACTGCAGCGCAGATCTCTGCGATGTCGTGTTCGTACACACCGTGCGTGGACGGATACGTAATCATCAAGGCGGCCAATCGATCCGCGTGCTCGGTGACCTTGGCCCGCAGGTCGTCGAGGTCAACGTCGCCGTTGGTCCGACACGCCACCACCACGACACGCATGCCCGCTAGCGCCGCCGACGCCGCGTTGGTGCCGTGCGCACTGGACGGAATGAGACACACGTCGCGGGATGGTTCGCCGCGCTGGGCGTGATACGCCGCGATTGCCAGCAGACCCGCGTACTCGCCCTGCGAACCCGCGTTGGGTTGCAGCGACACCGCGTCGTATCCGGTCAGCTGCGTCAGCCAGGACTCCAGATCCCCGATCAGCTTGCGCAGACCGGGCGCGTCGGAGTGCGGCGCGAACGGATGCTGGCGGGCGAACTCCGGCCAGGTGATCGGCTCCATCTCGGCCGCCGCATTGAGCTTCATTGTGCACGAACCGAGCGGAATCATGCTGCGGTCCAACGCTATATCCTTGTCGGCCAGCGACCGCAGGTAGCGCATCATCTCGGTTTCGGTGCGATAGCGGGTGAACGCCGGGTGCGTCAGGAACTCCGACGTCCTGGTGGCGATGTCGGGCCCGTCGAAGTCGCCCCCGCTGGACCCCCCGAACGCCGCGAGCACCCCGTCGACGTGCTCGGGCGTGGTGGCCTCGTCACACGACACCGAGACGTAGTCGTCGTCGACGAGCCAGACGTTGATGCCGCGTGACTTGGCGCCATCGCGGACCTGCCCGGCCCGGCCCGGCACCCTGGCCAGCACGGTGTCGAAGAAGCGGTCGTGCACCACGTCGATGCCCGCGGCCGAGAGCCCGGCCGCGACGGTGCGGGCTCGGTCATGGACTCGGCGGGCGATTCCGGCCAGCCCGTCGGCGCCGTGATAACTGGCATACATCGCCGCGATCACGGCGAGCAGAACCTGCGCGGTGCAGATGTTGCTGGTGGCCTTGTCACGGCGAATGTGCTGCTCGCGGGTCTGCAGGGACAGGCGATACGCGGCGTCGCCATCACTGTCGACCGACACCCCGACCAGTCGGCCCGGCAGCTGGCGCGCGTGCTTGGTGTGCACGGCGAGATAGCCGGCGTGCGGTCCGCCGAATCCCATTGGCACGCCGAAACGTTGGGTGCTGCCGAACGCGACGTCGGCCCCTATCTCTCCAGGCGGCGTGATCAGCGTCAGCGCCAGCAGGTCGGCGCCGATGGCGATCAGCGCACCACGCTCGTGGGCCTGACTCACCAGTTCGGTCCAGTCGACCACTTCCCCACCGGCACCGGGCAGTTGCGTGATCACCCCGAAGAACTCGCCGTCGGGCAGGCCCTTTCGCAGGTCGGCGGTGACGATCTCGATCCCCAGCGGTTCGGCCCTGGTAGCCAGCACGGCGGCTGTCTGCCGGTACATGTCGGCATCGACGGCCAGCCGGTTGGACGCGTTGCGCACCGCGCGGTGCATCAGTGTCATCGCCTCGGCGGCCGCGGTGCCCTCATCGAGCATCGAGGCGTTGGCCACCTCGAGGCCGGTCAGGTCGGCGACCATGGTCTGGAAGTTCAGCAGCGCCTCGAGCCGGCCCTGGCTGATCTCCGGCTGGTACGGCGTGTACGCCGTGTACCAGGCCGGGTTTTCCAGGATGTTGCGCCGCAGCACCGGCGGCGTCAGCGTGTCGTAGTAGCCCTGACCGATCATCGACACCGCGACGGTGTTGGCGTCCGCCAGCGCACGCAACTCGGCCAGCGACTGCTCCTCCGTCGCGGCCTGCGGCAACTGGTCGAGACCCGGCGCCACGCCGTCGGCGGATAACGCGTCGAGAATTCCTGCGGGAAGCGCCTTGTCGGCGAGTTCGTCGAGCGAACCCACGCCGATGACCTTGAGCATGGTGGCGACTTCGTCGGAGTCCGGCCCGATGTGCCGGTCGGCGAAGTTCGGTTGATCGTGGGAGAACATCTATCTCCTGACGCTCGGGGCAGGAACCACTAGGGTCCCTCTCCCTCTGTCGTCAACCCGGTCCGGGCGCCTGAGAGATTCGGCCGGCCCGCCGACGCGGCGGAGAAGATCAGCCTTTCCCCATGGGCGGGTGAACCGGACGCTCACCACTTTCCAGAGGCATCGGGGCCCTGCGCGGTCCGGGTGCCTGAGAGGTTGACGGAGAGGTGTTGCTCCTTCGGCGTCCGTGGCTGGCCGTCACGGAACTCTCCCGCACAAGGGCGATGCGCCGCCGATTCTACCGGCAGGCGGTTTGGGGCGGGATGTCAGCCGATCTTGCGGTCGCGGTGTTTGCGCCGGGACGCCAGTTCGTCCTCGGGCGCGCTGATCGACTCGCCGCCGTCGGCCCGCTCACCGGGGAAGTCGGCGATGGCGCCGGTCAGCTCGCGCATCGCGCCGGAAACGGCGATGCCGAACACGCCCTGGCCACCCTGAAGAAGGTCGACCACTTCCTCGGCCGATGTGCACTCGTAGACGGTGGTGCCGTCGGAGAACAGCGTGATGTTGGCGAGGTCGCGAACACCGCGCTGGCGGAGGTGGTCGACCGCGACGCGGATGTTGTGCAGCGAGATGCCGGTGTCGAGCAGCCGCTTGACGATCTTGAGGACCAGGATGTCCTTGAACGAGTACAGCCGCTGGCTGCCCGATCCGGCGGCGCTCCGAATCGACGGCACGACCAGCGAGGTCCTGGCCCAGTAGTCCAACTGGCGGTAGGTGATGCCGGCGATCTGGCAGGCGCTCGGCCCGCGGTAGCCGACGAGCTCGTCTGGCACCGAGTCGTCCGGGAACAGCCCGCCCTGTACGGGTTCGCTGGGGCCCTGGGCGGCCGCCTCCGTCACACCATCGTTCGACGAAAGGTCCAGCTGCTCTTGACGTGGCGTGTCTACCACTCTCGAATCCTCTCGCCGGTCGAACTCGCGTCTGTGACCTGCACCGCGGCACGTTTGCCCAGGCCCGAATGTGTCGAGCATACGCTTCCCGACGTGCACTGACTGCTCGTCGTGGTCATCAAAGTATGGCTGCCCCGTTCACGGTTCCGGGAAACCCGCGCCGCGTGTCGAGTCCGGAAGCGTCAGTTGAGACGCATCCGTGATGTTGACGAGCGGGTCAGGTGGCCTTGAAGTCGTCGGGCGACACGCTGTCGAGGAATTCCTTGAACTTTTCCACCTCGTCCTCGCGCACCGCGCCCGTGGCCTCGTCGTCATTCTCGTCGGGGATCAGCAGGCCGGCCTCGGCCAGCACCGCCTCCTCGACGTAGATCGGCACACCGACCCGCAGCGCGATGGCCACCGAGTCCGACGGCCGGGCCGACACCTTGATGTCGCGGTCGAAGATCAGGTCGGCGTAGAAGGTGCCTTCTTGGAGGTCGACGATTCGCACCTCTTTGAGCGAATGACCAAGCGCGGCAATGAGATCTCGGATCAGGTCGTGGGTGAGCGGGCGGGCCGGCTCGACACCCTGCTGTTCGAGCGCGATCGCGGCGGCCTCCGACTGGCCGATCCAGATCGGCAGATAGCGGTCACCGTTGGATTCCCGCAGCAACAGCACTGGCTGGTTCTGGGGCTGCTCGACGCGAATGCCGACCACACGAACCTCACCCATCTGTGTCTGACCTCCGCACCGCTGACGCCAATACGACGAGTCTAATCCTCACCTGTCGAGAACGTCGCGCACAGCGGACTTGATCAGTGACGTGTGCAACGTGATCGCCAGCGCCGCCACCTCGCGGGCCAGATCGTCGGCACGGTCCCGCGCGCCGGCCTTACCGGCCTTGACCACCGGACCGGCGATCTGCGCGATCAGGTCGGACTGCCGGTCGGCCGCCGACCGAAACGCCCGTAGATGCCGTGGTTCGACGCCGTACTCGGCCAGTGCGCGCGCACACTGGGCGATGACCACGGAATGTTCGTCGAAGAACCCGCCGGGACCGGTCGTGATCACGCCCGCCTTGACCAACGCGATGATCAGCTCGTCGCCCACCCCCGAACGCGCCAGCAGGTCTTCGCGGCTCAGCCGTACCTGGGTGGGAGACACCGCCGTGCCGAAACCCTCCGAGGCATCCGGCTCTGCCGACACCGGCACCAAACGCGGTACACCGTAGGCGGATCCGGTGCGTGGCAGCTCGCCGTCGGGCTGAGCGTCCAACTGAGCCTTGATGACCTTCAACGGCAGGTACTGGTCCCGCTGCGCGGTCAGGATGAAGCGCAGGCGAGCGCAGTCGTAGGCGGTGAACCGCCGGTATCCCGACGCGGTCCGCTCCGGCGTGACCAGCCCCTCGGCCTCCAGAAAGCGAATCTTGGAGATGGTCACGTCCGGGAAGTCCGGTCGCAGCACGTCGAGGACCGCTCCGATCGACATCCCGGTCGGCGGAGAATGGACGTCGGGCTGTGTCATCAGCTCTTCGCGCGAGCGATCGTCGCCGTCACTTAGGTGCTCGTGCCGCTGTCGTCGTCAATCTTCGGGCCGGTGAGAAAGACCAGGCGGAACTTGCCGATCTGCACCTCGTCGCCGTTGGCCAGTGCCGCCGAGTCGACGGGTTCCCGGTTGACGTAGGTGCCGTTGAGGCTGCCCACGTCGACGACCTGGAACTCCCGTTCTCCAGCCGGAACTCTGCGTGGCGACGGCTCACGGTCACGTCGTCGAGGAAGATGTCGCTGTCGGGATGTCGCCCGGCAGACGTGGTGGGCTGGTCGAGCAGGAAACGTGACCCCGCGTTCGGACCGCGCTTGACAACGAGCAACGCCGATCCCACCGGCAGGCCCTCGACTCCCGAAACCGCCCCGTCGGTCCCTGCCGCTGCCGGGGCGTCCAGTTCGTTGAGGAAGTCAGCGCGGAAGACGGATGTCGTCTCCACGGTGACTTCGTCAGACGTCTGGTCAGCCCCAGAGTTCTGGTCCTTGTCCGTCACCCGCTGCTCCTCACTGGCTGCCGTGGCGATACTTGGCCGGGCCCGCCGTGGGCCCCTCTCCAGCCGTCATCGTCTTACGTCGACCGTACCGCGCAGCGGTCGACGTTGTGTCCACCACCGCCGGATCAACTTGAAGACCTCACGCCTCAGACGGCGAACCGATCGCTGCACCCTAACAACATCTCATTCGGTCACCAGCGCCCGATAGCCGTCCGCATCGAGTAGCCCGCGCAACCCCTGGTCGAGCGTATCGCCGTCGACCTGCAGTTCGACGAGCCACCCCTGGCCGTAGGGATCGGAGTTGACCAGCTCCGGGTTGCCCTCTAGATCGCCGTTGACCGCAATCACTTTGGCCGTGACCGGAGCGTAGAGATCGGAGACCGACTTGGTCGACTCCACCTCGCCGAACGACTCGCCGGCGGTGACGTCGGCGCCGACATCGGGCAGTTGCACGAACACCACGTCCCCCAGCGAGGACTGGGCGAAGTCGGTGATACCGACGCGCACGGTGTCGTCACCGGTGCGCTGCACCCACTCGTGTTCGGACGTGTAGTGCAGGTCGGGTGGGATTTCGCTCACGGTGCTCCTCTTCGCGGGTGGGGCTCATTTGACGGGCTGAGCGTATTGGCGGGCTTTCGGTTGCCGCAAGGTGGTGACGTCCACCCGGTCGGACTGTGGTACCGTCATCGTGCCGCCCACCCGTTCGACGCTGTCGACGGCGCCGCCCGGGATGTTCATCGCCGCGGCCAGGGTGGGTGGATCACCAATGGCCAGAACAGAATACGGCGGGCTGAGGGTTTGGCCGTCGACGATCAGCGCGCCGGGGCTGCCGACCACCCAGCTGTCCACCCCGATCCGGACGGAGATCCCGGTGCCCGGCGCCCTGGATCTCCATCGCCTCGGCGCCGGCGGCACGCAATTCGTTGATCACGTCGAGCATGGTTTCGGGCGCCACCCCGGGGCGGTATCGTCGATGGTGAAGGTCACCCCGGGCCCGGTCGCCGGCACGGTACCGATCAGGATCGACAGCGCGGCCAGCCGGGCCTGGGCGTTCTGGATCGCGGCCTGGTCGCTGCTGCCGGCGGTCTGCATCGAGTCCAGAGTTCGCTGCAGCTCGGCCACCTCGGTGTTCAGTGCGGCCTCGCGCTGCTGCAGTGAGCCCAGCAGGACCAGCAGGTCGGCCGGGCGCGCGGTGTCCAGCGCGTCGCCGGACTCGGTTCTGCCGGACCTGGGTGACGATGCCGACGCCGAGCACCAGGCACAGCAGCACGCCCAGGACGCCGAACACCAGCTGGGTGCGGCCTCGCGGCCACGCGACCCGGGGCGGCGGCCGAATCTTTTGCACCGGTTCGTCGGGCGGCAGTTCGTGGCGGCCGTGCTCGATCGCCTCGTGCTGTCCCGGGTGTCCGGCTGTCGTCGGTCACCTCACGCACCGAACAGCTTGCGCCGCAGTGCCGCGGCGTTGCCGAAGATGCGGATGCCCAGCACGACGATGATCGCCGTCGACAGCTGGGTGCCCACGCCCAGCTGGTCGCCCACGTAGACGATCAGCGCGGCGACGAGCACGTTGAACACGAACGACACGACGAAGACCTTCGCGTCGAAGATCTTCTCCAGGTAGGCCCGCAGACCGCCGAACACCGCGTCCAGCGCGGCGACGACGGCGATCGGCAGGTACGGCTGGATGACCTCGGGGACGCTGGGATGGAACACCAGACCCAGCACGATGCCGACGATGAGTGCGGCGATTCCGATCATTTGCCTCTCGATTCCCCCTCGTTGCCTACGGACCCGATCACCCAATCGTCTTGGCAAATTTAATCTCTCGAACCGCGCCCGCGGGCAACGACAGGCCGTCGCCGTGGGCTCACGCTCACCCCGACACCGTAGGACGCCTCCAGTAGCCGCAGCCGCTGCAGGCCGCCGCTGTGGTCGAACGTATCCCGCATGCCGTGTCGGCGGTCCGACCGCGAGAATCGTGTAGGGACTGCTGATCGGATGATTGTCGACCAGGATGCGCGCCGCCCGCCTGGCGGATCGTCACGTTGGGCCCATCCGCACGCCGCCGACCGAGATCGCTTCGGCGCCGCTGGCCCACAGCGAGTTCACCACGAGCTGCAGATCGCGATCAAGGATGACCTGGCGGCTGCCGGGCACCCGCTGCTTGGACGACGTCGGTGAGGTCCTCGGCCCACCCCGGGGTCGGTCACCGTGATCGTCAGGCCGGGTCCGATGACCGGCGGTGGTGGCCGCGGCAAGGCTCAGCGCATCGAGCCGGCTGAGCAGGTCCCGCCCGGTCGCGTCGTCGCGCAGCTGGCGGCGCTGGATGTCGTCGGCCTGGGCGGCCAGTTCATCGCGTCGGCGGTGAGCCGGTCGGTGGTGCCCTCGGCGGATCGCACGCTGGCCGCGAGCACCTGCTGGGCGGCGTTGACGCCGGGCGCGGTGGACCGCGCCTGCGCCACCGCGGCGGCGAACACCGCCGCGATCAGCAGGGCGGCCAGCGCCTGCCACGTCCGGCCGGCGACCGGCCCCGGCGGGGCGCCCGGTGCGCTCGCGCTCGGCGGCGGCCGCGGCATACCCGGGGTCGAGGTGTTCGGTCAGCAGCGAGCGCAGCAGCGACGGCAGCGGGATCAGCGTCGGCCGCCTCGCCGTCGTGCGCTGCGGCCGGCCAGCGGGTCGTAGCCGCCCAGCGCGCTGTCAGATGGCGGCGGGCCTCGGTGGAACGCGGCTGCACCTTCGGCATCGTGCGCACCACCAGCCGCACCTGCAGCAGGTAGAGCACCGCCGACCACAGGTACAGCGCCACCCCCCAGATCAGAAACCCCCAGCCGCAGGCGCCGATCACCCGGCTCCACGTCGCGTCCCACTGCCCCAGCAGCACCAGCGGGAAGCCGACATCAGCGCGAACGTCGCCGCCTTGCCGATGTAGGTGACCGGCAGGGCGGTCAGCCCGCGGCTGCGCACCACCGGCAGCGTCGCGGCCAGCACGAGGTCGCGGCCGATCAGCGTGACCACCAGCCACCACGGCACGACGCCGGCGAAGCCGAGGCCCAGCGGAACCGTGAGCATGTAGATCCGGTCGACCAGCGGGTCGAGCAGCTCCCCGAGCCGTGACGACTGGTTGTCCACCAGCCGCGCGATCTTGCCGTCGGCCCAGTCGGAGAAGCCGCTGAACATCAGGATCGCCACCGCCCAGCCGTAGGCGTGGGTGACCAGCAGCAGATACAGGAACACCGGCACCAGGACGAGCCGGATCACCGACAGGACGTTCGGGATCGTCAGCACCCGATCCCGCTGCCCGGCGCGCGTCATGGGATGAAACCTAACGGAAAACCCCGGGCAGGCTCAGCGCAGACAACGTGTCGTCGTTGAGCGGGTTGTCGTGGACCATGTAGGTCCACGTCGAGGTCGGGCGGGCCAGTTTCGACAGGTCCAGGCCCTGCTCCTCCTCGAGGATGTTGGCGGTCTCGAACGTCTGCTGGGCAGCCTCGATCGCGTCGGCGGCCAATGATGCGAACGCGTCGACGGCCATCCGGTGGAACTCGTCGAGCGGGTTCTGCCGGCCCAGGGCGCGCAGGTGGATGCTCTCCCGGATATCGGACAGGTAGGCCAGGTGATCGGCCCAGCCGCGGTCCAGGTGGAAGAGCATGATCTGGCGGCAGATCGTCTCCAGCTGCTCCTCGCTGGACTTCTCGGCCAGCTCCTCGTAGCGGTCCGGCGACAGGTCCTTCAGCTCGTTGCGGGCCGCCGCCGTGCTCAGCAGGGTGTTGCGGCGCTCGACGATGATCGCGCGCTGCTGGGCGATCAGCTGGTTGTAGCGCCAGGTGTTGGCGTGCACGTCGAGCAGCCGGCCCTCGGCCACCCGCTGGGCGTGGTCCAGAAGTGCCGGCCTTGGGGCTGATGATCTTGCCGGCGTCGTCGGCTTCGGTGGGCAGCTTGGCTTCTCGGCTCGAGATGGGCGACGACGACGTCGTCTTCCCAGCTGGCGAAGAACACCGACGAACCGGGGTCGCCCTGGCGCCCGGCACGGCCGCGCAGCTGGTTGTCCAGCCGTTCGGTGCGGTGCCGCCCGGTGCCGATGACGTGCAGGCCGCCGAGTTCGGCGACCTTATCGTGATCGGCCTCGTCGGAGCCGCCCAGCCGGATGTCGGTGCCGCGGCCGGCCATCTGGGTGGAGACGGTGACCGAGCCGAGCTTGCCGGCCTCGGCGATGACGGCGGCTTCTTCCTCGTCGTTCTTGGCGTTGAGCACGACGGCCGGTACGCCGCGGCGGATCAGCCGCTCGTGCAGTTCCTCGGACTCGGCGACGTCATGGGTGCCCACCAGGATCGGCTGGCCGGTGGCGTGCACCTCGATGATGTGCTCGATGATCGCCTCGGTCTTGGCCGCGGCGGTGATGTAGACGCGGTCGGCGTCGTCCTCGCGGATGTTGGGCGCGTTCGACGGGATCGGCGAGACGCCGAGCTTGTAGAACTGGCGCAGCTGCTCGCCGGCCGCCAGCGCGGTACCGGTCATCCCGCACACCGTCGGATAGCGGTTGATCAGCGCCTGCACGGTGATGGTGTCGAGCACCTCACCGGTCTCGGTGGTCTCGATGCCTTCCTTGGCTTCGACGGCCGCCTGCAGGCCGTCGGGCCAGCGCTGCAGCTGGGCGATCCGGCCACGGGTGGAGTTGATCAGCTGCACGGCGCCGTCGCGGACGATGTAGTGCACGTCGCGCTGCAGCAGCACGTGGGCGTGCAGGGCGACGTTGACCTCGGTCAGCGTGGTGCTGACGTGCTCTTCGGAGTACAGGTCGATGCCGCCGAGTGCGGCCTCGAGCTTCTTCGCGCCGTCCTCGGTGAGGTGGACGTTGCGACTGTCGGCGTCGGTGTCGTAGTCATCGCCGGCCGATCAATTCGCCCACCAGCCGGACGATTTCGAGCTTCGGCGTTTCCCGGTGCGTGGTGCCCGGCCAGCACGAGCGGCACCAGCGCCTCGTCGACGAGCACCGAGTCGGCCTCGTCGATCAGCGCGACGTCGGGATTCGGCGACACGAGATCGGCGACGTCGGTGACCAGCTGGTCGCGCAGCACGTCGAAACCGATCTCGTTCACCGACGCGTAGGTGACGTCGCACTTGTAGGCGGCTCGGCGCTCGTCGGCGGTCGACTCGGCGGTGATCCAGCCGACCGTCAGGCCCATCGCCTCGATCAGCGGGCCCATCCACTCGGCGTCGCGGCGGGCCAGGTAGTCGTTGATGGTGACGACGTGGACGTGCCTGCCCGCGAGGGCGTAGCCGGCGGCCGCGATGGCACCGGACAGCGTCTTGCCCTCGCCGGTGGCCATCTCGACGACGTCACCGGCCAGCATCCGCAGGGCGCCGAGCAGCTGGACGTCGAACGGTCGCAGCGTCGTGGTCCGTTCGGCCGCCTCCCGGGCGATGGCCAGGAACTGCGGGATGTCGGCCGAGTCGGCGAGGTCGTCCAGGTCGAGCAGCTGCGTGGCCTTCTTCAGCTGGTCGTCGTCGAGGTCCGCGGCCTTCTCGTCGAACTCCGCCGAGGCGCGTACCTGCGGCCATCGAGCGGGCCTGATCCCTGTCGGTGCTCGCGCCGAGCATCTTCCAAAAACGGTTGCTAACACGACCCGAGGTGCGGGACTTCGTCTTCGCCACGAGAGCTACGGTACGCGGCCCCGTGGGACCGCTCACGCTCGCGAGGTGGTGGTCAGGCGAGATTCGACCTACGCGGGTAGGCGACGTCGGGATCGGTGAGTGTGTTCACCACCGCGGGCAGCCCAGAGGCGAATGCCCGTTCCAGCGCAGGCCGCAGCTCGGCAGGCGTAGACACCAGCTCGCCGTGCCCGCCAAGCGCGGTGACCACTTCGTCGTAGCGGGTCTCCGGGCGCAACTCGGCGACGACCGAGTAGCCGTACAAGAGCTCCATGGGGTGCTTTTCCAGTGCCCAGATCCCGTTGTTGCCGATCACCGATACCACCTGCACGCCATGACGTACCAGCGTGTCCCACTCCATGCCGGAGAACCCGAACGCGCCGTCGCCCTGCAGCAGCACCACCTGCCGGTCGGGGCGGGCGAGCTTGGCAGCCAGTGCATAGCCGGGACCCGAGCCCAGGCAGCCGAACGGTCCGCTGTCCAGCCACGCGCCCGGTACGTAGCTGTCGATGACCCGCCCGGCGTACGAACCGAAGTCGCCCGCGTCGATGACGACGATGGCGTCGCGAGCCAACAGCGGTTTCAGCTCCGCGTACACCCGCATCGGGTGCAGCGGGCTGCGGTCGTCGCTCAGTTCGGCCTGCTCGGCGGCCCGGCCCGCGGACTCCACGGCCCGAAGATCGTCGATCCAGGCCTCGTGCTCCGTCGACCGCTCACCGGCAAGCGCCGACAGGGTGGTCGTCAGGTCGCCGTAGAGCTCCGCCTCGACCCGGCGGGGATGGGGCCGCTCCGGTGCGACGCGATCGGCGACGACGAGCCGGGTGTGCTCGCCGAAGACGCCGCCGAACCCGAGCCGGAAGTCCATCGGCACCCCGATCACCAGCGCAACGTCGGCCTCCTTCAACGCCTTTGACCGTGCGCGGGAGAACGCCAGCTCGTGGTCGGCGGGCACCGTTCCGCGCGCCATGCCGTTCATCAGCACCGGGATGCGCAGCGCTTCGGCCAGCCGAAGCAGCGCCGTCTCGGCGCGGCCCCACCACACGTTGGTACCCGCCATGATCACCGGGCGCTGCGCGTCCGCGAGCAGTCCTGCCGCAATGCCGAGTGCCTCGCCGTCGGGTTGTTTCGGTGTCGTCGCCGCAGCAAGCGCACCGGGTCCGCCGGCATCGTGCGCCTCGCCGAACACGTGATCCATCGGGAAGTCCACGAACGCAACGCCGGTCGGGGTTCCCGCCGCGCCCACGGTCGCCCGCAGCGCGTCGTCGATCAGCGGACCGACCGCGTCGGCCGACCCAGCGGTGGCAGCGAACCGGGTCAGCGGCGCCACGAACGGCACATGGTCGATCTCCTGCAGTGAGCCCTGACCCCAGCGCATCGCCGGTGCACGGCCGCCGAGAACCAACAGCGGCGACTGGTTCTGCTGTGCGGCGGCCATCGCGCTCATCCCGTTGGTCACCCCGGGGCCCGCGGTCAGCGCTGCGACGCCGGGCACCCGGGTCACCTTGGACCAGCCCTCGGCGGCGAACGCCGCCGTCTGCTCGTGCCTGGTGTCGATCAGCCGGACGCCCTCGGCGCGGCACCCGTCGTAGATCGAGAACAGGTGCCCACCCGACAGCGTGAAGACCGTGTCGATGCCACTGGCGCGCAGCCGGCGGGCGATCAGATGTCCAGCGCCTATCGTGCTACCGGTCGGAGCGTCGATGCTCATGGCCGCAGCATAATCACTGCCATGGCTGACACCGAGCCATCCGGCCGGCAGGCGGCCCGACGGCTAACTGAACCTCGCCTCCGCCGTCGTCGACACCGATGCGGAAGTGCCCACTCCCGACGGTGCAAACCTCGTCCGGGCGTTCGACTTTCGGTCGGCGAACAGCAGCGGATCGCGTTCGCACGCATCCTGCTTACCAAGCCGCGTGCGGTGTTCCTCGACGAGTCGACCTCCGCATTGGACGAGGCCCTCGAGCTGACGCTGTACGAACTCATCCGGGCCGAGCTGCCGGACACCATTCTGGTCAGCGCGAGTCATCGCAGCACGGTCGAGCAGTTCCACGGTCGCCAGCTGGAACTCGTCGGCGGCGGCGAGTGGCGGCTGGACCCGATCACGACCAGCAGTTAACACATCTCGAGCGCTGGCGAAAGGCTTGTCGGGTACGTTGCCGAGATGGAAATGTTCACCCCCACGCTGGACTGGGGAAATGAGCTCTGGACATCGCTGGTGTGGATCGCCAGAGGCTGGGCGATCGCGGCGATAGTAACGCTGGTGATCCTCGTGTTGATTGCCCGTTACACCGTGTGGGGCAGGCAGTTCTGGCGTATCAGCGGCGCCTACTTCACCGGTGTCGAGAGCCTGAAGGTCTGGCTGTGGCTGGCGGCGATTCTGCTCTTGGTGATTGTCGGTGTGCGACTGCAAGTGCTGCTCAGCTACCAGGGCAACGACATGCTGACCAGCTTCCAGGTGGTTGCGTCTGGCGTTGGGGGCGGCAATCAGGAAGTGAAAGATTCCGGTGTGCACGGCTTTTGGGTGTCCATCGGTATCTTTTGCATCTTGGCAGCGATCTACATCGCGCGGCTCCTGCTCGACATGTTTCTGGTACAGCGGTTTTGCCTGGCATGGCGCGCGTGGCTGACCGATCGGCTCACTGGTGACTGGCTTGACGGGAAGGCGTACTACCGGGCTCGCTTCATCGACGACAAGATCGACAATCCCGATCAGCGCATCCAGGGCGACATCGACATTTTCACAGCCGGCAACGGCCCGCTGCCCAATGTCCCGTACTACTACTCCCAGAACACCCTGCTGTTCGGTGCGATCAACGCGGTCGCGGCGATGATCTCCTTCACAGCGATCCTGTGGAACCTCTCCGGCCCACTAGCGCTTCCGATCATCGGATACGAGCTTCCAAAGGCGATGTTCTGGATCGGCATCGTCTTCGTTCTCTTCGCGTCGGTCATCGCGTTCTGGATCGGCCGACCGATCATCTGGCTGTCGTTCAACAACGAGAAGTTCAACGCGGCCTTCCGCTACGCGTTAGTGCGGCTGCGTGACGCGTCGGAGGCGGTCGCCTTCTACCGCGGCGAGATCGCGGAGCGAACCGGGCTGCGCAAGCTGTTCGCCCCCGTTGTCAGCAACTACAAGCGCTATGTGGACAGGTCACTGTTCTTCAACGGTTGGAACTGGTCGATGAGTCAGGTGATCGTGCCACTGCCCTATGTGCTGCAGTTTCCGAGGTTTCTGAGCGGCGAGATCACCCTGGGCGCGATGAATCAGTCCGCGTCGGCCTTCGGCCAGATTCAGGACGGCCTGTCGTTCTTCCGCTCTGTCTACGACACCTTCGCCGGCTACCGTGCCGCGATCATCCGGCTCGACGGTCTCGTCGCGGCCAACGAAGAGGGCAGGGCGTTGCCGGAAATCACCACAACGCCGTGCGTCGACGGCACGGTACAGCTCGACGACATCGAGGTCCGCACGCCCGACGGAAAGCAACTCATCAAGCCGCTCGATATGCGCCTGGAAGTCGGGGACACATTGGTGGTGACGGGCCCGTCGGGTGTCGGGAAGACCACGCTATTGCGCAGCCTCGCGGAGTTGTGGCCGTTCACCTCCGGCACACTGACGCGGCCGTGCGGGCCGAACGAGACGATGTTCCTGTCGCAGCTGCCCTATGTCCCGCTAGGCGACCTGCGCGCCGTGGTGAGCTATCCGAGCGAAGAAGGCACGATCGACGACGAAACGCTGAAGCGCATGCTGGAGCAGGTGGCGCTGCCGCACCTCGTCCAACGACTCGACGAGGTGCAGGACTGGGCCAAGGTGCTCTCACCCGGCGAACAACAGCGCATCGCGTTCGCCCGCATCCTGTTGACCAAACCCAAGGCGGTATTCCTCGACGAGTCCACGTCCGCACTCGACGAGGGTCTGGAGTTCATGCTCTACAGCCTGGTGCGCACCGAGCTGCCGGACACCATTCTGGTCAGCGTCAGCCACCGCCAAACCGTCGAGCAGCACCACACTCACGAACTCGAGTTGCTCGGCGACGGCGAATGGCGATACGGCCGGGTGGAGGGCGAGGAGAAGGAACCCGCGCCGGTGTGACGATGGCGGGGTAGCTTCCCGGCATGGAAACGTTCACGCCCTCCCTCGACTGGGGCGACGAGCTGATTGCGTCCGCGCTATGGGTGGCGAGAGCCTGGGCGATCGCCGCGGTGGGGGCTGTGGTCGTGTTGGCGCTTCTTGCCCGGTTCACGATCTGGGGCAAGCAGTTCTGGCGCATCTCCGGCGGCTACTTCAAAGGCCGCGAGAGCGTCCTGGTGTGGGCTTTTTTGGGCGTGCTGTTGTTGTTGGTGATGATCGATGTGCGCTACGGCGTCCTTATCAGCTACCAGGCCAACGATCAGCTCTCCGCTCTGCAGGTCGCTGTCGGCAGCGAGGGGCCGGCGAAAGAGACCGGCGTCAAAGGCTTTTGGACGTCGATCCTGATATACATCGCCCTGGGCGTGGCCGAGATCGCACGCAACCTGCTCGACGTATACCTAATGCAGCGGTTCATCATCCGCTGGCGCGTCTGGCTCACCCGCCGGCTCACTGGCGACTGGCTGGACGGCGATGCCTACTACCGGGGACGGTTCATCGAGGGGCCGATCGACAATCCGGACCAGCGCATCCAGCAGGACATTGACGTTTTCACCACCGGCACCGGCCCGGAGACCAACACGCCCACCGTCAGCACGGCCCAAACGCTGGTATTCGGCACGATCTTCGCCATGGTCAACGTGGTGGCGTTCACGCCGATCCTGTGGGGTCTCGCCGGACCACTCACGATCTTCGGCATTACGATCCCGAAGGCGCTGTTCTGGATGGCGTTGGTGTATGTGTTCCTGACGACGGTCGTCGCGTTCTGGATCGGACACCCGCTGATTCGGCTGTCCTTCCGCAACGAGCAAACCAATGCCGCGTTCCGCTACGCCCTGGTGCGATTGCGCGATGCGGCCGAGTCTGTCGGCCTCTATCGCGGCGAAGATGCCGAACGTAGTCAGTTGATAACGCGATTCACCGCGGTCATCGCGAACTACCGGGCCTTCGTCCGCCGAAGCATCGCTTTCCTCGGCTGGAACAGATCGGTGAGCAAGATCGTCAGCCCGCTGCCAACTGTGGTCCAGGCTCCTCGGGCTATCGCCGGTGAGATCCAGCTCGGTGACATCACTCAATCGTCAGCCGCGTTCATCAACGTGCACGACTCGCTCTCGTGGTTCAGAGCCGTCTACGACGCTTTTGCCGGCTACCGCGCCGTCATCATTCGGCTCGACGGGTTGATCACTGCCAACGAAACCGCAAGGGAACTACCGTCATTGACCGCCGAGCCGAGCCGTGACGGTTCGCTCGAGCTGAACGACGTCGAGGTAAGGACGCCTGCAGGGGCACGGCTGATCGACCCGCTCGACGTACGGCTCGACCCCGGCGAGTCGTTGGTCATCACCGGTTCATCGGGCAGCGGCAAGACGACGCTGCTGCGCAGCCTGGCGCAGCTCTGGCCGTTCACGTCGGGCACGCTGCGCCGCCCGGAGGATGACACCATGTTCCTGTCTCAACTCCCGTACGTGCCGCTGGGCGACTTGCGCGCAGCGGTCTCCTATCCCGCCGAGGCGGGCACGTATTCCGACGATGCGATCCGGTCCGCCCTCGACACAGTGTCACTCGGGCACCTGGGCGGCCGACTCGATGAGGTGGCCGACTGGGCAAAGGTGCTCTCGCCGGGCGAGCAGCAGCGCGTCGCATTCGCCCGTGTCTTCCTGACCGAGCCGAAGGTGGTCTTCCTGGACGAATCGACGTCTGCGCTCGACGAAGGTCAGGAGTTTGCCCTGTACCGGGCGCTGCGCACCCGGCTGCCGGACTGCATCGTGGTCAGTGTCAGCCATCGACCCTCGCTCGAACAGCACCACGACCAGCGGCTCGAACTGCTCGGCGACGGCGCCTGGCGGCTCGCTGCGGTCTAGGCCCGGGCTGCCTGGGTGCCGGCGCGGCGACCGAAGAACGAGCCCTCGCCCAGTTGGGTGCCGCTCGAATAGCCCTTGCCGTCCTGTGCGATGTTCGACGCGCACGCGCCCGCGGCGTACAAACCGGGAATCGTCGAGCCGTCATCCCGCAGCACTTCCCCGTCGATGGAAACGGCTAGTCCACCTATGGTGAACCCGGAGTACATCGCGCGGCCTAGCGACATGTCGAATGCCGCCCACGGGCCGTTGTCTTGTGGCGCAAGGAATTCCGGCTGTTTGTGGAAGTCGGGATCCTCACCGGCGGCCGCATTCTTGTTGTAGCGCTCGAGTGTCGCGACCAGGTTGCCCTCGGGAATACCCAGCGCGGCCTCCATCTCCTCGACGGTTTCCCAGCCGTCGATGAACCGGATCAGCGGCATCTCGGGCATCTGCATGTGTGCCTCGTCGACGATCAGGAACGCTGACTGGTCCGGTTGCTCGAGCACGAATGCCGAGGTGCGCGAGTGGTAGGAGTCCTCGGCCACGAAGCGCTGGCCCTGATTGTTGACGATGATTCCGGTCAGCAGAATCGCAGGCGGGTAGGCGGCAGCCGTGATGAACATCTGGTCCAGGTCCTTGGCAACGCCGCCCGCCGAGACACCCATCCGGATGCCCAGCCCGTCGTCGTTGGGGTTGCCCAGGATGTAGGGGGCCACCAGCCCGTGGTGCTTGGTGCGCCGCTGCGTGCCCAACGCCGGCGTGTGCTCGGCGACCATCTCGGGGTTCATCGCGAAACCGCCCGCGGCGATGACTACCGCCTTGGCCCTGACCGCACCGGTATCGGTGAAGTGCTTCCAGCGCACGCCGACCACGGCGCCGTCGTCGACGATGAGGTTGGTAACCCCGGTTTCGTAGCGGATCTGCACGCCGAGTTCGGCGGCACGTTTGACGAGCAGATCGGTGACCATGGCCGCGCCGCCCAACTCACCGGGTACCGGCACGGAGTGCCCGCGCGGCGCGGGCTTTGCCTGCTCGCAGAACGGCCACACCTTTTCGTTGCCTGTGTATGACAGGCCCTCGGTGCCCAACGGGACGACTACCTTGTCCGGGCAATAGCTGCGCTCGAACTGAAAACCCAAGTCCTCCAACCAGTTGAAGTGCTCGACACTGCCCTCGCAGTACGCGCGGATCTTGTCATGATCGGGTTCGCGTGCCACCGCGACCAAGTACTTGTACATCTCCTCTGCGCTGTCGTCGTGACCGGTTGCCTGCTGCACCGCGGTACCGCCGCCGAGATAGAAATGTCCGCCCGCCATCGCGCTGGTACCGCCGGCAGCAGCCGCGCGCTCCAGCACGAGTACCCGGGCTCCTGCGGCCGCGGCGCTGACCGCCGCCGACCCGCCGGCGATACCGAAGCCGATCACCACGACGTCGACCTCGTCGGACCAACTCGCCACGTCGGCGGCGTCGACAGTTTCGGGGATCTCAGTGCTCACGTCTGCTGCTCCTGCTTCACGTAATCGAAGAACGCCCGGATCTCGGGCGAGATGTGCGCGATCTCGATATAGGAAACCCCGGCCGCCTGGGCGGTGACGTAGGCGAACTCCATTCCGCCGGGCATGACGCCACGCTGCACAACCTCCATGTCAGGGGACGTCGCGCTCACCGCTTCCTCGACATCATCGACCTCCACACAGATGTGGTGCAGGCCCGGCCCGGCGCGGTCGAGAAACTCCGTGTAGACGCTCTCGCCTTTTACGGGTGCGATCAGCTCGAGCTGGGTGTCCCCGGCATAACTGAACGCGATGTGTGCGACGAAGTCGGCGGGCCGTCCGCGGTATGTGCACGTGTCGGGGCCGAAGTGCACGTCGGGCACGCGAATCCACTTCTTGGCACCCAACATCGTGGTCAGGGCCTTCTCGGTGGCGTCAAGGTCGTTCGTCACCCACGCGATCTGGACAGGTGTCTGGGCGTGCATCGCATCGAGAATATCTCCGGCCCGCCCACCTGGCTAGAACGTGTTCTAGTTTCGTCAGCCCGGCGGTGGCGCGGGGGCGGTCTCTCCCGATGCGGAGTGCACGACGTCCTCGTGCGCCTGCTCGCTGGCGGTCTGCCAGGACACCGCCGCCGGGTAGTTGCCCCAGGTGCTGTTGAACATCCCGATGATGGCCGCCCGGCCGTCGGGGGTGACCACGTAGACCGGGCCACCGGAATCACCCTTCTGGCTGACCACCCCGTTGGCCATCGTGAACCAGCCGTTGTTGACCGCCTCGATGGTGCCGCAACTCTCACCGGTGATCACACCGAAGTGACACACCGGCAGACCCGGCTGGGGCGCGACGGCCGGGTCCGAGACCAGAACCCGCCCGCCGGGCAGGATGTTGTTCATCGCGACGTCCGGTGCCAGGCCGATTGCCTCCCAGTCGGAGATCATGTAGTCGGTGGCGATGGTGGCGCCGTCCTGGGTGTTGTCGCGAAACATTGTCAGGACGCCGATGGCGTTACCGCCCTTGTCCACGACGGGCCCTTCCGCGCGGCAGTGGCCCGCGGTGAATGCAATGCGCGCCGCGGGGTCGACGAACCCCAGCGTGCAGACGTTGCTGCCGTGGCGGATCTCCATCCCCGGGTAGACCAGCACGCCCGGATCGGCGTGTGCCGGTGCCGCCGGAATGGTCAGCGCAACGATCGGCGCGGCAGCAGCGGCCAGCGCGCGCAACCGTTGTCGGCGCACTTCGATCTCCGATCTGTTGGGGTCAGTCGCCTTCCACCCTACCGGCGGGGGTCACGCAGCAAGGCGACCCGGGTCGAATGGCTCCGGGCCGCCTCATCTGATCTGCTACGGAATCGTCAGTACCTGACCTGGATGAATCAGGTCAGGGTTGGAAATGCCACTGGCATCAGCGATCCGCTGGTACTTGCTGCCGTCGCCGTAGAAGCGCTCCGAGATCGCCCACAGGGTGTCACCGGACACCACCGTGTACGTGCGCGGAGCCGGCGGCGGCGGGGGTGGCGGAGGAGGTGGCGGGGCCGGAGCTGCAGGAGCCGGTATCGGCTTCTCTGCCGCTGCGGGCGCCACTTCCGGGACCTCGGCTTCCGCCCCGGGTGGCGGAGGGGGCGCCTCGTCGGTCTTTGTGTTCGACGACCACGCCGGTCCGTCGAAACCGTAGAGCACCAGGTTGCGGTCGTCCTGCAGCACCAGCCGGACGTCCTTCGCGCCCTTGGTATCGCTGTGCCACACCGGCTTGTCCGCTGTGTACAGCACGAAGTTGCCGTCGGTTTGCACCTCGGCACGCACCACGTCCTGTCCGTTCGTGCCGGTCGCCCACACCGCGTCACCTCGCGCGGCGAGCACCAGGTTGCCGTCGTCCTGCAGGGTCAGCGTGTATGCCCCGTTCTTCGACGTCAGCGATTCACCACGGTCAAGCTTCTCGCCTTTGGCGAGCCTGTCTGTCACGTCATAGCCCCTTTCTGAAGGCGACATCCTGTCGTCCGCGGCTGAGCTTACTGATATCCGATATGCATGTGCGTGGTTCGGATCGGGCCAATTCAAACGTCTCGCGAACGGCCGGTGGCGGGTTCAGGAATCGAAGCCGAGCCCGAGCGCATCCAATGACCGCAGCAACAGATTGCGCCGCCCCGCCGAATGGTCGGCGCGGTCGAGCGACCATCGTGTCGCCTGGATTCCGATGCTGGCCAACGGCTCAGGCGGAAACGGCAATGGACGCTTGCGAACCATCTCCAGTTCGGTTCGCTCGGTCGGCCGGCCGTCGAGCAGATCGAGGCAGACGTCGGCGGCGAACCGCGCCGCGCCGACCCCGAGGCCGGTGAAGCCGTTGACATACGCGACGCGGCCCTCGCCCGCCAGCCCCCAATGTGCGCAGAACCGGGTGCTGGTGTCGATCGCTCCGGCCCAGCGATGGCTGAACCTGACGTCGTCGAGTTGCGGAAAGGTGATGAAGAAGTGCTGCGGCGAGTCGGCGATAGGTGGCAGGCCGGTCCTCGTAGGCCGGCTTGACCTGACGGCCGAAGAAGTAGACGGCGTCATACCCGCCCCACACGATCCGGTTGTCTGTGCTGAGCCGGTAATAGTGGAACTGGTTGGCGCAGTCGCCGATTCCTTGTCGATTCGTCCAGCCGATACGGCCGAGTTGTGTGTCGGTAAGCGGTTCGGTGGCCAGCACGTAGTCATACACCGGCACGGTCTGTAGCCGGTTGCGCATGACCAGGCTCGGGAAAGACGTTGGTGGCCAGCACCGCCCGACGCGTCGTAATGACTCCGTTCCCGGCCTCGCAGCGAATGGCCGCACCCGATGTGTTCAGCGATGTGACATGCGTCCGCTCGAAGATCCGCACGCCGGCTTCCTGACAGGCGCGGGCGAGCTCGAACGCGAGCCTGGCGGGATGGACGATCGCCAGGGTATCGGGACGAACAGGCCCGCCAGATACGTCGGTGACGCGACCTCCTCGCGAACCTCGCGCTGCGCAAGGAACTGCCCATCGCCGTCGTGGGCCGCCTCCTGTAGCCAGGCCACCTGATGGGGTTCGGTCGCGACCGACAACATCCCGGTGCGCTCCCAGTCGACGTCGAGACCGCAGCCGCTCGATATCGGCCTGCATGCCGTCCAGGTTGGCCCGTCCGATGGCCTCGAGCTTGTCGATCTCGTTGGGCCAGCGGGACTTTCCGTTCGCCAGCGCCGTGGGTCAGGCTGGCGTCGACGAAGCCGCCGTTGCGGCCCGACGCTGCCCAGCCCACCCGCTCGGCGTCGACGAGCACTACTCGCCGCGTCCGGATTGCGTTGTGCGGCGTGCAGTGCCGTCCACAACCCGGTGTACCCGCCCCCACCACCAACAGGTCGGCGGTCACGGAACCGGACAGCTTCGGGTACTGGGCCGGGGCATATCGAGCCACATCGAGCCGAAGGGCTTGCCGCCAGAGACCGTTCGATCAAGTCTGGGTCGACGTCGGAATCAAACACGGTCTGCACACCGCGGACACTACGGGGTGGGTATAGCTCGCGGTGATAAATCGGTCTTCAGCCGGAGCGCCGCAGCTATGGCAACCGCCGCCCGCCAGGCGCGTCGCCACCGGACCGAATGGCGAGGACGAACACGTACGGGGTGGCCACCACGCCGATCGGCGGCGACTCGATACGGCCGACCAGGCCGATGATCACCAGTGAGAACTCGCCGCGCGCGATCAGCGCGGTCCCGGCGCGCACTGACCGCGCCGACCCACACCGTCGCGACGGGCGGCGTAAGCGCCGGTCGCACACCTTGGTCGCGGCGGTGACAGCGGCGAGCGCCAACGCGGCGGGCAGCATCGGCACCAGGTCGCCGGGGTCCACCGACAGCCCGATCGCCACGAAGAACACCGCGGCGAACAGGTCGCGCAGCGGGCTCAGCACCTGCGGGCCCGGTGGCGGTCTCACCGGTCAGCGTCAGCCCGACCAGGAACGCGCCGACCGCCGCCGAGGCGTGGAGTACTCGGCCAGGGCCGCCACGATCAGGGTCAGCCCGAGGATCCGCAGCAGCAACTGCTCGTCGTCTGGATGCGCCATCAGTCGACCGACATGGTGGCCCCAGCGGTAGGACATGACGAATGCCGCGCCGTCAGCGGCGGCGACGGCGATGCCGATGCCGAGCAGAGCGCCTGAGCAACGATGCCGCCGGCCGCGAGGACGGCGAGCAGCGGCAGGTAGGCCGCCATCGCGAAGTCCTCGAGCACCAGTACCGACAGCACGGCGGGGGTTTCCCGGTTGCCCAGGCGGCCCAGGTCGTTGAGCAGCCGGGCGATGACGCCGGACGACGAGATATAGGTGACGCCGGCCAGGGCGAGGATCCCGACGGCGTTCGAGCCCGAGCAGCCAGCCCGCGACGGCGCCCGGGGTCGCGTTGAGCGCGACGTCGACCCACGCCGACGGCAGATGCCGTGCGCAGGCTGGCGCGAACTCGCGAGATGGAGAACTCCACACCCAGGGTGAGGAGCAGGAGGACCACTCCGATGGACGCCCCGGCCTGGAGGAATTCGTTCGCCGCTGGCACCGGTGCGATGCCGCCCTCGCCGAGTGCCAGGCCCGCCAGCAGGTAGAGCGGGATGGGGGAGAGCGCGAATCGGCGCGCGGCGGTACCCAGCACCGTGAGAACCGTGAGGATGACGCCGAGCTCGAGGAGCAGCGCCACCGAGATTTCCACGGCTCAGCCCTTGTCGACGATGTTTTCGACTGCCGCGATGCCGTCGTCGGTGCCGATCACCACCAATACGTCCTCGGCGTGCAGCAGCTCCTCCGGCCCGGGCGACGCCAGCACCTCCTCGCCCCGGACGATCGCCACGATCGACGCGCCGGTGCGCGTTCGAGCCTTGGTGTCGCCGAGCGGCCGGCCGCATACGGACTGTCTGGTCGTATCTCGACTCGGTCTGCCCGCAGTCCGGGTACCTCACGGGTGAGATCGGCGTACCGCTCCGCGATGCGTGGCGCACCCAAGATCTGGGCAAGGCCTCGGCTTCGTCCTCCTTCAGCCGGAAGACCGGCCGCGCCTCGTCTGGATCGTCGCGGCCGTAGATCACGACCTCGAAGTCGCCACTGCGCCGCGCGACGACGCCGAGCCGGCCGCCCTGGGCGATGTCGAACTCGTACCGCAGGCCGACCCCCGGCAGCAGTTTACCTCTGTGACATCCATGGCCCAATACTGCCGAAAAGCGCTACCTGGAAACGGCGATCGGGTCCGGAATGTCGGGTTGGACCGATTGACCCGGCTCCCAGCCAGGCGGGCCGAAGACATAGCCGAGCCGGTCACGCCAGCGGCCTGCCGCGCGGACGTCGCGCGCGATCGCCACGTACTCGTAGGTCTGCAGGGTCCAGATGTTGTAGGTGTCCACCTGCTTGGTCAGGCCGTAGTGCGGCCGGAACGTCTCCGGTGCGAAGCTGCCGAACAGCCTGTCCCAGATGATCAGGATGCCGCCGTAGTTCTTGTCCAGATACTGCTCGTCCATGCCGTGGTGCACGCGGTGATGCGATGGCGTGTTGAAGATGAATTCGATTGGTCGCCAAAGCTTCTCGATGCGCTCGGTGTGAATCCAGTACTGGTAGATCAGGTTGATCGAGAAGCTGGCGAACACGATCCACGGCGGCACACCGAACAGCGGCAGCAGCGCGCGCAGGAATACGTCACCGCTGATGTTCCACTTCTGCCGCAGCGCGGTGGCGAAGTTGAAGTACTGGCTCGAGTGGTGCGCCTGGTGCGTGGCCCAGACCAGGCGCACCCGGTGCGCCATCCGGTGATAGGCGTAATAGAGCAGATCCACGCCGAGGATGGCGATGACCCACGTGTACCAGGCGGTGGCCGGCAGCTGCCAAGGCGCGACGTAGACATAGAGCGCTGCATAGCCGAACAGCGCGATACCGTTCATCACCGCGCTGGTGCCGATGGACACCAGGCCCATCCAGATGCTGGCCCAGGCGTCGGGTTTGAGGTAGGCGCCGGACGGGGCGCGCTCACCCTCGGTAAGGGCGAGTTTGCGTGCCGCGGCCCATTCGATGATCAGGAGGATCAGAAAGAAAGGCACGGCGAATGTCACGGGGTCGTGCATCAGCGGCGGCAGCACGTGCTCGATTGCCATTGCCCAGTCCACTGCGACACCTCCGCAGCAAGTTTAGCGATGCCTGGGGCGGCTACCGGAAGTTGAGTACCTCGCTGCCCCAGGTGGCGCGGATGTGGAGATCAATGTCGCGGACGACGGTGTCCTGCCGCCCGATCAGCAGGCACGTGCGGTCGGGCTCCTGGTAGGGCAGCCACTCCGGCTCACCGGGCAGGCCGGCCGGTTTGGCCTGAGTGGCAAAGCTCAGCCAGCGGGCCCGCAGCCGCTCGGAAACCAGCCTTCCGGTCTTCAGCCCGCCCAGCTTGAAGGTCGGGTCCTTGGGGCCGGTGACGAGATTGCCCCAGACGAACGGCAGTTCGGTGGCGTGGGCGGCGGCGATACGCAGCAGCCGCAGCATCGGCGTGGCGAAGTCGAAGCGGTACAGGTACACCGGCGCCACGCTGCTGTGCCCCTCGGCCAGCCATACCGAGGGCATCCGGAAGCCGACGTCGCGGGCGACGCCCATCCCGCGGGCTTTACCGCGCAGGCCCGCGTAGGCGGTGCCCATCTTGTCCTCGGTCGGTAGCTGCAGAGTCGGTTGCTCGGCGGCGATCTCGTTGAACATCGAATTGATCGCTTCGGGCGTGATCGGCATGAGCGGCGACTTCATCCACTTGAACAGGGCCGCCTCGTGCTTGTTGGTGCCGATGACCAACGGGACCGGATGGGAGCGCCCCTCACGGGCGAGCTTGACGGGGTAGTCGGGCACCACGTCGCCGTCGACGATAGGCGCAAACGCGAGCGTGCCGGGGTTGCGCACCGGCACGTCATAGAAGACATCCGTGGCGGCGTCGACGATCGCCTCGACGGGAGCCTCGGGCAGCCGGTGGATCTCGGATGGGCTCAGGCCCAACTTGTCGAGGACTCGGCGCGTGATGCGGTGGGCCCGGCTGACGTCGTAGACGGAGGTGGCAGGCGAGCTCTGCGCGATCGCGCCGGAGAACAGTCGGCCGGCGGCCGGGCTGGTGAGCAGGGTGGTGATGATGCCCGCCCCCGCCGATTCGCCGAACAGGGTGACGCGGTCGGGATCTCCGCCGAACGCGGCAATGTTGTCGCGCACCCAGCGCAGCGCCGCCAGCACGTCGCGCAGCCCGAGATTGGAGTCGAACCGGCGCCGTGGACCGTCGAACTCGGACAGGTCGAGGAATCCGAGGGCGCCGAGCCGATAGTTCACGGTGACGACGACCACGTCGCCCCCGCCCGCCAAGACTCGGCCGTCGTAGAGCGGCTGGCTCGCCGCGCCCAAGATGTAGGCCCCGCCGTGAATCCACACCATCACCGGCTTCCGGTCACCCGCCGCGGTGTCCGATGACGCCCAGACATTGAGGGTGAGGCAGTCCTCGCCCTGAGGCGCGCCCAGTTCGATCGGGATCCTGGGGTCGACCGGCTGCGGGCAGACCGGGTCGAACTGCGTCGCGTCGGCCACAGCGGTCCAGCGTTCGGGAGGTTCGGGAGCCCGCCATCGCAAGTCGCCGACCGGTGGCGCGGCGTACCGCATGCCCTTCCACGCCGTCACACGTCCGTCGTCGCAGCCGCGGACCGGCCCGTTGAGGGTCTCTACCAGGATGTTGTCACTCGCCATCGAACGCCAGATTACCGGCGGGTAGCGGTTGACACGGTGAAATCCGACACGAAATGGTATATCTGGGAAGGTATTTGTAACACCCATACCAAAGGGGATGAGCCGTTGAATGCACTTCGCCGCTGGATCATCGCCGATTTCGAGAAGGGCGCCGGCCGTCACGACGACCCGGACGTCTACGGCGGCACGCCGGGCGATCCGGGGTTGATCGGTCCGGGCAGCATGTCGTGGGAGATCAACGCCGACATTGCCTCGGTTTCCCAAGCCGGCCTGCCCGCGATCGTGCTGGAGATCCTGCACCCGTCCGTGATCGCGGGGGTTCAGGACCTGTCGAACTATCGTGAGGACCCGTTTCAGCGGGCCCGCGCCACCCTCGGCTACGTGCTGGCAACCACATTCGGCAACACCGAGGCCGCCACCGCGGTGATCGATCGCGTCAAGCACATCCACTCGTTCGTCAACGGCACCCGTCCCGACGGTGTGGCCTATCGCGCGTTGGATCCGGAGCTGATCGCATGGGTGCACACCTGTATCCCGTGGATGATCCTGCGGGCGTTCGAGGAAACGAAACGGCCACTGTCCCAACGGGAAAAGGACCGCTATCTCTCCGAGCAGGCGGTGATCGGCCGGATGAGCGGCGCGGACTGGGTGTCCACCACAGCCGCTGAGCTCGACGACTACGTCGAGACGATGCGGCCCCGGCTAGCCGTCAACGCGCAGACCCGGGAGTTCATTGATTTCCTGATGACGTCACCGTTCTTCCCCGACCTACCCGAGCGCCTCGATCGCCAGCTGCACCGGTTCGCGATATACGCGGGCATGAGCCGGGCGCCGCGCTGGGCACAGGAACTCATCGGCTTCGACCGGCCGCCGGTGGCGACCCGCGCCCTGATGGGCCCTATGTTGCGTTTCGATGCCCAACGGCTGCGCTGGGCGTTCGGCACGCCGCGCTATCTGCAACTGGCCCGCGACCGGGCCGCAGGAGTGGTGCGGCCCGAGGTCGCCGCGCTGTGATCGACGCAGCGCTCATCGAGGTGGTCGGCGGCGCGAGTGCGGGCGGCCGAGTCGACGAGGCGGCCGACCGCACCAGTCAGCGCATCCTGAACGCCGCGCTGACCGAGGCCGCCGCCGTTGGGCTGCAACGCATCACGGTCGAGGACGTGGTGCGGCGCGCCGGCGTGTCGCGGATGACGGCCTACCGCCGTTACCCGCGGCGGGACGACCTGGTCGAGGCGCTGGTGCGCCGGGAGACCCAACGTTTCCTCGCCGCGGTGGCCGACGCCATCGACAGCGTCGAGGACCCCAACGAGGGGGTTGCCGAGGCGTTCATCGCCGCGGTGTCGTTCGCCCGTGAACATCCGATGCTGCGCCGGGCCGGCCAAGGTGAGCCCGCTCCGATCGCCGATTCCGTCGAGCTGCTGCAGATGGGATCGGCCTTCATCGCCAACTACATCCACGGCGAAGCGTCCGGCGCTCCCTCACAGCAGGTGCGTTGGGTCGCCGACGTGTTCGCCCGGCTGTTTTTCACCTACATCTCGATTCCGCCCAGCGATCCCGACTTCGGCGACGACGCCGAACTGCGGCGGTTCGCGCACGAGGTCCTCACCCCGATGGTGGAGCGCGTCGTCGGTTAGCTTGTAGCCGTGCGGAGGTGGGCCCTGCTGGGCGCGGCGATCGTCGTGGAGGTGGCGGCCACCCTGTCGTTGCGGGCCTCCCAAGACCATTCGGCGTGGCTGATCGTGGTCGTCGCGGGCTATGTCGGTGCGTTCGTGTTCCTCACGCTGGTGCTGCGGGCCGGTATGCCGATCGGGGTCGCGTATGGAGTCTGGGGTGCGCTGGGCACCGCGGGCACGGCGGTGCTGGCCGCCGCGATCTTCGGTGACCCGTTCACCTGGCCGATCGTGGCGGGCATCGGGCTGATCATCGCGGGAGTTCTGCTTGTCGAGGTGGGATCGCGTCAGGCGGGCAAGGTCGCGCCGTGATGTGGCTGGCGCTGGCCGGCGCGATCGCTACCGAGGTCCTCGGAACCCTTGCGCTGCGTGCTTCTGACGTTTTCCGCAGGCGGCGGTGCATCATCCCGATGTCGCTCGCTTACCTGGCGTCGTTCTATCTTCTGTGGCTGACGCTGTCGCTCGGTATGCCCGTCGGCATCGCGTACGGGGTGTGGACCGCCTGCGGTGTCGCGCTAATGGCGGTCGCGGCGAGGTTCCTGTTCGCCGAACCACTGACCTGGCTGATGGGTCTGGGTTTGACGTCCTCCCCACGGCTGAAGCCGGGGGATTCCAACCCGTTCATGCTGCGGGCGCAGCATTTTGGGTTTGGAGCAGTAATACCTCGCGGTTTCCTGCTGGTTCCTGCTTCGATGACCGCGCCCGGCCCGCGGGCCGGGGTGGGTCTTCACAGGCGGTGACCGCAAGCCCTGCGGCCAGAATGTTCTTGGCGGCGTTGACATCGGCGTGCTCGGAATGTGGGCAGTGGGTGCACCGGAATACCGCTTGGCTCTCGCGGGATTTCGGGTCCACATGCCCACACGCTGAGCAGCGTTGTGAGGTAAACGCCGCCGGCACCGCCACGACGGTGGTCCCGGTATAGCGGGCCGCCGAGGACAATGCCAACGCGAACAGGTGCCATCCCTTACCGAGGATGGCCCGATTGAGCCCGGACTTGGCTCGCACATTCGTCCCGGGGTTGTCGAGGGTTCCTTTCGCCGAGCGGGTCATGTTCTTGGTCTTGAGATCTTCGAGTACCACCACCGAATTCTCTGCGACCAGTTGGTGGGCGGTCTGGGCGCAGAAATCCAGGCGACGGCGCCGCTCCCGGATACGCATCTCAGCCAGGGCCGCGCGGGTCTTGTCCCGGTTGGCTGACCCGTTGGCTGCGCGGGACAACTTGCGCTGCAACGCGACCACCCGCCGGCGCTCCCCGACGGTGACGAACGGCCGGTCAACCAGACCCCCAGCACTGGTCGCAAGAGCTACGGCGACCCCGCGGTCCACCCCGACAGCCGCATCCGGTGACCGATGCACCGCAGGGGCCTGCCTGCCGTCCTCGACCAGCAACGAGATGAACCAGTGCCGCCCCTGGCGTGCCAGGGTGGCCGAGCGGATGGTTTGCCCCTGCAAGGGGCGCGTCTGCCGGAAGCGCACCCACCCCAGCTTGGGCAGCTTGATCCGGCCATGGCGGCAGTTGAGCCGCTCCACGGCCATCTTGTTGCCCTCGGGGAACCGAAACGCCGGCGTCCACCGCCGGCCCGAGCGCCACCGCACCCGAAACGTCCCATGGGTGCGGCACGCCTTATCCAGGTCCATCAACGTCTGCTGCAAACAATGCCCGGGAACTTCCGCCAGCCACGGGTGCTCTGCTTTGGCTTCGGCCAGTTCCTTGGCCTGCGGCGCGTAGTTCATCCATGCGCCGCGGCGACGGTATTCACGGCGTTGTTGCAGTCCGGTGTTCCACACCGCCCGACACACCGCACCGATCCGCTCGGCGAACACCGCTTGCTCGTCGGTGAACTCGACCCGAAACCGCCGCCCCGCCAACATGGCTCAACGATCCTTCTGCGCCTCGACGTAGCGTCTGATCACCGACAACGGCGCAGCGCCGACCGTCGCGACGAAATACGAGTTCGTCCACAACGACGGCAGCCGTGAGCGCAGCCAGGGGAACTCCTCGCGCAGCAGACGCGATGACCGGCCCTTGATGGCCTTCACCAGCCGGTGCACCCCGTAGCGCGGATCCACCTCCACCAGCAGATGAACATGATCAGCCATGGTCTCCAACTCGATCAACCATGCCCCCTTCTCCTCGATCACCTCGACGATGATCTCCCTCAGTCGTACCTTCATCGGCCCGCCGATCACCTTGCGGCGGTACTTCGGGCACCACACCACGTGATACCCGCATGCGAACGCGATATTCGCGTTCGTCCGCAACGTAACAGCCACAACCGACAACACTAGACAAGTCCCGGCTATCTACTGCGGTGAAACGCCGGACCAGCGCCGAGCAGTAGCCGCTCCAACCATGAACTTGACACGCTCACCCCCAGGACTAAAGCCCAGGGTCCGCCGCGCTACCTTCTATCCGATCGCGCTCATCGTGGCAGGCGTGCTGACTATCGAGATGACCGGCGCCGCGGGCTGAGCGCCCCCGCGAGCAGGATCACGACCAGACCCGCGACGGGCACCACCAGCAACCCGACCCGCAGACTGGTGGCGTCGGCGATGAGCCCGACGACCGGGGGCGAGGACACGAAGCCGACGCGCATCAGCCATGCCACCGCGGTCAGGCCGGTGCCCGGCCGAAGTCCCGGCAGCTGGTCGGCACCGTGCATGGCGGCGGGCACCAGCGTGGCCACGCCGAAGCCGGCGGCGGCGAACCCGGCGATGGAGCCCGGGACACTGGGGAACACGAGTGCCGCACCCATGCCTGCCGCGGTGATGAATCCGCCGACCCTGGCCACCGCACGCTCGCCGAACCGGTCCACCAGCCGATCGCCGATCAGCCGACCGACGAACTGGCAGCCGACCATCGCGATGTAACCGAACACCGCGATCGCGCCGGGCGCACCGAGGGAGTCCTGCAAATACAGTGTCGCCCAAGAACTTCCGGCGTCCTCGATGACTGCTCCGGCGATCGCGATGAACACCAGCGCGACCAGGGTGGCGTAGATGACGAAACCGGGTCGCACGCTCCCCTCGGCCCGCGCCGACGGATGGTCGTCCTGGTCGGGGCCCCGCAGCAGGAACGGGTAGGCGGCCAGCACCACAGCGCTGAACAGTGCGGCCGAGACCGCCAAATGCGTTGTGCGGGGGACCTGCAACGCGATGGCGGCCGCACCCAGAGCGCCGCCGAGGACGGCGCCCGCCGACCACACCGCGTGAAACGAGTTGATGATGGAACGGCCGTAGTTTCGCTGCACGCGCAGCCCGTGCGCATTCTGTGCGACATCCGTGATGGCGTCGGAAGCCCCGGCAACGAACAGCGCCGCGGCGAGCGTGACGGCCGTTGGTGCCAGCGCGGCGACGAACACGAACACCGCGATGCCGATGCTGCCCGCCACGGCGACCCGTGCCGACCGAAAGCGTCGGATGAGCGCCGCGGCCGCCAAACCAGCGACCAGCGCCCCGCCCGAGAACGCCGCGATCGCGACACCGTAGACCGCGTTGGACAGCGCCAGGTCGGCCTTGATCTCGGGATAGCGAGGCAACAGGCTGGCGAACAGCGCCCCGTTCGTCAGGAACAGCGCTGCGACCGCGACCCTCGCCCGCCGGTTCTGCGCCTCGGCGCCGACTGTATCGAGCCGTCCCAGCGTCATGTGCTGGACCATACGACGCCCCGTGGGGATCGGCGGCTTTAGCCGTCGGGGGTATCGGGGCAGGTGAGCTGCTGGGGTTGGTGGGTTTGTCGGTCTCGTTTCGTAAAGTGCGCGGAATGTCAGGTCAGCGGTTTCGTTGCACGCCGGGGGGCGTGTGTTCGCTGGGGCTGGATCGTGTGTGGTGCCCGACGTGCCGGCGCCGGGTGTTGGGCGGTCGGGTGGCCCGCCGCCTGGACGAACTGATCGTGGAGATCGCCGACGAGCACGGCTGGGAAATCGTGGCTGACGACGTGATGCCCGATCACGTGGGTCTGTTCGTGCGGGTCGGGCCTACCGACTCGCCGGCGGCGGTGGTACGGGCGTTCAAAGGGCGCACGGCGGGAGTGTTGCGGGCTGAGTTTGGGTATCTAGGTCGGTTCGCGAAGGTGTTGTGGTCGCCGTCGTATTTCGCCGCGTCGGTCGGCTGTGTCTGGGAGTCGACGGTGCGCCGCTGCATCGAGCATCGGTGGGATGCGGTGGCGGCGTGAGACGTGGGTATGTGTTGCGTCTGCGCCCGACGGCACGCCAGCACGTGGCGTTGGCCGCGTGTGTGGATTCTCACCGCGAGTTGTATAACGCTGCCCTGCAGGAGCGCCGGGACGCGTGGGCGCACAGTAAGACCCGGATCAACTACGGTGATCAGTCGGCGCAGCTGACCGAGATCCGCAGTATGCGATCCGATCAGGCGCAGTGGTCGTTTTCCTCGCAGCAGGCCACGTTACGGCGGTTGAACAAGGCGTTTGCCGGGTTCTTCGGCCGTGTCAAGGTTGGGCAGACACCGGGGTATCCGCGTTTCAAAGGAAAAGCCCGCTTCCACAGCGTGGAGTGGCCCAAAGACGGTGACGGTGCCCGCTGGCTGCCTGATCAAAAGCGGGTGTATCTGCAAGGCATCGGCCAGGTCAAGGTGCATCTGCACCGCCGGGTCGAGGGCAGGGTGAAGACGATCCAGGTCAAACGGCAGGGCCGGCGCTGGATGCTGGTGTTGTCCTGCGACGATGTGCCCACCAACCCGCTGCCGCAGACAGGTAAGCAGGCCGGGGTCGACGTCGGGGTGGTGACGTATGCGACGCTCTCGGATGGCACCGCGGTGGCCAATCCGCGGTGGGCACGTCAGGAGGCCAGCCGGTTGGAGGTGGCCCAGCAGCGACTGCAGCGCGCGAAGCGCGGCTCCAACAGTCGGGTCGCCCGCCGGGAGACGGTAGCGGCGCGGCACCGTAAGATAGCCAACCGGCGCAAGGACTTTCACCACAAACAGGCCCGCGAACTCGTGGTCCGCTACGACGTGTTGGTGGTGGAGGACCTGGCGATCGCGAACATGCTGCGCCGAGTCAAGCCGAAACCTGACCCGGACAACCCGGGACGGTTCCTGCCCAATGGTGCCCGGGCGAAGTCCGGGCTCAACCTTTCAATCAGTGACGCCGGCTGGGGTCAGTTCGTCTCGATACTTCGCGCCAAAGCGGAAGACGCTGGGCGCACTTGGATCGAGGTAAACCCCCCGCACACCTCCGACGGGTGTGAGTGCTGCGGTCACGCAGCACCGGAAAATCGCGTCAGCCAAGCGGAGTTCGTCTGCCAACGCTGCGGTCATATCGCACCGGCAGACGAACATGCTGCTCGCAACATACTCAGGGCTGGACTGGCCCTACACGCCGCAACCGCGGCGTAAAAGAAGCCGACGGCTTCTAGCCGTCGGAGAAGTCACACCGACGATCCACACCACGCCGGTGGGTGGCGTGGCACGCTGAAGCGATGCGGACCGAGCCGACCGTCGAAGATCTGCTTGGCCTGTTCCCGCCCGGGTCGAAACTGGACGGCGACGGCACGATCGTCGTCGGCGGGTGCAGGCTGGACGATGTCGCCGCTGAATTCGGCACCCCCGCAATCGTCGTCGCCGAGGACGCGCTCCGCATCCGGGCGCGGCAGTACCTCGACGCCTTCCGCAGCCGCTGGCCGCGCACCGATGTGGCTTTCGCGTCGAAGTCCTTCCCGTGCACGGCGGTTCAGCGGGTAATGGTCGAAGAAGGCCTGCACCTTGACGTCGCGGGCGGTGGCGAGATCCTCACCGCCGTCAAGGCCGGCGCCGATCCCGCGCGACTCGTGCTGCACGGCAACGCCAAGACCGACGAGGAGCTCGAGCTGGCGGTCAACCACGGCGTCGGACTGGTGGTCATCGACAACTTCGACGACATCGACCGGTTGGAACGCATCGTGCCGAGCGGACGTCGGCAACACTGCCTCGTCCGGGTCATCCCCGGTGTCATGGCCGCCACCCACGCCTCGCAGGCGACCGGACATGCCGGATCCAAGTTCGGCCTGCTGCCCGACGATGCCCGCAATGCGATCGCACGCGTCGAGCGCAGCTCGGTGTTGCAACTGGACGGCGTGCACACCCATGTCGGATCGCAGCTTCTCAACGTCGAGCAACTGGCCGCCGCCGTCGAACCCATCGCGGCGCTCGGCACGTTTGAGACCTACGACCTCGGCGGTGGACTCGGCGCGCGCTACACCTACGACGAGCACCCACCCAGCGTCGACGAATACGCCGATGCGATGGTTACGCAGGCCCGCACGCTGCTGCCCGACGGGTGCCGCATCATCATCGAGCCCGGCCGCAGCATGGTGGCCACCAACGCGTGCACGGTGTATCGCGTCACGACGGTCAAGCGCGGTGTCGTCACCCACGTCGCGGTCGACGGCGGCATGGGTGACAACCTCGAGGTCTCGCTGACCGGGCAGCGGTTCGAGGCGACGCTGGTGGACCGCGTCGGGGGTGGCGAGACGGTGAACGTGGTCGGGCGGCACTGCGAATCGGGTGACCAGCTCGTCGACGGGGTCGCGTTGCGCGCACCCGCGGTCGGCGACCTGCTGGCGGTGCCGGTCACCGGTGCGTACTGCTACACGATGTCCAACCAGTACAACGGCGCGCGTCGGGTTCCGGTGGTGTTCGCCCGCGACGGCCAGGCCCGGCTGGTGGTCCGCCGGGACACCTGGGACGACCTGTTGGCCCGCGATGTCGGCTAACGGGCAAGATGGCCACATGGCTGAGCTGTCGTCGTCGTTGAGCGAGCTGGCCCGCCGCCATGGGGTCGCCACCGAATACGACGACTGGACCGGCCGCCACGTGGACGTGCCGGAGACCACGTTGGTCGCGGTGCTGGCGGCACTGGGCGTGCCCGCCACGACCGAAGAGGAGCGGGCGGCGGCGCTCGTCGTGCACGACCGCGCCTACTGGAGGCGCGCCCTTCCCCCGACCATCGTCGGGCGGGCGGGCGCCGAATCGTCGTTCTGGGTACACGTCACACATGGTGACCCCGTTGGCCTGTGGATACGGCTGGAGGACGGCAGCGTCCGCGCCGGTCTTCGGCAGCTGGAGAACCACACTCCCCCATACGATTTGGATGGCCGACTGGTCGGTGAGGCCACCTTCGAGCTGCCCGCCGACCTACCGCTCGGCTATCACCGGTTACACGTTCAGGCGGGCACGTTAGAGGCAAGCGCACCGCTGATCGTCGCCCCGGCCACGTTGGAAATACCACCACGGCTCGGGGCCAAGCGGACGTGGGGGCTGGCCACCCAGCTCTACAGCGTGGCTTCCGAAAGGTCATGGGGAATCGGTGATTTGACCGATCTGACCGATCTGGCGGTGTGGTCCGGCGCGCGGCACGGCGCCGGATACATTCTGGTCAACCCGTTACACGCCGCGGCACCGACAGCTCCGATGGAGCCGTCGCCGTACCTGCCCACCTCACGACGGTACGTCAATCCCCTTTATCTGCGCGTCGAGGCGATACCCGAATTCGCCGACGTACGTCGCCGCGGCCGCATCCGCAAGGCACGGGCAGAGCTTGCCGACCGCGCGCGGCACGCAGAACTGATCGACCGTGACACCGCATGGAAGGCCAAGCGCGCCGCACTGCAGGACGTCCACCGGGTCGAGCGTTCCGCCGGCCGCGAGCTGGCCTACGCGGCGTACCGCGAACGCGAGGGGCGCAGCCTCGACGACTTCGCGATCTGGTGCGCACTCGCCGAGGAGCACGGACCCGACTGGCACCAGTGGCCCGAGGCGTTCGCACACCCGGCAAGCCCCGCCGTCGCCGAGTTCGCCGCCGGGGAACCCGACATCATCGATTTTCACCGCTGGCTGCAATGGCAGCTCGACGATCAGCTGGCCGCGGCGCAGTCGACAGCGGTACGGGCGGGCATGGAGCTCGGCATCATGCACGACCTCGCCGTCGGCGTTGACCCGAACGGCGCCGACGCCTGGGCACTGCAGGATGTGCTCGCCCTCGGCGTCACCGCAGGCGCGCCGCCCGATGAGTTCAACCAGCTCGGGCAGGACTGGTCGCAGCCGCCGTGGCGACCCGACCAGCTCATCGAGCGCGGCTACGAACCGTTCCGGGCCATGGTGAACGCGGTGCTCCGGCACGCCGGCGGCATCCGGGTCGACCACATCATCGGGCTGTTCCGGCTCTGGTGGATCCCCAGGGGCGCATCGCCGACCGAAGGGACGTATGTGCGCTACGACCACGAGGCGATGATCGGCATCCTCGCGCTCGAGGCCCACCGCGCGGAGTCGGTGGTGGTCGGCGAGGACCTCGGCACGGTGGAGCCGTGGGTGCGGGACTACCTGGCCCATCGCGGGCTGCTCGGCACGTCGATCCTCTGGTTCGAACTCGACCGCGACGGCGACGGCGGTCCGCTGCGGGCGCAGCACTGGCGCGAATACTGCCTGTCATCGGTGACAACCCACGACCTGCCGCCGACCGCCGGCTATCTGGCCGGTGAACACGTACGACTGCGCGAAGAGCTGGGCCTGCTGACCCGGCCGGTCGACGAGGAACTGGCCGACGACCGCGCCGAGCAGGCGGCATGGGTCGACGAGCTGCGCGCGAGTCGGCCTGCTGGGTGACAAACCCGGCGTCGACGAAACGGTCCTCGCCCTGTATCGCTATCTGGGTCGCACCCCGTCGCGGCTGCTGGGTCTTTCGTTGGCCGACGCGGTCGGCGAGATGCGCACCCAGAACCAGCCGGGCACTTGCGACGAGTACCCCAACTGGCGGGTTCCGCTGGGCGGTCCGGACGGGCGCCGCCTGCTGGTCGAGGACGTCTTTTCCGACCCGCGCGCGAATGCGCTAGCCCAGGCCATGCGCGCCGCCGTCAACCCCTCGATGTAACGCTGCGCGGCTTGTCACCGGTTTCACATTTGTCACCGCTGCGATATGTTCGCACCGCACCGACTTAGGGAGAGTTCACGTGAAGAAGCTTGTGGCGCTGGGAGCGGGCGCGGTCGCCGCGACCTCGATCGGCCTGCTCAGCGCGGGACTGGCCAGCTCGGACCCGAATGGCGGGCAATACAACGTGATCGGCGAACCGTATTACAAGGCGGTGAAGATCCTGAAGGGCCAGGGCATGAGCACGGGTTTCGGTGGCTCGGTCGGCAGTGCCTTGCCTCAGGCCCAGTGCATGGTTTCCAGCCAGAAGCTGCTGAGCAGCGGCAGGATGCTGCTGAACCTCGACTGCAGCGAAGAAGCCGCGGCGTTGATGGCCGAAACTGCCAGCTCAGGAGCTCCTGGTGGGCGGACCGTCGGCTCCAACGGCGTCACCACGGTGACCCCGACGCCGGTCGGCCCGCAGCCGGGAATGCAGCCCGGCGCGCCTGCTGCGGCTCCTCTGCCACCGGCCTGACGCCAGGCCGCCTAGGCCTCGGCGAGGCTTCGCAGGTTCTTCAGCGTCTCGGTCATGTTCCGCCCGACCTGCCGTGAGGCCACCCGATCGGCGATCAGGCCGAGGATGCTGCCCGCCGACTCGTAGGCCAGCCTGAACGTCACCTTGGTTTTGCCGTCATCGGCATCGCGCAACCGGAATCGGCCGCGTTGCGACACCCCGGTGATGCCGATCCAGGCCAGGTCACGCTGGTCGTCCAACTCGACGACCTCCACCACGCCGCCGATCGGCACCGAGCCGACCTTCCAGAGCACCGTGTAGCGGGATCCGACCGCCGCCGGACCATCCACCAGGGTCTCCCAGCGTTCGAGGCTCGCCATGAACTCCGGGTAGCAGTCCGGGTTACTGACGAACTTCCACACGGTGTCGCGATCCGCGTCGATCACCGCGCGCTGCTCGACCCTCATCAATACCCTCGCTTCTTCGCGCAAGCGCTCATCAGCCGATTATCGGGAACCGACGTTCGGCGGCGAGCCGGTCCACACCTGCCTGCAGGCTGGCTTCCACTTTGTCGTGAACCACCTCGTCATCTGCCGCCTCGATATCTTTGGCGTCGATCGGCTCCTGCACCTCGATCGTGATCTTGGCGGGCAACGGTATGTGCCCGGCCAGGTCGCTGATGTTCAACCCCCACGGCAGCGCCAGCGAGATCGGCACACTCTTCAGCCGCAACATCTTGTCGACCCCCAGTAGCTTGGCCAGCCACTGACCACGACTGAGGAACAGGGCGGTCTCCTGGCCGCCGACGCTGGCGACCGGGACGATGGGCACACCGGTCTTGCGCGCCAGCCGGACGTATCCCTTGCGTCCGCCGAAGTCGACGACATTACGCTCCCACGAGGGGCGGAACACCTCGTAGTCGCCGCCGGGGTACACCAGCAGTGCCGCACCGGATTCCAGTGCGAGCCGGGCGTTTTCGGGATTGGCGGCAACAGTGCCGAACTTCCGCAGCCAGCCCAGCGGCGGTGCCGAGACGACGAGGTTGTGCGCCAACTGGTAGAAGGGCCGCTCCACCCCGAAATAGGAGCAGAACGCCAACGTGAACACGAAGGTGTCCGGCGGCACGTTACCCCCGCTGTGGTTGCCGACCAGCAGCACCGGCCCGTCGGCGGGAATGCGGTCGAGCCCGCGGACATCGGCGCGGAAGTACAGCGAAGCCAACAGCCAGGTGCCGGGCAGCTGATCGCGAATGTAGTCCGGATCGCGCTGGTCGAGGTCGGCCTTTGGCACCCGCACCGCCACCTGCTTGCGGGCCCATTCGACGACGTCCCCCAGGCCGGCCATGGCACCTATCCTGACAGAGCGGGGCAGGCCGGACTCTGGTTCTGTTCGACTGTCCGTAGACTTCACCTCATCTCCGGGGAGGGAGGTCGGCGATGCTGCGACCACGACGCTTCGAACGGGAAATCGATCCGGGGCCGGTACAGATCCAGGCCCGTAAGGTGCACTTCGATACCTCCAGCACTCCCCTGCACTGGATTCCCGGTCATCCGGTTGCCTCCAACGTGATCAGCGTGCTCAACATCGTCCTTCCGGCTGCCGAGCGGTGGTTCGTCGACGCACTCAACGAAGCATTGCCAATGGTGAAAGATCCCAAACTCGCCGACGACGTGCGCGGCTTCCTCGGCCAGGAGGCCACTCACGCCGACGTCCACGAGCAGGTTCTGCACGAGTTCATGCTCGCAAGGGGTGTCGACCCCCAGCCGATCCTGGACCAGGTCGAGTACTTGTTCGGGAAGGTGTTGGCGCCCAGCACGTCTGCAGACCCCAAGCGACGGCTGAACCACCTGTGCGACCGGCTCTGGCTGATCGCGGCCATCGAGCACTACACCGCGGTGATGGGCGACTTCGCGCTCAACTGCACGTGGGACGATCACGGCGCCGACCCCACAATGGTGGACCTGTTCCGCTGGCACGGCAGCGAGGAAGTCGAACACCGCAACGTCGCCCACGACATCGCCGTCTACTTCCACGACAGCTACGTCGACCGGATCCGTGCCATGGCCATGGCGGTCGTGGCGATCGCCGTGTTCTTCCAGCGTTGCGCGTGGTACCTGACCAAGAACGACCCGGAAACCGACATCGGCTGGTGGAAGATGCAGCGGCTGCGCTGTCGGGATTCGAAGCTCGGGCTACTTCCCAAGTACCGCAAGCTGTTCGGCGCGAACACGTTGATGTACTTCCGGCCCGGATTCACCCCGGAGGACATGGGTTCGACGGCGCAGGCGGTCGCGTACCTGGCGAGCTCCCCGGCTGCGCGCGCGGCACACATTTGATGCCGAAGTCGATGCCGCTCTTCGACCGGTTTCGTCAAGCCCCCCCGAGTACCTCTGGGAGGTCGCGCCACGACCCCCTGATCGGATTCGCCGACGCGGCGGTCGCCGGGCTGTTCGGCCTGTCCGGTGCCATCAGGAAGATGTCGCCGCCCGCGGTGCTGGACCGGACCATCCCGCTGACCGTCGTGGACCGGCGGATGGTGGCGCGCGACCAGGACGTGGTGGCGCTGAACCTCGCCGCCGCCGACGGCCGACGCCTACCGCGCTGGCATCCCGGTGCACACCTCGACATCCACCTGCCAAGCGGGCGGCTGCGCCAATACTCGCTGTGCGGAGACCCCGACGACACCGACACCTACCGGATCGCCGTGCGACGGATCATCGGTGGTGGCGGTGGATCCATCGAGGTCCACGACGGACTGCCCATCGGCGCGGGTGTGACGACCCACGGTCCACGCAACGCGTTCCCGCTGACCGTGCCCGGCTATGGCTCGCCTGCCCAGCGTTACCGTTTCATCGCGGGCGGGATCGGCATCACGCCGGTTCTTCCGATGCTGGCGCTCGCGCAACGGCTCGGCGTGGACTGGTCGATGGTCTACGCCGGCCGGAGCCTCGACAGCCTGCCGTTCGTCGAGGAGGTCAGCCACTTCGGTGATCGCGTGCAGATCCGCACCGACGATGTCAGTGGCGTGCCGACGGCGGCGGAACTGCTCGGTGACTGCCCCGACGCGACGACGGTGTATGCCTGCGGTCCCGCGCCGATGCTTACCGCGATCCGTGCGGAGCTGGCCGAACGCGACAACGTCGAGCTGCATTTCGAGCGGTTCGCCGCGCCGCCGGTCGTCGACGGTCGGGAGTTCTCGGTGACGATCGCATCGAGCGACCGAACGGTACGGGTCGGCGCCGAGGAGACGCTGTTGACCGCGCTGCGACGCGAGGATGTCGCGGCGCCGTACTCCTGCCAGCAGGGCTTCTGCGGCACCTGTCGGACCCGGGTGATGGCCGGCGCGGTCGACCATCGCGACACGCTGCTGACCGATCCGGAGCGCGACAGCGGCATGATGCTGGTCTGTATTTCGCGTGCTGCCGACGGGGAGCATCTCATTTTGGATCTGTAGCCCGTCTGTACTATTCGGCCATGCCGTTGGCCGCTGGTCAGACCTTCGCCGGCTATACCATCGTGCGGCTCCTGGGTACCGGTGGCATGGGCGAGGTGTATTTGGCCGAGCACCCCCGCCTGCCTCGGCGCGACGCCCTCAAGGTGCTGCCCTCCGATGTGTGCGCCGACGCGGAGTACCGGCAGCGGTTCAACCGCGAGGCCGACCTCGCCGCGACGCTGTGGCACCCGCACATCGTCGGCGTCCACGACCGCGGCGACGTCGGGGGCCAGATCTGGATCTCGATGGACTACGTGGACGGGACGGACGCCGCCGACCTGCTCCGTGAGCGCTACCCGAACGGGATGCCGAAAGAAGAAGTACTTCAAGTCGTCACCGCCGTCGCCGAAGCCCTCGACTATGCGCACCAACAGGGCCTGCTGCACCGCGATGTCAAGCCGGCCAACATCATGCTGACCGACCCCGCGGCTGGTGCGCAACGAATTCTGCTGGGCGACTTCGGTATTGCTCGACGAGTCGATGACTCCAGCAACCTCACCGCGACGAACATGACGGTCGGAACGGTGTACTACGCCGCTCCCGAACAGCTGATGGGCGAAGACCTCGACGGACGCACGGATCAATATGCGTTGGCCGCGACGGCATTTCACCTGCTGACGGGTTCGCCGCCGTTCGAGCATTCCAATCCCACCGTGGTGATCAGCCAGCACCTCACCGCGTCGCCGCCTGCCATCGCCGACCGGCGTCCTGAGTTGTCGGCTCTCGATCCGGTACTGGCCAAGGCGCTTTCGAAGGACCCCAAGGACCGGTACGACCGTTGCGTGGACTTCGCCCGGGCGCTGGCCCACCGGCTAGAGGTCGAGCCGGCGGACGACTCCGAGCGCACCAGTGCGGCGCTGCCGGTGTCGGCGCCGCGAGGTGCGGGTAGACACGCAGCCCCACAGCGCAGGCTGCTGCGGCCCGCCGTCGTCGTCCCGGCGATCCTGGCCGCGCTTCTGCTCGTGGCGATCGCCCTCGTGCTGATCCAGTTCCGCGAGATCGAGCAGCTGCTGAACGACGACTACACCGCTCCGCCGTCGCCGCGTGCCACCACGACCACCGCCACCACATCCGCGTCGGCAGCTCCGACGGTCACGGTGACGACCCAAGAGACCGACGAGCCGGGCAACTGACCGACACCATGAAGTCATGACCCTCGCCGTTGCGGATCGGTTGGCGCTGGCCGATCTGGTTCACCTCTACGCCGCCGCGGTCGACGACCGTCGTTTCGACGATGTCGTCGAGTTATTCACCGAAACAGCCGAATTGCGGATGCCGGACCCGCCGCGGTCCCTCGATCCGGTCCGCCACAGCCGGGGCCGCGACGGTGTCCGCGCGGCGATGGCTGCGCTGGCCGGGATTGCGCGCACACAACACGCCATCGTCGGCGAGGTGTACGCGGCCGGAACGGACGCCGACTACGCGCTGGGCCGCATCACCTGCGTCGCGCACCATTGGAGCGTCGGCGATGACCAAATCGCCGACCTGATCTGGCATCTGCGTTACGACGACGAGTACGTGCGGACGCGGTCGGGCTGGCGCATCCATGGGCGGGCGCTGACGATCAATGCTATTGAGACGCAGCCGATTCGCCGTCTTCGACCACACCCGACAAGTGATCGAGAAGCGGGCGCTGACCCTTCAGAAGCTTCGGCCGCGCCCGAGCCACGGAGAACCAGTCCGCCCGATCGATCTCCGGGTACTCCCTGACGTTTCCCGAGCCCTTCGGCCACTCCAGCGTGAACGTATTGCTGAACGTGCCCTCCAGGTCCAGATCTCCCCGGACGGCGAAGACGGTGATGATCTTTCCGCTGGGCTGTTTCAGCGGTGGCAGGTCGATGCGGGGCCCGTCCGGAGGCGGCTTGCCCAGTTCCTCTTCGAACTCGCGCCGGGCGGCGACCCACGGATCCTCACCCTCGGCGTACTCCCCTTTCGGGATCGACCACGCCCCGTCGTCCTTCTTGGCCCAGAACGGGCCGCCCGGGTGCCCGATCAGCACGTCGACGGCACCGTCCTTCACCCGGTAGAGCAAGAGCCCCGCGCTCAATCTGGGCATTGCGCACGACACTAGCCAAATTCTGGCCGATCGGCGCCTTCACCCTTATGGTCTAACCGTGCCAGAGATGAATCGCCGAAACATGATGTTGATGACGGGGGTCGCCGCGCTGGCCGCCGCCGTTCCCGTTCCCCACGCAACCGCCGACCCGGAAGTGCCAGGTCAACCGGTAGATCCGGGGGCGCCGCCACCGGATGCCGCTCCCGGCAACTATATCTTCGCCGACGACTTCGACGGGCCGGCCGGCGCAGCACCCGACTATTCGAGGTGGACGGTGGTGAGCTGGAACGAGCCGGTCACTCCGCCGATATTGGGCCTCTTCCGCGACGATCGCCGCAATGTGTTCCTCGACGGAAACGGCAATCTCGTCCTTCGCGCCACGCGAGAAGGCGACACCTACTTCAGCGGCAGAGTTGAAGCGCTCCCGAAGATCGGCATCGGGCACACCTGGGAAGCCCGAATCAAACTCAACTGTCTCGTCCCCGGTTGCTGGCCCGCGTTCTGGCTGGTGAACCGGGAGCCCACGCCGGATGGCAGGGGGCCTCTGCCCGACGGCGAAGTCGACATCCTCGAGTGGTACGGCAACGGCTTATGGGCTCCTGGAACCGCGGTGCACGCCCGATCCGACGGGAGAACCTGGCGGGAGCACAGGTGGCCGGTCGACGGGGAATGGCACACCTACCGGGTCCGATGGGATGACACCGGATTCCGTTTCTGGCGGGACAACCTCGACGGCGCACCGTACTTCACGGTTCCGGCCGCCCCCATCGGCGGGGTGTGGCCGTTCAACCTGCCCGACTACCTGCTGTTCACGGTCTTCAACCTTGCGGTCGGCGGTCCGGGTGGCGGCGTGCCGAACTTCGGTAATGCGTCCCCGGAGATGCTCATCGACTACGTACGCGTTTGGTAACTCGGTGACAGCGTGAAGACCGCGCCGACGGTGACTGCGGCCGGCGCACTGCTGGCCGCGCTCGTCGTTGCCGCACCGGGGCACGCCGACCCGGCGAGCTATGGCAGCAACGGCGTCTTCGGGGTGGGCGCCCAACCACGCGACGGCTGGGCGACAGCCAGCATTCCGCCGGGGAGGTATCGCGTCGAGCAGTCACCGAGTATGTACCCGTACCTGAGCCCGCCCGGTTTTTGGCTGCGGTGCAACAACTTTCCTTGCGCCGTAAACTTTCCCGGCCACATCATCGCCAGCGGGAATGCGGTGCGGGACCAAAGCACGTTCGTGGATATCCTGCCCACCGATGTCGCCGTGTCACTGAACAACGTCACCCTGACGATCGCCGGCTGAGATGAGCTACGGCGAGGAGTGACTACTTCGGCCTTCACGCGACAGCTGAACTCTCGAGTTGGGTCAACGAACCGGCAGTGCAAGGATGCTGGGTGACATGACGCGTTCGCGACCGCTGCGCCGATGGGATCCGTTCCGGCCGCTCGACATGCTGGCGTCGTTGTGGTCGACGGCGGGCGTCGCGCCGGTGAGCAGCGGCGCCACTGTCGCCTACCGGACGTTGTTCGTGACACTGCGCCGACTGGTCGTCGGACGTCGACTGGCCGTCCGGCTCGACGAAGGCGACATCACGCTGACCGTCACCGAGTTCGACTCCCGGCTCGACGTGCGCGGTCTGTCCATCGGCCAACTCAACGACGTCCGACTGGCGGCGCGCGACATCAGTTGGGACGGCAACAGATTGGACCGCGCCACCGCGGTGTTGCACAACGTGCACCTGCGGCCTGCCGCGCCCCCGGTGCTGGTGGCCGCGCCTGTCGAGCTGTCACTGGAGCTTCCGGCCGACACCCTGGACGACTTGTTTCGCCTGGCGGCGCCGCGGCTGGCCGGTGAGATCGGACCGGACGGCATCGCTCGGCTGCGCCTGGCACGTCGTCCGGCGCTGGGCAACCTCGAGGTGGACGCAAGCCTGGACGGGTCGACGCTGTGGCTCAAACCGCGTGGCCTGGTGCTGGGCCGCAAACGCCTACGCCTGCCGGCACGCACGCCCGGCTATCGCGTACAACTTCCCGAACTGCCGCACGGCCTTGCGCTGACCGATATCGGCTTCGCCCCTGACATGCTCTGTCTGTCGGGCTCGCTGCCGGAATGGCGCATCGACGTGCCGCGCAGGCGCCTGGAGGACGTCCTCAACCAACTCGGCGTGGTGGGTCGGCCACTCAACCTGACGCGGCTGGGCCGCGGCTGACCGATAAAGTCACGCTCGTGACATCTCTGATGGCTGAAGCCGCCGGTCCCCTCGGGACGCACTGATGGCCGACGGCTTCACCCGCTATGTCGCGATCGGTGACAGTCAGACCGAGGGGCTATGGGACGGTGACGATTCCGTCGGAGTGGTCGGTTTCGCCGATCGGCTGGCGGCAATGCTCGATTCGCTTCATCCCGGCCTTCAGTACGCGAACCTCGGCGTCCGCGGCCGCCGGATACGCGATGTGCTTGACGACCAACTGCCGCGGGCCCTGGCGATGCGGCCCGATCTGATCACCGTCTGCGTCGGCATGAACGACATCACCCGGCCAGGACGGTACTTCGACCCCGCGCTGGCTGATCTGGACTTGCTGCACGAACGACTTGCGCGGTCCGGTGCGACGGTCGTGACCACGACATTCCCGGACATCGCGAGGATCTTGCCGGTTGGCCGGCTCCTGGCGTCCCGAATGGCGCGCACGAACGCAGCCATCGCCGCGGCCGCCGACCGCTACGGGTTCAAACTCGTCGACCTCTACCGCGCGCCGTCGATGATTCAGCCCGATACCTGGAGCAACGACCGGGTACACGGGTCGACCAAGGGCCACATCCTGTTCGCCGCCGCGGCGGCTGAAGCCCTTAATCTGCCGTCAAGCAACCATGCATGGGCACAGGCCGATCCGGCTGCGACGGAGTCGACGATGCGGTCGCGTGCGTACTCGCAGTGGCTGTGGACGAAGAACTTGCTCGCGCCGTTTCTGTGGCGCGAAGTGCGCGGCAGATCCAGCGGCGATGACCGCGGGCCGAAACGCCCGCGACTGGAAAACCTGGTCGGTTAGAAGCCGAGGACGCCCAACGGAATCGGTGATTGGCCTGCGCCGATCGATTCCACCACCCGCGGGCAGAAAAACGAAATGGCGATGCCGGTGAACAGGTTCGCGCCGCCGAGCGACAGTCCCGTCGAGTCGGCGACCTTCGCCGCGACGTCGGCGGCGTTCTGGCCCGGCTCGGACAACATCGGGCAGATCGACTGACCCATCGCGACCACATTGGCCGGATCGGCGTTGCCCCCCAGGCCCGCGGTGGTCACCGCGTTGAAGAACGCGTCGGTGGCGGGGTCGGCTTGAGCCGGACCCGCCAGCACCGAGGCTGCGGCGGTCAGGCCGGCAAACGCCGCCAGCATGCGAACGGGTCTGCTAAGTCTGCGCACCTGCAGCATCTTAGAGGACCGACCGATTAGGAGCTAACTGGCATGTCAACTACCCTGGCACGATGCCGAAATCACCGGACGACCGGGGAGACCTGACGCCACATTTCGACGATGTCCAGGCGCACTACGACCTGAGCGACGACTTCTTTGCGCTGTTCCTCGATCCAACCAGGACGTACAGCTGTGCCTACTTCGAGCGCGAGGACATGACGCTGGAAGAGGCGCAGATCGCCAAGATCGACCTCGCGCTGGGGAAGCTGAACTTGCAGCCGGGCATGACACTGCTCGACGTCGGCTGCGGCTGGGGTGCGCCGATGCGCAGGGCGGTCGAGAAGTACGACGTCAACGTCGTCGGCCTGACACTGTCGAAAAACCAGGCCGAGCACGTCCAGAAGACCTTCGACGCGATGGACAGCCCGCGGTCAAAGCGGGTGCTGCTGGGGGGTTGGGAGCAGTTCGACGAGCCGGTCGACCGGATCGTGTCCATCGGCGCGTTCGAGCACTTCGGTTTCGACCGTTACGACGATTTCTTCAAGATGGCCTACGGCGTGCTCCCCGACGACGGAATCATGTTGCTGCACACCATCACTGGTCTGCATTACAACGAGATCATCGAGCGGGGGCTGCCGCTGTCGTTCGAGTTCGCGCGCTTCATCAAGTTCATCGTGACCGAGATCTTCCCGGGCGGGCGGCTGCCGACGATCCAGATGGTGGAGGACCATGCCACCGCGGGCGGGTTCACGCTGACCCGTAATCAGTCACTGCAGCCGCACTACGCGAAGACACTCGATATCTGGGCCGCCGCGCTGGAAGCCCACAAGACCGAAGCCATCGCGATCCAGTCCGAAGAGATCTACGAGCGGTACATGAAGTACCTGACCGGCTGCGCCGACGGCTTCCGCACCGGCTACATCGACGTCAACCAGTTCACACTGGAGAAGTAGCTGCTCAGGCGCCGGTCCATGCGACGTCGATGAGGTCGGCGACGCGGATGACTTTCGCCTTCACCGCCGCCGGGCTGTCGATCTCGCCTGCCACATGCGCGGCGATGAACCGTCGGACCTCGGCGTCGACGCCCGCGAGGATTCGCAGCAGCTCGCCCCGCAGTGACTTCGACGTGACGTGGATGGAGATGTCGGACGGCCGCGGCTTCTGGACGTCCAGGATGAGCAGGAGCGGTTCGGCGGCGCGGGCCGTCGCACTCAACGCGATCTCGCCGGACACCATGAACTTGGGCTTGTCTATCCGCAGGTCGATGACCATGTCGATCTCCAGCGGAATGCGAATCGCAAACGTGATCAGCTCGCCGTTCGACCGGGTGACCTGGGGCTCCTGAATCCTCACATTGGCGGTGACCTTCGCGATCTTGCCCGGGCCCTGACCCATCGGGCCCATCTCGAACTCGTCGCCCGCGATCACGGCGATCGCGCCGCCGACGCGCTCCTCGGTCACCGCGATCTCGTAGAACCGGCGGCCGAATTCCTCGTAGGACACGTACTCGTAGGCATTCACAGGTGTCTACGGTCTCATGCCTGGGCGCCCAGCTAGGGCCGAGCGGCGCAAATTCACACCGGGCAGGTCAGCGGTTGCTCCTGCTCGCTGCGCGCCTCGGCCCCGGTCTCCCCCGCGTCGATGGCGTCGTCGGACGCCGCCACGCCGACATAAGTGCCGTCTTCGCCGCCCTTGCCCGCGCGGGAACTCGCGACCTTCTCGTCCTCGTCGACGTCGTGGTCGTGGTTGTCGTCGTCGCCCGGTGCCATGCCGGGTGACTACCCGCACCGGCAGGGCCCAAACGCTCACCCGACCAGGGCACGCCCGTTAGGCTCTAGCGAGAAAGGTGGAGACAATGATTCGCGAACTAGCCATCGCTGCGGCTGTGGCGGGCGCCGCCATTGGTGCTGCACCGGTCGCAATGGGCGAGCCGAACGACAACATGTACTTCGACAAGCCGGGCCGCTACGAGTCCGACGTGCCGGGGATGAACTACGACGCGCACCTGGCCGGACCGTGCGACAACTACCAGGTGTTCACCTTCGGGCGGGGCCCGGGCGGCCAGCCGCTCCAATGCCATTGGATTCCGAACCAGTGGCCGCCGGTCTACACCGGGTTCTGGGTGGCTTCGCCGCAGTTGTACGGGGTTCAGGAGATCGGCGCGCCCTGCCCGGGGTCGCAGGCCGCGGCCCAGGCTCCCGACGGACGCCCGCTGCTGTGTCTGGGCGAGCAGGGCTGGCAGGCCGGCTTCTTCACCGGCAACGGCTTCTTCCCGACATAGCCGGCGACGTCTAGCTCGGCGGCAGTTCGAACAGGCGCCGGATACCGGCGAGCATTTCTGTGTGCGCCTCGACCGCCTTGCGGACGGTCATCGACGCCAGGGGCCGCGGCGCCTCGATCCGGATCCGCTCCACGACGCGGGTGCCCGACTCGACGGGCTGGAACGCGACCGTGCCGGACAGCCGTACCCGAGGGAACTGACGGGCTTCGGACAATACGCCGCCGGTGACTGGAACATGTAGCCGCGCAATGTAACTCGTCGGCAACGTGAACGGCCCTATCGGGATCCGGTCGCTCACCCGGTAGGTCTGCACATAGCCGTCCGCGGTTTCGCCTCGGTCGACGGTCCGCACCGACACCACCAGCGGATGCACGAGCTTGATGTTGTTCAGGTCGACGTAGAAGGCGCGCACGTCGGCGGGCGGTGCTGGCACGTATTCGGCGACCGTGCGCTCCACCCGCGTCATCCACCGACCCACGGGAGACAATTTAAATCAGGGCGTCGGTGAGAATGTCATATGCTGATATCCGAGAATCTCGTATCCGATAAGCTTGCTGTGCGACTGCTTAGCACCCTGTCGTAGCTACCCCATCGACGACGGATTGGAGCGTTTGCCATGGCTTCATCATTCGAGGCCGTCGCAACTCGCTACGCGGGGACGCGCGTCCCGCGGGTGGAGGACACTCGGCTTCTGACCGGCCATGGCACGTTCGTCGACGACGTATCGCGCCCGGGCATGCTGCACGCCTGCTTCGTCCGCAGCCCCTTTGCCAGGGCCCGCATCAACGGCATCGACACCTCCGCGGCGCTCGCGCTGCCGGGCGTGCATGCGGTGTTCGTGGCCGCTGATCTGAACCCGGACGTGAAGGAGGCCTGGCACGCGGTCGCGGGCAAGGACATTCCCGACACCCCGCGCCCGCCGCTGGCCGAAGGCGAGGCGAAGTTCGTCGGCGACCCGGTTGCGCTTGTCGTCGCCGAAACGCGCTACCTCGCCGAGGATGCGGTCGAGCTGGTCGACGTCGACTACGAGCCGCTGCCCGCCGTCGCGGACTTCACCAAGGCCGTCGACTCCGACGTCGTCGTGCACGAGGCCTACCGCGACAACGTCGCGGGCGGCATGGGCGGAGCACCGCCCGACGAGGAGACCTTCTCGTCGGCTGCGCATGTCGCTTCGGCGAACGTCTACCAGCAGATCTATGCGCCGGTCCCGATCGAGACGCGCGGCCTGGTCGTCGAGTGGGAGGCGTCCTCGCGCGAGCTCACGATGTGGGCGTCGACGCAGACGCCGCACGAACTGCGCGCGTTCGGTGCGCGGCTGCTGGGCATCCCGGCGCAGAACGTCCGCGTCATCATGCGCGACACCGGCGGCGGATTCGGCCAGAAGGTCGTCCCGATGCGCGAGGACATGTGCATCATGCTGGCCGCCCGCAAGGTGCCCGCCGCCCTGAAGTGGATCGAGGACAGGCGCGAGAACCTGATGTCGGCCGGGCAGGCCCGCCACGTCGACGGCAACGTCCGGATGGCGTTCGACGAGGACGGCAACATCCTCGCCGCCGACATCGACTTCGTCCAGGACATCGGCGCGTATCCGACGCCGTACCCGGTGCTGACCACCGGGGCGATCGGCATGTTCTTCCCCGGCCCGTACCGGGTGCCGAAGTCCAGCTTCAACTACAAGACGGTGTTCTCCAACACCGCGGGACTGGCGGCCTACCGCGGTCCGTGGCAGTACGAAACCCTCACGCGCGAAATACTTCTCGACATCGCCGCGCGGAAGATGGACATGGATCCGGTCGAACTGCGCCGCCGCAACATCCTGCGTGGCGACGAGATGCCGTACTTCAACCCCAACGGCATGCCCTATGACCATGTCGCCCCGGCGGACACGTTCGAGCAGGCGGTCAAGATCCTCGATCACGAGGGGTTCCGCAAGGAGCAGAAGGACGCGCTGGAACAGGGGCGCTACATCGGCCTGGGCTTCTCGGCCTACATCGAGCCGACCGGCGCCGCGGCCGGGCACCTGGGCACCGAGGGCGCGACCATCCGCATGGAACCGACCGGCAAGATCAACGTGTACGTGAACGGCGGATCGACCGGCAACAGCATCGAGACGACGGTGGTGCAGCTGACCGCCGATGCGCTGGGTGCCGACATCGAGGACGTCGCGACGATCCAGGGCGACACCGCGGTGACGCCGTACGGCGCGGGCACGCAGGGCAGCCGCAGCGGACCGATGACCGCGGGCGCCGTCAACGAGGCGGGGACGATACTGCGCAAACAGATCATCGCGATGGCGGCGCACCGGCTCGAGGTCGACGAAGCCGACATCGAGCTGGCCAACTCGCGGGCCAGTGTCCGCGACGACCCCGAGAAGAGCGTGAGCTTCGCCGACCTCGCCTACCGCTCGTACTACGAGCCCACCCAGCTGCCGCCCGGGAATGGCGGCGACGCTGGAGGCCACCGCACGGTTCACCTCGCAGGCAATGATCCACTGGGCCAACGCAACCCACGTGTGCACCTGCGAGGTCGACGTGGACACCGGCCACGTCACGCTGACGCGCTACATCGTCAGCGAGGACGTCGGCCCGATGATCAACCCGAACGTGGTCGAGGGGCAGATCGCGGGCGGCACCGTGCAGGGCATCGGTGGCGCACTGCTGGAGAACATGGTCTACGACGACGACGGCAACCCGCTCTCGTCGACGTTCGTCGACTACCTGCTGCCGACGGCCACCGAGGTCCCGCCGATCGAGTACGGCCACGTCGAGATCCCCGGGCCCGGCGTCGGCGGCTACAAGGGCTGCGGTGAAGGCGGGGCCATCGGGTCGACACCCGCGGTGATCAACGCCATCAACGATGCGCTGGCCCCGTTGGGTGTGACGCTCACCCGGTTGCCCGCCAGCCCCGCCGCGATCGTCGAGCTGATCGAACAAGCCAACGCAGGCGCACCTGGAAAGGACCGCTAGAACGTGGAGCTGAACAACGAATTCCGAGTCGCGGTGCCGACGGCGACGACGTGGAAGGTGCTCACCGACGTCGAGCGGGTCGCGCCATGCATCCCGGGTGCCCAGCTGTTGTCGGTCGACGGCGACGACTTCACCGGTGCGGTGAAGGTGAAGGTCGGCCCGATCACGGTGTCCTACAAGGGCGACGCGTCGTTTCAGGAGAAGGACGAGGCCGCCCAGCGGGTGGTCATCAAGGCCTCCGGTAAGGAGACCCGGGGCAGCGGGAGCGCCGCCGCGCTCGTCACCGCCCAGCTGAAGGATGAAGGCGACGCCACCCACGTAGTCATCACCACCGACCTCACCATCTCCGGCAAGGCCGCGCAGTTCGGCCGCGGGGTGCTGGCCGATGTGTCAACGAACCTGATCGGTCAGTTCGCCAGGAACCTGGAGGCCGAACTGCTCGGCGGGTCTGCGCCCTCGGCTGCAGCAGCCGCCTCGGTGACCGCCGCGCCCGCGGCCGGCGCCACACAGGCAATGGGCGGCTCGGACGATTCGATCGACCTGCTCAGCGTCGTCGCAATACCGCTGGCCAAACGGCATGTTCCGCCTGTCGGGGCCGGCGTCGCCATCGGCCTGGTCATCGGGTTTCTGCTGGGCCGCCGGCGCAAGCGCGCACACCCCGCCGCGGACCTGGCCGATGAGCTGCAGGCGGCCCTGGCGCGGCTGCTGTCATGAAGGCTGCCGCATTCGCCTACCACCGGCCGGACACCGTCGCCGAGGCCGTGCAGATGCTCGGCGAGTTCGGCGAGGACGCCAAGATCCTCGCCGGTGGCCAAAGCCTGGTACCGATGCTCGCCATGCGGCTGACGTACTTCGAGAACATCATCGACATATCCCGCGTCGACGAACTGAAAAACATCGAGCTGCGCGATGACGGCGTGTGGATCGGAGCGGGAACGCCGCACGCGCTGGTCGGCATGGACGACGAGGTGGCCGACTCGGTACCGCTGCTGACGTTGTCGACGCCCTACATCGGCCACTTCCAGATCCGGACCCGCGGCACCCTGGGCGGTGCGATCGCGCACGCCGACCCCGCCGCCGAGTACGCCGCGGTAGCGCTTGCACTCGACGCGACGATGGAGGCCACGTCGTCGCGAGGGCGCAGGGAGATCCCGGCATCGGAGTTCTTCACCGGCCTGTGGGAGACGTCGCTTCAGCCCGACGAAATCCTGACAGCGGTGCGGTTCCCGGTGTGGGACGGCCGATCCGGCTTCGCGGTCGAGGAATTCGCCCGCCGCCATGGCGACTTCGCCATCGCGGGCGCCACCGTCGCGGTGGAACTCGACGACGACGACCGGGTGGCGCGTTGCGGTATCGGACTGCTCGGCCTCGGTTCGACGCCACTGCGCGGTTCGGTCGCCGAGGACGCTGTGATCGGCCAGCCCGCAGCGGCGCTCACAGCGGACGAGATCGGCAGGCTCGCGATGAGCGGACTCACCGACATTCCGGCCGACCTGCAGGGCTCGGCCGACTACCGATCCCGAGTAGGAGCGGCGATGGTGGCACGCGCGTGGACCGGAGCGGTCCGCGAGGCGCAGACGTCTAAGACGGAGGCAATCCATGCATGAGCTGCCGGTCGAGATGACCGTCAACGGCCGCCCGCATCGGGGCGTGGTCGAACCCCGTCTCACGCTCGCGGACTTCCTGCGCGAGAAATGCGGCCTGACCGGCACCCATCTGGGCTGCGAGCACGGTGCGTGCGGTGCGTGCACGGTGCTGCTGGACGGTCAGGCGGTCCGATCGTGCTTGGTTTTCGCCGTGCAGGTGGACGGCCAGGAGGTCACCACCGTCGAAGGCATCGCGGGCGACGACGGCGAGCTGTCGCCGGTGCAGTCCGCGCTGCGCGAGTGCCACGGACTGCAATGTGGCTTCTGCACACCGGGTTTCGTCACATCGATCACCGCACTGCTGCGCGACAACCCGGACCCCACCGACGACGAGATCCGCGAAGGCCTGTCGGGCAACTTTTGCCGATGCACCGGCTACCAGGGCATCATCAACGCGGTGCATCGGGCCGCGCAGACGATTGAGAGCTGACGCCAGTCAGGCCTTCTCAGGCGCGTAACCCAGCGTGCCCTTGATCTCCAAGTACTCGTCGAAGCCGTACTCACTCCATTCGCGGCCGTTGCCGCTGCGCTTGTAGCCACCGAACGGCGTGTTCAGGTCGAAGGCGTGGTTGATGGCGACCTGGCCGGCCCGGATCCGACGTGCCACCGCACGCGCCGCCTCGAGGTCGGCCGCCGCGACATAGCCGGCGAGCCCGTAGTCGGTGTCGTTGGCGATCTCGACGGCGTGGTCGAGATCGTCGTAGTCGAGGATGCACAGCACCGGCCCGAAGATCTCCTCGCGCGCGATCGTCATGTCGTTGGTGACATCGGCGAACACCGTCGGCTTGACGTAGTAGCCGGTGTCCAGTCCGTCGGGCCGCCCGGGACCGCCGGCAACCACGGTGGCGCCCTCGTCGATGCCCTTCTGGATCAGACCCTGGATCTTGTCGAACTGCGCCTTGGAAGCCACCGGTCCGATGGCCGAGGAGTCGTTCGGGTCGCCGACCGTCACCTGCTCGGCGGCACTCCGGGCGGCCGCGATGGCTTCGTCCATACGGGATCTGGGCACCAGCATGCGCGACGGGGCGTTGCAGCTCTGGCCCGAGTTCGGCATCATCGCGGCCACGCCGGCCGCGACGTTCGTTGCGAACGCGTCGTCGTCGAGCACGATGTTCGGGCTCTTGCCGCCGAGTTCCTGGGTCACCCGCTTCACGGTCGCCGCGGCGTTCTTGGCGACGTCGATGCCCGCGCGTGTCGAGCCGGTGAAGGACACCATGTCGATGTCGGGGTGGCTCGACAGCGCGACACCGACACCGGCACCGTCGCCGTAGACGAGGTTGTACACGCCCGCCGGAACACCTGCGGCGTCCATGACTCTCGGTGAAGATCTGCGCCGAGTACGGCGCGACCTCGGACGGCTTCAGGACCATCGTGCAGCCGGTCGCCAACGCCGGGAACACCTTGCACGGCGATCTGGTTGATCGGCCAGTTCCACGGCGTGATCAGGCCGCACACGCCGATCGGCTCCTTGACGATCAGTGTCGCGCCGCGCTGCTCTTCGAAGGAGAAGTTCTTCAGCACGTCGATCGCGGTGTTCAGGTGACCAAGGCCGAGGTAGACCTGGAGCCCCGCGAGCCCAGCGACGGCGGCGCGCCCATCTCCTCGGTGCACCGCGTCGCCGAGATCGGCCGACCGCTTCTGGTATTCGGCGGCGATGGCCTGCAGCAGGTCCAGGCGCTGCTTCGCGGCTGCTCAGCGACCAGGTGGCGAACGCGCGCCGGGCGGCCTTCGACCGCCTTGTCGACGTCGGCCGCCGAGCCGAGTCGAGATCTTGCCGGAGACCTGCTCGGTGGCCGGGTTGTCGACGTCGAAGTGTCTTGGGCTGCGATCGGGTCGACCCACTGGCCGTCGATGTAGAACTTCAGATATTCGCGCATGACTCTACCTTCTCAGATCCTCGCGTGTACTGCGTTACTGGGTGCCTTCTGCGTACCAGGTGCGGAATTCGTCGTACTTCGGCATCTCCTCGGAGTTCGCCTTCGGGTCGATGCAGACGTGGACGACGGCGGTCTTGCCGCTGGCGTAGGCCCGCTCGATCGCCGGACCGATCTCCTCCTCCTTCTCGACGTATTCGCCGTAGCAGCCGAAGCCCTCGGCGATCTTGTCGAAGCGCACGTCCTTGCTCCAGTGCACACCCGGTCTGCGGCGACGGCTGACCGAACGTGCGCTTGTAGACGCCGACCTCGAGGCCCCACTGGTGGTCGACACCCACCACGCAGACCAGCGGCAGGCCTTCGCCGCGCGGCGGTCTCCAGTTCGGCGATGTGGAACAGGAACGACGGAGTCGCTGGTCAGCAGCATCACCGGCCGCTTGCGTCCCTCGGCGACCGATGCGCCGACGGCGTAGGGCAGGCCGGTGCCGAGGTGGCCGAAGTTCTGGTTCCAGATCACGTCGTGCGGTTTGGCCTGTGAGTAGGTCCACTGGAAGATGACCGTCGCACCGCCGTCGCGGACCATGATGCCGTCCTTCGGGAACGCCTTGGTGGCCTCGACCACGAATCGCGCCGGGTGCACCGGCGTCCTGCCCGTCGGGGCGGTCTCCGCGAGCTCGGCCAGCTCCGTCGGCGTCCTCCTTGATCCAGCCGGTCGAGGTCGGCGGACGGCTCCGCGGGGTGTCCCGCAGCGCTTCCACCAGCTGCGGCACCACCCCGCGCAGGTCACCGACCAGCGGAACGTCGATCGGCCGGTTCACGCCGATCGCGACCGGATCCTGCTCGACCATGATCCACTTGCGGTTGGCGTCGTTCTGTCGCCCAGTGGCGGGTCCTGCCGTAGTGGACCGGTTCGCCGAGCTCGGTGCCCGAGCGCCACGCACAGGTCGGACTTCACCACCGCCTCGACGGCCGCGGGCGAGAAGCCGTAGGGGAAGGTGCGGTCCTCGCAGGCCGTCGATGAACGAGGTGCCGCCCGAGGTCTGGATCACCGGGCAGGCCATCAGCTCGGCGAGTTCCTTCACCGCCGCATCCGGTGCGCGAGGTGTGCACGCCGTGGCCGACCAGCAGGATCGGGCTCTTGGCCTCGCGGATCAGCTTGGCCGCCTCGGCGACCTCGCGCGCGCCCGCGCCCTGGTTGACGAGGCGATACGCGTTGGGCGGCAGCGGGTCCGGCACGTCGAGTTCTTCCAGGATCACGTGCGACGGGAATTCGATGTAGGCCGGGCCGGGCGTGCCGGACATCGCGCGGCGAATCGCCTCGCGGATGATCTCGTCGGTCTGGTCGGCGTACTCGATCGAGCTGCTGTACTTCACCGACGGCGTGAAAAGGCCTTCCTGCTGGACGAACTGGATGCGGCCGCGGCGGACCCGCCGCTCGGTGATGCGCGCCCGCTGACCGCCGAGGAAGATCACCGGCGAGTTCTCCACGTTCGCGCACATCATCGCCCCGGCGATGTTGGCGACGCCCGGGCCCGAGCGTGCCGATGCACAGGCCGGGCTTGCCGGTCATGCGCGAGACCGCCTCGGCCATGAAACCGGCGCTCAGTTCGTGGTGCGGCGCGACCACCGACCAGCCGCGCGCTTCCGCTTCGCTGAACATGTGCACGAAGTTCGGGTCCGGGATGCCGAACAGCGTGTTGACACCCTCGGCCTCGAAGAGGTCGAGAATGCGCTTGTAAACCGGGACACCCATGACGAAACTCCTTTTATAGGTAGCGTTTAGCTAGTTCTCTGCGGTGAGCTGCCGGTGATCCGAACAGCGAACGGTTGAGCGCGGCGCGCTTGAGGTAGATGTGGATACCGCTCTCCCACGTGTATCCGATGCCGCCGTGCAGTTGCATGGCCTTGCCGACGACGTCCACCGCCGCCGTGGTGGCATACGACTTCGCCATTGCCGCCGCAACACCGGCATCCGCACGCCCCTCCGCAACGGCGTCGACGGCAGCACCCACGAGTTGGCGAGACACCGAGATCCTCACCAACATGTCTGCGCAGGCGTGTTTGACCGCTTGGAACGACCCGATCGGGCGATCGAACTGGTGGCGCATCTTCGCGTAGGACACGGTCGCAGAAAGCATTGCCTCGCTTAGTCCCAAGCTGTCACAGGCGATTGCCACCGCGGCACGGTCAAGCAGCCGGCGGACCTGCGCATCGGGATCTCCGGTGAATCGCAGCGCATCGGTGAACTCGAGGCCATCGGCGGACACCGCGGCCAAGTGGCGGGTCTCGTCGACCACAGGCTGCGGTGTCACGGTCAAACCGGCAGTGTCGACGACGACGGGTACGCCGTCGGCATCGGCGGTGACCACCAGGAGCCGGTCGGCGCCCACGGCGTCGGGCACGAAATCAAGCGGCCCGAGTGCGACCGCCACCCGCAGTGCGCCGGAGGCGACATCACTGAGCAGGCGGTCGCGAATATCGCTCGGCTGCAGCGCGTTCAGCACACCGACGGCCAGCACGGCGCTACCCAGATAGTTGTTCGCGCTGGCCGCCCGGCCCATCTCTTCGCAGATGACGGCCGTCTCGGCGAACGTCGCACCGGCTCCGCCGAGGTCCTCGGCCACTTCCAGGCCGGTCCAGCCCGCATCGGCGAGCACCGTCCACTCGACGGTTCGGTCCTTGACGAGCAGGTCGCCGGCCACCGACCTGAGCTCGGCGTGGAATTCCTCGAATTCGGCTGCCATCAGGCCACGCTCGGCTCTCGCGGCAGACCCAGGCCGCGCTCGGCGATGATCGTCCGTTGGATTTCGCTTGATCCGCCAGGAATCGTCCACTCCCAGGACCCGATGAAATCCAGCACCCACGAACCGGATTCCCAGCCGCTGGATGCCGACTTGACGACGTCGGTGTGCGCCGCGAGGCCGCCGATCTCGGCGCCGAAATCCGTCATGCGCTGCAGCAGCTCGCTGTAGTACAGCTTCACGACAGACGCGTCTGCGATGCCCGCGGTGCCCGCTTCGGTGTTCTCCACGAGTTGCCGACACAGCCCGCGCAGACCGGTGATCTCGGTTTCGAACTGTGCCAGCCGGTCGGCGACGACGGGGTCCTCGGTGGGGCAGGTCTGCACCAGCCAGCGGAAGCCGGCGTTGCCGAGGCGTTCGGCGAGTTCCAGCATCGTCATGCCGCGCTCGGCGCCCAGCGTCGCCTGGGCCACCTGCCATCCGGAGTTCTCGGCACCGACGAGATTGGTGGCCGGGACCCTCGCGTCGTTGAGGAAGATTTCGCAGAAGTGCGAGTCGCCGACCGCGTTGCGGATGGGCCGCACCTCGACCCCGGGCGTGGTCATGTCCAGCAGAAAATATGAAATGCCTTTGCGCTTGGGGGCATCCGGGTCGGTGCGGGCCAGCAGCAGGCACCAGTCCGCGTGCATGCCCCCGCTGGCCCACAGCTTCTGACCGTTGACGACGAACGAGTCGCCGTCGCGCCGGGCGGTGGTGCGCAGGCTAGCCAGATCGGATCCGGCCTCGGGTTCGGAGAACCCCTGGACCCAGATCTCGCCGTCCAGGATCGCGGGCAGGTGTCGGCGGCGCTGCTCGTCGGTGCCGGCGGCCAGCAGTGTCGACGCGGCGTGGTGGATGCCGACGAAGGCGAGGACCAGTCGCGGCGCATCAAGGGCGGCCAGCTCCTGATACAGCACGATCTGCTCGGCGACCGGCATGCCGCCGCCCCACTCGCGTGGCCAGTGCGGTACGGCGAAGCCCTGCGCCGTGCAGTTCGGCGAACCATGCCTTCTGGAAGCGGACGAATTCCTCGTCGCCGACACCGGTTTGGGCCGCCCGCCAGTCCGGCGGGATGTGCTCCTCACACCACGCCCGCACGGTCGCGCGGAACGCGTCGAGATCGGCCGTCACGCGTACAACCCCGTGAGCCCGTCTCCGCCGACCCGGCGGGACAGAAGGTCGCGTGTCGCGGACAACCCGAGCGGCAGCCGCCGCAGCGGCTGGCTATAGCGGGACAGCCACGACAGAGTGGTCTCGTCGCAGAACCCGACCGCGCCGTGCAGCTGATGGCAAACCCGGAAAACCACCTCGGCCGCCTCGATGGCCGACATCCGCAGTGCGAGCGCATCTTCGAGGGCTTCGGGGTGGGAGGTCGCGATGCTCCACAGCGCGTACTTGGCGAGAATCTCCAGCCCGCTGCGTTCGACTTCGGCGTCGGTCAGCTGGAACTGGACACCCTGGAACGCCGAGAGCGGCTGCCCGAACTGCTTGCGCAGGCTGACGTGGGCGATGGTGAGTTCCATCGCGCGGTCGAGCATGCCGAGCAGCGTCCAGCACGGCAGCACGAGGCCGAGTGCGACATCGCCCGCACCGTTGCGGTCGGTCTCCGACAGCTCGAGCGAGGCCACGAACGCCGGCCCGGTCAGACCGCGTCCGACGACGGCGCTTCGCGCGCCGTCCAATGTGACTGCTGTCCAGCGCAAGTCGACACCGCCGATGGCGCCCGCCGGCTGCTTGTCGGCCACCACGATCAGACCGTCCACGTCGAGATCCACGGGCCTGGCCAGCCGTTCGGCCACCGGGTAGGGCAATGCCCAGTAGCCCGCGCTGCGGCACAGCGCCGCGGCGGCTTCCAGCCCGTCGGCATCCGTGCGAGCGTCGAGTTCCCACGCGCCGAGCTCGGTGAGCACCGGGCCTGCGAGTGCCTCGCGGGCATCGGGCTTGGCTTCGGCCTGCTGCACCAACTGGTCGCCGCCGGCCGCTTCGAATGCGCGAAGCGCTTGCCGGCCATACTCTTTGGCGTCCTCGCCGAGATCCAGAATCATTTCGCCGCCGCCAGCAATGCCCGGGACAGCAGGATGCGCTGCATTTCGATGCTGCCCGAGGAAACGGTGGAGGCCTGCGAGTACCGCCAATGGTCCTCCGCCTCACCGAGGAACCATCGCCCACCCCGATCGTCGGCCGACACCTCGGCCGCGATCTCCATCAGCACTTCGGCGCTGTCCTGGTCCAACTTCGTCACCGCGATTCGGTAGGCGGCGGCGTCACCGGGCTGGATACGGCCACTGCTCTGCAGCGACACCACTCGATACGCGAGCAGGCGGGCCCGGCGGCAGTGGGTCAGCATGCGCACCCACCGGCCACGCAACTCCGCGGGCAGGTCCTCCCAGCGGTCGCCGAGCACCGACGGAGCAGCGGCCAGCAGCCGTTCGCACCGCGCGTAGCGGGCGATGCCGACACGCTCGAAGGCCATCACATCCTGGACGATCGACCACCCTTGGTCGACCTCGCCGAGCACGTCGGCCTCGGTGACCCGCAGGTCGTCGAAGAACACTTCGTTGAGATGGTGCGGGCCCATCATGCAGCGGATGGGCCGGACCTGGATCGCCGGATCGTCCATCGGCACAAGGAAGATCGTCAGGCCCTGTTGTTTCTTCTCCCCCTTGTGGGTGCGCGCGAGCAGAAAGCACCACTGCGCCATCGTCGCGTAGGAGGTCCAGATCTTCTGACCGCTGACCAGCCAGCCGTCGCCGTCGGGTCGGGCGGTGGTTCGCAGGGACGCGAGGTCAGAACCCGCTTCCGGTTCGGAAAAGCCCTGGCACCAGATCACTTCGCCGCGCGCAATGGGCAGCAGGTGCTTGCGCTGCTGATCTTCGGTGCCGTGCCGCATGATGATGGGCCCGACCCAGTTGACCCCCATGTACTGCGCGCCGCGAGGCTCGTGGTGCGCCCACATCTCCTCACGAACCACGGTCTGCTCCCACACCGAGGCCCCGCCGCCACCGAATTCCTCCGGCCACGACAAGCACAGCAGGTTTTGCTCCGCCAGGGTCCGGCAGAACTGCTGGGCGGTCTCGAGGTCCGCGGGATTGTCTGTGAAGGCACCCAGAAAGCCTTCCGGCACATGGGTGTTCACCAGCTCACGCAGGTCGCGGCGCAGGTCCGCGGCTTTCGGCCCCATCTCGAAATCCACAGGCCCACCTATCCCGAGCCCACTGCGGGCTCAACGTCGGCCGAACCGAGCCCGAGTTCCTCGAGCACCTCCGCGGTGTCGGCGCCCAACTCCCGGGTGGGGCCTGCGATCCGGCCCGGAGTGCGCGAAAACCAGGTCGGCACACCGGGCATCCGCACCGGTCCGTACGGGGTGTCAATCGTTTCGAACAGCCCAACGGCTTTCAGGTGCGGATGGTCGAACAGCGCATCGGGTGTGTTGAGCGGCGCCGCAGGGATTTCCAGCTCACGGAACAGCGCCAGCCACTCCTCGGTCGTGCGCTCCAGCATCGTTTCGGCCACCAGACCGTAGACGGTGTCGATCTGGTTCGCACGCATTTCGAGAGTTGCGTACAACTCCGTCGCCCATGCCGGGCGTACGGCGTTCACGAACGCGTTCCAGTGTTTGTCGTTGTAGATCAGCGCGGCGATGTAGCCGTCGCTGGTGCGGTAGGGCCGCCGATTCGGCGCCACGGTGCGCGGATAGACGGCAGGGCCGAGCGGAGGGTCGAACATCGCACCATTGGCATGTTCGACGAGCATGAACGACGCCATCGTCTCGAACATGCTGACTTCCACCTCTTGGCCCTCACCGGTTCGCTCGCGGTGGAACAACGCCATCATCGTGGCATACACCGCGGTCAGGCCGGCGACCTTGTCGGCGATGATCGTGCCGACATAGTTGGCCTCGCCCGTCAGCTGTTCCTGGACGGCGGGCAGCCCGCACTCCGCCTGGATGGTGTCGTCGTAGGCGGGCAGGTCGCGGTTCGGCCCGCGCCTGCCGTATCCGTAGCAGTTCGTGTAGACGATCGACGGGTTGATCGCGGCGACGTCGTCATAGTCGAAGCCCAGCTTGGCGACGGCCTTGGACCGCATCGAGTGGATGAACACATCGGCGGTTCGGATCAGCGCCTGCAGGGCGGTCTTGCCTTCCTCGGTCCGCAGATCCAACACGACAGCGCGCTTGCCGCGGTTCACGTTGACGTAGACCCCGCTCATGCCGGGCGCGGGTCCGACCGAGATGTATCGGGTGTTGTCGCCCTCGGGCGGCTCCACCTTGATCACGTCGGCGCCCATGTCGGCCATGATCTGGGTGCAGTACGGGCCCATCACCATCGCGGTGAGGTCGACGACGCGCACGCCCTTCAGCGGGCCTTGGCTAGCCACGGACGGCTCCTTGTGCCGCCATCCCGAAGCTGTACCGGATGTGGTCGCCGTGGCCGTCGGGCACCACAGGAAAGACAACGGGCGCCGACGTGTCGCGGATCGCCGCCATGTGTTCGCCGACGTCGGCCATGGACCACGACGGCCGGTACACGCCGGGCGTTTCGGCCACGACTGCCTTGGCGACCCTGCCTGCCAGGGCGACGAGGATCTCCCCTGTGATGGAACAGGATTCGTGCGCGAGCCAACCGACGACGGGCGCAACCAGCTCCGGACCCATCGGTGGATAGGCCGACGTGTCGATACCGGCGGCCATTCTTGTCACCGCTGCGGGCACGATGACGTTGCTCTTCACACCCTGCGCGGCGCCTTCCATCGCGGCCACGTTGGACAGACCGATGATGCCCGCCTTGGCCACAGCGTAGTTCGCCACTTCGTGGTTCCCGTACAGACCGCCGATCGAGGAGGTCAACACGATCCGGCCATAACCGGCCTCGCACATCAGCGGAAAGGCAGGCCGGACAACATGAAACGCGCCACGCAGATGCACGTCGAGGACGGCATCGAAGTCGTCGTAGGTCATCTCCTTCAGCGACGCGCGACGGACGATTCCCGCGTTGTGCACGAGGATGTCGATGCGGCCGTAGCGGTCCAGCGCCGTGTCGATGATCGCCTCGCCGCCACCCGGTGTCGCCACCGAGTCGGTGTTCGCGACGGCATCACCACCCGCGGCGACGATCTCGCGCACTACCTCCTCGGCTGGGCCGACATCGGTTCCGTCGCCGGCGAGGCTTCCGCCGGGATCGTTGACGACGACGCTCGCTCCTTTTGACGCCAGCAACATGGCGTACGAGCGGCCCAGTCCCCTGCCGCCACCGGTGACGACCGCGACCCGGTCGTCGAATCTCAAGTCAGGCATCTATTTTCTTCAGGACCAGGCCATCCAGGTCGCCCTTGTCGCGCCACTCCTTGAGCAGGTCATCGAACGCGTAGAAGCCGGCCATGAAGTAATCCCCGAGGAACGACCGGACACCTTCGCCGAAACCGCTGCCCTCGTTGTTGTAATAGCCTGGAGTGCAGGAGAGATCGAATGCCGAAGTGTCCATGGCGAATTCCTTGATGGTGTTTACCCAGGCTTCTTGGGCCTCCTTGCTCGGCTCGACGGTCGTCGCATTCCGCTTCACCGCCTCGGCGATGACGTAGGCGATGTGCTCGGCCTGCTGTTCGAACATCGCCGTGGTGTTGGCTGAGACACCGCCCTGTATGAATCCCGTGTGGAACTGGTTCGGAAATCCACGGCTGGTCATCCCGTGCAGTGTCTTGTAGCCATCCCGCCAATGGTCGAACAGTGACACGCGGTCACGTCCTTCGATGGCGTCGATCGCGTACCGGCGGCTGATCTCGGTCGAAATCTCGAAGCCGCTCGCGAAGATGACGCAGTCGACCTCGTACTCGACGCCACCCGCGACGATGCCCTTTTCGGTGAGCTTCTCCACGCCTTTGGTTTCCGAGACGTCGACGAGCGTGACGTTCGGGCGGTTGAATGTCGGCAGATATTCGTCATTGCTGCACGGCCGCTTGCACATGAACCGGTAGTACGGCTTGAGCGCCTCCGCGGTCTCGGGGTCGTCCACGAGCTCGGCCACGCGGCGGCGAAGCCGCTCCATGACCTTGTAGTCTTCCTCCTCCCGGATGGCCATCACCTGTTCGATCGTCAGCGATGCCGGATCCGGACTGGCGGCGATCCGCGCCGTCGTGTTACGGCCCAACTCGGTCCAGAAGTCGCAGACCTGGTCGGCGGCGTCGAAAACCACACCCTCGAACGGTGACCAGCGATGGAAGTTGCGCTTGCGCTCCTCTTGCCAGCCGGGCTGCAGTGAAGCCGCCCACTGCGGATCTGTCGGCTCGTTGCCGCGCACGTCCACAGAAGACGGGGTTCGCTGAAATACATACAGATGCTGAGCATCTCGGCCAAGGTGGGGAACCAGCTGCACGCCGGTGGCGCCGGTTCCGACGAGCGCGACGCGCTTGTCGTGCAGCTTGTGCAGACCGCCGTTGGCGTCGCCCCCGGTGTAGTCGTAGTCCCAGCGTGCCGAGTGAAAGATGTGACCCTTGAAGTCCTTGACTCCCGGGATGCCGGGCAGCTTGGGCCGGTTGTAGGAGCCCTGTGTCATGATCACGAAGCGAGCGCGGATGTCGTCGCCCCGGTTCGTCTGTAGACGCCAGCGGTTGATCGAGTCCTCCCAGCGGACCGTGCGCACCTGGGTGGAGAAGATCGCGCCGTCGTACAACCCGAAGTGTTTTCCGATGTTCTTGCAGTGTTCGAAGATCTCGGCACCGTCGGCGTACTTCTTGCTCGGCATGAAGTCGAGCTCTTCGAGCATCGGGATGTAGCAGTACGCGTCGTTGTCGCACTGAATACCGGGGAAGCGGTTCCAGTACCAGACGCCGCCGAAGTCGCCAGCCATGTCGATGACGTGGACATCGTCGACGCCAGCCTTCTTCAGGTACGCGCCGGCCAGCAGGCCCGCGATGCCACCACCGAGAACCGCCACCTCGATGTCTTCGTTGATCGGCGTGCGCGGTGTCACCGGAGTGTGCGGGTCAACCTCTGCGAACTCCGCGAAATCGCCGGTGAGTTCGAGGTATTGCGTCGATCCCTCGGGGCGCAACCGCTTGTCGCGCTCGTGTGCGTACTTCTTGCGCAGTTCGTCGATGTCGATGTCTTGTGGGGTGTCGGTGGGCCCACAGATGTCGAAGATCGTCATTGAATCTCTTTCGGTTCGCCGGTACCCATGTATTTCGCCAGCTGGGTGTGCAGGTTGACGGTGCTGCGCTCGCGGTACGGATTGGGCTTGGTGCCGCGGAAGCCGAGCGACTTCATGCCCTGCTGCACCGCGGCCATGTTGGAGAAGTCCTGCGGCAGCACGCGACCGCCAGCGGGTCACCGACCGGCGTGTACTCCCACTCGGTCTGCGGCTCTTCGCCTTTCGGATACAGCTCGAAGACCGCGACCTCGAAGATGCACTTGTCGGGGTTGTAGCTCGGTGGGGCCGCGCGCTGTAGCACAGCGCGCTGGTCAGGCCCTGCCCGATCTGGAAGTTCGGGAAGATCTGCCATGCGGTGCCGCTCTGGCCCAGGATGTCGGCCGGGATGGTCGGCCAGATCACGCCGCGCGCCTCGTCGTCGCGACGCGCCGAGGTCAGCCAGTGCTCGAGCACCTTGTCCGCCGGCGTGCCTTCCGGGCAGCTCGTCGACCAGCCGCTTCGCGGCGTTCACCAGCGTCTGGGTGGTGGTCGCGTTGGTCTCTTCCATGGTGTAGACCTGCATCTCGGCGGTCGAGATGCGCGGGTCGCCGGTGCCCAGCCGGATCTTGGACTTGGTCTCGTCCAGGCCCTTCGGCGCGTCGTAGCCGATGTTGCTGTGCTTGCCCTGCGCCTTCGCCCAGCCCTTGAACTCGCCGAACTTGTTGAACTCCGGATGGGTGGTGAACACGTGGTAGGTCTCGTTGAAGGCCTCCAGCGCGACCTTCCAGTTGCAGTCGAAGTCCAGCCATTTGCGCCATTTGCAGCGCATGTTCTCCAGGCCGAACGGGTCGAGCATCTTCGCGGCGGGGAACAGATAGTCGGCGCAGCGGCTCGCAGTCGGGATCCATGTTGATCCAACAGCCAGCCGCCCCAGGTGTCGACCCTGACCGGGCGCAAGGTGGGTGTTCTCGGGGGTCAGCGCGCCCTTCCAGTCGTCCTGCTCGCGGATGTGGGTGCACGCACCGTCGAGGTCGTAGGTCCAGCCGTGGAATCCGCAGACGAACGACTTGCGAGCACGACCGACCGCATTCTTGGCGCCCTGCGGGTGTGTCGACCAGCCGGCGGCCGCGGTGCATGCAGACGTTGTGGTGCGCCTTGAATCGTGTCGGCCCGGTGCGCACGACGATGATCGAGTCGTCGAGGATGTCGTAGGTGAGGTAGTCTGCCGACCTCGGGAAGCTCTTCGACACGGCCGACCTGCTGCCAGACCTTGCGCCACAGCTTGTCGCGCTCGGCGCGGGCGTAGTCCTCCGAGATGTACGCGTCGACACCGATGGTCATCGGTTCGGAAAGTTCCTCGGCCGCAGCCGTATCGAGTTCGCTTTCGGTGTCGGTCATTCCATCCTCCTAATGGCTGCTCGGAAGGATTCGTCCTTGAGGAACAGTGAGGTGTTGTCGGCGCCCAGGTGCGTCCATTTCAGGTTCAGGCCACCGTCGACGAGCAGCGTCTGTCCGGTGATGTAGCTCGACAGGTCGGACAACAGAAACAGGATGGCGCCGGCCTGCTCCTCGGGCCGTCCACGCCGTCCCATCGCAATGGCCCGTCCGATCGCGGTCGGGGTCGTCGTCGGTGTAGGTGAGCGATGCCGCCGTCGCGGTTACGCCGGGGGCGACCGCGTTGACGCGGATGTTCGTCCTGCGCCAGTTCGACCGCCATCGTCCGGGTCATCGCCACGATCGCTGCCTTGGCCGTTCCGTAGGCGATGTGGAACGGCGCGGTGTTCATGCCGCTGATCGACGAGATCGACACGATCGACCCGGGATGTCGATTCGCTCCTGATCTCGGCCGCCACGGCCTGGCTCATGAAGAATGTGGTCTCGAGGTTCGCGGTGAACAATGCACGCCAGTCGTCTGCGAGTCACCCGGGTCGACGGCATCCAGGTCGACGGCTCGGCGCCACCGGCGACATTGACCAATCCGTAGAGATCGCCGTCGGTGTCCGCGCACCTGATCGATCACGGCAGCGATGCCGTCGTCGGTGGACGCGTCGGCCGCCACCGGCACGACCGAAAGGCCCTGGGCGCCCAGCGGAGCGATGTGCTCGTCGAGGTTCTCCTTGGAGCGGCTCACCGCGACCACGGTCGCGCCGGCTTCGGCGGCCATCCGCGTCACGGTGGTGCCGATGCCGCCGCCGCCGGCGCCGGACACCACCACGATGCGGCCGTCGAGGCTGAGAAGGTCGGCCATACCGCTCGTTCGCAATTTGTCCGGACAACATATGGCACTCTGCATATTGGAGAACACTATTCCGCAGCCATTATCCCGCCGTCAAGGTCGGGTAGCGTAAACACCGAGACTATTGTCTGGACTAACGGGGCTTGATAACGTCCGAGGCCATGAGCACGTCGCTGCAGGAAGCCCGGTACTCGGCGCAGAACCCGAACGTCGCCGAGGGCTGGCGGCTCGAGCGGCTCACCCCGCCCAGCCGGCTGTTCGGCGCCAACGGTCTGCGCACCGGCCCCGACGGCCGGATCTACATCGCGCAGGTGACCGGGAGCCAGATCAGCGCGCTCGATGTCGGGACCGGCCTGCTGGAGACCATCAGCGCCAAGGGCGGCGACATCATCGCGCCCGACGACGTCGCCTTCGACCCCGACGGCAACCTCTACGCGACCGAGGTCATGGACGGTCGGGTCAGCGTGCGCGACGACAGACGGCACAAGCCGGGTGCTGCGCGACGACCTGCCCTGCGCCAACGGCATCACCGTGCATCAGGGGCCGGTTGTTCGTCGGCGAATGCCGCGAGGGCGGACGGTTGCTGGAACTCGACCTGGCAATGGCGGTGCCGCCACGAATCCTGCTGGACAATCGTGCCGTCGCCCAACGCGATGGAGGTCGGCCCGGACGGACTGCTGTACTTCCCGGTGATGGGCGCCAACGAGATCTGGCGGATCGACCCCGACGGCGGTGAGCCGCAACGGGTCGCGGGCGATCTCGGTGTTCCCGACTCGGTCAAGTTCGACTCCGATGGCTACATCGTCTCGACCCAGGTGGCCAGCGGGCAGGTGCTGCGCATCGACCCGCGCAGCGGCGAACAGACCCTGCTGGCCAATCTGACCCCCGGCCTGGACAACCTGCACCTTCGTCGGCGACCGGCTGTTCGTCTCGAACTTCACCGGCGAGATCACCGAGATCCTCGGCGACGGCCACACCCGAACGGTGCTGCCCGGCGGGCTGAACTGGCCGCTGGACCTCGACGGTCGGCGACGACGGCCGGCTGTACGTCGCCGACGGCACCTACTTCTATGCGGTTGCGCCGGACGGCTCATTGCAGACAGTGGGGATGCTGTTCACGCCGGGCTATCCCGGGTTCCTGCGCGGCCTCGCACCGTCCGGGCCGGGTGAGTTCGTGGTGACGACCTCGGGCGGGCAGGTCGCGCGGTACCGGCCCGCAGCCAACGAAAGCGGACTATCTGGCAGACGATTTCGACCAGCTCTACGGTGTCGCGGTCGGACCCGGTGAGGTGATCGTCTTCGCCGAGCTCGGCACCGGGCGAGCTGCACGCCCTGCGGTCGGGCAACGTCGAGGTGCTGGCGTCCGGACTGCAGGACCCCGTCGGCGTGGCGATCGCTCCCGACGGCAGTCCTCTGGTGGCCGAGTCGGCGGCCGGACGGGTGGTCAAGCTGACCGGCTCCGGCCCCGCGGTCGTGGTGGACGAACTGCAGAAGCCCGCAGGGCATTCTGGTGCGCGACGGACAGCTCTACATCGTCGACGCGGACGCCAAGGCGGTGATCGCGTTCGACCTGGACAGCAAGGCTCGGCAGACCATCGCCTCCGGGCTTCCGGTCGGTGCCCCGCCCGGCGTCGTGCCCAAGCCGCTGCGGGGCATGCCGCCGTTCTCCGGGCCGCAGGGCCCGTTCGCCGGGATCGCGGCGGACCCGACGGCACGCTGTACGTCTCGGCCGACGGGGACGGCAGCGTGCTGGCGTTCGCGGCCGCAGGGCTGACCGGTGACCGACACCGCGCCCGCCGACCACCGCTACATTCAGGTGGCTCGCGCTCTGCGTAAGGAGATCGTCGACGGTGTCTATCCCGTCGGGTCGCAGCTGCCCACCGAACACGAACTCTGCGAACGGTTCTCGGTCAGTCGCTACACCGTGCGCGAAGCACTGCGCCGGCTGCGTGAGGACAACCTCGTCTCGTCGCGACCGCGGGCGGGCACACTGGTCGTGCCGCGGACCACCTCGCACTCCTATGCCAGGACGTGATGTCGATCAACGACCTGCTGGCCTTTGCGACCGGCGCGCGGTTCGCGCATCGAGTCGATCGAGCATGGTCACGCATCGACGACGAGGTCGCGGCTCGAACCGGGCTCGCCAGCGGCGAGGAATGGCTGGCCGTGCGCGGTTACCGGCAGGCCGACGGCGCCGACTATCCGCTGTGCCGAACGGAGTACTACATCAACCGCGCCTTCGCCGCGGTCGGCAGACTGCTGCAACGCCACACCGGCCCGATCTTCCCGTTGATCGAGGACCTGTTCGGCGTCAGCATCGTCGAGGTGCACCAGGAGATCGCCGCCGTGCTGATCGCGCCTGCAGCTCGCCGACGGTCTCAAGGTCGAACCGGGATCACCGGCACTCGAGGTGCAGCGCACCTACAAGACGTCAGACGGCGAGATCGCACAGGTCACCGTGAACACCCACCCGGCATCCCGCTTTCGTCATTCGATGACGATGCGGCGGGCCAGAGGCCAGTGACATGCCGACCGACCTCGAACACGAACGCGCCACCGACGCCTATGCCCGCGGGTTGTGGGTCGGCGACCACACTGGCCGACTCGCTGCGCGAGGCGGCACAGACAACGCCGCAACGAGTAGCGGTAGTCGACGGCAATTTTCAGCTGGACTGTGCAGACTCTCCACGCGCAGGCGCGCACGCTTGCCCAGGCGATGTTGGCCCGGATGCCGACGGGCAGCGTGGTGTCGTTCATGCTGCCCAACTGGCACGAGGCCGCCGTCGTCTACCTGGCCGCGACCCTGGCCGGAATGGTGGTCAACCCCATCCTGCCGTCGCTGCGCGACCATGAGCTGCGCTTCATCCTCGCCGATGTCGACAGCCGAATGATCTTCGTGCCCGAAGGAATTCCGTCGGCCACGACTATGCGTCGATGCTGGAACGTGTCACCGCTGCGATGGAGTCGCCGCCCGAGGTCGTGGTGGTGCGCGGCGAGCACCGCGGCCAGACACGCGTACACATCGTTGTTCTCCGGCGGGGCCGATGCCGCAGAGCTGCCGGCCCTGGATCCCGACGCGGTGCGGATGATCCTCTACACCTCCGGCACCACGGGCCGCCCGAAAGGTGTTCTGCACAGCCATAATTCGATTCATGCCCTGATCTGCCAGATCCGCGACCACTGGCTGGTCGAGCCCGGCGACAAGTTCCTGGTGCCGTCGCCCATCGCCCACATCGGCGGTTCGATCTACGCGTTCGAATGCCCGCTGCTGCTGGGCACGACCGCGGTGCTGATGGACCGCTGGGATCCAGACGACGCCGTGACGACTGATGGAAGCGCGAGCGGTGCACCCACATGGCCGGTGCGACACCGTTCCTGCAGCAGCTGCTGGCGGCGGCCGAGCGCGCCGACACCCGCCTACCCGGACCTGAAGGTGTTCATCTGCGGCGGCGCATCGGTGTCGCCGTCGCTGATCCGCAGCGCCGCCGACGTATTTCGACCGCGCAGTCGTCACCCGGGTGTACGGCTCCACGGAAGTGCCCGTCACGACCGTCGGCTCGCCAGGAGATCCCGACCACGCCGCGGACACCGACGGCCGGCCCGGCATCGCCGACATCAAGCTGGTCGCGCACGACGCCGCGCCGACCGGGGCCGGCGAGATCCGTGCCCGCGGCCCTCAGATGCTGTTCGGCTACCTACATCCCGAAGACGAGGCCGACTCCTTCGACGCCGACAGGCTATTTCCGCACCGGCGATCTCGGCGCAGCTGGGTGGATGACGACTACCTCGTCGTCACCGGTCGGGCCAAGGACATCATCATCCGCAACGGGGAGAACATCGCCCCAAGGAGGTCGAGGACGTCCTCGCCGGCCACCCCGACATCGCCGAGATCGCGATCGTCGGCGTTCCCGACGCCGCGCACCGGGGAGCGAGCATGCGCGGTGATCGTGCCGACGGGCTCGCCCGGCCCCGACGTCGCCGACCTGCGCGAGTTCCTGCGAGGCCACGGGTGTCGCGAAGTTCAAAGTGCCCGAACAGGTGGTCATCTGGGACGCGCTGCCCAAGAACGACGCGGGCAAGGTGCTCAAACATCAGATCCGAGCAAGGCTGGTCGAAGGCGGATGGGTGACATGCAGGTAGCAATCGTGACGGGCGCGAGCAGCGGCATCGGCTTCGGCTGCGCGACAAAGCTGGCCGAGATGGGCATGGCGGTCGTCGGCACCGGACGCGACGAGGACCGGCTCGCCGACCTGGAGAAGGCCATCGACGATCCCGACCGGGTCGCGACGCTTGCCGTCGACCTGACCGACGACGACGCGCCGCAACGCATCGTGGACCTGGCGGTGCGCGGTGGGGTCACATCGACTTCCTGATCAACAACGCCGGAGTCGGCAGCCCCAAGCCGCTGCACGAAACCGACGACGAGACCCTGGACTACTTCCTCGGTGTGATGCTGCGGGCGCCGTTCCGGCTGGCCCGCGACGTGATTCCGCACATGCGACCGGGCTCGGCGATCATCAACGTCACGTCGACGTTCGCGGTCGTCGGCGGCCTTCGCGGCGGCGCCTACTCGGCGGCCAAGGGCGGCCTGACCGCGCTGACCCTGCACATCGCCTGCCAGTACGGTCCGCAGGGAATCCGTTGCAACGCAGTGGCGCCGGGCGTGACAGTCACCCCGATGGTCGAACAGCGGCTGGAGGACGAGCGGTTCCGCAAGATCAACACCGAGATGACACCGCACCAGCGCTTGGGCACCGTCGATGACATCGCCAGCACGGTCGCGTTCCTGTGCTCCGACGGCGGCAGCTTCATCAACGGCCAGACCATCGTGGTCGACGGCGGCTGGAGTTCCACCAAGTATCTTTCGGACTTCGCGCTGACCTCGGAATGGGTCGCCCGTTGAACCTGTTCGCCCTGCTCGACCAGGCAGCCGCACGCTTCGGTGACCGCGGCGCGGTGTATCACGGTGAGCGCCAACTGAGTACGTGGACAGAGCTGCGGGAGCGCGCGCTGCGCCTGGCCGGCTCATTGCGCGAGCTGGGCGCGGGTGCACGAGTGGCGGTCGCCAGCGAGAACCGACCGGAGATCATCGAGCTCATGTTCGCCGTCTGGGCGGCGGAATGCGTGTACGTACCGATCAACTACAAACTGCATCCGCGCGAGATGCAGCAGATCCTCGACGACGCCGGTGCCGCAGTGGTTTTCGCCTCCCCGAAGATCGCCCCGGAACTGGCGGCCGTCACCGATGTCCCGATCGAGGTCATCGGCACCAAGGCCTACGAATCGCGGCTGGACGCCGAGCCGGCAACTCCGCCGTGCTCGGACCCGTCCACCTTGGCGTGGCTGTTCTACACCAGCGGCACCACCGGCCGGTCCAAGGGCGCGATGCTGTCGCACCGCAACCTGATGGCGATGACCGTTTCTCACTTGGCGGACTTCGATTCGCCCGACGAGGACTGCAGCCTGGTGCACGGCGCACCGATGTCGCACGGCTCGGGTCTCTACATCCCGCCCTACGTGCTGCGCGGAGCTCGTCAGGTGATACCCGAATCGGGCGCGTTCGAGCCCGACGAGTTCCTCGACCTCTGCGAGCACCATCCAGGCTGCAGTGCCTTTCTCGCCCCCACGATGGTCCAGCGGCTGGTGCAGACCGGACGATCGTGCCCACGCAACCTGCGCACCGTGGTCTACGGCGGTGGCCCGATGTACGTGGAGAGCCTGAAGAAGGCGATGGCCGCGTTCGGCCCGATCTTCACCCAGCTGTACGGGCAGGGCGAAGCGCCGATGACGATCACCGGCCTACGGCGCGCCGACCACCTCGACGCCGACGACGCCGTCCTGGGGTCGGTCGGGTATGCCCGGTCCGGTGTGGACGTCGCGGTGCTACGGGCTGACGGAAGCCCGGCCGCCGTCGGCGAGATCGGCGAAGTCGCCTGCCGCGGCGATGTGGTGATGTCGGGCTACTGGAAGAACCCGGGGGCCACCGCCGCCACCCTGCAGAACGGTTGGCTGCACACCGGTGACATGGGCTCGTTCGACGAGCGGGGCTTCCTCACCCTGCGCGACCGGTCGAAGGATGTGGTGATCAGCGGCGGCAGCAATATCTACCCGCGTGAAGTGGAAGAGGCGCTCCTCGAGCACCACGGCGTCGTGGAGGCCGGCGTCGTCGGCGCGAAGGATGAGGAGTGGGGCGAGGTCGTGGTGGCCTTCGTCGTGGGTCAAGTGGAGCCGGACGAGTTGGACGCGCACCTGCTCGATCGCATTGCCCGCTTCAAGCGACCCAAGCGGTATGTGTTCATCGACGAACTGCCGAAGAACAGCTACGGCAAGGTGCTGAAACGTGAACTGCGCGAACGGTTGTCGTGATCAGACGGTGGGCGTGACGCCGAGTACCCGCTGGATGTCGGGTTTCATCTGCTGCAGCTGCTGGCCCGAGTGACCCCAGCTGTGGATGCCGTCGGGGAAGTTGAACACACCGTTGTTTCCGCCCGCGGCGATATAGGCGTCAACGAAGGTGCGGTTGGAGTCGATCGCGAATCCTTCTAGGAATCCAAGTCCGGCGATGGGAGCGTCTGGGCTGGCCAGGGCGGGGTCGGTGGGTGCGCCGCTGCCGCAGTAGATCCAGAGGCGGGTGCCGTTGGCGGCCAGCCTGCCGGCCTGCACGGTGGGATCATTGCGTGACCAGGCCGGGTCGCCCGGCGGACCCCACATCGCCTCCGGGTTGAAGCCGCCATTCCACATCATGGCGATACGAACCTGGCCTCGCTGGTTGGGCGCCGAGAGATTTAGGAAGCCCGACAAGGATCCGGCGTAGATGAACTGCTGCGGATGGTAGGCGGCCAGCACCAGCGCTGACGAACCACCCATCGAGAACCCCACCACTGCGTTGCCGGTCGACGGGACGTTCTTGTTGGCGGCCAACCACGCGGGCAGTTCCTGAGTGAGGAATGTTTCCCACTTGTAGGTGTAGGTCCTACCGTTGCCGGCCGCCGGCCCGTACCAGTCGCTGTAGAAGCTCGCCTTGCCTCCGACGGGCATTACGACCGAGATGCCGGACCCGCTGTACCAGTCGAACGCGGCGGTGTTGATGTCCCACCCGTTGAAGTCGTCGCCGGCTTCCATGCTGTCCAGCAGGTACAGGGCGTGGGCGCCCTCACCGCCGTCGAGGAACTCGACGTGAATGTCGCGCCCCATCGATGACGACGGCACGCTGAGTTGTTCGACGGGAACATTCGAGAACGCCGCCGCCCTCGGCGGCGCGCCGGTGAGTCCCTGAAGGCCTGCCAACAACACGGTGACGAACGCTGCGACGGCTAACCGGCGAATCCACCCGCCGGACCTGTATTCGATGAAGGCCATCGCTGCCTCCCCTCAGCCCATCCCCGGCCCAAGCGAGACATTACGGCCAGTCGCGGAGGAATTCGGCAGATTCGCCAGGTCGGCGCGGGCGCCGACGCCGCGGGCAGGGGGCCGGCGCTGTCCAACCCCCGCGAACATTTGCGCTAGCCTGTTGCGCACCTAGAAGTTATATGGGCTAAGTTAAGCAAGGACCAACATTGTAGGGAGAGGTGGCATGGGTCGGGCGGAAATCGTCACCGTAGCGTTCGGGCGGCGAGGCTTCCAGTGCTGAAGGCGCTCAAGCGGATCTGGATCCCCCTCCTCATCGTGCTGGTGGTTTTCGTCGCGACCTTCATGGTCGACCGGTTCCGCGGCGTCTTCGGCAAGACCGAGCTGACCAGGCCCGGCGCAGGCCTGGTCAACGACCCCGAGCCCTTCAACCCCAAAGAAGTGAAGTACGAGATCTTCGGGCAGCCGGGAGCCATCGCCACCATCAACTACCTGGACCTGGACGCTCAGCCGCAGAAGGCGGAGAACGTGCCGCTGCCCTGGTCGCTGACCTTGACGACGACGGCCCCAGCCGCCAGCGCCAACATCGTCGCGCAGGGCGACGGTGACAGCATCGGCTGCCGAATCACAGTGGACGGTGTCGTGAAGGACGAGAAGACCACCGACGGACTCAACGCCCAGACCTTCTGCCTGGTGAAATCCGCATGACGAACACACACGTCGGCGCGCACCCGATGATCCCGCGGTTCATCCGGATGTTCTCGGTGCCGATCTTTCTCGGCTGGCTGGCACTGGTGGTGCTGTTCAACGTCATCTCCCCGCAACTGGAGAAGGTCGGCGAAATGCACGCGGTGTCGTTGGCGCCCAACGACGCACCGTCGATGCAGGCCATGCAGCGCGTCGGTCAAACCTTTCAGGAGTTCGACTCCAACAGCTCGGTGATGATCGTCTTGGAAGGCGACGAGCCGCTGGGCGATGACGCCCACAACTACTACGACGGCCTGATCGACAAGCTGGAGTCGGACAACAAGCACGTCCAGCACATCCAGGACTTCTGGGGCGACCCGCTGACCGCGGCGGGATCACAGAGTGCCGACGGCAAGGCCGCCTACGTTCAGCTGTACCTGTCCGGTAACCAGGGCGAGAGCCTGGCGAACGAATCCGTCGCGGCCGTGCGCGACATCGTCGCGAGCAGTACGCCGCCGCCGGGGGTGAAGGCGTTCGTCACCGGACCGGCCGCACTCACGAACGACCAGCACCACGCCGGCGACAAGAGCGTCCGGCTGATCACGATGATCACCATCGCGGCGATCTTCTTGATGCTGCTGTTCGTCTACCGCTCGATTGTCACCGTGCTGCTCGTCTTGCTGATGATGTTCATCGAGTTGGCGGCGGCGCGGGGAATCGTCGCGACCCTCGGCTACTACGAGCTCATCGGGTTGTCGACGTTCGCGACGAACCTGCTCGTCACGCTCGCCATCGCCGCGGGCACGGACTACGCGATATTCCTCGTCGGCCGATATCACGAGGCGCGTTTGAACGGTGAAGACCGCGAAACCGCCTTCTACACCATGTATCACGGCACCGCGCACGTCATCCTGGGCTCTGGGCTGACCATTGCCGGCGCCACCTTCTGCCTGAGCTTCACCCGGCTGCCCTACTTCCAGACCCTGGGCATCCCGTTGGCCGTCGGCATGCTCGTCGCAGTCTTCGCCGCACTGACCATGGCTCCCGCGCTGCTCACCATCTGCAGCCGATTCGGCGGGTTCGAGCCGAAACGGCAGATGCAGACCAGTGGCTGGCGACGCGTCGGAACCGCCGTCGTGCGTTGGCCGGGCCCGGTTCTGGTCGCGACGATCGCGCTGGCCCTCGTGGGCCTCCTCGCGCTGCCCGGCTACAAGCCGAGCTATAACGACCGCGAGTTCCTTCCCGATGACATCCCGGCCAATCTCGGCTACCAGGCCGCCGACCGGCATTTCCCGCAGGCGCGGATGAATCCGGAACTGTTGCTGGTGGAGACCGACCACGACGTGCGCAACTCGGCCGACATGCTCGTCATAGACCGAATTGCCAAGAGCGTCTTCCACATTCCCGGCATCGGTCGCGTGCAGACCATCACCCGGCCGCTGGGCACACCGATCGAGCACACCTCGATCCCGTTCCAGATCAGCATGCAGGGCACCACCCAGCAGATGAACCAGGACTACATGCAGGCCCGGATGGCCGACATGCTGACCCAGGCTGCTGAGATGGACAAGACCATCGCAACGATGGAGAAGATGCAGGCCCTCACCCAGGAGATGGCGGCCACCACGCACTCCATGGTCGAGAAGACGAAGAACATGGCCGTCGACATCGGCGAAGTGCGGGACAACATCGCGAACTTCGACGACTTCTTCCGTCCGATTCGCAACTACTTCTATTGGGAACCGCACTGCTACAACATCCCGATCTGCCATGCGCTGCGGTCGATCTTCGACACCCTCGACGGCATCGACGTCTTGACCGACGACGTCCAGCAACTCGTACCCGACCTGGAGCAGCTGGACTCGCTGATGCCGCAACTGGTCGCGCTGATGCCCGAGATGATCTCCACGATGCAGACGATGAAGACGATGATGCTCACGATGTATCAGAGTCAGAAGGGCATGCAGGACCAGATGGCTGCCCTGCAGGAGAACTCGACTGCCATGGGACAGGCATTCGACGCCTCCAAGAACGACGACTCGTTCTACCTCCCGCCCGAGGTGTTCGACAACCCGGACTTCCAGCGCGGGTTGAAGATGTTCGTGTCACCGGACGGCAAGGCGATCCGGTTCATCATCTCCCACGAAGGTGATCCGGCGACGCCAGAAGGCATTTCGCACATCGACCAGATCAAGAATGCGGCGTTCGAAGCCATCAAGGGCACCCCGCTGGAAGGCTCGAAGATCTATTTGGCCGGGACAGCGTCGACGTACAAGGACATGCAGCACGGCTCGAACTTCGACCTGTTGATCGCCGGAATCGCCTCGCTGTGCCTGATTTTCATCATCATGCTGATCCTGACTCGCTCGGTGATAGCCGCCGCGGTCATCGTCGGAACGGTGCTGCTGTCACTGGGCACGTCGTTCGGGCTGTCGGTGCTGATATGGCAGTACATCCTGGGCATGCACCTGCACTGGATGATCATCGCGATGTCGGTCATCATCCTGTTGGCTGTGGGATCGGACTACAACCTGCTTCTGGTGTCCAGATTCAAGGAAGAGATCCACGCGGGAATCAACACTGGCATCATCCGATCGATGGCAGGGACGGGTTCGGTGGTCACATCGGCCGGGCTGGTGTTCGCCTTCACGATGATGTCGATGATCGTGAGCGACCTGCGTGTTGTCGGCCAGGTGGGCACGACCATCGGTCTCGGCCTGCTGTTCGACACGTTGGTGATCCGGTCGTTCATGACGCCATCGATCGCCGCGCTGCTCGGACGCTGGTTCTGGTGGCCGCAGCGAGTGCGCCAGCGACCCGTCCCACAACCATGGCCCCAGCCGGGGCCCGAGCCTGAACCGGTCGGCGTTGCATCCGGCCGCCACGCTGGCGAAGAATATCCAACGGGCCCAATCAGATAGGTGATCATGAAGGCAACACGGCTCGCTTCGACCGTCTTGACGGTGATCGCGTTGGCGGTGCCGGCGCAGGTTTTCGCGGCACCCGCCCATGCCGATCGAGATACCGATTTCGCCAACGAACTGCACACCTACGGCATTTTCGGCCAGAGGGACTACAACGCGTGGATCGGCAAGATCACCTGCAAGCGCCTGCACAACGGCGTCGACAAGGATGCCTATCAGTCCGCGCAGTTCATCCTTGCGCAACTGCAGAAGGGCAGCACCACCCAGCAGGCGTGGCAGTTCCTGGGCGCCGCACTGCGGACGTACTGCCCCGACAAACTGCCCGTACTCGAACAAGTGGCGCAACGGCCGCAGCCGCAACCAACGGCGGAGGGTCCGCCGCTAGCGGCCGAGCAGCCGTAATAGCAAGGAGGCACAGATGTTTGGCAAAGCAACCGCCGCGCTGACTGCAACGGGCGTCATCGCGCTGGGACTCCCAGCCGTAGCGTCCGCCGACGCGACCGACGACTATCCGATTCCGAACCGGATACTCAAGACCACCTGCACGGTCGACCAGTACATGGCCGCGGTGCGCGACACCGACCCGGTGTACTACGAGCGCTACATGATCGACTACAACAACAGGCCGCCCGGCATTCAACAGGGCGCCCGCGACCGAATCTACTGGTTCTTCTCGCTGGACTATGCCGGCCGGCGGCAGTACTCGGAGGACACCGCGACCAACATCTACTACGAGCAGATGGCAACTCGCTGGGGCAACTGGGCAAAGTTGTTCTTCAACAACAAGGGCGTCGCCGCCCATGGCACCGACGTCTGCATGAACTACCCCCCCAACGATCCGTCCGTCTGGAACTGGTGACCTCGGCGCGGCGCAGAAACCTGAACGAGGCGGTCACCCGCTTCTGGAGCGTCGCCGCCCCGCTGTACGACTTCCAGGGTCTCCAGCGCTGGGTCTACCGGCCGCCCCAGGACGAGATGCTCGCGCTCCTGGCGGCCGCAGGGTCCCGACGAGTCGCCGACATCGCTTGCGGCACAGGAATTCTCGCTGACCGGATCGAGCGCAAGCTCCATCCTGACGAGGTCTACGGCGTCGACATGTCCGAGGGCATGCTGGCCCAAGCCAAACAGCGGTCATCGGTGGTGACGTGGTTGCGGAGCCCGGCCGAGCGGTTGCCGTTCGACGACGGTGCTCTCGACGCGGTGGTCACGACGTCGGCGTTTCACTTCTTCGACCAACCCGCCGCGCTGGGTGAGTTCCACCGCGTGCTGGCTCCTGGAGGCTTCGCCGCGGTCGCGACGTTCAGCCCGCTGCAGCCCGTCCCGCTGCAGTGGCTCACCGCCAAGCAGCTCAACCCCTCGCACAATCCGTCCCCGACCGAGATGCGCACCCTGTTCGAAGATGCGGGGTTTCGTGTCAGCGATCAGCATCGCGTGCGCAGGCCGGTCTGGACACGATTGATGACGGACCTCATCACCGTCGGCGTCAAGGCCTAGAACGCCGACTCGTCCCAGTGGTCGAAATTGACGGACCCGGCCAACGGCCGACGGCGCAGAGGTCCGTGCCTGCCCTTCGGCCAACCAACGACGATGTGCCCGGCGAGCATCCAGTCGTCGGGCACGCCGACGGCTTCGCGCAACAACGCTTCGCCACCATACGACGCCCAGCTGGTCATGCAGGCCCCCAAGCCCTGGGCGCGCGCGGCGAGCAGGAAGTTCTGCATGGCAGGGAAGATCGACCCGCCGAGTAGAAGCTCGGACGCCGTCGGAAAGCGTTGCTGCGCGAACAGAACCGAGGTGAACTCACCCGCCCGATCATGCAGCTCGTAGGTCGCCCGGTAAGTGCGGGCACGCTGGCTGTTGTCGTCGTCGGCTGGCCGGGTCATCCCGTAGACCGGCTCGATCACCTCAAGGGCTTGGGCCGCGGCCTTGGCGACGACGGCCCGCTGCTCGGGGGATTTCAGCACGACGAAGCGCCAGCCTTGGGCGTTGGCGCCCGACGGCGCCCAGTTCGCCGCCTCGAGGCACCGGTTAAGGGTGGCGTCATCGACTGGTTCGTCGGTGAACCGCCGGATGGTCCGGGCGGTCGACATCACCTCCCAGACGTCGCCTGTTGCCGCGCCCCCGGTCAACTTTCCCCGGGGTAGTAAAGATCGTCGTAGTAGGCGCTCCACGCCTGCTGCTCGCAAATCAGCGGTTGGCCATCGGGTGACTGCGCCCGACCCGGCTGAGCATCATCGCAGGGTGCCCGCAACGGGCGAACCCCGATCAACGGTTCCGCAGGCAGCCATTCGTTCAGGGAGGTGCAGACATAGGTGCCACCGGCCGCGTCCAGGCCGAAGGGGAAGCGGGACTGGAAATTGCACGGGTCGGACGGCACGACATTGTGGTCGACGAACGGGACGCAGGCCGCGCCGTCACATGTCGCGGGCACGCCGGACGCGGTGCCCGCCGCCATCAACGGCGCCGCGGTGAATCCGCAGGCCAGTGCGAGTACTGCCATGAGCTTCATGTTTCCGTCCCCTCCGCTTGGATCACGGCTAGCGTACCGGGGCGCTGCGGCGGCATAGGGTCTATTCGTGCCGTTGCGATATGTCGACCCGACTCGCCCCACCACTTTGGCCGTGCGTGCCTTGAACAAGTCCGGGCGCTCGCGGGTGGGGCAGTTCATCGCCAGACACTTCGCGCCGAAGACGGATCTGTGGCTCGGGCGGATCAGCAAGGGTCGGCTGAGTTGGGGAATGTTCAACGTGCCGTCGGCGACACTCAAGTCGACGGGGGCCAAGACCGCGCCGGTCGGGCGGAAGATCCCGGTGTTCTGTCTCACGTCGCACCCTTGACCCTGCGGCGAACGAACCGTCGGTGCTGGGATCGGACCGAACGGCGGACTCGGTCATCGACGCCCTCATGTTGTCGGCGCGCAGACGAGCAACTCGCAACGAGACTAACAGTCTCGTTTACCCGATGAACCTGCCGAACAACCCGTGATCTGGGCCATAGGTTGCTGCTTTCCGGTGGATTCGGGTATGCCGCTCGCATGGGGGCGTCAACAGTGGTTACCGCATTAGCCGGATCAGGCCTACTTCTTGCTGCCGTGGTGATCGGTGTCGTCATGGTGCTGGGCGGCCGCAACCACAACACGCAGGCGGCCGAGCGAGTGCGGCGATTCTTCCACCACCACCGGCGCCACGGCCGCGGCCACTAATAGAGCACTCCTGCCGCCGGCCGTGTCACATCCTCGGGTCGTCGTGCGAAATATTCAGCATGACCATTAGAAGCGCAGGCCGGGTCACACGCATCGCCGGTGCGGTCGTGGCGACGGCCGGAGCGCTGCCCATCGCCCTGATCAACCTCCCCACTGCCGGCGCCGCGCCATGCCCCGATGTTGAGATCGTGTTCGCCCGAGGTACCACCGAGCCACCCGGTGTCGGCGGCATCGGACAGGCGTTCGTCGACTCGGTTCGTTCGCAGCTCAGCGGGCGTTCGGTCGGCGTGTACCCCGTCAACTACCCGGCCAGCAACGATTTCTCCAGCAGCACACCCGCCGGCAGTGACGATGCGAGCGCGCACGTTCAGGCGATGGCCGTGAACTGTCCGAACACCAGAATGGTGCTCGGTGGATATTCGCAAGGCGCGGCGGTGGTGGACCTGGCCACCACCTATATGCCACCCGACGTGGCCGACAACGTCGCGGCCGCCGCGGTCTTCGGCGGTCCGAGAAGCACGTTCGCCGACGGCCTGTCCGCCGGCCCGCTGCCCTCGATCGGCCCGCTCTACCGGGCCAAGACCATCGAGTTGTGCGTTCCCAACGACCCGATCTGCTTCCAAGGGGGTTGGGATATGCGCGCCCACGGTGCATATGTCCAGACCGGGATGGTCAACCAGGCCGCGGCCTTTGCGGCGAGCCGGGTATAGGCGCGGCTGGGCTGGGTACCCATTGGCATGACCCATATGAACCAACGCCACATCGCCCGTCTCGTCGGTGCGGTAGTGATGACTGTCTGGGCGGCTCTGCTGAGCGCGCCCGTCCCGTCCGCATCCGCCCAGCCCTGTCCGGACGTCGAGGTGATCTTCGCCCGCGGCACCGCCGAGCCGCCCGGTGTCGGCGGGGTGGGACAAGCCTTCGTCGGCGCATTGCGATCGCAGGCCGGCAACAGGTCCGTCGGGGTGTATCCGGTCAACTACCCCGCCAGCGCCGATTTCGCCGACCCCACGGCGTTCGCCGCGACCGTCGTCGAGGGCATCAGGGACGCGGGCGCTCATATCCAGTCAACGGCGGCGACCTGTCCCAACACCCGAATGGTGGTGGGCGGCTACTCGCAAGGCGCGGCGGTCGCGGGCTTCGTCACCTCGGCCGTGGTGCCGGAAGGCGTTCCTGCTGCGCTCGTACCCACTCCGATGCCGCTCGAGGTGGCCGACCACGTCGCCGCGGTCGCTCTCTTCGGCAAGCCGTCGGAGGCGTGGACGGGCCGGTACGGCGCACCGCCGATCGCGATCGGCCCGGCCTACGCCGCGAAGACCATCCAGTTGTGCGCTCAGGGTGACACGATCTGCGACGGCACACCCGGAGGAGGGCCGAGCTTCGCCCACGCGCTGTACCCGGTGAACGGAATGGTCGGCGAGGGCGCGAGCTTCGCCGCGGGTCGGCTCTAGCGAGATTCGAAGAGCGGGTCCAGAACCGGTGCGATCGGATCCGGCGCAGGAGGCGGGATCGTTTCTGTTGGCGGCGGGCCCGGCGCGGCCGGTTGCGCCTCGGGAAGATGCGGTACCGGCGACGGTTGAACTGACGGTGCGACGGGAACCGTCTGCGGTACCGGTGCGTAGAACGTCTCGGGCACGGCGGCAACGGTTCCTGCAGGCGCTGGCAAAGGGCGCGGCGGCGGAGTGAAAGCCGGGGGCAGCACCGTGGCGGCACTGGGCGGCATCTCAATGGGTTTGGTCGTTGACGGCAGTGTGGCCTGGTTGGTATCCGCCTGCACCAAGCGATTTGGCCCGCCTGCAGAACTCAGCGCGAACATGGTGATCGCGGCAATTGCGGCCGCCATGGTGACCGACCTAGCGTGCGATGCGAGCCCAAGTTTGCGCTTCACCGGTGTGTCTCCGACATGCCGTGCCGACGAAAGCGCGGCGCCGCGGGCGAGGGCCAATTGGGCGTCAAGGGAGTCGACGACCGGTATCGACAGGCCTTCGTTCAGCGGCCCGGCGATCTTGTAGAGGTCGCAGCGAGAACCAATCAGGAGCAGGCTGTCGGGTGGCCGACCATCGCGGTTGAAGACGGTGGTCAGCCAGTCGCTCAGGCCGGGGCTGGCTTGGGATTTAGTTGTATCTGTCTGGACGGCACCGGAATTGGTGTCGATGACTGAAAGCGACGCCCCCGCGCGCTCGAAGATGCAAACCGCGATCTTGTCGTGCCCGTTCGCACGCCCGATTCCTCTCGCCCACGCCTGAGCGGCTTGCGCAGGCGGAATGACCGCAACGTCGTCGAATCCCTGCTGTTTCAATGCTTTTTGTAACAGCAGAACTTCTGCGTCGATGTGGTCGCTGCCCGTCACGCGAACACGGTCAACCGTGTAGCCGGTTGCAGTCGCGATGGCCCGCACCCGCCGCGCTGTAGCCGCCAACTCCGCGATGTTGCCGTTGGTGAACTTGTCGCTGTCGACGTCGAACGCATCGTGGTCAAGGGTGTCGCCGGAAACGTCGGCTCCGTCGACCAGAACCCACCCGAGGCTGGTCGACGTCTTCGATAGTCCCAATATCGTTCGCACCGTTGGGGTTCCACCCTTGCCGAACCGACGTTGCCGCTTAGCACTAAGCGACATCAGGAGCGGAGCTTAGTTCGCCCAACCGGGCGAGGCAGCTCACCGCGCAGTGCGTTATCAATCCGGGATAGTGATGTGACTGTCAACGCGAGCGGCTCGGGCGCATAGCCGCGCGGCCACCGACGCAACAAGAAAGTATCCGAGCATCGCCCACCCCGCGAAACCGCTCAGCCCGTTCTTGGCCAGCAAGAGCAGCGCGATGCCCGCAGCACACACCAGCACACCGGCACCGGTCGATTGGGCCCCGGTAGCGCGCGCAGGTGCGTCCCACCACGGCAACGGTCGATGCTCGAGCGGCGAGAGCAGTCGAAACGCCACCGCCATGATGGCCGCGAACACCAGCGCCCGGAGCGCAAGGAGGCCCCAGAACCCCGCCGCATTGACGTCGTAAGCGTCGAGACCGACGGCGTGCAGGGCGAAGGTGGCGGCCGCGATCGCGGGGATATGCCATAGGTAGAGGGTCATCGCTCCCCCGTTGCCCACCGCGACGACGTACCAGACACGGGGTCGCGCAGCCCATCGCCGGATGGCGCCCGCCGCCGCCACGAACACACACGACATCCACGTGCACTGCAGCGCGAGCAACACCGTCGGCGGCGACACGTTGGACATTTGCTCCGCGCCGGTCACCACCAGGGAGACTTCATACGGCCCGACGATGGCGAGCAGTACCTGCGCGATCAATGCGGATGCGGCCACGGCAAGTGCCGCGCGCGAAACGATAAGTCTGCGCGCGTATGCCACGCCGATCACGACGGGAATCAGCCAGACGACCAAGAAGTTGGCGACGCCCGCTTCTGGCGTGCCGACGGCAATCCGAATCCCGTCGACCGCCGCGGCGGCTGCGAGAAGGCACGCGACCACGACGGCGACCCCGCGCCCCGTCCGCAGCCGCGTCAGCGCCGGTACGAAGGCCAGTGTCACGAGGTACACGCCGAGGAACCACAGCAGCGCGACGCACTCGCGCCCGAGCGCGGCCGCGGACTCCGCACCGAGGATCATGCTCGCCACGACGAGGCCGACCGACCACGCCGCGAGATACCAGAACACCGGGCGGTACAGGCGCTGCGCGCGGGTGAACAGCCAGGCGCCCCACGGCTTGCCGGTATGCCATCCGTATGCGCCCGCGGCGCCGCCCGCGAGGAAGAACAGCGGCATGACCTGTACGACCCAGGTGATCGGGGTGAGCGCGGGCATCTCGCCGAGCAGGTTGCCGATGCGCAGGCCGCCGGTGTCGAAGGTGGCGAGCAGCAGCGCACAGTGCCCGAACATCACGACAACCAGGGCGGTGAGCCGGGCGACGTCGACGGCGCGGTCGCGGCCGGGTGGGGTGGCGTGGGCGACCTCGCGTGCATCGGCCGTGAGCCTGGTAAGCGGCATACGACCAGCATGCCGGGCCGCCGGCCCATGCGGATGAGTAGGACTACGCTCGGAATTCATTGATTGCGACACGGTCACGGATGCATACCTATCGGTGCATCACTGATCACAGGAGTCCCACCGCTCACTATCGTCACATCAGCCCACTGCTGACGTCAAAGCGACGTCGTGCCTCTGGAAAGGTGTGACATGTCGCCTCGTCCTCGAATCGGATCGGTATCGGTGGCGTCGGCTGCCGCCATCGGACTCACCGTGGCGATCACAGTTGCGCCACCAGCGACCGCCGAACCCTGCACCGGTGCTGCAGCAGCAGCCCAACCTCCTGCGGCGCCGAACGCCAGGGCAACTCCGGCCTTGCCCGGGCTCAACGGCCCACCGATCGGGCATAAGCCCCGCAATGCGAACGATGGCGCACCGCTACCCAGGCTCGGTCAGCTGCCGAGGGCGATCCTCAACGCGCTCACTCCGAACGCCGGGCGGGTGCAACAGCAAGCCGGGGTGACGCCGCCCGCTCCCAATCCTCCCCCGCCTGGTCCGGACGCGGCAGTCATGGCTCAGCCCGCACCGGCGCCGGCGCCAGCGCCGGCTCCAGCCCCGCCCGCGCCTCCTGGGACATCGCTCGTCGGCTGGGTGACCGGACCGGACAGCCCGAACAACACCATCCAGCGTTTCGCAATCACCGGGACCGACCTCGGGATCATGTGGGACAACGGCGATCCCGGTAACAGTCAGGTACTGATGGCGTTCGGCGACACGAACGGCTATTGCAGCGTCCCGGGCAAGCAATGGCGCTATAACGTGTTGTTCCGCACCCAAGACCGTGCGCTGTCCAAGACGATCAGCGTGCCGGATGGCGTGCTTGCCAGCAGACACTCCGGCTCACCGATATGGGCGCCGGGCATCTCCAAACAGATCATCAACAGCATCAAGTTCGCGCCATCGGAGACGGGGATCATTCCGACCGCCGGCATCTCCGTCGGGAGAACCCAATACATCAACTTCATGTCGATCAAGAATTGGGACAGCCCAGCTTCATGGACGACGAACTTCTCGGCGATCGCGATGTCCCCCGACAACGGCGAGAACTGGGGGGTCTACCCGGGGACCGTCCGCACGGCCAGGCCGGGCGACGCCAAAGTTCCGCACGTTCCGGGAAATGAAAACTTCCAGCAGACAGCGTTCCTGCGGACCGGTGACGGCTACGTCTATACCTACGGGACACCGTCGGGACGCGGCGGCCCGGCGTTCGTGGCGCGGGTTCCCCAGGGCTTGGTGCCGGACCTCACCACGTACGAATACTGGAACGGCGGAACTCTGGGTCCCCAACAATCCGTCTGCCGCCACGCCGGTGATCCCCGGCCCGGTGGGCGAAATGTCCGTCCAATACAACACCTATCTCAAGAAGTATCTGACGCTTTACGGCAACCCTGCCGGTGACGTCTTGATGAGGACCGCGCCGGCCCCGCAAGGGCCGTGGGAGGGTCAGCAGCTGCTCGTGCCGTCAAACCAGTTCCCCGGCGGTATCTACGCGCCGTTCCTGCACCCCTGGTCGACGGGTAAGGAGCTGTACTTCAATCTGTCGCTGTGGTCTGCATACAACGTGATGTTGATGAAAACCGTGCTGCCATAGCGCCTGCGTTCGCCTAGATGAGTAATTCCAAGGGGTCAGTGGTCGTAGGCGGTTAGCGATCGCAGCGTGGGCTGGCCGAGTTGGTCGTTGTGCCAGATCGCGGCGGTGAGGGCGAGGATGCGTTGCAGTACTCGCGATGTGACGCCCGCGATGGTGCGCCCGCCGTGGCGTTCGAGGTCGAGTTGGGTCTTGAGCGTGTTATTGATCGACTCGATGACCTGCCGAAACGGTTTGAAGTACCGGTGGCCCGGCCGTGGTTTCTCGCCCTTGCGGGCAGGCCGCACCAGCTCGACTTCGACGTCGGCGAGTGCGGCTTCGAATGCCTTGCCGTAGTAGTTCTTGTCCGCCATCAACTTCTGATTCGGGTGGGCGGCCACGAGATTGGGGTCGGCGTCGAGCATGCCGAGCAGGACCTCGCGTTCGTCGGCCTTGGCGCCGGCCAGGGCGAACGCCACCGGCAGACCCGACAGCGTGCACACCAGGTGCAGGCGCAGCCCCCAAAAGAAGCGCGAATGCGAAGCGCAGTAGCCGTACTCGGCCCACCCGGCCAGATCCGACCGCTTCGCCGTTTCTCGCGAGCGCCCACACTCGACCGGGGTCGAGTCGACCACCCACACGTCATCGTTGACGCTGCTGGTCTGTGCGACCAGGTGCGCGATCACCGCCCGCACCGTGCCGATCGCCGCGCGGATCCTCTTGTTGTAACCCGATTGTGTTGGCAGATAAGGAAACAAACTGCGCAGATGAGTGTTTGCGTAGCGCAGGAATCGGGCCTCGGAGGTGAATCCGAGCAACGCCTGCAGCACCACCAGGGTGACCAGCTCGGCGTCCGTCAGCCGCGGAGCGAGCCCGACGCGCGGCCGCCATGGTCGATACTGCGGATTGTCGGCGAGAAAATCATCACTCGTCACGTACAGTCCGGTAGCGAGGGTGTCCAGGTCGGCGTCCACTTCGGCCTCCAATGCCAGGTTGGATTAAGCAACGCCAATCCTGGACACCCTCACCCATAAATCACAGCAGCCACACCAGTAACAACCCTTGGAATTACTCATCTAGGCCCGCCGCCCTAGATCACTACACGCGGCGGGCCGGCGGAGGAGCAAGCGGGGGATTATCGCCGTCCCAGACCGTGGGAGAAGCGTTACCCTTCCCATAATCGACGTACAGTCCGTCGAGGTCGCTTCACGATCCCAACACCATTCCGCGTTGGCCGCTGGTCACCCCAAAATTCCAGCGGAGCAAGTTTCTTCCGCAGCGACTCTTCGGTCCGGGCGAGCAAGCTCGTACCGAATGGTGGACTACTAAGTTTCTTCGCTCACGCGCAAGACCCTGCTGGCGATGCTCGAGTCCAGATAGCAGCCATAAGACCACTGCGACACCGGGATCCGCTTGAAAAGGCAACGTCTCCCAGAATCACCGACTGGCCGCCGTCTGCTTTGCTGTGATTCTGGCGAATCTCGTTCGTACTCACGTCGCCGTCCTCGGTATCGTTTGCGGTTACTGCACGCACTGGCGCAACTTCATGAGGACACAAAACGAAAACTAGCTCATCCGGTATTTTTGCTGACTTGCTCCCCCTCGCCCGCCTGAGGAATACCGTTCCTTCGATCGACAGCTTCTTCAGCAGGGAGGAACAGCAATGCTTATGCGACGGGTTAGCCCAAAGGACAAGATTCCCATCGGTCTGCGGCGGACCGCGGGGATAGCGGTGGTGACGGGAGTCGCGGCGGCATCAGTGGGTGGAATCGGAACGGCCCAAGCGACGTGCATCGGCCTCAGCGGCATCAACATTGGTATCGGCTGCGATAGCTCGTTCGGCAACTTCGCGCTGGGGCTGGGCCCGGATACCGTAGCGGTTGCCAGAGAGGGGTTTATCAACGGCGCCATCGCGATCGGCACGAACGTCGGTGCATTCGCAGGCCATCCAGATGGCATCAGTGTGGCCAACGTCGCCCTCAACCTCGGCAGCGCCGAAGTTCCTTTCAGCCTTAATCCCGACACCGGCGCGGTCGTAGTACCTGACGGTGCCTATAACGGCGTTCTCGCAGGCCCTGGTTTTCTCAACCTCGGGGCCAATCTTACTGGCGCCGCGAACGCTGGCGGCGGCACAGGGCCCACACCCATGGAGATCCGGGCATCAGGCATTGCGAGCTCCGTAATCAATGCTATTGGCGCCAACCGGAACAGCCTTACGTCACAGGGTGTCCTCGCCAACATCACTGTGCTGGGCACTGTGTTTGCAGGCCCGAACGGCAGCGACAACACAGTCACTTCGACGGGCCCGGTGAGCGTGGCGTTTGTCCGCCAGGGCATCTTCAGCGAACCCCTGGACTTATGCGATCCTGATTGCGGCAACGAAGTGCACGTTACGGGGCCGTTTGCGCTCGGGGGCGCCTTCAATACGGTCAAACGGACAGTCACCGCGGGGACGGGCAACCGTATCAGCATTGCGTTCCCGTTTAATGACAACGGCACCACCCCTGTCAATGTCTTCGCCACGGGCAATGGGTTCGCGCCTACGACGGTCGCAAACGGGAATGACAACAGGCCTGGCAGTCAGCTGAGGGGGTCACTGACTAAGGCCAGCAAGCAGTTCAGCTCCTCGCTCCACCGGATCAGCAAGAGGTTGAGTGACGGCGTCCAGAATGCCCTCGGCGGCTTGGGGAACAAGAAGCAAAACAGTGAGTCCGAAACCGAAAGCTGACGACATCCGGACTCGCTTGAGCTAGCGGCCCGAAGTCACCGACCCGAACGGATCGGCCCCTTCCGACAGGCCGGGGGCCGATTCGCTCGCGCTCGGGGCGTGCGGCCGTCGCGGCTGGGGGCGGTGTTCTCGGCAACCGTGCTCGCAGCAGGCAGCGGCTTGGTGATGGGGAAACGGCGGATAAGTAGTCCTACGCGCTTCGCGTAAACCTTCGCTGAGAACCATTACCTTCCATACTGACGGGATGATCCGGCTCAGCGAGGAGGTCAAGCCGCTCCTCAGCGTCCGGCCCGGAACAACGCAACAGACAAGCGCCCCAAGGCAAACTCCTCGGGAGCGACGGCGCTCAAGTCGGTCAGCGACCGGATCACGACGTCGGTCAAGAAGTTCAGTGACACCATCAACAACGTCACTCGCAGGCTCGCCGAGCGCGCGCCGGCCAATACCAGCAGCGAGGGTGACGACCCGAAGTCATCGAGCCCCAACGAATTATCGACACCTCCGTGTGTTGACGAAGTTCCCTGCACAGAAGTGGCATTGCAATTCCTGAAAACGAGTAGCGTGCTACTCGCGTCGAATGCGTTGTCCTGCCGCATGCTGTTGGAAGGCCACTACGCACGGGAGATCTGACAATGACCGCTCAGCAGCAACAAGCACTCGATTCTTTCTATGCGCTCGACAACGTGATCACGATCAAGATCAAGATGCCGCAATCCGAGTGGGATGCGCTGCGAAACGAGGAGCCAAAGGGCGGCTGGTGCAACTTCAACTTCGCCGGCGGCAGCAGGTACACGTGGCGCAAGGCGACCTCGGTCGAGATATCGGGAACCAGATTTCCCGCGCAGGCCGCGACGTTCGCCGAGGTCGGCGTCAAGAAGAAATCGTTCTGCGGGTCGATCGACAACAAGAAGCCGTGCCTGCACATCGACTTCGGCAGGTTCGGCAATGCCAACGTCCCCGGCGTCGAAGCCCTGATCGGGTCTCGCTATGTGACGCTCAACAACTCCATTCAGGACAAGTCCTATATCAAGCAGACGCTGGGCTACCGGATGCTGGGCATGGCGGGGTTGCCCCATTCGCGATGCAATTACGCCCGGGTCTTCGTCAACGGAACCCTGATCGGTCAAGGCGACGCCGGCGTCAACAGCCCCGGCATCTACGTCAACGCCGAGCCGATCATGAAGCGCTACATCGAGCGCAACTTCAACGGCAACATGAACGGAAATCTGTACGAGATCGAGCACACGGACGATCTTGTCGAAGCGAGGCTGGACTTCATCGGGGTGGAATCCCTCTCCGAGTTCGAGGACAAAGCCGATCTGAAGTTCGCGTGCCGGCATATCAAGGCGAACGGGCTGGCCGGCGCGGATCAGATGCTCGACATGGACCAGTTCCTCAAGATCTACGCGATGGAGTTCTTGCTCAAGCATTGGGACGGCTATGCCGACAACACCAATAACACCTACCTCTATAACGACGTAACTGCTGTCGCAACCCCGGGCGTGGGCGACATCAAGTTCAAGATGATCCCGTGGGGTATCGACCAGACACTCCAACCCCCAAGGCCATTCAAGCTCGGTCGTGATGGGGTGATCGCGCAGCTCGTGCGCAACGATGACGCGCGCCGTCAGCAATTGATGGACCAGATCCGGCTGTATCGGGAGACCCTGTTCAGCCGCGAGAAGCAGCAGACGGTGCTGAAACCCTTGATCGACCAAATGCAAGCTCTCCTTGCAGGATTCGGCGTGCCCAATGTTGTGGCGGAGATCGATTCGGTGCGGCAGCAGCTACGGCTGGCCGAATCGGCCGCATACATCTTTACCGGTCTGCCTGGCCCCGCGAACCCGGTCTACATCCTCAAGCACGACACCAGTCACTGCCTGCATGCCAGCAATACCGAGTCGATTCCGCCGGGCATACCCACTGCGGCGAACTTCGAGGTCTACCACCAAACGCTGTTCGACAACAATCACCCGGCGGATCTCTGGGTCTTCAACGACCTCGGTACCGGAAAGTCACTGACCAACCAGGCCTTCAACCGCGTTCTGCATGCCAGCGCTACGCAAGTCACCGGTCAGGGGCACAAGTATCTCTACACCTGTGCGCCAAGCAACGGCGATCACGCCGAAGAGTTCACGATCGTCCCCGTGCCGGTTCCGGTCACGGACCCCGCTAATCCACCGAGCCGGTTCGCGTTCACCGGCTATTTCAACCTCGTCAGCGTGCGGACCACCGAGATGGCAAAGTTTGCGTCCGACCTCACGCCCGCGGGCAGGCCAAGGGTCCACCAGGAACTCCCCGGTTCCAACCTCTACTTCTACTGATCGCTCTCGACTGGGCGGTGTTCGGGCTAGGACGCTGCCTCGAGGCGATTCAGCGGCACTAGAAACCGGCAGCGGTAAGAATTTTCCCGTCTCGGATCATGATGTCCCCCGCCGCACTGAAGTCTGACCGGAGCTTGTCAACAGACGCATGAAAAGTGTTCGTGGTCGACGGGTCCGTGACCGCTCTTGCGCAGCTGATCCCGACGTTCCGGGCGTCGTGGATCATCGCGTGGAGCGCATTTGTCAGGTCGGGGTCAGGGGTCGGTACGAGAGCTCCCACATTCGTATCAATCGGCTGCGTCGTGTCCTCGCACTTGGCTTTCGCAGCGTTGACGTCTGGGCTTTCTTGAAGAGCTTCGAACCTGTCGATCGCCTTCAACGATTCATCGACAGCTGCCTTGATACCGCCAATTGATGCCAACCCCCATCGCGCCATTTCTTCGATGGCATCGCGGCTCGGAGGGGTGTCCCCCCAGCCGCCGGGCACGAGAGTGGGGATGGGGGTTGAGGACGTCATTGTTGAGGTGGGACTCGCCTTCGCGACGGACTCGGTGGTGGTCGTTGGGGTGTTCGTGTTACCACTGCAGGCGGCGACCACTAGCGCAGTTGCAGCCAGCGCGACAATCGCCCTCATGGCCCGAAAGCGTAACTGCCGGCCAAGGATCCACCAGGAACTCCCTGGTGCCAACCTCTACTTCTACTGATCGCGATCGGAAGGTACGCCCGAGCCGGTGGCCGCCGGGTCAGCTGACGCCGAGCGCGCTCTTCACCTTGCCGATCGCCTCGGTCTCGGCGGGTGCGACACCCTTCGACGCCTCGGCGACCTTTTTGCAGGCGTCCACGATGAGCGCCTTGAAACCTTCGGCCTCATTGGGGCCCTTCTGCTGCAGGATCGCCACCGCCCGCTCCAGGGACGTCAGGATCGACTTGTCGATCTCTTCCGGATTACCCTTCGGCAGGTTCGGCATCCCACCCGACTTCAGCAGCTCCTGAAGCTCGGGCGACGCATTGGCGAAAGCCTTGGAGCCGGCCATTGACTCCTTGAACATCGCGAAGAAGCCGGGGTCGGCCTTCGAGACGAGGGCCATCGCGCCAAAGGCGGCGGAGCGGACTGTGTCGCGTTCATCATCGCTGTAGTCGGCCATGCGATACATGCTGCTCCCCTCCGGCCGATCCGTCGAGAGTCGATCCAGAACATGCCGGATAGGCCACTCTGTCGTCGCTATCGCATCTCGAAGGGCGGTGTGCTCAAGGTTGTCGACCCCCAGATCACGTGCGACCTAGGGCGATCGGTTTGCCCGTCTCGTGCACGATCCGCACCGCTCCTTCACGGAACTGCCGGGTCGCCCGTGAGCATTGTGAGGGCCAGACGCGGCGCGGGCGGCGGTCGACGGGTGGAGCGGGGCGCTCGGACTGTGAGCGCCAGAATCACACCCCGGCGTATCCCCGATTTGGGACTACACTCTGTTCACCTAGTCAGGAAAAATTATGCCCACAATTGAGGCACGCCTTCGCCGGGAGATGCACAAATACGCCGTCGAGTTACGGAAGCTGGCCTACACCGTGCCCAACGGGGTGGGAGAGCACGATCTCCTCGAGTTGTCGGAGTTGATGAACATCGCCGCCGAAGAGAGCCCCCAGAAATACAAGCACTAGCCAACACTCGCCTTGGGGGTGCTGTGACCTCGTTGTCGCGGCCAGCACCGCCCAGTTCGGGCTACCCGAACCCAAAAGGGGGCTGATGCCCGACTTCGGCGGCGCGTTCCGCGTCGCCAGAGTGCTGCCCGCCAACATCGCCCGCGAATTATTGCTCACCGCAAGCAATCTCTCGGCGGACCGGGCGGAACGGCTGGGCCTCGTCAACACCGTCACCGAGCCCGGCGCGGCCCTGGACACAGCGGTCGAACTCGCCGAGGCGATCTGCACCAACGCCCCTCTGGCCGTCCGCGAAGCCCTGGCCATCGCCAATCACGAGATCAATGGCGACGAAGACGAGGTTTGGGCCCGCTCGGATGCCGCCCATGCCCGGCTGCTCGGATGCCGCCCATGCCCGGCTGCTCGCCTCCCGCGACCTACTTGAGGGCATCGGAGCTTTCTTCGAACGACGAGCCCCGACTTGGAGTGGCGAGTAACGCCTGAACATCTCGGCTGTGCGCATTCCGGCGGTACGAGACAAAGAAAAGAGGACCGCAGGTGAGCCCCACAGAGACGCCCCGCACCCCCGCGCAGACGGTTGAAGAGTTCGATAACACCCCCGGGCTTGTTGGGATTGGCAGTCCGGGCCTACACCGCAGCCACCTCGGCGGCCGCATCGCACCCATCAACCTGGTGGTGTCCAACGTCCCCGGACCCGTGTTTCCGATCTACATGGTCGGGGCGCTCGTCGAGCGAGTGATACCCATCGGGCCCTTGCTGCTTGGTGTCGGATTGAACATCACCTGCTTCAGCTACCACGGATCACTCGACTTCGGCTTCGTCACCACCCCGGAGATCGCCGACGACATCGACCAGCTCGCCGACGGCATTGAACCCGCCCTCACAGAACTCGAAGAAGCCGCCGGCCTAACGGCGTGACGTGAAGCAGGGGTTTGGCCCAAGCGTCTCGCGCTGCGCCGGCGGGTGCTGGACCTTGTCGAGGAACAGCTGGCGTTAACCACCGCATGGATTGCCGACCGGGATTGCGTTGCGCACACAGCCAACTAGTTCCGCGCCGTCACGAACGGTGAAGATGTCGATCCCATCGCAACACTGCAAGCAGCTTCCTCGCTCGTACAGATCATCCAGCGCCAGACGACGTAGAGCGACACAACGCCATCCACCCAGCCCCTGTCATCGGGCGCAGCGCACGCACTTCGTGTGTACACACGTCGCGGAAGGACGACGACCCGAGATGTAAATTCAAATAAGCTCTGCCCCAAAGATTTCCGGCGGCCTCGAGCCATGGACCGTAGGCCTTTCTGTAGAAGCCACACCAACTGTCCCAGTGAAAAGGCTAATTGCCAGCATCTGGTCGGGTCTGTACGCGGCTACGTCATCGATAGCGGTTTTGGCATGTTCCGAAAAAAATGACACGAATCTGAGACAGGAGCCAGATGACATCGAGTGAGACAACGTGCATCACTGCAGTTCAGAGGATCGCGAGATGACACGCGAAGTGAGAACCTACAGTCACCAGACCTATCTTGAATGGCGTTGAAAACGGCCGGCGCGGACTTCTGTTGAAGCGGCTATCCCACATAGCCGACACGCTTGGCGTTTCCGCAAGCGAACTCATGTCCGACGGATGAGAGGTGTTGCCGCCCGGCTTCCGCCCCCGCCGATGCAGGGACGCTCTGGTGGTCAGGCTATCGCCGCGCCAACCAGGTGGCCGATCGCATAGGTGATCACCAAAGCGAGTCCACCACCGATGACATTGCGCAGCACCGCGCGTTGTTTCGGTGCTCCGCCCAGCGCCGCCGACACTGCACCGGTGACCACCAGAGCCGCCAGCACGGCGACGACGGTGACGGGAACTCTCCACGTGGTTGGGGGTGCGAGGATGGCGATAATTGGCAGCAGCGCTCCCACGGTGAAGGACAATGCGGACGACAGCGCTGCCTGCCATGGGTTCGTCAATTCATGCGGACTGAGACCCAATTCGATTTCGGCGTGTGCAGCGAACGCGTCGTGTGCGGTCAGTTCTTCGGCGACCGTGCGTGCGGTGGCCACCGTGAGCCCTTTCGCTTCGTAGAGCGCGGCGAGTTCATCCAATTCGGCGGCCGGGTCTTCCCGCAGTTCCCGGCGCTCTTTGCTCAGCAGCGCCTTCTCGGTGTCGCGTTGCGTACTGACCGACACGTATTCGCCCAGGGCCATCGACACCGCCCCAGCCGCCAGGCCGGCGATACCGGCCGTGAGAATCGGGCCCCGCTCAGCGGTGGCCGCGGCCACGGCGACGACGATGCCCGCCGTGGACACGATGCCGTCGTTGGCGCCGAGCACACCGGCGCGCAGCCAATTCAGCTTCGAAGCAACGGAGCCCAGATGGGGCTCAGCGGGATGGGAGGGGGTTGTCACGGCGTCACGTTAACGCGGATCGGGGCAGTCTACCAGCAAACATAGCCTTGCCATAGGGGCACGCGCCGGAGAATGGGTCACTTGGATCCCCACCGGATACGCGGCAGAGAATCCACAGCTGCATCCAAACGGCAAAAGCTTCGGCAGGTGTAGACGGAAGTGAGTGGTTAGCTCTCGGGCCATAAGGCCTGTAGTGGCGAGGTACTGCGACCCTGTCGCCCGCTGCAGGGGCGTGATCGACTGGATATGCGTCGCCGTTCTCGCGGTTCCGCCGACACTTGCAGCGGTGTGATGTCCGCGTCAACTCGGCGCGTGACGGCCAGGAGGAATCAATGGTGATCGGCGGTACCGGGTCGCGGCGCGGCCGCAGGCTCGCACGGCTGCGACCGTTGATGGAACCGGTGCTTGTGGTGCTCACGGTCGGGGCCCTGGTGGCCGGTGGCATCGCCTGGCTGGTCGGTGCAAGAAACGTCGCCGACGGATGCTGGATCGCCGGCACTCTTCTCGCGGTCGTTCCTGCGGTGATGTGGGTCCTCATCGCTTTGCGCCAAGGCCGGCTTGGCGTAGACCTCATCGCGGTGCTCTCGCTGGGAGGAACGCTGCTCGTCGGCGAGTATCTGGCTGGTGCGCTGATCGCGGTGATGCTGGCCGGTGGACGTGCATTGGATGCGGCGGCCACACGTCGTGCTTCACACGATTTGACGGCCCTGCTGGAGCGGGCGCCGCGAGTCGCTCGCCGGCGCGTCGGTACCCAGGTCAGCGTGATCCCGCTGGCTGAGGTCGCCGTCGACGATGTCCTCGTCGTTGCTCCCGGCGACGTCGTGCCGGTAGACGGCCGCGTCGTCGAGGCGGTGGCAGTACTCGACGAGTCGGCGCTGACTGGCGAACCCCTGCACGTGGAACATAACGCCGGGGACTTGGTCCGCAGTGGAGTGGTCAACGCGGGCGATGTGTTCGAGTTACGGGCGACTGCGAGGGCCGAGGACAGTACCTACGCCGGTATCGTGCGACTGGCACAGCAGGCCAGCGCCGAGAGTGCGCCCGTGGTGCGACTCGCCGACCGCTACGCGGCGTATTTCTTGCCGGTGGCGTTATTGATGGCAGGTGCGGCATGGCTGGCCAGCGGCTCGGCCGTGCGGGCCGTGGCCGTGCTCGTCGTCGCCACCCCATGCCCGCTGCTACTGGCCGCACCGGTGGCAATTGTCTCGGGCCTGTCCCGCGCTTCTCGCGTTGGCGTCATCATCCGCAGCGGCGGTGCGCTGGAAAACCTCGGCCATGCAACCACTCTGGTGATGGACAAGACAGGCACCCTGACAATGGGCCGTCCGGTGGTCGTCGACGTCGTCGCCGCACCTGCGATCGATGCCACCGAGATCCTGCGCCTCGCCGCGTCGGTGGATCAGCTGTCGCCTCACGTGTTGGCCGAGGCAATCGTCACCGAGGCACTCGCGCGCGGTCTGCAGCTGTCACTGCCCACCGATGTCATCGAAGAACCCGGCCGCGGCGTCACCGCAACCCTGGATGCACGAAGGGTGACCGTCGGCAAACTGGCCGATGACACCGCAACCAAAACTTGGGCGCAGGGGGCGGTCAACCGGGCGCGATTGGACAACGCAGCGTTGGCGTGGGTGGGCATCGACGGAGAGCCGACCGGCGCAGTGCTGCTGCGGGATCCGCTCCGCCGCCAGGCCCCTCGCACGATGCGGCGGCTGCGAGAAGCGGGTTTCAACCGCCTGGTGATGCTCACCGGCGATCGGGCCGAACCCGCGCGCGAGGTCGCCGCTGTCCTGGGACTCGATGAGGTCTACGCACAGCAGACGCCCGTCGACAAGGTCACCGCAGTACGCGCCGAGCGCGAACGCGCGGTGACGGTGATGGTTGGCGATGGCATCAACGACGCCCCGGCGCTGGCGGCGGCGACGGTCGGTGTGGCGATGGGTGCACGGGGAGCGACCGCATCGTCGGAAGCCGCTGACATCGTGTTGACCACCGATCGTCTCGACCGGCTAGCTGATGCGATGGACATCGCGCGTTGGTCGCGACGCATCGCCGTGCAGAGCGCCGTCATCGGCATGAGCCTGTCGCTGCTGGCAATGGCGATCGCCGCGCTGGGTTGGCTGCCGCCCGCAGCAGGAGCGTTGTTACAGGAGGGCATCGATGTCGCGGTAATCCTCAACGCGCTGCGCGCCCTGCGCGGTAATCCGGCTACCGACGTGTCGCTGCCTGCCGACACCGAAACGCTGCTGCACCGCTTCGCGGCTGAGCACGACGAGCTACGCGACACCATCGGACTGATCCGCGACAGCGCCGACCGACTGGTCAAGGGTTCCGATGCAGCGGCGCTGCAGTCCGTGGCCGCGACCTATGCGCTACTGAACCAGCGGATCCTGCCGCACGAGCACGCCGAGGAAACCGAGCTCTATCCGGCGTTGGCGACACCACTGCGCAGTGGCGAAGCCACCGCCACCATGAGCCGCACTCACGCCGAAATCCAGCGACTCACCGACCGCATCGGCACCCATGTGCACCTGGCCGAAACGGCCGGCAACATCCAGCCCGACCAAGTCGACGACCTGCTGGCCTGCCTCTACGGTCTGTACGCGCTGCTGCGCCTGCACTTCGTGCAGGAGGAAGAGAACTACTTCACGCTGGCGCGCGACGACACCGGTGCGACGGTAGTGATAGCCCCTCAGTTGCCGACGGATCCGACATCAACTGCCTCATAACCCGCCACAAAGAGGCGGTCGCCGTAAGCGAGGCGCGGTGTCGCTCCAGAGACGACCGGCCGTCGGCGAAGCAAGTCCGTGCGCTTGTGAATGCGGTGGTCGCCGGCCTCCTCAAGCCATCGACAGCCATGTCCATCGGCGAGTCCTTGGGTGACTTTGGGCCCTGCCGGAGGCGAGGAGGACCGCTTTACCGTTTAGTCACGTTGCTTCGCACGGAAGGTTCGAGATGGTGTTGACGATCGAGTCACAGATGATGGTTCCGGGACTGACCGGGGTGGAGCTCACCAACTTTTTGCTGAAGTGCACCGATGAGGCATACCAGGCGTGGTGGCCGGGAGTGCACCTGCAGTTACACCCGGTTGCCGCCGGCCGCGCGGACCACGTCGGTGAAACCGTGCTGATGGACGAATTCATCGGTAGCCGGCGTGTCCGCATGAGCGGTGTCGTCACTCAGGTTGATCCCGGACGAAAACTGGTGTGGCAGATGAAGAGAGGTATCCGCCTACCGGTGTGGCTGACACTGGAACTGACCGACGGCGACGGTGGTGTCGCCATTTGCCACACGATCACGGCAGGGTGGACGGGTGTGGGACGGCTACTGGATCCGCTCTTCCGTCTGTATTTCACGCCCGCCTTCGCCGCTGCAATGGACCGGCATGCTCGCACTGAGTTCCCTCGGCTGCGTGACCACCTTCATCCCATGGCGAAGGACAGGTCCGAACTCTGAGCCAAGCCCAACGTGACAACCATGCGTCGGCTTGGATACCAACCCCCCGCTACAGGCACGCGGGATTTGCGCCAACAACGCTCCATCGCGTCGTAACTCGAGGTGCGCTGGGTGCCGAAATCCCCTGTTCATTGGGGGCTTCAGTCCCTGGCGACCGCTATCGCATAAGTCGACACTGAGGCGCAGTACAGGGGCTAGCGAAAGGAAGTCAACATGAACCGCGAAGCGTGCAAGTTTTTCTCTGGAGCGTTTGCAGCGCTAGCATACGTGCACGGTGCTTACGCTGTGGCGACCTCTTGCGGCGTCATCAACGAACCCATCTTTCGCGGCAGAAAGTGGGGTGTCGGTTACATGTGGACGGAGGCGGCCATCTATTCAGCGGTCAGCGTCGCACTGGGCTACTTCGGCTGGCGCAACAAAACCCAGGTGGCACAACGGCACCCGACAGCACCGGCGATGGCGGGTCAGAATCTGCAACCTGTAGGTACGGCCGCTGAACCGACTCAGCCGGCGTCCCGCTGAGCAATGTCGGCCAAACAGGACTCAGCGCGGGTGCTGTTCAACCAGCTTCGGGATGCACGCAGTAGGCGCGTTGTTCTCGTATCGCACTGCCTCCTCAACGAGAACACCCGTTACGCGGGGGGAGCGACGCGACCCGGCGCTGTAGCCGAGATTGTCGAAGAACTCGTGGACGCGGGCTACGGCATCCACCAGCTGCCATGCCCCGAGCGGCTCGCCTGGGGCGGTGTCCTCAAACGCCACAGCCTTCGCCTGTATCACTCCAAGGGCGGACTTCTTTACCCAATGCGTGGTGGTCTACTCCGTGCCTTCATCTGGTGGACCAAGGTCGTCTACCGGCACCTCGCACGCCAGGTCGTAGGTGACGTCGTCGATTACGAACGCTCGGGAATTGCGGTCGCCGGCTTTATCGGAATCGGCACCTCGCCGTCCTGTGGCGTGACCACCACTCTTGATCTGCGTGCCTCGATGGAAGTGGTGGCTACCTGCCCGGCGGCGGCTCTGACTCGAGAAGTCATGAACGAGCGTGCCGTCCTTGGCTGCCGCTACCGAGGCCAGGGCTTGTTCGTCACTGCGCTCGACCGAGAACTTAAGCGCCGGAAAGTAGCCGTGCCCGCGTTCGAGCATGACCTCGCGGCTGAGTTGCGTGGTACGCGACAGGCAGTGCTCGCCGCCGAGCCTTGTCAAACACTAGGTACCGATCCGGTCGACTAAAGATGAGGCGCAACCACGAGTTTGCGAGCATCGCCGATCTGAAGAATATCCAGAACAATTACCCGGCGCCCCGCCCGGGCCAGTGGCAGCGCGGCGGCGGTGGCGTCGATCCGCTTCTTGTTGGTGAGGTACCGCCGCAGTGTGTCGACGAGCACGGCTGCGGGTTCACCCGCGCCCCCAGAATTCGCGCCACAGATCGAGGGTCTTGAGGTTGGGGAATCCCTCCCTCGGTCGGTGCACCGTATTTGTGGGCAGCCGATCTTGTTGGCGATGCGTCCAACGATGTTGAGCACAAACATAGTCCGGACTTTCTGCTGATTACCGTCAGGGACGGCTGACCGGGATCGGTCAGAGTGCAGATCGAAGGGTTGCATATCGGGCGGTGTGCCGCGCGTTGACCAAGTCGTAACCACGAATCGGGACACTCATCGACCACACTGTGGGAATGCTGCACTTGCGGATACTGGCGCCCACCGAGATAACCGACGGTGTCATCGAGGTCCTCGAAGCCGACCCGTGTGTGAGCGGTCTGGCAGTGGTCAAAGGCGCCGCCATCCGACCAGTCGGAGACCTCGTCGTAGCCGACATCCCCCGAGAGGCGGCAAACGACGTCGTCGCGCGCCTCCGCGCGATGGGTGTGCACCACGAGGGCACGATCGAGATCCAGCGCGTCGACACCTGGCTGTCCAGCGACGGCTTCGACGCCGAACTGAAAGCGCCAGGCAGCAGCGCGGACGCGGTGGTGTGGGCCGAGGTCGCGCAGCGTTCCTACGAGGAATCCGAGCTCAACTGGACCTATCTGAGTTTCATGTCGCTGGCAACCTTGATCGCCGCCATCGCCATCATTTTGGATTCGCAGATCCTGGTGATCGGCGCGATGGTGCTAGGACCCGAGTTCGGCGCCATCGCAGCGCTCGGCGTAGCACTGGTCCGCCGTCGATACGTCCTACTCGGGCACGCGGTGCGCACCCTCCTCCTAGGTTTCGCAGCGGCGATCGCCTTCACCACGGTCTTCGCCCTGATCGGTCGAGCCCTCGGCTGGATCACGCTCGCCGACGTGACGGGACCGCGTCCTGCCACCGACTTCATCTACAGCCCCGACAAGTGGTCGTTCATCGTGGCCGTCATCGCGGGCACCGGGGGCGTCTTGTCGATCACGTCGACGAAGGCCGGGGGTCTTGCGGGAGTGTTCATCTCGGTGACCACGGTGCCGGCGGCGGGCAACATCGCGTTGGGAATTGCCTTCGGTGTGGGTCACGAGATCTGGCCCAGCACGCTGCAGCTCCTGGTCAACATCTCAGGCATGGCGCTCGCCGGTTGGGCCGCTTTAGCGCTACAGCAATTCGTGTGGGCAAAGGTTTCAGTTCGCCGCGCCAAGGCCATGATCCGGCCGAAACGCATGCTCTGACGACCTCAATGGGGCCGGGAGTGACGCTCCCATAACCGCGGCGCCGCAAGCGGGCGCTGAAGTACGTCGTCGCGGGTGATCAGACCAATTACCTGTTCCTCTTGGGTGACGACGGCAAGATTGCTGCGGCTTTCGCGCATGGTTCGTAGTTGCTCGGCGATGTCCTTGCGCTTCACGATCGGGAACGTCCCCATGATGTAATCGACGTCATCGCACCCGATGCCGTAGAGGTGGAAGAACGCGGCGTCGAGTTCGGCTTCGACGCACCAGCACCTACCACCACGGACCGGAGAACCGGCGACACAGCGCCGGGGTCCACCCACGCTCAAACAACCCGCGGCATAAGTGCAAGCCCTGCACACCGTCCGAGCTCACTCACGAAAGATCGAGGCTAGGCCTCTTGGTCGAGGACGCATTACCGATTCGGGCCCATCATTCCGCCCGGACCCATCATTCCGCCCGGCCCCATCATTCCGCCGGTGCCCATCATCGGGCCCATCATCGCAGGCATACCGTCGTTGACGAAGCCGGTGACTTCCGCCGCGTGTGCACGTATGACCTGTGTCAGATTCGGATCGCTGGAGGTTTCCACGGCGACGACCCCCTTAGGGGTGAACGTGAGCTGGCGCTGGTAGTCGACGGCGTTGCGGAACAAGGTTGGCAGAGTCCCGCTCATGCACATGACCTCGGCACCTTGGTCGACATTTGAGTACATCGCCGATACGTGCGTCTGTAGCTGGGCAACAAGGTCGGGGGAATCCGATTCTGTGGTGGTGCGCACACCACCGGGGATCTCCTCGACGGTCCGTCTGAGCTCGCGATGTCGATTGAACATCTCCATATAGAGGCCCATGTCCATGTTCGGCGGGCCGTTCATCATCATGATCCCTGGGCTCAACCGTTTCGACCTGGGTTCTAACAGGCGCAGGCCGATGATGCCGCCCAGGCCAACGAGGCCGCCGCCGAGGCCCAGCATCGCCAGCACCTTCCGCCTAGTCAATGTGGCCATATCTACATGGTCCCCCCAACTACATGTACCGGTGGGGGTAAATGGCACGGTGGCCCCGGCGGTGGTGTCGATGCTGCGGCGGCACAAGGGTTAGTGGCCACGGGCGGGCGGCCGTGAACGTCTGCGGGTTGACGTACGCGTTGCCGTACCGAACGGAAAAAGGCACCTCTCGGATCTCCGGAGAATGCCTCTGCGCTGTGTCGGGCTGACAGTGTGTGGGCTGACAGGATTTAAAACTGCGACCACTTGACCCCCAGTAAATAGCGGTAACGCATTTCCGCGGGTTGCGGGCATTCTGCGGTGCTGTGCTGGCCGCGCATGACGTGTACAGACGCGCAGGTCGTTCATCACCGCGTATAACGTGTGGTCCCAAAATGGTCCCAAGTAAGCGGCCGGTTCTCGCCTGCGGCTCCGCAACTGACTAGGGACGTCTTTGTGGTTCAATGCCAGTATCGCGGACCAAATGTTTATAAAGCTCAGATATGTATCTAGATCATCTCGCTAAATTCCATGCAATACGCATGCAATAGAGACTCGCCGATCCGGCTTTGCGATGGCTTCGACAGGGCGAAGTGGCTGATATTCGCGTCAGCTCCGCGCCAACTTCCAATTTGACCAAAGTCTCCTCAAAAGACGCTTCACTCGCGGGGCATCACGCTCTACGAATACGAAGCGCAGGCTGACAAGCGGGGCGATGCCAATCAACCGGTGGTTCTGGAAGCCGGGACATCCGAACTGACGTGGAGGTAGGTTCGGCGCCATGGCGCTGCGCCACATCGACCCGACCAAGAAGCAAGGTACCGCGCGCAAGGCCTACGTGCGGTTCGTGCGCTCCCGGCCGGGCCAGGTCTTCGTGCGCCATGTAGCCGCGCGCACCGACCCGTGGCTGAACCGCGCGACACGCGGCCGCTTGAACTGGGGCGCCGCGATGATCCCCACCGCGACGCTCAAGACCAGGGGCGCCAAGTCGGGGCAGCCTCGCGAGGCGCAGATCATCTACTTCCATGACGGCCGCGACGCGATAGCGGTCGCCTCGAACTACGGCGGGGCGACGGACCCGCAGTGGTACCGCAACCTCGTCGCGTATCCCGAGTGCGAGCTCGGTGGCGAGGCGTTCCTCGCCGCCGAGGTCACCGACCCCGACGAGCACGCACGCCTGTACGCGCTCGCCGAGCAGCTTTACGACGGGTACCGCGACTACCGCGCCAAGACAACGCTGATCGGGCGCCACATCCCGATCCTGCGCCTCACGCCGCGCTAACCGCGTCGCAGGACGACCGCGCCGAGCCATGTTGCCCTTCGTAGACAGTACGACGGGCGCGCCTCCCGAGGCGGGCTGGAACGCGACGATCTGATCGAAGCTGCGTCTTCATGGTCCCCACTTCGGATCGAGCCGGTCTTCGTGGATGTCGTCGTGCTGGACGATCAGAGCCACAATCGCGAGCGCGGTGCCTGGCATCATTGTTTGGCGACGGCGACCCGGAACCGTTCTTCCTGCATGGCGAGGCTGTCGGCGTCGTCGCGCGTCGCTGAGGTCGATTCGCACCCAGTCGATCTGGCCGTTGAAGTCGCAGTCGGCGGAGGTGTAGTCGTCGCTGACCGGTGTGCACAGGTCGGTGCCGACATCGGTTTTGTCGTCCAGGGAGAAGATCGTCGGCTGCGTCCGCTCGATGCGCCCCTCGCCGGTCTTGGCGCCGTCGACGTAGAGGGTGACGGTGCCGCCCTTGCCCAGGCCGCCGCCGTCGTAGCTGAATTCCATCCGTAGCTGGTGCTCGCCGGCCGGAATCGCCTGGGCGCCGGCGACCTTGAAGTACTGCAGGCCGAGCAGGTTGTAGCAGTAGGTCAGGCGGCCGTCGTGGATGTAGAGGCTCCACCCGCCGAAGAGGCCGCCCTGGGCGATGATGACACCTGCGGCGCCGGCGTCGGGAACGACGACCTGGGCGGTCACCGAGTGTGACTTGTTCTTGACGTTGAGGACGATGTCTTCAGCGAGGCCGCGCATCCCGGAGACGAGCAGCTGGGTGTTGCCACGAATCAGCTGCGGGCGCCCCGCGAGCTCGGGGTTGAACTTCACCGCTTTGCGGTCGTCGAGCGGCAGCACGTTGTATTTGACCGCTTCGATGAGGAACAGCCGCTGCAGCTCGTGCAGTTTGTCGGGCATCTCCTTGGACAGGTCGTGGGCTTGTGACCAATCGTCGGGGCCGTAGAGTTCCCACACGTCGTCGTCGAGCGGGGGCAACTCGGCGAGAAAGATCCACGGGGTGCTGTGTTTGGTGCAGGCGGTCCAGCCCTGGTGATAGATGCCGCGGTTGCACATCATCTCGAAGTACTGCGTCTGGCGGAACTCCGGGGCGTCGCCGTCGTGCATGGACGCCAGCAGGCTTTTGCCGTGCAGCGGCATCTGCTGGGTGCCGTTGACGAAGGCCGGTTCGGGGATACCGGCCGCCTCCAGCACGGTGGCCGCCACGTCGATCACGTGGCTGAACTGGGTGCGGACCTGGCCCCGCTCACCAAAACCGTTGGGCCAGTGCACGATCGCGGCGTTGCGGGTGCCGCCCCAGTGTGAGGCGACCTGCTTGGTCCACTGATACGGCGTGTCGGTGGCGTGCGCCCAGCCGATCGCGTAGTGGTTGAGGGCCTCCGGGGTGCCGAACTTGTCGATCCGCGACGCCATGAACTCCGGCGTTTCGATATCTGACGCGCCGTTGAGCCCGATCATCCAGTTGAAGGTGCCGTTGGGCCCGGCATCGGCCGAGGCGCCGTTGTCGCCGGTGATGTAGATGATCAGCGTGTCGTCGAGAACATCCAGACCATCCAGCGCGTCGACGACGCGACCGACCTGGTGGTCGGTGTGCTCCATGTAGCCGGCGTAGATCTCCATCTGCCGCGCCAGCACCGGCTTGAGCTCGTCGGGCACGTCCTCCCAGGCCGCGATCTCCGCCGGTCGTGCGGTGAGTTCGGCGTCGGCGGGGATGACGCCCAGCTGCTTCTGACGCGCGAAAATCTCCTCGCGCAGCACATCCCAGCCCCGGTCGAACTTTCCCTTGTACTTGTCCGACCATTGCGTGTGCACGTAGTGGGGTGCGTGCGTGCCACCGGGCGCCAGGTAGACGAAGAACGGCTTGTCGGGCATCAGTGCCTTCTGCTGGCGGACCCAGTCGATGGTGTGGGTGGCGATGTCGTCGTCGAAGTGATAACCCTCCTCGGGCGTCTTGGGTGCCTCGACCGGGGTGGTGCCCTGGAACAGGTCGGGCCGGTAGTAGTCGGTCTCGGCGCCCAGGAACCCGTAGAAGTGCTCGAAACCGCCACCGCCGGTGGGCCAATTGGTAAACGGTCCCATCTGGCTGGTCTCCCAGACCGGCACCTCGTGACACTTGCCGATGTGGGCGGTCGCGTAGCCGTTCAGTTTCAGGATCTCGGCCAACGGCGCGGCCGATTTCGGGCGGATCGAGTTGTACCCGGGTGCCGACGTCGCGCCCTCGGTGATCGTTCCCATCCCCACCGCGTGATGGTTGCGGCCGGTCAGCAGCGCCTGGCGGGTCGGGGCACACAGCGCGCAGACGTGAAACCGGTTGTAGGTCAGCCCGCCGGCGGCCAGTCGGTCAGCGGTCGGCGTCGTGCATGGGCCGCCGAGCGTGTTCATCGCCGCGAATCCCGCATCGTCGAGCAGGATCACCAGCACATTCGGCGCGCCCTTGGGCGGGCGCAGCGGCTCGATCGGCGGGAAACTGGTGTCCGGGTCCTTGGCGTCGTAGGTGATCAGCCCGGTGAACGGGCGATCAGGGATCGGTAGGACATTGCGACTCGAGTGTTTCAGGCGTGCTTGTCATGACGTGCTCCTTGTCGTTGAGTCAGATGGCCCGTTCGTCCAGCGGTGACGGGCGTAGGGTCGGCGTGATTCGGACAGGACGGCTGTCTGTATTACGGGGCGGAGAACACGTGGCAGACGATCGGATCCTCGCTCTGAAGGCGCAGCGGCGCGACGTCCTCGACTACTGCGCCGACCTCACCGACGAGCAGTGGAATACCCCCAGCCGCGCGGCGGGGTGGCGGGTGCGGGACGTCATCGCCCACATGGGTGCGAGCTGCCGAGTGTTGTTCAGTCCCGACATGATTCACCTGCTGCAGACTGAAGACCTCGAACGCGACAACGACCAGATGGTCGATCGTCGCCGGCCGTGGCCCACCAGTCGGGTGTTGGCTGAATTTGCCCGCTGGAGCAGCGTCGTCGCGGTCGCCTTCGACGTGTCCAGCCGCGGAAAATTCGGCACCATCACCGTGCCGCTCGGTGCCACCGGCCGCTACCCGGCCCGGATTCTGCCGTGTGCGTTGGTATTCGACTGGCACACCCACTTGCATTACGACATCGCCCCGGCGCTGGGCAAACCGGCCCCGCCGACCGATGAGCGCAGGCTGCGGGCGACGTTGGAGTGGATGCTGGCCGGCATGGAACAGATGAACCAACCCCAGATGCGGTGGGTCGACCGGGCGGTCACCCTCACTTTGACCGGGCTCGCAGGCGGAACCTGGGACGTTAGGCCGATCGGCGATGGGCGTCTGGCCGTCACCCCGGCCGTACGCGCAGACTCGGTCGCCGTCATCGAGGGAGCGTCGGTCGACTTTCCGGCCTGGGCCACCAACCGCACCGGTTGGCGCGACAGCGATCTAGTCGTCACCGGGGACCGGGACTATGCCACCAGGTTCCTCGACGCGCTCAACATCATCTAGCGCACCGTCGGCCGTTACCGTCATCGCAGGGAAAAGCGGAAGTAATTGCCGTACCCCTGCCTCCTCCATTCCCGAACCATGGTGAGGCTGGGCAGGAAGAACGGATCGGGCACGCGGAAACCCAGGGCGGTCCGCTTGTCGAGGCCGTAGCGACTCATATGCAGCACAGCGTCGAGGATCGGCACGGCGGGTTGATAGTCGTAGGCCAGTCGTCCCTTCCCGAACAACTCCGCGATCATTCGTCCCATCGTCTCGGGACTCCTGGTGACTCCGTGAACCTCCGGATGTGCACGTGCCCATTGGTGCGCGGCGTCTTCGGACGCGAAGAAGCTGTTGTAGTCGCACCAGCCGACGATGCGGGCAGGCAGGGTACGCAGCGGATATCCCAGGTGCACGCGCAACGTCGCCGGCGAATAGTCCAGCAGCTCCCCGTCTCGTTGTACTAACTCGACCGGCTCCCGGGTCTGTCGGCAAAACGATCGAACGATCACCTCTTTGCCGGGAAACTGCGCCGAGATCGAGCACGCTTCGACTGCGCATTCGGCATACCATTTCTGCTCGCCGTCCACCGAGACTGGGTAATGGTTCTTGAACGCGGCGAAGGGACGGGCATACATGATCTCGCCCAGCGGCGGCAGCGGCTCGTCGAGCGTTTCGCCCTGAAACCGCGTCAGTCCGGCGTGGGCGGAGTCCTGCCGGGCGACACTGAATGCGGCCTCGAGGTTTAGCAGGTCCTCGGCGAGGTCCTCCGGGGACAGGCCGAGTTCTCGGCACAACTCGGCACTGGTCGGAACGACTCCCTCGCTGCGGGTGTGGTCCATGATGCTTTTGCGGACCTGTCGGGCACGCTCAGACAACTCGGCCATCATCGTGCTCCCTCGGTGGACGGTTCACCCGCGGTCAGGTCCGTGCGCCGCGCGATGGTGTCGGCGAGGCGGTCCGCGACGTGATGAGCCCAGGCGGCGATCGCCAACGAGGGCGGCGTGCCGACAGCGGCGGGCAGCGCCGCGGCGTCAGCGACGAAAAGTCCTGGGTTACCGTAGATTTCGCCGCGGTGATCCACGACACCGTGCTCGGGATCCGGTCCCAGGCGCGCCCCACCCCACGCATGCACGGTCACGGGTTTGCGACGGCGCGACACGCGCAGCCCGGTGTCCTCCTCGAACGCGTCCATGCCGCGGGCGATCCGATCAAAGATCGGCTCGGTGGTCTTGTCGTAGTCGATCTCTACGCGACCTCGCTCAAAGTGCGCCGTGGCCTCCCCGGAGTCAGCCCCCATCCCGAAGACGACCATCAGGCGTTGCAGTCGATTCTTTACCCACCTCGGCAGCGGAAGGCTCTCGAGTCCACTGGCAGCGGCCAACCCGAAGAACGGCGATTGCGCCTGATCGACGCTGAATTGACCAAGGACTGGCGGTGCCGGCAGCACCGGGGGGCCCGCGGAGTCCTTGAAGCAGACGCCGACCTCGTCCCCGTTGCCGCCGAAGGTCGCACCCAACGACGGCATGGCGGCCAGATCGTTGCGCGCTTGGGCCTCGAACAGCAAGCGCAGCGTGTTCATCGTCCCGGCGGCGAGGACCACGCGATGGCGCGCGCGCAATGCCGTTCTGTTCTGCGCGCAGATCCCGATAGTGGACGGCGTAGCCGCCTGCGGCGCAATCGGGTTCGCGCACGATCCGGCTGACCTCGGATAAGGCGCGAACGGTGACGCCGTTGTCCAGGACCGGGGCGAGATAGGCGAAGTCGACCGATGATTTCGCCCCGATCGCGATCCCAGCAGGGTGTCGCCGTCAAATGCGCAGAACCGACGCGGTAGGCGCCACCGTCCTGGTGCAGGCGGCCTACGTCGGTCGCGGATTGCGGGTACAGGTAGGTAGATTCGGGCTGCGGATCCGCGGGCTGACATCGCTGACCGGCCGATCCGGGCAACTCAGCCCACACACTGTCGGGACAGGATGCTGACGGGTCAGACGCGTGGCGCCCAGATCCGACCGGATCTTCGCGTAGTACCGCGACGAGGTCTGTCGCCGCGCAGATCGGGGTGTCGATTGTCCCAATACACCGGATCGGACGGCTCGACGAGCAAGCCCAACCAGCCGTGACTGCCCCCGCCCACCCCCGAAACGCAGACAACATCGATACCGGGATAGCTGAACAACTCGTACATGCCGCGCTTGTTGACCACTACGCCCCGACGGGGAGTCCGGATGAGGTCACGCACCAGGCCGGCACCGCGCGCTCGCAGTCGTCGAACCATGACCACCCTGCACACCTGCCGGCGTGCTGCTGCGCCCGACGGTGATGCTGCGCAGCACGTGCGTCGCGAATCGCGCCCCGTAGGGGAACGGGGAGCGGTCGGCGATCCCCATGCCCCGCACGGGCAACGAGTCGCGCCACGGCCCCCGTTCGAGTACGAGCACGTTCAGCCCGGCATGGGCCAGGCGGTTGGCCGCGATGCTCCCACCGAATCCGCTCCCGATGACCACCACGTCATACGACGCGTCCGAGCCCGTTTCGTGCGGCTGTTTGTGTTTCGTCACCCGAGACCACCTCCTTGGATATTGGCCTCTCCCGGGATTGTTACCGCCGGGCTCTCGACGCCTCCGTCGACCAGGAGCCTAGCTTATGTGAACACAGACTAGATAGCAATTGGCATATTGGACACCCACACTGCGGCTCAGCGACGCTGATATTCAACGCTTTTCTAGCGGCTAATCGACACCTCGCTTGCAAGAGCCGCGTGCATGTTGTCTACTAAGTGAATATTGCATAGTTTTGATCTTAGCGAAGGGGCAACGATGAGCAGACGCGTCGCGGTGGCGGGCGTGGGGATGATTCCCTTCACCACGCCGAGGAATACGGAGTCATACGACGTGATGGCCGAAGCGGCCGCGCGGAACGCTCTCAGCGACGCCGGCATCGACTACGCGGCGGTGCAGCAGGGTTATGTGGGCTACGTGTACGGCGATTCGACGTCGGGCCAGGCCGCGTTGTACGGGCTGGGCCAGACCGGGATTCCGATCGTCAACGTCAACAACAACTGTTCGACGGGCTCCTCGGCGCTGTTCTTGGCGCGGCAGGCAATCGAGACCGGCGCCGCCGACTGTGTCATCGCGGTCGGGTTCGAGCAGATGATGCGCGGCGCGCTCGGTTCGATGTGGAGCGACCGGCCCAGCGCGTTCATCCGCTTCGATGACCGCACGAAAGCGCTGCAGGGCTGGGACGAGCACGCGCCGATGGCTGCGCAGTACTTCGGCGGCGCCGGTACCGCGTACGCCGACAAGTACGGCATTGATCCCAAAGTCTTCGCCCAGATCGCGGTGAAGGCCCGCCGGCATGCCGCCAACAACCCGTACGCGGTGTTCCGCGACCCGGTGACCGTCGAGGAGGTGTTGGCGTCTCCCCAGATCTTCGGCCCGCTGACCCGGCTGCAGTGCTGCCCACCCACCTGCGGTGCGGCGGCCGCGATCCTGTGCAGCGAGGATTTCGCCGACGCCCACGGCCTCGACGGCTCGGTCGTGATCAGGGCCCAGGCCATGACCACCGACTTCGGATCGACCTTCAGCGGCGACATGATCACGGTCGTCGGCTACGACATGGCCAAAGCCGCCGCCGACCAGGTGTACGAGGCAGCCGGAGTCGGCCCGCAGGACATCCGCGTCGTCGAACTGCACGACTGCTTCACCACCAACGAACTGCTCACCTACGAAGGCCTGGGGCTGACGCCGGAGGGCACCGCCGAGAAGTTCATCGCCGATGGCGACAACACCTACGGCGGAAGGGTTGTCACCAACCCGTCGGGCGGGCTGCTGTCCAAGGGCCACCCGCTCGGCGCGACCGGACTGGCGCAGTGCACCGAGCTGGTCTGGCAGCTGCGCGGGCAGGCCGGGGCTCGCCAGGTCGACGGGGTGAAGCTCGCGCTGCAACACAACATCGGCCTCGGCGGTGCCGCCGTGGTGACCCTCTACGAGAAGGTGAGCTGAGCCCGATGCCCGTGGACCAGACTGTGATCGGCACCCAGCTGCCGCCGACCACCATGACCGTGGATGCCGGCCGGCTGCGCTTCTTCGCGAAGGCGATCGGTGAAACCAACCCCGTCTTCACCGATTCGGAGACGGCGAAGGCCGCGGGACACCAGAATGTGCCAGTGCCGCCGACGTTTCTGTTCGGCATCGAGCTCGAGGGCCCCGACCCGTTCGGATGGCTGGCCGACATCGGCGTCGACCTGCGCCGCGTGCTGCACGGTGAGCAGTCCTTCACCTACCACCGCCCTGCGGTGGCCGGCGACGTACTGACCGCTTCTCCCCGGATCGGCAACGTCTACAGCAAGAAGGGCGGCCTGCTCGAGTTCATCGAGAAGACGACCACCGTCACCCGAGCGAACGGCGACCCGGTCGCCGAGCTGACAACCGTGATCGTCGTGAGCAACCCGGAGCCAGCTAAATGACCACCGTCAACGCCGTCGATGTCGGCGCCGAGCTGCCACCGCTGACGATTCGGCCGATCTCGCGGACCACCCTGGCACTGTTCGCCGGCGCATCGGGTGATCACAACCCGATCCACATCGACACCGACGTCGCGAAATCAGCGGGCCGCGACGACGTGTTCGCCCAGGGCATGCTGTCGATGGCCTACCTGGGCCGGTTGCTCACCGATTGGGTTGGCCCGCAGGCGATCCGCAGCTACCGGGTGCGGTTCGCCGCCATCACACCCATCCACGGTGAGCCGACCGCCACCGGCCGCGTCTGCGCGATCGACGAGGTCGACGGCGAACGCCGGGCAACGCTCGAACTGGTCGTCACGCTCGCCGACGGCACCGTCACGCTGACAGGCGACGCTGTCGTCGCGCTGTGACCCCCAACCGCTGAAATCACCCCCACAACGAAAAGGACTGCAGAACATGGGAACTCTTGATGGCAAGGTCGCTATCGTCTCCGGCTCGGGGCGAGGGATCGGGCGCGAGATCGCACTGAAGCTGGCCGGCGAGGGCGCGAAGGTCGTCGTCAACGACCTCGACGCCGAGCCCGCCAAGGACACCGTCGCCGCGATCGAGGCCGCCGGCGGGCAGGCCGTGACCTGCGTCGGCAGCGTCACCGACGCCGACTTCGGCGAACGGTTCGTCCAGACCGCCGTCGACAACTTCGGCGGCCTGGACATCATCGTCAACAACGCCGGCTACACCTGGGACTCGGTGATCCAGAAGATGACCGACGAACAGTGGGACGCCATCCTCGACGTGCACCTCAAGGCGCCGTTCCGGATCCTGCGCGCCGCACAGCCGGTCATCGCGGCGGCGGTCAAGAAGGCCACGGCGGCCGGGGAGCCGGTGCCCTGCCGCAAGGTCGTCAACATCTCCTCACTGGCCGGCACCGGCGGCAACGCGGGGCAGGCGAACTACTCGGCGGCCAAGGCCGGGGTCACCGGTTTGACGAAGGCGCTGGCCAAGGAGTGGGGCCGCTACAACGTCACCGTCAACACGGTGGCGTTCGGCCTGATCAAGACCCGGCTCACCGAAACACCCGCCGACGGTGACGGCACCATCGATGTGGCCGGCAACCAGATCAAGGTCGGCGTGAACCCGAACCTGCTCGCGGCGATGGAACAAATGGTGCCCCTGGGGCGCGGCGGCACACCCGCCGAAGCAGCCGGCGCGGTGTACCTGTTCTGCACCCCCGAATCCGACTACGTCAGCGCGCAGACCCTGGTCTGCGGCGGCGGCTTCAGCTTCTGAGAACCACGATGGACACAGGTGCGTACCGGTCGGCCTGGGCAGACGACGACGTCGTCGCTCTCAAGGAGATGGCGACGAAGTTCTTCCAGACCGAGGCTTGGCCCCACCGCGAACGGTGGGCGGCGCAGAAATGTGTGGACCGCGAGTTCTGGTACAAGGCCGGGGAACTCGGTCTGCTGTGTGCGTCCGTCCCAGAAGAATACGGCGGCGGCGGCGGAACGCTGGCCCACGACTTCGCGATCTTCGAGGCCCAAGCCGCCTGCGGCGAAAGCGGATTCGGCAACCAGGTCCACAGCGGACTCGTCGCGCAGTACATCCTCGCCTACGGCACCGAAGAGCAGAAGAAGCGCTGGCTACCCGGGATGGCCACCGGCGCGTTGGTCGGTGCGATCGCGATGACCGAGCCCGGCGGCGGATCCGATCTGAAGGCACTGCGCACCAGCGCGATCCGCGACGGTGACCATTACCGTCTCAACGGCGCCAAGACATTCACCTCCAACGGCGGCACAGCCGACCTGATCGTGCTCGTCGTGAAAACCGACCCCGCCGCCGGCGCCAAAGGTGTGTCATTGATCGTGCTGGAAACCGCGGACGCACCGGGCTTTCGGGTCGGTCGTGTGCTCGACAAGGTCGGCATGAAAGCCCAAGACACCGCCGAGCTGTTCTTCGACGAAGTCCGTATCCCGATCGGCAACCTGCTCGGCGAAGAAGGTGCGGGATACGGCTACGCCATGCGACAGCTGGCCCACGAGCGGCTGGTCGTCGCCGTTTGGGGCGTTGCGGTGCTGGAGAGCGCAGTCGAGGAGACGGTGAAGTACACCAAGGACCGCGACGCCTTCGGCAAGCCGCTGTTCGACATGCAGAACACCCGATTCGAACTCGCCGAGTGCGCCACCATCGCCCGGATCGCGAGGGTGTTCGTCGACGACTGCATCGCCCGGCACCTGTGCGGGGACCTCGACGCGACCACCGCATCGATGGCCAAGGCCTGGGTAACCGACATGCAGGTGCAGGTCATCGACCGATGTGTGCAGCTGTTCGGCGGCTACGGGTACATGATGGAGTATCCGATCGCGCGGATGTTCATCGACTCGCGGGCGCAGACGATCTACGCCGGCGCCAACGAAGTCATGAAGGAACTGATCGCGCGCTCGCTGTAGCGCTGAACCGAGGAGCGGACATGTATCTGACCCAGTCGCTGCATCGCAGCGTGCAGCAAAACCCCGACCGGCCGGCGACGATCTACCGCGACCGGGTCCGCACGGTGGCCGAGTCCGTCGATCGCATCGCCCGACTGGCCGCGGCCCTGGTGGCGATCTGGGCGTGCAGCGAGGAGACCGCGTCGGCATTCTCGCGCTGAACTCCGACCGCTACCTCGAGTATCTTCCACGCGGTGCCATGGATGGGGGCCGCGGTCAACCCGGTGAACATCCGGTGGAGTCCCGCCGAGATCGCCTACTCGCTGGCCGATTCCGACACCCGAGTGCTGTTCGTCGACGACGCGTTCGCGCCGATGATCCCGACACTGCAAGAACAGTTTCCGGAGCTGACGACGCGTCGATCTACTGCGGCGACGGCCAGCCGCCCGCCGGCACGCTGGGCTACGAGACATTGATCGCCGACCACGCGCCGATCGACGACACCCGCACCGGTGGTGACGAGCTGCTCGGCGTGTTCTACACCGGCGGCACCACCGGTCACCCCAAAGGCGTGATGCTCTCCCACGACAACCTGCTCGTCTCGGCGCTCGGCAGCCTGTCCTCGGGCCAATTCGTCTCCCCCGGGGCCGGCTGCTGCACACCGCACCGCTGTTTCATCTCGCGGGCATCGCGGCATGGACGGCCGGATGTCTGGTCGGCTCCACCCATGTGATCGTGCCGATGTTCAATGCCACCGAGGTGATGAGCGCCATCACCGAGTACGCCATCACCGACGCCCTGCTGGTGCCGACGATGGTGCAGATGCTCGTCGACGATCCGGCCGTCGCCGACCACGACCTGTCCAGTCTTGCGCATCTGGTGTACGGGGCGTCACCGATTTCGGAAGCGCTGCTGCAACGCGCCCGCACGGTCTTCCCGGCCGCCGGCTTCACCCAGGCCTACGGCATGACCGAGCTGTCACCGGTTGCCACACTGCTGACCCCGGCCGATCACGACGACCCCGCGCTGCGCCGGTCCGCCGGGCGGGCCGCCCCGCACGCCGAGGTCCGCATCGTCGACCCCGACGACCACGAGGTGCCCCGCGGCGAGGTCGGCGAGGTCGTTGTTCGCGGCGACAACGTGATGCTCGGCTACTGGAACCGGCCCGAGGACACCGCCGCGGCGGTCCGCGACGGCTGGATGCACACCGGCGACGGCGGCCGGATGGACGACAACGGATACGTGTTCATCGTCGACCGGATCAAGGACATGATCATCACCGGCGGTGAGAACGTGTACTCCGCCGAGGTCGAGAACGCGCTGGCGAGCCACCCGGCGGTGGCGGCCTGCGCGGTCATCGGCGTACCCGACCCCGACTGGGGTGAACGCGTGCACGCCGTCGTGGTGCTGCTACCCGGCGAGCAGGCCACCGAGGAGCAGCTCCGCGCACACTGCAAGACGCTGATCGCCGGCTACAAAGCTCCCCGCAGTGTGGAATTCGTCGACGCACTGCCGATGTCCGGCGCGGGCAAGATCCTCAAACGCGAACTACGCCAACAGTATTGGACCGACGACACCAACCAAGTCTGCTGACCGATGACTGACACGACAGCTAGGTCCGCGCGGGCGCCTGCGGCGCGACCTGAGCGCGGCACCCGCCCGGCGAACCGTCGGCAACTGATCCTGGACGCGGCCACGGACCTGTTCTCCCGCAAGGGATACGCCGGGGTGACCATGGGCGATGTGGCCGACGCCGTCGCGATCGGACCGTCGGCGTTGTATCGGCATTTTCACAGCAAGCAGGACCTGCTCGCTGCCGTCGTCGGGGAAGCGCTCAAAACCCTCGACGATGCGCTCTCCGGAGCTGAGAACGAACCCTCGTCCGATGTGGCGGAAGCGCTGGCCGCGGTTGTCCTCAGTCATCGCGGCGCGGGCGTGCTGTGGCAGCGCGAGGTACGACAGCTTTCCCCCGCTGACCGCGCGACATTCCGCGCCGCGATCGAGCAGATCGCCGCACGGTTCGCCGCCCTCATCCGCACGCGACGACCCGGCCTCGGCGCCGATCGAAGCTGACCTGCTGGCCTGGTCAGGCCTCGCGGTCGCCACCAGCGTGTCGCTGCACAGCCTGGAGCTGCCCGAACCCGAATTCACCACGCTGCTCGCCGAACTGATCTCGCACCGTGATCGACGCGCCCATCCCGTCGCAGATATCTCGGGGCGCCGACCTTGCCAAATCTCCGACGCTGCGCACCCAGTCGCGTCGGGAAACGATCCTGGCCGAAGCCACAAAACTCTTCGCGGCCAACGGATTCGCGGGGGTAAGCACCGACGATATCGGTGCCAGCGTCGGCATCAGCGGTCCCAGCCTCTACAACCACTTTGCGGCCAAGTCCGACATCCTCGCCGCGGCGATGCTGCGTGGCGACGAGTGGCTGCGCATGGACATGCACCGGGCCTTCGCAACGGCATCCGATCCCCGTGACGGCCTCACCCGCCTGCTCGCAAGCTACTGCTCCTTCGTCTTCGACAACCCGCAGCTGGTCCAGGTCCTCGTCTCCGAGACTGGGCACCTACCCGAGCCGGAACGTCACCGCAATCGAGCCGCCCAGTACGCATACATCGCGGAATGGGTCGCGCTCATGCGGGAAGTCCACCCGCAATGGGACACCGTCCACGCCCGGATCCGGGTCCAAGCGGTGCAGACCATGATGAACAACATCGCCCTCACCCCGCATCTACGCAGCTATGTCGAACGTGGAATCCGCGCTGGTGACCATCGGCGCGGAACTCCTCGCCGTCACCGCCCAGACGCCCAGCCAACTCGGCCGGCCCGGTGAAACACCGAAACAAGACGCCACCTCCGAAGAGGCGGCCAGAACGGAGCACCTGCGATCATGACGACCGACGAGACCGACCAGCCGGTAGTGACCAAAGCGACGACGGTACGAACCAGGCCCGGGCCAACTTTCACGGCACCTGAGTTCGTCCGCTCGACCAGGGGGCTGGTTCGCCGGGGGCGTGAGCTCTATGCGATCTGGGGACGCGACCGCGTCGATCCCGCGTTCCGTGAAGAGTTGATGGTCGCGGTCGCCGCCGTGAACTCGTGCCGGTTCTGCAGCTACATACACCGAGAGTGGGCGCTGCGCGTAGGACTCCCGCAGGACGAACTGGCCGCACTCGAGGGGCTGGATGTCGACTCGTTCGACGCGCGCCGATGGGCCGCCATCGCTTACGTTCAGGCATTCGCGCGATCAGATTTCCAGTCCGTGCCCGAGCCGATCGAGACTCACTTCCGGGCGTTCTACAACGCGCGGGAACAACATGACATCGAGACTGATCGCGCGTGTGATGACGTGGGCGAACCGCGGCGCTAACACGATCGACTCGCTGCTGGCCCGTCGCCGCGGCGAGCCGCTCCCCGGGAGCCGCGCTCGCGACGACTACATCGTCGGGGGCTTGGGTCTGGTCTCCCTCATTCTTCCCGCGTGCGTCGTGGCCGTGTGGCGGCGCACAACCCCGCTCGCAGTTCTGCGCGATTTCAACTCGTTCTCGAAGAGCTTTCAGGAGCGGAGCAGAACATCGAGCTGAGGGCTGAGCTGGCTGAAACTGCCCGAACGGATCCGCAAGGGGAGAATGGACAAGGATTGTTGGTTTTAGGACAGGTGGACTGACCGAAATGCTCGCCGAGTGCGACAACTAAATTGGCCGAGGACACTTGACTTTCGAAAGCTCGCCAGCGTTAACCAATCCGTAGAACATCGTCTGACCGATGCCGCCGAGCTGCTGCCCGGCTTCGGCGACCGGGTAGAGGCGTAGGGGTGCCAGCTGCTGCGACGGCAGTGGCGGTCTGTCGCCGGGAAGTAGCGGTAGCGCGTTTTCCCAGGTCCCCGGCGGTTTTCGCCGTCGGGGCGTGGTGTGTGACGTTCACTGACGCGCAGGTCGTTCCGCATCGCGCATGACGTGTGGTCCCTGGGTGGTCCCCAGTGCTGGCCACGACCCTTACTAGCCGTGTACGTACATTCACCGTACAATTAAGTGATCGACAGCTGCGAGCAGAGATGACTGAATGAGGGAAGAAGGAGGTGTCGCTGTGGCAGTCAAAACGAAGCGCATCGAGCTTCGCGCGGAGCAAGCGACCTTGGACCGTATCCAGCGCGCCGCCAACCTTGTCCATGAGCAGACGTCGGAGTTCGTGCGGAAAGCTGCGATGCAACGGGCCGAAGACGTCCTGCGTCAGGAGCTGGTAACGGCAATGGAGCCCGAACAGTTCGACAAACTGATGTCCTCGCTCGATGCTGCTGACGACGCGCCGCGGCTGGCGGCAGCCGCACGCAAACCAGCGGTTTTCACAAGGCGTTGAACAATGTTCGAGTCAGCGCGACTCACTGACGACCACGCGCTGGAAGGATTCGGCTGCGGTAAGGAGTCGCTGAATACCTGGCTCATCGCCCATGCCCGTCGCGCAGACAGCAGCGGGGTCGCGCACGTCTACGTCTGGACCCCGCTCGGCGAACAGAAGGTCAGCGCCTATTTCGCCATCTGCCCCACCGAAGTAGTGCGCAACGACGACGGCGTTTCGGGATCCCTGGCCGGTGGCTATTCCCGCATACCCGGATACTTGATTGCCCGCCTGGCGATCGACACGTCGCTGCGGGGTCAGGGATATGGCGAGCAGCTGCTCCTCGACGCACTAGGCAAAGCCGTCGCCGCATCGGAAATCGGCGGCGGCCGGCTCATCGTCGTTGATGCCATAGACGACGAGGCACAATCCTTCTACGAGCACTACCACTTCGTTCCCGTCAGGAATCGCGAGCGTCGTCTGGTAATGAAGGTGTCCACAGCGGCGAAAGCGCTCGGGGAGCGCTGGCGGGAGTAAACCCTCCCGCCGAAGAATGTGCTGCACAAAGGAGTTGACCGTTAGCGGTTACGAGAGTTTCCCTGGCGAGTTGGACACGCTGCGTGCCGACAATGTGCGTTTGCGTCGTCTTCTTCAGTTGAGTGAGGAACAGGCACGCGCAGCCGCTAGTGACCAGGCGACGCTGACGGGGGCGCCGGCCTCACCGGTGACAATGGGCTCCAGCTCCGCTGATAAGGTGCGGTTCTTCTTCGAGTTGTTCCGTTGTCGCACCGATGTTTACGCGCTGCGTTGGGAGAATCGTCGAGATGTCCTGCCCCGTGGCCTCCATCCTCTGCTGACAGAACTCGTCGAATCGGCCGACAGCACGCTTCCGCGACTACGGGCGAGGGAGCGGGCATCCAGCCGCACTCAATCTCGGCGACTGCTTTTCCTACGCGCTCGCCGACGTGACCGGCGAGCCGCTGCTGTATGTGGGGGACGATTTCGTCCACACCGACATCGCTCCCGCCTATCGAAGCTAGCCGATGGCCGTCGCCTTGGGGATCGGCGGAGACTCCACGTGCCGGATGCCTCGCGGTCGACCGGCCCGAGTCCACAGCACATACAGTCCGGCAGCGATGAGTACGGCCGCGGCGATGGAGATAATGGGCTCCCCTCGAGTTACGTTGATCACGAGGGTGAAACTGACTGCGGCTGTGCCCGTCAGATTGATGGCAAGAGAACCGAATCGCCTCTGCTGCCACGAGAAGCGGGACATGGAGACCAGGCCGGCGTGGAAGGCCACGAACACCGCCGCGGCATAGAACAGCACGAGTTCCTGGTCGCGTCCACGTGCGGCCAGGGTGACCGCGCCCGCGGCGAGCATGAACACCACGACACCCCAATACGGCGTGTATCTGCTGTTGGTGCGGCCCAGCCAGGCGGGCAGGATTCCGGCGCTGGTTCCGTCTGGGTCTCGCTTCCGTGCGAGCGCTTTCAAAAGGCCCGGGCCGGCTTGGAAGGAGGAGCTGGCCGCCGACAGCAGCAGCAGTGCAGTGGCGAGTTGGAAGGCGGCGAACACCGGCGGGGCGGTGGCGATGCGGGCGAGTTCGGCGATCTGCGTGCTGTCGTCGGGCGGGACGCCAATGCGCAGATGTACCAGTTCGGCAGTCAGGCCCAGGGTCAGGGTGCCGACGATGATCAGCGTGAGCCACAACGTAATCCGACCGAATATGCGGCGGCCGGGATCGTCGAGCTGCCCGAGCTGTGCGATCGCCGACGACGGGGCCTCGATACCCGTGGCGAGCGCCATGGCTACCGGGAATGCGAGTGCGACCGCCAAGGGTGGAGCATGCCCCGGGGCGGCATTGACGGGCGGACCTGACAGCGGCGTGAGGAAGAGCCCGCGGATGAGTACGACCACGGTGAGGACGACGAATGCAACGGTCATCACCGCAAACACGGTGCGGCCCCGATGGCCGAACCACGTGCCGGCAGCGACGCCGGCAACCAGCAGTAGAGCAATCAGGGGACGTAGATCCGCAAGGCTGGGAAAGAACGCGATTACCGCAGAGGCGGCCGCGGCGCAACTGATCGCGATAGTGAGGACGAAGTCGACGATCAGTGCTCCGATGGGGATGAATGCGCTGGCTTCGCCGAATGCGTCGGCGGCGGCCGCAGCGGCGCCACCACCTTGCGGATAACGGCCGACTATCTGGTGATAGTTGATGATCACGACGACGATGATCGCGACGACGAGAGCCATCGTGGGTAGCAGCAACGCGAGGTCGCCGTGCAACGCACGAAGGGCCGCTTCGATCGCATAGGCGACCGAGGACACCGGGTCCGCCATCACGGCGAAGGCGAACGCGAATAGCAGCGCGACCCGGTGGATTTTGGCTGGCATCAACCGGCCCACCGGAATCCAGCCAGCAATGACTTCACGCCGAGCTCCCATCGCCGCTCGATCGCCGGTCCGGACGTGCCAAACCGACGGCAAGCCTCCTGGACCGCCGAACCCTATGCGAGAGCGAGTGATACGTGCACAATGTCCGTCACGTCGCCCGTCAGCAGGGCAACATCGACGCAGTGTTGAATCTGGCCAATGAACACCTCCCCGCACCGACGCCCCCGCGGCGAGCTCGTCGGGCCGAGGTTCGAAAACCGCGAACGGCCTCGAGAACATTACCTGCGCCAACTTCGGAAACGCGCAAAACAGATTTCGGCAGCCGCAGCCGTCGATGAGTCGCTGCAACCGCTGGCAACTATCCGGGTGCCGGTCAGCCGCGACGGGTATCGATCGTTGCGCCGCTTCGCGCGCAGCTGGCCGGCTGGCCTGTGGGCGATTGAGGGAGCCTCGGGTGTGGGTGCGCCGCTGACCGCGCGGCTGGCCGAGGATGGCGTGCAGGACATCGACGTGCCGGCCAAACTCGCTACCCGGGTGCGGGTGCTGTCCACCGGGCATGGCCGCAAGAACGATGCCATAAACCACAATAACTGTGATACTGTGAACCTGTGAAGAACATTACCGTTTCGGTGTCCGACGACGTGTACCGCCGCGCGAGGATCCGGGCTGCAGAGCTCGGTAAGTCCGTGAGCGGCCTCGTTGCTGAATTCCTGACCTCACTGTCCGAACGGGAGGCGGAGTTCTCCCGACTTGAGGCGAAGCAGCGGGGGGTCCAGAGTGAAATCCGCCGCTTCCGCGCGCGGGACCGCCTGAGCCGCGACGAGCTTCACGACCGTGCGGTTCATTGACACCAACGTCCTGCTCTACGCGATTTCGCGCGATCCAGAGGAGCGGGACAAGGCGAAGCGCGCAAACGAAATTATGGCCGCCCGGGACCTGGCCTTGTCTGTTCAGGTTCTGCAGGAGTTCTACGTCCAGGCGACGCGCAAAAGTCGGCCTGATCCGCTGACCCATGAGCAGGCCGTCGCGCTGGTCGAGTCGTTCATGCGGTTTCCCGTCGTCACAATCACATCCGAGCTAATGCTGGCTGCCTTTGCGACGCATGGGCGCTTTGGCGTGTCGTACTGGGATGCCGCGATCCTCGAAGCTAGCCGCTCTCTTGGTTGTGATGTCGTGCTCTCCGAGGACCTAAGCGACGGCGAAGACTACGCCGGCGTGCGGGTAGAGAATCCGTTTCGCGCTGGCCATCCTCCACAGCAGATTTGAAATCGGGACCACTTGACCCCCAGGGAACCGGACAGTGTGAACCAGGGTTCTACTGCGTCCAATACGTCCAGGTCAGCGGCGCGCCGTTTGTCCGATCTGTGTCATCCTGTCCGGTCTGTTCGCGCCTGTCTTGGGACACTGGCGGGACACCGACGAACGGGTGTTCGGCACTACAAGACGACATCCAGTGGCGGCGAACTGATTGTCGTCAACGAGGACGGCTCACCGATCAGGCCCGAGACGTACTTCAAGACGTTCGCCCGCCACTGGAAGGCGGCGGGCGTGCCCGTGAACCGGTTGCACGACACCCGGCACACCGCCGCGACGATGATGCTCGACAACCGAACCACGGTGGCGGCGACGGCCAAGTGGCTCGGCCACGACCCCGCGATGATGTTGCGGGTGTACGCCCATGTCTATTTTGAGGACTTCGCGTCGTGAAACGGATCGCGTCACGACTCGTAAGCGTATCCCTCCAGGTCACGACCTGGTTGGGAGCAGCGACGGGTCTCCGACGCCGATCGTGATCTGCGGGGATGCGGCAGGGTCGAGCCAGGTCAGCACAGAGCGCATTTCGTCGCGGCCGATGGCCACACATCCCCAGGTGGGATTCCCATCGGTCACGTGGAGAAAAATCCCAGACACCTTCCCTGGGATCCGTTGCGGGTTCACCGCGATGTTGACGGCGTAGTCGTAGACGGGGCCGGAGTCGTAGAGGTTCTCCGTGATTGACGACGGACTGTTGGCTGAACGCACGTGGGTGTTGTACGTCGGTGATTTGGCGTCCTCGTCCCACCAGTCTTGGTCGGTGGCCTGGAAGTAAGGCATCTTGGTGCCGGGATTGGGCTGGCGGCCGAAGGCCTGGTCGAACGTGAACGTTCCCACCGGAGTGCGGTAGACGCCGTCAGCGGGGGCGCCGACACCGAGTTCGCCTACCTTGGCGGGCGTCGGTCCCAGGAACACCTTCCATTCCTGACCGACCCGCTGGAAGGCGGTGAGGGTTCCTGTTGTCGCGTTTGCGGCGGGCACACCGACGACGATCCACTGCGTGGACTGGCCGGCGGGGGACGTCGCAGGGTCCGCCGCCGCGGGCACAGCGAGCAGCAGGGCCAGGAGCGCCGATCCAAGTTGCACCGCGACGGTCGCGAGCGTCTTGGGCAGTTTCACAGGCACTCCGAGGTCGGGACTGAGCATTCGCTTCTGACAGTGCGTTCAGCGTAACTAAAGCATCCCGGGTTTCATGCACACCTCGTTACGTGTGATCGGTGTGCTGCCCGATCGGTTGTTAGGCCAACTCCGAGAAATATCCCAGATTTGGTTCATCGAAGGTCCCGATGACCAAGCCCCGATCGAGGAAGCGGTTGAACTCCTCGCAGATTGTCGCCGGAGAAGCGCACAGCCATGACACGCGGCAAGGTTGCAGGAATCCGGACCTTGACCCTGAGTGGGGTGCTCGGACTGTGTGCAAACATCCGTTGCGCTACCTACCCCCGACGGGTATGCGATTTGATTTGCCGATGCCAACCAAATATAGCTCTGACGTACGGTTATGTTGTGTCGGGCTGACAGGATTTGAACCTGCGACCCCTACACCCCCAGTGTAGTGCGCTACCAAACTGCGCCACAGCCCGCCGCCGCCCGACATCGCCGGCAGCAGGTCGAAACTCTACCGCAGACGGCCGCGCCCACCCTAAATGGTCAGCAGCCGATACAGCCCGATCAGGCCGACCACGACGATGAACGCGCGCAGCGCGTTCGGGGACAGCCGTCGACCGTAGTGCGCGCCGAGGAACCCGCCCACCAACGACCCCAGCGCGATCAAACCCGCTGCCGGCCAGCTGATCCGGTCGAATGCGACCAGCGTGTAGGCCACCGCGGCGACGACGTTCACGATCAGCGACAGCAGGTTCTTCGCGGCGTTCATCCGCTGCATGTCCTCGGGCAGCAGGGCCCCCATCGCGGCCATCAGCAGGATCCCCTGTGCGGCGGTGAAGTACCCGCCGTAGATCCCGATCGCGAAGGTCGCCAGCACCAACGCCGCCATCCGCCTGGGTGAAATATGCTCGGCCAAACGGCCCGTCCTCTTCGGCACGTCGGCGCGCCCAGTCCTGAATCCGGGGCCCGATCACCACCAGAATCAGTGCCCCGACCAACAGCACCGGGACGATCTGGGTGAACACCTTCTCCGGCAGGTGCAGCAGCAGCCAGGCACCGACTCCGGCGCCGAGGAACGATGCCGGCATCTGCCAGCGCAGCCGGTTCCACTGGCCGCGCAGCTCGCGCCGGTATCCCCACGTGCCCGATACGCTGCCCGCGACCAATCCGATCGCGTTCGACATCGTCGACGTCACCGGCGGGTAGCCGAGCGCGACCAGCGTGGGAAACGTCACCAGGGTGCCCGACCCGACGATGGCGTTGATGGCGCCGGCCGCGACGCCCGCCAACGCGATCAGGATCATGTCGACGACGGGCACCTGGTCAACCTATCGAGAGCGCGCGCCCCTCTTCTCGCGCACCCGCACGTTGATCCGGATCGGGCTGCCCTCGAACCCGAAGGTCTCACGCAGCCGCCGCTCCAGGAACCGGCGATACCCGGCTTCCAAGAACCCGGAGGTGAATAACACGAACGTCGGCGGTCGGGTGGTGGCCTGGGTGGCGAACAAGATCCGGGGCTGCTTGCCGCCCCGCACCGGTGGCGGCGTGGCCGCCACGACCTCCTTGAGAAACGTGTTGAGCCTGCCCGTCGAGATCCGTTTGTCCCACGACTCCAGGGCCGTCTCCAGCGCGGGTACCAGCTTCTGCACCGCCCGTCCGGTCTTGGCCGAGATGTTGACCCGCGGAGCCCACTGCAACTGAGCCAGCTCGCGTTCGATCTCGCGGCCAAGATCGTAGCGGCGGTCCTCATCGACGAGATCCCACTTGTTGAACGCCAACACCAGTGCCCGGCCCGCCTCAATGACCATCGACAGCACCCGTTGGTCCTGCTCGGTCAGAGACTGCGAGGCATCGATCAGCACGATGACCACTTCGGCCGCGTCGATCGCACCGTGCGTTCGCACCGATGCGTAGAACTCATGCCCGCTGGCCTGGCCGACCTTGCGACGCAGCCCCGCCGTGTCGACGAAACGCCAAGTCTTGCCGCCCAATTCGATCAGTGAGTCCACCGGGTCGACGGTGGTGCCGGCCACGTCGTGCACCACTGCCCGCTCGTCGCCGGCCAGCTTGTTCAGCAGGGAACTCTTCCCGACGTTCGGCTTGCCCACCAGCGCTACCCGCCGCGGCCCACCACCGCCGGCGCCGACCTCGGACACGGCGGGCAGGGACCCGACGACATGGTCGAGCAGATCGGCCACTCCCCGGCCGTGCATCGCGCTGATCGGGTGCGGCTCCCCCAGCCCCAGCGACCACAACTCCGAAGCGTCGGCCTCTCCGCGTTCGGTGTCCACCTTGTTGGCCGCAAGGAACACCGGTTTACCCGACCGGCGCAGCATCCGCGCCGCCGCCTCGTCGCCCGCCGTCGCGCCCACGACAGCGTCGACCACCAGGATGATCGCGTCGGCGGTTCGCATCGCCACCGACGCCTGCTCGGCCACCAGCTGTTGCAATCCCTTCGCGTCAGGCTCCCAGCCACCGGTGTCCTGCACGAAGAACCGGCGCCCCGCCCAGTTCGCGTCGTAGGACACACGGTCGCGCGTCACGCCCGGAACGTCCTGCACCACCGCCTCGCGGCGTCCGAGAATGCGGTTGACCAACGTCGACTTGCCCACGTTGGGGCGCCCGACTACCGCGACGACCGGGGGTGGACCCGTGGCCTCCGCGGCTACATCCTCGCCGGCCTCCGAATCGACCAGCTCCCAATCGCTTTCGTCGACCCAGGTGCCATCGGAGTCAGAAGCACTCATCGCGGCGCACCCGCGCGCTGCTCGACGAGTGCCATCAGGTGGGCGATCACTTCAGACTCGGACATGTCGCTGGTGTCGACCACGAGGGCATCATCGGCGGCGCGCAGCGGTGACACCGCGCGGGTCGAGTCGAGGTGGTCGCGGCGCTCCACGTCGGCCAGCACGGCTTCGTAGTCGTCACCAAGACCGTTGGCGATGTTCTGGTCGTTGCGCCGACGCGCCCGCTCTTCCGCCGACGCGGTCAAGAAGATCTTGACGTCGGCGTCCGGCAGCACAACGGTGCCGATGTCACGCCCCTCGACGACGACACTGCCCGGACCGGCAGTCAGTTCCCGCTGCAACCCGACCAAACGGGCCCGAACGGCGGGCACTGCCGACACCGCAGAGACCGCCTTGGTCACCTCGTCGCCACGAATCTCGGCCGAAACGTCTTCGGCATCAAGGTAAGCCCGGTCCTCGTCGGGGTCATAGCCGACCGATAGCGGGACGTCCGCTGCGGCCGATTCGATAGAGGGCGTGTCACCTAGATCAACTCCCGCGCGGAGCACTGCCAGCGTCACGATCCGGTACATCGCTCCGGTGTCCAGGTAGCGCGCCCCAAGGCTGCGCGCCAAACCTTTTGACACCGAGGACTTTCCGGTTCCCGCCGGGCCGTCGATCGCGATCACCAGGGAGCCGGTCACAGACCCACCGCCTTGTACAGGTCACCGATCTCCTTGCGGCTCAACACCCGGATACTGCCGGGACGCTGGTTTTCCAGCGAAACCGCCCCGATATCGGTGCGCACCAACTCCTGAACCGGAAACCCGACCGCGGCGAGCAACCGACGGACGATCCGCTTGCGGCCTTCGTGCAGCGTGACCCGCACCATCGTCTTGCCCGGCACGGCGTCCACCACCGCGAAGTCGTCGACGCGCGCCGGACCGTCGTCCAGTTCGATCCCGGCGCGCAGCTTGCGGCCCAGGCCGTGCGGTACCGAGCCGGTCACCGTCGCCAGATACGTCTTCGGCACTTCGAAGGAAGGGTGCATCAGCCGGTGGGCCAACTCGCCGTCGTTGGTCAGCAACATCAGGCCTTCGGTGTCGGCGTCGAGACGGCCGACGTGAAAGAGCTTCTTGTTGCCGCGGACTCGGTGCTCGACCAGATCACCGATACACGGCCTGCCGCGGTCGTCGGACATCGTCGAGTGCATGCCGCGCGGCTTGTTCAGCGCCAGATGAACCAGGGTGTCGTCGACCATCACCCGCGCCCCGTCGACGCGGATCACCGACACGTCGGGGTCCACCCGGGTACCGAGCTCGGTCACCACTTGGCCATCGACATCGACGCGGCCATCGACGATCATCTTCTCCGCGACGCGCCGCGACGCAATCCCGGCCTGCGACAACACTTTCTGCAGCCGCACACCCTCGGGATCGGCCATCTCAGTCTTTGTCCACGTCGAAGGATATCGGGTGGTCATCGCCGGCGGGCGGTGAACTGAGCTTGATGAAACGTGGTTCGTCGCCCAATGTTTCGCTCAAATCATCGATCACGTCGACGTCGGGCAGCAGCGGGGCGATGTCGGGAAGGTCGGTCAGCGACGACAGTCCGAGTCGTTCCAGGAACAGCTCCGTCGTCGCGAACGTGATGGCGCCGGTGTCGGGGTCGGTGCCGGCCTCGGTGATCAGGCCCCGAGCCAGCAGCGTCCGCATCACCGCGTCCACATTCACGCCGCGAACCGCGCTCACCCGGGCCCGGGTCACCGGCTGTCGGTACGCCACCACCGCCAACGTTTCCAGTGCGGCGCGGGTCAGCTTCGATCGGGCGCCGTCAAGCAACAGCTTCTCCACGTACGGGGCGTACTGGGCCCTGGTGTACATCCGCCACCCGCCACCTGCTTCACGCAGATCGATGCCGCTCTCCCGGGCGGCCAGTTCCTCGGCCATCAGCGCAAGCTTGGCGGCCACCCGGTAGGCCGGCTGCACGATCGCCGCAGCCAGCGCATCGACGGTCACCGGAGTGTCGACCACCAGTAGCAGCGCCTCGAGCACCGCACCGAGTTCGGCATCCTCGAGCTCCGGCGGTGTGGCGACCTCGATGCCCAGATCGAGATCCGGGATGTCGTCGCTCATCTGATCCGCAACTTCATCAGTCAGCGGATCGGGAATGTTGTCAGTCATCGGTTGGCTCTTCCACCGTCTCAGCGGCCGTTATCACTTCGCTGGATGGCCGATCTCCAGTCCACGAAATCTGGAGCACACCAAGCGCTTCTGATTGATCAAATGCTACCGCTCGTGCCCGATACAACTCGAGCAGCGCCAGGAACCGGCCCACGATCAGGATCGGCTCGCGGCAGTCGGCGACCAGCTCCGAGAAGGTGGCCCACTGCCCCTGCCCGCGGCGTTCCAGTTCCGCGAGCAGCTGCGCGGCCTGTTCGGGCACCGACACCATGAACTCGTGCAGATGCTCGGTGGCCACGATCGGCACGGGCCGTGGCCGGAACGCGCTCGCCGCGATCTCGGCGAACATCTGGGCGTCGACTCCCAGCATCGCTTCGGGCAGCAGGTCTTCGTAACGGTCCTCCAGTGACACCGAGCGCGGATAGCTGCGCAGCGCGGCGGCCTCGAGCTCGGCGAACATCACCGCGACGTGCTTGAACGCCCGGTACTGCAGCAGGCGGGCGAAGAGCAGGTCCCGTACCTCCAGCAGCGCCAGGTCTTCCTCGTCGTGGATCTCGCCGGCGGGCAGCAGGCGGGCCGCCTTGAGATCCAGCAGGGTGGCCGCGATCACCAGGAACGCGGTCGTCTCGTCCAGTTCAAGCTGAGGGCCGATCGCCTTGGTGTAAGCGATGAATTCGTCGGTCACCTGGTGCAGCGCCACTTCGGTGACGTCGAGGCGATGCGCGAAGATCAGCTGCAACAGCAGGTCGAACGGGCCCTCGAAATTGCTCAGCCGGACCTGGAAGCCTGTCTGATGCGACTCCGCCGGCTGTGTCTGGGTGTTCACGAACCGAACCGGTCGATGACCTCGCGGGCCAACGAGCGATATGCCTGGGCGCCAGCGGATTTCGGCGCCCAGGTGGTGATCGGCTCCCCCGCGACGCTGGTCTCCGGGAAGCGCACCGTGCGGGTGATCACGGTGTCGAACACCAGGTCGCCGAACCGTTCCAGGACCCGAGCCATCACTTCGCGGGCGTTGACGGTGCGCGGGTCATAACGGGTGATCAGAATGCCACTGATGCTCAGCCGGGGATTCAGCCGGTCGTGCACCTTGTCGACGGTGTCGGTCAGCAGCGCCAGTCCGCGCAGCGAGAAGTACTCACACTCGGTCGGGATGATGACGCCGTCCGCGCAGGCCAACCCGTTCACGGTGAGCAGGCCGAGCGACGGCTGGCAGTCGATCAGTACGTAGTCGTATCGGTCCAGCACCGGATACAGCGCGCGGGCCAGCGACTGTTCGCGACCGACCTCGTTGACCAGCTGGATTTCCGCGGCCGACAAGTCGATGTTGCTCGGAACCAGGTCCATGTGGGGGACGCGGGTGTGCATGAGGACGTCGTCGATGGGCACCCGCGGCTCTACCAGCAGGTTGTGGATGGTGTGGTCCAGCTCGTAGTGCGGAACCCCGAGCCCGGCCGACAGGGCGCCCTGCGGGTCGAGGTCGACCAGCAACACCCGTCGGCCGTATTCGGCGAGGCTGGCGCCCAGGTTGATGGTCGAGGTGGTCTTGCCGACGCCGCCCTTCTGGTTGCACATCGCGATGACCTTGGCCGGCCCGTGCACGCTCTTTGGCTTGGGCTCGGGAATGGTCCGCGGCGCGCGGCCGGTCAGACCCACCTCGGCGCGCGTCCTCGTGGTCGCTCATGCCCCACCGTCGGTGGTCAGACAACTCAGGGCCATGGCGAACATCCGGGAAAGTTTAACGGGGTTAACGGGCCTTGACGGGCAGACCCGCTGCAAGGTACCCGCCGATTCGGCTCCGCACGGATCTAGTCTGGCATCCATGAGCTTGAAGCAGCGGATACCACTGCTGCGTTGGTCGTTCCTTCGCCTGGCGGTCGGTGCGCGCAATATCTCGACTACCGGCCAGATCGGCGACGGGCGTGAGGCCGCGGCAGCCGACTACGTGATCGCCAACGCGCGGAAGGGCGATCTCGACGACGTCATCGCGACCATTGACAAATTCGCCTACGAGAAGTCGTTCCTGATCAACGTTGGCGACGAAAAAGGCGAGCTGCTCGACGCCGCCGTCCGCCGCGCCGACCCGGCGCTGGCCCTCGAACTCGGCACCTACTGCGGCTACGGCTCCCTGCGCATCGCCAGGGCGGCGCCGACCGCCAAGGTGTTCTCCGTCGAACTGGCCGAGGCCAACGCGGACATCGCCCGACGCGTTTGGGCGCACGCCGGTGTCGACGACCGCATCACCTGCGTGGTCGGAACCATCGGCGATGGTGGTCGCACCCTCGACGCCCTTGCCGGGCACGGATTCAACGCAGGCGACCTCGACCTGCTGTTCATCGACCACGACAAGAGCTCCTACCTGCCGGATCTGCAGAGCATCCTGGACCGCGGCTGGCTGCGCCGCGGCTCGATCGTGGTCGCCGACAACGTCCGCATCCCCGGTGCACCGAAGTATCGCGAGTACATGAAGCAGCAGCAGGGCAAGCTGTGGGACACCGTCGAGCACAAGACCCACGCCGAGTACCAGACGCTGGTCGCCGACCTGGTGCTGGAGTCGGAGTATCTGGGCGGCGACAGCTCCTAGCGTGCCCGCGGATGGGCGCCCGCCCAGACCTCCCGCAGGGCGTGCACGGTGACGAGTGTGTAGATCTGCGTGGTGGTGACCGACGCGTGGCCGAGCAGTTCCTGGACCACGCGGACGTCTGCGCCGCCGTCGAGCAGATGGGTGGCGAAGGAGTGGCGCAGGGTGTGCGGCGACACCGCGGCGGTGATGCCGGCCCGTTCGGCGGCGTCCTGCAGTACCTGCCACGCGCTTTGCCGCGACAGGCGCCCGCCGCGAGCGTTGAGGAAGATCGCCGGCGTGCCCTTGCCGCGCCGGGCCAGGTCCGGGCGCCCGCGCACCAGGTAGGCGTCCAGCGCCGTCACCGCAGGACGACCGATCGGCACCAGCCGCTGCTTTCCGCCCTTGCCGCGCAACAACACCGAGCGGGCGTGGGTGTCGATGTCGTCGACGTCGAGGCCGACCGCTTCGGAGATCCGCGCGCCGGTGGAATAGAGCACCTCGAGCAGCGCCCGATTGCGCAGAGTCAACGGGCCGTCCGCGTCACTGTCACCGCCCGCGCCTTCCAGCAGGGCGAGCACCTCGTCGATGGTCAGGCTCTTGGGCAGCCGCCGGCTCGGCGTCGGCGGCTTGACCGCGCGGGCCACGTCGAGTTCGGTGAGCCCTTCGGCCGCGGCGAAGCGGTGCAACCCGCGGACCGCGATCAGCGCGCGCGCCGCCGACACCGCCGACAGCGGTGCCGCCCCGGCATCGGGGTCGCCGCGGCGCAGCGCCACCAGAAAGTCGCTGACGTCGGTCTCGGTGACCTTTTGCAGTTCGTCGATACCGCGCTGGGCGCAGGTGCTCGGTGTAGCGGCGCAGATCGCGCCGATAGGAGCTCAACGTGTTGGCCGCAACCCCGCGCTCGATCGTCAGGTGATCGAGGTAGCCCTGCAGTTGGTCGTCGAGCGCCGGCCGGAACGTCGATGTGGGGGCACCTCCCCGCGTGCAAGGGGGACCGCTTGCGCGAAGAGGAGACGACGTCGTCATGCGTGTCCCTTCCGTGCACGAACGAGGTCGGCTTGTCGATCCACGGTGCGTCGACCGGTCGCAGCGAGTCGATGTCGCCACGCACCGCCTGTGCGGCCAGAATTCCCGCCACCGCAATGGAGTTGACGATCTCACCGGCGAGCACCATCCGCACGGCATCGTCGAGCGGAAACCATTGCACCACCAGGTCGGCTTCCTCGTCGTGACCATCGGGCCGGCCGACATCGGTCAGAGCCGGTGGCGAGGTAGACCCGCACGCTCTCGTCGCTGAAGCCCGGCGCGGACGACGAGGTCGACCAGCACCCGCCAGCTGCTGGCGCTGACAGCCCGGCCTCTTCCTTCAGTTCGCGCGCAGCGGTGAGTGCGGTGGCTCACCACCGGGTCGTCGAGCAGCCCGGCGGGCAGCTCCCACAGCCGCCGGCCCAACGGATGTCGGTACTGGTAGACCATGCGACGTTGTCGTCATCGTCGATCGCCAGCGACGGCCACCGCGCCGTAGTGCTCGACGACTTCGCGCGTGGCGATGTTGCCGCCGGGCATCCGGACCTGTCGGTGCGCAGCGCGAGAATGTTTCCGCGATAGACGGTTTCGGAGGAGACGGTCTCGAAATCGTGCTCAGCCACGGAGTTGAGTGCTCTGGAGTCATGCTCGGAGCAGCTGCCCGCACGTTGTCCGGATGTTCGGCTGCCGTTCGGATGCTGCTCGGGAATCTCCACCGGCAGCCGCTCGGCGGCCTTGTAGTCGATCGCCGCGCCGATGAACGCGACGAACAGCGGATGCGGGCGGGTGGGCCGGCTCTTCAGCTCCGGATGGGCCTGGGTGCCGACCAGGAACGGGTGGACGTCGGGCGGGTATTCGACGAACTCGACCAGGTGACCGTCGGGCGAGGTGCCGGAGAACCGCAGCCCGCTCTCGGCGATCTGGTCGCGGTAGGCGTTGTTGACCTCGTAGCGGTGCCGGTGCCGCTCGGAGACCTCGGTCGCCCCGATAGGCCTCGGCCACAATCGAACCCGGCTCGAGCACGGCCGGGATAGGCACCGAGCCGCATCGTGCCGCCCAGGTCGGCCTCGCCGGCGACCGCGTCACGCTGATCGGCCATCGTGGAGATCACCGGATCCGGGGTGTCCGGGTCGAATTCGGCCGAGTTCGCCTCGGTCAGTCCCACCGATCGCGCCGCCTCGATGACGATGCACTGCAGACCCGAGGCAGAGACCGAGCACCGGCAGACCGCGCTGACGCGCATGGCGGATCGCGCCGATCTTGCCCTCGATGCCGCGGATGCCGAAGCCGCCGGGAATCAGCACGCCGTGCACGTCGCTGAGCACGGCGGCGGCACCACTGTCGGTTTCGCAGTCGTCGGAGGCCACCCAGCGCATCTCGACCTTGGCGCGGTGCTCGAAGCCGCCCGCACGCAGCGCCTCGGCCACCGACAGGTACGCATCGGAGAGGTCGACGTACTTGCCCACCAGAGCGATTCGCACGGTCTCCTTCGGTTCGTGCACCCGGCGCAGCAGGTCGTCCCACTCCGTCCAGTCGACGTCGCGGAAGGGCAGATTCAGCCTCCGCACCACATAGGCGTCGAGTTCCTCGCGGTGCAGCACCTTCGGGATGTCGTAGATCGACGGCGCGTCCGGGGTGGAGATCACGCCGTCGATGTCGACGTCGCACATCAGGGCGATCTTGTTCTTCAACGGTTCGGGCACGTCGCGGTCGCAGCGCAGGATCAGCGCGTCGGGAGTGATACCGATGCTGCGCAGCGCGGCCACCGAGTGCTGCGTGGGTTTGGTCTTGAGCTCACCGGACGGCGCCATGTACGGCACCAGCGAGACAGTGCAGGAAGAAACAGTTCTCCCGGCCGACCTCGTGGCGCACCTGGCGTGCGGCCTCCAGGAACGGCAGGGACTCGATGTCGCCCACCGTGCCGCCGATCTCGGTGATCACCACGTCGGGCCGGCTGCCGTCGGCATCGGGCTCGGCCATCGCCAGGATGCGGCTCTTGATCTCGTCGGTGATGTGCGGGATCACCTGAACGGTGTCACCGAGATACTCGCCGCGGCGCTCCTTGGCGATCACCGACGAATACACCTGACCGGTCGTCACATTCGCCGACCCGGAAAGGTTGCGATCCAGGAAACGCTCGTAGTGCCCGACGTCGAGGTCGGTCTCGGCTCCGTCCTCGGTGACGAACACCTCACCGTGCTGGAAAGGGTTCATGGTGCCCGGGTCGACGTTGAGGTACGGGTCGAGTTTCTGCATCGTCACCTGCAAGCCCCGCGCGGTCAGCAGCTGACCGAGACTGGACGCGGTGAGGCCTTTGCCGAGCGAAGAAACCACGCCGCCACTGACGAAGAGGTGCTTGGTCGCGGCTTGCGGGTGCTTGCGTAATGCTGGCAAGAGCAACCTCCGTGACGACGGGCAGGGCTTACTTTTCTAGGTGATTCCTAGCTTGGGGCCTGCCGACCCACGGAATCTCACCCTAACACCGACCCCGACAAGGCGTCGCTAACACGCCGACGGTTGGCTATTGCGGGATTGTTACCGACGTTGCGCCCTGCCCGATGCCGTACTGGCCGGGCCGCCCTCCGCTGATCAGATTCTGTAGGGCCAGCACGGTGGTGATCCGGCCGGACTCGAAGTCGACGTCGTCGACTGTGCTGACCGCGGCCGTCAGCCCGGCGTCGGCCCTGGTCACCGCCACGGCGGCGGTCCCGGAGGCGGATCCGTCGCGGCCGGCGATCACGGTGCCGGCCCCGTGCGGAGCCAGTCCGGCGGCGAAGCGGGCGACCGTTGCGCCTTTGTTCCCGGCGTCGTCGCCGAGTCCGGCGCCGGTGACGATCAGGGCGGTGTTGGCCGCGCCGACCCGTTCGGTCCCGTACGTCAGGAAGCCGGTGTCACGCAACGCGGCCAGCACGGCGTCTCGCTGCTGGTCATTCACTGGCGGGGCCTTGGGGTCGCTGTTGATCAGCAGCGTGATGCCCAGCAGGTCGCCGGCCTGCGAACCTTGGTCGACCGACTTGGTGCTCAGCTGGGCCCCGGCGGGCACGATCGGCGAATTCACCACCGAACGCAGCTTCTCCGCGGAGTTGGCGTCGACGAACTCGTGGGTCAGCGCCATCGTCCCGGTGACGGTGCCGCCGGCCTGGTCGACGATCCGGGTCAGCGCCTCGACGTCATTGTCTTCTGCGTCCGGCGTACGGAACAGCACGACGGACTTGTCCGACATCGTGTCCCGGAGAATCCGCGGCGACATCTGCGCGTCGAAATTCTTCTGCGGCACTGAGCTTTTCGTTGAGGGCATTCTTCTGGTCGATGAGCCCGTTGATCTGGTTCTGCAGCTCGTGCTTGTCGTCGCGCAGGCCGGACAGAACGGTGTTGGACAGCAGGCCGGAACCCAGTGCCACGCCTATGGCGAGCGCAAGAAAAACTGCGGCAAGCGAAATCGCATGTGTGCGTAGAGATATCAACGCGTCACAACCCCTAGGTGACCCAGCCCTGGAACCACAGCGTGAACCGGTTCCAGTAGTCGGCTACCCAGTCGAGCAGCGCGCCGTCCGCCCGCGACACCCACAGCGCGACGATGACGGCGACCAACATCGCCAGCACCAGCATCGCGATGGCGCCTCCGGAGATCCTGCTTCGGTACAGGGTCGCGACAGCCTTGGCGTCCACCAACTTCTCGCCCACCTTGAGCCGGGTCAGGAATGTCGACGGGTTGCTGTGCTGGCGTGACCGGTCGAAGAACTCTTCGATGCTTGCGGTGTGACCGGCGGTGACGATCAGCGACGCCCCGTGGTGGTCGGCCAGTAGCAGCGCGAGGTCGGCAGCCGATCCCGCCGCCGGGAACGTCATCGCCCCGACTCCGAGGTCTTGGATGCGCTCGAGGCCGGCCGCGTGCCCGTCGGCGTCGGCGGGCAGCACCACCTGTGCACCGCACTGCAACACCTCGGCGCTGATGCGTTCCGGATCGCCGACGATGAGCTGCGGCCGATATCCGGCCTTGCGCAGCACGTCCGCACCACTGCCGACGCCGATGAGCACCGGCTGGTACTCCTTGATGAAGGGTTTGAGGGCCTTCAGGTCGTAGGCGGCGTCGGGCTCCTCGGCCACGACGACGACGTGGCGGCGATTGAGGTCGACGTCGATGTCGGGAATGCCGATGCCGTCGATGAGCAGAGGGCTCTCACTGCGGATGAACTCGATGGTGTTGCCCGCGAATGCCTCCAGGTGGGCGACCAGACCGCTCTTGGCCGCGTGCATCAGCTCGCGGATCTCGTGGTCGGTCCGCTCGGTGCCATGGACGAGCATGCGGTCGCCGGCGTACACGTCGCCGTCGTAGAGCCGGACCCGGGCGCCGTCCTTGACGCGTTTGAATACCTCGGTGCCGGTCTCGTCGATCAAGGTGACGCCGTTGTTGACCAGCACCTCGGGCCCCAGGTTGGGGTACCGCCCGGATATCGACGGCGACGCGTTGACCACGGCCGCGATTCGGGCTTCGACCAGCGCGTCCGCGGTGATGCGGTCCAAGTCCAGCGCGTCGATCACCGCGATGTCTCCGGGTCCGACACGCTGCAACAGCCGATCGATGTCGCGGTCCACCCGGGCCGTGCCGGTGATGCCCGGCCGTGAGCTGGCATTTCGTGATAGCAGCGCTGACATCTTCATGGGGCGATTCTGTCGGTGAACCCTCAAGTAAAGGTGGAGGCGCGCCGTAACATCAGCCTCAGAAGTATGCTTTTGTCACATCTGCCACAGGCCTAGGAGGCCTGTGCGCGGTCGTCTTGCGCCGCGCTGAGAAGCTCGCGGGCATGGGCCCGCCCGCTGTCGGATTCGCCGAGGCCGGCCAGCATGCGGGCCAGCTCGGCCACTCGGCCGTCGTCATCGAGCCGGCAGACACCGCTGGCCTTGGTGCGTCCGGCGCTGTCGACGACGAGATGGCTGTCGGCGTAGGCCGCGACTTGCGGTAGGTGCGTGACGACGATGACTTGGTGGGTGCGGGCCAGCCGCGCCAGCCGCCGTCCGATCTGGACCGCGGCCCGCCCGCCGACGCCGGCGTCGACCTCGTCGAAGACCATCGTGGTTCCTTCCGCCGACGCGGCGAGCACGACCTCGAGCGCCAGCATCACGCGGGACAGCTCACCGCCCGACGCGCTCTTGTTCAGCGGCAGCACGTCGGTCCCTCGATGCGCGGAAAATCCGAACTCAACGGCGTCGACGCCGTCGGAGCCCGCGTGCACTTTCGCCCCCGATGGCAGCGTGATCGGCGCCGAGTCATCGCCTCGGACAGTCAACGGGGACACCCCGACGGTGAACTCGGCGTCAGCCATCGCCAATCCGGAAAGTTCGGCGGTCACGGCCTTGGCGAGACCCTTGGCCGACTTCGTGCGCGCCTTGGTGAGTTCGCTTGCGGCTTGGGCCAGCTGGACCTCCAGTTCGGCGACCTGCCGCTCCAGCCCTGCGAGGGTCTCCTCGGACACATCCAACTGTGCGAGCCTCTCGCGCGACTCCCGTGCCCACGCCAGGACACCGTCGATATCGGCGGCATACTTGCGGGTCAGCAGCCGCAGTTCGCTCTGCCTGGCCAGCTTGGTCTCCAAAGTGCTGGCATCGCTGGGTAATTCGGTCAGGTAGTCGCCGAGCTCGGATGACACGTCACCGATGACGGCCAGCGCCTCGGCGAGCCGTTCGCCCAACGCTCGCAGCGCAGAGTCATCGGTGGCTTCCAGCGCCGACTTCGCCTGGCCGACACCGTCGGCTGCCGACGAAGGATCTCCGGCGACGGCTTCGTCGAGCGCACCCGACAGCACGCCGCGCGCGGATTGAGCGGCTTCCCGCAAGGCATCCAGCTCGGACAATCGCCGGATGTCCTCGACGAGTGCGTCGTCCTCGCCGGGCTGCGGGTCGACGGAGTCAATTTCACCCAGGCCGAACTTCAACCTGTCGGCCTCCTGCGCCAATTCCCTTGCCCGCTGCGTTCTGTCGGCCAGGTCGCGCCGGGCAGCCTGCCACGAGTCACGCACCTTGCGATATCTCTGCAGCAACGGCTCGACGTCGGCGAAGCGGTCCAGAGCACCACGCTGTTCGTCGGCGCGCATGAGGCGCAACTGATCGTTCTGACCGTGCAGGGTGAGCAGCTCGGTGGTGAACGTGCTCAACGACTTGGCAGGGACGCTGCGGCCGCCGAGGTAGGCCCGAGACGGGCCGTCGCGGCTGACCGATCGCGCCGCGATGACGCTGCCGTCTTCGTCGCGCTCCGCGCCCGAGGCGTCGAGGATCTCGTCGACCTGGGCGGCCACCCCCTCGCCGAGTTCGCCTGTGCTGAAACGCCCTTCGACAACGGCGCGATCGGCGCCCGACCGTATCCGGGTGGCGTCGGCACGCGCACCGCCGAGCAGGTGCAGACCCGTCACCACCATCGTCTTACCGGTGCCCGTCTCCCCGGTCAGCACGGTCAGCCCGCGGTCGAACTCGGCGGTCGCGGTACTGATCGCGCCCAGCGACTCGATACGGATCTCGGAGAGCACTACTGTCCGCGCCAACCCGTGACCGGCAGCCGGAACTTGCGCACCAGGCGGTCGGTGAACGGGGCACTGTCCAGCCGCACCCATTTCAACGGCGTACCGCAGCGCGTCACCTCGAGTCGGCCACCGGCGGGCACCACCATCTGGCGACGACCGTCGCAAAACACCAGTGCGTCACGGCCGTCCGCTTCGATCTCAATCGCGATCGAAGCGTTGGGACTGGTGACCATCGGCCGGGCGAACAGGGCGTGGGCATTGTTGGGCACAACGAGGATCGCCTCCAGATCCGGCCATACGATCGGCCCGCCCGCCGAGAACGCCCACGCAGTGGAGCCGGTCGGCGTCGCCACCAGCACGCCGTCGCAGCCGAATGCCGAAACCGGGCGGCCGTCGACCTCGAGAACCGCGCCAAGAACGCCGAGTCGCGGGCCCTTCTCCAGGCTGGCTTCGTTGAGCGCCCACCCGCGGTCGGCGATCCGACCCTCGGCACGGACGACGACGTCGAGCGTCATGCGTTCCTCGACGCGGTAATCGCGCTTGACGACATGGTCGAGCACCGTATCGATCGAATCCGCCTCGGCTTCGGCGAGGAAGCCGATGCGGCCCAGATTCACGCCCAGCACCGGGATCTCGACGTTGCGAGCAAGCTCCGCGGCGCGCAGGAAGGTGCCGTCACCGCCGAGGACGAGGACCAGCTCACAGCCTTCGGCCGCGCGTTCGTCGGCGTCGACGACCTCGATATCGACACCGAGGGCGCGCATGTCGTCGGGCGCCAGGTGCACCGGCCCGCGGTCGACCGCCTCCGCGGACAGCACCTTGAGGCCAATACCGTTGTCGCCCAACACCTTCTCCACCCGGCGAGCTGTCTCGGTGGCCTCGTCGCGTCCGGTGTGCACCACCAACAGGATCGTGCGGTCAGCCGTCACTGGGGCCCCTCGGCAACGGCGCGTTCCACGGCCTGCTCGAGATCCCCATCGTTGCGGGGTCGATCGGGCCGAGCGCGCAGGTGCAGGAAATATTCGACGTTGCCTGACGGGCCGGGCAGCGGGCTCGCGGTGACGCCGACGGTCTGCCAGTTCAGCTCGGCGGCCCGGCGGGCCACGGTGAGCACGGCGCCCGCACGCAGCTGCGGGTCGGAGACGACGCCACCCGCGCCGACACGATCCTTGCCGACCTCGAACTGTGGTTTCACCAAGGGAACGATATCGGCGCCGTCCGACGCGCACGAAACCAGCGCGGGCAACACCGTCGACAGCGAGATGAAGGACAGATCGGCGACCACCAGATCGACCGGTCCGCCAATGGTCTCCGGCGTCAGCTCACGCACATTGGTGCGCTCCAATACCGTCACCCGCTCATCCAACCGCAGCGACCACGCGAGCTGTCCGTACCCGACGTCCACGGCCACCACCTCGCGGGCACCGCGTTCCAGCAGCACTTCGGTGAACCCGCCGGTCGAGGCGCCGGCATCCAGGCAACGCGCATCGGTTGCCGAGATGCCGAAGGCCTCCAGCGCGCCGATCAGCTTGTGTGCGCCGCGGGACACCCAGGAACGTTCGTCGGCCGCATCGACCTTGAGAGTCGCGCTCAATGCGACTGCGGTCGCGGGTTTGGCCGCGGGCATGCCGTCGATGCTGACCCGGCCCGCGCCGATCAGTTCCGCGGCCTGTTGACGCGAGCGCGCCAACCCGCGCCGCACCAGCTCGGCGTCAACACGAGCGCGCCGCGTCACCTACGGTCACCCGTCCGGGGTCTCTGACGGCGCTGGGCCCTTCTCGACCGCTTCCAGCGCATGCACCAACAGGTCGTGCGCCTCCTCCAATCGGGCGGCGATGCTGTCGATGTCGACGTCGGCGGAGTCGGTGCCGTCGTCGTCGGGCAACTCGGCCATCATCGCGGCGATCCGGGCGCGGATCTCGTCAGGTTCGGTACTCATATCGGTGTTCACGCTAGTCGATCGGGCGACGTCAGCAGGGACCACCGCTCGAGCGCCATTCGGGCGATGTAGTCGCCTGCGACGATCGCGAAAGGCTGCCCGCTGAGGTTCGAGTTCCACACCGCGTTGGCGGTGGCCCGCACCACCGTCAGCGAATCCCTCGGCTCGCTGCCGGTGTTATGAATGGTCACCGCCGCCTCGCCGATCTCGACGCGCCAGGCCTGATGCGGTCCGACGCGGAGGAGATCGGCGCGGTCATACAGCGAGCGCAGGTCCGCGGCGATGTAGTTGGGCCGCTCGCCGATGACTGCGCGCACGGTTTCGCGGGCCGTGCTGACTCCGCTGAGCACCAATAGGCTGGGCAGGCCGGCGGCGTTGGCACCGGCGATGTCGGTGTCGAGCCGATCACCCACGACCAACGGTGTGCGAAAGTTGCCGCGGGACAACGCATCTGTCAGCAGGGTAGGCTGCGGCTTTCCTGCGACCGTCGGCTCTCGATCGGTTGCCGCCTGCAAGGCCGCGACCATCGAGCCGTTCCCGGGGAGCAGTCCCCGGTCGGAGGGCAGTGTCCGGTCGACGTTGGCCGCAACCCATAATGCGTTGCCCCTGATGGCCAGGGCGGCTTCGGCCAGGTCGGGCCATGCCGTCTCCGGCGAATGGCCCTGGACAACGGCGACGGGGTCGTCCGACCACAACCGGACGGGTTTGAGGCCGACGTTTCTGATCTCGGCGGCAAGCGACTCAGTGCCGACGATGAGCACCGCCGCCCCCGTAGGCAACCGCTCCGCCAGGAGGTGGGCGGCGCTCTGCGCACTGGTGACGACGTCGTCGGGCGCGGCGGTGAAGCCCATGGCGCGGAGGTGCTGCGCCACCTCGCTGGGCCCGCGCGAGGCGTTGTTGGTGACGTACAGCGTGCGCGCGGTGACGGCCGCGAGCGTGTCGACGGCGCCTGGCGTGGGCTCGTGACCGCGGAACACGGTGCCATCGAGGTCGAGAAGCAAGCAATCGTGTTCTTGCGCAAGGGTTGTCACGTCAGGTGAGCTCCGTGATCCGCTCTTCGGCGTCGGTCACACCCTCGACGTCCGCGGCGGCGGCGTTGATGAACCACTGCAGAGCCCCTTCCTTCCTGTCGAGCGCGAGCAGCGTTTCAGCGTAGGCGTAGAACAGTCGAGCAGCGGTCTGCCCCGTCCGTGTCGGATCGAGCTGCGGTGTGGACAGGAGCGCCAGGGCTTGGTCGTTCTGTCCCAGGTCGGATCGAGCGCCGGCCACGACGATACGCAGTTCATCAGCGTCGTCGCCGGTGAGCTGCGCGGCCTCGGGGCTACGGGCCAATTCGATCGCACGCTCGGGACGGCCGACACCTCGCTCGCAGTCGGCGATGAGCGGCAAGAGTGCAGACTTGCTGCCGAGCCGACGGGCGGCTCGCAGCTCGGCAAGTGCCTGTGACCAGTCACCGCAGCGGTAGGCGGCAATACCGACCGCTTCGCGGACGGCTGCGATCCGGCCGGAGCGTGCACGGGCGGCACGGGCATGCTCAAGAGCCCCTTCGGGATCGTCGTCGAGGAGTTCACCGGCCGCGACCAGGTGGCGCGCCACGAAGTCAGCGGTGTTGCGGTCGAGAGTGGTGAGTTCGCGGCGGACTTCGGGGGCGAGCTGGCGGGCTTCGATGTCCGGCGACAGCGTGGGGCCGCCCTGGTCCGGTGAGGCGTCCGACGCGGTTTCGGGCTGTGCGTTGCGGGCACGGTTGGGGCCCGAGGAGCGCGGCGTCGATCGCGGGCGTTGCTGTCCCCGCCGCGGTCCGCCGGCGTTGGAGGAACCGCGGGGACGCCGCTCGCCGCTGCCGCCTTGCCTGTCCTGGGCCACGTATGCCTTTCTACCCTGAATCGTTTCGGGACGAAAACTGGCTTATTCCAATGGTATTCCACAAACAGTGGGCTTCGAATATAGAATCACCCCCCACGCAATTGTGGGGGGTGATTCTAGTTGTGTGTTCGGCGGTGTCCTACTTTTCCACCCGGGTTGGGTAGTATCATCGGCGCTGGCAGGCTTAGCTTCCGGGTTCGGGATGGGTCCGGGCGTTTCCCTGTCGCTATTTCCGCCGTAACTTTATTCACTTTTTGGTGAAGTGTTGTTTGGTGGTGGGGTGCAGTTGTTTGACTGCGGGTGTGTGGTTGCGGGTTTGGTGTGGGTAAGTTTTCGGCCGGTTAGTGCCAGTTCCCTGTTCACCTTGCGGTGTTTGTAGGTCTGGTCTATTGATCCCGTGGTCTGCGGGGGGCCTTATCCCACTTGATGGGTGAGAAGCCTGGTCTTGGAGGGGGTTTCCCGCTTAGATGCTTTCAGCGGTTATCCTGTCCGAACGTGGCTATCCAGCGGTGCCCCTGGTGGGACAACTGGTGGACCAGAGGTTCGTCCGTCCCGGTCCTCTCGTACTAGGGACAGGTTTCCTCAAGCTTCTGACGCGCGCGGCGGATAGAGACCGAACTGTCTCACGACGTTCTAAACCCAGCTCGCGTGCCGCTTTAATGGGCGAACAGCCCAACCCTTGGGACCTGCTCCAGCCCCAGGATGCGACGAGCCGACATCGAGGTGCCAAACCATCCCGTCGATATGGACTCTTGGGGAAGATCAGCCTGTTATCCCCGGGGTACCTTTTATCCGTTGAGCGACACCCCTTCCACTCGGGGGTGCCGGATCACTAGTCCCGACTTTCGTCCCTGCTTGACGTGTCTGTCTCGCAGTCAAGCTCCCTTGTGCACTTGCACTCAACACCTGATTGCCGTCCAGGTTGAGGGAACCTTTGGGCGCCTCCGTTACATTTTAGGAGGCAACCGCCCCAGTTAAACTACCCACCAGGCACTGTCCCTGAACCGGATATACGGTTCGAGGTTAGAGGCCCAATACGATCAGAGTGGTATTTCAACAACGACTCCACACTCACTGGCGTTAATGTTTCACAGTCTCCCACCTATCCTACACAAACCGTATCGAGCACCAATACCAAGTTGTAGTGAAGGTCCCGGGGTCTTTTCGTCCTGCCGCGCGTAACGAGCATCTTTACTCGTAGTGCAATTTCGCCGAGTCTATGGTTGAGACAGCTGAGAAGTCGTTACGCCATTCGTGCAGGTCGGAACTTACCCGACAAGGAATTTCGCTACCTTAGGATGGTTATAGTTACCACCGCCGTTTACTGGGGCTTAAATTCTCCGCTTCACCCCCGAGAGGGGTTAACGGGTCCTCTTAACCTTCCAGCACCGGGCAGGCGTCAGTCCGTATACATCGTCTTGCGACTTCGCACGGACCTGTGTTTTTAGTAAACAGTCGCTTCTCACTGGTTTGTGCCACCCCCCACCGCTGCCGGCCGCGAGGGCCATGACGGTGCGGGGTCCCCCTTCTCCCGAAGTTACGGGGGCATTTTGCCGAGTTCCTTAACCATAGTTCACTCGTACGCCTCGGTATTCTCTACCTGACCACCTGTGTTGGTTTGGGGTACGGGCCGTGTGTGCGCTCGCTAGAGGCTTTTCTCGGCAGCATAGGATCACCGAATTCGCCTCACTCGGCTATGCATCACCTCTCAGGAATATGCGAACGACGGATTTGCCTATCGTGTCTCCCTACAGGTTTGCCCCAGTATTACCACTGACTGGTACGGCTACCTTCCTGCGTCACCCCATCGCTTGACTACTACCAATCCGGGTCCCACGCAGCCGGTGATCCCCACGACCCGAAGGACTTGGTCGGCCACCTTTTGGGTGGTTAGCAGAACTGATTCATCAGGGACGCGCACACACGGGTACGGGAATATCAACCCGTTGTCCATCGACTACGCCTGTCGGCCTCGCCTTAGGTCCCGACTCACCCTGGGCGGACTGGCCTGGCCCAGGAACCCTTGGTCTTTCGGCGGGCAAGGTTCTCACTTGCCTTATCGCTACTCATGCCTGCATTCTCACTCCCACACCCTCCACCACTGGCTCACCCGCTGGCTTCACCGGATGCAGGACGCTCCCCTACCCAACCACACGCTGTGTTGCCGCGGCTTCGGCGGTGTGCTTGAGCCCCGCTACATTATCGGCGCACAATCACTTGACCAGTGAGCTATTACGCACTCTTTCAAGGGTGGCTGCTTCTAAGCCAACCTCCTGGTTGTCTTCGCGACTGCACATCCTTTTCCACTTAGCACACGCTTAGGGGCCTTAGCCGGCGATCTGGGCTGTTTCCCTCTCGACGTACGGAGCTTATCCCCCGCCGTCTCACTGCCACACTTGACCTTATCGGCATTCGGAGTTTGGCTGACGTCAGTAACCTAGTAGGGCCCATCGGCCATCCAGTAGCTCTACCTCCGGCAAGAAACATGTAACGCTGCACCTAAATGCATTTCGGGGAGAACCAGCTATCACGGAGTTTGATTGGCCTTTCACCCCTACCCACAACTCATCCCCTCAGTCTTCAACCTAAGTGGGTTCGGGCCTCCACAACATCTTACTGCTGCTTCACCCTGGCCATGGGTAGATCACTCCGCTTCGGGTCCAGAACACACCACTACACCAATCCCTACGGATGTGGATACGCCCTATTCAGACTCGCTTTCGCTGCGGCTACCCCACCCGGGTTAACCTCGCGACATGTCCCTGACTCGCAGGCTCATTCTTCAAAAGGCACGCCATCACCCCACCACAAAGTGGAGGGCTCTGACGGATTGTAGGCACACGGTTTCAGGTACTATTTCACTCCCCTCCCGGGGTACTTTTCACCATTCCCTCACGGTACTAATCCGCTATCGGTCACTGGGAAGTATTCAGGCTTACCGGGTGGTCCCGGCAGATTCACAGCAGATTTCACGGGCCCGCTGCTACTCGGGGAACACTTCACGACAGAGCACATGGTTTTCGTCTACGGGGCTCTCACCCTCTACGGCAGGCCATCCCAGGCCACTTCGACTAACACAACGGTTTATCACTGTCGCCCTCACCGGCGGGTGAGAGAAGAAACGACCCCACAACACCGCACACACAACCCCCGCCGGGTATCACATGCACACGGTTTAGCCATCCTCCGCTTTCGCTCGCCACTACTCACGGAATCACATTTGTTTTCTCTTCCTACGGGTACTGAGATGTTTCACTTCCCCGCGTTCCCCCCGCACGCCTATGTATTCAGCGTTGGGTGACACGACATCACTCGTGCCGGGTTTCCCCATTCGGACATCCTCGGATCCACGCTCGGTTGACAGCTCCCCGAGGCATAACGCAGCCTCCCACGTCCTTCATCGGCTCCCAGTGCCAAGGCATCCACCATGCGCCCTTAAACACTTACAACACAAACACAAAAAAATTCGGAAGAATCGAAATTGCACACCAGACACAAAAAACACCACCCCCACAAGGGAGACAGCGCCACTTCGCGTGCAGATGCTCGCAACCACTATCCACAAATCAAACACCACACCCCACCACCAAAGCGGGGCAACAACACACCTCACCTGGGCGACCCCAGGGCCATCCACTCCGGTTTCCCACACTCGGGACGAAGAGATAGCGGGCCTGTTGTCTCAAAGCCCAATAGTGTGTCTGGCAATCCCTCGCCGCCCCCGATCTCTCGATCCCGTGACCGGCACTGTTTGTTGTGCACCAGACCCCCACCCACTACAGGCGAGGCCATCCACCGAATCGCCTCAGGTCGCGGTGATCCGCGCAATGCGGGCCGGCCTAAGTCTCGTGGTGCTCCTTAGAAAGGAGGTGATCCAGCCGCACCTTCCGGTACGGCTACCTTGTTACGACTTCGTCCCAATCGCCGATCCCACCTTCGACGGCTCCCTCCCACAAGGGGTTAGGCCACCGGCTTCGGGTGTTACCGACTTTCATGACGTGACGGGCGGTGTGTACAAGGCCCGGGAACGTATTCACCGCAGCGTTGCTGATCTGCGATTACTAGCGACTCCGACTTCACGGGGTCGAGTTGCAGACCCCGATCCGAACTGAGACCGGCTTTGAAAGGATTCGCTCCACCTCACGGCATCGCAGCCCTTTGTACCGGCCATTGTAGCATGTGTGAAGCCCTGGACATAAGGGGCATGATGACTTGACGTCATCCCCACCTTCCTCCGAGTTGACCCCGGCAGTCTCTCACGAGTCCCCGCCATTACGCGCTGGCAACATAAGATAAGGGTTGCGCTCGTTGCGGGACTTAACCCAACATCTCACGACACGAGCTGACGACAGCCATGCACCACCTGCACACAGGCCACAAGGGAATACCCATCTCTGGCATCGTCCTGTGCATGTCAAACCCAGGTAAGGTTCTTCGCGTTGCATCGAATTAATCCACATGCTCCGCCGCTTGTGCGGGCCCCCGTCAATTTCTTTGAGTTTTAGCCTTGCGGCCGTACTCCCCAGGCGGGGTACTTAATGCGTTAGCTACGGCACGGATCCCAAGGAAGGAAACCCACACCTAGTACCCACCGTTTACGGCGTGGACTACCAGGGTATCTAATCCTGTTCGCTCCCCACGCTTTCGCTCCTCAGCGTCAGTTACTGCCCAGAGACCCGCCTTCGCCACCGGTGTTCCTCCTGATATCTGCGCATTCCACCGCTACACCAGGAATTCCAGTCTCCCCTGCAGTACTCCAGTCTGCCCGTATCGCCCGCACGCCCACAGTTGAGCTGTGAGTTTTCACGAACAACGCGACAAACCACCTACGAGCTCTTTACGCCCAGTAATTCCGGACAACGCTCGGACCCTACGTATTACCGCGGCTGCTGGCACGTAGTTGGCCGGTGCTTCTTCTGTACCTACCGTCACTTGCGCTTCGTCGCTACTGAAAGAGGTTTACAACCCGAAGGCCGTCATCCCTCACGCGGCGTCGCTGCATCAGGCTTGCGCCCATTGTGCAATATTCCCCACTGCTGCCTCCCGTAGGAGTCTGGGCCGTATCTCAGTCCCAGTGTGGCCGGTCACCCTCTCAGGCCGGCTACCCGTCGTCGCCTTGGTAGGCCATCACCCCACCAACAAGCTGATAGGCCGCGGGCCCATCCCACACCGCAAAAGCTTTCCACCACAACCCATGCAGACCAGTAGGTCATATCCGGTATTAGACCCAGTTTCCCAGGCTTATCCCAAAGTGCAGGGCAGATCACCCACGTGTTACTCACCCGTTCGCCACTCGAGTACCCCCGAAAGGGCCTTTCCGTTCGACTTGCATGTGTTAAGCACGCCGCCAGCGTTCGTCCTGAGCCAGAATCAAACTCTCCAAACAAAAACAACCCAACCAACAGTCAGGCGAATTCGAATCAGAAAAATCTGACCAAACAAACCAGTCACAAACTGGCATCAAAAACATCCACCCCTAAACGGGAAAAAGAGGCAGACAAAAACAACAACAAACAAAAACCACCAAACACACTATTGAGTTCTCAAACAACACACCCGTTCCGGCCGCGCAACCAGCGCACGGCACAGGGCCGAGAACTAGTAGTGCGGACGGTCAGGAACCCACCGAAGTGGGGGCTTCCCTCTGGGACGCCGTCGCGCTCAGCGGCGAACCGCGTCGCGACGACTTCAACAAGTTACGTGAGGGAAAACTCGGAGTCAAATGGGCTGATGGGTGGTGCGTTTCGACTTTTCCACCCGTCGCGCGCACTTCCGTGCGTCGACTCCGACAGCATGATCAACATGGTCGGCGCGGAGAGTATTCCCGCCCCCGGCAAGTCATCCAAACCGTTCGACGCCGGCGACATTCCGCTTGCCGCGACGCAGCACCAACCACCGATCATGGAGAAAGTCCGACGGCTGCGGCGCCCAGTCGTCGCGTTCCACCCTGACGTTGTTGACGTAGGCGC
>CAWDFT010000012.1:0-318550 GCA_963801575.1 uncultured Actinomycetota bacterium
CGTGGGCGTGCCCGGTGAACTGAACATCGGCGGGGTGGGGCTGGCCCGCGGCTACCGAGGTCGTGATGATTTGACTGCGGCCGCCTTCGTCGCCGACGAGCGCGTGCCGGGTGGTCGGCGTTACCGGACGGGCGACCTCGCCCGTTGGCGAGCGGACGGCAACCTAGAGTTTCTGGGCCGCATCGATGATGAAGTCAAGGTCCGGGGCAATCGGGTGAGCCTCGGTGAGGTCCAAGTCGTGATGGAGTCGTGCCCGGGTGTGCGATTGGCGGTGGTCATAGCCGAGCCGTCGTCGGACACCCACGGTACATACCTAATCGGTTATTTCGTCGGAGAGTTCGTCTCCGTCGATCAAGTCGCCGATCACCTGGCACAGCGGCTGCCCGCTTATATGATTCCCACCAGCTTCGTTGAATTGAACGCCTTCCCCCTCACGGCGAGCGGCAAGGTGGATCGTCGGGCGCTGTCCCGGCCCGGCGCGCCGGATCGATCGGCCGTCGAACCGCGTACCCCGGCCGAGGCGGCGCTGGTCGACGTGTTCACCTCGGTACTCGGCGTGGACTCCGTTGGTGTACACGACAATTTCTTCACCGTTGGCGGAGACTCGATGCTTGCGCTCGCCGTTCGTACCGAGGCGGAGAAGCGTGGCATCGCTTTCGATATGGAGGAGCTGTTCGCCCGGCCGACGGTCGCCGAACTGGCCGAGTCGGTTCGCGGCCGGCGCCGGAGCCGGAAGGCGTTACCGAGCCCTTCGCGTTGCTTCCGCTGATCGACCGCGCGGCGCTGCACGATGCCGAGGATGCGTTCCCCGCGACTGTGCTGCAGCTCGGAATGCTGTTCCACAGCATCGAGCGTGCCGAATCGACGATGTACAAGGACGTGTTCCGCTATCGCGTGGCGATGCCGTGGCGCGAAAGGAGTTCACCGACGCGTTCGATCGGGTGGTGGCGCGGCATCCCGCGCTGCGGTCCTCGTTCGACCTGAGCCAATATTCGGTGCCGGTGCAGGTTGTCTGGTCGCAGGTGCCACAGCGTTTGACGTCGTGACCGGTGCTGACGATGTGTTTGTCTGGGACTATATGGCCGCCCGGCACACCCACCGCTACGACCTCGACTGCGCGCCCCTGTACAGCCTGCGCGCGTTTGTACGCGATGACGGTGTGGATCTGGTCTTTGCGTTCCATCACGCGATTCTGGACGGCTGGAGTGTTGCGAACCTGATGCGGGAGTTGATGCAGGACTACTTGTTCCGCCTCGGTATCGATGTGCCGCCGATCGAAACCAAGGTCCACTCGGCGACCATGCTCGCCGAGCATGTCCGTCTGGAACGAGAAGCACTTGAAAGTACTGTGGCGAAAGAGTTCTGGTGTCAATCCTTGGCCGGATCCCGCGCGACATCGCTGCAACCGTTCGTCGCCCATGAAGCACCGGCGACCGCCGATCCGGTAGTGACGGTCCTGATACCGCAGTGGCTGCAGGATGCCGCTGGACAACTTGCTAAATCTCGTGGCCTGCCGATGAAATCGCTGCTGCTGGCTGCGCATTACGTTATCCTGCAAAGACTTTCGGGCGAAGTGGACGTCACGACTGGGCTGGTAACCCACGGGCGCCCCGGTCGCGCCAGCGCCGAGGTAGCCGCCGGACTCTTCCTCAACACCATCCCGATCCGACTCGACGACAAACCGACGACGTGGCTCGACGCCGTCGAACGCATTGCCCAATTTGAGCGCGCGAGCTATCGCTATCGGCGGTACCCGTTGCAGGCCATGCAATCCGATGCGGGCCGGCCCTTGTTCAACACAGTGTTCAATTACGTCAACTACCACCCTTTCGCCGAACTGGCCGGAACCACCGGGATCCAACTGCTCGACTTCGACGTGCACGAACAAACAAACTTCGCGCTGCTCGCGACCGCAGGCATCGACCCACGCACCCAGCGGCTGTTCCTGCGCGTCACCGGCGATCCGGAAAGCGTCACCGCCGCACAAGCACACGAATATGCAAACACATTCATGCGTGCGCTGGCGGCAATCGCACGCTCACCCGAGCAGGCCATCGACCTCTGCACCAACGAGTTGACTGCTCGTGACGCCACACAACCGATCTCCGAACAGGCCGGGTTCAACCCCGACACAGTTGCACTGGTTACCGACGCCGCAACACGGACTCACGCGCCGCGTACGCCGGCCGAAGCGGCGCTGGTCGACGTGTTCGCCTCGGTACTCGGCGTGGACTTCGTTGGTATACACGACAATTTCTTCACCGTTGGCGGAGATTCGATCCTTGCTCTCGTCGCGCGCAGTAAGGCTGAGAAGCGTGGCATCGCGTTCGATATCGAGGATCTGTTCGCCCGGCCCACGGTCGCCGAACTGGCCGAGTCGAGTTCGCGGCCGGCGCCGAAGCCGGAAGGCGTTACCGAACCCTTCGCATTGCTTCCGCTGATCGACCGCGCGGCGTTGCACGATGCCGAGGATGCGTTCCCCGCGACTGTGCTGCAACTGGGCATGCTGTTCCACAGCATCGAGCGTGCCGAATCGACGATGTACAAGGACGTCTTCCGCTACCGCGTGGCGATGCCGTGGCGCGAAGAAGAGTTGACCGACGCGTTCGACCGGCTGGTCGCCCGGCATCCCGCGCTACGGTCGGCGTTCGACCTGAGCCGGCATTCGGTGCCGGTGCAGGTTATCCGGTCACGGGTGCCACGAGCGTTTGATGTGGTGACCGGAGCCGACGATGTGCTTGTACGCGATTACATGGCCGTCCGCCACGCCGATCGCTACGACTTCGACCGCGCACCGCTGTACAACCTGCGCGCATTCGTAGGTGATGAGGGCGTGGATCTGGTCTTCGCGTTCCACCACGCCATTCTGGACGGCTGGAGTGTCGCCTCTCTAGTGCGCGAGTTGGTGCAGGACTACTTGTTCCACCTCGGCGTCGATGTGCCGCCGATCGACACCCAGGTCTACTCGTCGACCATGCTCGCCGAGTATGCCCGTCTGGAGAAGCAGGCGCGCGAAGACCCTGCGGCGAAAGAGTTCTGGCGTCAAGCCCTGGCGGGATCGCGCGAAACGACACTGGAACACTACGTCGCCCACCAACCACCAGCGACCGGTGATCCGGTGGTGACAGTCATCCTTCCGCAGTGGCTGCAGGATGCCGCTGGACAACTCGCAAAGTCTCGTGGGCTCTCTTTGAAGTCGCTGCTGCTCGCCGCGCATTGCGTGACGCTGCAAAGACTCGCCGGCGAGGCCGACGTCACGACTGGGCTGGTCACCCACGGCCGCCCGGGTCGTGTCGGCGCCGAAGTGGCCGCCGGTCTGTTTCTCAACACGATCCCGATTCGGCTCGACGACAAACCAGTGACCTGGCTCGACGTCGTCGAACATGTGGCCCGTTTCGAGCGCGCGAGCCATCGCTATCGGCGTTACCCGTTACAGGCCATGCAGTCCGATGCGGGCCGCCCACTGTTCACGACGGCGTTCAATCACGTCAACTACCACCTATTTGCCGAGTTGGCCGGAACCGCCGGGGTCGAACTCCTCGAGTTCGAGGCAAAGGAGCAGACAAATTACGCGCTCTTGGTGACCGCCGGGATCGATCCGCGGACCGGCCGGCTTTCACTTCGGGTGAGCGTCGATCCGGCAGCGCTAGCAGCGTGGCAGGTGAGCGAATACGCGAACTCGTTCGTTCGGGTGCTGGCGGCAATCGTACGATCGCCCGAGCGCGCCATCGATCTTGCCGCCGATGACCTGGCAGCTTCCGACGTCACGAAACTCGTCTCAGAGCAGGCGGCGGCGACTCCGGATGCATCCGCGCTGGTGACCGACACGACCAGCTGGACGTATACCGAATTAGACTGCGGCGCGGAAAGAATCGCGGCGGGATTGTTGGCCAGCGGCATGCCGTCGGGAGCGCGGATAGGCGTGATGCTCGATCGGTCCCCCGAGCTGATCGTGACTGTGCTCGGAGTTCTGAAGGCCGGCGCGGCAGTTGTGCCGTTGGACGTGAGTTATCCTCGCGCCCGGATCGACGCGATGATCGATCGCGCCAAGCCGTTCCGCGTCATTTCTGACGTCGCCGAAGTTCGTGCACTGCTGGAAGCTCCTGCAACACAAACGCTGCCGGCAATCGAACCCGACGATGCGGCGTACGTGTTGTTCACGTCCGGTTCGACGGGCGAACCCAAGGGTGTCACGATGCCGCACCGGGCTCTCACCAATTTGATCACCTGGCAGAATCGACGCGCATCCGGCGCGGTCGGCGGTTCGACGCTGCAGTTCGCCCCGCTGTCCTTCGACGTGTCGTTCCAAGAGATCTTCTCGACGCTCTGCGGTGGCGGCATGTTGCGGTTGGTGTCCGAGGCGTCAGCGCAAGGATCTGCCGGCACTGGTGCGCCTCGTCGCCGACGAGAGGATCGAGCGGATCTTCCTGCCGTTCGTCGCGTTGCAGGCATTCGCCGAGGCGGCATGCATCAGCCAAACGCGGCTGGAGTCACTGCGTGTGGTCATCTCCTCAGGCGAGCAGCTGAGGGTGACACCGGAGATCCGCCGGCTGTGTTCGGCGAATCCTGGTCTTGTTCTGGAGAACCAGTACGGCCCCACCGAGACGCACGTCAGCGGCCAGCTACACCATGAGTGGTTCACCGGAGGACTTTCCCACGCTGCCACCGATCGGCACCGCGATCGACGGCGCGACGATCAGCGTGCTCGGCGCCGACCGGCGTCCGGTTCCGACAGGAATCGAAGGGTGAGATTTACGTCGGGGGCCGTTGCCTCGCACTCGGTTACGAGGGGCGGCCCGACCTCACCGCCGAGCGATTCGTCACGATCGGCGAGCACGGCGAGAGGATGTACCGCACCGGTGATCTAGGGGTCCAGGTACCTAGCGGGGACGTGCTCTATCTCGGGCGGGCCGACACCCAGGTGAAGGTGCGCGGTTTCCGTATCGAGTGCGCGGAGGTCGAACTCGCCTTGATGAGGCTCAACCCCAAGGCGATCCAGGCGGTAGCGGTCGTAGCTCGAGATCTGGACTCGTTGGACTCCATCCTGGTGGCCTACCTCGTCGGGGACCGGGAAGCGGCCGATCTCGCCGCGATCCGAGCCCGCTTGCGGGCGGTGCTACCGGAGTACATGATCCCGACGCACTTCCAATGGCTCGACGAACTTCCGCTCACGCCGAGCGGCAAGCGCGACGACAAGGCGCTGCGTGAGTTGCCATTGTCCACCATCGTTGCGTCATCGGCCGGCATAGTGCCGTGCAACGCGTACGAGCAAGCGGTTGCCGACGTCATGGCGGAGTTCGCGGGTAGTGCGAGCTTCGCAGCTGATACCAACTTCTTCGATGCCGGAGGCACATCGATCGGCGCTATGCGGGTGGTGATGGCGATTTCGCGGACATGGGGCGTCGAGATTCCGCTGGACGCGTTCGTCACAGCGCCCACCCCGGCGCACATCGCAAGCTTGATCGCGGCCGGCGGTTCCGTCCGCCGGTTCGATCCCGTTGTCGCGCTGCGGACCTCGGGCGATCGTCCACCGCTGTTCCTGGTCCACCCGATCGGCGGGAATGTCTTGTGCTATCTCGATCTCGTCAGCCACCTTCCGTGCCGATCAGCCGGTTTATGCGCTGCAGGCGGCAGGTGCCGAACCTGGAGCGACGCCACTCCGCACGATGAGCGACCTGGCCGCGTCCTATATCGCGGCGATTCGTAGAGTACGCCCCCACGGGCCATACAACCTCGGTGGATGGTCCTTCGGCGGTTACGTCGCTGTCGAGATGGCGCAGCAACTGGCTGACGAGGAACTGGCGCGTCTGATCCTGCTCGATACGATCGCGCTCGGCGACGGCCCTCCTCCTTTGGTCGCTGAAAGGGACTTGATCACAGCGTTTTTCGGGGAACTGCTGTAGAGGCGCATGGCATCGAAGGCAGCACAGCTGACACTGGGCCCAACGGGACGGATCGTGACGCATCGTTCGATTCGATCCTCCGTTACGCGATCGAGGCGGGAATCGTTCCCGCCGAGAGTTCGCCGCAGTTGATCCGACGGCTCTACGAAATATTCCACGCCAACTACGAGGCAACGCTGAACTACCGCCACGAACCGTTGGATCGTGATATCACACTGTTGAGGTCGATCGAGAGAACTGCCGGCGGTGCTGCGGACGTCCATCGCATCGTCGGCAGCATGTTCGCCAGCCCAACCAATGGCTGGGAACGGCTCACGCCGCGCAGCCTGAGGGTGATCGACGTGGCCGGCGACCACTTGTCGATGATGTCCGAACCCAACGTCGCCGACGTTGCGGCGAAGCTGGCCGCGGCGCTGCGGTGAGCAAGTCGGCGAAGGTCCGTGATGGCGCGCGGTGGCGGTCAGTGCGAATTGGCGGCCTGACCGCCGCCATCGCCCTGCGCGCCAAGGGGTATCGACGTCGAAGTCTACGAAGCCGCGCCACACCGCCCGTCAGTCGGGACGGCACTAGGGCTGGCCAGCAACGCGACGAAGGTGCTGTACGCCCTGGGTATCGATCTGGGTCGGGAAAATTGCGGCCGCGAACTCGAACATCTCGAGCTGCGCACTGCCCGGGGCGAAATGATTCGGGCTCTTCCGATCCAGTCCATCACCGCGGAACTCGGCGATCCGATCGTCAGTGTTCACCGCAAGCGACCTGATGCGGACGCTGCGGGATGCTGCCGCCGACACGCCAATTCGTTACGGCGCAGAGGTCGTCGACTTCGAGATCGGCGATCACGGGGTCCGCGCTATCTGTGTCGACGGCCACACACGTGCGGGCCGACGTACTGATCGGCGCGGACGGCATCCATCGACAGTACGGTCGAAGATCGCGGGTGCAGCGTCACCCAGTCGAGTACGGGTACGTATTCTGGCTTGCCACAGTCGATTTGCGCATCCACGTGTTGGTGCTGGATATACCGGCCACTACTGGGGAGAGGGGCAACGCTTCGGGCTGATCGACATCGGCGGCGGAAAAGTCTACTGGTGGGGAAGTAAGAACTTGCCGGTCGAACAGGCACGCTCCTGCCGCGGCGGTAAGACGGAGATACTCGGGGCCTTCGACGGATGGGCTCCGGAGGTGGTCGAGGTGATCGAGCGAACACCGGACCACACCATCGTGAGTGTGCCCGCGCAGGATCGGCCGTTCCTGGAGCGTTGGGGCACGGGCCCGATCAGCCTGCTCGGGGATGCGGCACACCCGATGCAGACCAGCTTGGTCACAAGGCGCCAGCTCGGCGGTCGAGGACGGTTACGTGCTGGCGGAGGCGATCGCACGGGTATCCGATGCGGTCGAGGCCCTGCGCGGTACGAGGATATACGCCGCGACCGCGCCCGAATGCTGGTAAAGCTCGCGCCGGCACAGCCGGGTGGAGCAAGCGCAGAACCCGGTCGCGTGTGCGGCGCGGGATCTCGGGGTGCGATGTGCGCCGATGCGGTCGCTGAGCGGCACACGATCCGTCCCATGCGGTTCGACCTGGGGTGGAGATGCGGGACCGAGGTGCGGCGCCCCGCGGCCGGTCGAACGCGGTACTGGATCGCTGATCAAGTCTGACCCTCAATGTTATTGCCCGCGTGCGGTTTCCAGGCCATGTCCCGCGGTGTGCTGGAGCGGGCGGCGGCTGACCTCGCGGTGAACACCCGTTGGGGTGGCAATCGCGCAACGCCGATGGGCAAACCCGGTGGTCGTGCCGTCGTTACAGGGCATTCCGGTCCGCACGGTGTGCGGAGACGAGACGTGCTCAGTAACTTCTCGATAAGCCGTGGTGGCCCAGCGGTCCGCGCAGCGATTCGCGGACGGCTGCCTCCGCACTCTGCTCCGCGCAATCGCCTGAGCCGGGAGGTCAATCGATGGAGGTCTCGCGCGATGGGTTTCCCGGTACGCCGGCTGGATCGTTGCGGTGGCGGTAGTCCTGCTCGTGCTTTGCGGGATCTACTCCGCACAACCTGAGTAGTCGGCTCAGTGGTGGCGGCTGGACCGTGCCCGGATCGCAGGAGGCACGGGCCGAGCGGGCTCAGGAGGCCGGCTTCGTCGGGCGTGGCTCATCGAGCGTCGTGCTGCTGGTCCACGACGACAGGTTCAGTGCGCCGTCGACCGAATTCGACCGGCGCGTCGCGGATGTGACTGAGCAGGTCACCGCCGATCCACGGCTGCAGATCCGGAGCCATACGGGTTGGAGTTCGTTGCCTTCGCCGCAACGGGATGAGCTGCTCGGCCGCGACGCCCGGACAACGCTCACAACGCTCGAGCTCGGTATCGACGGCGGTGTGGCAAAACGGGTTCTTCCGCGAGGTCGAGGCAGAGTTATCTCGGTTCAATGCGGAAGGGTTGCGGGTCTACCTGGTGGGCCAGGCAGCCGCATTCGCGCGCCACCGACAAGATTGGCGCGGTCGCTCTCACGCGCGTCGAACTGATCTTGCTTCCGTTGGTGGTGGTGATCCTGTTGATCCTGTACCGGAGTGTCGTCGCGGCGTTGCTGTCCTGGTCGTCAGCGTGTCCGCGATCGTTGTCGCGATGGGCGTACTCACCTCGCTTGCCGGCGTCGTCGAGCTGAACGTCATCGTGCAGAGCATCGCGACCATGGTGGGATTCGGTGTAGGAGTGGACTATTCCCTCATCATGATTCGCCGCTTCATCGATGAAGTGAGCAGTCTCGAACGAGGCACCGCGCTGATCAACACCATGCGAACCGCCGGACGCACCGTTGCTGCATCGGGAACAACGGTCGCCGCCGCATTAGTGACGCTGCTCATCGTCGAGTTGCCGGTCGTCCGTTCGATGGCGATTGCCGCGATCGTCGTCGTCGTCGTGGCAATCCTCATATGTATCGTTGTGCTTCCGGCGCTGTTGTACCTGCTTGGTCCCCGGGTGATGGCTTGGCGCGTGCCGTGGCTGCCGCCCACCCGGGAGCGGGCCCGCCGCCGCTGGGGCACACTTGCTCGGTTCACCATGGCCAGGCCGATTGCCGCACTGGCGATTACCTCTGCCGCACTGATCGCCCTCACGGTGCCGGCGTTTGGACTGCAGACGTTCAGCGGCGATCGCCACGATGCTGCCGAAGAGTTCGTCGGTGCGCGAGGGCTACGATCTGGTCGAGGAGCAGTACGGCAAAGGTGCCATCGAGCCGATACTGGTCGTTATCGAAGCAGGCAATACCGTTCTCCGGCACAGACGATTTCACCCGCGTAGCGGCGATGACCAACGGGTTCGGCCAGCTGGAACATGTCGCGCGCGTCGCTTCACCGGTTCCTGTCCTGGAAGCCGTGCTACCCGCTGACCCATTCGCTGCACTCGGACCTATCGACTTCGAACGTATGCCGAAGGACACCAGGACGACAATCGATCAGTTCGTATCCGCTGACCGCAAAACGATAGCCATCGACGTATTTCCGAACGAGCGTTCCGGCGACTCCGATGTCAAATCACTCCTTGGAAAGGTTCGCGCTGTTGCCATGAGCAACGTTGCACCGGGCTGGCAAGTATCGGTCGGGGGCGAGGCAGCCGTTGAATTCTCTGCCGTCGAACGTATTTCGCAAGCCACCCCGGTTGTCATCGCAAGCATGCTCGCCGTGATCTACCTGCTGCTGGCCCTCACGTTCCGCTCGTTGTTCTTGCCATGCAAAGCGATCGCGCTGAACTTGCTTTCCGTGGGGCAGCGATGGGCGCGACCGTGCTCATCTTCCAACACGGCTTCCTCGCGGACGCGTTGGGCATTGCATCGGTCGGGCCGATACTGACCTTCGTACCGATCCTTCTCATCGTGTTGCTTTTCAGCCTCAGCACTGATTACGAGGTGTTCCTGCTGAGCCGGGTGCGTGAGCACTATGAGCAGACTGGTGACAATACCGGAAGTGTCGTCTACGGGCTCACGGAGACCGCCCCCTTGATTTCGGGCGCCGCCCTGCTGATGGCCACGATATGCGCAGCGTTCGTTACCGTTCCGCTGGTTTCGGTACAGCAGATGGGACTAGCGATGGCCATCGCGATCGCAATCGACGCCACGATCGTCAGGCTCGTCATGGTGCCGGCGGCCATGCGTCTGATGGGCCGCTGGAACTGGTGGCTGCCCCGCCGTCTCACTCCTCATTCGGGCCTCGATTCACCCGCGCAGTGTGGATCGGGAAACAAGCCAGACCATCGAAGGAACTGTGTGATGGGGCGCTCTGCAGCGGTGACGCTACCAATCGAGTTTTGGGCTTTGGGTCGCGACTAAGTAGTAGCTTGCCGAGACCGGACGAGATTGCAGTAGCGCGCTACTGAGTTTCGTAGCACCGCACAGGAGCGACGATTGCCCTCATGGAGCGCGACCGACACAGTGGCCGTGTTTCCGCCCGTATACATGGACGGAGGCCGGGTGATGGGTAACGGACGGCACATTGGTCGGGGGGCGTTGGCGTCTGCCCGACAAATCGGGCATCGTGGCTACGCCGCCACGCGGATAACGGTATCGATGGGGGCCGCAGTGCTGGTGGTGACGGCCACGGTCCTGCTGGCGCCGGTGTCTGACGGTGTCGCCGGCCCTGAAGTTGTCTGCCGATTGACCGCCTTGATATTGGGCAGGACCAGTGTCCCGACGCCCGACGACGCCTACGTCGAGATTGTCAAGAACCAGTACATCGGGCCGACTCATCCTGACCAGGACATCAACTACGTCGCGGTGACGACACCCCAGGAGTTCTGGCCCCTCTCGGCGTTACTCTTCCGCATCCCCGGGCTCTGTGCTCGGCCCGCGGGAAATCTGGGGACCCGGTGGCCCGGGGTGGCCTGATGAGCCGTGGTGGAAACTCTCCGGGTTGTTCGACCTCACCGTTGATCGTTCACTGTATGCCGGGGTCGCCGATCTGGAGCAGGCGATGGCCCAGTATGGCAACGACAATTTGGTGATTTACGGCTATCAGCAGGGCGCAGCAGTCGCGAATGTGGAGAAGCGCAAGCTCGCCGAGCAGTACCCGGTGGGAACGAAAGCCCCCGACATCGACTTCGTGTTGGGTGGGGACCCCAATCTGCCAAACGGGGGCTTTGCCAGCCGATTCCCCGGCCTCTACATTCCGATCCTCGATTTGTTGTACAACGGTCCCGCTCCGACTGACACTCAGTTCGACACCACTGTTATCGTCCGGCAGTACGACTTCGAGGACTTCCCGCTGTATCCGCTCAATATCCTCGCCGACCTGAACGCGATTCTCGGCGCGCCCTACGTCAACTTCAACGGCTTCGACGTCAGCCTGGCTCCCGATCCCTCGGCATCGCCGGCTATCCAGAGTAAGCACGGCGACACCACCTATTACTTCTTCCCGACCGCCGACCTGCCGTTGTTCGGTCCGCTGCGCAGTCTTGGGGTGCCCGAGTCGGTGATCGATGTGGTGGAGCCGTTCTTCAGGGTGCTTGTGGAATTGGGTTATGACCGCAGCATCCCGTTGTGGGAGCCGACGCCGGCACGGTTGATCCCGCGGCTCGATCCGGTGACGGTGGCCGGCGATCTCGTCGACGCGATCGGCGAGGGGGTCACCAACGCCCAAGCCCTCATCGGCGCGCCACCGCTGCAGCGGCTTCCCGCGGCGCCGGTCACCGCGGATCGGTATGTGGCTGTGCAGCAGGAGTTCTCGGTGCCGACAACCGGGTTCGAGAGGATCGGCCGCGACTTGACTGACGGTGTCACACAGGTGCTGAACGGGGTCGGGTCACTGCTACCGAAGCATCCCGCGGTGACCCGAAACGATGTCGGGGCAAGCCCGCGCACGGTCGGTCGAGTGTTGACGGCGACCCGGGACGAGATCCACCAGAGCATCGGTGCGGTGAAGTCGGTCTTCGGAAACAAGCGCACGAGCGTGCGCTCGACGGACGGTGACGATGGGTGGGCGAGTGCGCGTCCGGCAGGCAGGACGCCCGTGCGCGATGCCGTCGTGACGGCCGGCAGCGACATCAAAAAGGTCGTCACCAAGGTTTCCCACAGCATCAAGACGGCGCTGAGCGGCAAAGACGACGACAACACAGGCGACGGGGGTGAGGGCGCAGCGGGCTAAGTCCACCGAGCTCAGAACAGCCCCGGGTCGAGGGGTCCCGGGGCTGGCGCCGTTGTCATGCTGCTCCGGGAAAGCGGATCCCTACCAATAACTTTCGGTGAACCATGGACGGATTGCCGACGACACGGAACGTCATCGCGACGTATGCGAGAGCCAAAACATAAGTGGAATCACCGAATTCGACAACGATCCCCACCCTCACATCATCGAACTGGCCATCGCGATGTGTCCTTCGAAGCCAAGCGATTCCGCCATCGCGCGATAACGATTCACCAAGTCGCGGTATACGACGTCGTCGCCTCGAGCACGGGCAACCAGGGCGCGCAGCGGCAGCAGCGTGACGTCGCGTAACACCAACCCTTCGTCAGCCGGCAGCTTCGCCGCACGGTCGATCGCGGCTTGGGCTTCGGCCACGTCATCCTCGCTGCCACGGTCCAGCAGCGTCTGCACCAAAAGGGCGGTGCCGGCGGCGCCATACGCGAGCTGTCCGTCCTCGAAGAAATCGTTCACTACTTTGCGAATCACCGGTATGGCACCATCGCGGTCGCCACGCAGGGCCCTCTCGCGCGCGGCGTGAAACTCGAAGGCCGGCATTTCGCTCCGATAGAACCGCCCGTGCAGGCACATGCCGCGGACCTGCGCCAGCAGGTCCAATCCGCGCTGGTGGTCCGCTGCACCGTCCCGAAGCACCAGGGCGATACCCAATATGTACTTGACCAGCCCGAGTGCGCTATCGTCGCCCGATTCCTCGGCGATTCGCAGCGCCGCGTCGAGTTCGCAGACCGCGGTGTCGTCGCCGACGAGCACCCCGTTCGTAATCGCCCAACCGTACTTCCAGAACACCACCAGGGCGTGGGTTAGCGGGTCGGCGTTTCGGGCCATCGCAACGGCGTCTTCGAGATCCTGACGCCACCCGTCACGACCCAGCCAGAATCGAGCAGTGCCGCGCCACACCAGCGCCACCGCCAGTGGCGAGCCCACGATGAGGTTGCCCTTGGCGGGGTCACCGTCGGCCCAATCGATGACGGTCTGCGACCACCGCAGTACGTCGGCGATGTCGCCGGTTCGATACTTCAAGAGGATCGCCATGGACCCCGCCCCAACGGTCAGGGCCGGGTCGCCGATCGACTCGAGCAGCGCCATCTGTTCGGATGCCAGCCGCGATGCTTCGCGCAGGCGGGCATGCATCATGTGATCCATGATCATGCCGGCAATGCCGATGGCCAGCGACGCCTTGTCGCCGGCGACCGCGCACAACTCCCGCAGCTGCTCATAATGGCCGGCGATGTGCGCATCCACTCGCCAGACGGCGCCGCACAGCATGGTGCGAGGGGCTATGCGCATCGCGATGCAGCCGGGGTGGCCCGAGGGCAACGCATCGGCGATGTGGCGGGCCCGTTCCCAACTGACCCGCGCCGCGGCGATGTCACGGTGGGTCGACCAGGTTCCGGCGCGCATGTGCCAGGCGTAGGCGGCGTGCATGTCACCAGCGGCCTCCAAATGCTCGGCGATCAACGCGGCATCTTGGTCGGCTGATTCCGGGCTGCCCGATTCGATGGCGGCGGCCAGCCGTCGATGCACCTCGGCGCGATCGGATTTCAGTTGCGATTCGTAGGCCACCGCGCGGATCAACGGGTGTCGGAACGCGTACTCGGCACCCGGGGGGAACCTGACCTGATCGATCAGCTCCGCCTTGACCAACTCGTCGACAACCGGATCGATTCTCCAGCGCGGTGAGCAGCTCGCGCGCCGAAGCGAGCTCCGATCACCGCTGCGGCGTTCAACGTCTGCTTGGCCCGGCTGTTCAGGCCGGTCGATGCGGGCCGCGATGGCCGCCTGCACCGTCGCTGGCACGCCTACTTCGGCGGCATCCGACCGACAGACGTAGGCACCGCGCTCGCCGGTCAGCACGCCGCGCTGGACCAACTCGCGCACCATCTCCTCGGCGAAAAACGGGTTCCCGGCGGCCCGGTCGGCGATGATCGCCGCCAGCTCGCCGACCGAGGGGTCCGAACCCAGCAGCTCGACCCAGCAGTACCGTGGTGTCCGAATCGGCCAGCGGGCCAAGCGCTATCGCCTGTGCGCCGTGCACCCGCGTCAGCGCTCCCTCGTATTCGGGGCGAGACGTGATCAGCACCATCGACGGGGTGCGCGGAATGACGGTGAGGAAGTCGGCCAGCATCGACTCGCTGACCGCATCGATCCAGTGCGCATCCTCGATGATGAACAGCGCCGGCTCGGTGCGCGCCAGCGTTGTCGCGTTCACCAGCGCGGTCAACCGCCGCCGCCGCGCATCCGGGTCGATGGCGGGCAGCGGCACTTCGGGGTCGGCGATGCCGAGCAGATCATCGAGCAGCAGCAGATCCTGCGGGTCGACATCCGGCACATAAGCTCGCAACCGGGCGCGGGCGGCTTCGCCATCGAGGTCGGCCACGCCGCTGCCCGCCCGCAGCAGCCGGGCCACCACATCGAAGGGGACGTCACGGGCGTGGGATTCGCAGAAGGTCCAAAACACCTCGACCCCGCGACCGGCCGCGGCCGCCGCGGCCTCGCGGGCCACCCGGCTCTTGCCGATGCCCGGCGGTCCCACCACGTTCACCACACCGCCGCGGCCACCGATCGTGCGGTCCACCATGGCGTCCAGCGCGGCCATCTCCCAGCGCCGACCGACCAGGCCCGCCTCGGCGCGCCCGACCCGGCCATCGCGCGGGCTGATAGCCACCAGCCGGCGCGCGCACACCGGTTCGTCGGCCCCCTTGATGCGCACCCACTCCGGTTCAGCCAGCGTCACGGTGTGCTCGACCAGCCGCGCGGTCGACTCCGAGAGCATCACCCCGCCCGGGGGCGCCACCGATTCCATCCGCTGCGCAAACCCGACCGGCTCGCCGGTCGCGGCGTACCCCAGCGACCCCGAACCGATCTCACCGGCGATCACCCGACCCGAATTCAGGCCCACCCGCAACCGCAGCGCCACGCCATCGCGGCGCTGCACCTCGGCCGCCAACCGGTTCGCCTCCTGCTGGATGGCCAGCGCGGCAAGGCACGCCCGAAAAGCATGATCCTCCAACGCAACCGGGGCGCCGAACAGCGCCATCACCCCGTCGCCGGTGTACTCCACGGTCCCGCCGTAGCGCTGCACCACCGCCGCCGACCGCTCCACCAGCTCGGTCATGATTTCGCGCAACCGCTCTACATCCAAGGCGGCCGCGATGTCCATCGACCGCACCACATCGGCGAACAGCACCGTCACCTGCTTGTACTCCGCTGCGTCGACCGATGCCACCAGGTGTGACCCGCATGTGTCGCAGAATCGGGCACCCTTGTGTGGCATGGCTCCGCACGACCGACATACCTGCCGTTGCCGGCGCCGTTGCATCCGCGGCCGATCCGGCGGGCTTCCTCTGACTGACTGATCCGCCAAGCGTATGGCTCTCGCGCAGGGGGATGGGAGAAGTGACGATATTGACGCGGGCGACGCTGACGTCTGCCCGGCGGAAACGGTGCCGTAGTAGTCTCACCTCGCGTGACCAACACCGGACCCCTCGCTGGGGTGAGAGTGATCGAGCTCGGTGGCATCGGACCGGGACCGCATGCGGCGATGATGCTCGCCGACCTGGGCGCCGACGTGGTGCGGGTGCGCAGACCCGGCGGTTTGAAAATGCCCGCCGAGGACGTCGACCTGACGCACCGCGGCAAGCGCATCGTCGACCTCGACGTCAAGAATCAGCCGCAGGCGCTGCTCGAGCTCGCCGCCAAGGCCGACGTGCTGCTCGACTGCTTCCGGCCGGGCACCTGCGAGCGGCTCGGCATCGGGCCCGAGGAGTGCGCGGCGGTCAACCCTCGGCTGATCTTTGCCCGCATCACCGGGTGGGGTCAGGACGGACCGTTGGCGATGACCGCGGGCCATGACATCAACTATCTGTCGCAGACCGGGGCGTTGTCCGCGATCGGCTACCGGGACCGGCCGCCGGTCGCGCCGCTGAATCTGCTCGCCGACTACGGCGGCGGCTCGATGTTCGTGCTGCTCGGCATCGTCGCTGCGCTCTACGAGCGCGAGCGGTCCGGCGAGGGGCAGGTGATCGACGCAGCGATGGTCGACGGCGTCAGCATCCTGTCGCAAATGATGTGGACGATGAAGTCGACCGGCAGTCTGCGCGACGAGCGGGAGGCGTTCCTGCTCGACGGCGGCGCGCCGTTCTACCGCACCTATGAGACGTCCGACGGCAAGTACATGGCCGCCGGCGCGATCGAGCCGCAGTTCTTCGCGGAATTGCTGGAGGGCCTGGGGTTGTCGCCGGACGAGGTGCCGAGTCAATTCGACATCGCCGCCTACCCGGAGATGCAGAAGGTCTTCACAGAACGGTTCGCGAGCAAGACCCGCGACGAGTGGAGCGAGATCTTCGCGGGCACCGATGCCTGCGTGACGCCCGTGCTGACCTGGACCGAAGCGGCGGTAAACGAGCACCTCAGGGCACGTTCCACGCTGGTGGACTACGACGGCGTCGCGCAGGCGGCGCCCGCGCCGCGATTCTCCCGCACACCCGCAGGACCGGCCGGCACACCACCCAAGAGCACCACCGGGCTCGACGAAATCGGCTGGTAATTCGCGCGTCGGTCGCCATGTTCGCGGTCTGAGGATTAGATTTTGCCGCAGTGGCTGTCAGAGCATCGCGGGAAGTCGTCTTCGACGCTCCACCGGAGGCGATCCTCGACGTGCTCGCCGACATCGATGCCGTGCCGTCGTGGTCATCGCTGCACAAGAGCGCCGAAGTGCTGGACCGCCACTCCGACGGCCGACCGCACCACGTGAAGGCGACGCTGAAGATCATGGGAATCACCGACAAGGAAGTCCTCGAATACCACTGGGGCGACCGCTGGATGGTGTGGGATTCCTCGGAAACCTTCCAGCAGCGCGGACAGCACGGCGAGTACAACCTGACGCCCGAGGGTGACGACAAGACGCGGGTGCGCTTCGACATCATCATGGACCTGGCCGCGCCGATCCCCGAGTTCCTGATCAAGCGGGCCAAGAAGATCGTGCTCGACGTCGCGACGGAACGCCTGCGGGAGCGGGTCATGCGCAACGGATCGCCATAGAATCGGTGTCGTGGCCGTCCGCGCTTCACGAGAACTCGTGATCGAGGCACCGCCGGAAGCCATCATGGATGCGCTGGCCGACGTCGAGGCCCTGCCGTCCTATTCGCCCGCCTACAAGCGGGCCGAAGTCCTTGACCGGTACGAGGACGGACGGCCTCACCATGTGCGCATCGCGGTCAGAGTTCTTGGTCTTCTCGACGAGGAGGTTCTCGAATACCACTGGGGGCCAGACTGGTTGATATGGGATGCGGAGCGCACGGCGCAGCAGTACGCCCAGCACGTCGAGTACACGCTGAGGCCGGACTACACCGGCGCGTCCACCCTGGTACACGTCGACATCACCGTCGAGCCGGACTCGCTCATCCCGGACTTTCTGATCAAGAGGGCGGGCAAGACGATGATCGATGCGGCGACCGAGGGCCTACGTCAGCGAGTGCTGCGGGCCAAGCACGCCGAAACCGACGATTCGCCGGACAAGTACGAGTAGTGGCCTGCAAAACGTTACTTTCGGCGCAGCACGCCAAGTCTGCGGATGGCCTCGTCGAGCGTGTCGTCGCGCTTGCAGAACGCGAAGCGCACCAGGTGATTCCACGCGTCGGCATGTTCGGCGCCAGGGTCGCAGAACGCCGACATCGGGATCGCGGCCACCCCCGCCTTCTCGGGCAGCTCGGCGCAGAACGCCGTGCTGTCGTCATAACCCAGCGGTCGAGGGTCGGCGCACAGGAAATACGTGCCGAAGCTGTCGTGCACCTCGAAGCCCAGCTCGTCCAGTGCGGTACCCAGCTTGTCGCGCTTGGTCTGCAACGACTCCCGTAGCGCGGCCACCCACGCCTCCTCGGTGTTGAGCGCCTGCGCCACCGCGGGCTGAAACGGTGCGCCGCCCACGTAGCTGAGGTACTGCTTGGCTGCCCGCACGCCCGCGATGAGTTCCGGTGCGCCACAGGCCCATCCGATCTTCCAGCCGGTGCAGTTGAACATCTTGGCCGCACTGGAAATGGTGACCGTCCGGTCTGCCATGCCCGGATAGTTGGCCAGCGGGATGTGTCGGTGTCCGTCGAACACCAGATGCTCGTAGACCTCGTCGGTGATCACCAGCAGGTCGGCACTCACCGCGATGTCGGCGATCGCCGCAAGCTCGGCGTCGGTTGCCACCATGCCGGTCGGATTGTGCGGCGAGTTGAGGATCAACGCCCTGGTGCGCGGCGTCACCGCGCGCCGCAACCCGTCGACATCGATCGCGAAGCCGCGGCCGTCGGCCACCAGCGGGACGGCGCGGCGTTCACAGCCGGCCATCGCGATGACGGGGGAGTAGGAGTCGTAGAACGGCTCGATCAACAGCACCTCTGAGCCCGGCTCGACCAGTCCGAGCACCGCCGCAGCGATGCCCTCGGTGGCGCCGACGGTGACCAGCACCTCGGAGTCCGGGTCGTACTCGGTGCCGAAGTGCCGCCTGCGCTGCGCGGCGATCGCCTCCCGCAGCGGCGCGATGCCCATGCCCGGCGGGTACTGGTTGACCCCCTCGGCGATGGCGTTCTCGGCGGTCTTCAGCATCGCTGGCGGGCCGTCCTCGTCGGGGAAGCCCTGCCCCAGGTTCACCGCGCCGATGCGCGCCGCAAGCGCCGACATCTCGGCGAAGATCGTGACCGCGTAGGGCTGCAGCCGGGAAACCGTCACGGTCGACCAGCCTAGATGAGTAATTCCAAGGGGTCAGTGGTCGTAGGCGGTCAGCGATCGCAGCGTGGGCTGGCCGAGTTGGTCGTTGTGCCAGATCGCGGCGGTGAGGGCGAGGATGCGTTGCAGTACTCGCGATGTGACGCCCGCGATGGTCCTCCCGCCGTGGCGTTCGAGGTCGAGTTGGGTCTTGAGCGTGTTATTGATCGACTCGATGACCTGCCGAAACGGTTTGAAGTACCGGTGGCCCGGGCGTGGTTTCTCGCCCTTGCGGGCAGGCCGCACCAGCTCGACTTCGACGTCGGCGAGTGCGGCTTCGAATGCCTTGCCGTAGTAGTTCTTGTCCGCCATCAACTTCTGATTCGGGTGGGCGGCCACGAGATTGGGGTCGGCGTCGAGCATGCCGAGCAGGACCTCGCGTTCGTCGGCCTTGGCGCCGGCCAGGGCGAACGCCACCGGCAGACCCGACAGCGTGCACACCAGGTGCAGGCGCAGCCCCCAAAAGAAGCGCGAATGCGAAGCGCAGTAGCCGTACTCGGCCCACCCGGCCAGATCCGACCGCTTCGCCGTTTCTCGCGAGCGCCCACACTCGACCGGGGTCGAGTCGACCACCCACACGTCATCGTTGACGCTGCTGGTCTGTGCGACCAGGTGCGCGATCACCGCCCGCACCGTGCCGATCGCCGCGCGGATCCTCTTGTTGTAACCCGATTGTGTTGGCAGATAAGGAAACAAACTGCGCAGATGAGTGTTTGCGTAGCGCAGGAATCGGGCCTCGGAGGTGAATCCGAGCAACGCCTGCAGCACCACCAGGGTGACCAGCTCGGCGTCCGTCAGCCGCGGCTTGAGGCCCACCTGTGGTCGCCACGGCCGGTGTTGCGGATTGTCGGCGAGAAAATCATCACTCGTCACGTACAGTCCGGTAGCGAGGGTGTTCAGGTCGGCGTCCACTTCGGCCTCCAGTGCCAGGTTGGGTTAAGCAACGCCAATCCTGGACACCCTCACCCATAAATCACAGCAGCCACACCAGTAACACCCCTTGGAATTACTCATCTAGGCGTCAACGCGTCCGCCGAGATCGACGTTTTGGTTGGCTCGTCTCGCACTTTCTCGCCCAATTGTCGGTTTGGGCGGTACTTAGGGCACCCAACCAACAGGTTGGCCGAGGCTGTTAGGCTGGCCGACAGAGGACGACCGCCCATGCGGGCAGGCATCCCATAACCCCACCTGAACAGGAAATATCTTCATGTCTGAAGAAGCCTTCATCTACGAGGCCATTCGCACGCCTCGCGGCAAGAACAAGAACGGCGCCCTCAACGAGGTCAAGCCGATCAACCTGGTCACCGGCCTGGTCGACGAGCTCCGCTCCCGCTTCCCCGACCTGGACGAGACACTGATCAGCGACATGATCCTTGGCGTCGTGTCCCCAGTCGGCGACCAGGGCGGCGACATCGCCCGCACCGCCGTGCTAGCGGCGGGCCTGCCCGAGACCACCGGCGGCGTGCAGCTCAACCGGTTCTGCGCATCCGGACTCGAGGCCGTCAACACCGCCGCGCAGAAGGTCCGCTCCGGCTGGGACGACCTGGTACTGGCCGGCGGCGTCGAGTCGATGAGCCGCGTGCCGATGGGCTCCGACGGCGGCGCATGGGCCACCGACCCCGAGACCAACTACACGATCGGCTTCGTCCCGCAGGGCATCGGCGCCGACCTGATCGCCACCATCGAGGGCTTCTCCCGCGAGGACGTCGACCGCTACGCGCTGCGCTCCCAGGAGAAGGCCGCCGCCGCATGGTCGGGCGGCTACTTCGCCAAGTCCGTCGTCCCGGTCAAGGACCAGAACGGCCTCGTCATCCTCGACCACGACGAGCACATGCGGCCCGACACCACGATGGAGGGCCTGGCCAAGCTGAAGACCGCGTTCGACGGCATCGGCGAGATGGGCGGCTTCGACGACGTGGCGCTGCAGAAGTACCACTGGGTCGAGAAGATCAACCACGTCCACACCGGCGGCAACAGCTCCGGAATCGTCGACGGCGCCGCGCTGGTGCTCGTCGGATCCGAGAAGGCCGGCGCCTCGCAGGGTCTGACCCCGCGGGCGCGCATCGTCGCAACCGCCACCAGCGGCGCCGACCCGGTCATCATGCTCACCGGTCCGACCCCGGCCACCCGCAAGGTGCTCGACCGCGCGGGCTTGACGGTGGACGACATCGACCTGTTCGAACTGAACGAGGCATTCGCCTCGGTGGTGCTGAAGTTCCAGAAGGACCTCGACATCCCCGACGAGAAGCTGAACGTCAACGGTGGCGCCATCGCGATGGGCCACCCGCTGGGCGCCACCGGCGCCATGATCACCGGCACCATGGTCGACGAGCTCGAGCGGCGTAATGCGCGACGCGCGCTGGTCACGCTCTGCATCGGCGGCGGCATGGGTGTCGCGACCATCATCGAGAGGGTTTAAGACCATGGCAGAGAACACGATTCAGTGGGACAAGGATGCCGACGGCATCGTCACCCTGACGCTTGACGACCCCACCGGCTCGGCCAACGTGATGAACGAGCACTACACCGAGTCGATGCACAACGCCGTCGAACGTCTTGTGGCCGAGAAGGATTCGATCACCGGCGTCGTCATCACCAGCGCCAAGAAGACCTTCTTCGCCGGTGGTGACCTGAAGGCCATGATCCAGGCCCGGCCCGGAGGACGCCGGCGAGTTCTTCAGCACCGGTCGAGGGAATCAAGCGCGACCTGCGCACACTGGAGACGTTCGGCAAGCCGGTCGTGGCCGCGATCAACGGCGCCGCGCTCGGCGGTGGCCTGGAGATCGCGCTGGCGTGTCACCACCGCATCGCTGCCGACGTCAAGGGCCTGGTCGTCGGCTTCCCCGAGGTGACGCTCGGCCTGCTGCCCGGTGGCGGCGGCGTCACCCGCACCGTGCGGATGTTCGGCATCCAGAACGCGTTCATGAACGTGCTGTCCCAGGGCACCCGGTTCAAGCCGGCGCAGGCCAAGGAGACGGGTCTGGTCGACGAGCTCGTCGGCTCGGTCGAGGAGTTGGTGCCGGCCGCCAAGGCGTGGATCAAGGCCAACCCCGATGCGCACACCCAGCCGTGGGATCCAGAAGGGCTACAAGATGCCCGGCGGCACTCCGGCCAGCCCCGCGCTGGCCGGCATCCTGCCGTCGTTCCCGGCACTGCTGAAGAAGCAGCTCAAGGGTGCGCCGATGCCGGCGCCGCGGGCCATTCTGGACGCCGCCGTCGAGGGCGCGCAGGTGGACTTCGACACCGCCAGCCGTATCGAGAGCCGTTACTTCACGTCTCTGGTCACCGGCCAGGTCGCGAAGAACATGATCCAGGCGTTCTTCTTCGATCTGCAGCACATCACCGGCGGCGGTTCGCGCCCGGAGGGCATCGGCACAGACCCCGATCAAGAAGATCGGTGTGCTGGGCGCCGGGATGATGGGCGCAGGCATCGCCTACGTGTCGGCGAAGGCCGGCTTCGACGTGGTGCTCAAGGACGTCAGTCTGGAGAATGCGCAAAAGGGCAAGGGCTACTCGGAGAAGCTCGAGGCCAAGGCGCTCGAGCGGGGCAAGACCACCGAGGAGAAGTCCAAGGCGCTGCTTGGCCGGATCACGCCGACGGCCGACGCCGCCGACTTCGCCGGTGTCGACTTCGTGATCGAGGCGGTGTTCGAGAGCCAGGAACTCAAGCACAAGGTGTTCCAGGAGATCGAGGACATCGTCGAGCCCAACGCGCTGCTCGGGTCGAACACCTCGACGCTGCCGATCACCGGTCTGGCGACCGGCGTGAAGCGCCAGGAGGACTTCATCGGGATCCACTTCTTCTCGCCCGTCGACAAGATGCCGCTGGTGGAGATCATCAAGGGCGAGAAGACATCTGACGAGGCACTGGCGCGAGTGTTCGACTACACGCTGGCGATCGGCAAGACCCCCATCGTGGTCAACGACAGCCGCGGCTTCTTCACCAGCCGCGTCATCGGCACCTTCGTCAACGAGGCGCTGGCCATGCTCGGCGAGGGTGTCGAACCGGCGTCCATCGAGCATGCCGGTTCGCAGGCCGGATATCCGGCGCCGCCGCTGCAGCTGTCCGACGAGCTCAACCTCGAGCTGATGCACAAGATCGCCGTCGCCACCCGCAAGGGTGTCGAGGATGCGGGCGGCACCTACGAGCCGCATCCAGCCGAGGCGGTCGTCGAGAAGATGATCGAGATCGGCCGCCCGTCGCGGTTGAAGGGCGCCGGCTTCTACGAGTACGTCAACGGCAAGCGCACCGGGCTGTGGCCGGGCCTTCGGGAGACGTTCAAGTCCGGCTCATCGGAGCCGCCGCTGCAGGACATGATCGACCGGATGCTGTTCGCTGAGGCGCTGGAGACCCAGAAGTGCCTCGACGAAGGCGTGCTGACGTCGACCGCCGACGCCAACATCGGTTCGATCATGGGCATCGGCTTCCCGCCGTGGACCGGCGGCTCGGCGCAGTACATCGTCGGATACCCCGGCGGCAAGGCCGGTTTCGTCGCGCGCGCCAAGGAGTTGGCGACCAAGTACGGCGACCGCTTCAACCCGCCGGATTCGCTGGTGTAATTCTCTGCCGAGCGGCTCCCCTGGCAGCTGCTCGCGAAAATGGACGAATGCCATGGTCGGCAGCCTGAGAGGAATCGGGGCATTCGGCGCGAATTTTCATCCTCCACCGCGGAGCGCAGTGCCCCTGGCAGCTGCTCGCGCTAAGTTGGCGAGCGTGGCCGAAAGCTTTACCGAAAAGTTCGCGGCAGGGCTGGCGAGCTATGGCGAGCAGCAGTGCATCGAATTCGAGGGCCGGTGGTACTCCGGCGACGAGGTCACCGCGTACGGCACCGCCATCGCCTCGGTGCTGCACGAAGCCGGGGTCGCCGACGATGCACCGGTCGGGCTGGTGGTCCGCAACCGGCTTCAGCATGCCGCCGCGATCATTGGCTTCCTCGCCGCCGGTCGCCCGGTGTCGATGATTTACTCCTTCCAATCGCCGGAAGCAATCGGCCGCGACATCCAAAAGCTCGAGTTGTCGGCCGTCATCGCCGACCACGAAGACTGGACGGAACCGGTGATCGACGCCGCCAAGCGCACAGGCAGTGCGGGCGTGGCGATCTCGCTGACGGCGCCCACCGTTGCGGCCGTGCCCAGGCTCGAGCGTCGCGATCAAGACCGTCGCCACGCCGAAGCCGAACCCGGTGTGGCACTGCAGATTCTGTCCAGCGGCACCACCGGCCCGCCCAAACGACAGTCAATCCAGACGGAGGTCTTGGAACGCACCGTCTTCAGCGTCACCAGCGGAGAGGCCGCCCCGCCGGGCGCCCCACCGGAATTCGCGTACTGGCAGTTCGGCGGCATCGGGGTATGTCAGTTGGTCGCCGGTGCCTACAACGCGCGGCGGATCGTGATGCTCGAAAGGTTCACTGTCGACGGGTTTGTCCATGCGATAAAGACGCACCGGGTTACCCGCTCGGGAGTGCAGCCGGCGGTTTTTCGTATGCTGCTCGACGCCGACGCGCCCAAGGAAGACCTGGCCTCGCTTGAATTTCTGATCAGCGCGTCGGGCCCGCTGGATCCCGAGACCCGCGACGAGTTCGAGAAGCACTACGATATCCCGGTCCGATTGGCTTATGGAGCAACGGAATTCGCCGGCTCGCTCTGCGCGTGGACGCCCGACCTCATCGACGAATTCGGTACGGCCAAGCGCAACAGCGTCGGTCGCGCACTACCGGATACCCAATTGCGCATCGTCGACCCGGACACCGGTGCCGAGCTGCCGGTCGACGAACAGGGACTGTTGGAAGCCAGGATCACCTCGATCAGCCCCGACTGGATCCGCACCACCGACATCGCCTCGATCGACGAAGACGGGTTCGTCACGCTTCATGGCAGGGCCGACGGTGCGATCAACCGTGGGGGATTCAAGATCCTGCCGGAAACCGTTCGGCGCGTGCTGATCTCACATCCGTCGGTGCGCGACGCGTGTGTGGTGGGTGTGCCGGACAAGCGCCTCGGCCAGGTGCCGTTCGCCGCGATCGAACTAGCGCGGGGCATGCCGGTTCCGTCCGAGGACGAACTCAAGGACCTTGTCCGCCAAGAGCTACCCGTCTACAACGTGCCGGTCGCATTCGCCGTCGTCGACGAACTGCCACGCAACCCGGCGCTGAAGGTGAGCCTGCCGGCCGTCGCGGCGCTCTACGCAGCCCGCTGAAACAGGTAGTAGCGCCCCGGGTCCTTACCGTTGTGGTCCATCGACGGTTCGCTGCCCGACGACAGCAGGTTCCAGCCGTCGGCGAACCGGCGCTTGACCTCCGCAGGTTCGATACCCGGCACGCCGAAGGACGCGCCGGGGATGAACTCGACGAGCAACAGCCGCGCGTCCGGCGCCGACACCGCGGTGACCTCGCGCACGTACGCGTCACGATCCTCGGCGTTCATGCCGTGTATGCAGCCGTTGTCGACGACCAGGCTGAAGTCCGTGCCGATGTCTTCGGAGCTCAGTCGTGTCGCGTCGGCCCGCGCGAAGGTGACAGTGACGTTGTTCGCCTTTGCCTTCGCGCGCGCTTCGTTCACCGGCTTCTCGACGTAGTCCACGCCGGTGACCTGCCAGCCGTGCTTGGCCAGGTAGATGGAGTTGTCACCGGTGCCGCAGCCGATGTCCAACGCGTTTCCTGCGGGCAACGCGGTGTCGCCTTCGATCAGGTCCTTCAGGCTCGTCGGCAGCGGGTGGCCGTCCCACGGGGCGAAGCCGACGCGGTAGAGGGTCTTGAACAGGAGTTGTCGCGACGACATCGGTTCAGATCGCCCCCAAGTCCGCCGACAGCCAGTGCTGCGGCCGCAGGTAGATGGCCACGCTCTCGCCGTGTTCGCGGCGCGCGAATTCGAGATAGGCGTCGACCTTGTCGGCGGGTAGGTAGCGCTTGGTCATCTCGACGAGCTGCTCGTCGGTTCCGGGTTCGATCCGGCTGACGGGCCCGTCGACCGTGACATAGCGCACGGTCGGCTCGAGCCGTTCAGCCATCAAGGTGAACTCACCCTGAGTCTCGATGAGCCGGTGCTTTCGTGAACCGTTGCCGGTGATCACCCACGGCTCACCTCCCGGGGTGTACTGGTACCAGATCGGCACCGTCAACGGTCCCCGCTTGTCACCTGCGCTGACAGACAGCGCCGCGATGTGTGGTTCGGCCAGAAACTGTTCGCGTTCTTCCTTGGAAAGGGCCATGGCCGCCAGGCTAGTCGGCGGCCGTAAAGTGCAACGTTATGCGCTTTGGACTGTTCATTCCGCAGGGCTGGCGACTCGATCTGGTGGATATCCCCACCGAAAAGCATTGGCCGGTGATGCGTGGGCTGGCCGCGTATGCCGACGACAGTGCGTGGGACTCGCTGTGGGTGTACGACCACTTTCACACGGTGCCGATGCCGACCGACGAGGCCACCCACGAGGCGTGGTCGCTGATGTCGGCGTATGCCGCCACCACGTCACGGATCAAGCTCGGCCAGATGTGCACGGCGATGAGCTATCGCAATCCGGTTTATCTGGCGAAGGTGGCCGCAACCGCCGACATCATCTCTGGCGGGCGGATTCAGATGGGTATCGGCGGAGGCTGGTACGAGCACGAGTGGAAGGCCTACGGCTACGGCTTCCCGTCCGCTGGCGTCCGGCTGGGCCGGCTCGACGAGGGTGTGCAGATCATGCGTGACGCCTGGCGCGATGGCAGGGTCAGTTTCGAGGGTAAGCACTATCAGGTCGACGGCGCCATCGTCGCGCCAAAGCCCTTGCAGGAGGGCGGAATTCCGCTCTGGATCGCCGGCGGTGGCGAGAAGGTGACACTGAAGATCGCAGCCAAGTACGCGCAGTACACAAACTTCATCTCCAAGCCGGAAGGCTTCGCGCACAAGTCGCAGGTGCTGGCCGACCACTGCCGCGACGTCGGCACCGACTACGACGCCATCGTCCGCTCGGCCAATTTCAGCGCCGTCATCGGCGAGTCCGAGGCCGACGTCGCGGAGCGCATCGACCGGATCCGGGCGATGCAGGTCGCCAAGGTGAACGAACAGGCGGTCGATGCGATGCTCAACGAGCTGAAGTCTCCCGACTCCGCCACGGGCACGCCCGAGCAGGTCGCCGAGAAGCTGAAGCGGATACGCGATCTCGGTTGCAAGTACGCGATTTTGCACTTCCCCGAGGCGGCCTACGACCGCTCCGGCATCGAGCTCTTCGAGCAGAAGGTCATCCCGGCGCTGGCGTAGACGGCGCGGCTAGGGGATCGGCGCAGGCACAATCGGCGCCATCCCCGGTGGCGCGGCCGGGCCGGGAGGCGCGTCGAAGTACCCAGGCGGCGGTGGCCCGTCCAGCGAGTAGTACCCCTCCGGCAGAGGCGGCCCGCCTTCCGTCGGCGCCACTGGCGGGCCGTTGGACTCCGGCGCGGTCAGCGACTGGTATCCGGGCGGCAGCTGCGGCGCCGGACCGGCACCCGGCGGCGGTGGGGCACCTCCGGGCATCTGGCCAAGCGGCGTCTCGTTGAATCCGTACGGGTCCTTGGCTTGATTCCACGCATCCCTGAGGAAGCCCAACGGCCCCGAGCTATTCCCCGATCCGTACTGGGGGTTCCGGATCTCCGGCACAGGCGGGGGGCCGACCGGTGGCGGCGCCGGTGCAGCGATCGGCTCGATCCCTGGGACTTCCAGCACGGGCTGTCCCGGAGCCGGAGCTTCGGCCGGCAGCACCGGCGGCGGCAGCGGCGGCGCGACCGGCTCCGCGCTCGCCTGGACCGCCGTGGCCAGCGCACTCAAGCCGATGACGGCGGCGAGGGCGATCCTCGCGACGTGCGTGGGTGAGGAGGTGTGACCGCTCATGAGTGACGTGGTGTGCTTTCTGCTAAAGCCCGCGAGGGCTGCTGTCGACCCGTGACTGAGGCTAACGCCTCAGCGCGGCGCGCGCGTAGTCAGGGCGATGATCCGCGATGCGTATTCCGGTCTTGCCGGTGCTGCCAATGACGAGAATGGTGTTGTGGGCGTGAATCGACTCGACAGCCCAAGACCGAGGCGGTTCACGGCCCAAAAGCTCAAACGCATGTTCGATCGTCTGGAAGGAGAAGCCGTCGATGGAGAAGATCTCGCTCACCGCGCTCGCGCGGCAACATATGGAAAAGGCGCGCGCGGCGCGCAGCGGCCGTAGTGCACACACGATCTATGGCGGCCACGAGCACTCCCTGCGCCAGACCTTGATGGCGATGACTGCGGGTAGCAAGCTGGACGATCACGAAAGCCCCGGCGAGTCCACACTGCAGGTGCTGCAGGGCAGGGTGCGAGTAACCAACTCATCGTCCGGCTGGGACGGGTCGCCCGGCGATCACATCATCCTGCCTCGCGTCCGGCATGGACTGCAGGCCGTGGAGGATTCCGTGGTGCTGCTGACGGTGGCGAAACCCGTTGGGCCGCACACGTAGTCTCCAGGCGGCCGACTGAGCTAGATCGCCGGACCCAGCAGGTCGTCGGCGTCCCTGATCACGTAACCGTAGCCCTGCTCGGCAAGGAACCGCTGACGGTGTGCGGCGTACTCGGCGTCCAGGCTGTCGCGGGACACCACCGAATAGAAGATCGCGCCGCCGCCGTCGGCCTTCGGCCGCAGCAGCCTGCCCAGCCGTTGCGCCTCCTCCTGGCGAGATCCGAATGTTCCCGAAACCTGCACCGCCACATTGGCTTCCGGCAGGTCGATGGAGAAGTTGGCGACCTTCGATACCACCAACGTGGGTATCTCACTACGGCGGAACGCGTCGAACAGGGCCTCCCGTTCGGCGGTCTTGGTTGACCCCTGGATGACCGGAGCATTCAGCTCCTCACCCAGCTCGTCGAGTTGATCGAGATAGGCACCGATCACCAGCGTCTGGTCGCCGGGATGGCGCTCCAGGATGGACTTCACCACCGCGATCTTGCTGTGCACCGTCGAGCACAGCTTGTAGCGTTCGTCAGGCTCGGCGGTCGCGTAGAGCATCCGCTCGTTGTCGGTCATCGTCACCCGCACCTCGATGCACTCGGCCGGTGCGATCCATCCTTGGGCCTCGATGTCCTTCCACGGCGCGTCATAGCGCTTAGGCCCGATCAGGCTGAACACGTCACCCTCGCGGCCGTCCTCGCGGATCAGGGTGGCGGTCAACCCGAGCCGGCGCCGAGACTGCAGGTCGGCGGTCATCCGGAACACCGGCGCGGGCAGCAGGTGCACCTCGTCGTAGATGATCAGCCCCCAGTCGCGGCTGTCGAACAGCTCGAGGTGCCGGTATTCGCCCTTGGTGCGCCGGGTGACCACCTGATAGGTGGCTATGGTGACCGGCCGGACCTCCTTCTTCTCCCCGGAGTACTCGCCGATCTCGTCTTCGGTCAGCGACGTGCGGTTCATCAGCTCGCGCTTCCACTGCCTGCCCGCGACGGTGTTGGTGACCAGGATCAGCGTCGTCGCGCCCGCCTTGGCCATCGCCGCGGCGCCGACCAGGGTCTTGCCCGCGCCGCACGGCAGCACCACCACACCGGAGCCGCCTTCCCAGAACGAGTCGGTGGCCATCTCCTGGTAGTCGCGCAGATGCCAGCCGTCCTGACGGAGGCTGATCGGGTGCTTCTCGCCGTCGACGTAGCCGGCCAGATCCTCGGCGGGCCAACCGATTTTGAGCAGCATCTGCTTGACCCGGCCGCGCTCGCTGTTGTGCACGACCACGGTGTCGTCGTCGATGCGGGCACCCAGCATCGGCGCGATTTTCTTGTTACGCAGCACCTCCTCGAGGACCGCGCGGTCCAGGCTCACCAGCGTCAGGCCGTGTACCGGGCTCTTCGTCAGCTGCAGCCGGCCGTAGCGGGCCATGGTGTCGACGATGTCGACCAGCAGCGGCTGCGGCACCGCGTAGCGCGAGAACGACACCAGCGCGTCGACGACCTGTTCGGCGTCGTGGCCCGCGGCCCGGGCGTTCCACAGCGCAAGCGGCGTGATCCGGTAGGTGTGCACATGCTCGGGCGCACGCTCCAGCTCGGCGAACGGAGCGATCGCGGCGCGCGCGGCGCCGGCTTGCTCATGGTCGACTTCGAGCAGCACGGTCTTGTCGGACTGCACGATCAGGGGTCCGTCGGTCATTCCTCGACTCCCGCTCGTCCCCTGCCCTGCGGGCGTGGGCCCACCGGTCCTCGCTCGTGCCTCGCTGCGATCCTCACTCGCGGTCGTCTTCGGGCGGTCATTTTGTCCATTATCCCGACTCGGCTGACAAGCGCCCGGACAACCCTGCGGGAATCAGCCGTCGTCCGCCGACACCACCGACGTGACGCGGTGGATCGCGAAGTCGCGGACCCGGCCCGTCGCCGGATCGTAGGCGGTCAGCTGCCCGCCGCGGACGTTCACCGGCGCCACGACACGCTGGGTGGCCACACCGGCCGGGTCGACGTAGCCGATCACCACCGAGCTCTGCAGCCGGGCCGCCTCCTGCAGCTGCGAGATGGCCACCGCCGGGTCGATCCGCATGTTCGCGAACGGCGTCGCAGCCACCTTGCGCAGCACCGCGACGATCGCGCTGAGCGTCTGCCCCGCCGGGGCCGCCAGCGGCCGGTGCACGCGGCGATTCGCCGGCGCGGGCACCCGCGCGCCCCGGGCGCGGATGTCGACGATCGTGCCGGTGGAATCCTCGGCCGCTGGGGCGAAGCCCGCACTTCGCAGCGCCGCCAGCACCTCGGAAATCGGCGCCTGCGACACCGCGACGGTCGGGGCAAGCAACCGCATCTGCAGCTGTTCGGCGGCGGGTGCGCCGACGGCCTGCGCCAGCAGCGCTGGGTCCTCGCACCGCACGAACGACGCGGCCATGCCGACCCGAAGCTGCCCGTGCCTGCGGGCGACGTCATCGATGAGATACGTCAGGCCCTGCGGCACAGGAGTTTTGGAATGACGCTCGAAGAGGGCATGCAATTCGCCTGCGGTGCGTCCGGTATCCAATGCCCGCCGGATCGACGGCTCGCTGATCCGATACACCATCGCCGCGCCCGCCGATTCCACGGTGGCCACCGCCGCCAGCTTCTCGGCCAGTTCGCGTTCCAGCGGTCCGGGCACGATGACGGTCAGGTCGGCCTGCAGCAGGAAGTGGTCGATGGGCTCGGGCAGTGCCCGCGTCATCACGTCGACGGCGCCTTCGTCCTCGGCCAGTAGCTTGCGCGCCGGGCCGGTGATCGCGCCGCGGCCGACGATGCCGAGGGCATGCGCCTCGGTCAGCAGATCGCCGACCGGCCGCGGCTGTAGTCGCACCGCCCAGCGGGGACGCCGCCAGATCATCGCCCGCGACGCATGCGCGGCGTCGACGCCCGCGCCGACGGGCAGGTCGGCGAGCATGCTCAGCAACAGCCTGCGGTCCAGCGGGGCGGCCGTCGAGTACAGCGAATCGGAAAGGGCCGCATACGGTTTGCCGTCCGGCCCGCGGCCGCCGATCAACCCCGGCCTGCCGGGGAGGTCCAGCCAGGTGGACGCCAGCAGATGCCAACGTGCCGCGACAGGCGATTCGATGAATCGGTCGGCCGCCACCGTCGGGGCCCAATAGGGCCCCGTGCCGTCCATCGGTTCGGGGTCGGGCAGGCCGGCGGCGATCAGCCCCGCGGCCGCCGCCAGCTCGAGGATCAATCCCAGCCGCGGTTCGTCGACACCGGTCAGCTTGGTCAGCCGCTTGACGTCGCGCACACCTAGGCCACCGCTGCGAAGTTCGGGAACCGGTGCGGCGCTGAGGGTTTCGAGTACCAACTCGACTTCGCGCAGCAGGTCGATGACCGCACCCGCGGCGACGGCGTCGACATCGGCGGCGGTGTTGGTCGACACCACGGGATCGGGTGGGGTCAACTCCATCGGTCCGGGTATCTCGCCGCGCAGCACCTGACCGACCAGCCGCGGCAGGATCACCGTGTCGGCGTCGACCTGCCGGAGCAGGCCCGCGGCCAGCAGCCGCTGGACGGGACGGTCGGGCGGGGTGCCGGGCGCGGCGTCGCGGGTCCTGCCCATCGGCGAGCCCTCCATCAGGCGCCGCAGCAGATCCCGCTGTGGGTCATCGAGCGTCGCGAGCCGATCGGCGATCTCCTCGGCGGTGTGCTCGGCCCCTTCGAGGATGGCCTGGCCGGCATACCAGGGCAGGCCCGCTGCGGCCTCTGCGGCCACCCGCACCTCGGCTTCGCCCCACACCAACGCGCGCTCGCGGAGGTCGTCGAGGGCGGCGGCGACGGCCTGCTCGTCGGCGCGGTCGCCGATCAGAGCGGTCAGCTTGGTCAGCGGCACGGGGGTGGTCTCGGCGTGCAGCGTCAGCAGCGCATCGAGCACCGCCAGCCGCAGAAAGTCCAGTTCGTCGGTGGCGGCCTTGACGGACTGGCGAGACTGCGCCCGGGCCGCCAGCGCCGCGATGCTGCCGGGCGGCGGCTGGGTGAGGTCTGCTCGGAGCTCCAGCAGGCGGATGAGCCGCTCGTCAGCCAAATCGGCCAGCCAGGCGCCCAGCGGGGTGCCCGAATTATGTTGGGTCATTGCTGACCAGCGTAAAGCAGCCCGCGGTCTCGCCACTGCTCGCCGGGCCTGCCACAATATGAACCGTGGCAGACAAGAAACGGCAGAAGACCCGGTATGTCGACCCCGGCTGGCCTGAGCTCGACGGCGAGGACGATCACGCCGTCAGCGAGGTGGCCTCCGACCTGACCGGCGCGTCCTCGCCCTTCGGCGACGTGACATTTCCGGTGCCCGCCGAAGAACTACCGTTCCTCCAGTCGGTCACCATCGTCAACAGGTAACGGTGGCCGAGCCTCGCGCAGACCGGCTCTCGCACCTCGACGAGTCGGGCGCGGCGCACATGGTCGACGTGACCGGTAAGGACGCCACCAAGCGCACCGCGGTTGCGGCGGGCACGCTTCGGACCCGCCCCGATGTCGTCGAGTTGATCGCCACGGGCGGGCTGCCCAAGGGCGATGCGCTGGCCACCGCTCGGGTGGCAGGAATCCTGGCCGCCAAACGCACCAGCGAGCTGATCCCGTTGTGCCATCAGCTCGCGTTGACTGGCGTCGACATCGACTTCGAGATCGGCCAGGCCGACGTGGGCGTAACAGCGACGGTGCGCAGCACCGACCGCACGGGAGTGGAGATGGAGGCGCTGACGGCGGTCAGCGTGGCCGCGCTGACGCTCTACGACATGCTCAAGGCCGTCGATCCGGCGGCGAGCATCGACGACATCCGGGTGCTGCACAAAGAGGGCGGGAAGACGGGGACGTGGACGAGGTGATGAGCGCTTGCGCGAAGAACAGACGGCCATGACTCGGTCAGGTCGGGTGGTCATCGCGTCCACCCGGGCCGCGACGGGCGTCTACGAGGACCGCTGCGGACCGATCATCGTCGACTGGCTCAACCAGCGCGGCATCGCCACACCCCCGCCCACCGTGGTGGCGGACGGCATCGAGGTGAACGATGCGCTGTCCGCCGCGATCGGTGAAAACGTCGACGTGGTAGTCACTTCCGGCGGTACCGGAATTTCGCCGACGGACCGCACGGCGGATGCCACCGCGAACATCGTCGACTATCAGATCCCCGGCCTTGCCGACGCTATCCGGCGCTCCGGGCTGCCGCACGTACCGACGTCGGTGCTGTCGCGCGGGGTCTGCGGGGTCAGGGACGGCACGTTGATCGTGAACCTGCCCGGCTCGACCGGTGGCGTCAAAGACGGTCTCGGCGTGCTCGACGACGTTCTCGACCACGCGCTGGACCAACTCGCGGGCAAGGACCACACGCAGTGACGGCCGTCGTGCTGCGTGCCGATCTCACCGAGCACACGATCGAACTCTCCGAGCATGAGGCGCTCGTTGCGCATCAGGCCGCCGGGGCCGTCGTGGGCTTTGCAGGCGTCGTCCGCGACCACGACGGCGGGCGGACGGTGACGCGGCTGGAGTACTCCGAGCACCCCTCGGCCCGACAGACGCTCGCCGATGTGGCCGCAGAGATCGCGGCCGATTGTCACGGTGTGCGCGCGATCGCCGTCAGCCACCGCATCGGCACCCTGGAAATCGGTGACGCCGCGTTGGTGGCCGCGGTCGCGGCCGACCATCGCCAGGCGGCTTTCGACACCTGTGCCCGGTTGGTGGACACCGTCAAAGCGCGGCTACCGGTGTGGAAACACCAGTTCTTCGCCGACGGCTCCGACGAATGGGTCGGTTCGGCTTAGGCCAGCGGTGCCGGCGGCAGCTCCGAGGCCAGCGGTGCCGGCGGCAGCTCCGAGGCCAGCGGTGCCGGCGGCAGCTCCGAGGCCAGCGGTGCCGGCGGCAGCTCCGAGGCCAGCGGTGCCGGCCGCAGCTCCGGGGTCGGAGGGAGCGGCGGCGGAACCTCCGCACCCGGAGCGGGCACCATCGGCGGGCCGTTGACGTTCTCCGGTGCCGGGGTGGTCAGCGGGCGCTGGGTCAGCGCCAGTAGCGCGTCCTTGCCCGTGACGTCCTGCGTCTGGATCGCGTGCCACAGTTCCTTGAGGTACGTGACGTTGGGCTGGTCGGAGTTCGGGAGCACCGCCGGATCCATCGTGTAGCCCAGCGGCAGGTTCTCGGGGCTGACCAGATGCGGGACTTCCGCCGGCACCGCCAAGTCGCCGGACATCGCCTGGTTGGCCGCGTCGTAAGCCGGTGCGGGGATGTCCACCGCGTTCAGCGCTGCCAGCGGATCGGGTGCAGGCGCGGCCAGCGGATCGACCGGCGCCGCTGCGGGCGGGAGCGGCGGCGCGGGCAGCACCGGGTCCAGCGGCGGCGGTGCGGTGTGCAGCGACCAGACCTCCGGTCCATCCACGGGACCGGCCTCGGCGACATCCCAGTTCGGCGTGAGCGCCTCGAAGTTCACGTCCTGGGCCGGCGGTGCTGGTGGCGGCGGCACATCGACCGGTGCGGGCGCCTCGAGCGAGACGTCGACGATGGGCGCCTCGACGGGCGGTGCGGGCGGCGCTTCGGGCAGTGGTGCGGGCGGAGCTTCAGGCAGCGGTGCGGGCATCGTCTCGACGGGCGGTGCAGGCGGCGCCTCGGGCAGTGGTGCGGGCGGAGCTTCAGGCAGCGGTGCGGGCATCGCCTCGACGGGCGATGCGGGCGGTGCGGGCGGCGCTTCGGGTAGTGGTGCGGACGCAGCTTCAGGCAGCGGTGCGGGCATCGCCTCGACGGGCGGTGCGGGCGGCGCTTCGGGCAGTGGTGCTGGCGCAGCTTCGGGCAGCGGTGCGGGCATCGCCTCGACGGGCGGTGCGGGAGGGGCCTCGGGCAGCGGCGCATCGAACGCGGCGAACTGGACGGCCTCGGGTGCGGGCGGTGGTGGTGGCTCGGGAAGCGCTGGGGGAGGCGGAGGCGGAGGTGGCGGGGCTTCCGGCAGCGGAGCGGCGAGCGGCTCGACCGGGGCGGGCAGCGGAGCGGCGAGCGGCTCGACCGGTACCAGCGGCGGGGGCAATTCGCCGTTTAGCCCCGCGACGTCCACCGTTTCCGGCTCGCTGACGACATTGCGCGGGGTGGAGCTGGACAAGCCGGTGCCGCAGGACGGCCATGCGCCGCGGCCCTGGGTGCCCAGCACGCGCTCGGCGACCGCGATCTGCTCTTCTTTCGTGGCCAGGTGGGCGGCAGGCGCGTACTCGCCGCCGCCGTGAGACCTCCAGGTGCTCGGCGAGAACTGCAGCCCGCCCTGGTATCCGTTTCCGGTGTTGATTGCCCAGTTGCCGCCGGATTCGCAGCGTGCAACCTTGTCCCATTCGCCATCGGTGGCGGCGCCGGCGTGCCCGGCGAGGGCGAGGCCTCCGCTGCCGATGACTGCGCCGGTGAAGGCGACTTTCGCGACTGATACTGCCGATGCAGTGGGTTTGCGGTGCCGTCCACTCATGAGTGCGTTAGTTCCTCTCTAATGCGCCCGCGAGGTCAGCTGTCGGGTTCGGGCTGGAGAGGTTGCCCGGCCTGGCCGTCCGTGAAAACAGCGTTGGCTTCACCCCAAGGAGCCGCAAACGGCTTCAAGGTCCTGCGATTTTGGTGGACCGGTGGGTCCCCCGCCCCCATCCAAGTTGTTCGTCGTTTCCCTGCCCAACGGATGGAGCTCGGCGCTATCGGGCAGGAAGGGCCAACCGATTAGGGTCGAATGGCTTGCGGAAGAACCTAACGGGTCGGCGCGTCCCCGTCATCTTTTGCTGGGCGGGGCGTTTCGCCTAGCGGCAAATCCTAATAGCGTTCTAAAACCGCAGGAGTTTCGGGCGTTTCGGCTGGTGCATATCGTGGGTCACGGCTCCGTAGCCAGCCTGTGACCATTTCGTTATGTGACGCAAATCACAATTATCCGCCGGCGAAGGGCGGGAGCACATCAATTGTTTGGCCGTCGGTCAGGTTTACCGCCTCGTCGCGTACGGCGATCCCGTCGCAGAGGAACGAGCACCGCTGCAGCACCCGAGCAAGCTCTGGACCGCGCGCGCCGAGCTCCTCAACGAGAGCTGCAACGGTCGTGCCGGGCTCGACGCGCAAAGTTTCGGTCTCCGCATTGGCGGCCGCGCGGGCTGCGGCGAAATAGCGGACGGTCAGCTGCACCGTCACCGCCGAGGTGGTCTCCACGGTCATCCGCCGATCGCGCTCATCGGCCGGTCCGGCTGCACGAAGTCGGGGTCATTGATGCCATGGCCCGCAGGCTTCGCCCACATCGCGGCGCGCCAAGCCGCCTCGACTGCGTCGTCATCGGCGCCTGAGCGCATCAACCCCCGCAGGTCGGTCTCCTCGCGGGAGAACAGGCAGCTGCGGACCTGGCCGTCGGCGGTCAGCCGGGTGCGGTCGCAGGCCGAACAGAACGCATGGGAGACCGACGCGATGATGCCGACGGTCGCCGGGCCACCGTCGACCAGCCACAGCTGCGCCGGTGCGGAGCCGCGTGGCGCCGGGTCCGGCGTCAGCGTGAAGTGGCGCTGCAGCCCGGCCAGAATTTCGTCGGCGCCGAGCGTCGTGCCGCGCGACCACTCATGGCCGGCGTCCAGCGGCATCTGCTCGATGATGCGCAGCTGGTAGTCGTGGTCGAGGCAGAACCGGAGCAGCGTCACCGCGTCCTCGTGTCCAGTCGTCGGGTCGAGCACGGCGTTCACCTTGACCGGCGAGAGACCGGCCCGGTGCGCCGCCGCAAGCCCGGCCAGCACGTCGGAGAGCCGGTTGCGGCGGGTGATGCGCGCGAAGTGCTCGGCGTCGACGGTGTCGAGCGATACGTTGATCCGGTCCAGCCCGGCCCGCTTCAGGCCCACGGCCCGGCGGTCAAGCCCAATTCCGTTGGTGGTCAAGGCGATTTCGGGGCGGGGACGCAGCGTGGAGGTCGCGGCAACGACATCTTCGAGCTGCTTGGCCACCAACGGCTCGCCGCCGGTGAAGCGAACGCGGGTGACGCCGAGCCGGGTGACCGCGATGCGCAGCAGCCGGATGAGCTCGTCGACGTCCAGCAGCTGCTCGCCCGGCATCCAGTCCAGTCCCTCGGCGGGCATGCAGTAGGTGCACCGCAGATTGCAGCGGTCGGTCAGCGACACCCGCAGATCGGTCGCGATGCGGCCGTAGGTGTCGACGAGCGGACCGTCGGTCGGTGCCGGTGCCGCAGGACGGAACAGCGAAGGAACGCCGAGTTCGGTGATGGTCATGCGGCGGCTCGCACGGGTGTGTTCAACGAGTCGACGGGCACGATCTCCTTGCCGAGCGGCACGAGCGACACCGGGATGAGTTTCAGGTTGGCCAGCGCCAGCGGGATGCCGATGATCGTGATGGCCATCGCCACCGCGGTGACCACATGCCCGATCGCCAGCCAGATCCCGAACAGGAGGACCCAGATGACATTGCCGATCAGGGCGCCCGGCCGCGCTCCGGGTTTCTCGATGATGGTGCGGCCGAACGGCCACAGCGCATAGGACGCGATGCGCAGTGCGGCGAACCCGAACGGGATGGTGATGATCAGGACGAAGCAAAGAAGCGCCGCCAGCAGGTAGCCCAGCGCCAGCCAAAGGCCGCCGAAGACCAACCAAATGACATTCAGGATCAGGCGCATCTCTTCCTCCAGCGGTCGTTTCAGCCTACCGAGTAAAGGGGGTGATGGCCGGGGCGACCTCCGAGTAAACTCTCGACAACGCGTCCCGGAGCAGGCGGGACGCTTTCCTTATGAGTAGACAAGCGGGTGAGAGCAGTGCCGACCGGCCGGGTGAAGTGGTACGACCCTGAAAAGGGCTTCGGCTTTCTGTCCCAGGAGGATGGCGAGGACGTCTACGTCCGTTCATCGGCGTTGCCCGACGGCGTCGATGGCCTCAAGGCGGGCCAGAAGGTCGAGTTCGGTATGGCCGCAGGCCGCCGCGGCCCGCAGGCGTTGAGCCTGAAGATCCTCGATGCGCCACCGAGCCTGAGTCGCACGCGGCGCGAAGCCGCCGCGGCTGAGCACAAGCACACCCCCGACGAACTGCACGGCATGGTCGAGGACATGATCACGCTGCTCGAGGGCGCGGTGCAGCCCGAGTTGCGGAAGGGCAAATATCCCGACCGCAAGACCGCCCGCCGGGTGTCCGAGGTGGTGCGGGCCGTCGCTCGCGAGCTGGACGCCTAGCCGGTTCGCTAACTGCGCAGCGTGAAGCCCGCGTCCAGCGGCCACGAGATACCGGTGATGAACTTCCCCGCGTCGGAGACCAGCCACGCCACCGCGTTGGCGATCTCCTCCGGCCGCAGCAGCGCGATGGGCAGGGCGTTCTGTTGGGCGGTCAGCCAGGGATCGTCGGCCGCCCTCAGCGCCATGGTGGTCTCGTTGAGAATCATGTCGGTGGCCACCCCGCTGGGGTGGATCGTGTTGACGCGGATCGACTGCGGCGCAAGCTGCATCGCCCAGCCCTGCATCAAGGCGACCAGGCCTCGCTTGGACGCGGCATAGGCCTGCAGCCCTGCGCGGTCGGTGCCGGAAGCCTTGATGCCCTGCGTGGAACTCGTCAACACGATGGATCCGCCCCGCCCGCCCGAGACGAGGGCGGGTATCGCAGCGTCGACGGTGTTCCATGCGCCGATGAGGTTCACTTCGACTATGTCCCGGAACGTCTGACGAGGTGCGACGCTGTCGGTCACGCGGATGATGCCTGCGTTGGCGATGACGATGTCGAGGCGGCGGAATGTCTGAAGTCCTTCGGCGACGACGGCGTCCACGGCGTCGTCGTCCCGCACGTCGGCCACCCGTGCCACGATCCGGCGGCCCTGACCCTCAACAAGTTTGACCGTCGCGGCGAGATCCTCGGCGGTTGCTCCGGGATAGTCGGTGGAAATGAACTCGGCGCAGGCGTCGACAGCGATAACGTCGACGCCCTCGCTGGCCAACTTGACGGCGTGTGCGCGGCCCATCCCGCGGGCGGCGCCGGTGATGAAGGCGACCTGTCCGTCGAGGCTGCCCGCCGTCATCTGCGCTTATCGCTTTTCGCGTCCGCGGCCTTTGGGAAGTTGACGTCCTTGGTGACGGTTTCCCATTCGTCGATCGACGCGGAGAACGCGGCGAGCTTGTCGCGCACCGCCTTCAACACGTCACGGCCGAGCAGCAGCCGCAGCGGCGGTTCGTCCAGGGTGGTGACCATCAGCACCGCCTCGGCAACCTTGCGCGGGTCGCCTGGCAGGTCATTAGCGAACTGCTTGATCAGGGTCTTACGCGCACCGACGTTCTCGTCGTAATCGCCTATCGGAGTGGAGGATTCCCACATCGACCGGGCAGCCCAGTCAGTGCGAAACGCACCTGGCTCGATTGCGGTCACCCGGATGCCGAACGGCTTGACCTCCTGCTCCAGCGCTTCGGTCAGGGCCTCGAGTGCGAACTTCGTCGACGAGTAGTACCCGTTGGGCGGGTTGGCTACCAGACCCGTCATCGACGAGATGTTGACGATATGCCCCGACTGTCGGGCGCGCATCTGGGGGAGCACCGCCTTGATCGTGTCGACGACGCCGAAATAGTTGGTGTCGAACAGCTTTCGAACCTTGTCGTCCTCGCCCTCCTCGATGGCGGACAGATAGCCGTTGCCTGCGTTGTTGACCAGGACGTCGATCCCGCCGAAGGCGTCCTCGGCCGCCTGCACAGCCGACGCGATCTGGTTCTTGTCGGTGACGTCGAGTGCGACGACTGCCACGCGGTCGCCGAAGTCGTCGGCAAAGTCGGACACCGTCTCGGGGCGGCGAGCCGTCACCACCACGGAGTGGCCCGCTTCCAATGCGGCACCGGCGATTTCGCGTCCGATGCCGGTCGAGCATCCGGTGATCAACCAACGGGCCATGTCAGTTCGTCCCTTCGGGCAGTCGGCGCAGGTATGCCGCTCGGCGGTTGGCGAGTCCGGTGGCCCGCTCGTCGGCCGACACCCGCCGCAGCGTGGGCACCTCCTTCTCGAGGTCGTCGAGTCGCATCACCCGGCCGCGGGCGCCGAGGTCTTCTTTGGGCCCGCCGGCACCGAACTCGGCCATCCGCAGGGTCAAGATGCCCTCGTGCAGCCCATCGGAGTCGATCCAGTTGGCTACTCCGGGATCGGTGGGGGAAATGACGTAGGTGTAGGTGCCGTCCTCGTTGGGCGTCGACTGTGCCTTGTTGAGGCTGCCGGTGCGGTCGACGATTTCCAGCGTGGTGCCCCAGATATTGCTCAGCGGCACGGTGAAGTATTCGGCGCCGCCGTCGCTGACGTCGACGACGAACACCTCGCCGGGGTTCAGGTTGAAACGGCCCATCACGTACACCTGGTTGCGCATCGCCCCGACCTTGTCGGCCGACCACGCGAGGTTGAAGTCGTTGGGCGGCATCTTGTACACGCCGTGGCTGAGCTTGCCGGTGAAGTTGGCGAAATGGGCCATCATCGCCGCGGTGGCCTCGGCCTGCTCGTCGACGGTCCGCGGCGGGGTGGACGGTGGCTCGCCGAGCCGTTCCACACTGAGGTGATTGGGGTCATCGCGGTCCCAGTTCAGCAGCACGTCGCGGATGTAGAACTCGTGTGCCTCCGGTGTGGTCTGCACGTGGTTGGGCCGGTCGCCTGCCGGATCGGAGTCAACGGTGATGGTGAACGACCCGTCGGAATCGACTTCCATGGTGCGACCGTTGAGAACGGCGACGGTGCCCATGTTCGCGTCCCACAGCGTGAAGTAGTTCTCCGTCATCCGGTTCTGACCGACGCGCCCGCGGATCTCATAGCGCTCGTCGCCCGAGATGGGGATCACCCGGTACACGCTGTCGGGATTGTCAATGCCCCAACGGGATCCGGGAATCGTCCGGCCTGCCACCGGGTGACCCAGCCGGGTAATGCAGCTCACCTTGGGCCGCAGCTTGTCCTGATTGGACGACCATACCGCCGCCGAGAACATCACCTCGGCGAAGGCGTCGTCGAAACACTCGCCGCATCGCCTCGGACGGTCTGGCCCGCGCGAGCCAGTTTTCGGCGACGCTGTGGTACGCCGACTGCACGGTCGGGTGTTCGGTGAGCTCGAGGGCAGCCAATTCCTGCTCGTGTTGCGACGCCGTAGCGACGGGATCGCCGGTGTGCTCGGTCATCAACTCCTCCTTGACGGGGCGTCGGCGCGGAATCGGGCGTTGTAGGCGTCGAACCGCTCGTCGATCTGGGCGTCGCTGAGCCCGAAATCGGCGGCCGTGTAGGGCGGCCGGGCCGGCTCGCGAGGACGCTCGATGAGCCAGCGGCGCATCGCCGATTCCGCGTCGCCGGTCAGCGGCACACCGATCGAGTCGTACACGCGGGCCACCTGACCGATCGGATCGGCGACGGCATCGCCGAACTCGATGTCGGTGCACACGGCGTCGTCGTCGGCCCACTGCCGCCGAGTCGCCAACGCTCGGTCGTTGGTCCAGCCCATCCGCTCGAGCCATTCGGCGCCGACGCGGTGACGGTCGACGCGGTCGGAGTGCATGGCGTGCAGCGTGGCGTTGAGGCTGGCGCCCGACGGAATCGTGTCCCTCGGATCGCGATGCATGTGCACCAGGTGCAGATCGGGGAACTGGGCGCGCAAGGTTTCAAGATAACCCAGGTGCGCCGGAGACTTGAGCACCCAACGCTGGGCGGTCCGGCCGCGCTGGCGTTTCTGCCATTGCAGGAATTGCAGCATCCGGTGCAGGTACGCGTACGCCGGTGCGAAATCCTGTCCGTCGATCCACGACCGGTATTGCGGCACATGGGCACCGGACTCCGGAACATGGGACAGGAACGCGTCGGAGAGGAAGACGATCTCCTCTTCGGGCTCGCGGGCGTACATGGGGTGGATGGCGAACAACTCCGGCGCCAGCTCGCGCGATGTCGCCTCCCGTTTCTCGCTGATGGTAATCCGGGGATCGTCCTGCGCCGACCAGTGGTAGTCGAGCTTGGGCGCGACCTCGACCACCTCCCACCCGTAGGCGCAGTGAAAACGGTTGTCGGCGGCGAGGAGTCGCTGTAGCAGTGTCGTTCCACTGCGCATCATGCCGACCACCACGATCGGTGCGACGATCAGTTCCTCGGTGATCTCGGGGTGCCGCCGGATCCACTCCTGGGCGCGCAGCCTCATCCGCAGGCTATGCACGAGTCCTGACCGCAGGATGTGTACGCCGATGTCGTTCAGGTCGGCTGCGGCGTAGCTGTCGGCCAGGACCTCGAGCGGCTCTTCGAAGGGCAGTGGGCCCCAGTCTCGGAGGTCCTCCTTGTGCTGTGCGGTGGTCGCGAGCCGACCCGCGTCGAAGGGGTGCGCCACGGCGATCAGAACTTCAGGTGATGGCTGGTGTCGCCGACCTGGTCGACGAACATGATGCGGGTGTCGAACCACCAAGTGCCGTCGATGCGGTGGAAGGTGTCCTTATAACGGCCGGTGATGATGACCTGCAACGGCAGTTCTGGCGTCGCCTGGGTGACGCAGTAGTAGGCGCTGCCGTGCGCGGTGCCTGCGCCGTCGTCTACATGGATCTGCACGTTGCTGGTCAGATGCTTGGTCTTGGGGGTGCCGTCGTCGTAGAGCCGCGTGGCCATCTCGTACATCTGTCGCACGCCCGTTGCACCGGCGAAGACCGTCTCGGGCGGGCCGTCCTCCATGCCGCAGATGCGGCCATGCGTGAACAGTGCGGCGACACCGTCGAGGTCGCCGGAATCGAGCCGCTCGGCGTAGGTGTACACCAGGTTCTCGATCTCACGGGCGGCGTCGCTCACGAATATCTGTTCTTCGCGCAAGCTCTCACTCGGCGACGCCGGAGTCTGGTCATTTTGCGAAGACAACCAGTAGGGCCCGGTGATGTCAACGAGGAACCGTTCCGAGCGGGCATCCTGGAGCCATGGCTGCGTATGTCGCCGGCGGCGGCGAGTTCAACCGCGATACCAACTACATCACCACCCGCATCACCGCTGACGGTGCCGACGGCTACCCGGTCGAACCGGGCCGCTACCGGCTGATCGTCGCGCGGGCCTGCCCGTGGGCGAACCGCGCGATCATCGTCCGTCGGCTGCTGGGCCTGGAAACCGCCTTGTCCATCGGCTTCTGCGGGCCCACGCACGACGACCGCAGCTGGACCTTCGACCTCGACCCCGGCGGGCTCGACCCGGTGCTCAAGATCCCCCGGCTGCAGGACGCCTACTTCGCCCGTTTCCCCGACTACCCGAAGGGCATCACCGTGCCCGCCATCGTCGACGTGCCGACCGGGCAGGTCGTCACCAACGACTTCGCCCAGATGACGCTGGACCTCTCCACCGAGTGGACCGCGTATCACCGCGACGGCGCGCCGGAGCTGTATCCCGAGCCGCTGCGCGACGAGATCGACGAGGTCGCCCAGCGCATCTACACCGAGGTCAACAACGGCGTTTACCGGTGCGGATTCGCCGGCTCACAGGAGGCCTACGAGAAGGCGTTCGACCGGTTGTTCACCGCCATGGACTGGCTCAGCGAGCGGCTGGAGCATCAGCGGTACCTGGTCGGTGACACCATCACCGAGGCCGACGTCCGGCTGTTCACCACGCTGGCCCGCTTCGATCCCGTCTACCACGGCCACTTCAAGATGCAACCGGTCCAAGCTCGCCGAGATGCCGGTGCTGTGGGCCTATGCGCGCGACCTGTTCCAGACGCCGGGCTTCGGCGACACCATCGACTTCGTCCAGATCAAGCAGCACTACTACATCGTGCACACCGACATCAACCCGACCCGCATCGTCCCGAAGGGTCCGGACCTGGCCAACTGGCTGACTCCACACGGCCGGGAAGCGTTGGGCGGCAAGCCGTTCGGCGACGGCACGCCGCCCGGTCCGACACGTGACGGCGAGCGGGTACCCGCCGGACACTCCGCCGGTTAAGACCACGCGGTGCTGATCGACCACTCGGCGTGCGGCACCGGGAACTCGTTACCCTGCTCGTCGCGGACCCACGTCGGCAGCTGCACCACGATGCCGGTCAGTCGCCCCCGGCGCGGATCGACCGTGGGAATGGTCACCGCGCGTGTGGATTTGGACGCGAACGCTTCGACGAGGTGTCGTCGGGATCCTCGTAGACCCGCAGCAGCAGCCAGGGTGCCCTCCAGATGGACTCCGGTACCGACAGCTGCACCGGGCTGCGCGATGTTACGACCAGTTCCCCCATGGATTTGTGGAACCTGGCACTCGGTGAGGTTCAAGACGTCGCAGTACAGGTACGGCCCCACTCTCACCAGCTGGCCGTGGGAGTACGCGCTGATCTCGGGGTGCTCGGGCGCCGGGTTGCGGGTCAACCGCCAGATGAGCACGCCGGTGGCCACGGTCGCCACCACCACGACGGTCGCCAACACGGCTAGACCCTTCTTCACTCGCGCGGCACCGCCGCAGAATCGTGGCGGTCATTGTATTTTTTGCTCCTCGCGTGCGCACCCTCCTGCTCGGCCAAGACCGGACGGTTACCGCCGAGGCCGGGGATCAGTGAGTCGCCGCGGTAGCTGACGATGGTCTGCGCCAGGCCGAGGATCAGCAGCGCGGTGATCGCGGTGAAGCCCACCCACAGTTGGGTGTACACCAGCACCCCGAGCGCACCGCCGAGCACCCAGGCCAGCTGCAGCACCGACTCCGAGCGCCCGAACGCCGACGCCCGCGACTCCTCGGGCAGGTCGTCCTGCAGCGACGCGTCCAGCGACGCCTTGGCGATCGCGGTCGCCCCCGAGGTGATCAGCGCGGCCACCGCCGCCACGATCAGGTTGCCGGTGACCGCGGCCACCAGCGCCACCACCGTGACCGCGATCGTGGCGCGCACGACGAGCATGCGCCGGCCGGCCCAGCTGCAGCCGCGCGCGGTGAAGTTGCCCGCGAAGTTGCCGATCGCCGCGGCCGCGCCGATCAGGCCCAGCATGCGCCAGCTGCTCCCAGCCGCTGGCGTCGTGCGACTTGGCGACGAACGCCGGGTACAGGAACAGGAAGCCCGACCATCGCCTTGATCGTGCAGTTGCCCCACAGCGAGGTGATGATGTTGCGGCCCAACGGTTGTCGCTGGGTCCGGTTTCGCCGGACCATCCTGTTCGGGTGACGACGTAGCTCATCGTCGCCGCCGTGGTAGGTCAGGGTGGTCGGCACCTCACCCTCGGTCACCTCCACCCAGCGCGGGATCCGCATCGACAACGACGGCGCCCGCCACGGTGACGAAGACGACGACGAACAACGCGCCGGGCAGCTGGAACAGGTGGTGAGCAGGTACTCCGCCGCCGGCGGCGATACCGCCGCCGACGATGGTGCCGCCGATCAGACCGAACATCGTCAGTCGCGAGTTCACCCGAACCAGGTCGATCGTCGGTGGCATGCACGCGTGGGGTGACCGCGCTGCGCAGCACGCTGAAGGACTTCGACAACACCATCATTCCCAGCGCGCACGGATAGAGCACCCACGACGGGTAGCTGCCGGTGGCGCCGTCGTAGTTCATGATCAGCACGATCGCCCAGCGCGGTGCGCAGGATGAACGACATCGCCAGCGCCAGCGCGCCGGCCGTGCTGCACGCGGTCCAGCGCCGGACCGATCAGCGGTGCGATCACCGCGAACGGTGCGATCGTGATGAGCAGGTACAGCGCGACCTTGCCCTTGCTCTCCCCGGACGCGGCGGCGAAGAACAGCGTGTTGGCCAGGGCCACCGCCATCGCCGAGTCCACCGCGAAGTTGGCGACCACCGGCCAGGTCAGCGCGGTCAGCCCGGACTTGTCGGCGCCGTCGGCCGTGGCCGCCCGGTGCACCATCGAGTACATCCGCGAGCCCATCTCGCGGCTGCGCATCGCCGCGGCGCGGGTGACGGTGATGCCGTTCGCCGGCACCGGCGCCGACGCCGCGGCGGCGGCGTCGCTGCAGGTTCCGGCGCGCTGCTCGCTCGAGCGGCGGCAGGTAGCGGTTGGCGCTGGGGATCGGGCTGGGCCGGCGCGGCTCGAGCGGTAGTTCGGCACCGTCGCTGGGGTAGTTGGCCATGCCGGGGTGTTCGTCCGGGTGCGGGCGGCCGTGGCGGGAGTAGCGGGGATCCCGGCCCGCCGGGCCGCGGGGTGTCACGCCGCCTTCCAGACACGCCATCGATTCTCCCCCATGGCGGCACGCGCGGCGCGCACGTGACCGGTGTGGCTGCGCACACGCCGTGAGGCAAGATTGGTGACGATGGACAGCTCGACCGACTCCGCAGGACCGGCCCGGCCACGCCGGCGACCGAACGGCCGGCGGACTCGAGGCCGTACTGAGCGGCGCCGTCGACAGGCACGGCAGGCGATCGTGGAGTTCAGCGGCGACACCGTCGGCGAGTACCTCGGCGTCAGCTTCGAGGACTCCGACCGCGGCCACCCACCGGTTCCTGGCGAACATGCCCGGCTATCAGGGCTGGCAGTGGGCGGTGGTCGTGGCCGCCTACCCGGTGCCGATCACGCGACGGTCAGTGAGGTCGTGCTGGTGCCCGGGCCGACGGCGCTGCTGGCGCCGCCCTGGGTGCCCTGGGAGGAGCGGGTCAAGCCGGGCGATCTGGGCCCGGGTGACCTGCTCGCCCCGCCGACGGACGATCCCGCGGCTGGTGCCCGGGTTACACCGCGACCGGTGACCCCAGATCGACGACGTCGCCTACGAGGTCGGGTTCGGCCGCCGCCAGGTGCTCAGCGCCTTCGGTCGCGACGAGACCGCGCAGCGCTGGCACGACGGTGACCACGGTCCCGGGCTCGCCGATGGCGCGGTCGACCAAGCGGGTGTGCCGCGACTGCGGATTCTATGGTGCCGCTGGCCGGTGCGCTCGGCTCGATGTTCGGGGTGTGCTGCAACGAGATGTCCGCCGACGCCCACGTCGTCGACTTCGAATACGGCTGCGGCGCGCATTCGGACACCCCGCCGCCGCCGGGCACCGGATCGCCGATGTACGACCCGTACGACGACGGCGTGCTCGACGTCGTCGAGGCCCGGCCTGAGTCGCCGAGGTCGGGCGGCGGTCGAGGTGCCGAAGTCGCGGAGACCGGCCGAGCCGTCGACGCCGGATCCCGGAAGCGGCCGGCAGTCGAGGCGTCGCGCCCGAAGCCGAGAGCCCGAGTCGAAGCGCCGACGGTCTAGCAGGCCTAGCTTTCGGCGGCCGCCTTGATCCGCGCCAGCGACGTGTTCATTCCGTCGACCAGTTCGCTCTCGAAGCTGGGCACGCCACCCAGCACCGCGTTGACCGTCATGTTCGAGACGGCCTTGACGCCGTTCTCGGCGTGACGGGTCTCGACCACCCGGGTGCCGGTGGCCGGTCGGCTCGAGCTCATAGCTCCAGACGGTGTTGTTGGCGTTGACCCGGAACGCCAGCTTGTGCTCCGGGATCAGCTCGGTGATCGTGCGACGTGGTCGGCCAGAACAGGTTGTTGCGCCGGTTGAGGTTGAAGGTGCGGGTGCCCGGGCGCACCGGGCCGAACGGCTTCATCAGCCGGCACTGCGGGCTCCACTGGGGCATCGTTGAAGATCCGAGATCAGGGCCCACACCTTCGCCACCGGGGCGTTGATGTCGATCTGCGCTTGCAATAGCGGCGCTGCCATTCATTCTCCTTCGTCGCGTTGGTTGTTGCGAATTCAGCTCGAGGCCGGTCTGCGCGCCCCGCGCACCGCGCCGGGCGGCGGTGACGCTGCCACAGGAATATCGACGTGCCGAGCACCCCGATGCCCAGTCCGGCGATCGCGATCGGGCGCCACGTCTCGCAGGTCCGGCGACGGTGAACGCAGCGATCGTGGCGATCACCCAGACCACGGCCACCACGACGATGACCGGCCACGGCTCCAGCAGTGCCGCGGGCAGCGGCAGGCGGTTCGGGCTCGGATTGGCCTCGGCGTCGCGTATCGGAAGGCATCTGTCGTCCAAGGTAACCGCTCGGTCGGTGATCGCCGGAAGCCGAGTCGCGGTTTACTCCGCCTAACAAGTCTCGCGTGTCGTACTCTTTGCCTTGTGAAGGATGGCGACGCTGCGGCTGGCCAGCGACTTGTCGCTGGCCGTCATGCGTCTGGCACGCCAATTGCGCTTTCGCCGCCCGGAATCGCCGGTCACCCTGTCGCAGTTGTCGGCGCTTGCCACCCTGGCCAAAGACGGCGCGATGACGCCGGGTGCGCTGGCCGTCCGGGAACGCGTCCGGCCGCCGTCGATGACCCGGGTGATCGCCTCGCTGGCCGACCTCGGACTGGTGGCGCGAACGCGCACATCCCGCCGACGGCCGCCAGGTCCTGGTGGCGGTGTCCGAGCCGGCGCGGAGCTGGTCGAAGCCGAGCGCCGGGCCAGCCAGGAGTGGCTGCGGCAGCGGCTGGCGCACCCTGGAACGAGGACCAGCGCAAGTCGCTGCTGCGGGCCGCTGATCTGATGTCGGCGCTCGTCGACGAAGACGCGTGAGCGACCGGCGGGCTCGAGCGAAGCGAGCGGTCGATGACTCAGTTGTCGACGTCGCCGACCCCGCCGACCCCGCGGCTCGACGACTTCCGCGACCTCAACAGCGTCGACCGCAGGCCCGATCTGCCCACCGGCAAGGGACTGGTGATCGCCGAGGGCGTGCTGGTGGTGCAGCGCATGCTGGCGTCGCGGTTCACCCCGCACGCCTTGCTGGGCACCGATCGCCGCCTGGCGCGAGCTGGCCGCCGACCTGGGCGGCGTACCGGCGCTCCGTTACTATCGCGCCACCGCCGAGGTGATGGCCGACGTGGTCGGCTTCCACCTCAACCGCGGGGTGCTGGCGGCGGCGCCGCGGCCGGCCGAGCTGACCGTCGGCGAGGTGCTCGACGGCGCGCGCACCGTCGCGGTGCTCGAAGGCGTCAACGACCACGAGAACCTCGGCTCGATCTTCCGCAACGCGGCCGGGCTCGGCGTCGACGCGGTCGTCTTCGGCACCGGCTGCGCCGACCCGCTGTACCGGCGCGCGGTGCGGGTGTCGATGGGCCATGCCCTGCTGGTGCCGTTCGCCTGGGCGACAGCGTGGCCGGCCGACCTGACCGTAGCTGCGCGACAACGGATTTCGGCTGCTGGCCATGACGCCCGATCCGGCCGCGCCGACGCTGGCCGAGGCGATGGCGACCGTCGGCGACGATCGGGTCGCGGTGCTGGTCGGCGCGGAGGGGCCCGGGCTGACCGAGACGGCGATGCGGGCCAGCGATGTCCGGGTGCGCATCCCGATGTCACGGGGGACCGATTCGCTGAACGTCGCGACCGCGGCGGCGCTGGCGTTCTACGAGCGGGCCAGGTGCGGTAGATTGGCCCGGTGACCGACGACGTCGACGCCCGTGGGGGACCGGCCTGACGGTGGCGGCGTTCGTCGCCGCGGTCACCGGCGCCGCGATCGTGGTGCTGAGCCTCGGGCTGATCCGGGTGCATCCGCTGCTGGCGATCGTGCTCAACCTGGTCGCGGTCGGTGGGCTGGCACCGACGGTGTGGGGCTGGCGGCGATCCCGGTGCTGCGCTGGTTCGTGCTGGGCAGCCGGGGTCGGTGTCGCCGGCGGCTGGCTCACGCTGCTGGCGCTGACCGCCGGCTAGCGGTTAGCGCTGGCCGCTGGAGCGCACGCCCAGCAGGACGTCCTCCCAGGCCGGAACCGGCGGCTTGCCCTTGCGCGGCGCGTGGGGTGCGCGCAGGCTTGGCGGGCTCGGGCTGTTCGGCTTGCCGGCCGGCGGGCTGCGGGCTCCTCGAAGCTCCAGCTGTGCGACCGGCGCCACCGGCCGCAGCGGCCGGGCGAACTCCGGGTCGATCAGCTCGCTGGCGGCGTCGTCGAGGGCGGTGACCGTGCCACCGTGCGCGCCGGGGGTGAAGCGGAAGTGCGCGACGTTGTCGGACAGGCCGGCCTTCCACGCCATCTGGACCGTCCAGCGGCCGTCTTCGTTGCGCCACGCGTCCCAGTTGGTGGCGTCGGGGTCGAGGCCGCGGGCGACCAGCGCCGTCGTGATGGTCTCCAGCAGCGTCAGCACCGCGGGTCCGTCGGCGAGGACCGGATGTGCGGCGGTTGCCAGCTCGGCCGCCCGCGAGCGCTCCAGCAAGCACCGGGTGGGCGAATCGCTCGACTCGGGAGACGTCGATCCCGGACGCCTGCGGCGACCTGCTCGACGGATGCGCCCGCACGGATCCGGGCCTGAATCTCCTTGGGACGCAACACGCTTGGACCTCGTTGTCGACCTGGGTTTGGCCGGCTCCGGACTTGTCGCCGCGCACGGCGGCGCGCAATCGGTCGTCGACCTGCAGGGTGAACTTCTCGCCCGGGTCGTGACCTTCGCAGATGATGTGTTTGCCGTCGACGTCGAGTCCGACCACCTTGAGTTCTCGCATGTCGACCTCCTCCGGGCTCAACCTCGGCCGAGGCGCCAGCCCGATTAGCAGGTCACCCTACTGCGTTATCGGCCGTTACCCGGGACACGCCGAGCTACCCAGGTCAGAGCCGTTCCACCACCCAGTCGACGCACTGCGTCAGCGCGGTGACGTCGTCGGGCTCGACGGCCGGGAACATCGCGATCCGCAGCTGGTTGCGGCCGAGTTTGCGGTACGGCTCGGTGTCGACGATGCCGTTGGCCCGCAGCACCTTGGCCACCGCCGCGGCATCGACGTCATCGGCGAAGTCGATGGTGCCCGACCACCTGCGAACGCAGCGCGGGGTCGGCGACGAACGGCGTGGCGAACGACGACGCCTCCGCCCAGGAGTACAGCCGCTGCGACGAGTCGGCGGTGCGCTTGACCGCCCAGTCCAGCCCGCCGTTGCCCAGCATCCAGTCGAGCTGCTCGGCGATCAGGACCAGCGTGCCGATCGCCGGGGTGTTGTAGGTCTGGTTCTTCAGGCTGTTCTCGACGGCGATCGGCAGCGACAGGAAGTCGGGCACCCAGCGGCCCGACGCGGCGATCGACTCGACGCGGGCCAGCGCGGCGGGGGAGACGACCGCCAGCCACAGGCCGCCGTCGCTGGCGAAGTTCTTCTGCGGCGCGAAGTAGTAGGCGTCGGCGTCGGTGATGTCGACGGGCAGCCCGCCAGCCGCCGAGGTGGCGTCGATGACGATCAGCGCGTCGCCGGAACCCTCGGGACGCTGCACGGCAACGGCGACCCCGGTCGAGGTCTCGTTGTGCGCCCAGGCGATGACGTCGACGGACGGGTCGGACTGCGGCTCGGGAGCGCTGCCCGGCGTCGGCCTTGATGACGACCGGGTCGCCGACGAACGGGTTCTTGGCCACCGCGGAGGCGAACTTCGAGCTGAACTCGCCGTAGGTCAGGTGCAGCGAGCGCTTGTCGATCAGCCCGAACGCGGCGGCGTCCCAGAACGCCGTCGCGCCGCCGTTGCCGAGGATCACCTCGTAGCCGTCGGGCGCTGAGAACAGCTGCCGCAGGCCGTCGCGGACCCGGCCGACCAGGTTCTTGACCGGCGCCTGCCGGTGCGAGGTGCCGAACAAGGTCGCCCGCGTCGGCCAGCGCCTGCAACTGCTCGGGCCGCACCTTCGACGGGCCGCAGCCGAAGCGGCCGTCGCTGGGCTTGAGGTCGGCGGGAATTGTCAGTTCGGCCATGTGGTCAAGAGTAGTGATCGGACATGTGCACTTGTTGCGGGAGGGTTTTGAGCTGTTCGGTGAAACACGAGTGAATGTGAATGTGAGTGTATGTTAGCGAATGTATGTTTGAATTGGTGTTGTGAAGCTTGCGCAGTGGGCGCGGTCGGTGGGTGTGCACCCGCAGACGGCGTACACGTGGGTGCGTGAGGATCGGATGCCGGTGCCGTTTCGCCGGTTGGCGTCGGGCACGATCCTGGTCGATGTGGTCCCGCGGGACGACGAGCAGCGGGTGGTGCTGTATGCGCGGGTCTCGTCCCACGATCAGCGATCGGATTTGGAGCGGCAGGTCGCGCGGTTGACGCAGTGGGCCACCGGCAACGGGCACGAGGTGGCGCAGGTGGTCACCGAGGTCGGGTCCGGTTTGAACGGGAAACGCCCCAAGCTTCACCGCGTGTTGTCGGACCCGTCTGCCACGGTGATTGTTGTGGAGCATCGGGATCGGCTGGCCCGTTTCGGGGTGGAACACCTGCAGGCGGCGCTGGCTGGGCAGGGCCGCCGCATCGTGGTGGCCGATTCGGGTGAGACCACCGATGATCTGGTGCGCGACATGATCGAGGTGTTGACGAGTATGTGCGCGCGGCTGTACGGCCGCCGTGGTGCGCGGAACAGGGCGATGCGCGCGGTCACTGCCACCAAGGGACCTGATCCGGTCGAGGCGATGGGATAGAGCTGGTGGCGCGGTTCGAGATTCCCGAGGGCTGGACCGCCCAGGGGTATCAGTTCGCTTTGGACCCGACACCGGCGCAGGCGGAGGCGTTGCTGTCGCACGCCGGCGCTGCCCGGTTCGCCTACAACACGATGCTCGCGGCGGTGAAGGCCAACCTCGGCCAACGCGCCGCTGAGCGCTCCTACGGGATCGACGAGGGCCATCTGACCCCGGCCATGGGTTGGTCGTTTCAGTCGCTGCGCAACGACTTCAACCGGCGCAAACACAGTGTCGCGGTCCGCGGCGACGGTGTGCCGTGGTGGCCGGAGAACTCCAAAGAGGTGTACGCCAACGGCTGCCGCAACCTCTCGCAGGCATTGTCGAATTGGGACGCGTCGCGGAACGGCACGCGTAATGGGCCTCGCATGGGGTTCCCCAGGTTCAAGTCGAAACACGGGGCAGCCAAGAAGTTCTCCTTCACCACTGGCGCTGTGCGGGTCGAACCGGACCGCAAGCACGTCACCCTGCCCCGGCTCGGCGCGATCAAGACCCACGAGAACACCCGCAAGCTGGCTCGCCGAATCGAGGCGGGCACCGCCCGGATTCTGAAGGCGACGGTCCGGTTCGAGCGGGGACGCTGGTTGGTGTCGTTGGGCTGCCTCGTGGCGCGCGAGTCCGGCCGGCCGGCGCATGTGAAACCCGGCGTTGGCGTCGTGGGGATCGACGCCGGGGTGAAGGACCTAATTGTGGTCGCCGACCCCGACGGCATCGAGTTGGAACGCTTTCGGGCGCCGCGCGAGCTGAAGCAGGCGCAGCGGAAACTGCGGGCGTTGCACCGCAAGGCCGCCCGCCAGGTCGGCCCGTGGGACGAGACGACCACGCGTAAACAGGAGCCGTCGCAGGGCTGGGCGCGCACCCGGCGCGAGATCCGCCGCGCCCACGCCCGGGTGGCCAACCTGCGGGCTGACCGGCTGCACAAACTCACCACCGGGCTCAGCCAGACCCACGCCGTGATCGGCGGCGAAACGTTGGCCATCAAGAACATGATGGCCTGCGGCGGTTCGCGTAAACGCGGCCTCAACCGCTCGCTAGCCGACGCCGGCCTGGGCGAGTTGTTCCGCCAACTCGACTACAAGAGCCGCTGGTACCGCTCACGACTCGTCAAGGCCGACCGATGGTTTCCCAGCTCCAAATTGTGCTCCGGCTGCGGTGTGGTGAAAGCCAAGCTGCACCTGTCGGAACGAACCTACGAATGCGACGGCTGCGGTCTCACGATCGACCGGGATCTCAACGCAGCGGTCAACCTGGCGCGCTACGCGCAACATGAAACGGACCCGAGTACCGGGGTCGTCACGGGTGGAGCCGACCGTAAGCCGTCACCGCACGGTGACGCCGGTGGCAGTGAAACCCGAACCCGAGCCGACGTAGGCGACAACGCCGATGACGGTGGGAGTGCCACCTCCAAAGAGGAGGCTGCCTGAAATGCCCAGTCATACAAACACTCACATTTCAGGTAACGGTCGGCAGAAAACGCCGAAAAAGTAGGGAAACACCCGATTCATCGACACCCGCTGTGTACATACTGTGATCGGTCGGGGGCTGTAGCTCGAGCCCAGGGGACACGTGATCAGTCACGGGAAAACTTCGACGCTGATACCGGTCTGTGCAGCAGCGGTGATGGTCTTCGGTCCGATCCTCGCCGCGGTACCGGCCCAGGCCGACGGCGGTGACCAGGGCGGTGCGCTGCTGAGCGAGATCAACGCCACCCGCGCGGCGATCGGCTGTGGCCCAGTAGCAGCCAATCCGCAGCTGACCGCGTCCGCGGCGCGGCACGCCAACGACCTACTCGCAACCGGAGCGGAGGGCCACACCGGTTCGGACGGATCCTCCCACGTCCAGCGCGTCACGGACGTCGGCTATGCGCCATACGTCACGCTCGGCGAGATCGTCTTCTGGGGCACCGGCTCCGCCGGAACCCCGGCCGCTGCGGTCACGTCGTGGATGAACAGCCCGGGCCACCGCGCGATCATCACTGACTGCCAATTCGCCGATGCCGGGTTCTCGGCGGTGAGCAACGGCGAAAAGATGACCGCGGTGGGGGAATTCGGGAGGAAGTAGACCCAGCGCCGGGTGATAGTTGAGGAAAGGCGACCCGCCGCCGCCACGGCTTCTACCTCGGCTTTCGTCTTCAGCTCCACCATTTGACGTGACCTCCGTCACATAATCCGTCGGGCTACGCAGTTGGACACATAGCGCGGAACGGGTCTGGTCAATATGCGATACCTGCGGTACCGTCGATGGACACCAAGGCGATGAATGTAAACCTCATTAGGAGGGTTTCAAGTGGCTCGGACCCGCATGGTCAAGCGCTGGCGTCGCAACATGGAAGTGCGTGACGACACCGAGTACGTGGACATGCTCACCACACTGTCCGAGGGGTCAGTGCGGCGCAACTTCAATCCCTACACCGACATCGACTGGAACTCCCCGGAGTTCGCCGTCATCGACGATGACGAGCGGTGGATCCTGCCCGCGAGCGACCCGCTCGGCCGGCACCCGTGGTACAAGGGTCAGCCGGTCGAGCGCCAGATCGAGATCGGAAGGTGGCGCCAGGCCAATGTCGGCAAGGTCGGTCTGCAGTTCGAGCTGATCCTGATCCGCGGGCTGATGAACTACGCGTCCTGGGTGCCCAACGGCTCACCGGAGTATCGGTACTGCCTGCACGAGTCGGTCGAAGAATGCAACCACACCATGATGTTTCAGGAGATGGTGAACCGCATCGGCGCCGACGCGCCCGGTATGCCGCGGCTGCTGCGCTGGCTGTCGCCGTTGATTCCGTTGGTGGCCGGGCCGCTGCCGATCCCGTTCTTCTTCGGCGTGCTCGCCGGCGAGGAGCCCATCGACCACACCCAGAAGATGGTGCTGCGCGAGGGCAAGACGCTGCACCCGATCATGGAGCGGGTGATGGCGATTCACGTGGCCGAGGAGGCCCGCCACATCTCGTTTGCGCACGAGTACCTGCGCAAGCGGGTGCCGAACATTAAGGGGCGCAGGCGGTTCTGGCTGTCGCTGAACGTTCCGATCATCATGCGGATGCTGTGCCAGGCGATCGTGGTGCCGCCGCGCAGCTTCTGGAAGGAATTCGACATCCCGCGGTCGGTGCGCAAGGAGCTGTTCTTCCGGTCGCCGGAGTCGCGGCAGTTCCTGCGCGACATGTTCGCCGATGTCCGGATGCTGTGCTACGACACCGGGTTGATGAATCCGCTCGCCAAGCTCATGTGGCGGATCTGCAAGATCGACGGTCGGCCGAGCCGCTACCGCAGCGAGCCGGCACGCCAGCACGTGGTGTCGGCCGCGTAGGAGGCTCTGGCCTTTATGCCGCATGTCATCACCCAGTCGTGCTGCAGCGACGGGTCCTGCGTCTACGCCTGCCCGGTGAACTGCATCCACCCGTCACCGGACGAGCCCGGCTTCGCGACGGCCGAGATGCTCTACATCGATCCGGTCGCCTGCGTGGACTGCGGGGCCTGCGTGAGTGCCTGCCCGGTCGGCGCGATCGCGCCGGACAGCCGGCTGGAGCCCGAGCAGCTGCCGTTCGTCGCGCTCAACGCGGCCTACTATCCGGACCAGCCGGCCGGCGTGAAGCTGCCGCCGACTTCGAAGCTCGCGCCGGTGATCGACTGCGCCAAAGGTGCGCCGCGCGCCGGGCATCCGCTGACCGTGGCCATCGTCGGCTCCGGGCCGGCGGCGATGTACGCCGCCGACGAACTGCTCACCCAGCGGCTGTGCGGGTCAACGTCTTCGAAAGGCTGCCCACGCCCTACGGGTTGGTGCGTGCCGGCGTGGCGCCCGATCACCAGAGCACCAAGCGGGTCACCCGGCTGTTCGACCGGATCGCCCGACGGCGGGGCTTCCGGTTCTACCTCAACGTCGAGGTCGGGCCGAGCATTATCGCATGCCGAACTGCTGGCCCACCATCACGCCGTGCTCTACGCCGTCGGCGCGCCGAACGATCGCCGCCTCGACATCGACGGGATGGGGCTGCCCGGAACCGGCACCGCCACCGAGATGGTCGCGTGGATCAACGGGCATCCCGAATTCACCGATCTGCCAGTCGATCTGGGCCACGAGCGGGTGGTGATCGTCGGCAACGGCAATGTCGCACTCGATGTGCCACGGATCCTGACGACGGATCCCGACGACGCTGGCCCGCACCGATATCTCCGACCACGCGCTGGCAGCACTGCGCCAGTCGAACGTGACGCGAGGTGGTGATCGCCGCCCGCCGCGGCCCCGCGCAGTCGGCTTTCACCCTGCCCGAGCTGATCGGGCTGACGTCGACGTGCGAGGTCGTGCTCGACGCCGCCGACCATGAACTGGTCCAGGCCGATCTGGCCACCGTAGCGGATCGGCTGACGCGCAACAAGCTCGAGATCCTGAGCAAGCTCGGCGACGCGTCGGCGCCCGCGACGCGCCCGCGGATCCGGCTGGCCTACCGGCTCACGCCGCACCGCGTCCTCGGCGAGGACCGCGTCAGCGGTGTCGAGTTCACGATCACCGACACCGACGAGGTCCGTCGACTCGACGCCGGCCTGGTGCTGACGTCGATCGGCTACCGCGGCAAGCCGATTCGCGATCTGCCGTTCGACGAGACAGCCGCCGTCGTGCCCAACGACGGCGGCCGGGTCGTCGACCCGCAATCCGGTCAGCCGGATCTGGGCGCCTATGTCGCGGGTTGGATCAAGCGCGGTCCGACCGGCTTCATCGGCACCAACAAGTCGTGTGCGGTGCAGACCGTGCAGCACCTGGTCGACGACTTCAACGCCGGCCTGCTGACCGACCCCGTCGCCAAGCCGGCCGCATTGGACAAGCTGGTGCGCAGCCGTCGCCCGGACCTGGTCGACGCCGCCGGATGGCGCGCCATCGACTCCGCCGAGGTCGCGCGTGGCGGCGACGACCGGCCGCGGGACAAGTTCACCGACGTCGCCGACATGCTGGCCGCCGCCGCGACCGCGCCCGCACCACCGATCCGGCAGCGCGTGCTGGCTGGACTGCGGCGCTGACGCGGGTACCTGTCACCGTTGATCACTTGAATCACAGCAATCAACTTTTCGCAGAAGTCTTCTCGTACTTTCTCTGCAGAACGGGTGGCGCTGTGGCGGGCGGTACACCCGACGGGACGAAGACCGCGCGAACGCGGCGGGAAAGCGAGCGGCTAGTGCTGCTGTCACCGCTTCCTCGATCTCCTCCATGCTGACCTCGCGCATCGGCTGGCCCATTGACCACTGGAATCCGAACGGGTCGCGGACCACGCCGTAGCGGTCGCCCCAGAACTGGTCCTCGAGCGGATGGACCACCGTGGCGCCGGCGTCGAGGGCCTGCTGGAACTTCTTGTCGACGTCGGTGACGGTGAGGTGGATGGTCACCGGTGTGCCGCCGAGTGCCTTCGGTGTCATCGACTTGCCGTCGGTCATCTCCGGGAAGTCGTCGTTGAGCATCACCGTCGAGCCGTTGATCTGCAGGGCGGCGTGGATCAGCTTGCCGTCCTGACCGGGCACCCGGCCGAATTCGACGGCATCGAACGCCTTGACGTAGAAGTCGATGGCGGCGGCGGCGTCGTCGACCGTCAGGTGCGGGGAAACGGCGGGCTGAACTTCGATTGCCATGGTGATCTCCTCGGTTCTGGGTTTCGTAACGCGGATGTGCGCTGCGGTATAGACCGCCCATCCGGCGCGATTTCATCGCTTCGAGACGTCGTCCCAACCCTCCACGGCCTCGGGGCTGCGCGGACCGGGACCGACGTAGATCGCCGATGGGCGGACCAGCTTGCCGAGTCGCTTCTGCTCGAGGATGTGCGCGCACCAGCCGGCGGTGCGCCCGCAGGTGAACATCGCAGGCATCATCTTCGCCGGCACCTCGGCGAAGTCCAGGATCACCGCCGCCCAGAACTCGACGTTGGTTTCGATGGCGCGGTCCGGACGACGCTCGCGCAGTTCGGCCAGCGCCGCCTGCTCCAGCGCGACTGCGACCTCGTAGCGGGGCGCCTCGAGGCGCTTGGCCGTGGCCCGCAGCACCCGGGCCCGCGGGTCCTCGGCCCGGTACACGCGGTGGCCGAAGCCCATCAGCTTCTCCTTGCGGTCCAGGACGCCACGTGACCACCGCCCGCGCGTCACCGGTGCGCTCGACCTCTTCGATCATCGGGATTACCCGTGCGGGTGCACCGCCGTGCAGCGGGCCGCTCATCGCCCCGATGGCTCCGGACAGCGCCGCCGCCACGTCGGCACCGGTCGAGGCGATCACCCGTGCGGTGAACGTCGAGGCATTCATGCCGTGTTCGGCGGCCGACACCCAGTAGGCGTCGATCGCCTCGATGTGCTTGGGATCCGGCTCGCCCTGCCAGCGGGTCATGAAACGCGCTGTGACAGTGGAGCATTCGTCGATCATCCGCTGCGGCACCGCGGGCTGGTAGATGCCGCGGGCCGACTGTGCGACGTACGACAGCGCCATCACCGACGCCCGGGCCAGCTGATCGCGGGCGGTCGCGTCGTCGATGTCCAGCAGCGGCAGGTAGCCCCAGATGGGGGCGAGCATCGGCAGCCCCGCCTGCACGTCGACCCGCACGTCGCCGGTGTGAATCGGCAGCGGGAACGGCTCGGCCGGCGGCAGTCCGTGACCGAACTTGCCGTCGACCAGCAGGGCCCACACGTCGCCGAAGGTGACCTGGCGGTTGACCAGATCTTCGATGTCGACGCCGCGGTATCGCAGCGCGCCGCCGTCCTTGTCCGGCTCGGCGATCTCGGTGGTGAAGGCCACGACGCCTTCCAGGCCAGGTACGAAGTCGTCGGGTACCACAGTCATGCGCCGATTCTTGCACGTCGCGTTCCGGTCCGTCTGCTACCGGTCGGTAACAAGCTGCCGAACCGTCGGGGCGTAGCGTTGGCGCGGTGGCTACCCGAGACAATGAACGCCTGGCCGCGATGCGTGTGGAGTACGGATCGGTCGAGAAGGACGGCAGCCCCGACCTCGACGCCGACTGGCTCGCCGACGGGTGGGTTGCCTTGCTGCGCAAGTGGATAGCCGACGCCGAACGCGCGGGTGTCGCCGAGCCGAACGCGATGGTGGTCGCGACGGTCGACGGGAAGGGATTGCCGGTGACCCGCGCGGTGTTGTGCAAGAGCGTCGACGAGACCGGTATCAGCTTCTTCACGAACTACGACTCCGCCAAGGGTGAGGAGCTCGCCGCGACGCCGTACGCGTCGGCGACGTTTCCGTGGTTTCTGCTCGGCCGCCAGGTCCACATCCGCGGCCCGGTGACGCAAGGTGCCCGCCGAGGTGACCGAGGAGTACTGGCGCAATCGGCCGCGCGGTTCCCAGCTGGGTGCGTGGGCGTCGCAGCAGTCCCGTCCGATCGCCTCGCGCGAGGCGTTGCTTGATCAATTGGCCGAGGTCACCGAACGTTTCGCCGACCTCGACGAGGTCCCGGTGCCGCCGAACTGGGGTGGGTACCTGATCGCGCCGGAGGTCATCGAGTTCTGGCAGGGCCGGGAAAACCGGGTGCACAACCGAATTCGGTTCACAGAAGGCCGTATCGAACGTCTCCAACCCTAGAGCTCCGACTTGTTGCGGCGCCTCGAGTGCAGCGAACACACGCCGGAGGACAACCGCATCCCGACGTGCCTGACGTGTCGGGGGATACACGGCTCGGTCCGCGTCCTCGTTCGAGCTGGCAAAGCGGATGGGCGTCGGCCTGGAGGATCGGGGACTGCGTCTGGTCGCCGCGGTGTGGGCGTCGATCATCATGACCGCCCTCGCCGACCTCGGCCGGACCACGAATTGGCAAAACGTCGGCCACAATGACGCCGTCGACCGGATCGAGGCGACATTCGCCCAGTTCACTGGCCTGATCGACGGCGTCGTGCAGCCGGTCTGACCCTCTGCGCACCCCGGCCGGGCGCAATTGCCACAATGGGACTACGTTTTGTGGTCAGAGGTCGGTTCTCTCAGCGACGAAGGGATTCCCGTGGCAGACAAAGACGAGCACGCCACCCTCCAATATCCCGGTGGCGAGCTTGACCTGGAGATCGTCAAGGCCACGGAGGGGGCCGACGGTTTCGCGCTGGGTTCACTGCTGGCCAAGACCGGCTACACGACCTTCGACGAAGGCTTCGTCAACACCGCCTCGACCGAGAGCGCCATCACCTACATCGACGGCGACGCGGGAATCCTGCGCTACCGCGGGTATCCAATCGAACAGCTGGCCGAGAAATCGAACTTCATCGAAGTCAGCTATCTGCTGATTTACGGGGAACTGCCGACCCAGGAGCAGCTCGACAAGTTCACCCACCAGATCCAGCGGCACACGCTGCTGCACGAGGACCTCAAGCGGTTCTTCGACGGCTTCCCGCGCAACGCGCATCCGATGCCGGTGGTGTCCAGTGCGGTGAACGCGTTGTCGGCGTACTACCAGGATTCGCTCGACCCGTTCGACGACGAGCAGGTGGAACTGTCCACCATCCGGCTGCTGGCCAAGCTGCCGACGATCGCGGCCTACGCGTTCAAGAAGTCGGTCGGGCAGCCGTTCCTGTATCCGGACAACTCGCTGACCCTGGTGGAGAACTTCCTGCGGATGACGTTCGGGTTCCCCGCCGAGCCCTATGAGGTGGACCCGGAAGTGGTGCGGGCGCTGGACTTGCTACTCATCCTGCACGCCGACCACGAGCAGAACTGCTCGACGTCGACGGTGCGGCTGGTCGGCTCGTCGCAGGCCAACCTCTTCACGTCGATATCGGGCGGCATCAACGCTCTGTGGGGCCCTCTGCACGGCGGCGCCAACCAGGCCGTGCTGGAGATGCTCGAGAAGATCCGCCAGGCCGACGGCGACACCCACGACTTCGTCAAGAAGGTCAAGGACCGCGAAGACAACGTCAAGCTGATGGGCTTCGGTCACCGGGTTTACAAGAACTACGACCCGCGGGCACGCATCGTCAAGGAGCAGGCCGACAAGATCCTCGGCAAGCTCGGCGGCGACGACGAATTACTCGACATCGCCAAGGCACTGGAAGAGGTCGCGCTGACCGACGACTTCTTCATCGAGCGCAAGCTGTACCCGAACGTCGACTTCTACACCGGCGTCATCTACCGCGCGATGGGCTTCCCCACCCGGATGTTCACCGTGCTGTTCGCGGTGGGCCGGCTGCCGGGCTGGATCGCGCACTGGCGCGAGATGCACGAGGATGGCAGCGGCAAGATCGGCCGTCCGCGCCAGATCTACACCGGATACACCGAACGCGACTACGCCGAGCTGGACAAACGCTAGCCGGCTCCTCGACTGCGACGCATTTCACTGTGGGTCGGGCTTGCGTTGCGAACAGTTGTAGTTTCACAATAGTTGTGTGAATGAAACTGTCGTCCGGTCGTCCCCAGCTTCGCGGGGGCCCCAGAGCGCTCGGCGCAAGGCCATCATCCTGGTGTCCTGCTGCCTGAGCCTGCTGATCGTGTCGATGGACGCGACGATCGTCAACGTCGCGATTCCGAGCATCCGCGCCGAGTTCGGCGCATCGGCCTCGCAGATTCAGTGGGTCATCGACATCTACACGCTGGTGCTGGCGTCGCTACTACTTCTCTCCGGCGCTGCCGCAGACCGGTTCGGCCGTCGGCGGACGTTCCAGATCGGGCTGACGGTCTTCGCGGCGGCATCGTTGATGTGCAGCCTCGCGCCCAACATCGAGACGCTGATCGGCGCACGCTTTCTGCAGGCCATCGGCGGCTCGATGATGAACCCCGTCGCGATGTCGATCATCACCCAGGTGTTTCGGGGCCGGGTGGAACGGGCCCGCGCGATCGGTGTCTGGGGCGGTGTCGTCGGTATCTCGATGGCGCTGGGGCCGATCGTCGGCGGCGCGCTCATCCAGTACGTCGACTGGCGCGCCGTCTTCTGGATCAACCTGCCGATCTGCGCGGTCGCAATTCTGTTGACGGCGATCTTCGTGCCCGAGTCCAAGTCGGCCACGATGCGTGACGTCGACCCGGTCGGCCAGGCACTCGGCATGGCGTTCCTGTTCGGCGTCGTGTTCGTGCTCATCGAGGGGCCGGGGATGGGCTGGACCAACGCCCGCATCGTCGCCGTGGCTGTCGTCTCCGTGCTTGCCTTCATCGCCTTCCTGCGTTGCGAGGCGCGGCGCCATGACCCGTTCATCGATCTGCGGTTCTTCCGGAGCATCCCGTTCGCATCGGCGACGATGATCGCGGTGTGTGCGTTCGCAGCATGGGGCGCGTTCTTGTTCATGATGTCGCTGTACCTGCAGGGCCAACGTGGTTTCTCGGCGATGCACACCGGACTGATCTACCTGCCCGTCGCCGTTGGCGCACTGATCTTTTCGCCGCTCTCGGGCCGGCTCGTGGGGCGATTCGGCAGCCGGCCGTCGCTGTTGGTCGCGGGAACCCTGATCACCGCTGCGACGTTGATGCTCACCCGACTGACCGCGACGACGCCGGTTTGGCAGCTGCTCGTAATCTTCGCCGTGTTCGGCATCGGCTTCTCGGTGGTGAACGCGCCGATCACCACCGCGGCGGTCAGCGGTATGCCGACCGATCGTGCCGGCGCGGCCTCCGCGGTGGCATCGACCAGCCGACAGGTCGGCGTCAGTCTCGGTGTGGCGCTGTGCGGTTCGGTCGCGGGTGCCGCACTGGCGACGACTGGTGCGGACTTCGCGGCCGCGTCCCGACCGCTGTGGTTCATCTGCGCAGGCCTCGGTGTCATCATTTTTGCGCTGGGTCTGTTCTCGACGTCACCACGTGCGGCGCGCTCGGCTCAGCGCCTCGCGCCGCTGATCGACCCCCAGATGGAGGATGTCCATGTCCGATAACACACTCGTGGACGAGGTTTGGCGGGCGATGGCCTCGCTGGTGATCGACAACCGCGACAGTTGGAAGCGCGCGGTGGTCGAGCGCAGCGGCTTGCCGTTCAGCCGGATTCGGATACTGAAGCGGCTTTCGCGTCAGCCGATGTCGGTCAAGCAGGTGGCGCAGGCCGCGACCATCGATGCGCCCGCAGCCACGGTCGCGGTGAACGACCTCGAAGACCGCGGACTGGTCGTGCGCGAGACCGATCCGACCAATCGACGGTGCAAGGTGGTGTCGCTGACCGACGCGGGACGGGAGATGGTGCGCACGATTGACTCGATCCACGATCCGGCACCTGACGTCCTCGAAGCGCTCGACGACGCCGAACTCAAGGAATTGCGGGCTCTCCTCGCCAAACTTGCGCCGTAGCGTTCACGTGTCACTAACTTGGCCATTCGACAGTCCTGGCTCTTGTCTCGGCGGCACGATTAGGCGGTGGCCGTTTCGTGCAGTGCGTGCGGCGCCGAGTTGCGGGACGGTGCCCGATTCTGTGACGCCTGCGGTTCGCCCGTCACCACGGAGGACCGTCACGCCGAGTACAAGCAGGTCACAATTCTGTTCGCTGATGTGGTGCACTCGATGGACATCGCCGCGGCCGTCGGGGCGGAGCGGCTGCGCGAGATCATGGGGGAGGTGTTCCGGCGCTCGTCGGTGATCGTCCAGCGCTACGGCGGCACCGTGGACAAGTTCACCGGTGACGGCATCATGGCCGTGTTCGGGGCGCCACTCGCACTCGAGGATCACGCCGTGCGGGCCTGCCGCGCCGCGCTCGACATTCAAGCCGACGCCCAAAGGATGGCCGCGGAGATCCAGGGTCGCGACAACATTTTGTTGCAGTTGCGGATCGGCCTCAATTCGGGAGAGGTGATCACCGGCGAAATCGGTTCTGGCCCAATGACCTACACGGCTGTGGGTGAACAGGTCGGAATGGCGCAACGCGTGGAATCGGTGGCGCTGCCCGGTGGCGTCATGGTGAGTGACTCAACGGCACGCCTTGTCGACACCGTCGCCCTGCTCGGTGACACCGAACAGGTGCACATCAAGGGCGCCCAGGACCCAGTTCCCGCTCACCGGCTGCTCGGGATGGCAGCCGGTCGGCGGTCGGACAGGGCAGAGCCGACCTTCGTCGGGCGGGAATGGGAAATGGGTGCTCTCAACGGTGTTCTCGAACGGTCGATCAACGGCAACGGGAGCGTCGTCGGCCTGGTCGGCCCGCCGGGAATCGGCAAGAGCCGTATCGTTCGCGAGCTGACAACGCACGCCAAGGACGTCGGCGCTGAGGTATTTGCGACCTATTACGAATCCCACACCACCGATCTGCCCTTTCAAACTTGCGCCGAGCGACCGCAAGACCCGGCCTAGCCGGGCTGGTGGCCGTGAAGCGCGGAAGGGAACCGGCCACCGGGCCGGGGAACAACCCCGAGATGGGGTGCGAGTCGCGTGATCACTAAAGATCACTCACTTGCAACGGCGTAACGTAGCCCACCGTGGCGACGAAACCCGAGGTTGAATTTCCGGACGGCCCTGCACCGACCGAGTTGGTCATCGAGGACCTGGTGGTCGGCGACGGCGCGGAGGCGGTGCCCGGCGGAACGGTCGAGGTGCACTATGTCGGCGTCGAGTACGACACCGGTGAAGAGTTCGACAGCTCCTGGCATCGCGGCGAGTCCATTGAGTTTCCCCTTCGGGGGTTGATCCAAGGTTGGCAGGACGGGATTCCCGGGATGCGGGTTGGTGGTCGGCGCCGGCTGGTGATCCCGCCCGCGCAGGCGTACGGACCCGCGGGCTCCGGGCACCGGTTGTCGGGCAAGACGTTGATATTTGTCATCGACTTGTTGGCTGTTCGCTGACACGTGTTACGGCAAATTCCGGCCGTACGGCGGCGTTCTTGCTTAGTTCGTCGGATCCGCTGTTTTCGGTAGAAAGCTCTCCGCATACAGGCCGAACCGTTCTAGGCTCGGCTCGAACAAGTTTAAAGCGAACCCCTGTCGACACCAGGAGGGCTCCATGCCGGGTTCCGAAGAAGATCGTAGGATCACGGGCTATCGCACCGCTTCCAAGTTCTACCGACGCCCACCCGGCCCGGCCTGGTGGCTGGCGCTGTTGGCAATTCCACTGCTGTTGGGGCTGATCGGCTGGGCAGGCCTGGACAAGGACGCGGACGTCGACGTCACCATGCCGACCGTCGATCCCACGGCCACACTGACGACGTCCAACGTCAACACGCCGGAGGTCAACCTGCCGAATCTGACCTTTGCGCCGTTGTCAATCCTTCGGAACGGCAACGGCTTCACCCTGTCGGGTGACCTCCCGGACCTCAATGTCAAGACCGGACTTCTCGACGCTCTGCGTGGGGCATTCGGACCTGACATCAACATAACGGACAACCTGAACATCAAGGCGGGAGTCAACGCCCCCGACTTCGCCGTGCTCGGCTCAGTCTTGAAGGCAGCCGTCGACATTCCCGATTTCAACTTCGACCTCAACGGTGACACGCTCACGCTCACCGGCACCGCCCCGTCCGAAGACGTAAAGGCGAACGTCGAAGCCGCGGCGAAGGCTGCTTGGCCAAACGTAAAGATCGTCAACAATATTCAGGTAGCGGCCGCACCGACGTCACCTGCGCCAGCGCCTGCCGGTCAGTGCGCCAATCTGCAGGCTGACATCACCGGACTGCTCGGGACGCCGATCAACTTCCAGACGGACGGGTTCACCCTGGCGCCGGCATCACAGCCGCAGCTGACCCAGATCGCTGACAGGCTGAAGGCCTGCCCGGACCCCCGCGTCTCGGTGGTCGGTCACACCGACAGCAGCGGCAATGACGCGATCAACATCCCGCTCAGCGGCAATCGCGCGAAATCCGTTGCGGATTACCTGGTTTCGCAGGGTGTGGCGGCAGACCGCGTCACCTCCAAGGGAGTCGGGTCGGCAGAGCCGATCGCCAGTAACGACACCCCTGACGGTAAGGCGCTGAACCGTCGAGTCGACATCACAGTCAGCTAAGGAGATCTGACATGGACTTCGTTATCCAGTGGTTGTGGTATCTGCTGGCCTTCGTAGTGGGCGCGTTGGTCGCTTGGCTGATCACGGTTCTCACGATCAGGCCGACAAGCGAAGAGGAAGCCATTGCGGAGCTGTCCGGCGCGCGTGAGTTGGGAGCACGGTGATGCAAGACGTCAATTGGTGGTTGATGGTCCTGTCTTTCCTTCTCGGACTGGTGTTGTCACTCGTCCTGATGGTCCGCAAGGTCACGCGCGAGGTGCCCGAGTACGCGACGCTCGCGGGGGATGCTACGGCCGCGACGGGTACTACCGCAGCAGCAGCCGGCGCCTCGGCGGCGGGTGCTGCGAAGCTGACCGGCGCCCGCGCGGATGACGTGGTTGACGAGCCAGGCCGTGCGGCCAAGTTCACAGAGGTTCCGGCCGGGCCGCACGGTCCGGGTTCGGCGAAACCGAATGCCGACGGCAGCGGGCCGGCGGGCTGGACGGTGAAGGGCAACGAGGGTTCGATGCTCTATCACTCGCCCGAGAGCCCGGCGTACGACGTTACGGTCGCTGAGGTGTGGTTCCGCGACGTGGAGACCGCCGAGAGTGCGGGCTTCGCCCGCTGGGACAGCGGTAAGTCGCAGCGCGGTCAGAGGGACCGCTAGCGCGGTCCGGGCAACCGCAGCAGCAGCCGCGCGCCACCCAGTGGGCTGGCCTGCAATGATGCTGTGCCACCGTGTAATTCGGCTTGCTGGGCCACCAGTGCCAGGCCAAGGCCCGAGCCCGAATGCGAGGCGGTCGACCCGCGGGAGAACCGCTCGAACACCACTTTGCGCTCTTCCGCGGGAATGCCGACGCCGTCGTCGTCGATCGCGATCTCCACACCCGCACGGGAACTGACCGCGGACAGCTGCACGCGCGTGGCGCCGCCGTGCTTGACCGCGTTCGCGATCGCATTGTCCACCGCCAGCCGGAGCCCGGCGGGCAACCCGACGATGATCACCGTCGGCGCGGGCACCAGCGACACATCCAGATCGGGGTAGATGCGCATCGCGTCGTGTGCGGCGCGATCCAGTAGTTCGGTGATGTCGACCGGCACGTGGTCGTCGGCGGTCGACAGCTCGCCCTGGGCAAGGCGTTCCAGCGCGCCGAGGGTCGCCTCGATACGCGACTGCGTTCGGATGACGTCGTTGATGACCTCTTTGCGTTGCTCATCGGGCAGGTCCAGGGTGGCCAGCACCTCGAGGTTGGTCCGCATAGCGGTCAGCGGTGTGCGCAGTTCGTGCGCGGACACCGCCGAGAAGTCGCGCGCCGACGCCAGCGCCGCCTTCGTGTTGTCCTGCTCCTCCCAGATGCGTTGCAGCATGCCCTTGACCGCGTCGGCGATCTCGACCGCTTCGGTGGCGCCGCGTATGTCGATATCGGGCGCCTCGTCGCCGGCGTTGATCGATCGGGTCTGCTGTGCGAGCCGCTTCAGGGGGCGCACCGCGAACGCAGCCAGCAGCCAGCCCAGCACCGCGGCCGAGCCGATCGCGAACCCGCAGATCAAGATCACGCGGCGGTGCAGGTTGTTGGTGTCGGCGATGGTGGCCTCGTAAGTGGCGCCGACCGCCACTGACATGGGTTCGGGGACGCGAATATCCACGGTGCGGACCCGGTAGCGAACGCCGTCGACGTAGGTGTCCGCGTAGCCGGGATCCAGCTGGGGCAATATGACGTCGGAGTTGGACGTCACCTGGTCGCCCTTGCGGACGGTGATGATGGCGTCCTGGTCGTTGGGCGACTTCGGGATTTCGTCCAGCCCGCGCGGCAGGAACGGGATCGCGAACCCCGCGGCTTCGTCGAGTCGTCGGTCGAGCCGCTCCTTGCGGTCGTTGGTGATGCCGAACCACACCACGGTGCCGACGATGACCGCGATGATCGCCGCGGCGACCGCACTCGTGAACGCGACTCGCGTCCGCAGCGACGGCGTGGTTCGAAAGATCCGGGACAGCGGGGCCATCGGGCTACTGCGTCCTCAGTACGAACCCCACGCCGCGGACGGTGTGCAGCAGCCGCGGCGCCCCGCCGGCCTCCAGCTTGCGGCGCAGGTAGCCGATGAACACGTCGACGACGTTGGTGTCGGCGGCGAAGTCATAGCCCCACACCAGCTCCAGCAATTGGGCCCGCGACAGCACCGCGGTCTTGTGCTCGGCCAGCACGGCCAGCAGGTCGAACTCGCGCTTGGTCAGATCGACGTCGACACCGTTGACCCGGGCGCGCCTGCCCGGAATGTCGACCTCGAGTGGGCCGACCGAAATGGTCTCCGACGAGAACGTCGCGGTCGCGCCCCTGCGGCGCAGCAGCGCCTTCACCCGCGCCACCAGTTCGGCGAGCACGAACGGCTTGACCAGATAGTCGTCGGCGCCCGCCTCCAAACCGGCGACCCGGTCATCGACCGAGCTGCGCGCCGACAGCACGCAGACCGGGACGTCGTTGTCCATCGCGCGCAGGGCGGTGACCACACTGACGCCGTCGAGCACCGGCATGTTGATGTCCAGCACGATCGCGTCGGGGCGGGTCTCGGTGGCGCTGCGCAGCGCCTCGGCGCCGTCCCTGGCTGTCGACACGTCGAATCCGGACAGCCGCAGGCCGCGCTCCAGGGACGCGAGCACATCATCGTCGTCGTCGACAACGAGCACCCGGGGTGAAACAGCGCCACTGTCCATGCAGTCATCTTGCCTGATCGGGCACCGCGAATGGGATAGGCGCAAGGGCCGTCGGGTGACTAACTCGCTCGGCCGGCTGCACACCGCCCGCCGCCAGGCGAGGCAGATGGGTGAGAATTCATCCGACAGCAAAAGCGGCCATATTCGCGTGCGGCCAGCATCCGGCGGCGCAGTTGATCGACACCGCCAACCAGCAACTCGATACTCAGCGCCAGGAATATGTCGATGCGGTCGCGTTATCCGCCTCCGCCTCCGCCGCCCCCGCAGCCTCCGCCTCCACCGCCCCCGCAGCCTCCGCCGCTACCGCCCCCGCAGCCTCCGCCGCAGCCCCACCGCCGACCCCGCCGCCGCAACGACCGTTGGGATCGTTGGGATTGCCTACACCGGCGATACCGCCGACTCCGACCGCCCCGGCCGTCCACGCGGCGCCCGCGCCGTACCTGCGTGCCCACAAGGACCGTCGGTCTTTGACTCGCCCGGTACCCCATGAGCCGGCAGCCGCGGCCCTACGATCTGTCCTCTTGCGGCCGACCCGTACATGCTGCACCCAAGCAGCCGCCACTCCCATCACCATGACGGTCCCCGCCGCGATCAGCCCGACCAAAAGGGCGCTCATGATCAAATGGTAGGGCGGTTTGCCCGCGCCACATAGAGTGAAAACGTGCGGCGCCGGCGCTGGGATCGGTTGGATCGGTTGGATCGGGTGAATGCCGCGGTCGCGGAGCTCGATCTGCCTCCTGCCGTGTTCAAAACGTGTCCCTGGCAGCCGCGTGAACTCATCGAAGAGGGTTTGCGGCAGTGGCTGCGCTGCTGTGCGCCGGCGCTGCGCGACAATCAGGTGATCGGTATGCCATCGCATGCGGTGGACGAGGCGTGGCACGGGCTGATCCTTTGCACCGCAAGGTATTCGGCGTTTTGCGATAAGGCCTACGGCCGGTTTCTGCATCACCACCCCGACGGCGGCGCTCCCGATAATGTCCCGGCGGCCACCGAGCCGATGCACGAGCAGCTTCGCCGGACGGTTATCGCGTGGTCGATGGTCGCGATGCCCGGCGAGCAGTGTGTGCTGTGGGATCTCGACAAGCATGTCGGTGTGGAGGAGCCCTGGGGCATGGACCGCGCCCGGGTCGAGGCGATCCAGGCGGACCGCGCGACTCACCTAGGCGGTTGAGACGGCAACACCCGGGAAGCCGTTGACCTCATCCATTGTTGAGGTTTTACGGTGAATTCGTGAGCATCGAAACGGTAGCGCGGCAGTCCCTGTACCGGCAGGCGCATGCCAAGGGCGGCGACCGACGCCGAGGATGTCGTGGCGGCGTGAGAGCCTGGGAGCGGCCGTTATTGATTTGCCGCCCAGCGGATAATTGGAATTGCTTTGACTGAATCGAATGTGGACACGCTGCGCGCGGCCCCAGCGATAGGGCCGCCACCGGCCCGGCCGCGCACCGGCTCGGATCTGTTGCGGCTGTTGCCGTACATCTTCCCGTACCGCGTGCGCTGGATCGCCATGCTCGCCGTGGCCGTCCTCAGCCTCGTGGCCACCGTCTCTATCCCTCTGATGACCAAGGCCGTCATCGACGGTCCGGTGCGCCACCAGGACCAGCGTGGGCTCTGGATCCTCGGCCTCGCGGCGATGGGTGTCGGCATCACCGAGGCCGTGCTGTGGTTCGTCCGGCGGTGGCTGGTGTCGCGCGCCACCATGGGCGTCGAGGCGGACATCCGCAAAGACCTCTACGCGCGCCTGCAGATCCTGCCGATGTCGTTCCACGGCCGCTGGCAGTCGGGCCAGCTGCTGTCGCGAATCATGAACGACCTGAGCTCGATTCGCCGGTTCATGTCGTTCGGCATGGTCTTCCTGTTGCTCAACGTTCTCCAGATCACCGTGGTCACCGGAATCCTGCTTGCGATGTACTGGCCGCTTGGTGTGGTCGTCGTGGTGTCGATCGCACCCGTAACCATGACGGTGCTGCACTTTCAGCGGGAGTACACCCGGCTGTCGCGGTTGGCTCAGGACCAGTCCGGCCACGTCGCCACCCACGTCGAGGAATCCGCGCTCGGCGTCCGGGTGATCAAGTCGTTCGGCCGCGAGCGCTACGCGTACGACCGGTTCGACAGTCAGCTCACCGATCTCTACGACACCCAGGTGCGCCGGGTGTCGGTGTCGGCGAAGTTCTGGACACTGCTCGAGGTCATCCCCAACCTGACGCTGATCATCGTGCTGGGATTCGGCGCGTACGCGGCCGGCCACGGTTTTGTCACCATGGGCACGCTCGTCGCCTTCATCACGATGATGCTGTCACTGGTCTGGCCCATCGCATCACTGGGCTTCCTGCTGTCGATGATGCAGGAGTCGTTCACCGCCGCGAACCGGATCGCCGAGATCTTCGACGCGCCACGGGAGATCGCCGACGGCCCGCTGGTCGCCACACCGCGGGGTGGGCGCCTCGAACTCGACGACGTCGGCTTCCGTTTCCCCGACGCGCGCGACGGCGACTGGGCGCTGCGGCACGTCGACCTCGTCGTCGAACCCGGTGAGACGGTGGCATTGGTGGGCTCGACAGGGTCGGGAAAGTCTGTGCTCGCTGCGCTGATGTCACGCCTCTACGACGTCACCGAGGGCGCCATCCGCATCGACGGCCAGGACATCCGCGAGCTGTCGCTGTCCGCGCTGCGGCAGACGGTGGCCACCGCCTTCGAGGACCCGACGCTGTTCTCCATGTCGGTGGCCGAGAATCTACGGCTGGGCAGGCCGCACGCGACCGACGACGAGCTGGCGCAGGCCATCGAGATCGCGGCCGCGCAGTTCGTCTACGACCTGCCGTTCGGGCTCGACACCCGGATCGGCGAGCAGGGCATGAGCCTGTCCGGCGGTCAGCGGCAACGGCTTTCGCTCGCGCGCGCGATCATCTCCGAGCCGAAGATCCTGGTGCTCGACGACACTCTGTCGGCACTCGACGTGCACACCGAGGCCGTCGTCGAGGACGCGCTGCGCCGGGTTCTGCATGCGGTGACCGGCATCGTCGTCGCACACCGGGCGTCGACCGTCCTACTCGCCGACAGGGTCGCGCTGCTGGAGGGTGGCACCATCACTCACGTCGGCACCCATTCCGAACTGCTCGCAACGGTGCCGCAATATCGCTACCTACTGGCCGCGGACGACGAACTCGACGACGCCGAACGCAGTTGCGCGTGGCAAGAGGACGAGGACCGCAAGCGGCTGCTGCTGGACCGCGAGGAGCAGGAGGCTACCGATGCGGCCTGCGAAACCCGGGACCGTCCCCAGCACGCGGGTGGGCCCAGCTATGCGGGGACGGAGGCCGAGGGCCGATGACCGCGACCGACAGCAGACCCGTCGAGGTCCCCGACGACGACTCCGACCGCTGGCGCGGCCGCGTCAAGGATGGCCAGGCCGACGACCTTCCGATCGACGAGAAGCTGCCGCGCAGGCGAGAGGCGCGGGCACTGCTGGGCTCGCTACTGCGGCCCTACCGAACCGCCGTCGCGCTGCTCGCCGTCATTGTCGTCGTGGAAAACGTTGCACGCCTTTCGGTTCCGCTGCTCGTCCAACGCGGTATCGACCACGGCATTCCGCCGATCGTCGACGGCGGTTCAGCGCACACGCTGATGGTCGTCGTGGGCGTGCTGTGCGGTGTGGTGCTGGTCCAAGCCGTCAGTCGGATGATCTTCCTGCACCGCTCGGGGCGAATCGGCCAGAAGGTGCTGTTGGAGCTGCGGCGGCGGGTGTTCCGGCATTTCCAGCGGCTCGACATCGCGTTCCACGAGCGCTACACGTCGGGTCGCGTGGTGAGCCGGTCCACCAACGACGTCGACGCGATCGAGGAAATGCTGGAGACGGGTTTCGACAGTCTCATCACCGCGGTGCTCACCCTCATCGGCACCGCGATTCTGCTTGTCGCGCTGGATGTTCGGCTCGGCCTGATGTGTCTGGCCGCGTTCCCGGTCCTGGTGGCGCTGGTGTGGTGGTTCAGCAGCGAGTCCGCGAAGACCTACCGCGAGGTTCGCGAGAGCGCCGCGCTGGTCATCGTGCAGTTCGTCGAGACGATGACCGGCATCAAGGCCGTCCAGGCGTACCGGCGCGAGCCCCGTAATCAGGAGATCTTCGAGGGCCTCACCGACCGCTACCGCGATATAAACGAGAAGACGATGCGGCTGCTCGCCGTCTTCATGCCGGGCGTGAAGCTGGTCGGCAACATCACCACCGGCGTGGTGCTGCTCTACGGCGGTTACCGGGTACTGCACGGACAGATGACGATCGGCACGCTGGCGGCTTTCCTGCTGTACCTGCGGATGTTCTTCGAGCCGATGCAGGAGATCTCGCAATTCTTCAACACGTTCCAATCCGCCACGTCGGCACTGGAGAAGCTGGCCGGCGTGCTCGCCGAGCGGCCGGGCATCAAGGACCCGGCGAAGCCGGTGGAGTTGACGACGGTGCGCGGGGATGTCGCGTTCCACGACGTGCACTTCTCATACGTGCCCGACCGCCCGGTGCTGCCGGACTTGAACCTGACCGTTCCCGCCGGGCAGACCGTCGCACTCGTCGGGACCACCGGAGCCGGAAAGACGACGATCGCCAAACTCATTGCGAGGTTCTACGACCCGACGTCGGGTTCGGTGACGCTTGACGGCGTCGACCTTCGCGATCTCTCGCAGAGCGAGTTACGCCGCCACGTCGTGATGGTCACCCAGGAGAACTTCATGTTCGACGGGACCGTCGCCGACAACATCAGGTTCGGTCGCCCCGACGCCACCGACGAGGAAGTGCGTGCCGCGGCCGCCGCGGTCGGTGCGGACCGGTTCATCGAGTCGCTGCCCGACGGATACGACACCGACGTCGCCAAGCGGGGTGGTCGGCTGTCGGCGGGTCAGCGCCAGCTGGTCGCCTTCGCGCGGGCGTTTCTCGCCGACCCGGCGGTGCTGATTCTCGACGAGGCGACATCGTCACTGGACATTCCGAGCGAGCGGATAGTGCAGCGCGCGTTGGAGACGGTGCTGGCCGACCGCACGGCACTGGTCATCGCGCACCGCCTGTCGACGGTCGAGGTGGCAGACCGGGTGCTCGTCCTCGAGGGCGGACGCATCGTCGAGGACGGCCCGCCCGACGAACTGATCCACCGCAGCGACGGCCGGTATGCGGCGCTGCACCGGGCATGGATCGACTCGCTGGCCTAACCGCTGTCGGCGGCTTCAGTCTCGTTGCCGGACTTGGGGCTTTCGACCACTGAGAGCTGAGCGCCGAACGCCTCCTCGGCCACACGCAGCCAGTCCTGGTCTTCGGGTCTGGTTTTCATGCCACCAATGCTGGCCGCCGACGACCGAGAAGGCCCGAGTAGTGCGCTACTCGATTCTCGTCGGGCTCAGCTGCGAGATCGACGTTTTGCATATCGCCACTCGGGCGGATTCATACGGTCACAGCAACATCCGATGATTTGGGAGGTTGCTGTGCCGAGAGGAATCCCCGCGACGCGGGCGGTGAAGTGGGAGTTGTTCGATCGGGTGTGTTCTGGGCAGTCGGTGTCGGCGGCTGAGGTGGCGATGGGCGTGTCGCACGGTCTGGGGCATCAGTGGTGGCACAAAGCTGGCGGGATGACGTTAGCGACGGGTCGACACGGTGGTATGGCTGATGCGGTGGATCGTGATGGGCCAGGTGGTCGTGGGCATCGGATCAACTTGGCTGAGCGGGTGGAGATCATGCGCGGCCTCGACGATGGGTTGAGTTATGCCGAGATCGGGCGACGCATCGATCGCGACCGTTCGGTCGTGTGGAAAGAGGTCACCCGCAACAGCACCGCTGACGGGGACTATCACGCGTTGATGGCCCATGTTCGCGCTGGTGGAAATGCACTGCGTCCCAAGGAATTCAAACTCAAGAATCCAGAGCTGTGCGCCGCGATCCAAGCGTGGATGGATGACGGGTGGAGCCCACAGCTGATTGCGCAGATGTTGGCCAAGGAGCACCCCGATGACAAGCTGATGCAGGTGAGCCACGAGACGCTCTACAAAGCGTTGTATGTGCAGACCCGTGGCGCTCTGCGCGCCGATCTGCACAAGCGCCTGTCGACGAAGCGGGCGGCCCGCAAGACCCGCGGACGGGCTGTGGGGCCGCGCGGGGTTTACGCCAGCGGCGAGGAGTTCCGGATCAGTGACCGGCCCGCCGAGGTGGCCGATCGGGCGGTGCCCGGGCATTGGGAAGGCGATCTGATCATGGGTGCCGGCAACACCAGCGCGATCGGCACTCTGGTGGAGCGCCAGACCCGGTTCACCATCCTGTTGCACCTGCCCATCGACCACACCGCCGAGACGGTCGCGACCGCGATGATCGAGGCGATGAGCGAGCTGCCCGAGCATCTTCGACGCACTATCACCTGGGACCGCGGCTCTGAGATGGCCCAGTGGCGCGACATTCAGCTGGAGCTCAAAGCGCCGGTGTACTTCTGCGATCCGCATTCGCCCTGGCAGCGCGGCACCAACGAGAACACCAACCGCCTACTGCGGTTCTGGTTCGAGAAGGGCAGCGACCTGGCCGGCTACACCAAAGACGACCTCAAACGCATCCAGGACAAGCTCAACACCCGACCACGACCCACCCTGGACCTCGACACCCCGGCCCAACGTTTAGCCGCCCTCATTAGCCCAGCCGCCTAAATGTTTCCCCAACCGCTTGACAATGCCTCGCACTTCTTCTGCGAAACGTCGATTTGGGTGCGTCAGCGGTAGACCAGGCCGCTGAGCGGTCTCAGGATTCTTTCACCTGCGAGTACCAGATGCGGTCTGCGACAGCGACGATGTCGTCGGAGATCGCCGAGATCCGCCGGTAGAACTCGCGTCGGGCGGTGACGACCCTGATATCGGTGACTTCGATCAGGTCACCGGCGGCCTGGCGATAGATTCGCTCCAGATTGCGCTGCGACTTGACCGCGGCGTCGGCGGCCTCAGTCGCGGGCGGGGCGAGCTTGCTGCGCCGCTCGTCCAGGGACGTGAATGCGGTCTGGAGGTGCTGGGCGCCCTCGGCGATCAGGACGGCCATGTCAGCGGTCGCCTGATCGGGCGGGAAGGCCATGGCTTCGGATTCGCGCACGGTGTTCTTGGCGCCGTTGATCACTTTGTCGAGATCGCGCGACAACTGGAACAGGTCCTCGGGCTGCAGCGGCGTGGTGAAGGCCTCGCTGACGGCGTCGACGAGTTTGCGCCGCACTTCGTCGCAGTCGTGCTCGGCGGCGCGGACGTCGTCGGCGCGGGCGGAGTCCCCGCCTGCCCACGCGGTGAAGGCCTCCATTCCGTTTACCGTGATCGCTGCCTGCTCCTGCAGCATTCCGATGACATCGGGGGTTTCGGGGAGAAACCAGCGACTGCCTTTGCGGCTCATAACGCTCTCCAAACGAGTAGTACGGCGACCGCCATCAGCGCGGCCGCCGGAATCGTGGTCAGCCACGCGATGCCCATCTCGCGCACGATCTGCCAGCTCACGTGCTTCCACCGCCGCCGCCCGCCGCCGACACCGACGACCGAGGAGGCCACCACCTGGGTGGTGCTCACCGGAGCTCCGATGAGGGAGGCGCCGAGGATGACTGCCGTGGACGAGGCCTGACTGGCGATGGAGTCGATGGGTGTCAGGCTGAAGATGCGCTGGCCGATCGTCTTGACGATGCGCCATCCGCCCAACGCTGTGCCCGCGGTCAGGGCCACGCCCGTAACGACTTTCGCCCACAGCGGCACCGACATCGTGGTGGTCTGCCCGGAGGCCAGCAGCAGGACCGCGATGACGCCCATCGACTTCTGGGCGTCGTTGCCGCCGTGGCTGAACGAAAGTCCCGCTGCCGCAACCCATCCGCTGCCGCGGACCGGACCGATCCACCGCGTCGTCCAGCGCCGCGACATCAGGCGCAGTAGGCGCAGGAGCAGGAACGCGACGGCGAAGCCGAGGGGCGGGGAGATCAGCAGGGCGACCAGAACACCGATGACGCCGGTGGGGTGCCAGCCGTCGAAGCCGCCCCACTGGACGGAGCCGAGTCCGCCCGAGCCCGAGAGAATGCCGTCGGCGACGGCCGCGCCGACCAGACCCCCGACCAGAGCGTGCCCCGACGACGACGGCAGGCCCCGCCACCAGGTGATGGCGTTCCAGGCTGTCGCGCCAGCCAGGCCCGCCCCGACTACGGGAATCATCTGGGCCTGCGGCACGGTGACGATCTTGCCGATGGTGTCGGCCACGGCCGTGCCGAGCAGGACCGCACCGCCCATGTTGAACACCGCAGAGAGGGCGACGGCCTGGCCCGGGGTCGCTGCCCGCGTCGCCACCAGGGTGGCGATGGCGTTGGAGGCATCGTGGAAGCCGTTGGTCAGGGCGAAGGCCACCGCGAAGCCGATGGCGATGACCAGCCCGACGTGCAAGTGACTTCTCCGTGAACGCCGACCGCGCGGTGAATCGGCCGTGTATGCCGGGTTAACATAGCAAAAACTGTGGGTGAACGGCGCGGCCCAATCACCCGATCGGTGGCGTAGTGACCGGTCTGCTGCGTGTCAGACTAGGTCCATGGCTGCGCACCCAAGGCTGTGCCGTCCGCCAGTTCGCCGGCGAGGCGCAGCATCTGCGGCACAGCCCTCATGCAGATTTCGGCGCATCCTTCACATGCCGGGTAGGCCGATGCGGCGGTAGCGGGTCAGGCGCGCGTCCAACCGCTGCCCGTCGGGGATCGCGCGCAGCCGGTGCAATTCACCGGCGATGGTCGCCGACAGCCGCTTGGTGAACTCGATCGGCTCGTCGGCGGCATCGGGATGCTCGGGCACGACGACATCGACGATGCCGTCGCGCAACAGGTCGACCGACCGAATGCCTTGGGCAGCAGCCAGTTCCGCCGCGTGCTCGACATCACGGTAGACGATCGCGCTAGCGCCCTCGGGCGGTAGCGGCGCCAGCCAGCCGTGCAGCGCGGCCAGCACCCGGTCCGCGGGCACCATCGCCAGCGCCGGCCCGCCGCTGCCCTGCCCGAGCAGCACCGAGACCGTCGGGGTGTCGAGTGTGACGAGCTCGGCCAGACACCGCGCGATTTCGCCCGCCAAGCCGCCCTGCTCGGCCTCGGCCGACAGCGCGGGTCCAGCGGTGTCGATCACGAGCACCAACGGCAGTTTCAGCCCGGCGGCCAGTGCCATGCCGCGGCGGGCCTCCCGAAGCGCGGCCGGGCCGATCAATCCACCGACGACGCGTTGTTGGCCGAGCACCACCGCCGGTTGGCCGCCGAACCTGGCCAGCGCCAGCAGCGTGGTGGCGGCCTCGCCCGGACCCGTACCGGACAGCAGTGCCCACTCCGTCGTGCCGTGCCGCAGCAGCTGCTCGACGCCGGGGCGGTCCGGCCGCCGCGATGCCACCACCGACTCCCATGCGGGCACATCGGGCAACGGCCCGGCCCGCGGTTCGGGTGGCGGTGGCTCGGGCTCGTCGGCCACCACCTTCAGCGCGCGGTCCAGCGTGGCGCGCAGAGACTCCAACGGGATGACGGCGTCGATGACGCCGTGCCGTTGCAGGTTCTCCGCGGTCTGAACGCCCGCAGGGAACGGCTCGCCGTAGAGGTGCTCGTAGACGCGCGGGCCGAGGAACCCGACGAGCGCTCCGGGCTCGGCGACAGTGATGTGGCCGAGCGAGCCCCACGAGGCGAACACCCCGCCGGTGGTGGGATGCCGCAGGTACACCAGGTAGGGCAGGTGCGCGCGCTTGTGCAGCTCGACGGCCGCGGCGATCTTGACCATCTGCAGGAACGCGACCGTGCCCTCCTGCATGCGGGTGCCGCCCGAGCTCGGCGAGGCCAGCAGCGGCAGCCGTTCCGCGGTTGCCCTCTGCACGGCGGCGGTGATGCGTTCCGCGGCGGCGACGCCAATGGAGCCGGCCAGGAAGTCGAACTCACACGCCACCACCGCGACGCGCCGTTCGAAGACGCGGCCCTCGCCGGTGACCACCGATTCGTCCAAACCCGTCGCGGCAGCGGCGTCGGCCAGCTCGCGGCGGTACTCGTCGTCGGCCGCGACGGGCACCGGCGGGGCGTCCCAGCTGCGGAAGGAGCCGTCGTCCAGCACCGCGTCCCGCAGCTCGAGGGCACCGATCCGGCTCACAGCAAGACCCTAATAGGCTTGTGCCCATGATTGGTGTGACCCGCGACGGCCTCGTGATGACCCTGGAGATCCAGCGTGCCGAGCGCCGCAACGCGCTGAACGGCGAGCTCGTCGACGGCCTGCGCGAGGCGGTCGAGAAGGCCGCTACCGAAGACGTCCGGGTGATCGTGCTGACGGGGCAGGGTGCGGTGTTCAGCTCGGGCGCGGACCTCACCGACGCCGCAGGGGTGGCCGAGGAGCTGCCCGACAAGGCCAAGGCGCTGAACATCGCGATCGACAAGGCGCCCGTCCCCGTCATCGGCTTCATCAACGGGCCCGCGATCGGGGCCGGCGTCATCCTCTCGATGATCTGCGACCTGCGCGTCGTCGCACCCGAGGCGTACTTCCAGTTCCCCGTCGCGAAATACGGTCTGGCGCTGGATAACTGGAGCATCCGCCGGCTGACCTCACTGGTTGGTGCCGGCCGGGCCAGGGGAATGCTTCTCGCCGCGGAACGCCTCACCGCCGACATCGCGCTTCAGACCGGGATGGCCAACCGGATCGGAACGTTGGCCGATGCGCAGGACTGGGCCGCCGAGATCGCGGGGTTCGCACCGCTTGCCCTGCAGCACGCCAAGCGCGTGCTCAACGACGACGGCGCTTACGACGACCCATGGCCCGAGCACCAGCAGCTGTTCGACAAGGCGTGGGGCAGCCAGGACGTGATCGAGGCGCAGGTGGCGCGCATCGAGAAGCGTCCGCCGAACTTCCAGGGAGCCTGACACCGATGCTTGGTGCGGCGCTGCGATTCGCTGTCGGGACGGCCGCCGTCGCCGCCAGCGGCTTGGCGCTGCGGGCGCTGCAGGGGTCGCCTGCCGCGGTCGGGGCCCGCCCGGACGAAATCTGGCCGGTGGCGAGGCGATCGCCGCACTATCGGGACGGCGTGTTCGTCAACCTCGACCCGGCGTCATCGCTCAAACTCGACCGCGAAGAACAGCGCATGCTGATCTGGGAAGTCGTCGGCGCGCGCGACTCCGCGCGGCCACAAAAGCCCATCCCGCTGGCCGTGCCGCCGACGGTGGACACCACACCGCTCGACCTCGCCGTCAGCTGGTACGGCCACTCGACGGCGCTGGTGGAGGTGGACGGCTACCGCGTTCTCACCGATCCGATCTGGAGCCGACGGTGTTCGCCGTCCCGGACCGTCGGGCCGCAGCGGATGCACGAGGTGCCGGTGGCGTTGGAAGCGCTGCCCGCACTTGACGCGGTGCTCATCAGCCACGACCACTACGACCATCTGGACATCGACACCATCGTGGGCTTGGCGCACAGTCAGCGGGCGCCGTTCGTGGTTCCGCTCGGAGTCGGTGCGCACCTGCGCAAGTGGCGAGTCCCCGACAGCCGGATCATCGAGCTCGACTGGCACGAGAGCCACCGGATCGGCGAGCTGACGCTGGTGTGCACGCCGGCGCGGCACTTCTCCGGGCGACTTTTGACGCGCAACACCACCCTGTGGGCGTCGTGGGTCATCGTCGGTCCGCGGCACCGGGCGTTCTTCGGTGGCGACACCGGTTACACCAAGAGCTTCACCGAGATCGGTATGGATCACGGGCCATTCGACCTGTCGCTGCTACCGGTCGGCGCCTACCACCCCGCGTGGCCGGACATCCACATGAACCCGGAAGAGGCGGTGCGGGCCCATCTCGATATCGCCGAAGCGGGGAAGGGGCTGCTGCTTCCGATCCATTGGGCGACGTTCCGGCTCGCTCCGCACCCCTGGGCCGAGCCCATCGAGCGGTTGCTCGCCGCGGCCGACCCGGCGGGTGTCGAGGTCGTGGTGCCGCGGCCGGGCGAACGAGGTCGTGGCTCGACCCGACGGCGTCGTCGGCGTTCGACCCGTGGTGGCAGCAATAACCGGCTAGCGTGCTGGCTGTGATCCGAGCCAGCACTGTATGTGCGCCGTTAATCGTGTTCGCATCGGCGATCTCTCTGCTGGCGGCCTGCGATTCCGAACGAGCCGACGAGACCAAGCCGTCGGTTGAAGAGGCGAAGCCGACACTCTCCGACGTTCCGCCGCCGCTGGTGCCTGCGATGCCGCTGCCCGAGGACGCGGTGCAGAACGCGGTCGCCAAGCTTGACGGAATCGCCGACGAGCTGATGAAGAAGTCCGGTATCCCGGGAATGGCCGTCGCCGTCGTGCATGGCGGAAAAGCCGTCTACGCCAAGGGCTTCGGGGTCAAGGACATCAAGACCGGAGACAAGGTCGACCCGGACACCGTGTTCCAGCTGGCGTCGGTGTCCAAGTCGATCTCGTCGACGGTGGTGGCCCACCAGGTGGGCGTGAACGCGATCGGCTGGGACACCCCCATCGTGTCGAAACTGCCGTGGTTTGCGTTGTCGGATCCGGCCGTGACGCAGATGGTCAACGTCGGTGACTTGTTCTCGCACCGGTCCGGGTTGCCCGACCACGCAGGCGACATGCTCGAGGACCTCGGATACGACCGCCGGTACGTGCTCGCACGACTCCGCGATCAGCCGTTGGATCCGTTCCGAATCTCATACGCGTACACCAACTTCGGGTTGACAGCCGCGGCCGAGGCGGTAGCCGTCGGTGCGGGCAAGTCGTGGGAGGACCTCAGCGACGAGGTGTTGTTGAAGCCGCTCGGTATGACGTCGACGAGCTACCGGTTCGCCGACTTCGAGACGAGACCGAACCGAGCGCTCGGCCACATCCATGTCGACGGCAAGTACGAACCCCTCTACATCCGGGATCCGCAGCCCGAGGCCCCCGCGGGCGGAGCGAGCTCGTCGGTGAACGACATGACGCACTGGCTGGCGATGGTGCTGGCCAATGGCAGTTTCAACGGAAAGCAGATCGTCGATCCCAAGGCGCTGCTGCCTGCCCTCACACCGCAGATCGTGTCCAGCCCGGGCAGCGAACCCGCGATGCGGTCGGGCTTCTACGGCTTCGGCTTCAACGTCGGCACGACGTCGGCGGCGCGCACGCAGATCAGCCACTCGGGGGCGTTCGAGCTCGGCTCCGGGACGAACTTCGTCATCCTGCCGTCCGCCGATGTGGCGATCATCGCGCTGAGCAACGGCACCGCATCCGGAGTGCCCGAGGCGCTCAACGCGCAGTTCGCCGACCTCGTGCAGTTCGGTGAGGTGCGCGAGGACTGGCTGTCGCTGTACCAACAGCTACTTGCACCAGGAGAGGAGCCGGTCGGGTCGCTCGTCGGCAGGCAACCACCGGCGAATCCCACGCCCGCCGCGCCGTTTTCGTTGTATGCCGGGACCTACAACAACGATTACTGGGGCCCCGCCAGGGTCAGTGAGACGGACGGCAAGCTTCGGCTCGAGTTGGGATCGAAGCTCAACGTTCTGCTCACCCCCTGGGACGACAACGTGTTCACCTACGAGTGGGTCAGCGAAAACTCACCGCCCGGATCGATTTCGAAGGCGACGTTCGACGGCGCCAAGCTGACGCTCGAGTACTACGACGAACTTGGCAAGGGAACGTTCACCCGATGACTACCATCATGGCCACCGGACTTTCCGACGCCGAAGTCGCACAGCGGGTAGCCGAGGGCAAGACCAACGACGTCCCCACCCGGGCGGCGCGCAGCGTCTCAGAAATCGTGCGGGCCAACGTCTTCACCCGCATCAATGCCATCCTGGGCGTGTTGCTGATCATCGTGCTGTCGACCGGGTCGGTGATCAACGGCGCATTCGGTCTGCTCATCATCGCCAACAGCGCCATCGGCATCATCCAGGAGCTTCGCGCCAAGCAGACTCTCGACAAACTCGCCATCGTGGGCCAGGCGAAACCGTTGGTGCGCAGGCAATCCGGGACAGCTGCCCGGCTGCCCAGCGAGGTGGTGCTCGACGACATCATCGAACTCGGGCCGGGCGACCAGATCGTCGTCGACGGAGACATCGTCGAGGAAACCTACCTGGAGGTCGACGAGTCGTTGCTCACCGGTGAGGCCGACCCAATCGAGAAAGATGCCGGCGACCCGGTGATGTCGGGCAGCTTCGTCGTCGCGGGTAGCGGTGCCTACCGTGCCACCAAGGTCGGCCGGGAAGCCTACGCCGCCAAGCTGGCCGAGGAGGCCAGCAAGTTCACGTTGGTGAAATCCGAACTGCGCAGCGGCATCAACAAGATCCTGCAGTTCATCACCTACCTGCTGATCCCGGCCGGCCTGCTGATCATCTACACCCAGCTGTTCACCACCGAAGCGGGCTGGCGGGAGTCGGTGCTGCGGATGGTCGGTGCGTTGGTTCCGATGGTGCCCGAGGGTCTGGTGCTGATGACGTCGCTCGCGTTCGCGGTCGGCGTCATCCGGCTTGGCCGACGTCAGTGCCTGGTCAACGAGTTACCCGCCATCGAGGGCTTGGCCCGCGTCGACGTCGTCTGCGCGGACAAGACCGGCACACTGACCGAGAACGGTATGCGCGTCTCGGATCTGAAGCGGCTGGACGAAAGCGACGTCGGCGACGTGCTCGCCCAACTGGCCGCCGATGACGACCGCCCGAACGCCAGCATGCAGTCGATCGCCGAGGCCTACAAGATGCCGCCCGGTTGGACGGTGACTGCGAGCGCACCGTTCAAGTCGGCGACCAAGTGGAGCGGAACTTCCTACGGGGAACACGGCAACTGGGTGATCGGGGCTCCGGACGTACTCCTCGAGCCGGCGTCTCCGGTCGCCGAACAGGCAGAGCAGATCGGTTCGCTGGGCCTGCGGGTGCTGCTGCTCGGATCGAGCGATCTGCCGGTCGACCATCCCGATGCGCCCGGCATCGTCGCGCCGGTCGCGTTGGTGGTGCTCGAGCAGCGAGTTCGTCCCGACGCGCGGGAGACCCTGGATTACTTTGCTTCCCAAAATGTTTCGGTCAAGGTCATCTCCGGTGACAACGCGGTGTCGGTAGGCGCGGTGGCGGGCACGCTCGGCCTGCAGGGCGAGACGATGGATGCTCGCAATCTGCCTGATGCGCCCGACCAACTGGCCGACACGCTCGAGCAGTACACCACCTTCGGCCGGGTGCGGCCGGACCAGAAGCGCGCGATGGTGCACGCGTTGCAGTCACGCGGGCACACCGTGGCAATGACTGGAGACGGCGTCAACGACGTGCTGGCACTCAAGGACGCCGACATCGGGGTGGCGATGGGCGCAGGTAGCGCGGCGTCGCGGGCAGTGGCCCAGATTGTGCTGCTGGACAACAAGTTCGCGACACTGCCCTATGTCGTCGGCGAGGGGCGCCGGGTGATCGGCAACATCGAGCGGGTGTCCAACCTGTTCCTCACCAAGACCGTGTACTCGGTGCTGCTCGCGATGCTGGTTGGTCTTGCCGGGCTGGCGTCGGTGATCTTCGGCTCCGATCCGCTGCTGTTCCCGTTCCAGCCGATCCACGTCACGATCGCGGCGTGGTTCACCATCGGCGTCCCGGCGTTCATCCTGTCGCTGGCGCCGAACAATGAGCGCGCCCATCCCGGATTCGTGCGACGGGTGATGACCTCGGCGCTGCCGTCAGGTTTGGTGGTGGGCATCGCCACGTTCACGTCGTACCTGGCGGCGTACCAGGGCCGTGAGGCCACTGCGGAGCAGCAGACCCAGGCGTCCACGGCGGCGCTGATCACGTTGCTCGTGACCGCGGTCTGGGTGCTCGCAGTGGTGGCGCGGCCGTACGAGTGGTGGCGGGTGGCGTTGGTCGCCGTTGCCGGCCTGGCGTACGTCGTGATCTTCTCAATTCCGCTTGCTCAGAAGGCGTTCATGGTCGATCCATCCAACTTCGCGGTGACGTCGATCGCCCTTGGTATCGGCATCGTCGGAGCCGTCATCATCGAGGTGTTGTGGTGGGTGCAGGGGGCAGTCTTGGGAGAAAGACGCCGACTGTGGAAATAGCTGTAGGGTGGGCTTCATGGCATTCCTAGACAAGGTGAAGAGTCTGCTCTCGAAGAACGCCGACAAGGTGGAGTCCGCGATCGACAAGGCCGGCGACATCGTCGACCAGAAGACCCAGGGCAAGTACGCCGACAAGGTGGACAAGGTCCAGGAAGCCGCCAAGAAGGCTGTCGACAAGAGCAATCCGCAAACACCCTGACGTATGGCCAAACTGTCTGTCTCCGTCGATGTTCCGCTGCCGCCGGAGACGGCGTGGGAGTACGCCTCGGATCTGTCCCGCTACAAGGAGTGGTTGACGATCCATCGGGTGTGGCGATCCAGGCTGCCCGAAACCCTGGAGAAGGGCGCCCAGATCGACTCGATCGTCGAGGTGAAGGGCATGCCCAACCGGATCAAGTGGACCATCGTCCACTACAAGCCACCCAAGGCCATGACCCTCAACGGCGACGGCAAGGGCGGTGTGAAGGTCAAGCTGATCGGGAAGGTCAAGCCGGCGGGTGACGCCTCGACAGTCACATTCGACGTCCATCTCGGTGGCCCTGCACTGTTCGGCCCGATCGGAATGGTGGTCGCCGCCGCACTTCGCGGCGACATCCAGGAGTCGCTGAACAAGTTCAAGGACGTATTCGCCTCAGCCTGATCGTCAGCGACGGAACCGCCTGGTGACGAGCTTGGTGAACTCCGTCGTCGACCGGCGGACGGACTCGATTTCCAGCGAGACGAGCAGTGTGTCGACCATCGCGAACGGCAGCGTGGTCACGACCGCTCCCCGGCCGTACTCGATGTGCCAGGAGCCGGGGTGAATGGTGAGGCCTCGGGCGTGCCCCTTCTCGAGGCAGGTGCGTTCGCCCGGCCGCAGCGTCATAGGCGTCATCTCGTCGGACTCGAGATCATAGGAGTCGATCTGGCCCGCCAGCAGGAACTTCTGAATCTCGACGCGTTTGTAGCGGCCCGAAAACCCCTGTGTCCCAGTGGGAGACCCGAACAACACGACGTACTCGCGGGGGCTGAAATACAGAAATCGGACCTTGCCGAGGATGCCGCCCGCCTTGCTGCCCACCCATCGTCCCGGCATGGGATCGATAAGGTCGGGATACTCGGCGGCAAGCAACTGGGTCGCGCGCGAGATGAGCTCGCCACCTGCCAGGGGGAGTCCAACGACCTCTTTGGCAACCTTGGCCAGCACATCCGGGTCGATCTTGTACGGCATCGTAAGAGATAACCACATCCAACTAGGCTGCAGGAATGCCCGGCGAAAAGTACGAGTACGGTATCGATTTCGAAGCCGTCGATGCGATCGACATCCACACTCACGTCGAGGCCGATGACCACGGGCATCACGCATACGACGATGAACTGATCGCGGCGACCAAGCAGTACTTCAAGCTGGGCCCGGAGCTCACCACTGTCGACTCGGTGGCCGAGCACTACCGGCAGCGCAATACCGCCGCGGTGGTGTTCACGATCGACTCGCAGACGGTGTCCGGGCATCCACCCAACTCCGTGGAGGATCTGATCGAAGGTGCTGCGCGTAACAACGACGTGCTGATCCCGTTCGGCACCGTCGACCCGTTGACCGGTGACCGCGCCGTGCGCGGGGTGCACGAGCAAGTTGCGTTGGGCGTCAAGGGCTTCAAGTTCCACCCCAGCCTGCAGGGCTTCGAGCCCAACGATCGCGCGTACTACCCGATCTATGCCGCGATCGCCGAGGCCGGAGTGCCCGCGCTGTTCCACACCGGGCAAACCGGCATCGGATCGGGGCTGCCCGGCGGACACGGTGTCAAGCTGCGCTACTCCGACCCGATGCTGCTCGACGACGTGGCCGCCGATTTCCCCGACCTGACCATCGTGATGGCCCACCCCGCGGTGCCATGGGTGGACGCGCAGATCTCCATCGCCACCCATAAGGCGAACGTCTACATCGACCTCTCCGGCTGGTCACCGAAGTACTTTCCGCCGCAGCTGGTGCAGGCGGCCAACCGCCAGCTGCGCACCAAGGTGCTGTTCGGGACGGACTATCCGTACATCGAGCTGGACCGGTGGCGCCGCGACTTCGAGACGCTGGACATGAAGCCCGAGGTGCTGCCGCTGATCTTCAAGGAGAACGCGCTGCGCGTCCTGGGGCTCACCTCCTAAGCGCGAGCTGGGCCCACACGCAAGTAGGGGAACACAGAGTCGCACAAATTGCGGTCGAAACATGCGAGTTTACGTCTCACTCGAAAGTGGACGAATGCCCTGTTCGGCAGCCTGAGAGGAATCGGGGCATTCGCGAGACTACGGAATATGACGGATTTCGGGCCAGATCCGTCATATTCCGTAGTCTCGGCGCGAATTTTCATCCTCCACGGCGGAGCGCAGCGCCCCTGGCAGCTGCTCGCGAGAGGTGGTGACCTCGCCGCTGTCGGGCTGCCGGCCGCTCTGTCCCTTGCGCAGGGTGGCCAACAGCTCGCGGTACGGCCCAACGAGATAGGCGGTATCGCCCGGGGTGAATCGGGTGTCGCGGGGTGGGTGCAGGCGCGTCGCCGGGTCGGGCCCGGTGATGGCGATGACTCGGGCCCGGGTGGATAGGTCCGCTATTCGGATGCCGTCGAGTTCGCTGCCGGGTTCGACGCAGACACCGCCGATCATGAATGAGCGCTGGCCCACCGAGAACGTGCCGAACACCAGCAGTCCCAACGCGGCACCGATGAACCACGGTGCAGCCAGCTCGACGGTGGACCGCACGTCGTCGAATTTGAATCGGTGTGCGACGGCCGCGCCCAGCGCGCGGTCGTAGACCCGCAGCACAATGGGCACGTCGGGCCGGGCGGCCTCCGGCATCGCCCGGGGCCCGAGCATCTCGCGAAGGACGATCCCGGTCTCGATGTTCACCATGTCGTCCTGGGTGAGCACCGCCACCGCCCTGGCTTTCTCGATGCGCGCGGATTCGAGCGTCTGGCGGAGCGTGGCGTCCCCGAAGATCACCGGCAAGTCGAGCTCTTGTGCCGCCGACAGGTAGCGGTTGTCCTCGTTGATCTCGATCACCGCGACGTCGTGGCCAGCGGACTTCAACAGGCCTGCCACCCTGATTCCGAACGATCCCAGCCCCACCACGACAACGTGGTTTCGCCGGTGTCGAACCCTCTGGCGGGCGGCCGACTTTTCCAGCCTGCGTGACAGCAGCACGTCGGCCACGAACGCAACCACGACCGCGGTGGTCGCAACACCGGCGAACATCATCGCAATGCCCCACAGCCGCAGCCAGGTCGGCTGGTCGAGGAAGTTGAAGTCTCCGAAACCCACGGTGGCGATGGTCTCGGTCGAGAAGTACAGGGCGTCGACCCAATCCATCCCGGGGTACCGGTATGTGAAACGCAGCAGGACGGTCGAACCGAGCAGCAGCGTCAGTGACACCGCCAGTGCGCGGTAGAAGGTCGGGTTCACGTCGTCCCGAAAGGCCCGAGCCGCATCGAACACACGGCCGAGCGGCGTGCGGTGCACCCTTGTCAGGGTGATCGGTTGCGCGACGTCGATGCCCTGGGCGGCCAACTCGTCGGCGGTGCCGATCATCGTGGTCCAGTCGCCTTGGCGAACACCGAAATCGCGCGTCGGACATGCCACGACGTCACCGGGCTTGTCCGAGTTATCTCCGTAGATCACCGCGACCGGCGACAGATCGCCGTACATATCGCGCAGCGTGGCATCGCGCGGTGCATCCCTGCCGGAGATGACGAAGTCGATGCCCGCCACCGAAATCGTGTAGGTGGCCCGCGCCAGGCACGCATCCACCACCGACGGCGCGGCCAGGTCGGCGACGTCGAGGATGGCGCCGGGTCCGTTGTCCTGTGCCATCGCCTCGCGGAGCACGGTGTTGGCAAGTCGGGCCACCACCCGCACGTGCGGGTTGGCCCGTCGTGCCAGCAGGGCGATTTCGAGGTTCAGCGCGTCGTCGTCATCGGCGCATATCACCGCTTCTGCGTCGGCGACCCCGGCCGCCGACAGGCCGTGGGGAGATTTCAGCGTCACGACATGGGTGCCCACGGCCTTGAGCTCCTCGACGACCCGCTTCGCGAGCGCATCGTCGCCACAGACGATGGTGTGGCCCTGCATGCTGAGCACGCTACTGTGCGAACTGCCGGTTCGAAGGCGGAAGATGAAGGCATGCGGTGTGCAGGCGCGCATCGGCCTGGAGGACACCCTGCACCTGCCCGACGGCTCGACCGTCCCGGACACACCGCGCTGGTGTCGGCGGCGGTGCAGCTGTTCAGTCGGTAGGAGCGGCCAGCGCAAAGTCGGCGTAGTCGAATCCCGGGACGACAACGCAGCTGACCAGCGTGGGTTCGTCGTCGCGCGGGCGGGCGCGCTGCCAGTGCCCGGGCGGCACGAGGAGCTGTGGGGCCTCGCCCGCGTTGATGTCGGCGCCGAGCAGATGCGTTGCGGCACTCTCCTGTTCGGCGCCGAACTGCAGCAGTAGTGGGCTGCCGCGATGGAAAATCCAGAGCTCGGTGCTACGCACGGTATGCCACGCCGACTGTTGACCGGGCATGAGCAGGAAGAGGATGGCCGTTCCGGCGCTGCGCGGTCCGGCGTAGTCCTGCGGCAGCGCGGACTGCGGGATCGTCAGCGAACTGCGCCAGGTTTCCCGGAACCAGCCACCCTCGGGGTGAGGGGACAGGCCGAGACACTGGGCCCAGTCGGGAAGGTCGCTCATCGCATTACCGCCCTCAATGTCGTTTCGACGTCCCACACTAGAGACGATGTCGAATGTCGCGGCGCCGATCGTGCTGATCCACAGCTTGTGGTTGTCGGCGGACAGTTGGCAGGGCTGGATCGATCGATATCGGGCCGCGGGCCACATCGTGCACGCGCCGGCGTGGCCCGCAGATCCTGGGGTCGGGCTCGGCGAAGCGGTCGCCCACTTCGACGCGTTCATTCGGGCCCTGCCTGACCCGCCGATCGTCATCGGGCATTCGATGGGTGGCCTGATCACCCAGTTGCTGGTCGACCGCGGACTCGGCCGCGCCGGGGTGGCGATTGCGCCGTCGAAGCCGCGCGGGGTGCTGCGGGTTCCGCTGTCGATGTGGCGTTCGCTGTGGCCGGTGCTGCGCGATCCGCGTAATCGACGGCGCGAGGTGCCGATCAGCCCGGCCCATTTCCACTACGCGTTCGCCAACACGGTTTCGCGCACCGAATCCGATCGGTGGCACGGCCGGTTGGCTATCCCGGCGCCGGGACGGGTGATCTTCGATGTGTGTACCGCTGACTTCATGGTGAAAGCGAAGGCGGCAAACGTCATCGACTTCGCGAGGTCTGACCGCGCACCACTGTTGCTGATCGCAGGCGACCGTGACCACATGATGCCGGAGTCCAAGGTCTACGAGAACTTCATCCGGTACCGGCGCTCACCTGCGCCGACGGACTTCAAGGTGTTTCACGGCAGGTCTCACCTGATCAACGTGCTCGAGGGTTGGGAAGAGGTGGCCGATCACGCGGTGGCCTGGACTTCGCGGCACATCACGAAGACCCGATAGTCTCAAACGCATGCTTCGCCTGAGCCCCGGTTGGCTGGTGGCGCTGTGCGCGGCAATCCTCGCGGTCAGCGTGTGGCTGCCCTGGCTCACCACCAGAGCAGACGGCGGTGGTCGTGCCAACGCGATCGGCGGCACCGTCGGCAACCTGGTACTGCCGCCGCGGTTCGGCGCCGGCCAGCTGATCGCGCTCTTGGCGTCGACGTTGATCGTCGCGGGCGCCATGGCGGCGCGAGGTCTGTCGGCCCGAGTGGCATCGACTGCCGCGCTGGTTATTTCGCTGCTTCTAGTGGCGCTGACACTGTGGTACTACCGAATCAATGTCCACCCACCGGTGTCGGCGGGATACGGGTTCTACATCGGCGTCGCCGTGGCAGTGGCGGCGGTCGCGTTCTCGGTGTGGACGCTCGTGGTGTCAGTGACGTCCGGACGCGGAAGGCGATGACCGGCTTCGTCGAGCCGGTCAAGTTGACCGGACAGCGATGGGTGTCGCTGGAACCCTTGGCGCCTGAGCATGTTTCGGAGATCGCCGCAGCCGCAGCCGACGGCGATGTGGGCAGCTTGTGGTTCACGGGTGCACCGTCACCGCAGACCGCCGCCGAGTGGGTGGACATGCGGCTGGGATTGCAGAAACCCGACACGGGGATGACGTTCGTGGTGCGGCGTCTTGACGGCGCACTGGTCGGGTCGTCGAGCTACTTGAACGTCGACGCGCCCAACCGGCGACTGGAGATCGGTAACACCTGGTACGGCGCCTCGGTGCGACGCAGCGGTGTCAACACCGAAACCAAGCTGCTGATGTTAAGCCATGCATTCGATGAGTTAGGTTGCGTGGCAGTCGAATTCCGTACACACTTCTTCAACTTCGCCAGCCGGACGGCCATCGAGCGTATTGGCGCGAAACTCGACGGAGTGCTGAGAAGCCATCAGTTGCTGCCGAACGGGTCGCGGCGCGACACCGTGGTGTATTCGATCCTGGACATCGAATGGCCCGCGGTGCGGACACATCTGCAGTTCCGGTTGGACCGCCACGGGTAGCGCCGTCGACCCGCCGGCATGCGTGCTATTCGGAATCGATGGTCGTTGGGATGCTCTTCTGGCCGCCGCCGTGCGCGACGTCGATCTTGCGCGGCTTGGCACGTTCGGCCAGCGGGATGGTGACCGTCAGCACGCCGTTCTCGTAGGTCGCCGAGATCGCGGACGCGTCAACACCGTCGCCAAGCGATAACTGGCGCCGGTAGCTACCGAAGAAACGTTCATTGGCGAGCCATTGGACGGATTCGTCGGTGCGTGAGGTCCGATGCGCGGAAATCGTCAGCGTGCCGTTGTCGACGTCGACGTCGACCGAACCGGGATCGACTCCCGGTAAATCGGCGGTCAACACGTAGTGATCGTCGATCTTGCATAGGTCCATCGGCATGAACCGAGGGGTGCGATTCGATCCGGCCTGGCTGGTCAGCAAGGCCCGGGTCATGGCATCAAGGTCACTAAAAGGATCAAAACGAAGCACAGCAATTCACCTCCTTTGTCGCCCCAAGAGCCCGCCACCCTGGCGGGCAGCCAAATCACTGCGCACCTGCGAGTTTAGCACTCTCACTCCGAGAGTGCTAGACCGCGGAGACCTGTGTTCCACGCAGCGGTCGGGTGCACTGATCGCAGGTCAGCACCGCGGTGAAGCGCCGGCCGCACCCCGTGTGGGTGAGCTCGACAGCGGGTCCTTCGGGTGCCTGGAACCACCGCTGGGCCCACTGCAGGGCCGATATCAGCACCGGGAACAGGGCCCTGCCCTTCTCGGTCAGGCGATAGCGGTTCTCGGCGGCGACCAGCACGCCGTTGGAGGCGAAGATCGCCAGCCGGTCGGCGACAGACCCCGGCGGCGCACCGAGCTGCGTCTGGAAGTCGGTGAACCGGCTCATCCCGACGAACGCGGCCACCAGGAGCGCGAACGCCCACCGGTTACCCAGCACGCTCATCGTCTGCGGGAACAGGCCGGCCTCACCGTGGCGCTGATCCGTGGTCGACCGTCGCCGGGTCGCGGCTCTGGGTACCGACCGTGCCCACGAGCCGCTCGGGCCCCACTGCGCCACAACGTCTTTCTCGCTCACCGTCTCGCCGCACGAGCGGCAGGTCACCTGCGGGGCGAACTCGCCGCCGCAGGCGGTGTGGTGCATGCTGGGCAAGCCCTCGGCATGATCGGGCACCCACTGTCGCTCCCAGTCCCAGATCGCCACCAACACCGGCCACAACGACCGGCTGCGCGGCGTGGTCAGATACTCGGCGCGAGACGGATTCGTTTGGTAGATCCGTCTGGTGAGCAGCCCGTCGCGCGTCAGCGACTGCAGGCGGCTCGACAAAACGGAATTCGAGATCGGCAGCCGGGCCTGAAAATCGCCGTAGCGGGTCGCGCCCATAAGGGCTTGTTGAATGATCAGCAGGGTCCACTCGTCGCCCAGCTGCCCAAGCATGCGAGCAACGGCATTGGGCTCGGGTTGCCCCACCTACAGTCCGATCGCGGCGGCCGCGGTGTCGGTGCTGTGCCAATGCCGCAGCGACGATCCGTCGGCCCAGGTCGAATGGGTTCCGCTGGAAATCCGCTCGGGTAACGCCAGCTTGCATACCGGGCCGTCGGCCACCCGGGCGGCGTCGAAGACCAGGCAGTACGACGCGTCGTCGGTCATGTCGGTGGTCAGGGTCACCAGATAGCCGTCGTCCTCGCCGGTGCCGCCGGTGCTGGCGGTTCGCGGCGCCATCGCGGTCTCGCTGCCGTAGACGCCGTCGTCGAACGCGAAGCGCTCCTCGGCGCCGGTGTGCAGGTCGTGCTTGACCAGTCCGTCGAACAGGAACCAGCCCGGCTTGCCGGTGGCGGCGTAGGTGTAGCGGTACTCGCGGCCGGCATAGCCGGCGTTGATCATGCCGAATTCGGTGATGGTGTCGGTGAGTTGCTCCTCGGTGGTGGCGCCGGTGACCAGGTTGAACCGCCAACGTCGCAGCCGAGTCTGCAGCCGGTCGAGGGCGAGGAATCGAAATGCCTTCTGCCAATGGTCACCGGTGAGGCTGTCCACCGGCGCGGGATCCCCCTCGATAGAATCCGTCGAGCACGATCTCGTCGCCGTCCTCGTAGGCGTTGGTGAAGTGCAGCACGAACGTCGGGTCGGCCTCGAACCATCGGATGTCGTCCGGCCCGCCGCGGCGCGGAATGACCGCAAACCGCGACGGCATGTCGGGGTGGAAGCCGGGCAGGTGGATGTCGGCTTCCAGCAGCTTGGGATCCCAGAACAACGGAAAGTCGTTGAGAATGGCGTAATTCGGCGTGAACGCCATGTCGTGCGGGAGACGCGGACCGGGCAGTGGGATGTCGGTGATAGTGCACCAGGTCGTTGTTGGCGTCGACCACGCCGTAGCGCATGTACGGGGCTTGCTTGCTGTAGGTGAAGAACAACAACTCGCCGGTGGCGTCGTCGACCTTCGGATGCGCCGACACGCCCCAGTCGAAGGGAAAGTGCCCGTTGAAGTCCTCCTTGCCCAGTGTGTCGGCGGTCAGTGGGTTGACGCGGTAGAGATCCCCGCACTGGTAGAAACTGGTCAAGCGCGGTGCCGCGATGCACGATGACGTCGGTACTCGATGCGTCCTTCATCAGGGTCCGTGCGCCCCATCCGTAATCGCGCTTGGCGATCTGCACGGGTTCGGCCAGGCCCGGCCACAGCGGGCCGCCTGCTTCGTTCTCCGCGAGTAGTCCGTCGGTGCGGATGAATCGGTTGCGGTAGAACGCTTTTCCGTCGCGGAAGCCGACGATGTGGATCATGCCGTCGCCGTCGAACGGGTGGTAGAACTTCAGCGACGGGTGCAGCGGGTTCTCGGTGTTGCGCAGATAGACCCCGTCGAGGTCGCGCGGGATCTCACCCTCGACGACGGTGAGGTCGTCGGCGTCCCATTCGGTGGTCTGCGGTCGCCACGGACCCGTCCGGTAGGGGTGGTCGTCGTCCTCGGGAAGTGTCGACAGAAACTTGCCGACGACCTCAACATCCATCAGAACTCCCTTCCCGATCCGACGACGAAGCTGACCGTGGTGGCGGTGCTGCCGCCGAAGTTCAAGGTGCCGAACGTCTTTGCGCCCTCGACCTGATACTCGCCGGCGCTGTCGCTGACCTGTTTGGCGGCGTCGAGCAGCATCCGCACCCCGGAGGCGCCGACGGGGTGGCCGCCGCCGATGAGCCCGCCGCTGGGGTTGATCGGCAGCGCGCCGCCGATTCTCGATCTCGCCGTTCTCGATGGCCTTCCACGATTCACCGGGACCGGTGAGCCCGATGTGATCGATGGCGAGGTACTCGCTGGGGGTGAAGCAGTCGTGCACCTCGAAGCCGTCGATGTCGTCAAGCGTGACCCGGGCGCGGTCGAACGCATCGAGCACTGCGCCGCGAACGTGCGGCAGCACGTACGGTTCGTCTGCGGACCGGTCGAGCTTCTGCTGCAGGCCCAGCCCCACGGTGCGATGGCCCCAGCCGTCGATCCGGCCGACCGGCCGCGCATCCGGGTGGTCGCGCAGGTAGTCATCGGTGACGACGACGACGCCGGCGCCGCCGTCGGTCATCTGGCTGCAGTCGAATCGCCGCAGCCTGCCCTCGATGACGGGGTTGACCTCGTTGTCGAAGGCGGAGTCGCCGTCTCGCCCGGCGCGCAGGTCCGGCACGGTCCAGCCGCGGGTCTGCGCGTTGGGATTCGACCGCGCGTTGGTGAAGTTCAGCTGGGCGATCGCGCGCAGGTGGGTTTCGTCGAGGCCGTAACGCCGGTCGTACTCGTCGGCGACCCGGGCGAACATATTGGGCCACATGAACTTGGCATCGGCCCCCTCGTGGCCGATCCAGGCGGCCGCGCCGAGGTGTTCGGCGGCGGTGTCACCGGGCACGGTTTTCTCCAGCTCGACGCCGACCACCAACGCGGTCCGGTATGCGCCGGACCGCAGATCGGCGATCGCAGCCAGGGTCGCGACGCTGCCCGACGCGCAGGCGGCTTCGTGGCGGGACGACGGTGTGTCCCACAGTCCCTCGTGCACGGTGGCGGGCATCGCGCCGAGGTGCCCCTGCCCGGCGAACAGCTCACCGAACGCGTTGGCGACATGCACCACGTCGATCGCGGCGGCGCCCAACCCCGCGGCGGCCAGCGTGGAATCGACGACTTCGGAGGTCAGATCGGCGAAGTCCAAACCCTCCCGGCTCAGATTGCGGCTGAAGTCGCTCTGATAGCCGCCGAGGATCCAGACATTGGTGGAGCTGCCCATACCGGCAGGCTACTACAACTAACAGAGTCACTCGGCGACATCGCCGAACCCGGAGGGCGGCCCCGCCGGCTCCGGGTCTGAACCGACGAGACCTCGGTGTGTGCGGTGGTCGACCGCCGCACACACCTCTGCGCAGCATTCCCCCGTCGTTGGATGACAAACGTGATTCCGCAATACGCGCCACGGACGAGGGCTGAGCGCCCCCGGAGGACTCGAACTCAGTCGTAGAAGAGGACGACTTCGCCTTCTTTGATGCTTGCCGCCGCAATCGCATTTCTGCGCCGCTTCGACGGCGGCGTAGTACTCGTCGTTGGAGAGGGGTTCGATGTCGAGGTGTTCGCGGACGTACTGGTGCTCTCCCGCGAAGGCGCATCGGTTGGTGACGTTGACCGGGGTGGGCGGGGTCGGCAAGACCCGCCTGGCGACCGAAGTCGCGGCACGGCCGGCCGATGAGTCCCCCGACGGCGTCTGGTTTTCCGAACTGGCCGCGGTCACCGATCCGGCGGCGGTGCCGGATGCGGTGGCGGCGGTGCTCAACATCACCCAGCAGCCGGGCTATTAAGGCGAGTGCTCTACCACTGAGCTAAGGAGGCGTGAAGCGGGAACAAGCCTATCGGCTCATTCGTCGACGACATCGAGGGCATCGTGGTCCTCGATGCGCTTTGTGGGGACAGTCGGCCGCGTCGCGCGCCGCGACCGCGGCCGCGGAATGCGGTCTGTGATGCCACTCAGCGAGTTGACCACCCTGTTGAGCGCATCGACAGCATCCTGCAGGGTGTCGGCGGTGGGCGTCAACGTCTCCACTGTGGGCGCCAGCCGAATCAGGATTTCGGCGGCTTCGGTGAATTGTTCGAGCGGTCCATTTTTCGCCGTCAGCTTATCGATGAGGCCGTCCTCGGCAAACATTCGCTCGATCAGGCCGTCCTCGGCAAACATCCGCTCGACCGGCCCGTCCTCGCTGAGTAGCCGATCTGCGAGCCCACCGGGCGCCAGGGCCCGCTCTAGCGCGCTACCTTCAAGGGATACCCGATTGAGTAAACCGCCGGGCGCGGTCAACAGGTCGACAACCCCACCCGGACGCATCAGCTGGTCCGCCGGCCCGCCGCGGGCCAGAGCGCGCCCCATCGCCCTGTCGTCTTCGGTTAACTCGGCAACCCGGTTGGCGCCTACGATTGCGCCGCGCAGCGGCAGTATGTCGGTAATCGGGTCCACGGTCTGCGCGCCCTCCTCGCCCAAGGATTGCTTCACAAGCCCGAGTGCGATGGCCGCAACGCCGAGTCCGGTGTCGGCCGCCGCGAGGCCGACCCGGACAGGGGCTGTCGCTACGCCCGCGATGACTTTGCCGAGGTTCATGCGATAAGTGTATGGATAACGCGCGGTATTCCTTGCCGGACGAGACGTCGACCGGAAGGATCGTCAGGGCATCATCTGATCATGGTCGGGAGTGAAATAGTCAGGCACTCGGACAATCGGCCCACAAGGTCTCGCCTGATCTAGCGTGCGCCGGTGAGGAACTCTTGGCCATGTTGGCCGAGAACCGTCGCCTCTGCCCGCGCTCTTTTTGGCTGTGGGTCCGCGAGCATGCGTTGGACCTTTTCGACCAGGTCGACGCCGTTGATTCCAGGCCAAAGTTGCTCAGCCAGCTCGAGGATGAGAACGCAGTCTTCGCATCCCGGAGCGCCGTCGGGTGCATCGGATAGGCCGAAGATCTCCCTCGTCCTGGCCACCGCATGTTTCAACAGCCCATCATCGAGAGGAATCTCGACGACGCGGGCCGCCTGAGCTGCTCGCGCAACACGGCGCCGACGGTAGGCCGGGCACGGCCCGGGCGTGGCCGGACGCGTCGGACGGCGGCGCGGGGACCGCGCCGGACCAACGCCGGGCGCCGTGACGACGCGTCACCCCGAAAGCCTTGTGGCACAGGCGTGGTGGAGTGTCGGGAGGTGCGGGCATCGCGACCCGTCCCCGTCGCCCGTCGCGGACGGCGGAGGCACGTAGATGGCACGGGGATCAACGGCCATACCTGGATATGCCTACTGAACTGCGTAAACACTGGTGCCCCCGGCAGGATTCGAACCTGCGACACCGGCTTTAGGAGAGCCGTGCTCTATCCCCTGAGCTACGAGGGCGGGGACGCTGGGAGCTTACCGCGCAGCCATGTTTCCCAACGCTGCGCAGCGGAACCCTCCGGGCATGAGCGCAACACGCAAGGCCAGAAACAAGATTGACCGGCTCGCCGGCCGAGCTAAGGAAACGATCGGCGAGGCCACCGGCGACGCGCGGCTGCGAGACGAAGGGCGCGTCGACCAGGTCAGGGCGCGGGTGCGGATGACGGGTGAACGGGTAAAGGACGCGCTACGCGGCAGCGAGCGCTTAACGGGACGTCTACTCGGCCGGCTACTCGTCGCGTCCGCACAGCGCGACAAGCGCGACGTGGCCGGACCGCGGCGCCCACTGCGGATAGGCACCTCGTACCCAACACGCCAAGGCGGTCGGCCAGCCCCACGCCGCCGCGACAACTTGGCGCGTGCCCGAAACCGCGCGGCTGATCATGCTCATGACAGAACGATTTTCCCGCCGGACTGCCGTTTCAAACCCGCCATAATGACCTGATTATCGCAGTTCGGCCATCACTTTGGAAAACGCCTCGGCGTGTTTGTCCTGGACGATCAGATAGCTCACGCCGTAGGTGTCCCGGTACCCGCGAATCATGTCGGCGATCTCGTCCATCGACCCGGACAGCACGGCGGGGGTCCGCAACAACTCCTCATCGGACATGTGCGGGAGCGCGCGGCGGGTGATCGACAGGTCCGGCTGTCCTGACTCGTCCCGGGGGAGCGCGGTGATCGCGATGTTCAGTTCGAGGTCGGCGAAACGCTCGCCGGCGGCGCGACGGACGAAGTCGATTCGCTCGGCGAGGGGATCGGTCGCCTCGGTGATCGGCTGGCCACCGGTCAGCCCGATGATCGTCGCCTGTCGCGCCGCCACCGTCAGCAGCCGGTCGCCGTTGCCCGCGATCAGGATCGGCACATCCGGCAGGTGTTCGCGCATGTACTCGGTCACGTGCGCCAGGTATTCGATGCGCTGTCGGGCACCGGGGTAGGGCAGCTCAGCCGCTTCGAACTCCTCGCGCGCATAACCGGCGCCCAGTCCCAGCTCGAACCGGCCGTCGGACAGGTCGCGCAGCGCCGAAACGTCGCGGGCCAACAGGGCCGGCTTGTAGAAGCAGGCGTTGAGCACGAAGGTTCCGACCCGCAGCCTGTTGGTGGCCGCGGCCGCCGCCATCAACGTCGGAAAGGGTGCCGGCGCGCCGATGTGGTCGGGGAGGTGCAGAACGTCGAAGCCGAGGTCCTCCGCGCGACGCGCTGCGTCCTGCACCGACGACAGCGACTTGGCGACCCGCAGGCCGACACCGAACCGAAAGTCCTTGGGCATTTCATGATCGTATGTTTGGCCGGGGCACTGTTTGGGCAATCCTCAGCCGCAGACTTCATCAGCAAAAGGACCACCGCACCGATCCGGCCCGTCGTGAAATCTCCGACCGGTCGGATCAATATCTGGAGCAGTCGTGACATCTCTGATGGCTGAAGCCAGCAGCTTCATGGCCTTCACTCAGCCCCAGATTCTTCTCTGCGGTGCGTCTCCCGACGCCGCACGACGGGCCAGTCCGACCCTGAACGGAAAGCTACCAGTGAGCAACGACAAAATCGGCCGCCATGCGGCGGAGGTCCCGATTCCCCCGACGGCTGAAGCCGCCGGTCCCCTCAGGACGCACTGATGGCCAGTCATCCCACGGTGGGTGTCGAGGAGGAGTTCCTGCTCGTCGACCCGGACACCGGCGAACCGGTCGCCCGTAATGAGGCGGTGGCCCGCCATGCCGCCGCGCGCGGCGTCAAGCTGCAGCTCGAGTTGACCAGCTGTCAGGTCGAGACGACGACCGACGTGGCCGACACCAGCGAGCAACTGCGGGCCGAGCTGACCCGGCTACGATGCATCGCCGCGGAGGCTGCGCAGGCCGCTGGCGCGCGGTTGCTCGCCGTCGGGCTGCCTCCCACGGTGCCGCACGAGTTCCCGATCACCGACACGCCGCGCTACCGCCGGATCGCCGAGGTGTCCGGCATGATCGCGCACGAACAGGGCATCTGCGGCTGCCATGTGCACGTCGCGGTTCCGGACCGGGAGGCCGCGATCGGCGTGAGCAACCGACTACGGCCGTGGCTGCCCCTGCTGCTGGCGCTGACCGCCAACTCGGCGGTGTACCGCAACACCGACACCGGCTACGCCAGTTGGCGCAGCGTTCTCTGGCAGCGATGGCCGAGCGCAGGGCCGCCGCCGCATTTCGAATCCGCCGACGAGTACGACGCGGTGACGCAACTGCTTCGGGACGCCGGCGCCGTTCTCGACGACGGGATGATCTATTGGGACGTGCGTCCGTCGGCCAACTTCCCGACCGTCGAGGTGCGCGTCGCCGATGTCCCGGCCACCGTGACCGAGACGGTGCTGCTGGCGACGCTGGTCAGGGCCTGCGTGATGACGGCGCTCGACGCCGAGCAACGCGGTGACAGCCTGGCGCCCTTGGCGCCGTACGCGCTGAGAACCGCGTATTGGAAGGCGGCGCACGACGGCCTCGACGGTCACGCGATCGACCTGACGGAGAGCCACGCTTCGATGCCGGCTGTAGCCCTGCTCAACGGTCTCGTCGATCACGTCAAGCCCGCCCTGGAGGCGGTGGGCGACTACGACATGGCGCGCGCCGAGCTTGCCCGCATCGCCGAACACGGCAACGGTGCGATGCGGCAGCGGCGGGCGTGGCAGCGGCGACATGACGTCGCCGACGTTCTGGCCGAGGCCGGCACGGCGACGCTTTCGTGACCGTCAGGTCAGCGGCAGCTCGGCGAAGGCCGGGCTCGTCGGCTCCGCTGAACCGCTGCCGGGCTCAACGGTGAAGGCCAGGGTCTGCGAGTCGCCGAGATCGGGCAGCACCGCGGTGGTCGACGGCGCGATGGCCTCCGCGTCCATCGTCCCTGCCGACTCTGGGCCCTCATCGTCGACCAACCACATCTGGTAGACGGTGCCGGGCTGTGGCGGTGGCACGTTGTTCATCACCAGCACGCCCGCATCCTTTTCGTGCGAGAACACCAGGGTCGCGGTGCCGCCTCCAGGTAGGTCTCCCGACACCGTTCGCACGTCGGGCGCGGCGAACACCTGGTCGGCGGTCGACGTCGTGGGTGCCGGTCGCATCGCAAGTCCGACGCCGAGCGCGCCGAGCCCGATGGCGAGTACTGCTGCAGCAGCCAAAATCGTTGTGCGCCAGCGCATTGCTCTCCTCGACGGGAGTTGACGCACCGGGTCGTCGGTGACCGTGGCGAGCAGTCGGTCACGCAGCGGGGCTGGTGGCTCGACGGCGGTCGCCGCCGATACCACCGCCATCGTCTCGTGTACGGCGCGCACCTCTGCGGCGAATGCCGCCGCCACTTGCGGCGGGGCAGCGGCGATCCGCCGCTCGACGTCGGCGCGTTCGGGGTCGGTGAGGGCGTGCAGCGCGTAGGGCGTTGCGAGCGCGATCGGGTCGGGATCCAGTGGTTCAGTCATCCCAGTCCCAGACACTTACGCAGCCCGCGGATGGCGTCGCGCATCCGCGACTTGATCGTGGCGAGATTGGCCGACAGCCGCTCCGAGACCTGGACGTAGGTCAGCCCGTCGTAGTACGCGAGTTGGATGCATTCCCGCTGCACGTCGGTCAGCGAGTCCAGGCAGTCGGCAACCTGACGGCGTTCGTCGCGCAGGATGACCGAGTCGGCGACGTGATCGGCCGGTGGATCGATGTTGGCAGCCCCGTAGCGGGACTCGCGCTGGCTGGCGGCCTGCTCGGAGCGAACGCGGTCCACCGCACGCCGGTGCGCCACCGTCAGCAGCCATGCCAGCGGCGAGCCCGCCTTCGGGTCGTAATTGCCCGCGGAGCGCCATACCTGCAGGTAGATGTCCTGCGTGGTTTCCTCGCTGTAGCCGGGATCGCGCAGTACGCGGGTGACCAGACCGAACACCCGGGCGCGGGTGAGGTCGTAGAAGGTGGCGAATGCGTCGACGTCGCGCTGTGCCACCCGGCGCAACAATGCGTCGAGGTCGGTGGTCACGAACGGTAGCCTATCCACACACGCCAGAATCGTCATGATATTCGCGATCTGGGCGGTCGTGGAACGAAAAAGGATGTACGAGAACAGTATTCGCGGAATCCAGGACGGTCCTTCATCAACTTCTCGGTCGGCCGCGCGCCAGTCGCATAGACCAGGAAGTATGTCATCAACACTGGTGACAGCACCGTAACCAGCGAAATCCACCCAGCGATGGAGGCCAGCCACAGCCCCCACCACACGCAGGCGTCGCCAAAGTAGTTGGGATGGCGCGTCCACGCCCACAAACCGCGGTCCATCACCACGCCCTTGTTGGCGGGATCGGCCTTGAACCGACGCAGCTGGTAGTCGCCGACAGCTTCGAACAGCAGGCCCGCAAGCCAAATCGCAACGCCCGCGATCAAGACCGGCCAAAGCAACCGCGGTGTCGGTCCCAATACCGCCGAAACCTGCAGCGGAAGCGAGACGAACCAGGTCGCCGCGCCCTGGATGAGGAAGATCTTGCGCAGCACACGGCCGACGGAGAAGTCGCCGCGCAGCAGATTCGCGTACCGCGGGTCTTCACCCTTGCCCGCGGACTTACGGACCATGTGCCAGGCCAACCGCAGCCCCCACACCGCCACCAGGGCCAGCAGCAGGACTCGGCGAAAGAGGTCACCGGAGCCGAGCACCAGGCCCACGACGGCCACACCCACGAAGCCCAGGCCCCAGGTGACGTCGACGACGTTGTACCGGCCGATCCGGCGGCCGATGGCGAACGTGACGCCATGCATGACCACGAGCACGCCGAAAGAGACTGCGGTGACGACGAGGAAGTTCATCGGCCTCCTCCCGTCGGGGCGAAGGTCCACTGGTACACATCGAGGTATCCGGACCTGAAGCCGGCCTCCGAGTAGGCCAGGTAGAGCTCCCACATGCGCTGGAAGACCCCGTCGAAACCCAACGCCGACACGGCCTCTCGTCGATCCTGGAAGCGTTCACGCCACAGTCGCAGGGTCTCCGCGTAGTGCGGGCCTATCGACATCATGTCCACCGCGCGCAACCGAGTGTGCCGCTCGCTAGCTCCGATGATTGCTTCCACCGATGGAAGGAGTCCGCCGGGGAAGATGTACTTCTGGATCCAGGTATATGTGTTGCGGGAAGACAGCATTCGGTTGTTGGGCATGGTGATCGCCTGGATGGCCACCCGTCCGCCCGGCGACACCAGCCGGTCGAGGGTCTGGAAGTACGTCGGCCAGAAGCGGTATCCCACCGCCTCGATCATCTCCACCGACACCACGGCGTCGTAGCAGCTGTCGACATCCCGGTAGTCGAGCAACTCGATGTCCACCCGGTCCGACACGCCCGCAGTGGCGACCCGCTGTCTGGCCAGCCGCTGCTGCTCGGCCGACAACGTCACCGACCGGATCCGGGCACCGCGTGCTGCCGCCCGGATGCACAGCTCGCCCCATCCGGTGCCGATCTCCAACACGCGGCTGCCCGGACCCACCCGCGCGGCATCGAGCAGGCGGTCGATCTTGCGCCGCTGGGCGTCGGCCAACTGTGATCGGTCGGCCGGCAGCGTGTCGAACAGGGCGCTGGAGTAGGTCAGCGTCTCGTCGAGGAACTCCCCGAACAGCTCATTGGACAGGTCGTAGTGCTCGGAGATGTTCTGGCGGGCCTGGTCGGGGCTGTTGAACTGCGAACGGGGTTGGCGGACAACGGCGATCGGGCGGAGCCGCTGCAATGTGGAGGGAACGAGTTCGCCGACCGACTTGGCGAACTCGGTGAGTACACCGGCGAGGTCCTCCGAGCTCCACTCGCCTGCCATGTAGGACTCGCCGAAGCCGATCAGGCCGTAGCGGCCGATTCTCCGAACCAGCCTGTCGGGGCGGTGGATCACCATGGTCGGCAGTGTCGGGTCGGCGGCGCCGATCACCGTGCCATCGGGGTAGACCAGGCGCAACGGCAGGCGGGCCGCCGCTCGGCGGAACAGCCGATCGGCGATCGGCGCTGCAAGGACACCGAGCGGCCCGGACGGAACGCGCGCCACGTCGGGCCAGCGCTCAGAATCGATGGACGCGCTAGTCAATCCGGCGATATCGACACTCACAGCTGTTCGACCCTCTCCTTGTCGGCGACTGCCGGCCGCGGTACCACCGGCACCCGGCGCAGCCATAATGTGATGCCCTGGACTCGAATTCCCAACGCGCCCATCAGCGGCGCCAGCGGTGCGACCAGCTGCAGCCGAAGAATTTCACCGATGCTGGCTCGTCGTCTGTCACCGCGCAGTGTCGCGACGAATGCGGGCTGGTTCTCCCGGTGCAGCGAAATGGTCACGTCGAGTTGGGAATCCGGCCGCGGTGCCCGGACCAGGTAGTAGCCGTCGACGTCGTTGAACGGCGACACGTAAAGCTTCTTCATCACCATTGCGGGCTGGCCGGCATCCGGCGGCAGCAGATAGGCGTGCCTGCCGCCGTAGGTGTTGTGCACCTCGGCCACCACGTATCGCAGCACCCCGTCGGCGTCATGGCACCAGTACAGGCTCAGTGGGTTGAAGACATAACCGAGCACCCTGGCCTGCAGCAACGCGGTGATGGTGCCGCCCTGCAGGTCGATGCCGCGGTCGGCGAGGAAGGCGTCGATCCGTTCCCGCAGTGTGTCGTTCGGCTCGCCGTCGAAGTGATCGCGGGCATCGAAGCGGGCGAACGGACGCAGCCACCGCGGCAACCGCGGCAGCCGGTCGATGTCGACATACCAGCTGTAGCTTCGGTGTTCGAAGTAGTGGTGCACCGGCGCCCGGCGCAGATGCGTGATGCGGGTGCGGTACAGCGCGGGGGTCAGCACGCCACGACCTCCGTTCGTTGTGCATTGCTTGGCCAGGCGGCGCCGAGGCGTTGCGCGCCCCGCAGTCCCGACGCCGCGCCGTCTTCGTGGAACCCCCAACCGTGGTATGCCCCGACGAAGACGATCTTGTCGTCGTCGAGTGTCTGCAGACGACGTTGAGCGGCAACGGATTCCGGCGTGTACAACGGATGGTCGTATGTCATCTCGGCCAGTACGGTGGTCTGGTCGACGCGGTCCCGGCCGCCGAGGGTGACCAGAAAGCGGCGCGGGCCCGTCAGCCGCATCAGCCGCGTCACGTCATAGGTGACGAGGACGTTGTCGCGGTCCGGTGCCACGAGGTAGTTCCACGACGCCCGTGCCCGGTGGTTGCGTGGCAGCACGGATTCGTCGGTGTGCAGTTGTGCCTGGTTGGTGCAGTAGGGGATTGCGCCGAGGACCCTGCGTTCGGCGGGCGTCGGTTCCGCGAGCATCAGCAGTGCCTGGTCGGGGTGAGTGGCGATCACCGCGGCGTCGAACAGGCGGGGCCTACCGTTACCGACGGCGACCAGCACACCCTCCGGAACGCGCTGCACCGAACGCACCGGAAGGCCGGCGGCGACCTCGTCGAGCCGCATCACGATCGCCTCGACGTAGTTCGCCGACCCGCCGGTGATGGTGCGCCAGCTCGGCGAGCCGAACACGGACAGCATGCCGTGGTGGTCGAGGAAGACGAACAGATAGCGGGCCGGGTAGCGCATGGCCTCGCCGGGCCGAGACGACCACACCGCGGCGACCAGCGGCGTCATGAAGTGGTCGATGAAGTACTGCGAAAAGCCGTGCCGGTCGAGAAACGAAGCGAGGGTTTCGTCCTCGTCGGCGGACTCCTTGCGGAGCAGACGGGTTGCCGCTCGATGGAATCGCTTGACCTCGGCCAGCATCGCCAGGTAGCGGGCACGGGTCAGCGTCGACCAGGACGGAAACAGCCCGCCGATACCCCTGGCCCCGGCGTACTCCAGCCCGCTGTCGTCGTCGCGCACCGACATCGACATGTCGGTCTCCTGGGTGGCGACCCCGAGGTCGTCCAACAACCGGCACAACGTCGGGTAGGTGCGGTCGTTGTGGACCAGGAACGCGGTGTCGATCCCGACGATGTTGCCGTCACCGCGGTCGAGGTAGTGGGTGTGCGCGTGCCCGCCGATCCGGGTGTCCGCCTCGAACAGAGTGACTCGATCGCGGGCTGACAGTACGTAGGCCGCCGTCAGGCCGGCGACTCCACTCCCGATGACGGCGATCGAGCGACCGCTTGGCTGTGTTTGCTCCACATCGGGTATTCGGAGCGGCCGCCTCGCCGGATGGGAGTTAGGTTGCGGGCGGTTCCCAGCTGTGTGCGGCCGCGACCAGGCCTTGGACCAGCGCCGACGTCGGCGGGGACAGCCCGTCGTCCTGGGGCGGTGCGCTCCGCGGGCTGATGCCACGCACCCGCGGCGAGAGCTCGAGCTGGGTGCCGCCGCCGCGCACCCGGTTGACCGGGTTGTCGGGGTGCATGCCGCGCAGCTCGCGGGGGATTGAATCGAGGTCGGTGACGACGTGGTAGCCGGGCACCACCACGTGTTCTGCCACGTGGGCGGCGAGTGCCCGGTTGCGCCCGCCCGCCAGCAGTTGGGTGCTGCGGCCCAGCCGCCCGTACCCGTGCAGCGAGACCGCGACCTCGACGTGATCGAGGAATTCCGTCAGTCGTTCAGACTCCCCGGCGCGGTAGAGCGCCGACGGCAGGTGGTGCGGGTAGTTCTCCGGGTGGCGCAGCAGATACACCGATGCACCGGCCGCGTCGGCCGCCCGCTCGGCGATGACGTCCGTCATCTGCTCGAGTCCACCGCCGTGGATGGCCATGAAGCCGAAGCGAGAGCGCAGCGTGCTCGATTCGAGCACGCCAGGATCGGCCAGCAGTTGTGAAAGAGACTGCGGCGCACCAGAACTCGAGTTGTCCCTAGGAATGGGCCAGTGCGACGGGTCCCAGCGCCGCAGGAACTCGATCCAGCGGTGCGGCAACCCGTGGTGGACCGCGCCGTCGATGATGCGCTCCAGGTAGCCGGGTCGCGGCGGCCCGGGGTCGACGCGATGGTCGATGTACACCCAGGCGTCGGCCGGGCCTGCGTGGGTGTGCACGGTGAGCCGGTCGCGGCGATACCGCACCGGCACTCCTTCGGCGCTGTCCAGCGTGGCGAGGTCATGGTCGTCGAGCTGCCACACCACGCCGTGCACCTGGGATCCGTCGAAGGGCTCGAGGGTGGCAACGCCGCGCTCGTTGATCAGCCAGTCGTGGTCGGCCAGGGTCGCCGGGCGGGGATTGGTGGCCCCTGGGCAGCGGTGCGCCATCTGCCGTACGCACAGGTTTGACCCGTATGCGAAGTAGCTGTGGCGGCCGATAAGCATTCAGCCAAGCGTATACGCCAGCGACAATGCTCCTATGACGGCCGCAGCGGGTTGGCTGGCTCTGTTCTTTCTTGTCGTCGGTGTGCTGCTGGCCATGGCTTCCGCGTTCTTCGCCCGCAAGGGAGAAACGGTCCTCGGTATAGCCGCCGTTGTCTGCGTGGTGGTCGGCACTTTGTTCCTCGTATTCGGTCCGTTCTCGCTGGGTTGGTGAGTACTTGCTTGGGCAAATTTCGTAGACCGCGCGTTAGACAGCACTTAGTGCGGTCATGCTTATTGCATGGCGCGGGGAGGATGGTTCATCGTTGTCGGGCTGGCGTTGGCTGCCCTGTCTACGTTCGCGATATTCGCGATCGCCGGGCTTGGCGAGAATCGCGGGCCGACATCCCAAGCGCCATCGCCGACGACGGCGACCACGACGAGCGCGCCGACCGCCACAACGACAGCGGGAGAGCCTGGCTTCTTGCCGGAACCTACCGTGACTGCGCAGCCGCCGTCCACCGTGACCGTCACCGTGCCGGCTCCCACGGCCACCGCGCAGCCCGCTCCATCAGACGGGGGAGTCAGTGGCACCGCCACAACAATCGCAGCCATAACGGCACTCGTGGGTGCGGTGACTGGATTGTTAGCCGCCGCAACCGGATCGGTCAAAGTCCTGCGGACACGGCGACTCGGCCACAGCTGCACCTCGGTGAAGAGCTATCCAGTCACGGTCAGGTAGATCAGCACCACGTTGAGCAGACTGATCAATGCGGCGACGATCCAACCGAGCGCGGTGGTCACCCGATGGTTGGTGTCGTCGCCCATCACCGCCCGATCACTGGTCAGCCGTATCAGCGGGATCAGGGCGAACGGTATCCCGAACGACAGCACGACCTGCGAGATCACCAGCGCGCGGCTGGGATCGACGCCGACAGCCAGGATCGCCAACGCCGGGATCAGCGTGACCAATCGCCGCAACAGCAGCGGGTAGGAGCGTCGCAGCAGGCCCTGCATGATCATCGCCCCGGCGTACGCCCCGACCGATGTCGATGCGAGTCCCGAGGCGAGCAGTCCGATGGCGAAGAACAGCGCAACAGTGGGTCCGAGCGTGTCCCGCACGGCCGCGTGGGCGCCCTCGATGGAGTCGGTATTGTCCCGGCCCTGCAGATTGGTCGCGGCGATCAGCAGCATCGACAGGTTCACCGCGCCGGCGACGAACATCGCCAACCCGACGTCGATGCGGGTGACCCGCAGCAGCCAGTTGCGCTGCGGGCCAGGCTCGGGGTGGCCGTGCCGATCGCGGGCCAGCCCGGAATGCAGGTAGACGGCGTGCGGCATCACCGTCGCGCCGAGCATCGCGGTCGCCAGCAGCACGCTTTCGGCGCCTTCGAAGCGCGGCAGCAGTCCGGCGGCGACGTCGCCGACCGGTGGCGGCTCGACGAACAGGCTGGTGAGGAATCCGATGGCGATGATCAGCAGCAGGCCGCTGATCACTCGCTCGAACATCCGTTGGCCGCGGCGGTTCTGCACCGCGAGCAGCAGCAGCGACACAGCGCCGGTGATGATGCCGCCCACCAGCATCGGTAGGTCGAACAGCAGGTACAGCGCGATGGCGCCGCCGACGACCTCGGCGAGATCGGTTGCCATGGCGACCAATTCGGCCTGCAGCCAGTACGTGATCCGGGTCGGGGTACGCGTGTGGTCGGCGACCGCCTCGGGCAGTGTGCGCCCGCTGACCAGACCGAGTTTCGCCGACAGGTACTGCACGAGCCCGGCCATGGCGTTGGCCAGGAAGATGACCCAGACCAGAAGGAAGCCGAACTGCGCCCCGGCGCTGACATTGGCTGCGACGTTGCCGGGATCGACGTACGCGATGGCGGCGACGAAGGCCGGGCCGAGCAACAGCCAGCTCGGACGCAACCGCGTCTCGGTGTCGTGCAGCAACTAACCCACCTTCTATCCGGTCTATCGAATAGAAAAGTTAGGTTAGCCGAAACGGTCTGGCGGTCGCTAGACCGGGTTCACCAACCGAAGCCCCAGCCGCCGAAGCTGATGATCGGGAAGCCCCAGTACGGGTAGTAGTTGTTCGCCGGGGGCGACGTGACGATCTGGGCGCTGCCGTTGCTCTGGCACTGCGTCGTGTTCGGGCCGGTGTTCGTGCATTGGGGTGTGGCAGCTGCGATTGGTGCCGACTGCGATTGATACGCAAGCGCCTGCCGCAGCCAAAAGCCGTTGTCAGATAACGCGTCTTGATTCTCACGGTTGGCCTCCTTTTGCGGGCCAAGTGATATGGGTTAACGGTGGCCGCCGCCACCGCCGCCATGGGATCCCCACCCGCCGCCACCGATGATCAGGGCGGATCCGTAGAACTCGTCGTCCCACGGGTAGGGGTACACGGGATCGGGGGCAGTGGCAGTGAGTTGAACATTGCCGGGCGTCGCGCACTCGGTGGTCGCGGTGCCAACCGATTGGTCGCCGCCAACGCTCGTGCATTGCGGCAGGGTGGAGTCTGTTGGATCGGCTGCTGCAGTGGGCGCGGCAAGGATTGCCGATGCCACGCCGGCCGCTGCGAGAACCGGTGTCACGTAGCGCAGGGGCGTCCGCATAGGCAGGTCCTTCGATTGAGTTCAGCCCGACTTAATTAGCAGCGTACAGCCCATTCCCAGTTACCAGTGGTAAGTCAAGAGTGGTCCTGATTCCGGGCGGTGCGGCCACCACCGCGGGGATGGCGTTCACGACTCGGGCCGCCGTGGCGACCAGGCCGGCGTGGTTGTGATCGCCCTTGCGGCTGCTGAGGCAGATGTCCATCGCGTACGACGGCTCACCGGTGATCTCCACGCGATACGACCCACCCTCCTGGGCCGGTTGCGGCCAATCCGGATGCAGGTCATTGCGCAACCGAGTGACGTGTTCGAGGACCACGGCGGCCCTGCCGTCGAGCATCCCGCGCACCTCGAAGCGCAGTGCCGCGGCGGTGCCCTTGGCGATGTGTCCGGAGGCGATGTCGAAGTCTTCGGGTGCGGGCTCGCGCACGTAGGTCTCCGTCACCTCGTCGAGCGAGATGCCGAGACCCGCGGCGAGCTGACGCACCACCGAACCCCACGCCAGGCTCAGCACACCGGGTTGCAACAGAATCGGAATCTCGTCGAGCGGCTTGCCGAAGCCCATCACGTCGAACATCACCGCCGCGCTGTCGTAGGTGTCGTAGTTGATGATCTCCATGCACCGGATCTGTTCGATGCTCTGGCAGGTTCCCGCAAGGGCAAGGGGCAGTAGGTCGTTGGCGAAGCCGGGATCGATGCCGTTGACAAACACGCTCGACTTGCCCGCCTGTGCGGCGTCCTCGATCGGCTTCAACAGCTCTTCGGGAAGGACCTGCCACGGGTACTGGAGAAAGACAGCGCTGCTGCCGACGACGCTGATGCCGGCGGACAGGATGCGCCGGTAGTCATCCAGGGCGTCGGGCAGGCGGTTGTCGGCCATGGCGGTATAGACGGCGCATTCGGGGTCGGTCGCCAGGACCGCGTCGAGATCGGTGGTCGCGGTGATGCCGGTCGAACCGTCAAGTCCGGCAAGCTCTGCGGCGTCCTTGCCGGCCTTTGCATCCGACGAGACCCACACGCCGGTGAGCTCGAACCGTTGGTCGTTGATCAGCTGAGCCAGTGCAGGTTTACCGACATTGCCGGTGCCGATCTGCGCGACGCGAATGGCCATGACGATCTCCTCACAGATCCGGGATGGGTAGGTCGAGGTTGGGGAAGGTGAGGCCGCCGTCGACTTCGAGTGTCTTGCCGGTCAGGAAACTTCCGGCGGGCGACGCGAGATAGACAGCGGCAGCTGCGATGTCGAGGGGGTCGCCCAGTCGTCGCATCGGAGTCACCTTCTCCATCGGCTCGCGCAGTTCGTCGTTGGAAGCCACCACGTCGAGGGCGGAGGTGAGAATCGAGCCGGGTGCGATCGCATTGACACGGATCTTGGGGCACAGGTCGAGTGCGGCCAGCCGGGTGTAGTGGGCGAGTGCGGCCTTGGCGGTGCCGTAGGCGGCGAACCCGCGACCGGCCAGTCGCCCCATGGTCGAGGTGATGTTGATGATGCTGCCGCCGCCGGAGTGCTCGAGCATCAGCGGCACCGCCGCGCTGGTCAGCGCATGCGCGGTCGCGACGTTGAAGGTGAACGCGTCCTTCAATTCCTTGGTCGAGGTGGTCAGCAGGGTGTTCGGCATCGTCCCACCGACGTTGTTGACGACGATGTCTAGTTTGCCGAACGCCTCGACGGCCGCGTCCGCGAGCCTGGCCGTGTCCTCGGGGTGGGCGAGGTCGGCCACCACCACGTGGGCGCGTCGCCCGGCGGCCTTCACCTGCTCGGCGACCTCTTCGAGTTGTGACTGGGTGCGCGACGCGATCACCACGTCCGCACCGGCTTCGGCGAAGGCCAGCGCCATCGCGGCACCCAGCCCGCGACCGGCCCCGGTCACCACGGCGACTTGGTCGTCCAGCCGAAATCTGTCGAGTATCACGTCAGCCTCTCTTCCCCGCCGGGCGAAACCGTAGCAAGGCTGTGCGTTCGACATGCCGCATTTCTGGAACACGTTCTAACTTGGGTTCGGTTCATGCACGGAGCGCATCCCAGAAGGCGGCGCTCTCTGTCGCCCCAAGCGCGGCGGATTCTTCACAGAGTTCCAGTGCCCGTCGATGGATGCGGTACTCGGTGGCGCGCGGCATCCAATCCGGCCCGTACTTGCCACGCTTGAGTCGGCGCACCCGCCCATGCGCCATCTCCCAGCGCAGCGCATCGGAGACCGCCTTCGATGCGCGGCCGACGATCTCGAAACCCTGATAGTCCAACGCGTCGATCAGGTCGTCGACGGTGGTCGGGCCGTGCTCGAACAGGTAAAGCGTCAGTACGCAGCGCAGTTCGCCACCCCGCAACTTGCGCCTGTTGGCCATGGGTGGACTTTGCCATTGACCGCCGACATCACTCGATTGCCAATAGGTGCGCGCTTCGTGCGCCGTGGAGTTGCTTGCTTGTTGCCCGCCTCAGCGCGACTTTGTCGCTGACAGTTAGTCAGTGTCAGCTGTCCGCGACAGTTTCGCTCGAAGGCGGGCACTGTGAACAGTGGTCCGCGGCGCTGTAGCGACCGACGGACGTCGGCGCCTACTTCTTGGCCGCAGCCTTCTTCGCCGTCGTCGTCTTCGCGGGTGCTTTCTTGGCTGCCGTCTTCTTCGCGGGTGCTTTCTTCGCCGGTGCTTTCTTGGCGGCGGCCTTCTTCGCCGGCGACTTCTTGGCCGCCTGACCGTCACCGGATGCGCCACCGCGTCGCGCCTTCACGCTGGCTTCGAGTTTGGCCAGCAGATCAGAGACGTCTTCGGTCTCATCCAGCTCTTTGGGCTCCTGCTCCTCGGTGGTAAACGCCTCTCCGCCTTCGAGTTTCGCTTCCACCAGCTCCCTGAGCTGCTCCTGGTAGGTGTCCTCGTAGCGCTCCGGGTGGAAGTCGTCGGTCATGGACTCCACCACTTGACCGGCCATCTTCAGCTCCGCGGGCTTGACCTCGACTTCCTTGTCGAGCACCGGAAAGTCGGGGTCACGGACCTCGTCGGGCCACAGCAGCGTCTGGATGACCATCACGTCACGCTTGCTGAAGTCCTTGACGCGCAACGCCGCAAGCCGGGTCTTGTTGCGCAGTGCGAAATGGACGATCGCAACCCGGTCGGTTTCCGCGAGCGTCTTGGCGAGCAACACGTACGACTTCGACGACTTCCCGTCGGGCTCCAGGTAGTAGCTGCGGTCGTACATCAACGGGTCGATCTCGCTGGCCGGGACGAACTCCAGCACCTCGATCTCGCGGCTGCGCTCCTCGGGCATTGTGGAGATGTCCTCGTCGGTGATGACCACCCTGTGCCCGTCGTCGGATTCGAAGGCACGCGCGATGTCGCGGTATTCGACTACCTCGCCGCATACCTCGCACACCCGCTTGTAGCGGATGCGTCCGTTGTCCTTTGCATGGACCTGGTGGAACCTCAGATCGTGGTCTTCGGTTGCGCTATAGACCTTGACTGGGACGTTGACCAGCCCGAAGGAGATCGAGCCCTTCCAGATGGAACGCATAAAGCCCAGCCTAACCGTGTTGCGCCTGCAGCTTGCCTGAGCCGGCCGCCGCGGCGTCTCTGGTAGCCCGATCGGGTAGGTCGGCCCCGGCGCGGGCAACCGTCAGCGCCGACGAAAGCGCCGCGGTCTGCAGCACGCCGGTCAGCGCGTCCACGCCGATGCGGCGCAGAGCGGGCCGCCGGTCGGCGCCGAGCAGACCCAACGACCACAGCGCGTCGATCAGGCCCGTCATGAACGCATCACCCGCACCCACGGTATCCACCACATCCACCGGCCTGGCCTGCACGCGCGCGATCCCGGCCGCACACATCGCAAACGCTCCACGCTCGCCCAAGGTCACCGCGACGATCGACGGTCCAAGGCCCAGCCACGTCTGCGCGACCTGCTCGGGTGTCCGGTGCGGGTCGATCCACTGCAGGTCCTCATTACTGGCCTTGACCACATCGCAGCGCTCGAGAAGACGGTCGATGCGGCCGCGCGCCAATTCTTCGTCCTTGATCAAGGCGGGTCGCACGTTCGGATCGAACGTGATCGTGGCCGACGGATGGTAGGCGTCCAGCAGCGCGGCGGTCGCCCGGCAACCGGGCTCGAGAACCGCGGCGATGGATCCGGTGTGCGCCACCAGCGGCGGCGCCACCTCCGGCGTGCCCGCCAGCTGCCAGTCGATGTCGAAGACGTACTGAGCTGATCCGGACTCGTCCAGCGTCGCCAGCGCGGTAGGGGTGTGATCCGCGGTGAGGCTGCCCGAAACCAGCTCAGCGCCGGACTTCTCGACGTACTCGGCGATGCGGCGACCGCGGGGATCGTCGCCGATGTGGGTGAGGAAGTCGACGCCGCGACCGAGCCGCGCCAGGCCGACGGCGACGTTGAGCGGGCTGCCGCCGACGTGCTCGCCGATGATCCGACCCTCCCGCTCGACCATGTCGATCAGCGCCTCACCGATCACCAGGGCGCGTTGCGCACCACCTGATGCCGTCATGTCAACTCCTTCTCCATCAGGGTCTCCAACGTCGCCCTCGCACCATTGGCGTGCAGCGACTCCAGAGACCACAGATAAGCCTCCACGAATCGGGGCGAGTTGGCGAGATCCCCGAACACCGCGGTGTTTTCGATGAACGCCGTCGGGTTGTCGCATTGTGAGCGGGCCAGCGGAACCAGCGTGTCGGCAAGCTGGTCTTGCACATCGATGGGCTCACCCTGTTCGTCGACGCCCTCGGCGTAGCGCGCCCAGCTGGCCACCGTCGCCGCCGACAGCCGGACTGGGCCGTCGGCGGCCAGGTTCGCACGGACAACGGGAAGTAGCCACTTGGGGATGCGGTCGGACGAGCCGAAGCAAAGCCGGGCGATGGTGTCGCGCACACCGGGGTTGGCGAACCTCTCGATCAGTGTGCGCTTGTAGTCGGGCAGATCGATGCCCGGCACCGGCCGCAGCGTCGGTGTCGCCTCGGTATCCATGTACCGCATCAGGAATTCGGCGAACAGCGGGTCGCCCGCGGCTTCGTGCACCAGGCGGTAGCCGCTGAGATACGCGAAATAGCAAAGGCTTTGGTGGCTGGCGTTGAGCAGCCGCAGCTTCATCAGTTCATAGGGCGTGACGTCGTCGACCAGCAGCACCTCGACGTCCTCAAGCGGCGGTCTGCCGTCGGAGAAATCGTCCTCGAGCACCCAAGAGGTGAACGGCTCGGCCACCACCGGCCACTGGTCCTCCACGCCGAAATCGTCCTTCACCCCCGCGACCACCTCGGGGGTGGTGGCCGGCGTGATGCGGTCGACCATTGAATTGGGGAAGCGGGTGTGGGTGCTGATCCACTCGGCCAGGCCGGGGTGCAGGCGTTCGGCATAGCTTGTGAACGCCTCCCGCGCGACGTCGCCGTTGCCCTCGATGTTGTCGCACGAGACGATCGTCGGCGAGGCGATCCCGCGGTCGCGCCGCCGCGCGAGAGCCTCGGCAACCAAGCCGAACACGCTGACGTCGTCGGGGTTGATGTTCTCGACGTTGTAGCCGCCTTCGGTGATCGTCAGCGAGACGATGTGGGTGGTCGGTGCCGCGAGCAGCTCGATCACGGCCTCGGGGTCGTCGGGGGCGTAGCGGTAGTCGACGATCGACCCGATCACCCGGGCGTCGCGGGTGCCGTCGGGGTTCTCCAGCACCAGTGTGTACAGGCCGTCCTGGGCATCGAGGACCTCCTTCATCTTGCGGTCGGCCGGCATGACGCCGACGCCGCAGATTCCCCACTCGCTGCCGAGGCCCTTCTCCAGGAGCCGGTCGATGTACATGGCTTGGTGAGCACGATGAAAGCCGCCAACCCCGAAATGCACGATGCCGATGCCCACCTGTTCGCGGTCATACGCGGGTTTAGCGATGGGTAACCGGTTCAGCGTGGCTCCGGAAAGTGTTGTGTGCGTCACATCCACCATGCTAACGTGATGAGCATCTACTCGTACCCCTGAGCATTTGCTCACACACACCGAGAAACGAGCGGGATATTGGCCGCGTCGACGACGGAGAGCGTCACCGAGCCCGCCGCTGCGCCAGAGGACCTTCGGCTCGCGCTGCGGGCGGCGACGCTGTACTACCTCGACGGGCTGACCCAGGCGGAGATCGCCAACAGGCTTGGCGTCTCCCGGCCGACCGCGGGACGGCTGATCGCACGGGCCAAGGCCAGGGGGCTGGTCCACATCGATGTGGTCGTGCCGCAGGACATGCGCGACAGCCTGCACGCCGACGAGGAGCGCGAGCTCGAACTGCGGTTCGGCCTCACCGAGGCCGTCGTCGCGGGCAGCGGCATCGACGTCGGCGCACCCGGACGGCCCGCCGCGTTCGCAAGCGTGGGCCGGACGGCGGCCGCCCTGCTGACACGTCGGCTGTCGCCAACAGACGTCATGGGTTTCACCTGGGGTCCGGAGACGGTCGCGGTGGCGACGGCCCTGTCGCCCGGGGTGGCAAGCTGTCGCGCCGTGGTTCAGCTCGACGGCGCCATGTCGACCGCCACCTACCAGACCGGCACCGAATTCATCCTCGGCCGCTGCGCGGATGTCCTACGGGCCGAGACCATCCGGTTGCCCGCGCCGCTCTATGCCGACCCCTCGACAGTGGCGTCGATGCGCAGCGACTCGATAATCTCGCGCACCCTGGAGGCCGGCCGACGCGCCGACGTCATGATTTTCGGCGTTGGTGCCGCCTCGACCGCGGGGACATTGTTCGAAGGCAGTTACCTCGACACCCGCATGCTCGACGATCTCGTGTCGCGAGGTGCGATAGGCGAGATCGGCGGTCGGTTCTTCGACGCCGAGGGCAAGCCGGTCAACACCGAACTGCAGCAGCGCGCGGTTTCGGTTCCGCTCGAAGACGTCAAGGCCTGCAAGAAGACGATCCTGATTTCCAGTGGCGTGGCCAAGCACCACGCCACGCTCGGCGCGCTACGCGGAAAGCTCGCGCGTCTTTTGGTTTGTGACATCGACTGTGCCCGTTGGCTGTTGGCGCAGCGTTAAGGGAGGTAATGGTGAAAGCGTCACGAAGAACGATGCACCCGCTGGCAGTGTGTGCCGCCGCGGCCGGATTGGTTCTGACCGCCGGTTGCGCCGGCGCGGGGACACTCGGAGCGACGGAGAACACCGTGACGATCGCGATGGTGTCGAACTCGCAGATGACCGACGCTCGTGAGCTATCCGCCAAGTTCGAGGAGGCGAACCCGGATATCGATCTGCGGTTCATCACGCTCTCGGAGAATCAGGCGCGCGCGAAGATCACTGCGTCCACCTCGATGGGGGGCGGCGAATTCGACGTCGTCATGATCAGCAACTACGAAACGCCGCAGTGGGCCGAAAACGGTTGGCTGGTCAATCTTTCCGACTATGCCCGCAACACCCCGGGATACGACGAGAACGACTTCATTCCGTCACTGCGGGAGTCGCTGTCCTATGAGGGAAACATGTACTCGGTGCCGTTCTACGGCGAGTCGTCCTTCCTCATGTACCGCAAGGACCTGCTGGAGCAGGCCGGCATCACGATGCCGCGCACTCCGACCTGGCAGCAGGTCGCTGACGCGGCCGCCAAGCTCAATACCCCCGACATGGTCGGCATCTGCCTGCGGGGCAAGCCCGGCTGGGGCGAGGTGCTGGCACCGCTGGACACTGTGATCAACACTTTCGGTGGCCGCTGGTTTGACATGGATTGGAACGCGCAGTTGACCAGCCCCGAGGTCGAGAAGGCCGTGCAGTTCTACGTCGACACGGTGCAGAACTACGGCGAGCCTGGCGCAGCCACAAGCGGATTCGGCGAGTGCGCGACGCAGTTCTCGCAGGGCCGGACGGCGATGTGGTACGACGCCACCTCCGCGGTGTCGGTACTCGAGGACCCGGAATCGTCAACCGTGGTCGGCAAGGTCGGCTATGCAATGGCTCCCATGGTGGAGAAGCCCAACTCCGGCTGGCTCTACACCTGGTCGCTCGGCATCCCGGAGAGCAGCGACAACAAGGACGCTGCCTGGAAGTTCATCTCGTGGATGACCGACAAGAACTACATCAAGCTGGTGGGCGAGGAACTCGGCTGGGCGCGGGTGCCGCCCGGTAGCCGGCTCTCGACCTATGAGATCCCCGAGTACAAGGAAGCCTCAAAGGCTTTCGGTCAGGTGACGCTGGACTCCATCGAAGGGGCCAATCCGCTGAAGCCGACGGTGCAGCCGGTGCCCTACACCGGCGTGCAGTTCCTGGGGATTCCTGAGTTTCAGGATCTCGGTACGCGGGTCAGCCAGCAGATCAGCTCCGCCATCGCCGGCGGCCAGTCGGTGAAAGACGCACTGGCGCAATCCCAGAAGTACGCAGAAGTGGTCGGTCGTAGTTATCGGGAGAAGTCATGACAACACTGGAAAGCCCAGCGCCCGGCTCCGCTGAAAGCAGGGCCGCCGCCGAGGAAGCCGAACACGTCGCGCGGATCAAGAAGACGCAGGACCCCGGCGTGTCACGGGCCGAGGGGTGGCGCAGACGGGGGCCGCTGCTACCCGCGCTGATCTTCATGATCGTCGTCACGCAGATCCCGTTCTTGTTCACGTTGTACTACTCGACGCTGTCGTGGAACCTGGTCCGCCCGGGCTCGCGCCAGTTCGTCGGGCTGCAGAACTACATCGACGTCGTAGGTGACAAGACGTTCTGGCAGGTGGCGATCAACTCCGTCGTCATCATCGTGGTGACGGTGCTGATTTCGATCATTCTGGGCCTGCTGCTCGCCCTGCTGCTGGACCGGGTGTTCCTCGGTCGCGGCATCGTTCGCACGTTGCTCATCACACCGTTCTTGGTGACACCCGTTGCCGGAGCGCTGATGTGGAAGACCGCGATGCTCGATCCGGTGTTCGGCATCGTGAATTGGCTGTTGCCGGGAGAGGGCATCGACTTCGTCAGCAAGTTCCCGCTGCCCTCGGTGATCTTGGCCCTGGTCTGGCAGTGGACCCCGTTCATGATGCTTCTGATCCTCGCCGGCCTCCAGTCGATGCCTCGCGACATCCTGGAGGCCGGTCGAGTCGATGGTGCGGGAGCGTTTCAGCTCTTCCGTGAGCTGACGCTCCCGCACCTACGGCGGTTCATCGAACTGGGCGCGGTACTGGGTGCGATCTATCTGGTCAACACCTTCGACCAGATCTACATGATGACTCAGGGCGGGCCCGGTACGAAGAGCGCGAACCTGCCGTTCTACATCTATCAACGCGCGTTCCTCGGATTCGACATCGGCCAGGCAGCCGCCATGGGCGTCATCGTCGTCATCTTCACGATGATCATCGCCAGCTTCGCGCTGAGACTGATCTTCAAATCGTTCACCGGCAAGGAAGAGGCAGCCTGATGAGCACTTCGATTCCGCAAGCCCCGACCACCACTACGGCCGAATCCACCGCGGCCCCGGCGGTCAAGAGCAAGGTCAAGCGCCGCAAGTTCGATCCGTGGGGTGCGGTCGCCTGGATCGTCGGGCTGGGATTCTTCTTCCCGGTGTTCTGGATGGTGCTGACCGCCTTCAAGCAGGAGGTCGACGCCTACACCACCACGCCGAAGCTGTTCTTCGTGCCGACGCTGGATGAGTTCAAGGCGGTGTTCGACCAAGGCGTGGGAACGGCGCTGCTGAATTCGCTTTTCGCGACGACCGTTTCGACCATTCTGGTCCTTGTGCTCGGCGTCCCGGCGGCATTCGCGCTGTCGCTGCGGCCGGTGCGCAAGACCCAGGACGCGTTGTTCTTCTTCATGAGCACCAAGATGCTGCCGGTGGTCGCGGCGATCGTCCCGCTGTATGTGATCGTGTCCAATATCGGCCTGCTGGACAACATCTGGGCGTTGGTCATCCTCTACACTTCGATGAACCTGCCGATCGCGGTGTGGATGATGCGCTCGTTCTTCCTGGAGGTTCCCGGCGAGCTGCTGGAGGCCGCGAGCCTCGACGGTGCCAGCACCTGGCGTGCCGTGCGTGAGGTTATCTTGCCGCTGGTGTCGCCCGGTATCGCGGCGACCGCGCTGATCTGTGTGATCTTCGCCTGGAACGAGTTCTTCTTCGCGGTCAGTCTGACGGCTGTCCAGGCCCAGACGATGCCGGTCTTCTTGGTCGGCTTCATCGCGGGTGAGGGCCTGTACTGGGCCAAGCTGTGCGCGGCGGCGACGATGGCCGCGCTGCCGGTCGTTCTGGCGGGCTGGATCGCCCAGAACAAGCTGGTTCGTGGACTGTCCTTCGGCGCAATCAAGTAAGACTCGACAAGACCTGACAAGAGGAGCAAAAGCCAATGGCCACAATCACTTACGATAACGCTTCGTGCATCTACGAGGGCTCGGACAAGCTCGCGGTGGATTCGCTCGACCTCGACATCGAGGATGGCGAGTTCGTCGTACTGGTCGGGCCGTCGGGCTCGGGCAAGAGCACGGCGTTGCGCATGCTCGCCGGTCTCGAGGACATCGACGAGGGCAGCATCTCGATCGGCGGCAAGGACATGACCGGTGTGCCGTCCAAAGACCGCGACATCGCGATGGTGTTCCAGAACTATGCGCTGTACCCGAACAAGACGGTCGGCGAGAATATGGGCTTCGCGCTCAAGCTGCGCGGCGTCCCATCCGCCGAGCGGCGCAAGAAGGTCGAGGAAGCCGCCAAACTGCTTGACCTGGAACAGTTCCTGGACCGCAAACCGGCCAAGCTGTCGGGCGGCCAACGCCAGCGCGTCGCGATGGGCCGTGCCATCGTGCGGGAGCCGCAGGTGTTCTGCATGGACGAGCCGCTGTCCAACCTGGACGCCAAGCTGCGTGTGCAGACTCGTACGCAGATCGCTGCGCTGCAGCGCCGCCTCGGCACCACCACCGTCTACGTCACTCACGACCAGGTGGAGGCGATGACGATGGGTGATCGGGTGGCCGTGCTGCGCAACGGCAAGCTGCAGCAGTTCGCCTCGCCCACCGAGCTGTACAACAAACCGGCGAATGCGTTCGTCGCCGGGTTCATCGGCTCACCGGCGATGAATCTGCTGACCGCGCCGATCACCAGCACCGGTGTGAAGATCGGTGAGGATTCCAGTCTGGAACTCGAACGCGATCAGCTGACACTCCTGCACGACGCCGGCCTGGAGCAAGTCACCATCGGCATCCGGCCCGAGCACTTGGAGATATCGGACGGCGGCGGCATCGACGTGGTCATCGATCTGGTTGAGGACCTGGGTAGCGAGACCTACCTATACACCCACGCCCACCCCGACGTGCAACTGGTCGCCCGGTCGCTGTCGCGGTACCCGGTCAAGCTCGCCGACACCGTGGAGCTGCGCAAGCATCCCGACGGAGTGGTGCACCTGTTCAACCCCGACACCGGCGAACGCATCGGCTAGCCCGCACCATTCGGCATCGAGTTCTGCACCAGGGCTGTGGATAAAGCGGAATTGCGACCCTCGTGCAGATCTCGGCGACTAGGTCACCGGTTGGACGCCCGGGTTGGTGCCGAGGCCGACCTGCGGGTTTGCGCCCACGGCGTCGTGCGTGAACTCCTGGTGTGCCATCTGCCTGCAGTTGTTGTCCATCGGGGTCTGATCGCCCGAGCAATAGGGGACGAGGTCCTCCGGATCAGCGGCGGCGAGCGGAGCGCCACCGGCCGCCGCGGCGGCCGCCAGCAGGCAGGCAGCGATAATTCGCTTCATCACTTAACGGTACAACGGGTATTACGTTGACGTGGTGGATCAAGTCGGTCGGGTGAAGCTGACCAACCCGGACAAGGTGCTCTACCCCGCGACGGGTACCACCAAGGCCGAGGTGTTCGACTACTACGTCAGCATCGCCGAGGTGATGATCCCGCATATCGCCGGCCGCCCCGCCACCCGCAAGCGCTGGCCCAACGGCGTCGACGAGTCGTCTTTCTTCGAGAAGCAACTGGCCAGTTCCGCGCCGGACTGGCTTGAGCGCGCCAGCATCACACACCGGTCGGGCACGACCACATATCCGATCATCGACACCGTCGAAGCACTGGCGTGGATCGGCCAGCAGGCCGCGCTGGAGGTCCACGTGCCACAGTGGCGGTTCATCGACGCGAAGCCCGGGCCCGCCACCCGTCTGGTGTTCGACCTCGACCCCGGCGAGGGCGTGACGATGAAGCACATGTGCGAGGTGGCGGCCGCCGTCCGCGACCTGATGGGCGACATCGGGCTGACGACGTACCCGCTCACCAGCGGCAGCAAGGGCCTGCACCTGTACGCCCCGCTCGACGACCCGATCACCTCGAGGGGCGCGGTCGTGCTCGCCAAACGTGTTGCGCAGCAACTGGAGAAGGCGATGCCCAAGCTGGTCACCTCGACGATGACCAAGAGTCTGCGGGCTAACAAGGTGTTTCTCGACTGGAGCCAGAACAACGGGTCGAAGACCACTATCGCGCCGTACTCGCTGCGCGGACGTGAGCATCCCACCGTCGCCGCGCCGCGAACCTGGGACGAAATCGAGGACCCCAAACTGCGGCATCTGCGCTTCGACGAGGTGCTCGAGCGCGTCGCCAAGGACGGCGACCTGTTGGCGCCGCTCGACGACGCACTTCCCGAGGCGGACAGGCTGACGACATACCGCAGCATGCGCGATGCGGCGAAAACACCTGAACCGGTGCCGAAGTCGAAGCCCACGGCGGGCAATAACGACCGCTTCGTCATCCAGGAGCACCACGCGCGTCGCCTGCACTATGACCTTCGCCTCGAACGCGACGGAGTGCTGGTGTCGTGGGCGGTGCCGAAGAACCTGCCCGACACTCCGTCGGTGAACCATCTTGCCGTGCATACCGAGGACCATCCACTGGAATACCTGACGTTCGAGGCCACCATCCCGAAGGGGGAGTACGGCGCCGGGAAGATGGTCATCTGGGATACCGGCACCTACGAGACCGAGAAGTTCAAGGACATCCCCCCCGACGGACCTGCAAAGGGCGGGGAGGTCATCGTCACCCTGCATGGGGACAGGATCGACGGCCGCTATGCGCTGATCCAGACGGATGGCAAGAACTGGCTGGCCCATCGGATGAAGGAGCAAAAGAATCCTCACGCAGGCGATCTCGCGCCGATGATGGCGACAGAGGGATCGGTCGAGCGGCTGAAGTCGACGCAGTGGGCGTTCGAGGGCAAGTGGGACGGCTACCGGCTATTGGTCGACGCCGACCACGGCAGGCTGAGCCTGCGGTCACGGAGTGGGCGCGATGTCACCCGCGAGTACAAACAACTGGAAGCGCTGGCCGCCGATCTTGCCGACCATCACGTGATCCTCGACGGCGAGGTGGTGGCGCTCGACGAGTCGGGCGTGCCCAGCTTCGGCGCGATGCAGAACCGCGCGCGCTCCACCCGAATCGAGTACTGGGCCTTCGACATCCTGCAGCTGGACGGCCGATCACTGCTGCGCGCAAAGTATTCCGATCGCAGGCGTGTGCTGGAGGCGTTGGCCGAAGGCGGTGGGCTGATCGTGCCCGACGCGCTCCCGGGCAACGGGCCCGAGGCATTGCAGCATGCACGGGAGAAGCGCTGGGAAGGTGTGGTCGCCAAGAAGCGGGATTCGACATACCAACCGGGCCGACGGTCATCGTCGTGGGTCAAGGACAAGCTCTGGAATACCCAAGAGGTGGTGATCGGCGGCTGGCGCGAGAGCACCGGCGGTCGCACGAGCCGCATTGGCGCGCTGATGCTCGGCATCCCCGAGGAGGACGGCCTGCATTTCGCCGGTCGGGTCGGGACCGGGTTCACCGAAAAGGAGCTGACCAAGCTGAGGGAGACCCTCAAACCGCTGGAAACCGATGAATCGCCGTTCAACACCCGGCTTCCCGCCCAGGACAGCAAGGGAGTGACCTTCGTCCGGCCCGAGTTGGTGGGCGAAGTCCGCTACAGCGAGCGGACCACCGACGGCCGATTGCGTCAGCCCAGCTGGCGTGGGCTGCGGCCGGACAAGAGCCCCGACGAAGTCGTTTGGGAGGGCAGATAGCATCGGTGGCCATGGGCTCAGTGACGGTCATCACCGGTGGCGCGGGCGGCATTGGCGTCGCCACGGCGAAAATCATTGGGCGCGACCGCCCGGTCGTGCTCTGCGACGTGAGGCAGGACCGGCTCGACGCCGCCGCCGCCACGCTGGACGGCCTCGGGATAACGTGCACGCCCGTCAACTGCGACGTCACCGATCGTGATGCCGTCGACGGGCTCATCGAGACCGCATCCGGACTCGGCACCGTCGCCTCCGTCATTCACACCGCCGGGGTGAGCCCCAGCATGGGCGTCGCCGACTACGTCATGCGGACGAACGCCATCGGCACGGTCAACGTCAACGAGGCTTTCTTCCAGATCGCCGGCGAGGGCTCCGCGATCGTCAACGTGGCGTCGATGGCGGCGCACATGTTGCCCGAAAGCATGGTTCCGACAGGGCAATTCCCGCAGGCGTTGGAGGACAAAGACGCCTTCATGGAGGCAATGATGGCGGCCTGCAATGTCTTTCCGGAGGAGGCGCGGTCCGGCATGGCGTACGCCATCAGCAAGAGCTTCGTCAGGTGGTACTGCACATCACAGGCCGAACGGTTCAACAGCCGCGGTCTCCGCATCGTTTCGGTCTCCCCGGGCTCCGTCGACACCGAGATGGGCAGGCTCGAGGAGCAAGCAGGGGCCGGTGCGTTGGTCGCCGACGCCGCGGTACCGCGCTGGGGCAAGCCGGAGGAGATGGCCGAGCTGCTGGCATTCTGTGCGAGCGACAAAGCCGGTTATCTCACCGGCACCGACATTCTGTTCGACGGCGGCGTGATCGCCTCCATGCGGCAGCGAGCCGCGCAGGCTGCCGATAGCGGCTAGGCGTCAGAACACGTCGACCCAGATCGTGAAGGCAGCCGTCACGACGGCGAGGACGGCCAACAGGATTGTGTCGACAGGCCGCAGGTGGGTCGCGTCGGACTTCTCCAGCCGCAGTTCGCGGGCGAGCAGGAACAGTGGGAACGTCACGCTGATCGCGATTGCGAATCCGCCGATGATGTAGGCCCACACGAACTTCACGCCATGCTTACGCGCCTCGATCACCATCAGAATCGAGACAGCGAGCAACAGCAGAGCGATGTCAGCGGTGATCGACCGCGACGCGGGATTGACCTTGGTGTCTTCCCAGAATCCGAGGAAGCTCCCGCCGTTGCGGAAGTGGACGAGGTTCTGACTCCAGGTGGCCACCAGGGCGGCAATCGCGATCAATGCGTAGACGGCGCACAACACTTTGCGGGACATGAGCATCTGCTCACGGTAGAAGCCGCGACACATTCAAGATCGCTTTTTCGCGACATCGATTGGGTGGTGGCGGGCAAATGTGACAGCTCCATGTCAACCTCGACCTGACGTCGCACTATCGGGGTTGCGTGGGGACATCCAGGGGTTGAGGCTCATGCCCCGTCATTGCGTCACCTTGAAACAGGGCGTCGATGGCCGGCCGGTGGCCGTTTCCGTCGGGCCTTCGGGCAGAAGGACTTTGTGGTCGTACACCAGCAGGTGGCGATCCGGTACAGCGACGTAGATCCGGCCCGCCTCCAGCGGTTCACCGTCACTTGCCGTCTTGGCGGGTAACGGCCCGTGGCGGTCGATGATGCAGGCCAGCACGCTCGGTGCATTCGGCGGCATGTGCAGTGTGATCAGAACCGCATAGGGAAGATCCTCGGGCAGACCGGCGGCCATCGCCGTGAGCGCTTCGACCCCTCCCGCGGAGGCGCCGACGGCCACCACGCCGCGGCATGCGCCGTTAGTCGCCCCCTGGTCTCCGCCATAGTTGAATTGGTTACCCAGGCCAGGCTCGGGCAACCCTTCCCGTCGATAGGGCCGTAACCCGGCGCAGTTGCGTCAAGTTGCCGTTGACGCTACGCGCATTTCGTGGCGAACATCAGTGCGCTACACCTTCGCGATGACCTTCTCCGCGAACCTTTCGAGATTGCGGATCTTGTCGTCGAGCGGCTCTGTGTCAGGGCCCATGATGTAGGGATTTCGGAAGCCGACGATGACGTCGGTGACGCCCTTGTCCTCGAGACGTTTGATCCCGTCGGGGGTGTAGGCGTCGGCCGACATGGCGTGGATCTCGAACGGCCCGGAGCGGCCCTCTTCGGCGCGAAGCTCGTTGAGCCTGTCGATGAGCCGGTCGAGCTCCTTGCGCCCGCTGCCGCCGTGCATCCAGCCGTCGCAGCGGGCCGCCCGGCGCAGCGCAGCTTCGGCATGCCCGCCGATGAGGATCGGAATCGGCTCGCTGGGCGCGGGCGCCATCCTGGTCTTGGGGATGTCGTAGAACTCGCCGTGAAACTCGAAATAGTCGCCGGATGTCAGTCCCTTGATGATCTCGATGCATTCGTCCATCCGCTTGCCGCGGTTGGCGAACGGGACGCCCATCAGTTCGTAGTCCTCCGGCCAGGGGCTGGTGCCGACGCCGAGCCCGAGCCGGTTGCCGAACACCGCCGCCAGCGACCCGGCCTGCTTGGCCACCAGCGCGGGCGGGCGGATCGGCAGCTTCAGCACGAAGAAGTTGAACCTCAGCCTCGTGGTCACCGCGCACAGCGCGCCGGCGAGGACGAACGCCTCGACGAACTCCTTGCCGTCGAGGAACTCGCGATTACCGTCGGGGGTGTACGGGTACTTCGAGTCCGACTCGAACGGGTAGGCGATGCTGTCCGCAATCGTCATGGCGTCATAGCCCGCGTTCTCGGCGGCCTTCGCCAGCGGGATGTAGTACGTCGGGTCGGTCATCGCCTCCGCGTAGGTGAACCGCACAGCGCCTCCCAGGTTTGAGTTCTGTCAGGTCGGGAATTTGATGACGGTGAGCACCATATCGAAGGCCTTGTACACACCCTTGTCGCTGGCGAGCAGCGTTGCGGGCGGCCTGCTCGCAGGCGCGGTGTTCTCCCAGATCTGGAAGCGGGTCAAAGAGCCGGATCAGGAGCCGCCCGATCCGAAGGACCTCAGCCGCTCGAGCAAAGAGGTGCTAGCGGCGGCCGCGCTGCAGGGTCTCGTGTTCGGACTGGTTCGCGCCTCCGTGGACCGCGCAGGTGCTAAGAGCTATCACGCCCTAACCAACGAGAGCCCGAAGTAGCCGCGGGGCATCGTCACGGCATCATGTAGTAGGTGCGCAGCTGGCTGACCCGCAATGTGCGGGTGTTGTCGGCCGTTTCCTTCCTGCAGGACACGGCCAGCGAACTGCTCTATCCGCTGCTGCCGATCTACCTCACCTCGGTTCTGGGCGCGCCGGTTGCCGTGGTCGGGGCCGTCGAGGGTGCCGCCGAAGGTGCGGCGTCGCTGACCAAGCTCGCGGCGGGTCCGCTCGGTGACCGCTACGCACGCCGACCGTTGATCGCCACCGGCTACGGGATGGCGGCGCTGGGCAAGGTGCTCGTCGCGGCGGCGACCGGGTGGCCGGGAGTGCTGGCCGGGCGCGTGGTCGACCGGCTCGGCAAGGGAATTCGCGGAGCCCCGCGCGACGCGCTGCTCGTCGAGGGCATCGACGACTCCGCCCGCGGCCGGGTATTCGGCTTCCACCGCGCGATGGACACCTTCGGGGCGGTGATCGGTCCGCTGCTGGGCCTGGTCGGCTACGAGTTGCTCGACCATCAGATCGCGCCGCTGCTCTGGGTTGCCGTCGTGCCGGCGGTGCTCAGTGTCGCGTTGGTGTTTCTGGTGCGCGAGACGCGGCGGACGGCGCGCGCGGCGCGGCAACCCATCTTCGCCCGGGTGGGTCAGCTGCCGCGTCGCTATTGGCGGGTGACCGCAATGCTGGTCGCATTCGGCATCGTCAACTTTCCCGACGCGCTGCTGCTGTTGCGGCTCAACGAGATCGGCTTCTCCGTCGTCGAGGTGATCCTGGCCTACGTCGGGTACAACCTCGTGTACGCGTTGTCGAGCTATCCGGCCGGGCTGCTCGCCGACCGCATTCCGCGGCCCGCGGTGTTCGGAATCGGTCTGGTGTTCTTCGCGGTCGGCTACATCGGGCTGGGCCTGACCACCGACACCGTCACGGCGTGGGTTCTGATCGGTGTCTACGGACTGTTCACCGGATGCACCGATGGCGTTGGGAAAGCGTGGATTTCATCGCTCGTCGGATCGGACTTGCAGGGCAGCGCGCAGGGCGTGTTCCAGGGTGCCAGCGGTTTCGCCGTGCTGGCCGCGGGCCTGTGGGCCGGCTTCCTCTGGGGAGCGGACGGTCGCCTACCGCTACTGGTCTCCGGGGTGGTTGGCGGGGTGTTCGCGCTCGCACTGCTCGCCGTCGCGCTGCGCTACCGACCCGGTAGGACGACCTCCACGTCGTCCAGGGCGTAGGGCGGCGCGCCGACGCCGGCCACCGAATGGCCCCACGGTGTGCGCTCGCTGATCCGGCCCTCGGCGGACCGCTCGCCGACCGTCAGTGTCACCGGCTGTGATTGCTTGAGCACCTCATCGGGCAGCGCGCCGAAAAGCATGCCTCGCCAGTGATATCGGCCGTCAATGGGGTCGAGGTAGCCGGACAGTCGCGCGCGTATCGGATGCTCGTCGGGACCGATCCGGATGGTGGCGGCACCGTCGTAAATGTCGTCATCGACCCCGATGTGCGAGCTCAGGTCGAACGCCGAGGCCGCCAGCTTTCGCATCTTGCGCCAGTACGACACGTTCGCGCGGTCGGGTTTGTCGTGGCTGCGGTCGTTGAACATGCGCTGGGTGCTGTAGCGGACCTCGATGCGGGTGCTGCCGGCGTGCCGCATGATCTTCAGGCACTCCGCGACGTAGCCGAGTTGTGCGTCGGCGACTGGTCCGCCTCCGGTGATGGTGAAGTAATTGGGCACACCGTGCACGGCGACACCAAGGTAGGGCGCCAGGTTTTCTCGGCCGCAACGGATTTGGTCGGAGATGACGATCCGCGTTCGGCAGCCGGGCAGTATCCAGGTGTGGGTGGCTTCGTCGAAAACTGCCGTGTCGAGATCGCAGTTTTTTAGCACTGCGATGTTGGTGATGCCGGCTTGGGTGAGCCGCCGTTCGGCGCGCTCGACGCCGACCACGACAACGTCGTAACAGCCTTCGGTCATCGCGGCAGGAACCCGGTGCGCCGCCACAGCCGGCGAGCGATGAAGCCCATCAGACCGACCTCCTCGAGGAAGGCGGCCAACGGTGCGAAGCCGTCTACCTGAACCTCGTGACGATGCGGGCTGGAACGGGCGATCCGCCGCGCCTTGCGCGCGTCGAGGCCGACGCGGCGATACGGCACCTTGTTGGTGAACAGGTAGCGGAAGAACAACCCGCCCACACCGTTGAGATTGGACATCCACAACCTGTTGAGACGCCGCATGTTGGGCACCCGCTTGCGCAGGCCGTCGCGGGCGAACTGGATGTGTCGCGCTTCCTCGGTGACATGAATCCGCATGAGCCGCTGGACTATTGGCTGCAGTTCGGGATCGTCCATCATCTGCCGCTGCACCGAGTCGAAGATCTCCTCACCGATGAGCGCGGCAACCCAGATCAGCGATCCCTTGAAGGTCAGCGGCAACGCGTTGATGATCACCCGCTGATACCAGCGCGGACGCACCGGCTTCGCGCCGACGTGTTCGATCGCCTTGCCGAACATCACCATGTGGCGGGTTTCGTCGCCGAGTTCGGTCAGCTCGTAGTGCGTGGCCCGCGACGTCGGGTCCTGGTGCATCACCTTGCGCAGCAATGCCTGGTTCAGGACGTTCTCGAACCAGATGCCGGCCGAGAGGGTGTTGACGAACTCCTGTCGCGACAGTTCGATCTGCTGCTCGCGGGTCATCGCGTTCCACATCGCGGTGCCGTACAGCGAGACGCTCTTCGGTGGCAGGAAGAACTTGTCGGGTTCCAGTGGCGCATCCCAGTCGATGTCGACGACGGGCGCATAGGACTTCTTGACCGACCCCTTCAGCAGGCGATCGGCGAACTCTTGACGGGTCGGCCCTGCAGGCCTCAGCGAGGCGGTCATCATCGACTCCCTCTGTAGACGGTCTGTCTCAACGGTAAGTAGGCCGGCCAAAAGATGTCAATACCCGCGGTACCGCATACTCTCAGTACCGGTCGGTAGCTTCTGGCCCGCTACCGAGGCCCGATTACCCTGCGGATGTGCGGTTCATCCACGTCATCGGCATCGGGGCGGGCGACCCCGACTATGTGACGGCGGAGGCCATCCGCGCGCTCAACGACACGCAGGTGTTCTTCGCGATGGACAAGGGCGAGACGAAGAGCGACCTGGTCGCGCTGCGGCGAACGATCTGCGAGCGGTACATCCGCGAGCCGGGCTACCGGTTCGTCGAACTGGATGACCCGCAGCGCGCCAAGGACACCGACTATCGGCAGGCCGTCGCCGAGTGGCACACGGCGCGGGCCGCCGTATGGGCCGACGCCATCGAACGCGAACTCGCACCGGACGGTGTCGGCGCCTTCCTGGCGTGGGGCGACCCGTCGCTGTACGACAGCACACTGCGGATCCTCGATGCGGTGGCTGAGCGCGTCGACATCGACTACGACGTGATCCCCGGGATCACCGCGATCCAGGCGCTGACGGCCCGACATCGCATCCCGCTCAACGACATTGGCGAGCCGGTGCTCATCACCACCGGACGGCGACTGGCCGCGGACGGGTTCACGGGTAGCGCGGTGGTCATGCTCGACGGCGACTGCGCGTTCCGGACCTGCCCGCCGGATACCCGGATCTGGTGGGGTGCCTACCTCGGCACACCCGATGAGCTGCTGGTGTCGGGCACCGTCGGCGAGGTCGGTGAACAGATTGTGAAGCTGCGTGCCGAGGCGCGGGCCGGCCACGGCTGGATCATGGACACCTACCTCCTTAGAGCCCCGTAGCGGGCGGCCGTCATGGCAAGATCAGCGGCATGGTGGCATTTCTGCTCCGCGCGGCATTAACCGGGCTGGCCTTGTGGGTGGTCACACTGCTCGTTCCCGGGATGTCCTTCGTCGGTGGTGACACGACGTTGGAGAGGATCGGCATCATCTTCGTCGTCGCGGTGATCTTCGGGTTGGTCAACGCATTCATCAAGCCGATCGTGCAGCTCATCTCGATCCCGCTGTACATCTTGACCCTTGGCCTGATCCACATCGTGATCAATGCGCTGATGCTTTGGATCACTTCGTGGATCACCGAGCACACCACCCACTGGGGTCTCTTCATCGACGACTTCTGGTGGACCGCTATCTGGGCGGCGATCGTGCTGTCGGTCATCAGCTGGCTGCTTTCGCTCGTGGTGAGGGACACCAGACGCGTCACTCGCGCCTGACGGGCACACTGGGTTCATGCCCGAACTGCCTGAGGTCGAGGCTCTGGCCGACCACCTCCGTCGGCATGCCGTCGGCCTCACCGTCGGGCGCGTCGACGTGTCCGCGCTGTCCGTACTGAAGACCTTCGACCCGCCGACAACTGCCCTGCACGGCCGGGAGGTGACCGGCGCCAACCGGTGGGGCAAATACCTCGGCCTGCAGTCGGACGAGCTGCATCTGATCACCCACCTGTCCCGGGCCGGTTGGCTGCGCTGGTCCGACCAGCTGGCGCCAGCACCGCTGAAGCCCGGCAAGGGACCCATCGCGCTGCGGGTGCACCTCGGAAACCCGGGTGACGCACCCGGATTCGACCTCACCGAAGCCGGCACCCAGAAGCGGCTGGCGGTGTGGCTGTTCGACGATCCCGCGAAGGTGCCCGGTATTGCGGCGCTCGGGCCGGACGCCCTGGAGCTGACGGCCGAGAGTCTGGCCGAGGTGCTGGGCGGGCAGAGCGGCCGGATCAAGACCGTCATCACCGACCAGAAGGTGATCGCCGGTATCGGTAACGCCTACAGCGACGAGATTCTGCACGTGGCCAAGCTCTCGCCGTTCGCGACCGCAGGCAAGCTCACCGACGCGCAGCTGGCGTCGCTGCACGATGCGATGATCTCGGTGCTCACCGACGCGGTGACGCGGTCGGTCGGTCAGCAGGCCGCAACGCTCAAGGGGGAGAAGCGTTCCGGTCTGCGAGTGCACGCCCGAACCGGGCTGCCGTGCCCGGTGTGCGGTGACACCGTTCGTGAAGTGTCGTTCGCAGACAAGTCGTTCCAGTACTGCCCGACCTGCCAGACCGGCGGCAAGGTGCTGGCGGACCGGCGGCTCTCGCGCCTGCTCAAGTGAGCTGCGGAAGAGGGCGCAGGGCCTCTGGCCTAGGCTGTCCGGGTGACTCGGCAGAAGATCTTGATCACCGGTGCCAGCTCCGGCCTGGGCGCCGGCATGGCCCGCGCATTCGCCGCCAAGGGCCGCGACCTCGCGCTGTGCGCCCGTCGCCTCGACCGCCTCGACGAGCTGAAGGCCGAGCTGCTCGAGCGGCACCCCGGCATCACCGTCGCCGTCGCCGCCCTGGACGTCAACGACCACGAACAGGTGCCCAAGGTGTTCGCCGAGCTGGAGGACCAGCTGGGCGGCATCGACCGCATCATCGTCAACGCAGGCATCGGCAAGGGCGCCCCGCTGGGCTCCGGCAAGCTGTATGCCAACAAGGCCACCATCGAGACCAACCTGGTCGCCGCGCTGGTCCAGATCGAAACCGCCGTCGAGATGTTCAAGAACAGCGGCGGGGGCCATCTGGTGCTGATCTCGTCGGTGCTGGGCAACAAGGGTGTGCCCGGCGTCAAGGCTGCCTACGCCGCCAGCAAGGCCGGGGTGTCGTCGCTGGGTGAATCGCTGCGCGCCGAATACCCGAACGGCCCGATCAAGGTGACGGTGCTCGAGCCCGGCTACATCGAGTCGGAGATGACGGCCAAGTCGGCCTCGACGCTGCTGATGGTCGACAACGAATCAGGCACGAAGGCCATGGTCAACGCGATTGAGAAGGAATCCGGCCGCGCCGCCGTGCCGTGGTGGCCGTGGGCGCCGTTGGTGCAGCTGCTCAAGGTGTTGCCACCGCGGCTCACGAAACCTTTTGCTTAGAAGTCCTTAAGGTTTAAGCAGTCCGCGGGGGTGGTAGCCCCATTGCATGAACGCGAAACTGACGAACCTGACGCCATTGCTATTTGCGGGCGCCGCGGCAGCCGCGATCACCGCTCGCGCCGGTTGCTTACGGTGAACCGCCTCCGCCGCCGCCGTGCGTGAACGCCGACGGCACTCCTTGTGCAGACATCGGAACCGCAGGACCCGGCGGCGCCGCAGGCGCTATTCCTGGTGGTCCGGCGGGCGCGGCCGGACCTGGGGGCGCTAGCGGCGCTATTCCCTACGGACCCGAAGGCGCGGCTGGACCTGGCGGAGCCACGGGCTCGATTCCTTACGGCCCGAGCGGCTCAGCCGACCAAGGCGGTGCCAGCGGCTGCATCCCGAACGTGGGCTGCGCCACCATCCCCGCCCCGTAACACGTGACCAGACCGTGGTCGTAGCGCCAAATGTTGCGCTACGGCCTCGGTTAACGCTTTCGTGGTAAACCTGGAGACATGATGGCGAAACTGACGAAACTGACCCCCGTACTGTTCGCCGGTGCTGCGGCTGTTGCGATCGCCGTAGCTCCGGCTGCCGACGCCGCCCCGCCGCCTCCGCCGCCGTGCTTCAACGCTGACGGCACACCGTGCGCGGGCATCGGAAACATCACGCCGAGTGGCGCCGACATCAACATTCCCTATGGCCCGGGTGGCACCGCCGACGCGAGCGGCGCCAGCGGCGGAATTCCCTACGGCCCCAGCGGAAGTGCCACGCGCGACAGCGCCACAGGCGGCATCCCGTTCGGCCCGAGCGGTTCGGCCGACCGCGGTGGTGCCAGCGGATGCATCCCGAACGTGGGCTGCATCAGCATCCCCGCGCCGTAGGCCCGTACGAGTCAGGCCGTGCGACCGCGCTCGGAGCGGTAGCGCCGGACGAGCGCATCGGTCGAGCTGTCCGACTGCGCGGGAGGCGCTGCGTCGCTGGTGATCACCGGCAGCAGCGCCTTCGCCTGCGTCTTGCCCAGTTCGACGCCCCACTGGTCGAACGAGTCGATGCCCCAGATAACGCCCTCGGTGAACACCTGGTGCTCATACAGCGCGATTAGCTGACCGACGGTCGAAGGAGTTAGCTGTTCGCCGAGGATCGATGTCGAGGGCCTGTTGCCCGGCATCACCTTGTGCGGCACCACCTCTGGCGGTGTGCCCTCCGCGGCGATCTCTTCGGCCGTCTTGCCGAACGCCAGCACCTGGGTCTGGGCGAAGAAGTTGCTCATCAACAGGTCGTGCATGCTGCCGGTGCCGTCGGCGGTGGGCAGGTCGTCGGTGGGTTGGCTGAACCCGATGAAGTCGGCGGGGATCAATCGTGTGCCTTGGTGCAGCAGTTGGTAAAACGCATGCTGGCCGTTGGTTCCCGGTTCACCCCAGAAGATCTCGCCGGTACTGGTCGGTGACGGGCGTGCCGTCGGCGCGAACGGACTTGCCGTTGGATTCCATCGTCAGCTGCTGCAGATAGGCGGCAAAGCGGGACATGTCGTTGGAGTACGGCAGCACCGCTCGCGACTGCGCCCCGAAGAATTCGTTGTACCAAATGCCAAGCATCCCAAGCAGCACCGGCGCGTTGGCTTCCAGCGGGGCGGTCTGGAAGTGTTCGTCGACGAGGTGGAAGCCGGCCAGGAACTCGGCGAATCGCTCGTTGCCGATGACCGCCATCACCGAAAGGCCGATGGCCGAGTCGACCGAGTAGCGGCCACCGACCCAGTCCCAGAAGCCGAACATGTTGTCGGTGTTGATGCCGAAGTCGTCGACCAGCTTCCTGTTCGTCGACACCGCGACGAAGTGCTTCGACACCGCGGCGTCGCCGAGTGCATCGGTGAGCCAGCGCCGTGCCGCGGTCGCGTTGGTCAGCGTCTCCAGCGTCGAGAACGTCTTCGATGCGACGATGAAAAGCGTTGTGGCGGGGTCGAGTCCGTCGAGCTTCGCCACCAGGTCGGCGGGGTCGACGTTGGACACGAACCGCGCCGAGATACCTGCGTCCGCGTAGTGGCGCAGCGCCTGTACACCATCACCGGCCCGAGGTCGGAGCCGCCGATGCCGATGTTGACCACGGTGGTGATCCGCTCACCGGTCGCGCCCGTCCACTCGCCGCTGCGCAGCCGGTCGGTGAACTCGCCCATCCTGTCGAGCACCTCGTGCACGTCGGTCGACGACGTCCTGGCCGTCGACGGTCAGCTCGGCGCCACGCGGCTGCCGCAGCGCGGTGTGCAGCACGGCCCGGTCCTCCGAGGTGTTGATGTGCACGCCGGAGAACATCGCGTCGCGGCGCTGTTCGAGGCCGGCCGCGCGGGCCAGGTCGACCAGCAGGTTCAACGTCTCCCGGGTCGACGCGGTGCTTGCTGTAGTCGATGTACAGGTCGCCGACGGTCAACGCCAGTTCGCTGCCGCGGACGGGGTCGTCGGCGAACAATTCGCGGAGGTGTTTTCCGCGGATCTGGTCGTGATGCCGCGCCACGGCCTGCCATGCGGGAGTGGCTGGGATATCCGGAATCTGCTGGGTATCGGCGGTCATTGCTCGACCCTAATGCGGGCGAAATGACCAAAGGTGTAAGAGAGGAGGTATGGATACCGCGAAGCTGCTGTCGTCTGTGCCCACCGGGCTGTGGATCGGTGGTGAGGAGCGCGCCGGGTTCGTCGACGTTCGATGTGCTCGACCCGTCCGACGACCAGGTCCTCGATCTCCGTCGCGAACGCCACCGCCGACGACGCCATCGCCGCGCTGGACGCCGCCTGCGGAGGTGCAGGCCGAGCTGGGCGGCCACTCCGCCGCGCGAACGCGGCGAGATCCTGCGTTCGGTGTTCGAGACGATCACCGACCGCGCCGAGGACCTCGCCACGTTGATGACCCTGGAGATGGGCAAGGTGCTGCCCGAGAGCATGGGCGAGGTCAAGTACGGCGCGGAGTTCTTCCGCTGGTTCGCCGAGGAGGCCGTCCGCATCCGCGGCCGGTTCACCCCGAGCCCCGCGGGCACCGGCCGCATCCTCGTCACCAAGCAACCGGTCGGCCCGTGCTACGCGATCACCCCGTGGAACTTCCCGCTCGCGATGGGCACCCGCAAGATCGGTCCCGCGGTGGCCGCGGGCTGCACGATGATCGTCAAGCCCGCCCAGGAGACGCCGCTGACGATGCTGCTGCTGGCCAAGCTGATGGCCGAGGCCGGCCTGCCCAAGGGTGTGCTGTCGGTGCTGCCGACCAACGGACCCCGGCGGCGTGGCACCGCGCTGATCGACGACGGCCGGCTGCGCAAGCTGACCTTCACCGGCTCGACCGGCGTCGGCAAGGCGCTGGCGAAGCAGGCGGCCGACACGCTGCTGCGGCACGTCGATGGAGCTCGGCGGCAACGCGCCGTTCGTGGTGTTCGACGACGCCGACGTCGATGCCGCCGTCGACGGCGCGGTGCTGGCCAAGATGCGCAACGGCGGGGAGGCGTGCACGGCCGCCAACCGCTTCCACGTCGCCAACTCGGTGCGCGAGGAGTTCACCGACAAGCTGGTCAAGCGGATGAGCGAGTTCACGCTGGGCAAGGGCATCGACTCGAGTCGTCCACGCTTGGCCCGCTGATCAACGCCAAGCAGGTGGCCACCGTCGCACGACCTGGTGTCCGACGCGGTGTCGCGCGGCGCCACGGTGGCCGTCGGCGGAGTCGCGCCGGGCGGCCCGGGCAACTTCTACCCGGCGACGGTGCTGGCCGACGTGCCCGCCGACGCCCGCATCCTCAAGGAGGAGGTCTTCGGCCCGGTCGCTCCGATCACCGGCTTCGACACCGAGGAAGAGGGCGTCGCCGCCGCCAACGACACCGAGTACGGCCTGGCCGCCTACATCTACACCCGCTCGCTGGACCGCGCGCTGCGCGTGGCCGAGGGGATCGAGTCCGGGATGGTCGGCGTCAACCGCGGGGTGATCTCCGACCCGGCCGCCCCGTTCGGCGGGGTCAAGGAGTCGGGCTTCGGCCGTGAGGGCGGCTTCGAAGGGCATCGACGAGTACCTCGAGACCAAGTACATCGCGCTCACCAAGTAGCGCAGTCCCGCGAGAAGACGCAAAAGCTCCCCGGCGTTCGGCGTGTCGGGGACTTTTGCGTCTGCTCGCGCGGGAAAGATTCCACCGGTGAGTGGCCACCGTTGGGTCGCGCCGCCCGAGCGCGTCGTCGACCGGGGCGCCCCGAGGGCGTCCGCGCCTCGGCGTGGCAACGGCATCCCGGCGCTGGACGGCGTTCGCGCTGTGGCGGTCGCACTGGTGCTGGCCGACCACGGCGGCGTACCCGGTGTCGCCCGGCGGATTCGTCGGCGTCGACGTGTTCTTCGTGCTCAGTGGATTCCTGATCACCTCGCTGCTGCTCGACGAACTCGGCCGCACCGGCGCATGGACCTGCCCGCGGCTTCTGGGTCCGCCGCGCCCGACGGCTGCTGCCGCGCGCTGATCGTGATGGTGCTGGCCGTGCGTCGTGCTGCGGGAGCTCTTCCCGTCCGAGTCCGTCAGCGCGGCTGCGCGACGACGCCGTCGCCGCCTTCTTCTGGGTCGCGAACTGGATCTTCGTATTCCGCGACGACCGACTACTTCACGCAGGGCGACACCCCCTCGCCGCTGCAGCACACCTGGTCGCTTGCGGTGGAGGAGCAGTACTACGTCGTGTGGCCGCTGATTCTGGTCGCTGTCGCCGTCGTCCTCGCGTGGCTGGCCAGGCGTAGGCCCAGCAGGCCGACGCTGCGCACGGTCCGGCTGGTGGTGTTCGGGCTCGCCGCGGCCGGTGCGGTGGCCTCCGCCGTCGCGGCGAGCCTTGCTGGTGTCCGACGCGTCGCTGAACCGTGTCTACTTCGGCACCGACACCCGCGTGCAGGCGCTGCTCGTCGGCGCTGCGGCGTCGGCCCTGCTGGTGCGTGACTGGTCGTCGCTGGCTCGGTACGGGACGCTGATTCGGTCGCGCTGGGTCCGCTGGGTCGCACAACTACTGCCGGTCGTCGGGCTGGCGATGCTGGTCGTGGCGGCGCATTACGCGACGGGAGATGTGCGGCGAGTTCCGCGGCGGACTACTGATTGTGGTCGCGGTGGCGGCGGTCCTCGTCGTGGCGCCGGTGGCCGTGCAGCAGCACGGGCTCGTCGCCCGCGCGCTGGCCTTTCCGCCATTGGTGTGGCTGGGCGCTGATTTCCTACGGCGTCTACCTCTGGCACTGGCCGATCTTCCTGGCGCTCAACGGTGAACACACCGGCCTGACGGGCCTGCCGCTCTTCGCGGTTCGGGCGCTGGCGACCGTCGCAATCGCCACGGCGTCGTGGTGGTTCATCGAGCAGCCCATCCGACGCTGGCGGCCGACGCACGTTCCCCAGTTGCGGTTCGCGGCCGCAACGCTGGCGACGGCGGCGGTGGCGACGATGCTCGTCGTCCCGGTGGGCATCAAGGCCGGTGGGGAGGTTCGGCCGGGCGTTCTCTCGGCGGCCGCGGTTCAGCCGGAAGTGCCCGTCGAGATCGGCGGGACAGCGAGGCTGGCCCCGGGCACGCGCACAGTCGCGGTGTTCGGCGACTCGATGGCGTGGACCATGATGCGGTACCTGCCGCCGACGCCGGGATTGCGGTTCATCGACTACACCACCATCGGGTGCGGCATCGCGCGCGGCGGGCCGTATAAGTCCACCGGCGAGAGGCTCAACCAGAAGCCTGAATGCGAGACGTGGCCTGCCCGCTGGGCGCAGCGGGTCAACCACGCCAGACCCGACGTCGTGCTGTTGATCATCGGCCGCTGGGAGACCGTCGACCGCGTCAACGAAGGGCACTGGACGCACGTCGGCGAGCCGGCGTTCGACGGTTATCTCGGCGGCGAACTGCGACGGGCTTTGGACATTCTCGGGTCAACGGGTGCCCGCGTGGTGGTGACGACGGCGGCATACAACCGGCGGGGCGAGCAGGCGGACGGGTCACTGTATCCGGAGGATGACCCGGACCGCGTCGACGCCTGGAACACGTTGGTGCGCCGCGTCGTCGGGCAACGCCGGAACGCGACGGTGCTCGACCTCAACGAGAAGCTATGTCCCGACGGCTATTACACCAACAAGGTCGACGGCATCAAGATGCGCATGGACGGTCTGCATCCGACACCGAAGGCAGTGGAATGGCTGACGCCCTGGCTGGCGGACGCCCTGCGCTAGTAGCGATTTCGGCGCGCTTACCGGCGCTCAGAGCGCGGTAGCGCGCCGAAATCGCAAAGGTTCAGTGGCCGAGGCGGCCGCGGCCCAGGCGCAGCAGCAGCATCGCGAGCTCTTTGCCCTCCGGGCCGAGCTCGCTGTAGCGCTCGATGACCTTCATCTCGCGGCTGTGCACCAACCGGGTGCCGCCGGAGGCCATCCGGGCCTTGCCGATCAGCTTGGATACCTCGGTGCGACGCGTAACTGCGGCCAGGATCTCGGCGTCGAGCCGGTCGATCTCCTGGCGCAGGTCGTCGATGTCAGGCACGTGTTCGGTTTCGGCTTCGATGGTCATGGGATTCTCCGGATTCTCGTTGTGTGGGGGGTCTGGTCTCATCCGGTTTCGGGCCTCACACAAGAGACGAGCCCCGGATCCGGAAGCGGACCGCGGGGCTCTGGGAAGCAGCTAGACCACGGGCACCGCTGGCCGGTACCCGTAGAAAAATCGACGCTGCTTAATGAGCACGTCAATGAGTGTGCCATCTGGGGCGGTGCCAGCGCAAAGGTGTCGCCCAACAGCGGTAGGTTGGGGCAGACATGAGTGTGCACGTAACCGACTCGCAGGCCGACCAGCTTCTCGACGGGCTCAACCCCCAGCAGCGCCAGGCGGTGCTGCACGAGGGCTCGCCGCTGCTTATCGTCGCCGGCGCGGGGTCGGGCAAGACGGCCGTCCTGACCCGGCGGATCGCCTATTTGCTGGCCGCCCGCGACGTCGGCGTCGGGCAGGTACTGGCCATCACGTTCACCAACAAGGCGGCGTCCGAGATGCGCGAGCGGGTGAAAAACCTGATTGGCGCCCGGGCTGGGTTCTCTATGTGGGTGTCGACGTTCCACTCCACCTGCGTGCGGATCCTGCGCAACCAGGCCTCGCTGCTGCCCGGGCTGAACTCCAACTTCTCGATCTACGACGCCGACGACTCCCGGCGGCTGCTACTGATGATCGGCAAGGACATGGGCCTGGACACCAAGCGGTACTCGCCGCGGTTGCTGGCCAACGGCATCTCGAACCTCAAGAACGAGCTGATCGGGCCCGAGCAGGCGGCGGCCGAGGCGTCTGAGGCGGAGGAGGAGCTCGCCCGCATCATCGCCGAGGTGTACGGCGAGTACCAGCGTCGGCTGCGCGCCGCCAACGCGCTGGACTTCGACGACCTCATCGGCGAGACAGTCGCTGTGCTGCAAGCCTTTCCGCAGATCGCCCAGTACTACCGCCGGCGGTTCCGTCACATCCTGGTCGACGAGTACCAGGACACCAACCACGCGCAGTACGTGCTGGTGCGCGAGCTGGTCGGCACGGCAGCCTCGCAAGACGATGACGCTGGTGTGGCGCCCGCCGAGCTGTGTGTGGTCGGCGACGCGGACCAGTCGATCTACGCCTTCCGCGGGGCGACCATCCGCAACATCGAGGACTTCGAACGCGACTTCCCCAATGCCACAACGATTCTGCTCGAGCAGAACTACCGTTCGACGCAGAACATCCTGTCGGCGGCCAACTCCGTCATATCGCGCAACAGCGGGCGTCGCGAGAAACGGCTGTGGACGCGATGCGGGCGAAGGCGAACTCATCGTGGGTTACGTCGCCGACAACGAACACGACGAGGCCAGGTTCGTCGCGGAGGAGATCGACGCGCTCGCCGACCGCGGCGACATCACCTACAACGACGTCGCGGTGTTCTACCGCACCAACAACTCGTCACGCGCCCTCGAAGAGGTTTTCATCCGGGCGGGCATCCCGTACAAAGTCGTTGGCGGCGTCCGGTTCTACGAGCGCAAGGAGATTCGCGACATCGTCGCCTACCTGCGGGTGCTCGACAACCCCGGCGACTCGGTGAGCATGCGGCGCATCCTGAACACCCCGCGGCGCGGCATCGGCGACCGGGCCGAGGCGTGCGTCGCGGTCTACGCCGAGAACACCGGTGCCAGCTTCAACGACGCGCTGCAGGCCGCCGCCGAGGGCAAGGTGCCGATGCTGAACACCCGCGCGGAGAAGTGCATCGCGAGTTTCGTTGAGCTGATGGATGATCTGCGCGGCCGCCTCGACGGCGAGCTGGGGGAGTTGGTGGAGGCGGTGTTGGACCGCACCGGCTACCGCACCGAGCTGGAGGCCTCCAACGACCCGCAGGATCTGGCCCGGCTGGACAACCTGAACGAATTGGTCAGCGTCGCACACGAATTCAGCACCGATCTGGCCAACGCAGAAGCGCTGGGAACCGACCTGGACGACGAGGACGTGCCCGACACCGGTGTGCTCGCGGCGTTCCTGGAGCGGGTGTCGCTGGTCGCCGACGCCGACGAGCTGCCCGAACACGGTGCAGGCGTGGTGACGATGATGACGCTGCACACCGCCAAGGGCTTGGAGTTCCCGGTCGTCTTCGTCACCGGCTGGGAGGACGGCATGTTCCCGCACATGCGGGCGCTCGGCGACCCGACCGAACTGTCCGAGGAACGGCGGCTGGCCTACGTCGGCATCACCCGGGCGCGCCAGCGGCTGTACCTGAGCAGGGCCAAGGTCCGCTCGTCGTGGGGCCAGCCGATGCTCAACCCCGAGTCCCGGTTCCTGCGCGAAATCCCGCAGGAGCTCATCGACTGGCGGCGCACCGACCCGGCGCCGTCACTGTCTGCACCCGTCAGCGGGGCGGGTCGGTTCGGCACGCCGCGACCATCGCCGGTGCGCGCCGCCGCGGGTAAGCGCCCGCCGTTGGTGCTGGAGCCGGGAGACCGGGTCAGCCACGACAAATACGGCCTCGGCCGCGTCGAAGAGGTCTCCGGTGTCGGTGAATCGGCCATGTCGCTCATCGACTTCGGCAGTTCCGGGCGGGTGAAGCTGATGCACAACCACGCGCCGGTCACCAAGCTCTAACCGCTGCTGGCCCACCGCCGCGTGGCCGGCAGCAGCGCGAGCAGAATGCTGGCCACCGGCAGCACTGGAATCGCGTACACCACCGGTGGCAGCTTGGCGCCTGCCACGAACAGGCTCGCGAAGATCATCAGTGCGACGACCGAGCCCACCACGATCAGCAGCCGAGCCATCCGGCGGCGCAGCAGCAGCGCGATCAAGCCGCCGATGGTCGCCGCCGTCGACACCGCGGTGAGAAAACCCACCGCCACACAGAACAGTCGGTCGGAGGCCCACCAGCCGGTGATCAGGTCGGTGGCGATGAGCGAGGTGGCCCACCCGCTGAGGATCGTTACCACCGCGGTTGCGACAGCGGCCTTCGGACTGGGCGGGCCGTGACCTTTGATCGCCACCGGCCTGGCCCGCGGGATGTAGGTGGTGTGCTGCTCCGGGTGGGCTTCGATGTGAGTGGTGCGGGGTTCGTCGATCGCGGGTAGCGGCCCGGTGGGCTGGCGCCGGATGATCCCGGTCTTGGGCGGAGACGAATCGTCGTCGGACGTATCAGGAGTGTCCGGGTCCACTCAGCCAGACTAGTTGCCGGTGCCGATTCCCCGTTTGGCCAGCCATCCGAGCGGATCGATGCGGGCGGTGCCGTTCTGCAGCACCTCGAAGTGCAGGTGCGGGCCGGTGGAGTTGCCGCGGTTGCCCATCGAGGCGATCTGGTCGCCGGCCCAGACCCGCTCGCCGATGTTGACGTTCCAGCTGCTGATGTGGCCGTACAGCGTGACGGTGCCGTCGGCGTGCCGAAGCTTGACCCAGGCGCCGTAGCCCGCGGTCGGGCCCGCGTCGATCACCACGCCGTCGGCGGCCGCGAGAATCGGGGTGCCGATGGAGTTGGCGATGTCGATGCCGCCGTGCAGCACGCCCCAGCGGTATCCGAAGCCGGACGTGAAAGCGCCCTTGGTCGGCATCACGAACAACGGCCGTTGCAGCCGGGCCTCGCGCTCGGCCCGCTCCTGGGCGAACGCGGCGGCCTTGACGATCTCCTCGGCGTGTATCGCCGAGTTCGTGGCCGAAGCCACCGCCACCACCTGCATCCCGTCCGTGGCGCCGGAGATCGCGCTGCCTGCGATGGTCGACTGGTCGGCGGCCAGCACGGTGTCCGTGCCTACGGTCTCGGTCTTGTTCACCACGGAGTGCGCGGCAGCCGCTGTGGCGCCGGCAGCCATCGCCGCGATCATCAACCGGCCCTTGAGGGCGCTGGCCGTCTCCTTGCGGTGCTTGGCAGCGCGCCGGGAGCTCATGTCGATGACGCCGGTGGCCGCAACGCCGTCGCTGACGTCGGTTTTGCTGTCGCGATAGGCGTGCGATGACCGGCGCTCGTCGCGCGCCTCCGGGCGGAAGTTGGAGGGGACCACGAGCCGCAACGGGGTCAGGTCGTCGCTGTCCGCCATGTCGTCGAGTTCGGGGGCCGAGATGACCTGGCACTCCCGATCGAACGCGGTACTGCCGGAAAACTCCAGGTCATCGAGCTTGCCGAACTCGTTGAAAGGAATGATGTCGGTGACCTCGGCGGCCTCAGGATCGAGCCACCGGTAGCGAGCGTTCGTCGAATCTCCGTCAGGAGTACTCACCGAACGATGCCCCGCCAACCTGAAATATCCTTCTATTCGTGACCAGAACGTTATCTAGACCAGGAGACGTTAACCAAATCCCAATGTTCGTGGCAACTCGTGGGAGTATTCCGCCGGGATTTGTGACTCGTATCACGCTCACTCGGCGGTGAGATCTACCACATGAGTGGGTAGGCGGTGCCGATCGATTCGGCTGGTGTCGATAAAGTTCCCCCGAGCCCGTCGGGTGCAAACATCAAAGTCAAGCAACAGACAGTGAGCTGATGGATCTTTTCGAGTACCAGGCGAAGGAGCTGTTCGCCAAGCACAACGTCCCCACCACACCCGGGCGGGTGACCACCACCGCCGAAGAGGCGAAGACGATCGCCGAGGAGATCGGCAAGCCCGTGATGGTCAAGGCCCAGGTCAAGACCGGCGGCCGCGGCAAGGCGGGCGGAGTGAAGTACGCGGCCACCCCCGACGACGCGTTCACCCACGCGCAGAACATCCTCGGCCTGGACATCAAGGGCCACATCGTGAAGAAGCTGCTGGTGTCCGAGGCCAGCGACATCGCCGAGGAGTACTACATCTCCTTCCTGCTCGACCGCGCCAACCGGACCTACCTGGCGATGTGCTCGGTCGAGGGCGGCATGGAGATCGAAGAGGTCGCGGCGACCAAGCCGGAGCGACTGGCCAAGGTGCCCATCGACGCCGTCAGGGGCGTCGACCTGGAATTCGCCCGCTCGATCGCCGAACAGGGGCACCTGCCCGCCGAGGTGCTCGACGCGGCAGCGGTGACCATCGCCAAGCTGTGGGAGGTCTTCACCAAGGAAGACGCCACCCTGGTCGAGGTCAACCCGCTGGTGCGCACGCCCGACGACCAGATCCTGGCGCTGGACGGCAAGGTCACCCTCGACCCCAATGCCGACTTCCGGCATCCCGACCATGAACAGTTCGAGGACCGCGACGCCACAGATCCCTTGGAGCTCAAGGCAAAAGAGCACGACCTCAACTACGTCAAGCTCGACGGCGAGGTCGGCATCATCGGCAACGGCGCAGGCCTGGTGATGTCGACGCTGGACGTGACCGCCTACGCCGGAGAGAAGTACGGCGGCGTCAAGCCGGCCAACTTCCTCGACATCGGCGGCGGCGCGTCGGCAGAGGTGATGGCCGCCGGCCTCGACGTCATCCTGCATGACCCGCAGGTGAAGAGCGTGTTCGTCAACGTGTTCGGCGGCATCACCGCGTGCGACGCGGTCGCCAACGGCATCGTCAACGCGCTGGCGATCCTCGGTGACGAGGCGAACAAGCCGCTGGTGGTCCGGCTCGACGGCAACAACGTCGACGAGGGCCGCCGCATCCTGGCCGAGGCCAACCACCCGCTGGTGACCGAAATCGGCACCATGGACGAAGCCGCCGACGTAGCTGCCGCCAAGGCCGCCGAAGCCGCAAGCGCCTGAGACTCAAAGGAATCCGCGACTCATGTCTATCTTCCTCAATGCCAGTAACAAGGTCATCGTCCAGGGCATCACCGGCGGCGAGGCCACCACGCACACCGCGCGCATGCTCAAGGCCGGCACCCAGATCGTCGGCGGCGTGAACGCCCGCAAAGCGGGGACTGAGGTGTCACACGTAGATAAAGAAGGCAAGAACGTCCAATTGCCGGTGTTCGGCAGTGTCGTCGAGGCCATCGAGAAGACCGGCGCCGACGTGTCGATCATCTTCGTGCCGCCCAAGTTCGCCAAGGACGCGATCATCGAGGCCATCGACGCCGAGATTCCGCTCCTCGTGGTGATCACTGAGGGAATTCCGGTGCAGGACAGCGCATATGCGTGGGCCTACAACGTCTCCAAGGGCAACAAGACCCGCATCATCGGCCCCAACTGTCCGGGCATCATCACGCCGGGCGAGTCGTTGGTGGGCATCACGCCGGCCAACATCACCGGCCCGGGCCCGATCGGCCTGGTGTCCAAGTCCGGGACGCTGACCTACCAGATGATGTTCGAACTGCGCGATCTCGGCTTCTCGACCGCCATCGGCATCGGCGGCGACCCGGTGATCGGCACCACCCACATCGACGCCATCGAGGCGTTCGAGAAGGATCCCGACACCAAGGTGATCGTGATGATCGGTGAGATCGGTGGGGACGCCGAGGAGCGGGCGGCCGACTACATCAAGGCCAACGTCTCCAAGCCGGTCGTCGGCTATGTCGCGGGGTTCACCGCGCCGGAAGGCAAGACGATGGGCCACGCCGGCGCGATCGTTTCGGGTTCGTCGGGCACCGCGGCCGCCAAGAAGGATGCCCTCGAGGCCGCAGGCGTCAAGGTCGGCAAGACCCCGTCGGAGACCGCCAACCTGGCCCGCGAGATCCTCAAGAACCTGTAGTAGCTCCTCACCTCTTCCCGCTCGCGGAAAGAAGGGACTGGTAGATGGCGGTTGATCCGCGCACTCCCGTGATCGTCGGCGTCGGCCAGTTCACCGAGAACATCGACGATCCCGGCTATCGGGGTATGTCGGCGGTCGAACTGGCCACCGAGGCGGCGCGGGCGGCGCTGTCCGACACCGGCGCCGACGTCGAAGCCGTCGCCACAGCCGTCGACGCGGTCGTCGGCCTGCGGCAGTTCGAGATCTCCGGGCCGATGCCCGCGAAGCTGGGCAAGTCGAACAACTACCCGCGGTCGGTGATGCAACGGCTGGGTGCGCAACCGGCCCGTTCGGTGCTGGAACCCGTCGGCGGGCAGGGCCCGCAGAAGCTCGTCACCGAGTTCGGCGCCGCGATCGCCAACGGCGAGGCCGACGTCGTGATGATCATCGGGTCCGATCCAGGGTCGACGGCCCGCTACTTCGCCGACCGTGACGACAAACCCGACTTCACCGAGCACGTCGACGGGCAGCTCGAGGACCGCGGCCACCAGATCTACCAATACATCAGCGAGTACACGATCAAGCACGGGTTGACCGGTGCGCCCGTGCAGTACGGGTTGCTGGACAACGCTCGACGCGGTCGACTCGGGCTGAGCGTCCCCGATTACCGGCAGAAGATGGCCGAGCTTTTCGCGCCCTTCTCGAAAATCGCTGCCAAGAACCCGTTTTCGTCGTCACCCGTCGAACGCTCGGCGGCGGAGATCGCCACGGTCGCCGATGACAACCGGATGATCTCCGACCCGTACTCCCGGCTGCTGGTGGCTCGCGATCAGGTCAACCAGGGTGCGGCCGCGGTCATGATGTCGGTGGACGCCGCGCGTCGTCTCGGTGTGCCCGAGCAGAAATGGGTATATCTGCACGGCCACGCCGACATGGTCGAGCAGGGCCTGCTGGAGCGCGCCGACCTCGGCAAGAGTCCTGCGGCGGTACATGCCGCGCACGAAGCGTTGCGGGTGGCGGAGATCGGTGTCGATGACATCGCGACCTTCGACCTGTACAGCTGCTTCCCGTTCCCGGTGTTCGTCGTCTGCGAGGCACTCGGGATCGACGGCGACGACTCGCGAGGGTTGACGGTCACCGGCGGGCTGCCCTACTTCGGCGGGCCCGGCAACAGCTACTCGCTTCACGCCATCGCCGAGACGGTCTGCGAGATGCGCGACAGGCCAGGGCAATTCGGCTTCGTCGGCGCCAACGGCGGCACCATGAGCAAGTATTCGGTGGGCATCTACTCGACCCTGCCGGTGGAGTGGCGGGCCGATCGCAGCGCGGCGCTCAACGAGGAAGTCGCCGCACTGCCGACGGTCGCCGTGACCGAGACCGCCGACGGCCCCGCGACGGTCGAGACCTACTCCGTGCGCTACGACTGGCCGGTGCGCACCGGGATCATCGTCGGCCGGCTGGATGCCGACGGCTCCCGGTTCCTGGCGACTACCGAAGACGAGGATCTCGTCGGTCTGATGTCCGACGGCGATCCGCTCGGTACACATGTCGTCGTGACGTCAACCGAGCACGGTAATCGCGCGCGCCTGGCCTAGTCCCACGCAAGCGGTCGCAGGTCGAGATCGGACCGTCGCGGGGCGTTCGACTACGGCAGCCGCGTCACCGCGACCGACGTCTTGCCACGCGTCCCTTGGACTCGAAGCGGTTTCGGCCGCCGGTGTTTCCGCGCCTGCCGTGGCGAGCGTTCGCATGCGGGTCGTCGAAGAGCTGGGCGATGAGTGGGCTGATGGAAGCCATGAGAGTCCCTTTCAAGGTCGTAGAGGTTGAGTCCTCATGCCGTGAACTGTCGTCGCGACCTCCGAGCCGGTCACGCGTAGTCGACTACTCGAATCCCCGAACCACTACCTCATCACCCACCATTCATGTACCATACGGTACATGATTACCGACAGTGCTATCGAAATCGACGCACCGCCTGCCCTCGTGTGGGACGTCTTCTCCGACGTCGAGCGCTGGCCGCAATGGACCGCCTCGGTGACCAGCCTGCGTGCCCTCGACGGGCCTGGCTTGGCGGTGGGTAAGCGGTTCGAGATCAAACAGCCCCGCCTGCCCAGGCTGGTGTGGGAGGTGACCGAGGTCGTCGAGGGCGCTTCGTGGACGTGGGTGCAGCGGTCGCCCGGCGGCCGGACCTTCGCCAGCCACGAGGTCATCCCGAAGGGCGACCGCACGCTCGTCCGTCAGCGGCTCGACCAGCAGGGCCCGGTCGGCGCACTCGTCGCCCGGCTCATGCGCGCCACCACCAAGCGTTACCTCGACCTCGAGGCCCAGGGCCTGAAGACCCGCAGCGAGCAAGTGCATGGCTCGGCCACCTGACGTCGAGCGGCGCAGGCAGCTGCTCGACGCACTCATCGACGCCTTCGCCGACGGTGGCATCGGCGACCGCTCGCTGCGCGATGTGGCCGCAGCGGTCGGGACCAGCCACCGAATGCTGTTGCACCACTTCGGATCCCGCGACGAGCTGCTGCTGGCCATCGTCGAGGAGGTCGAGCACCGACAGATGGCCGCGCTACCCGAGGCATCCACCGAGCCGGCCGACGGAATGGCCGCCATGTGGGCCGACCTTCGCAGGCCCGAGCTGCGTCCGTTCGAACGGCTCTTCTTCGAGTGCTATGCCCGCGGCGCGCAGGGCGAGCAGCCCTTCGCGCGCTTGCTGCCCGGCGCCGTCGACGCCTGGCTCGCCGAGGTCGACGCGAAGACCGGGCGGGTCAACGACCCCGCGCTGGTTCGGCTTGGCCTCGCCGTCACCCGCGGCCTGCTGCTCGACCTGGTGGCCACCGACGACGAGAAGGGCGTAGACGCGGCCGCCCAGGCGTTCGTCGAGCTGCTCCGAGGCGCTCAGACCAACGCGGCCAGCTTGCCCGCGAGCCGTTCGACGTAGCCCGCGATCTCGTCCTCGGCGCGGTCCGGCAGCCCGAAGAGCACCTCGGTGACGCCGAGCTCGGCCCAGCGGGCGAGCTTGTCGGGGTCGGGCCGCAAGTCCAGGGCGACGATCTGCGGCGCGCCATCACGGCCCGCCGCGGCCCAGGTGTCCTGCAGCAGCTTGACCGGTTCGTCGATGTCGAAATCGCGCGGCGTGGTGATCCAGCCGTCGGCCGACCGGGCGATCCATTTGAAGTTCTTCTCGGTGCCCGCCGCACCGACCAACACCGGGATGTGGGCCTGCACCGGCTTGGGCCACGCCCAGCTGGGCCCGAAGTTGACGAACTCGCCTTCGTAGGAGGCCACTTCCTCGGTCCACAGCGCGCGCATGGCCTCCAGGTACTCCCGAAGCATGGTGCGGCGCCGTCCCGGCGGCACGTTGTGGTCGGCGAGTTCGTCTGTGTTCCAACCGAATCCGACGCCCAGGCTGACCCGGCCACCGGAGAGATGGTCGAGCGTGGCGATCGACTTGGCCAGGGTGATCGGATCGTGTTCGACGGGCAGCGCGACGGCCGTCGACAACCGCACCCGCGAGGTCACCGCGCACGCGGTACCCAGCGACACCCAGGGGTCCAGCGTGCGCATGTAGCGGTCGTCGGGCAGCGACTCGTCACCGGTGGTCGGGTGGGCGGCCTCCCGCTTGACCGGGATGTGGGTGTGCTCGGGCACGTAGAACGTCGTGAACCCGTTGTCGTCGGCCAGCTTGGCCGCCGCGGCCGGAGTGATTCCACGATCGCTGGTGAAAAGTACGAGCCCATAGTCCATGCGAAGAATTAGAACGTGTTCCAGTCTGAGGGGCAAGGCCGGGTGCTCAACTGCCGTACGCCGAGTGTGCGAAAAGGGTGAACACGGCCCCATCTGACGACGATGCCGGTCTGCAGGTAGCGACCGGACCGATTGGGGTAGTGCTCTACTCGCGACCAGCAAGCGACGAGCCACAAAACTCCGAGCTATGGAGGCCAACCGCACCGCGCGCCAAAAGCTCATCGAATGGGTCCGCCGCTACCTGCCATGCGAGATCGCCGGGACGATCGGCGAGCTGGGCGGTGCCGTTGTGGCCTACCTCTTGACCGGCTCGTTGGCGGCCGCCGCACTCACCGCGACGGTCGGTGCATCGGCGGGCTACTACGCGGCCGCCTACACCAGTGCGGTGCGCTGGTGGTATCGCGAGCATGGTGATCGAGGGGTGATGACGCGCATTGCCGTCGCCAACCTGTTCGCGGTACGCAGCGTCGCGATCGAGTTCGGCCCCGCCGAACTGATCGACAGCATCGCGATCAGACCAGTGGCCTACTACGCGGGGCCCATCATGTTCGACAACCTCGTTGCCGGCTGGATCTTCGGAAAGTTGGTCTCCGACATCGGTTTCTACGCTTTCGCCATCTTCAGCTACGAGCGATTCAACGCACTGCTGGCGGTACGCCGGCCGAGTATCGAGGAGGTGGACGGTGGAACCGTCCCTGCGGTCGCAACTGTGTGACGCCCTGCGAGTTCAGGCCGACACCGAGGGCTGGCGTGCGCTCATCGCCCAGCACGGCACTCCGCTGCTGGTGCTCGATCCCTACCGTGTCGTCGAGCAGTACCGGCTATTGGCCTCGCACTTACCCGGCTTTCGGCTGCACTACGCCGTCAAGACGTGTGCACACCCGGCGGTGTTGCGCGCGGTCGCCGCAACCGGTGGCAGCTTCGACGTGGCGACGAACGCCGAAGTCGATCTGATTGGCGCGCTGGGCCTTCCGGTGAATCGCTGCATCAACACCAATCCGATCAAGAAGCTCGCCGACATCGACCACGCCTACATGACAGGCGTCCGCACCTTCGTCGTCGACAATCCGGTTGAGGTGCAGAAGTTCGCGGGCCTACCGGCGGACATCGACATTCTGGTGCGGCTCGCGTTTCGCAACCCGTCGGCTAAATCGGATCTGTCGACGAAGTTCGGCGTTGCTCTCGCCGACGCGGAACTGGTCGTCAAGCACGTGCTGGCCGCCGGGGTGCGGTTCGCCGGTTTCAGCTTTCATGTCGGCAGCCAGTCGGCGAACGCCGAGCCATACCGAGAAGCCCTGCGCGGCACCCTGGAACTCATCACCCACATCACCCAAACGCTCGATGTGCCGACTCGGATCATCGACATCGGCGGCGGCTTTCCGGTGAGCTACCGCGAGACGATGCCCCCGATCGGCGCCATCGCGGGCATCGTCGACGAGGTGCTCGGCGATCGGCGCGACGAGTTCACGCTGCTGGCCGAGCCCGGCCGATTTCTGGCCGCCGAGTGCATGACGCTATTGACCACCGTGGTCGGCAGCGCCGTGCGAGACGGTCGGATGTGGCACTACCTCGACGACGGGCTGTACGGCAGCTACTCGAATGTGATGACCGAGGACGTGCATCCGCCGATCCTGGCTTTGCGTGAGGTGCTGGACGGCCTGCGCGGCCACGAGCCGGTAACGCTGGCCGGGCCGACATGCGACAGCGCCGACGTCATCGCCCGCGACTACCCGATGCCTGCGCTGAACGTCGGCGACGTGGTGGTCAGCCCGATGATGGGTGCGTACACGTCGGTCACGTCGTCGCGCTTCAACGGGATCGCGGCCACCCCGGTCGTCGAAGTCTGAGTAGTCGGCCTGCCCCGCGGTCGTGCGGCTTCGTACGGGACACGCCGCGAAGGCGTACGAATTTGCACAGTCGCGCCCGTCGCCGCTGACGTCTTCATCGCCCGCGACACCGCAGCCGACGCTCCCGTGCTTGCCTCCGCATAACGCAGGGTGCGCTAGCGTGGTGTCGAATCGCCCATGCGGTCTTGTTCATGAATCAATGAACGGCGATCCGACGCGGCGTCGCGGGGAGCGGCGCCCCAACAATTGCAGGAGAGGTCATGACCTACCCGCCCAATAGCTCCGGCTACCCGCCCGGCCAGCAGCCGACCACCCAGTTCAGCGCTCCGACGCAGCAGTTCGGCAAGGTCGAGCAGCCGTCGGGTCAGGCGTCCGTTGCAACCGCCGCCGGTCCGAGCAAGCTGGGGGTCTACCTGCTCGCCGCGGTGGCCGTGCTCGGCCTGCTTGTGTACCTGTTCAGCTTCGGACCCATGTTCCAGATCGAGAGCACCGACTTCCCGCAGTTGGGCAGCGCCAGCGGCACGTCGCTGGGTCTCGGGCTCGCGGTCGTCGCCGCGCTACTCGCCGGGCTGCTCGCCGGGGCGGGCCTGCTGCCCAAGCAGACGGCTTCCGTGGGGGCGGTCGCGGCGATCTCCGTGCTGGGCTTCCTGCTGGTGATCGCCGAGGTGATCAACACGCCCGAAGGCGTCAGCCTTGGTTGGGCCCTCTACGTCATCATTCTGCTGACCCTCCTGCAGGCCGCGGTCGCGATCGGCGCCTTGCTGCTCGACGCGGGGATCATTACGGCGCCCGTGCCGAAGCCGAAGTACGAGCAGCAGCAGCAGTACGGCCAGTACGGCGGGCCCGGCCAGTACTACGGCCAGCACGCGCTGGGCGGTGCTCCGCAGCAGCAGCGGCCGGGCTATCCGTCGCAATATGGCGGTTATCCGGGTGGGTCGCACTCGGGCGGTTATCAGGCCGGCCAGCAGAGCGGCCCGCCGACCCCGCCGACCGGCTTCCCGACCTACGGCCAGCCGCAGTCGTCCGGCTCCGCTCCCACCAGCCAGGTTCCGGCACAGCCGCAGTCGTCGTCATCGTCATCGTCGAATCAGTCCGGCAACTCGCCGTCATAGTCGACGTCTCGCGTGCGTGAACCCGCGCGCGTGAGCGAAGAGCGATACCGCTAGTGGTGGACAACAGGTCGGTCGGCACTCGCCAGGCTCGTGACCTGTTCAGGGTTGCCTTCGGCCCGTCGATGGTGGCGCTGGTCATCATCGCCGCGGTTGTGCTGCTGCAGCTGCTCATCGCGAACAGCGACATGACCGGCGCGCTCGGTGCAATCGCCAGCATGTGGCTGGGTGTGCACCAGGTGCCGGTGTCGATCGGTGGCCGGGAGCTGGGTGTAATGCCGCTGCTGCCGGTGCTGGCCATGGTGTGGGGGACCGCGCGCACCACGGCGGCCGCCACCCCACCCCGGGGATCGTGGTTCCTCATCCGGTGGATCGTCGCTTCGGCGTTGGGCGGACCGCTGCTGATCGCCGCCATCTCGCTGGCCGTCGTCCACGACGCCGCATCGGTGCTGACCGAACTGCAGACGCCCAATGCGCTGCGCGCGTTCGCCGCGGTGCTGGCCGTGCACGGGATCGGCGCCGCGATCGGGGTCGGGTCGCGGGCGGGCAGACGGTTGGTGGCGGCATCCGGGATGCCGAAGTGGGTGACCGACGCCGGGCGGCCCGCCGTGGCCGGGGTGCTGGCGCTGCTGGGGTTGTCCGGTGCGGTGACGGCGCTGTCCCTGGTGGTCCATTGGTCGACGATGCACGACCTGTACGCGATCACCGACTCGGTGTTCGGCCAGTTCAGCTTGACGGTGTTGTCGGTGCTCTACGTACCCAACGTCATCGTCGGCACCTCGGCGGTCGCGGTCGGTTCCAGCGCCCACGTCGGGCTGGCGACGTTCAGCTCGTTCACCGTGTTCGGCGGCGACATTCCCGCGCTGCCGGTGCTGGCGGCGGTTCCGACGCCGCCGCTGGGTCCGGTGTGGGTGGCCCTGCTGATCGTTGGGGCCGCGTCGGCCGTGGTGGTCGGCCAACAGTGCGCCCGGCGGCCACTGCCGCTGATGCCGGCGCTGGGCAAGCTGGTCATCGCGTCGGTCGCCGCCGCGGTGACCATGGCGCTGCTCGGCTACGCCGGTGGCGGCCAGCTGGGCAACTTCGGCCACGTCGGGGTGGACCAGGCCACCTTCGCGCCCGCGGTGTTCCTGTGGTTCGCGGGGATCGGCGGGCTGACCGTGGCCATGGCGGGCGGCATCGTTGCGCCCAAACGGACATTTGGGCGCAAAAGTGCGAGTAGTTCTCGCCAAAACGTCGATTTCGACGAAGGCTCCGAGCCCGAGCCGGACGAGCCAGAGGTCGCCGACGAGCCCGACCTCGGAGCCGAGCTGGAACCTGAGCCGGAACCCGACCTCGAACCCGAGGAGGAGCTGGCGCCCGATGAGGAGGCGGCGCCCGGGGAGGTTTCGCCCGCCGGGCCCGCCGCGGTGGACGTCCCCGACATCGATGACCTGCCCGACCCGGAGGACCTGGCCTACGTCGACGAGGACGACGCCACGCCGGGCCCGACCGGCGACCAGAAGCCCTCCGCCGACGATTAGGCTCGTCGCGTGCAGCAACCGCTCAGTGTGCCCCCGAGCGCACCGGCACGGGTGGTGGTGCTGGCCTCCGGCACCGGTTCGCTGCTGGAATCCCTGCTGGAGTCCGCGGTCGGCGACTACCCGGCCCGCATCGTCGCGGTCGGCGTCGACCGCGACTGCCGGGCCGTGGAGATCGCGGCGGCGGCGTCGGTGCCCTGCTACCAAGTGCGGCTGGCTGACCATCCCGACCGCGACGCGTGGGACGCGGCCATCACCGATGCCACCGCGGCACATGAGCCCGACTGGGTGGTGTCGGCGGGCTTCATGAAAATTCTTGGTCCGCAGTTTCTTTCACGGTTCCCCGGCCGCATCATCAATACCCACCCGGCGCTGCTGCCCGCATTTCCCGGCGGACACGCCGTGGCCGAGGCGCTGGAGTACGGCGTCAAGGTCACCGGCTGCACAGTGCATCTGGTGGACGCGGGGACCGACACCGGACCGATCCTGGTCCAGCAGCCCGTCCCGGTGCTCGACGACGACGACGAAGCCACCCTGCACGAACGGATCAAGGTCGTCGAACGGCGACTGCTGGCTGATGTCCTGGCCGAGCTCGCAACGGGCGGAGTGACCTGGATTGGACGAAAGGCGACCATAGGATGACCGGGAACGACGGGCGCAGGCCGATCCGGCGCGCATTGATCAGCGTTTACGACAAGACGGGTCTGACGGAGTTGGCCCGCGGACTGCATGACGCGGGAGTCGCGATCGTCTCCACGGGTTCGACTGCCAAAACCATTGCGAGCGAAGGTGTTCCGGTCACGCCGGTGGAGGAGCTCACCGGCTTCCCCGAGGTGCTCGACGGCCGCGTCAAGACCCTGCACCCGCGGGTGCACGCCGGGCTGCTGGCCGACCTCCGCAAACCCGAGCACGCCGCCGCGCTGGAGGAACTCGGTATCGCGGCATTCGACCTCGTGGTGGTCAACCTGTATCCGTTCAGCGAGACGGTGGACTCCGGTGCCGACGTCGACGAGTGCGTCGAGCAGATCGACATCGGCGGGCCGTCCATGGTGCGCGCAGCCGCCAAGAACCATCCCAGCGTGGCGGTGGTGGTCGATCCGTTCGGCTACGACGGCGTGCTGGCCGCGGCACGGGCGGGCGGTTTCACGCTCGCAGAGCGGAAGATCTTGGCGTCGTTGGCGTTTCGCCACACCGCCGAGTACGACGTGGCGGTTGCAAGCTGGATGGGGGAGACGCTCGCTCCGGAAGAACCCGCGCAGAAGTTGCCCGCCTGGTTCGGCAGGACGTGGCGGCGAACCGGTGTGCTGCGCTACGGGGAGAACCCGCATCAGCAGGCGGCGCTCTACAGCGATGAATCGGCGTGGCCCGGCCTTGCGCAGGCCGAGCAGCTGCACGGAAAAGAGATGTCCTATAACAACTTCACCGATGCCGACGCTGCCTGGCGTGCCGCCTTCGACCATGAGCAGACCTGCGTGGCCATCATCAAGCACGCGAACCCGTGCGGCGTCGCCATCTCCGCAGTGTCGGTCGCCGACGCCCACCGCAAGGCCCACGAGTGTGACCCGCTGAGCGCGTTCGGTGGTGTCATTGCGGCCAACACCGCGGTCAGCGTCGAGATGGCGGAGACCGTCGCCGACATCTTCACCGAGGTCATCATCGCCCCGACCTACGAGGAGGGCGCGGTGGAAGTGCTTGCGCGCAAAAAGAATATCCGCGTGCTGGTCGCATCCGAACCGGTGACCGGGAGCACCGAGCTGCGACAGATCAGCGGTGGCCTGCTGCTACAGCAGCGCGACGCCCTCGACGCGCACGGTGACAATCCGGTCGACTGGACGCTGGCCACCGGCGAGCCTGCCGACCCTGCGACCATGGCGGATCTGGTCTTCGCGTGGCGGACCTGTCGCGCGGTGAAGTCCAACGCGATCGTCGTCGCGGCCAACGGGGCCACCGTCGGTGTCGGCATGGGCCAGGTGAACCGGGTCGACGCGGCTCGGCTGGCGGTGGAACGCGGCGGGGACCGGGTGCGCGGCGCGGTCGCCGCCTCCGACGCGTTCTTCCCGTTCCCCGACGGCCTGGAGACGCTGACCAACGCAGGTGTGAAGGCGATCGTGCATCCCGGCGGGTCGATGCGCGACGACGTCGTCACCGAAGCGGCCACCAAGGCGGGCATCACGCTCTACGTGACCGGGGCAAGGCATTTCGCCCACTGATAGGTTGCCGTCCATGATGACAGCGGCGCGTGCGGTGGCAGTAGTGCTGGTGGCCGCGGCGACCGTGCTGGCCACGTCGTGTACTCGGGTCGTCGACGACGCCCGCGTGGTCGCCGCTGCCGATCTGGGCAAGGCCGGAGCGGACGCGTCGGAGTGCACGAAAGTCGATGCGCCGCTGACAACGATCCCGAGTCGCGGCGACGACGAGCCGATTCTGAAGATCCCGCAGCCGGAGGGATGGGAGCGGGTGACGATGATGGACTCGGAGCTGGTCCGGTTCACCATGCGAAACCTGAGCCTGGCCAGGGACGGATTCGCGTCGACTGCAGTCGTCACGCTCGAAAGCCATCCGGGTATCGCCGAACCCCGAGAGGTGTTCGACGCCCAGAACGCGGCGCTGGCCGGGCTCGGCGCCACCGACGTCGACATCACCGCGCACACACTCTGCGGCCTGCCGAGCGAAACCCTGCGCTACACCGCACCGGCCATGGGACCGGTAGGGCCGCATCCGGCGATGGTGATGTGCACGGTGCTGCACACGGATAACAGGACGTTCGCGATGACGGCGACGGTCCAAACCGCAGATCCCGGCAATCCGACGTTCCAGCGCGATTCCGAGACGATTCTGACCGGGTTTCAGATGCTCCCACCCGTCCGACGGGTAGTGCACTCTGATCTCCCGCGAGTCTCCCCCTACAGCTGCTCGCGCAGGGTAAGCCGTGCCGCACATCGGAGGGCGTCGTAGCGTGGAGTGGTGACTCCACCTCATGATCTGCCCCGTACCGTCGGCGAGCTACGTGCCTCCGGCCATCGCGAGCGGGGCGTCAAAGCCGAAATCCGGGAGAATCTGCTGGCCGCGCTGGCCGACGGCCGCGACGTGTGGACCGGCATCCTGGGCTTCGAAGACACCGTCATCCCGCAGCTGGAGCGGGCCCTGATCGCCGGCCACGACGTGGTGCTGCTCGGTGAACGCGGTCAGGGCAAGACGCGGCTGCTGCGCGCGCTGACCGGCCTGCTCGACGAGTGGACACCCGGTGATCGACGGCGCCCGAGCTGGGCGAGCACCCGTACAGTCCGATCACCCCGGAGTCGATCCGGCGGGCCGCGGATTCCGGCGACGACCTGCCGGTGGCCTGGCGGCACCGCAGCGAGCGGTACACCGAGAAGCTGGCCACCCCCGACACCAGCGTCGCCGACCTCGTCGGCGACATCGACCCGATCAAGGTGGCCGAGGGCCGCAGCCTGGGTGACCCGGAAACCATCGCCTACGGCCTGATCCCGCGGGCCCACCGCGGCATCGTCGCGGTCAACGAGCTGCCCGACCTTGCCGAACGCATCCAGGTGTCGATGCTCAACGTGATGGAGGAGCGCGATATCCAGGTGCGCGGCTACACGCTGCGACTGCCGCTGGACGTGGTCGTCGTCGCCAGCGCCAACCCGGAGGACTACACCAACCGCGGGCGCATCATCACCCCGCTGAAGGACCGGTTCGGCGCCGAGATCCGCACGCACTACCCGCGGGAGCTGGACGCCGAGGTCGGCGTCATCAACCAGGAGGCGCACCTGGCTGCGGAGGTGCCCGAGTACCTGCTGCAGATCCTCGCCCGGTTCGCCCGCTATCTGCGCGAGTCGAACTCGGTCGACCAGCGCTCGGGTGTGTCGGCGCGGTTCGCGATCGCGGCCGCCGAGACGGTCGCCGCGGCCGCCCGGCACCGCTCCGCTCTGCTCGGCGAGCAGGATCCCGTCGCGCGGGTGGTCGACCTCGGCACGGTGATCGACGTGCTGCGCGGCAAGTTGGAGTTCGAGTCCGGCGAGGAAGGCCGCGAGCAGGCGGTGCTCGAACATCTGCTGCGGCGGGCCACCGCCGACACCGCGCAGCGACTGCTCGGCGGCATCGACGTCGGGCCGTTGGTGGTCGCGATCGAGGGCGGCTCGGCCGTCACCACCGGTGAACGGGTGTCGGCGCGCGACGTGCTGGCGGCGGTGCCCGAAGTCCCCGCGATCGCCAAGGTCCAGCAACGGCTCGGTGCGAAGTCCGACGGCCAGCGCGCCGCCGCCGTCGAACTGGCTTTGGAGGCGCTGTATCTGGCCAAGCGGATCGACAAGGTGTCCGAAGAAGGCGAAACCGTCTATGGCTAGCCGTACGACGATCAAGCAGCGAGGGACGAGCTGCGTTGTGGGGGTACCTCCCACGCGAAGCGTAGGAGGAGAGTGCGGCCATGAAACCTAGAGGCCACGGGCGCTCGTCCCGCTACTCGGGCTACACCGGCGGCCCGGACCCGCTGGCGCCGCCGGTCGACCTGCGCGAGGCGCTCGAGGCGATCGGGCAGGACGTGATGGAGGGCTCGTCGCCCCGGCGTGCCCTGTCGGAGCTGCTGCGCCGCGGCACCCAGAACATGCGCGGTGCCGACAAGCTGGCCGCCGAGGCGAACCGTCGTCGCCGGGAACTGTTGCAGCGCAACAACCTTGACGGAACGCTGCAGGAAATCAAGAAGCTGCTCGACGAGGCGGTGCTGGCCGAGCGCAAGGAGCTGGCCCGCGCGCTCGACGACGACGCCCGTTTCCAGGAGATGCGGATCGAGTCGCTGCCCCCGTCGCCGGCCAAGGCCGTGCAGGAGCTGTCCGACTACGAGTGGCGCAGTCCCGAGGCGCGTGAAAAGTACGAGCAGATCAAGGATCTGCTCGGTCGTGAGATGCTCGACCAACGGTTCGCCGGGATGAAGCAGGCGCTGGAGAACGCCACCGACGAGGATCGGCAGCGCGTCAACGAGATGCTCGACGATCTGAATGACTTGCTGGACAAGCATTCCCGCGGCGAGGACACCCAGCAGGACTTCGACGACTTCATGAACAAGCACGGTGAGTTCTTTCCGGAGAACCCGCGCAATGTGGAGGAGCTGCTGGATTCGCTGGCCCAGCGCGCGGCGGCGGCGCAGCGGTTCCGCAACAGCCTGTCTGGCGACCAGCGCGCCGAGCTGGATACGTTGGCCCAGCAGGCATTCGGCTCGCCGTCGTTGATGAACGCGCTCAACCGGCTGGACTCACATCTGCAGGCGGCCCGGCCGGGGGAGGACTGGACCGGCTCGTCGCGCTTCTCCGGCGACAATCCGATGGGGATGGGCGAGGGCACCCAGGCCTTGTCGGACATCGCCGAGCTCGAACAGCTCGCGGAGGCATTGTCGCAGAGCTATGCCGGAGCGACGATGGACGACGTCGACCTCGAAGCGCTGGCCCGCCAGCTGGGCGACGAGGCGGTGGTCGACGCGCGCACGCTCACCGAACTCGAACGGGCACTTGTCAATCAGGGGTTCCTGGACCGCGGGTCCGACGGGAAGTGGCGGCTGTCCCCGAAGGCCATGCGCCAGCTCGGGCAGACCGCGCTGCGGGATGTGGCCCAACAGTTGTCGAGCAGGCACGGTGAACGCGATACCCGGCGGGCCGGGGCTGCCGGTGAGTTGACGGGTGCGACGCGGCCGTGGCAGTTCGGCGACACCGAACCGTGGAACGTCACCCGCACGCTGACCAATGCCGTGCTGCGCCAAGCGGGTACGGGCATCGTGGAGCCGCACATTCGAGTCACGGTCGACGACGTCGAGGTGTCCGAGACCGAGACCCGCGCGCAGGCAGCGGTGGCGCTTCTAGTGGACACCTCGTTCTCCATGGTGATGGAGAACCGCTGGCTGCCGATGAAGCGCACGGCGCTGGCACTCAACCATCTGGTCAGCACCCGGTTCCGCTCGGATGCGTTGCAGATCATCGCCTTTGGCCGGTACGCCAGAACGGTCAGCGCCGCGGAACTGACCGGGCTGGAGGGTGTCTACGAGCAGGGCACCAACCTGCACCACGCGCTCGCCCTGGCGGGGCGGCACCTGCGTCGTCACCCAAACGCGCAGCCGGTGGTGCTCGTCGTCACCGACGGCGAACCGACCGCGCACCTGGAGGACTTCGACGGGGAGGGTGCGGGTTCTTCGGTGTTCTTCGACTACCCACCGCACCCGCGGACCATCGCCCACACCGTGCGCGGCTTCGACGACATGGCCCGGCTGGGTGCGCAGGTCACCATCTTCCGGCTCGGCAGCGATCCCGGCCTGGCCAGGTTCATCGACCAGGTTGCGCGGCGAGTCGAGGGCCGGGTAGTGGTGCCCGATCTGGACGGGCTGGGCGCCGCGGTCGTCGGCGACTATCTGCGCTCGCGTCGACGTCGATAAGCGCCTCGCTGAGACGCCGAATTCCCTTGCCGTGATATGCATTCCTCGCGAGACAAGTTGTGCCGCATACGTTACGGTTCGCTGGACGAGTTGGATGTGCGGGCAGCCGCATCACCGAAGGGGAACCTGGATGGCAAAACATCGGCGTATGTCCGGGTCGGTCGCGGCGCGCTCGAACGGTGATCGGCGGCCTCGCCGCTGGCGGCGCGCTGGCAGCCGTTGCGCCTGCCGGTATGGCCTTTGCCGGGCAGGGAGCGAATGAGGTTCCGGCAGACACTCCGGGCGCTGCGGTCGGTCGTTCCAACCTGGACAAACCCGCGCCTGGTCTGCGCGTTGCGCAGCAGTTTGGCGACTCGGTCTGCAACGACGCCAACCCGATTAACAAGGCCTTGGACGACTCGCCGATCGGGACGGGTTATCACGACGTATTCGGACAGCAGGGAACCCTTCGGTTCGACGAAGATGACGAGATCTACTACTACGACAAGACAACCGGCTATAACGGTTCGTTCAAGGGTGTGCTGAACATGGCGCCGGGCAATGTCGTCGGGGACGCCATTCCGGTGCGCGAGTGCAATCTCGAGAGCGATCCGGGGACTCTTGCCCCGAAGATCTCCATTCGGGCGCAGTGCAACTAGGCAAAGTCGCGCGGGTCGGCGTTAGCCGGCTCTGCGCTTCTTGCGTTTGACGCCGACCTTGCCCCACAGCGAGAAGCCGCGGATCTTCACCCGGGGCGCGCCAGGCATACCCTCGCCCGGGATGTGGTCGAAGGTGCCCATCACACCCCTACCTCGCAGATCCAGGTTCACCTCGGGCGGTACCAGGATCGTCTGAGCGCCCATGATCGAATAGCTACGGATCTCCACCTCGGGGGCGGTGAAGTCGGCGTAGCGCAGGTCCACGACGCCGCCGCCCCAGAGGGCGAAGGTGGTCAGCCGCTTCGGCACGTTCCACCGTCCGCGACGCTCGAACCCACTCAAGATGGCCAGGAGCAGCGTCGACGGCGCCGGCCGGCACGGGCGACCCCTTCTGGCGGTGGTCAAGGCGCCGGGGAGATCGCAGGCCAGACGGAACAGCTCGTCGTAGGTCTTGGCGGCGTAGGCCCTGCTCAGCCGGTCCTCGTATTCGTTCATGGAGAGAGCGCCCTGCGCGGCGGCATCGGACAGCAATTGCGCTGCCTGCATGCGATCGGTGTCCGCGGCGGGGTCCGATCGGTTTCGCGACGCTGGGGTGCTCATCAGTGTCGAGCCTACGACGAAGCTGCCAATAAGCACAGGATAGTCATGGAGTTCGCGCCAGATGCTGGTCGAAGCCGATCGTCCCGATCGAGTTTGCCGGCACGAGATTGGCCCCCGATTTGAAACCGGCGACTATGCCGCCGGGCACTGGGAGAGCCAGCACGCGTCGGCGGCTATTGCGTGCGGCGAGATACATCCGCCCGAGTTCAGCGTGGTCATAGACCGCGGGGCCGCCGATGTCGTCGACGCGACCGGCGGGCCCGTCGTCGATGAGGGAAACCAGGTGGGTCGCCACGTCGCGGGTGTCGATCGGCTGGAAGCGCACACCCTTGACCGCGAACAGCGCCGGCGAGAACCGCTGGATCGCGAACGAGGTCTCGATCAGGTCGTGGAACTGCGTGACCCGGATGATCGTGTGGCCGAGCCCGGACGCGGCCAGCGCTTCCTCGACCTTCAACTTGGTCTTGTAGTACGGCAGTGGGATGCGATCGATCCCGACGATCGAGACATAGACGATGTTGCCGACGCCGGCGCGGCGGGCGGCGGTGATGAGGTTGTCGGCGGAGTCGACGTCCTTGTCGCGGGTGCCCTGGGTGGCGCAGTGGACGACCACGTCGATGCCGTCCAACGCGGCGTCGACACCGGCACCGGTGAGCAGATCGCCTTGGTGCCAGTGCACGCCGGTGTAGCCGACGTGATCGCGCCTGCTCAGCGCGCGCACCTGATGGCCGGCCTCGGTGGCTTCACCGACCACCTGGTGCCCGAGGGTGCCGGTCGCGCCGGTGATCAGAACGTGGTGGCTCATCGGAAAGCCAGCCTACGCACGACAAAAGAAAACGGGCACCTGCGCGTGTGCGCAAATGCCCGTTGACTTAGTAGGCGTTACTCCGGAGCCTCCCCCGGGTCGACCGGAGTCGGGCCGCCGGGGGCCCTGGGTCCGTCTAGGAACCCCCCCGGGCCCACGATGCTGTTTATGAACGTCGTGGGCTGGTCCAACAGGCCCAGCTCGGGCGATTCCGTGGTGCCGTTGAGGAGAACACCAAGGTTGTAACCCGGGCTGACGCTCATCGCGAAAGAACTACCGTTCGACTGAATATTGCAGATGATCTTCCCCCCGCCGATTGGGATACCTTCGCAGTCGGCCTGCGCGGGCGCGGCCGACATCAGAGCCGCGGATCCCAGAGCGCCGAGGGCGCCTGTTGCGGCCGCAATCAACGTTTTCTTCACTGGTGTTCTTTCTCCTTGTTTCGAAGTTTTGATTGGTCCGCACTTGCTCGCCGCTCAGTTAACTCACTATAGCCTACGGATCGCCACTTCGTGCAAGTGGCGATCATTGTTCACTGCGTCACAGCCTCTCCGTCGATGGCGCGTTTCCTGGAACGATCCAGCAAATAGAGTTTGCTACGCTGTCCTTCGACGGATCTGCTAGCAAAATGCCAGGTAGAGGGCTATTCGATGGCCGTGATTACCGCGCTCATCGCGGGCGTCCGCGCAACGGTCGTTCTGGACATCTTCGTTGCTACCGCATCGCGATGGCCGCGACACGCGTAGGCCACTACGTCACTTCGGATGCGGCCGTCGACGGCTCTGCTGGCAAACTTTGTTTGCTGTCGGGGTCGTGATCTGACTCCTAGGAACGGGTCAGCTGACCCAGTTCGGGGGGCGTTTCTGCAGGAAGGCCAGCATGCCCTCGCGGGCCTCGTCGGACACAAAAAGCTCGGCGGACTGCCTGGTCAGCGTCTCGGCGTGCTGGTCGAAGGCCGCCAGAATCGGCGCGGTGGTCAGCGCTTTCGACGCGGCCAGGCCCTGCGGCGAGCCCTTCGCGATCTCGGCCGTCAGCGCAGCCACCGTGGCGTCGACGTCGTCGGTCGCGAGGGTGATCAAACCCATCGCAGCGGCCTCGTCGGCGCCGAACTTCTCGCCGGTCACGAAGTAGCGGCCCGCGGAACGCGCGGACATCTTCGGCAGCAGCGTCAGCGAGATGATCGACGGCGCCACCCCGATCCGCGCCTCGGTCAGCGCGAAGGTGCTGTTGCGTCCCGCGACGACGATGTCGCAGGCACCGACGAGCCCGAGCCCGCCTGCCCGGACGTGGCCGTCGATCGCGCCGATGACCGGCTGCGGCATCTCGAGGATCGAGCGCAATACCGACGTCAGCTTCCGCGCATTGTCAGCGACGGCCTCGGCCGCGTCACCGCTGCTGGCCTCCGACAGGTCGGCGCCCGCGCAGAACGTCCCGCCGGTGTGGCCGAGCACGACCGCCCGCACGTCGGAGTCGTCGGACGCGTCGCACAGACCCTGGTGCAGCTGGTCGACGAGCGCCCTGGACAGCGCGTTGCGGTTGTGCGGCGAGTCCAGGGTGAGCCGCGCGACCGGGCCTTCGACGGAGTAGTGGACCAGAGTGCTCATCAGTACGAGCGTGGCAGACCCAACGACGTCTGCGCGACGAAGTTGAGCACCATCTCGCGGCTGACCGGAGCGATGCGGGCCAGCTTCGACGCGGTCACCGCCGCGGCGATGCCGTACTCCTTGGTCAGCCCGTTGCCGCCCAGCGACTGCACCGCCTGGTCGACCGCGCGCACCGACGCCTCGGCCGCCGCGTACTTGGCCATGTTCGCCGCCTCGGCGGCGCCGACGTCGTCGCCGTTGTCGTACAGCGTCGCGGCCTTCTGCATCATCAGCTTGGCGAGCTCGATCTCGATGTGGTTCTGCGCCAACGGGTGCGACAGGCCCTGGTGCGCGCCGATCGGCGTCTTCCACACCTGGCGGGTCTTGACGTAGTCGACGGCCTTGTTGATGGCGAACCGGCCCATGCCCACCGCGCTGGCCGCGCCCATGATCCGCTCGGGGTTCAGGCCGGCGAACAGTTGGGCGATCGCGGCGTCCTCGGAGCCGACCAGTGCGTCGGACGGCAGCCGGACGTCGTCGAGGAAGAGCTGGAACTGATTCTCGGGGCTGACCAGTTCCATGTCGATCTTGGTCCAGGTGAACCCGGGAGTGTCGGTGGGCACGATGAACAACGCCGGCCGCAGGTTGCCGGTCTTCGCCTCTTCCGTGCGGCCCACCACCAGCACCGCCTGCGCCTGGTCGACGCCGGAGATGAACACCTTCTGGCCCTTGAGGATCCAGTCGCTGCCGTCGCGGCGGGCGGTGGTGGTGATGCGGTGCGAGTTCGAGCCCGCGTCGGGCTCGGTGATCGCGAACGCCATGGTGGTCGAGCCGTCGGCGATGCCGGGCAGCCACCGCTTCTTCTGCTCGTCGGTGCCGAACTTGGCGATGATCGTGCCGTTGATCGCGGGCGAGACCACCATCAGCAGCAGCGGGCAGCCGCCGGCCGACATCTCCTCCATCACGATGGACAGCTCGTACATGCCCGCGCCGCCGCCGCCGTACTCCTCGGGCAGGTTCACCCCGATGAAGCCGAGTTTGCCTGCCTCATTCCACAATTCGTCGGTGTGCTGGCCGGCGCGGGCCTTCTCCAGGTAGTAGTCCTGGCCGTAGTTGGCGGCCATTCGCGGCGACCGCCTTGCGCAGCGCCTGCTGTTCTTCGGTCTCGACGAAAGCTGGTCGGGATCATGGGCGGTCTCCTTCTCAGGGTTGTCTACACGGGCCAGTACGGCGCCGACGTCGACCTGCTGGCCCGGCTCGACGTTGAGTTCGACGAGCACGCCGTCGCTGGGCGCGGTCACGGTGTGCTCCATCTTCATGGCCTCCAGCCAGATCAGCGGCTGGCCGGCGGTGACGGTGTCGCCCACCGCGGCACCGATGCGCAGCACCGACCCCGGCATGGGCGCCAGCAGCGAACCGTGCGCGACCGCGGCGTCCGGATCGGGGAAGCGCGGCAGCGCGACGAGTTGCACTGGGCCCAGCGGCGAGTCGACGAAGACGTCATCGCCGTATCGGGCGACGTCGAACGGGCGCTCCACACCGTCGACCGCCAGCACCACCCGGTCGGGCGCCGCCGATACCAGGGTTACCGAATCACGGTCGGGCAGTTCCACGCCGCCGCGGGTGAAGCGGTAGCGGACCTCGCGCATCTCGCCCGCAGCGTCGCTGTAGCGCTTGGTCTGGAAGCCCGACGCGACGTTGCGCCAGCCGCTCGGCGCCGCGGCGAATACGGTTGCATCCCGGCGGTTCTGGGCCGCATCGGCCAAGGCGGCGGCGATCGCGGACAACTCGACGGCGTCTTGATCGCGCCAGCGATGCGGCCAGCTCGGGCAGACCGTGGGTGTCGAAGAACGCGGTGTCGGTGGCGCCCGTCGAGGAACGCCGGGTGGCGCAGCACGTTGACCAGAAGGTCGCGGTTGGTGCGCACGCCGTGGATGCGGGTGCGGGCCAGCGCGTCGGCGAGCAACCCCGCTGCCTGACGGCGGGTCGGCGCGTAGGAGATGACCTTGGCCAGCATCGGGTCGTAGAAGACCGACACCTCCGACCCGTCGACGACGCCGGTGTCGACGCGCACCCCGTAGACCGTCGAGCGGCCCGAATTGCGTTGTGGTGTGGGCACCTCGAAGCGGTGCAGCGGGCCGGCCTGCGGCTGCCAGTCCTTGGCCGGGTCCTCGGCGTACAGCCTGGCCTCGATGGAGTAGCCGCGGGACGGTGGCGGCTCGGGGTCGAGGTGGCCGCCGTCGGCGACGTGCAACTGCAGGGCGACGAGGTCGAGGCCGGTGGTGGCCTCGGTGACCGGGTGCTCGACCTGCAGCCGGGTGTTCATCTCGAGGAAGAAGAAGTCGCCGCCGTCGTCGGCCATGAACTCGACGGTGCCCGCGCCGGTGTAGCCGATCGCGGTCGCCGCCAGCCGCGCCGCGTCGAACAGCTTGGCCCGCATGCCCGGAGTGCGTTCGACCAGTGGCGAGGGCGCCTCTTCGATGATCTTCTGGTGGCGCCGCTGGATCGAGCATTCGCGTTCGCCGACGGCCCACACGGTGCCGTGCTCGTCGGCGATCACCTGGACCTCGACGTGGTGGCCGGTCGCGAGGTAGCGCTCGCAGAACACCGTCGGGTCGCCGAACGCCGACTGCGCCTCGCGGCGCGCGGCCTCCACCTGCTGAGGTAGCTCGGACAATTCGCGCACCACCCGCATGCCGCGGCCGCCACCGCCCGCCGACGCCTTGATCAGCACCGGCAGTTGGTCGGCCGTCACGGTGTCGGGATCGAGTTCGTCGAGAACCGGCACACCGGCGGCGGCCATCATCTTCTTGGCCTCGATCTTGGAGCCCATCGCCGCCACCGCGGCGACCGGTGGGCCGATCCACGTCAAACCGGCATCCAGCACAGCGGCGGCGAAATCGGGGTTCTCCGAGAGGAATCCGTATCCGGGGTGGACGGCGTCGGCGCCCGCCGCGCGGGCCGCCGCGATCAACTGCTGCGCGTCGAGGTACCCGTTGCGGCCCTCCAGGCGCACCCGCGCATCCGCCTCGGCGACGTGCGGCGAGCCGGCGTCCGGGTCGGTGTAGACGGCGACGGTGCCGACGCCAAGTCGACGGCACGTGGCGAACACCCGGCGGGCGATCTCGCCGCGGTTGGCGACCATTAGGCGGATGACCACTCAAGTCCTCCGCTCTTCGCGCAAGCGCTCATCGCACTCACATCCGGAAGACGCCGAAGTTCGACGTCCCCTTGATCGGGCCATTGGCTATGGCGGACAAGCACATTCCCAGCACGGTGCGGGTGTCGCGAGGATCGATCACGCCGTCGTCGTAGAGCATCCCGGACAGCACCATCGGCAGCGACTCGGCCTCGATCTGCCCCTCGACGGCGGCCCGCATCGCGGCGTCGGCCTCCTCGTCCACCGCCTGGCCGCGGGCCTCGGCGGCAGCGCGGCTCACGATCGACAACACGCCCGCGAGTTGTGCGCCCCCCATCACCGCGGACTTGGCACTCGGCCAGGCGAACAGGAAGCGGGGGTCATAGGCACGCCCGCACATGCCGTAGTGGCCGGCGCCGTAGGACGCGCCGATCAGTAACGACAGGTGCGGGACGGTCGAGTTCGAGACGGCGTTGATCATCATCGAGCCGTGCTTGATCATCCCGCCTTCCTCGTACTGCTTGCCGACCATGTAGCCAGTGGTGTTGTGCAGGAACAACAGTGGTGTGTCTGAGCGGTTGGCCAGCTGGATGAACTGGGTGGCCTTCTGCGACTCTTCGCTGAACAGCACGCCACGGTGGTTGGCCAGGATGCCAATCGGGTAGCCGTACAGCGTGGCCCAGCCGGTCACCAGCGACGAGCCGTACATCGCCTTGAACTCGTCGAACTCCGAGCCGTCGACGATGCGCGCGATCACGTCGCGCGGGTCGAACGGGATGCGCAGATCCGATGGCACGATGCCGAGCAGTTCCTCGGCGTCCAGCAGCGGCTCGGTGACCGGACCGGGAGTCGGCCCTTGCTTGCGCCAGTTCAGCCGGGCGACGATCCGTCGGCCGATCCGGATGGCGTCGAGTTCGTCGACTGCGAAGTAGTCCGCCAGACCCGAAGTGCGGGCGTGCATCTCGGCGCCGCCGAGCGACTCGTCGTCGGACTCCTCGCCGGTGGCCATCTTCACCAGCGGCGGCCCGGCCAGGAACACCTTCGAGCGCTCCTTGATCATCACGACGTGGTCGGACATGCCGGGGATGTAGGCGCCGCCCGCCGTGGAGTTGCCGAACACCAGCGCGATGGTCGGGATTCCTGCCGCCGACAGCCGCGTCAGGTCGCGGAACATCCGCCCGCCGGGGATGAAGATCTCCTTCTGGGTCGGGAGATCGGCACCGCCGGACTCGACAAGTGAGATCACCGGCAAGCGGTTCTCGAAGGCAATCTGGTTGGCGCGCAGGATCTTTTTCAACGTCCACGGGTTGCTGGTGCCGCCCTTGACGGTCGGATCGTTGGACACCACCAGGCACTCCACGCCGCTGACCGCGCCGATGCCTGCCACCACGCTGGCGCCGACGGTGAAGGCGCTGCCATAGGCAGCGAGCGGACTAAGCTCGAGGAACGGCGAGTCGGGATCGAGCAGCGCCTCGATCCGCTCGCGAGCGGTCATCTTGCCGCGGTCGTGATGGCGTTGGACGTACTTCTCGCCGCCACCGCCCAGCGCCTTGGCGTGCTCGGCGTCGATTTCGCCGAGCTTGGCCGCCATCACTTCGGCGGCCTCGGTGAATGCAGCGGACCTGGGATCGATCGTGGACTTCAGCGCCGTCATGACTGGTAGCCCAACGTCTTGGCGGCGAGCGAGGTGAGGATTTCGGTTGTCCCGCCGCCGATCCCGAGGATGCGCATGTCCCGGTACTGTCGCTCGACCTCAGACTCGGTCATGTACCCCATGCCGCCGAACAACTGCACCGCCTGGTTCGCCACCCATTCGCCGGCCTCGACGGCGGTGTTCTTGGCGAAGCACACCTCGGTGATCAGGTTGGTCTCGCCCGCAAGCTGGCGTTCGACAAGGTTCCGCGTGTAGACGCGTGCGACGTCGACGCGCCGCGCCATCTCCGACAGCGTGTTCTGCACGGATTGCCGCGAGATCAGCGGTTTACCAAAGGTTTCCCGGTTGCGGCACCACTCGACCGTGAGGTCAAGGCAGCGCTGCGCACTGGCGTACGCCTGAGCGGCCAGGCCGACCCGCTCGGAGACGAATGCCGCGGCGATCTGGATGAAGCCGGTGTTCTCGTCGCCGATCAGGTTCGCGGCGGGCACCCGGACGTCGGTGTAGGAAAGCTCGGCGGTGTCGGACGACCGCCAGCCCATCTTGTCGAGCTTGCGGGTGACCTCGAAACCGGGTGTGCCCTTGTCGACCACGATCAGCGAAACCCCCGCTGCGCCAGGGCCGCCGGTGCGCGCCGCGGTCACGACGTAGTCGGCTCGCACGCCGGAGGTGATGTAGGTCTTGGCGCCGTTGATGATGTAGTCGTCGCCGTCGCGGGTGGCCTTGGTGGTCAGATGGCCGACGTCGGACCCGCCGCCGGGTTCGGTGATCGCCAGCGATCCGATCTTCTCGCCGCGCAGCGTGGGCCGCACGTAGGTGTCGATCAATCGCTGGTCGCCCGAGGCGATCATGTGCGGCACTGCGATGCCGCAGGTGAACAACGACGCGAACACGCCGCCCGGCGCCCCGCTGTAGTGCATCTCCTCGCAGATGATCAGCGCAGTCGGCGCCGTCGCCGCCGCCACCGCCCACCGCTTCGGGCAGGCCTGCGCCCAGCAGACCGGCCTCGCCCGCCTTGACGGTGCAGCTCGCGCGGCAGCATGCCGGACTGCTCCCACTCGTCGACGTGCGGAAGGACCTCGCGTTCGGCGAACGCGCGCACCGTCTTTCGCAGCTGTTCGCGTTCGGGGGTGTGCCAGATATTCATGAAAGGAGGCTTTCTGGGATGTCGATGTAACGGCTGCGCAGCCACTCGCCCAGGCCCTTGGCCTGCGGGTCGAACCGGGCCTGATAGGCCACGCCCTGGCCGAGGATGCCCTCGATGACGAAGTTCACCGCGCGCAGGTTCGGCAGCAGGTGGCGGGTGACCGTCAGATCGGCGGTCTCCGGCAGCAATTCGCGAAGCTTCTCGACGGTGAGCGCGTGGGCCAGCCAGCGCCACTGCTCGCCGGTGCGCACCCACACCCCGACGTTGGCGTTGCCGCCCTTGTCGCCGCTGCGCGCACCCGCGATGCGGCCGAGTGGGACGCGCCGGGTCTCGCCGAAGGGCAGCGGTTCGGGCAGCGCGAACGGTGCCACACGCTCGAGTTCCTTGGTCTCGGTGGCGGCGGGGATGTCGGTGCGGGTGCCGTCGGCGTGCACGGCGACGTGCGGCACCTCGGCGGCGTCGACGTAGCCGGGGGTGAACACGCCGTACACCTGACCCTCGCCCGGCGGCGCGGTGGTGGTGAAGCCCGGATAGCTGGCCAGCGCCAGTTCGACTGCGGCCGAGGAGAATTGGCGGCCGACGTTGGCGGGGTCGGGATCGCGCACCACGCAGTGCAGCAGCGCGCTGGCGGTCTCCTCGGTGTCGGCGTCGGCGTGGTCGGTGCGGGCCAGCGTCCATTCCAGTTCGGCCGGCTTGACGGTCAGGCCGGACTCGAGCTGTCGCTGCACCAGCTGGGCCTTGGCGTCGATGTCGAGCCCGGTGAGCACGAACGTCATCGCGTTGCGGAAGCCGCCGATGCTGTTCAGCGACACCTTGAGGGTGGGCGGCGGCGGCTCACCCCTTGCGCCGCTCGATGCGCACGCGGTCGGTGCCGTCGGCGGACAGCTCGATGCTGTCCATCCGCAGCGTCACGTCGGGATTCGCGTAGCGCGCGCCGGTGATCTCGTAGAGCAGCTGGGCGGTGACGGTGTCGACGCTGACCAGCCCGCCGGTGCCGGCGTGCTTGGTGATGACCGACGACCCGTCGGCACTGATCTCGGCCAGCGGGAAACCTGGCGTAGCGTCAGGTCGGGAATCTCGGTGAAGAACGCGTAGTTGCCGCCGGTGGCCTGGACACCGCACTCGATGACGTGTCCCGCGGCCACCGCTCCCGCCAGCCGGTCGTAGTCGTCGCGGCCCCAACCGAAGTGCGCGGCCGCCGGGCCGACGATGACCGAAGCGTCGGTGACCCGGCCGGTGACGACGACGTCGGCGCCGCTGTTGAGGCAGTCGACGATGCCCCATGCCCCGAGATAGGCGTTGGCCGCCAGCGGGGTGCCGAGTCCGAGTTCGGCCGCCCGCGACAGCAGGTCGTCGCCCTCGACGTGGGCCACCCGCACGGCGATGCCGAGCTTCTCGGCCAGCGATCGCACCGCGGTGGCCAGGCCCGCCGGGTTCAGACCGCCGGCGTTGGCGACGATTCGCACGCCCCGGTCGAGGGCGGTGCCGAGGCACTCCTCGAGCTGGATGAGGAATGTCTTGGCGTAGCCGCGGTCAGGCGACTTCGCCCGGTCGCGAGCCAGGATGAGCATGGTCAGCTCGGCGAGATAGTCGCCGGTGAGGTAGTCGAGCTCACCGCCGGTGAGCATCTCCCGCATCGCCGCGAGCCGGTCGCCGTAGAACCCCGAGCAGTTGCCGATGCGCACCGCAGACGTCACGCGTCCTCCTCATCGATCAGCGCGCCAACCAACCGGTAGGTTAGCCGGTACCTCCGGTCCGCCGTCAAGGTCACCCCGATTGCGATTTCGGCGCGATAACCGGCGCTCAGCACACGCGACCGCGCCGAAGTCGCTGACTTGGGACGTTACGCTTGACCGAGGGTGCACATGGACTGGGTCGCATGGATCGTGCTGGCCGCGCTCGCGATGGCGTGCGTGGTCTGGTTCGTGCGCAGATGGCGTACCGAAAGCCGCAGGCTCGACGGGATTCTGCGCGACTTCGACCGGGAGTTCCCGCGTCGCGAGCCCGGGTTTGCAACGCAGGCGCGCCGACTTGTCGGCGCCCGAAGGCGCCGGTAGGTCTGATATGCATCGGTGTTTTGGAGGCCACGCAGGTCACCGGCTATCCTGAAGGGCAATTGCCGACGCCGAACTTTCGCGTGGCAGCACCCTCAAGAGGAGAGCTCGATCATGGCTGTGCCCAAGCGCAGGATGTCGCGCGCGAACACCCGTAGCCGTCGCGCGCAGTGGAAGGCCAAGCGCACCGAACTCGTCGGTGTCACGGTCGCAGGCCAGCAGCACAAGGTGCCGCGCCGTCTGCTCAAGGCCGCCCGGCTCGGCCTGATCGATCTCGACCGCCGTTAACTGCCGAGTGGCTCCGGCGAGCCTCTCAGGCGACTCTCAGGCGATGGGTTAACACTGGTGGCCGTGCGAATTCTTGTCGTCGACGACGATCGCGCGGTGCGCGAATCGCTCCGTCGCTCCCTGTCCTTCAACGGCTACTCGGTCGCGTTGGCCCAGGACGGGCTCGAAGCGCTCGATCTGATCGCCAGCGACCGGCCCGACGCCCTGGTGCTGGACGTGATGATGCCGAAGCTTGACGGCCTCGAGGTGTGCCGTCAGCTCCGCAGTACCGGCGACGACCTGCCCATCCTGGTGCTGACCGCCCGCGATTCGGTGTCCGAGCGTGTCGCCGGCCTGGACGCTGGCGCCGACGACTACCTGCCGAAGCCGTTCGCGTTGGAAGAACTGCTCGCCCGCATGCGCGCGCTGCTGCGCCGCACCACCCCCGATGACGGGGCGGATTCGCTGCCGATGACGTTCTCCGACCTCAGCCTGGACCCGGTGACCCGTGAGGTGACCCGCGGTAACCGCCAGATCAGTCTGACCCGCACCGAGTTCGCACTGCTGGAAATGCTGATCGCCAACCCCCGGCGCGTGCTCACCCGCAGCCGCATCCTCGAGGAAGTGTGGGGATTCGACTTCCCGACCTCGGGGAACGCCCTCGAGGTCTATGTCGGCTATCTGCGTCGCAAGACGGAGGCGGAAGGTGAGCCGCGGCTGATCCACACCGTGCGCGGGGTGGGTTACGTGCTGCGTGAGACACCTCCCTGATGACGTCGACTCGGCCCGGCCCGTGGCGGCCAGCCTCGCTTCCCGCGACCAGCTCTCTGTCACTGCGCTGGCGGGTCATGTTGCTCGCGATGTCGATGGTGGCGATGGTGGTGGTGCTGATGGCGCTTGCCGTCTATGTCGTCGTATCGAGGGCGCTCTACGACGAGGTCGACAGCCAGCTGCACAGCCGGGCCCAGCTGCTGATCGAAAGCGGCTCGCTGGCCGCCGATCCCGGCAAGGCCATCGAAGGAACCGCCTACTCCGACGTCAACGCGATGCTGGTGAACCCGGGCCGCTCCATCTACACCGCCAATCAAAAGGGCCAGACGCTGCCCATCGGCCAGCAGGAGAAGGACGTGATGTCCGGAAAACTGCTGCTGTCGTTGCGGACCGCCGACCGCCAACGGGTGCTGGCCGTGCACCTCGAAAACGGCAGCTCGCTGTTGATCTCCAAGAGCCTGGCGCCCACCGGCAAGGTGCTCAAACGGCTGGGCACAGTCCTGCTCATCGTGGGTGGTCTCGGTGTGGCGATCGCGGCATTCGCCGGCGGCATGGTGGCCCGTGCGGGCCTGCGCCCAGTGGCCCGGCTCACCGAAGCGGCCGAGCGGGTGGCCCGCACCGACGACCTGCGCCCCATCCCGGTGGTCGGCAGCGACGAACTGGCCCGTCTCACTGAGGCTTTCAACATGATGCTGCGGGGACTTGCCGAATCCCGCGAGCGCCAGGCCCGCCTGGTCACCGATGCCGGCCACGAGCTGCGCACCCCGCTAACGTCATTGCGCACCAATGTCGAACTGCTGATGGCGTCGATGGCGCCCGGAGCACCGCGGTTGCCCGAAGCGGAAATGGCCGAACTGCGCGCCGACGTGATCGCCCAGATCGAGGAATTGTCAACGCTGGTAGGCGATTTGATTGACCTCACCCGCGACGAGGCCGGTGGTGTGATCCAAGAGCCCGTCGACATGTCCGAGATCGTGGACCGCTGCCTGGAGCGGGTTCGGCGTCGGCGCAACGATATTGAGTTCGACGTCGACGTCATTCCGTGGCAGGTGCACGGCGATGCGGGCGGGCTGTCGCGCGCGGTATTGAACCTGCTCGACAACGCGGCCAAGTGGAGTCCGCACAATGGGCGGGTCGGCGTGCGGTTGACCCAGACCGACCCTTTCCACGCCGAGCTGGTCGTCTCCGACCACGGCCCCGGCATTCCGCCGCACGATCGCCCGCTGGTGTTCGAGCGGTTCTTCCGCTCCACCTCCGCGCGGGCGATGCCGGGCTCGGGCTTGGGCCTTGCCATCGTCAAACAAGTTGTGCTCAAACACGGTGGCGTGCTTAGGGTGGACGAGACCGTGCGCGGCGGCCAGCCGCCGGGCACGTCGATGTACGTGTTGCTGCCCGGACGCCTCATGCCCGCGACACGGCCGGCGCAGGTCGTCGCACAACCGGTTGTCACGGCGGACAATGGGTAAACGGTCAGAAGCGACCGCCCGGAAGTCTGGGGATGCGCCGAACGTTCTCTAAGTGGATTCTCAGCGCATCCGGGCACTGTGGGGAAGCAGTGCTTCGTTGTTGAAGTGGTTGTTGAAGTGTCGGAAACCGCCGGAAGAACTCGTAGAAAGAGCCCGTAAGCGATATGACGAACCACCCGAGGTATTCACCGCCGCCGCCCCACCCGGGCCGTCGGCCCGCCGATGGGCGCGCGGTGTATCCCGGTCCGCAACCCCAGGGCGGCTACCCGCAGCAGCCCTACGACTGGCGGTACGCGACGCAGCAGCAACAACAGAGCTATCGGCAGCCCTATGACCCGTACCGCGGCGCCCCCCAACAGCCCCATCAGCAGCCGCATCCCGCAGCGCAGTCACCGCCCCCGGCGAAGCGGTCGCGCGCTGGAGCTTTGACCGCGGGCGCATTGGCGATCGCGGTGGTTTCGGCCGGCATCGGCGGCGGGGTCGCGCTGGTCGCGAAGCCCGACCGCCCGAACGCGGGCAGCACCTCGATCACCGCGGCACCCAGCTTGCCCGCTGCCAGCCTGCCCGCCGGATCCGTCGAGCAGGTCGCCGCCAAGGTGGTGCCCAGCGTCGTGAAGCTGGAGACCGACATGGGCCGCGCCTCTGAAGAGGGCTCCGGGATCATCCTGTCCTCCGACGGCCTGATCCTGACCAATAACCACGTGGTGGCGGCCGCCAAGGGCGGACCGGAAACCACGGTGACCTTCGCCGACGGCCGCACCGCCCAGTTCACCCTCGTTGGCGGAGATCCGAGCAGCGACATCGCGGTTGTGCGCGCCGACGGCGTCTCCGATCTGACCCCCATCACGCTCGGCTCCTCGGCGAACCTGCGGGTGGGCCAGGACGTGGTGGCGATCGGTTCCCCCCTGGGGCTCGAGGGCACGGTCACCACCGGCATCATCAGCGCGCTGAACCGGCCGGTGGCCGCGAGTGGGGATGCCCGCAACCAGAACACCGTGCTCGACGCGATCCAGACCGACGCGGCGATCAACCCGGGCAACTCGGGCGGCGCGCTGGTCAACATGAACGGCGAACTGGTGGGCGTCAATTCGGCGATCGCCACCCTCGGCGGCGACTCGGCCGAAGCCCAGAGCGGCTCGATCGGGCTTGGCTTCGCGATCCCGATCGACCAGGCCAAGCGGATCGCCGACGAACTGATCCAGGACGGCAGCGCCTCGCATGCGTCGCTGGGCGTCCAGGTCGGCAACGACGCAGCCACCCACGGTGCCAAGATCGTCGAGGTCACCGATGGTGGCGCCGCCGCGGCGGCCGGGCTGCCGAGCGGCGTCGTGGTGACCAAGGTCGACGACCGGGTGATCGGCAGCGCCGACGCGCTCGTTGCTGCCGTGCGCTCGCGGGCGCCGGGCGAGAAGGTCACGTTGACCTACCTCGACCCGTCGGGCAAACCGCAGACCGTGCAGGTGACCCTGGGCAAGGCACAGCAGTGATCACTGCGCCGGGCCGGCCCACGTTGAGAGTGGCCGCGCCGGTGTCCGCCTCCGCATATACGGTGGCAGTCATGGAACAGCCAGGGGAGTTGGTTGGTCGGGCGCTCGTCGTCGTCGTCGACGACCGGACGGCTCACGGCGAGGCGGACCACAGCGGTCCACTGGTCACCGAGCTGCTCAACGAAGCGGGGTTCGTCGTCGACGGTGTCGTAGTGGTGTCCGCCGACGAGGTGGAGATCCGCAACGCGCTGAACACGGCAGTCATCGGCGGAGTTGACCTGGTGGTGTCGGTGGGCGGCACCGGGGTGACCCCGCGGGATGTGACGCCCGAAGCGACCCGCGACATCCTGGATCGCGAACTGCTCGGCATTGCCGAGGCGCTGCGCTCATCCGGCCTCGCCGCAGGCATCGTCGATGCGGGAGTGTCCCGCGGCCTGGCGGGAATCTCGGGCAGCACATTGGTGGTCAACATCGCGGGATCCCGCTCCGCGGTCCGCGACGGGATGGCCACGCTCAACCCGTTGGCCATACAGATCATCGGCCAGCTATCCAGCTTGGAGATCTAACCAATTACCGTCCCCGCTGGACTCCGAGAGCGCGCCGACGATAAGCGGCGCCGCCCGGGCAATGGTCTCTAGTGTTACGCGCAGGTGAACGGCGGGCCTCGTCCGAATGTGATCTTAGTCACACCGGAAGTCGACTGTGATCAAGCCGTTGAAGCCGCTGCGGAATGCAGTTAACAAAATCTTCGGCGAAGAGCTACCGCAGAAATCTGATGACGAGCGCGACACCGATTCGCCTGCCGATGACGCCGAGCATGAGAAATGGTTGCGAGACAATATTCCGCCTCACCATGAATGAGCTGCGACTTCTCCGTTGAACGCGTGAAATGGCTGGTGGCGGACCGGGGTCACGATGTGACAGCCGTAGGCGACGCCGACAACCCAATACTTGGTCGGGTTGACGGCCCGGTACCGAAGCGCATCGCTGAATGATTGGCGCGGACACCTCCAGCAAACTATTGTCGGTCACCGACAGGCATTGGGATCCGGACCCCCACGCGTTGCCGGTCTGATGCCGCCCCGCTATGTTCCTCGTGTCAACGATGAGCTAAACGTAAGAACAGCATGTGGGATCTCTCATTTGTCACACGTGTGGCTCTTGCGTCGTGTGTGGTGTAGGCGTACTCGCCAGCACGGAAACACTCGGTGAGCCACAACGGTCACCGCCGACAGAGCTAGGGAGAACATGAAGGCAATCAGTCGGGTGCTGATCGCGATGGTCATTGCCATCGCGGCTCTTTTCGTGAGCACAGGTACCTCACACGCAGGTCTGGACAACGAAAACACTTTGGTCGACGGTCAGGACCGGAATCTGAGGATCCAGCAGTGGGACACCTTCCTCAACGGCGTCTTTCCGCTGGACCGCAACCGGTTGACCCGTGAGTGGTTCCACTCCGGCAGGGCCAAGTACGTCGTGGACGGCCCAGGCGCCGATGAGTTCGAAGGCACGTTGGAGCTGGGCTACCAAATCGGCTTCCCATGGTCGCTGGGCGTCGGCATCAACTTCAGCTACACCACGCCGAACATCCTGCTCGACGACGCGTCGCTGTTCCCGGTCTTCAACCCGCTGGGCTCGGTCATTACGCCGAACCTGTTCCCCGGCGTGTCGATCAGCGCCGACCTCGGTAACGGCCCTGGCATCCAGGAAGTCGCCACCTTCTCGGTCGACGTCGCAGGCCCGGCCGGTGGTGTGGCGGTGTCCAACGCGCACGGCACGGTGACCGGTGCGGCCGGCGGCGTGCTGCTGCGTCCGTTCGCGCGGCTGATCGCCAGCACGGGTGACAGCGTCACCACCTACGGCGAGCCGTGGGATATGCAGTAACCTCCCTAGATTCACAAAGAACAGCCCCCGGCCGAAAGCCGGGGGCTGTTCTTCTGTCTGCGGGGCTACGACGTGTCGGACGTCTTCGCCTTGTCGGCGCCGAGGGCGGCTGCAGAGCCGTGCTTGCCGGCGGCGCTGCCGTTCTCTGCCAAGATGTCGCGGATCTCGGTGAGCAGCGTCAGTTGGGTTTCCTCCTCCTCCACCTTGCTGTCGAGTTCCTTGAGCTTCTTGTAGGGAACCACGATGACGAAGTAGACCACCAACGCGATGATCAGGAAGTTGATCGTCGCTGAGACGACGGCGTTCAAATCGATCGCGATGTCGTTACCCAGCGGAATCCGCAGGAAACCGTAGTCCGAGTCAGGTGTTGCGCCGATCCGGCTGACCAGCGGGGTCACTACGTTGTCGGTGAATGCCGTCACCAGTCCGGTGAATGCCGCGCCGATGATGACCGCGGTGGCCAGGTCGATGACATTGCCTCGGGCGATGAATTCTTTGAACCCCTTCAACATGCGGGGATTCCTTCCTGCAGTCGTGTGCTATCGGGACGACACGCAACGTTAGTCCGGTTGCACCTGCTCCGTCGTCCCGAACTGGTCAGTGGAACGTGACCGTGACCGTCTGCATCAAGGTCGCGCCTGCGACGTCGTTGGCGGCGTGAGCGGGCAGCGCCACCAGCACCACGCGGTCACTTCCAACGCCGGGGCCCTTTTGCTTTTCCGACACCAGGACCACCACGGCGTCGGTGGCCACCACCTGCGGCTCGGTGTCGTCATCCGACGCGGCGAGCACGTCCACCACGTCGCCCGGCCGGATGAGGTCCAACAATGCCGAGTCGGCCAGGTGCAGGGGCACGATGCGGGCGTTCGGGCCTGCCGCCGACTGGGCCAGCCTCGGGCCGAGCAGCCGCACGTCGGTGAGCACCTCGCCGCGGCGGGCAGGACCGGCCAGCGTCGAGCCCACAACGGTATCGACGCTCGACTGAGATCCGTCGGGAACCGTTGCGGCCAAGCGGGTTTCGATACGCACATCGTTGGCGGTCAGTTCGACTCCGGGAGCCAGGTCGCGCGTGGCCACCACGATCTCCGCCTGCTCGCCTCGCGGATCGGACCGCACCGCCGCGACCGCGGCCAGTACGACCAGGGCGGCTGCGGCCACCCGGCGGGCGGCCACGGTGCGCGTCCAGTCCGGCCGCAACCCGTGGACAAGCCGGCTCGTCAGCGACGCATTGAGTGATTCCCCCATGCCGCCACGCTAGGCAGCACGACGCCGGGACGGTGGGCTGTCAGGACGGCTGTGGATAACTCCGCGACTCAGCTGGAGGCCGTGGCGGCCGGGGCCGAGGTGGTGGAACTCGAGCTGCCGGAGTTCGAGCTCGAGCTCGAACTGTCTGAATTGCCGGAATCCGACTTCTTCTCCGACGAGCTGGAGGTCTCGGAGCTCTTGGAGGAGCCAGACGAACCATTGGACGTGCTCTTGGCGGACTCACGGCTGTCGGTGCGGTAGAAGCCGCTGCCCTTGAACACAACGCCGACCTTGCCGAACAGCTTGCGCAGCCGCCCGTCGCACTTGGGGCAGTCGGACAGCGCATCGTCGCTGAACGCCTGTACGACGTCGAACTTGTTGTCGCAATCGGTGCACGCATACGAATAGGTAGGCACGAAAACCCTCCGCGATGGTCTAATTACTTAGCACTCTACCGGCCTAAGTGCTAGAACCGCTATGTGGGCCGTGTCATTCCCGTGCTGGTCGGTCTCTTGGTGCTCGGGGTTGCCGTGGCCGTCTTTCTGCGGTGGCGTGACGCGCCTGCACCGCCTGCGCCGCCGCCACCCGGGGTTTCGCCATCCGCGGCCGTCCCGCAGAGTCCCGTCTACGACACCGCGCGCGAGACCCTGGCCCGGCTGCCCGTGAAGGGCTGGGACCGCTACACCGACTTCGCCCGCTATCGGTTCGGTGAGGCGTGGAGTGACGACGTCAACGTCGAGTTCGGCCACAACGGCTGCAACACCCGCGACGACATCCTGCGCCGGGATCTCGCCGAACTGGTCGTACGCCCGGGAACCTGCTACGCGCAGAGCGGTGTGCTGCACGACCCGTACACCGGCCAAACCATCCCCTTCGTGCGTGGCCCCGAAACGTCGGACGCCGTCCAGATCGACCATCTGGTGTCGCTGTCCGACGCCTGGTACAAGGGCGCCAGGGGATGGGACGATCAGCGTCGCCGCGACTTCGCCAACGATCCCCGCAACCTGCTCGCGGTCGGCGCACAAGTCAACTTCGACAAGGCTTTTCGCGATGCCACCGCCTGGCTGCCACCCAACGCGGCGTTCCGCTGCGAGTTCGTCGCGCGGCAGATCGACGTGAAGGCGGCATACGGGCTGTGGCTGTCCAGGAACGAGAAACGGGCGATGGAAGACGTGCTCGCGGGCTGCTGACCTTAGCCCAGCGCGACCAGTCCACGTTGCGGCGTGAGCGCATGTGTCATCGCGACGTCGTGCGGCTCGGCCGGAATCTCATCGACGAGCTCGTCGTCGCGGACCACCGCAACCAGGCGAGCAGCCGGATCGGCCAACGGCAGCGACCGGTCGTAGAACCCCGCGCCGCGCCCCAGCCGGACACCGGCACGATCGACCGCCAGCGCGGGCACGAACACAACGGCAGCCTCGGCCACCGCCTCGGCGGGCAGCCACGGCTCCGGTGGCTCGCGCAGCCCGAACCGCGCCGCGACGAGCCGGTCGGGCTGGTATTCGCCCCACAGCAGCGGCCGCGGGACGCCGTCGCTGTCGCTGCGAGCCACTGGGAGCAGCACTCGGGCGCCGAGACGCAAAAGGGTGTTCACCAGGGCGACTGACCCCGGCTCGGAGCCGACCGGCACGTAGGCGCATACGGTCCGCGCGCCGCCCACGACGTCGGGCAGATGCCCGCAGAGCGCCTCGGCCTCCGCGTTCTGGGTTTGCGGTGTCACCGTGCGGCGGGCCGCCAGGATCGCCGTCCGCAGCTCGGCCTTGGTCAGGGACGCCACGCGTCCACGATGACACGACGCAGTCGCAGGCGATGTCACAACCCGATCGCGATAATGTGTGAACGATGACACGGTCCCAGGTCCCGATTCCGCACACGGCGATCGTCCCGGCCGCCGGATTGGGGACCCGCTTTCTACCCGCCACCAAGACGGTGCCCAAGGAGTTGCTGCCGGTCGTCGACACGCCGGGAATCGAGCTCGTGGCCGCGGAAGCGGCCGAGGCAGGCGCCCAACGGCTCATCATCGTCACCTCCGAAGGCAAGGACGGTGTCGTCGCGCACTTCGTCGAGGACCTCGTCCTGGAGGGCACGCTGGAAGCCCGCGGCAAGACGTCGATGCTCGAGAAGGTGCGCCGCGCGCCCGCGCTGATCAAGGTGGAGTCGGTGGTCCAGGCCGAACCGTTGGGCCTCGGCCACGCGGTCGGCTGCGTCGAGGACAGGCTGGCACCCGACGAGGACGCCGTCGCGGTGCTGCTGCCCGACGACCTCGTGCTGCCGACCGGTGTGCTGCAGACGATGTCGAAGGTCCGTGCCAAGCGGGGCGGTTCGGTGCTCTGCGCGATCGAGGTGCCGCCCGAGGAAATCAGCGCCTACGGTGTATTCGATGTCGAGGCCGTTCCAGACACCAACAACCCGAACGTCTTACGGGTCAAAGGCATGTTCGAGAAGCCGAAGGCCGAGGACGCGCCGTCGCTGTATGCCGCCGCCGGCCGCTACGTGCTGGACCGTGCGATCTTCGACGCGCTGCGACGGGTGCCTCGCGGAGCGGGCGGCGAGATTCAGTTGACCGACGCCATCGCGCTGCTGATCAACGAGGGCCATCCGGTGCACGTGGTCGTGCATCGCGGCGATCGACACGACCTGGGAAATCCCGGCGGCTACCTCAAGGCTGCGGTTGACTTTGCGTTGAAGCGCGACGACTACGGCCCCGAACTGCGGCGGTGGTTGGTGGAACGGTTGGGGCTAGTCGACTGCTGACACGTCGCTACGGCCCCGCAACGGAGAAAGGCGTGTTGTGCGTTCGGTGGAGGAGCAACAGGCTCGGGTGACGGCTGCTGCGGTGGCCGCCAGGCCGGTGCGGGTCGCGATAGCCGAAGCGCAGGGCTTGATGTGCGCCGAGGAGGTGGTCACCGAGCGTCCGCTGCCCGGTTTCGACCAGGCCGCCATAGATGGTTACGCCGTGCGCAGCGTCGACGTGCTGGGCGTGCCTCCACAAATCGGCGCCCACGACGACGGCGAAGACACAGCCGAGGACGCAGGCGACCAGCAGGTGAGTCTGCCCGTGATGGGCTTGATCGAGGCGGGCACCAGGACGCCGAGCCGACTGCAGCCGCGACAGGCCGCACGGGTGCAGACCGGCGCGCCGATGCCGACGCTCGCCGATGCGGTGTTGCCGTTGCGGTGGACCGACGGCGGGGAGTCCAGGGTGCGGGTGCTTCGGCCGGTGCGCTCGGGTGCCTATGTGCGCCGTACCGGTGACGACGTGCAGCCCGGTGACGTGGCGGTGCGGTCGGGCACGATCATCGGCGCGGCGCAGGTCGGGCTGTTGGCCGCGGTCGGGCGCGAACGCGTCCTGGTCCACCCGCGGCCGCGGCTGTCGGTGATGTGTGTCGGTGGCGAGCTGGTCGACATTTCGAGAACGCCGGGCAACGGCCAGGTCTATGACGTCAACTCGTATGCGCTTGCGGCGGCGGGGCGCGACGCCGGTGCCGAGGTGAACCGCGTCGGCATCGTCGACACCGATCCCAAGGAACTGCGCGACGTGGTCGAGGGCCAGCTGAGCCGCGCCGAGGTGGTGGTGATCGCGGGAGCAGTCGGCGGGGCGGCCGCAGAAGGCGTCCGCTCGGTGCTGTCCGAACTGGGCGAGATGGAAGTGACCCGCATCGCGATGCACCCCGGTTCGGTGCAGGGGTTCGGCCAGCTCGGACCCGAGGGCGTGCCGGTGTTCCTACTGCCCGCCAACCCGGTGAGCGCGTTGGTGGTGTTCGAGGTGATGGTGCGGCCACTGATCCGGCTTTCGCTGGGCAAGCGCCAGCCGATGCGGCGCGTGGTGCAGGCCCGGGCGCTGTCACCGATCACGTCGGTGGCCGGCCGCAAGGGGTATCTGCGCGGGCAGCTGATGCGCGACCAGGACACCGGCGAGTATCTCGTCCAGGCACTCGGGGGAGCGCCGGGCGCGTCGTCGCATCTGCTGGCGACGCTGGCCGAAGCAAACTGTCTGGTGATGGTTCCCAGCGAGGCCGAACAGATCCGCACCGGCGAGATCGTCGACGTCGCCTTCCTGGCTCAGCGCGGCTGAACGACGAACCCGGAGTGCGTCGTGAATCTGTGGTGGTCGACTTCCTCCCATCCCGGCTGGCCGATGCGGGTCGGTCCGCTCCGGGTACCGGGCGGTGTGGTCGAGCTGCGGCCGGTGCGGCTGCGCGATGCCGCCCAGTGGAGCCGAATCAGGCTCGCCGACCGCGCGCACCTGGAGCGGTGGGAGCCGAGCACCGAATTGGATTGGCAACTGCGGCATACGATTTCGCAATGGCCGTCGGTGTGTTCGGGGCTCAAGTCTGAGGCGCGCAAGGGACGCATGCTGCCGTACGTGATCGAAGTCGACGGCGAGTTCACCGGACAGCTGACCATCGGGAACGTCACTCACGGGGCATTGCGGTCGGCATGGATCGGCTACTGGGTGGCCAGCACGGCCACCGGTGGGGGCGTGGCGACCGCGGCGCTGGCACTCGGCATGGACCACGCCTTCGGTCCGGTCAAGCTGCACCGGTTGGAGGCGACGGTGCGTCCGGAGAACGCCGCGAGTCGAGCCGTGCTGGCAAAGGTCGGGTTCCGCGAGGAGGGCCTGCTGCGGCGCTATCTGGACGTCGACGGCGCCTGGCGCGATCACCTCTTGGTGGCCATCACGGTCGAGGAGATCGCCGGCTCGGTCAGCTCGCTGCTGGTCCGCGAAGGCCACGCCAGCTGGGCCTGAGTTCCGTCGTTCGGCTGCCCAGCGACTGTGCGCTTTCGGACGCGACACGCCGCTCAGACTCAAGGGTCGCTGCAACGACCTGATTCGAAAGGTGTTGCTTTATGGGTTACGAGACTGGTTTCCGTCGTCGGGGTCTGCCCCCGGGTGGGAGGTTGGTTGAGTCGGTGCGGAAGGAGTTCTGGGAGGCGCTGCGGTCGGGATTGTCGCCGACGGCGGCTGCGACGGTGGCCGGGGTGCATGGGGCGACGGGTCGCAGGTGGGCCAGGGACGCCGGTTATCAGACCAATCCCAAGCACTACGGTATCCGGTATTCGCAGGCCACCCGGGACGCGTTCTGGGATGCGCTGCGGTCGGGGTTGACGCCGACGCAGGCTGCGGTGGCTTCTGGCGTGTCGGAGCACACCGCTCGGCGGTGGGTCCGACAGGCTGGTTATGTGCCGAGAACCCCTGTCGCCGCTTGCCGTTGCAGAGTCGCCTGCGTCCCCGCGTGCGCCGATGTCGTTTCTTGAGCGCTGTCGGCTCGAGGAGTTGCTGGAGACCGGGCACGCACCGGCTCGGGCCGCCGGGTTGTTGGGTCGCCACCAGGACACCATTCGCCGCGAGATGGATCGCGGGCAGACCGTGTCGCGGGTATCGGGCGCGAGTCGGTCAGGGCGTGGCGGATGCCAACGCCAAGCGTCCCAAGGCGCGCAAGCTTGAGAACAACCCTGTCCTGCTCGCCGAGGTGGTGGCACGCTTGGAGCAGCGACATAGTCCCGAGCAGATCGCGAGCCGGCTGCGCCAGGACTTTCCCGACGATCCGGAGATGTGGGTGTCACACGAGACGATCTATCAGGCCCTCTACGTCCAGCCGCGCGGGGAGTTGGCCCGGCTGGTCAAGACCGCGCTGCGAACCGGCCGTACTCAGCGAAAACAGCAGGGCCGCAAACCAATAGAAGATCGAAATCGGTTCAAGGCCGGCATGATCAACATCAGTAAGCGTCCCGCCGAGGCTGCTGACCGGGCGATCCCTGGTCATTGGGAAGGTGATCTGATCCTGGGCAGTACCGCCTCGGGCTCAGCGATCGGCACCCTGGTGGAGCGCACCACCGGGTTCGTGGTGCTGCCGCACCTGCCCGACGATCGCACCGCGGCCACCCTGGCCGACGCCATGAGCACCAAGGTCCCCGAGATCCCCGAGATCCTGCGCCGCTGCACTGACCTGGGACCAAGGCAGCGAGATGGCGTTACACACCAAGATCACCGAAGCCACCGGCCTGCCGATCTACTTCTGCGACCCGCACAGCCCCTGGCAGCGCGGCACTAACGAGAACACCAACGGGCTGCTGCGCCAGTACTTCCCCAAAGGCACCGACCTGTCGTTCTACGGCCCCGGCTGGCTCGACCAGGTCGCCGACCGAACTCAACGCCCGACCCAGAAAACGCCTCAAATGGCGCACCCCCGCCGAAGAACTCGACCGACTACTGTCAGACCCATCCACATTCGTTGCAGCCACCGCTTGAATCCAAGCCGCAGATGCGTCCAAATCCGCACAGTCACCACGTCTTCGGGCATCCGCGGGCGACGAGCGCTGCGCCAACGCGGTTGAGAATGGCCCGCGGCGTCTGGTGCACCATGCCGCTCGTCACCCTGAAATCGGTCCAGCCGAGCTCGGGCAACCGCGTGTAGCGCTCGCAGTCCCAGCGTCGCTGCTTGGGATCGGTCCAGTGATGGGCGCCTTCGAAGTCCACCCCGACGAGGTACTCGCGCCATCCAATATCGATGACGGCGATGACAACGCCGTGCTCGTCGAGAACAGGTATCTGCGTTTCGGGTGGCGGAAAGCCCGCTTGCACGAACATCAAGCGAGTCAGCGATTCGTAGGGAGATTCAGCGCCGCCGTCGACCAGTTTCAGGGTCCGCCCAAGCTGCGTCAGGCCGCGGACACCGGGATGCAGGGCGGCCACCGATTCGATATCGCTGACCTTGACGTCGGTGGCATTCATCAGCGCATCGATACGTTGAACGCCTGTCTCTAGGCCCATGCGCCTGCCGATATCGAATGCCGTCCGAGCGGCGGTTGTGACGCATATGCCTTCGACACGTTGAATCTCTTCGGCCGCAACGTCATCGGTATGCACGACCAGCATCGGCGGCTGCCGTCTGTTTGTGTGGATCAACTCGGCGGCCAGGCCCGGTTCTATCCACTTTGCGCCCAACATCGCAGCCGCTGACAGCCCCGCGATCACACCCCGTCGACGCGACCACAACCACGCTGCTTGCGACCGCTGAACCGCGGACGGTTCAGCGCCGCGCGGTGCGTGCACCCCGGGATAGACCGGGACGTAGAACCGACGTAACTCCCGAACCGACAACACGCCGGCTTCGACGGCTTCCCAGCCGCGAATCGGCCATTCCAATTCCTCCCCCATGGCCGGAGCCTGCCAAGGACCTCTGACACCTCAGCGACTGTGCCGATTCGTACGCAATCGCAGCGTGTCGCGTACGAAACCGCACGGTCAAACAAATAAGAGCTCTGTGGCAAATGTGACATAAGTGACTGTTGGTGCTTGTCAGGTGTGAATTACAGGTGTGTAATTGTCCTCGGCGCGTCATCCATGGATGCGCAGGTCACGGACCTAGCCTGATGGGGAAAGGAGCAGGCGCCATGCCAAGCATCCCCCAATCCCTTCTTTGGATCTCTCTCGTCGTGCTCTGGCTCTTTGTGCTGGTCCCGATGTTGATCAGCAAGCGCGATGCGGTGCGCCGTACCAGCGACGTTGCATTGGCGACGCGGGTCCTCAACAGCGCGACCAACGCCCGGCTGCTCAGGCGTGGCGGACCGGCCTCCGGGCACCGCAGCGATCCGGACTGGCGGCCGTCGGAAAACGATCTGGATGACGACCTCGACGAGGACGCCGAAGACGCACCGCAGAAGTCGGTAGTCGTTGCCGCTGCCGTCGTCGACACCGGACCCGACTACCTCGATGTCGACGTCATCGAGGATTCGGGCGCATTGCCGGTGGGCGAATCAGACGCCGGAGAGGCCGAGGAGTCCGACGAAGACGGCGAGGAAAGCGACGAGCTGACGCTGGATCTCGAGGACCCGGACGACGAGAACGTCGACACCGCGGTGTACGAGATCGAGACCGACGAATACGAAGACCGACCGGCCGGCGTCGCGGACGGGTACGAGTATGTAGATGACTCCTCGGGGCTGGAGGCCCCAGAGGAAAGCGATCTGCGGATGGCGGACTCGCTGATGGCGGCGCGGCGACGGCGCTACGACTCGACGAAGGCCGCGGCAGTCAGCGCACGCAAGTACAAGTTCCGCAAGCGGGTGCTGGCGTTGATGGCGCTCGTCTTGGTGGCGTCGGCGACGGCAGCGTTCCTGGTCGCACCGTGGGCGTGGTGGGTCTGCGGCGGATTAGGTGCGGTGACGTTGATGTACCTGGGCTACCTGCGCCGGCAGACGCGTATCGAGGAACGCGTGCGACGGCGCCGCATGCAGCGGATGGCGCGGTCGCGGCTCGGCGTGGAGAACACCGATGACCGCGAGTTCGACGTGGTCCCCTCGCGGCTGCGCCGGCCCGGTGCGGTCGTGTTGGAGATCGACGACGAGGACCCGATATTCGAGCACCTCGACTACGCTCCGTCGGCCCGCGGCTATGACTTGCCGAGGGCGGCCGGGCAGTAAGTCGCCGGTGCGTTGCTCGGTTTCGGCTGACGCGCCGCGACTGGTAGCCTGTGCTACCGACCAGGGGCTATGGCGCAGTTGGTAGCGCGACTCGTTCGCATCGAGTAGGTCAGGGGTTCGAATCCCCTTAGCTCCACAATGTGATGAGTCGAGTCATGGGTTACACCTGAGTCGCGTCATCGGTTACAGATCGCCCCGGCCATCGGCCGGGGCGTTTTTGTTGATTGCGCCAGTAGTTGCGGTGGGGGTCGATGTGGTGGCTGGCGATGCCGCGTCCCGGCGGTCACCGAGCGCGACCCCTACGAATTGTTCGAAGCGGTGCGCGCCCGCCAGCGAACACGCACACTATTTACGCGTGCGTCTTCCAGTCCGGGTGGAGGAAACGATGCTCGACGTCATGACCTGGGGCGATGGATTGAACTACACCCCTGATGCGGACGTCCCCGTCTTGGGCTGGCCGCTGGGTGTTGACGATTCTAGCGACGGCGCCAGCATGTCGGAAGCCATTCAGTCGTGACGGCGAGCCGCTCCTTCGCGATGTTGGGGTACGCGCTTCGGTTCCCCGGCGGTGCCGACGCCGGTGAGTTCTGGCAGCTGATGGCGGACGGCCGAGACGCGGTGTCCGTTGTGCCGGCAGATCGGTGGGATGCCGACGAGTTCTTCGACCCCGATCCGGATGCGCCGGGAAAGATGGTGGCCCGCCGGGCGGGGTTCGTCGATGACGTCTCGGGTTTCGACGCGCCGTTCTTCGGGGTGTCGGCGCGCGAGGCCATGTTCATGGATCCGCAGCACCGTTTGATGCTCGAGACGACGTGGTCCGCGATTGAGCACGCGGGGATGGCGCCTTCTGGGTTGGCGGGCACTCAGACCGGTGTCTTCATGGGGCTGTCCACGCACGAATTCGCGGGGATGATCGTCCGGTTGTCCCGGTTGGAGGACATCGATTTCTATTCGGGAACGGGCTGTTCCGCCGCGGCGGGTGCGGGACGAATCAGCTTCCGGCTGGGCTTGAAGGGGCCTGCCATGATCGTGGATACGGCCTGCAGCTCGTCGTTGGTGGCATTGCACCAGGCTTGCCAGGCACTCGATTCTGGTGACTGCGATCTCGCGCTGGTCGGCGGCGTGAACGTGATCCTGACCCCGATCCCGATGATCAACTTCTCGCGTGCACGGATGTTGGCCCCCGATGGGCGGTGCAAGACGTTCGATGCGGCCGCCGACGGCTATGTGCGAGGCGAGGGTTGCGGCGTCGTGGTGCTCAAGCGCATCGATGACGCGCTGCGCGACGGTGATTCGATTCGGGCGGTGGTTCGGGGTACGGCCGTCAATCAGGACGGCGCGTCCGGCGGTCTGACGGTACCGAATGGCGTTGCACAGCAACAGGTCATCGCCACGGCGCTGCGACGGGCAGGCGTCAAGGCAGCCGAGGTCGACTATCTGGAGGCGCACGGGACGGGGACCTCGTTGGGCGATCCGATCGAAGTACAGGCCGCCGGTGCGGTGTTCGGCGAGGGTCGAGACCCGGACCGGCCGCTGCTGATCGGCTCGGTAAAGACGAACATCGGTCACCTGGAGGCCGCCTCGGGTATCGCCGGCCTGATCAAGGTCGCGCTCGCGCTCGAACACGAGATGCTGCCCAAGCATCTGCACTTCACCGAGCCGTCGCCGTACATCCCCTGGGACAGGTTGCCGGTTCGAGTGGTCGATGAGGCCACGGCCTGGAAACGCAACCGACGACCGCGGATCGCAGGAGTGAGTTCGTTCGGATTCTCCGGCACCAATGCGCATGTCGTGGTCGAGGAGGCCCCTCACGTCGACTCCGCCGCGGACGGCGCCGTCGATTCCGGTCGCGGCGGGTACCGGCTGCTGCCACTCTCGGCGCGTACACCTGAGGTCCTGGCAGTGCTGGCGTCGCGGTATCGCGACTGGATGGACGCGAATCCGGATGTGACGCTTGCGGACATCTGCGCGACGGCCGGGGCCGGGCGTTCGCACTTCGAACACCGCGCCGCTTTGGTGGTGGATTCGCGTGGCCGAGCGCGACGTCTGCTCGGTGCACTTCACGAGGATCGTCCGGCTCCTGGCTTGACGCGGGGGAGCTCAAGTGATCGACCGAAGACCGCGTGGCTGTTTCCAGGACAGGGCAGCCAGTTCTCGGGGATGGCGCAGGCGTTGTTCGAGAGCGAACCCGTCTTCCGCGAGACCGTGCAGCGGTGCGTCGATGTCCTGCAGGGAGTGCTGCCACGGTCCTTGCTCGAGGTGATGTTCGACACCGGTCCAGACGGCGAAGAGGCGTTGCGCGACACCATCTTTGCCCAGCCCGCGCTCTTCGCGGTCGAGATGGCATTTGCCAGGTTGTGGCAGTCCTGGGGCGTCCAGCCCGATGTGGTGGTGGGGCACAGCGTCGGCCAGTACGCGGCGGCGTGTGTCGCCGGCGTCTTCGGCATCGACGATGGAGCGCGGCTGATCGCGGAACGTGGCCGCCTGTTCGGTACCTTGCCCGCAGGCGGCCGCATGATTGCGGTCTTCGCCGACGCCGACAAGGTCGAGCAGTGTGCTGCGGAGTACCCGCGGTTGTCGGTCGCCGCATACAACGGCGCCAGCACGGTGCTGTCCGGGCCCGGCGAAGACGCCGAACGCGCGGCCGCTGCATTCTCGGATGCGGGAATCCGAAGTGAGTGGTTGCAGACCAGTCATGCCTTCCACTCCGCCTTACTCGACCCCGTGCTCGACGAGTTCGAGTCGTACGCAGGCAATGTCGAATACTCTCCGCCGCAGTTGGCGTTCATCTGCAATCGCACCGGCGAGGTGCTGACACGGCGGAGTCGCCTCGACGCCCAGTACTGGCGCAGGCACGCACGCCAGCCGGTCCGCTTCGCCGACAGCGTGGCGACGCTCGCGGGTCAGGGTTGCGCGGTGTTGATGGAGCTCGGCCCGCAACCGGTTCTCACCGCGGCGGCCATGCGGGTCTGGCCCGCCGCCGCGCCGACGCCGCAGACAATCGCGTCGCTGCGTCGCGAGACCGATGACCGTCGTTGCCTGACCGAGGCGCTCGCGGCCGCGTACGTGTCCGGACACCGGCTGGACTTCGCCGGTCGGTACGCTCGACCGAACCGGCCGGTAGACGTACCCACCTATCCGTTCCAGCACCGCACCTACTGGTTCCCCGCGTACACCGCACCAGAGCTGAACAGCCGTGCGCGAGCAGGAGCATCCTGGTCGGGCGACTCCGAGGTCGGCCCACCTCGTTCTCCGGAACCCGTCGAGGTTCCGCGGGTCGAGGCGGGAACCACCGATTGGCTCCTCAAGGAAGCACCCGAGCAGCGGTTGACCCGCATCACCGACGTCATCGTCACCGAACTCGCCGACGCCCTGCGTACGTCCGTCGACGAGATCGACCCACATGCCGAATTCATCTCTCTGGGTATGGATTCCCTGACGGCGATGGACCTCCGTCGCCGACTCCAGGTTGCGATGGGCACCGAGATTCCCGCATCCCTGTTCTTCGCTCATCCGACCGTGACGGCACTTGCCGAGGGACTGCTAGCGGTGTGGCTGGACAACTCGTCCGACAAGGAGAAGCGCCAGATCGCCATTCCCCGGGCGGCGCGGGACGGCGAACTACCCCTGTCGCACGCACAGGAACAGTTGTGGTTCCTGCACGAACTGTTGCCGTCATCGAGCGCGTACACCGTGGCCGCGCGGATCGATATTCCGGGCCCGGTGGATCGCCATGTGCTGCAACGCAGTTTCGACGCGGTGATGGCAAGGCACGAAGTCCTGCGTACGACGTGCCGCAGTGTGGAAGGTGTTCCGCAGGCGGTGCTCGGGACGCCCCAGCCGTTCGAGCTTCCGTTCGAGCAGGTGTGTGATGCGGATGTCGCCGCGGTCGCTGAGCGGGAAGCAGCTGTCCCTTTCGATATCGCAGTGGGGCCACTGTTGCGAGCCCGACTCTTGGGGCTGGGTGAGCAACGGCACGTGTTGGTGCTGACGATGCATCACATCGTCACGGACGGTTGGTCGTTCCGGGTCCTGCTGCGCGATCTCGGGCTCATCTACCAGGCCTTCGAGCGCGGGGAGCCGATGCCGCTCGCCGACTTGCCGATCCAGTACCAGGACTACGCGCAGTGGCAGCGAGATCGACTGCACGGAACGAACTTCGATGCGCATCTCGACTTCTGGCGCAACGATCTCGCCGGCGCACCACCACTGGAGCTCGACACCGACCGGCCCAGACCGAAGAAGCCGACCTTTCGCGGTGCGCGGACACAGTTCGCGCTTGGGTCCGAACGCGCGACCGCGTTGCGCGGCCTGTGCCGTGCCGAGAACGTCACGGTATCGGTGCCGCTGTTCGCGGCGTTCGCCGCGGTCCTGGCCCGCTATTCGGGTCAGGATGACATCGTGGTCGGCACCCTCACGGCGAACCGCACCAGGGTCGAAACCGATGACCTGATTGGACTTTTCGTCAATGCGCTTCCAGTGCGGATCCGACTCGATGGCGATCCCGACGGAACGGAGTTGCTCACTCGGATTCGATATCGCATGGTCGACGTCCTCGCGCACCAGGACGTGCCGTTCGATCTGATCGTCAATGCGACGGCCCCGGACCGGGAGGCCAACCGCAATCCACTGTTCAGCGTTCAGCTCGTCGTGCAGCCCGGAGCTGGTGACGCGGAACTGAGCGGCCTCGGCGTCGAGGTCGCCGAGATCGGAACGCATACGGCGAAGCGCGATCTCACATTCACGTTCTTCGACGACGACCTTCTGACCGGGCACGTCGAGTACGCGGCCGAGCTGTTCGACGGCGTGCGCATCGATCGGCTGATCGCCCACTTCCAGGTGGTCCTTGACGCGATGGTCTCCGACCTCGGGCTGCGACTGTCCGAGCTTCCGATGCTGACCGAACCCGAATCGTCCCACTACCAAGCCATTCCTTCGCCTCGAGCGACGGCGGCAAGATCGGTCTCGGAGCTCTTCGAGATGACGGTCGACAGGACGCCGGATGCCGAGGCGGTGACCGTGGCCGGCCGATCGCTGACCTACCGAGAGCTCGACTCCGCAGCCAACAGACTCGCCCGGCGGCTGAGAAACCTAGGTGTCGACGCAGGCACTCCCGTGGCGCTGTGTGTGGGACGAACGGCGGCGATGGCGATAGGAATGCTCGGAATACTCAAGGCGGGCGGCGTCTACGTGCCGATCGACCCGTCGTATCCGAAGGATCGCGTCGACGACATTCTCGGCGAGGCGGGCGTGGTATTGCTCCTCGGCGAGGAGGACGTCGACGGTGGGGAATTGCGCCAGGAATCCTCGGAGCGACTCGAAACTCCAACGGGGCCTGACACTCTCGCATACATCATGTTTACATCCGGGTCGACGGGGAGGCCGAGGGGGGTCGCGGTCAGTCACGGCAGCGTGGTGGAGTACGCGGAGACCCTCGGCCGCGAGGTCGGCATATGCGCAGAGGACGTCTATCTCGAGACGGCGTCGATGTCGTTCTCGTCGTCGATCCGGCAGCTGCTGGTGCCGTTCGCGGTCGGCGCGCAGGTCGTGATCGCCACCACTGAGGAGCGTCGCGACCCGGCGGAGCTTCTGCGTCGAATCACCAAATCAGATGTGACGGTTGCCGATCTCGTCCCCACGGTGGTCCGGGGGCTGGTCGACGCGGCGGCGAACGACGCCTTACCTCGGCCGAATCGACTGAGGTTGTTGCTCACCGCGAGTGAGCCGCTGCGGCTCGGTGTGGTGCGTGCGTGGCGTGATCGGTTCGGCAGTGGCGCCAGGTGGATCAACATGTACGGCCAAACCGAGACCACCGGCATCGTCAGCTTGCATCCGGTCGGTGAGCCAGATGGGGGCGATCAGAGCATCGTGCCTATCGGGCGTCCTCGTGGCAACGTGTCGATGTACGTTCTGGACAGGGCGATGCGTCCCGTTCCGCCGGGTGTGTCCGGCGAACTGTTCATCGCGGGCCCTGCGTTGGCGCACGGGTATCTCGGCGATCCGGAGCTCACCGCCGAGCGGTTCGTTCGCGCCCCCTGGAGTCCCGACGATCGCCTGTACGCCAGCGGCGACGTGGTGCGGCTGCGCTGGGACGGCACGTTCGAGTACCGCAACCGCACCGATCGGCAGGTCAAGATTCGCGGCCTGCGCGTGGAGCCGGCCGAGATCGACAGCGTGCTCCTCGAGCATCCGGGGGTGCGCGAGGCCGTCACTGTGGTCCAGAACCCAGACGGGGTGGGGAGCGTGCTCGTCGCCTACTTCGCGCCTGAGGCGGCACCGGTATCGGTGGGCGAGCTGCGTGCCCACGCGCGGCGCCAACTACCCGAGCACATGATCCCCTCGGCGTTCCTCGCCATGGACCGGTTGCCGCAGACGCCCAACGGGAAGCTCGACTTGGCGGGGCTGCCGGACATCGCGATCACGCGCGACCAGGACGTCGAGTATGTCGCACCCCGCGGGGATGTCGAAGAGGCGCTGGCCTCGATCTGGCGCAGCACGCTCGGCGTCGAGCAGATCGGCGCGGGCGACAACTTCTTCGCACTTGGTGGGCATTCCCTGCTAGCGGCACAGGTGCGTTCACGGATCCGTCAGCACCTCGGGGTCGAACTCCCGCTGGACGTGCTGTTCGACGACCAGACGCTGGCCGACCTGGCCCGCCGAATCGAGGAGACCGCGACCGGCACTGTGGAAGCGCCGCCGCTTCGGCCGGCGTCTCGCAGCCAGGAGCTCCCTGCTTCCCACGCGCAGGAGACGATGTGGCTCGCCGAACGGGACGACCCCGGATCCGCAGCGCACTGGATCGACGTGTCGATCAGAATCACCGGGCCACTCGATCCGGCCGCGATCGTGCGTGGTGTCCAAGACGTCGTGGCGAGGAATGAGTTGTTGCGCACGACCTTCCGGATCTCCGACGACTCGTCGCAGGCGATGTTGCTGCAGGTGATCAACGAGTCGTACATACCCGAGGTCCCCATCCTGGAGGGCATTCCCGGCGCCGACCCCACGCCCGCCGCGCGGGAATGGCGGGACCTCGCTACCCAGCCGCCATTTCGGGCCGACGTCACGGGGGTCGCCGAGGACCATCACGTTCTTCGGATCCGCGCTCATCGCATCCTGGTCGATGGGTATTCGATGCGGCTGCTGCTGGGGGAGGTCGGCGGACTCGTGGCCAGCTCGCTGGGTTTCGATGACCTTCCCGTGCTGGGCGGGCATTTGCAATATGCCGACTACGCGGTCTGGGAGCGATCCTGGCTGATCGGCGACGCCCTGACGAAGCGCGTCGACCACTTCCGCCGCCAGTTCGGCACTGCGGACCTGCCGCCCGCTCTACCCACCGACCACCCGCGTACCGGTCAGCCGCACCGACGCGGAGACCAGTTCGCCTTCGAGTTTCCGCCTGCGGTTGCGGCTGCGGCGCGCGCGCTGGCCGTGCACGAGCAGGCGTCGCTGTACTCGGTGCTGCTCGCGGCCTTCGCGTCCGCTGTGGGCGCCTACGCCGACCAACGCACAGTCGTCATTTCCGCACCGCTGACCAGACGCACCGATTCGGAGACGCAGCTGATCATCGGACCTTTCATGAACACCGTCCCGCTGCGCATCGACGTCGACGCCGAGCAGGGTCTGCCCGCGCTCGTCCGAGAGGTCAAGACGACTGTGCTCGGCGCCCTTTCGAACCAGGACGCTCCGTGGCACCACGTGCTTGAAGCGCTTGACAGAGCAGCACGGACCGAGTGCGCTCGGCATCGGCGAGCTCGCGTTCCTGATGGACGACCCGGTGCCAGGGGAGTTCGCCGCCGGTGGACTCACCGTATCCCGCATCCCGGCCGACCCTATCGTCCTACGCCGGGAGTTGACTGTCGCGATGAGCACCATCGACGACCAGATCACCGGAACGGTGACCTACGACGGAATGCTCTTCGAAACCCCGTCGATAGCACGCATCGTATCGAATTTCATTGCGGCCCTGACCGTGTCAGGCGTCGAGAAAGTCTAGGCCGAGGAAGACGGATGGACAGTGTCAAGAACGCGGACTTCGAGCACACCGGGCCGGGCCGGCCGGCCGGCCATCTGTTGCGGCAGCGCTGGCAGCCGGTCTACCTCGCGGAGCACCTGCCGCCCGGCCGAGCAGTCCCGCTGAAGATCCTGCACGAGGAGCTCACGCTCTACCGCGGCGAAGACGGTGCGGCCCACGTCATCGCGGGCCGCTGCGCACATCGAGGTGTGCTTCTGTCGGTCGGTATCGTCGAAGGCGACTGTGTGCGATGCCGCTACCACGGTTGGCAGTACGACCAATCCGGGCAGTGCCTCGACCAGCCGGCCGAGCCGAAGAGCTTTGCCGCCAAGGTGCAGATCGCGAGCTACCCGGTCGAGGAGTATTTCGGGTTCATCTGGGTCTACCTCGGTCAATCGCCGGTGCCGGAGCTGCCGCGGTGGCCGGAACTGGAGGAATACGGCCGATTTCACATCGTCGAGCTGCGCAAGTGGAACTACTTCCACGACCTGGAGAACACCGTCGACGACGTGCACCAATTCTGGGTACACGCGACCGGCGTCTACCAGGATGGCGGAAACGCCGGTGAGATCCCCGAGATGAACGCCGAAGCAACGGATTTCGGACTCACGCAGTCCAGCCTGTTCGCCAACGGATTCGCGCGACGGTTGGCGTTCATCATGCCGAACACCCTCTACTTCAACGCCGGCGCGGGTGTACTGCGCGGCTTCAGGAGCTTTCTGTGGAACGTGCCGGTCGACGACGAGAACCACATGATGTTCTTCCTCTTCATCGCGGCCCATCTGCCGCCCGACGTCGGAGCCTTGGTGGCGGAGGGCGTTCGGGACAGTCGCGAATATCTCTCTCAGCTCAGGCCGGTCGACGAGGTCGTCCGCGCAGTGCTCAGCGGCCGAGAGCGGTGGGAGGACATCGAAGACCGACCGGACCGAGTCTTGATCGAGGATGGCATCGTCCTGCTCGGCCAGGGCGTGCTACCCGATCGGTCGCAGAACCGGCTCGGCAGTTCCGACGCGGCGATCATCCTGCTGCGCAGGCTCTATGCGCGCGAACTCGTGGCGATCGAGGCGGGTCGTCCGCTCACCAAGTTCCCGACACCCGATGCGGCCGCCCTCGCGCGGCTCGACGGCTGACCACCCGGACAGAAGGGCCCGAGCCTCATGACGACAGTTCAAGATCTGATGGACCGAGCATCCGCGATGATCCGCGAAGACCCAGATCAGGCGCGCAAATTCGGCGGCGTGTGCAAATTCGCGCTGAGCGGCGAGGGAGGGCGGACCTTCATCATCGACCTCACCGACGACCCGCGCGTGATCGATGGCGACGGGGACGCGCAGTGCACCATCAGCATGGCGCTGCCCGATTTCATCAACCTGGTCGAGGGGAGAGCCGATCCGCGCGGATTGTTCTTCCTCGGAAGGCTACGCATCAAGGGTGACTGGAAGCTCGCCATGAAGTTCAAGAAGCTCAGCGAGATCATGGGTGGCCGAAAATGACTGAGCTCCAGGACGAGGCCGAGGTGGAGCTCGAGAAGCTGCGCGCGCGGATACGTGAACTCGAGGGCGCGAACCACGGATTCGCCGTCGTCGGCTACGCGGTCCGCTTCCCCGGCGCTCCCGATGCCGACGAGTTCTGGAATCTCTTGCAGCAGGGCCGCGATGCGATCTCGGAGGTGCCAGGAGACCGATGGGACGTCGAGCAGTTCTACGATCCCGATCCGGGCGCGGCCGGGAAGATGGTGACCCGGCGCGCGGGATTCATCGACGACGTGGCGGGGTTCGACGCGTCCTTCTTCGGGGTGTCGACGCGCGAGGCCATCTTCATGGACCCGCAACATCGTTTGTTGTTGGAGACGGCGTGGCGGGCCGTGGAGCATTCGGGAAGTGCGCCATCAGAGCTGGCGGGCACCAAGACCGGAGTATTCATGGGGCTGTCCACGCAGGACTATCTGTGTCTGCTGACCAACGCGCTGAGCCTCGAAGACATCGAGGCCTACCTCGGGATCGGCACGTCGGCCGCCGCAGGTGCAGGCCGGATCAGTTACCGACTAGGCCTGCTGGGTCCCGCGATCACGGTCGACACCGCGTGTAGTTCGTCGTTGGTGGCCGTCCATCAGGCGTGCCAGGCGCTGCGGCTCGGCGAGTGCGACCTTGCCCTGGCCGGCGGAGTGAACCTGTTGATCAGCCCGGCGACGATGATCAACTTCTCTCGGGCCCACATGCTGGCTCCGGACGGCCGTTGCAAGACGTTCGACGCTGCCGCCGATGGCTATGTACGTGGTGAGGGCTGCGGCGTCGTCGTGGTGAAACGGCTGGACGACGCGATCCGCGACGGTGATCGGATTCGCGCCGTGATCCGGGGCAGCGCGGTGAACCAAGACGGCGCATCGGGTGGCTTGACGGTACCGAACGGCACTGCCCAGCAACGGGTCATCGCCGCGGCACTGCAGAGTGCCGGTGTCGAAGCCTGCGACGTCGACTACCTGGAGGCGCACGGAACCGGGACGTCGCTGGGTGATCCGATCGAAGTGCAAGCCGCCGGTGCGGCGTTCGGCGCAGGACGCGACTCGCACCGACCGCTTCTCATCGGGTCGGTGAAGACGAACGTCGGCCATCTGGAAGCAGCTGCGGGGATCGCGGGACTGATCAAGGTCATCCTGTCGCTGGAACATGGGGAGCTGCCGAAACACCTGAATTTCCGGAATGCTTCGCCGCACATCCCGTGGGACCGGCTTCCGGTGCGCGTGGTCGAGGAGGCCGTCCCGTGGACCCGCAACGGGCGACCCCGCGTCGCCGGGATCAGTGGGTTCGGGTTCTCCGGGACGAACGCGCACCTCATCGTCGAGGAGGCACCCGCTGAGCCTGCCACGGCGACGGGACCGGTCGAGGTACCCGGCGACGGACGCTTCACCGTGTTGCCGCTGTCGGCGCGCACGCCCGCGGCGTTGGTCGACGTTGCCCACCAATACCGAAACTGGTTGACGGCGCACCCGGACGTCGACATGTCGGACGTGTGTTTCAGCGCCGGGGTAGGGCGGTCGCACTTCGAGCAACGCGCCGGCCTGGTGGTGAACTCGACGGCATCCGCCATCGAGTTACTCGATGCGCTGGTCGACGATCGGCCCGCACCAGGTCTGGTGCGGGGGGAATGTGGTGACCCTCCGAAGACGGCGTGGCTGTTCCCGGGTCAGGGCAGCCAGTTCGTCGGGATGGGGCGGGAGCTGTTCGAGACCGAGCCGGTGTTCAGGGAGACGGTGAGCAGGTGTGCGGCCGCGGTCGACGGCATTCTCGAAAAGCCTTTGCTGGAAGTCATTTTCGGAGCAGATGGGGATGACGTTCTTCGTCACACGTCGTACGCCCAGCCCGCGTTGTTCGCGGTGGAGATGGGCCTGGCTCGACTCTGGCAATCGTGGGGCCTCGAACCGGACGTGGTCCTCGGTCACAGCGTCGGTCAGTACTCGGCGGCCTGCGTCACCGGCGTGTTCGGCCTCGAGGACGGCGCCTTGTTGCTCGCGGAACGCGGACGACTGTTCGGGAGTCTGCCCGCGGGCGGTCGGATGGTCGCGGCGTTCGCCGATGCCGACCGGGTCGAGAGCTACACCGACGAGTTCCCGCGGCTGGCCGTGGCGGCCTACAACGGCGCCAACACCGTGCTGTCCGGTCCGGCGGAGGACCTCGAGCGGGCGGTGGCCGGGCTGACGGCCGACGACGTTCGATGTGAGTGGCTGGATACCAGCCATGCCTTTCACTCCGCGCTGCTCGATCCGGTCCTCGACGAGTTCGAGTCGTACGCGTCGGGTTTCGAGTTCGGTTCGCCACAGCGGACTTTGGTGTGCAACCGCACTGGCGTTGCCGTCGGCAGGCAGGCGAAACTGGACGCCAACTACTGGCGCAGGCATGCGAGGCAGCCCGTCGAATTCGCCAAGAGCGTGCGTTCGCTCGCCGAGCTCGGCTGCGCACTGCTCCTGGAGGTCGGTCCACAGCCGGTGCTCACCGCCGCGGCCCTGCGGGCGTGGCCCGATACCGAGTCGAGGCCGGAGACCATCGCGTCGTTGCGCCGCCGTGGTTCCGGGCAGCGTCAGATCAGTGACGCCTTCGCACAGGCCTACGTGGCAGGCCACCGTCCCGACTTCGCCGCGGTCGCACGAACGAAGGGCCGCAAGGTCGATCTGCCCACCTACCCATTCCAGCACCGGAAGTTCTGGTACTCGACGAGCCCGACGTCGGGCCCCACCGATGCGGCGCGCACCGAGACGGTCAGGCTTCTCGAGGAGGGCCGGATCGACGAGCTCGCCGCACTCGTCGGCGCCGTCGCCGGCGACGACCAGACCGTCGGGGCATTGAAACAGCTGGCCGCCCAACACAATCAACAGCGAACGTCGCAGACCATAGCCGACGCCCGGTACGAGGTCGGCTGGGAGAAGTCGACCATGACGCCCGTCGCACTGGAGCCGGTCGACGGCCTGATCTGGCTTCTGATCGCCGACGACGCCGAAACCGTTGCACCACTTGCCGACCTGCTGACCGCGCACGGGCACCCGCACCGGATCCTGGCGATGCCCGGGTCGGATGCCGACGCAGAGCAGCTCGAGGCTGCGCTGCGCGCCGCCGCAGCCGAGCAAACGGCGCTGCACATCGTGCATCTCGGGGGCCTCGACCCGGACGGTGCGACGTCGACGCGCTCGCTGGATCGGATGCAGCACCGTGTCCTGGGCGGGACGCAACGGATCTTCCGTGCCGCGCTCGCCGCTGAGATCGAGGCACCCATCTGGCTGGTGACCCGCGGCGCCCAACGGGTGACGCGGGCGGACACCGTTTCTCCCGTGCAGTCCTGTCTCTGGGGTTTCGGTCGCACCGCCTCGTACGAACATCCTCAGCTGTGGGGTGGGCTCGCGGACATGGCGGCGGGTGGCGCCGAGGACTGGCCCGGGTTGATCGCCCACATCCTCGCGGCACCGGCAGGAGAAGATCAGCTCGCACTCCGGGATGGCGCCGCCTACGTTGCCCGGCTGTCGAGGCGCACGGCTCAGCCGACGACTGCACCGCTCGAATTACGCAGTGATGCGACCTATCTCGTCACCGGCGGACTTGGTGCGGTCGGATTGGAGATGACCGAGTATCTGGCCGCGCACGGTGCAGGTCATCTCGTGCTGACGGGACGACGGCCGCCCAGCGAGGCCGCTCGGCGACGCATCGAGGCGGTGCGCGATCAGTACGGCTGCGAGGTCGTGGTGCTCGCGGCAGACGTCGCCGACCCGGATGACGTTGCGCGGGTACTGACCACGATCCGGACGGAGTTGCCACCATTGGCCGGCATCGTGCACGCCGCGGGCGCACTCGGTTCCACCTCGCTGCTCGACATGGACGACGCCGAAGTGGACCGGGTCTTCGCGGGGAAGGTCTGGGGGGCATGGTATTTGAGCGAGGCAGCTGCGATCATGCAGTTGGACTTCTTCGTGTGCACCTCGTCGATCGCTGCGGTGTGGGGCACCAGGACCCAAATCGTCTACAGCGCGGCCAATGCGTTCCTCGACGGGCTGGCGTGGCGGCTGCGTGAGCGCGGAGTCCCCGGTGTCAGCGTCCAGTTCGGGCTCTGGTCGGCGGGAATGGGTGACCGGGAAACGCGGGAACAACTGGATCGGCTTGGGATCGGGACGTTGTCGTCGACCGATGCGCTGGCCGGGATGGCAGAGCTCGTCGGTGCATCGGCACCACACGGAATGGTGGCCCGCTTCGACTGGTCCCGCTTCGTGCCGTTCCTACAGATCCACCGAAAGCGATTGTTACTGGCGAACATCGAGCGCGAGCTGCCTGAGATCACGGCGATGCCGAGGTCGTCGACAGCGACACAGCTGACCGACGAACTCGAGGCCGCGCCCGTACAGCAGCGCAAGCAACTGGTGCTCGAGTACCTTCGCAACGCCGTCGCGGACGTGACGCGGATCGACGCGTCGGAGATCCGCGACGACGCGGGGTTCTTCGATCTCGGCATGGATTCGCTGATGGCCGTCGATTTGCACCGCCGGCTCGAACGGGGGTTCGGCAGGCAGCTGCCGGTGACCCTCGCCATGGACCATCCCCATCTGACCGACGCAGCGGGCTACCTCGTGACCGACGTCCTCGGCCTCGGCGATCGGGCGCCGGCCCGGTCGGACCCGGTGGTGACCTTGACGGCGAACGAGCCGATCGCGATCGTCGGGCTGGCATGTCGATTCCCCGGTGCACGGGACGCGGAGGCATTCTGGCAACTGCTGGCGGACGGCGTCGACATGATCAGGGAGATCCCAGACGATCGGTACGACGTCAACGACTTCTACGACCCGGATCCCGACGCAGCGGGCAAGATCTACACCCGCTACGGCGGCTTTCTCGACGGGATCGACGGATTCGACCCCGAGTTCTTCGGCATCTCCCCGCGCGAGGCGGTGTGGATCGATCCGCAGCAGCGGCTCGTCCTCGAAACCTCGTGGGAGGGTCTCGAACGGGCCGGGTATGCGCCTTCGTCGTTGCGCGGCAGCAGAAGTGGCGTGTACGTGGGAGTCGGGGCCAACGAATACTCGTATGTCTTGTCCAGCAGCAGCCTCGAAGACATCGAAGCCCAGTTCGCCACCGGCAATGCCACCAGCGTCATCGCAGGCCGGGTGGCGTTCGCGCTCGGATTGGAGGGTCCGGCGGTGTCGTTTGGACACCGCGTGCAGCTCGTCGCTGGTGGCCATCCACACGGCGTGCCAGGCGTTGCACGCCGGTGACTGCGATCTTGCGCTGGCCGGTGGGGTGAACGTCCTACTCAGCCCGGTGATCACTATTGCGACGTCGCGCGCGCGGATGCTGTCGCCCGACGGGCGGTGCAAGACCTTCGATGCGGCTGCAGACGGCTACGTGCGCAGTGAAGGCTGCGGGATGTTGGTGCTCAAGCGGCTCAGCGACGCGGTGCGCGACGGGGACCGGATCCAGGCCGTCGTCCGGGGCAGTGCGGTCAATCAGGACGGCGCCTCGGGTGGTTTGACGGTGCCGAATGGCGGTGCGCAGCAACGTGTCATCGCCGCCGCACTGTCGCGAGCCGGTCTCACCGGCGGTGACGTCGATTATCTGGAGGCGCACGGGACCGGAACGGCGCTGGGTGATCCGATCGAGGTCCAGGCCGCCGCGGCCGTCTACGGTGCCGGGGGAACTCGCAGCGCGCCGCTGCTGATGGGGTCGGTGAAGACCAACATCGGGCACCTCGAGTCGGCGGCGGGGGTGGCGGGCCTGATCAAGGTCGTGCTGTCGCTGGAACACGAAATCCTGCCGCAGAATCTGCACTTCGAACACCCGTCGCCACACATTCCGTGGGATCAGCCTCGCGGTCCGGGTGGTGGACAAGCCGACCCCGTGGCAGGCCAACGGCAGGGTGCGGCGCGCCGGGAGTCAGCTCGTTCGGATTCTCCGGAACGAACGCGCACGTCATCATCGAGGAGGCGCCCGCGACAGCTGAAGTGGCACTGACCGATTCGCCACTCGAGTCGGTTCGGGTGCTTCCATTGTCCGGGCGCTCACCCGAGGCTCTGGTCGCGGTGGCGCGGCGATACGGGGACTGGTTGGACGCACATCCGGACGTGGACATCGCCGACGTGTGCTCCACCGCCGGTGCCGGACGCTCGCATTTCGAGCACCGCGCCGCCCTCATGGTGGACTCGGTCGACGGTGCGCGGGAACTGCTTGTCCGAATTGGTGGAGAACCGGTTGGCGCCCGGCGCGGTACGCGGCGTATGCGGCGACCCGCCGAGGACGGCATGGTTGTTCACCGGGCAGGGGAGCCAGTACCCGGGGATGACGCGCGAGTTGTTCGACGCCGAGCCTGTGTTCACCGAGACCGTGACGCGATGCGCGGAGGCGGTCGACGGGATCGTGTCGCGTCCGCTGCTGGAGGTTCTGTTCGGCACCACCGCGGGCGTCGACGGCGACCACGCGGACACGTTGCGGCACACGTCATTTGCCCAACCGGCGCTCTTCGCCGTCGAGATGGGCCTGGCGCGGCTGTGGCAGTCGTGGGGCATCGAGCCCGACGTGGTGCTCGGCCACAGCGTGGGCCAGTATGCGGCAGCCTGTGTGGCCGGGGTGTTCGGGCTCGAGGACGGAGCCCGGTTGGTGGCCGAACGGGGCAGGCTGTTCGGCAGTCTCCCCGCGGGCGGCCGAATGGTGGCGGTGTTCGACGATCCCGAACACGTGGAGGACGTCGCCGACGAGTTTCCCGGGGTGTCGGTGGCCGCCTACAACGGCCCCAACACGGTGCTGTCGGGCCCCGCCGAGGACCTGGAACGGTTGGTCGCGACGTGCAGTGACGAGGGAATCCGTTCCTCCTGGCTGGACACGAGTCACGCCTTCCACTCCGAGCTGATGGAGCCTGCGCTCGCCGAATTCGAAACGTATGCAAAGCAATTCGAGTTCGCCGAACCGGCGCTGCCGTTGATCTGCAACCGCACAGGCACCGTGCTGACGGCCGTGACCCCGTTGAACGCACAGTACTGGCGGCGGCATGCCCGCCAGCCGGTGCAGTTCGCCGAGAGCGTGCGCGCCGTCGCCCAGCTGGGCTGCTCGGTACTGATGGAGATCGGTCCCGCAGCCGATTCTGAGCGCGGCCGCCCTACAGGTCTGGCCGGAACACTCGACCCCGCCGCGGGCAATCGCGTCGGCCCGCAAGGGCGTTGACGCCCGTCGTCAGATGGCCGAAGCGGTGGCCGCTGCGTACGTCGCCGGGCACCGGCTCGACTTCGCTGCCCTGCAGCGTGCGCCGCGTCGCAGACTCGAACTACCGACCTATCCGTTCCAGCGCCGGTCCTACTGGCCTAAGACGTCCGGCATCAGTTCGGGCGGCGTCGCGGTGTCCGGGATTTTGGGCGCGGCACTGGATCTCGCATCCGGTGACACCGTCTATACCAGTCGGCTCAGCGTCAAAACGCAACCCTGGCTTGGAGACCATGTCATCTACGGCACCGTGGTGGTCCCCGGCGCCACCTACGCGGCCATGGTCCTCGCCGCGGTGGAGCCGCCGGCGCAGGTTCAGGAGGTGTTCTTCTATGAACCGATTCTACTGGGTGACAAGGACTCCCGTGAGGTACAGCTGACCCTGCATCCGTCCGACGACGGCCAGGGGTGGACATTCCAGGTATCCAGCCGTCCATACGGCGATCTGGAATCGGAGTGGTCGTTGAATGCCGGCGGTATGGTCCGCGCTGGTGTCGAGGAGGCCCCGGCAACCGAACCGGCAGATTCCATCGACGTCACGCTCGAGCGGCTGACCCGCGCGCGCCCTCAACAACTGTTCGATGCGTTCGTGGACAACGAATTGGCACTTGGGCCCGTGTGGCGATCTTCGCTGAAGTCGCTGTGGGTCGGCGACAGGGAGGCGGTCGGCGAGATCGCGGTCGGCGACGACTTGGCCGAGCACGTCGGCCGCGAGCCGGTCCATCCGGTACTGCTCGACCTCTGCACCGGCATCGCAGGCGCCGCACTCTTCGCGGTGGCGTCGGAGGCCGACGTGGACTCGGATCTGTTCCTGCCGTTGCGCTATGGGCAGGTCGCGCTGCGCGAACGGATGCCCCGGCGGTTCTACTGCCGGGTGCGGTGGCAGCCCAGCGGGGCTGACAGTGAGGTGCAGGTCTTCGACCTCGACTTCGTGGATCGAGATGGTCGCAACCTGGGTGGAATTCGCGAGTTCACCGTCAAGCGGGCACCGCGGGAGGCGTTGTTGCGCAGTCTCGGCGGTGACGCGACGCGCATGTTGTACGGCGTCGGCTGGCGCGAGACTCCGCCTCCCGCGTCGGGTGACGCCGACAGTGGGAGCGGAAGCTGGCTGGTGGCCGGGTTCGACGAGCTGGCGGCCGAACTGCCGAATTCCGTCGCGGTCGGCAGGATTGCCGATGCCGAGCAGTGGCGCCAACTCCTCGCGCAGGCTCAAGAGAACGGCGGCCCGGTGTCGGGCATTGTGCTGCGGGCCACCGGACGTCCAGAAGCCGAAGAGTCGAGTACCGCATTCGCGGCCCGGCTGGAGACCGAGGTCGGCAACGTGCTCGACGCCGTCCACTTCTTGCTGGCGCAGGAGGACACGGGTCTCGCGGGCGGACTGTGGGTCGTCACCGAGCGGGCTCTTGCGACCGAAGCCGGCGAGCCGGTCGACCCGGTCCAAGCGGCGCTTTGGGGGCTGGGCCGCACCGTTATCGGCGAGCAACCGATGCTGCGGTGCAGGCTGGTCGACGTCGATGGATCCGACGACGCCGCGCGCCTTGTGGCGAGCCTGCTCGGTACCCCAGGCGACGAGCCGGAACTTGCGCTGCGACAAGGGAAGTTCCTGGTGCCTCGGGTGATGCCCTGGGCGCGCAGCGGCTACCTCGCGGTACCGCGGACGTCCGACTATGTCCTGGCACCGACCGAACGTGGCGCGATCGACAACCTGCGGGTGACCGAAATGGAGCCGGCGTCGCCGGCGGGGGGCCAGGTGCAGGTCCGGGTCGAGGCGGCGGGGGTCAACTTCCGGGATGTGCTCAACGTGCTCGGGCTCTACCCGGGCGATCCCGGGCCGGTCGGGGGCGATTTCGCCGGTACCATCACGGCAACGGGCCAGGACGTCACCGAATTCGAGCTTGGACAACGGGTCTTCGGCGTGTGGCCGGGCGCGATGGCCAGCCGGGTCAATGTGCCCGTCCAACTGCTGGCACTGGTGCCCGAGCGGATCAGCTCGATAGCGGCAGCGAGCACACCCACCGCCGTGCTCACGGCGCTACTGGCGTTCGACTGGGCGAAGCTTCGGGCCGGTGACCGGGTGCTCGTGCATGCCGCCAGTGGCGGCGTCGGTCTGGCTGCGGTCCAACTGGCCCGGCAACGCGGTGCGATCGTCTTCGCCACCGCAAGCGCCTACAAGCGCGCGACGCTGCGCACGATCGGCGTAGAACACGTATACGACTCGCGCAGCACCGACTTCGCCGATCGCATTCTCACCGATACCGGCGGTGCAGGCGTCGACGTGGTGCTCAACAGTCTCACTGGTGAGGGGTTCGTGGCCGCCACCGTGCGGGCGACGGCACCGAACGGACGGTTCGTCGAGATTGCCAAGCGGGACATCTGGACCGCGGAGCAGATGGCGGCGGTACGTCCCGACATCGATTACGAGGTCCTCGCGCTGGACGTTCTGATGGCTACGGAACCCGAGCGCATCCGCGACTTGATGGCCATCGTGTCCAACGGGTTGGCCAGCGGTGAGACGACACCGCTTCCGGTCGAGATCTATCCGCTGGCGGAGGCGAAGACGGCGTTTCGGCGGATGCAGCAGGCGAGGCACGTCGGCAAGATCGTGCTCCAGATGCCGAATCCGCTGAAGCCGCGCGAAGATCGGAGCTACCTGATCACCGGCGGGCTCGGCGCGCTCGGCCTGCACACGGCAGCGTATCTGGCGCAGCTCGGCGCCGGAGACATCGTCTTGACCAGCAGGCGGCCTCCCGATACCGCCGCCCAACAGGCTATCGACGAGATGACGGAGCGCTACCACTGCCGGATCCACACCCTTGCCGCCGACGTCGGCGACGAGGGTCAGGTCGGCGGGCTGCTGACGCGAATTCGGGCGGAGCTACCGCCACTGGGGGGTGTGGCACACCTGGCGGGCGTGATCGACGACGCGCTTCTGCCCCAGCAGACCCTCGACCGGTTCCGCACGACGCTGGCTCCGAAGTCGTTCGGCGCCTGGCATCTTCATCGACTGACCAAGGACGACGAGCTCGAGTTCTTCGTCGTGTACTCGTCCGGCACGAGCGTGCTCGGAGCGCCCGGTCAGGCCAACTACGCCACCGCCAACGCGATGCTCGACGGGCTCGTCTCCCACCGCAAGGCACAGGGCCTGCCCGCGACGGGCATCAACTGGGGCCCATGGGCGAACGGCGGCATGGCCGACACCGAGGCAGCGCGCGCCAATCTGGGTGCGCGCGGGCTGATTCCGCTGGAGCCGGGCGCTGCACTCAACGCGCTCGGCGAGGTCGTCGCGCACGGGATCGGGCAGGCGATCGCGCTCAAGGCCAATTGGCAACGGGCGGCGAAGCTGCTGGGCACCGCCCGCCCGCCGATCCTCGATCACGTTCTGCCGAGCGCAGGTTCGGCGACGCCCGGGTGACAGTGCGATGCTCCGGCGGCTGTACGACGTGCCCGAGGCACAGCGCGGCGCCTTCGTCACCGAGCATCTTCAGTGCGAGTTGCAACAGATTCTGGGCTTCGCGCAACCGCCGGGCGCGGCCAGTCGCTTCCTGGAGCTCGGCATGGACTCGCTGATGGCGGTCGAACTTCGCAACCGCTTGCTCGGCCAGTTCGGCAGTGCCTTCACGATCAATGCCACCGCGGTGTTCGACTATCCCACCATCGAATCCCTCGCCGAATACCTCGCCGCTCAGATGCCCGAACAGCTCGAGGAGAACCCCACCCCTGCATCAGGGTCCGAGCCTGCCGCATGACCGGCCGCCACGATCGGCCGATGTTGGCATTGACGAATGTCACCAAGACGTACCGCATCGGAGGTCAGACGGTGCACGCGCTCGACGACCTCACGTTGACGCTGACCGGCGGTGAGTTCGTTTCGGTGGTGGGCCCTTCCGGCGCGGGCAAGAGCACTCTGCTCCACCTGCTCGGCGCGCTGGACCGACCGGACTCCGGATCGATCCGATTCGAGGGCAACGAGATCAGCGACCTCGACGATGAACAGCAGTCTGAATTCAGAAGGCACAGAGTAGGTTTCGTCTTTCAGTTCTTCAACCTGCTGCCGACCATGACGGCATGGGAGAACGTGGCCGTGCCGAAGGTTCTTGACGGCGTTCGGATGGCGAAGGTCAAGTCCCGCGCCTTTGAGCTGCTCGAAATGGTGGACCTCGGTGACCGCGCCGAGCACCGACCGTCGGAGTTGTCCGGCGGCCAGATGCAGCGGGTCGCAGTGGCCCGGGCGCTGATGATGGATCCGCCGCTGCTGCTCGCCGACGAGCCGACGGGCAATCTCGACACGAAGACCGGCGCCGCGATCATGGCTCTGCTCACCGGCATCGCGCATCAGCACGGCCGTTCGGTGGTGATGGTCACGCACAATCTCGAGGCCGCGTCGTCGACGGATCGGGTGATCACCCTGACCGACGGCCGCATCGGCTCCGACGTACCGCCGGGTGCGGAACCGACGTGATTGTGGACCGCATGCGCGCGTTCAACCTCCGCGAGTTGAGAGCGCATCCCGGGCGAACTTCGATGTCCCTTGTCGTGGTGGGAATCTCGGCTACGTTGCTCGTCGCGGTATTGGGCATCGCCGGGTCCATCACCGGCTCGTCCGACCGCCTCGTCGCCGGCATCGGCGGCAATGCGAGTCTGGAAGTCTCCGGGGTTACCGACACCGGCTTCCCGGAAGCGGTGCGCGCCTCGGTGGCGAGCGTCCCGGGCGTCGCCGCCGCGGTCCCGATGCTTCGGACGTCCGTCGGGAAGCCGTCCGAGAGTGTCCTGCTGCTTGGAGTGGACGACAACGTCAGGGCCATGCTGAGCGACCTTCAGCGAGCGGTGCAGGACCAGATAGGCCCCCTGGTGACACAGCCGGGCCGGGTCGCGGTCGGAGCAGGCACTGGCTACGCGCAGGGCGACTCCGTGTCGGTGGGCAACGGCAAGGTCACCGTCGCGGCCGTCATCGGTGGGGTTGATGCCGAGCGCATCAACGGCGCGAATTTCATCGTGGGTCCTCTTCCGTTGATCCAACGTCTCACGAATCGGGTGGGCATGATCGATTCGGTGCTGGTGGTCGCAGCACCCGGCGCCGACCTCGCACGGGTTCGGGCAGGGGTCACCGACGCGGTGGCCGGGCGAGCCGTCGTCGCCGAGCCGACATTTAGGTCCGCGCAATCCGGTGGACCCGTGGCGATCATGCGCACCCTCATGCTGTCTGCGGCGTCGAGTGCACTCGTGGTCGCTGGATTCCTGATCTTCAATGCGATGAGCATGGCGATCACGCAACGGCGCCCGGTGATCTCGATGCTTCGTGCGATCGGCGCGAAGCAGCGGCAGATGGTCGGAGATCTGCTGGTGGAAGCCGGATTGGTGGGGCTGGTCGGTGGCGTTCTGGGATCGGCGCTCGGCGTGCTGGTCGGCAGGCAGGCGATCGCGCTCCTGCCCGCGGCATTGCTGCAGGGATTCGAGTCGCGAATCGAATACATCCTGCCGGGATACGCGATTCCGGTTGCGGTGACCGCGTGCGTCGTCGTGAGCGTTGTAGCGGCGGCGCTGGCGGCCCGCCAGGTGTACAAAGTGGAGCCGGTCGAAGCCCTGGCATCCGTCGGGACGTCCACCGCCGATGCCGTCGCGCTTCGGGCGCGGGTGGTATCTGGTGTGTTGGGCGTCGGTTTCGTCGCAACGGCGATAGCGGTCGCGTCCCGCGATCTGGGCCGTGCTTCGGTGGTGGGTGTCGCGCTGATGGTGCTCGGCCAGATCGCTCTGTGTTTTGCCTTCGCGGGGCCGATCGTTGCATGTGCGGCGGCGTGTGCGCGATCGTTCGGTGCGCCCGGCGCGCTTGCGGCGGCCACGATCGAACGCGCACCGCGCCGGGTGTGGGCGACGCTGATGACCGTGATGATCGCGGTGTCGCTCACCGTGCACAGCACCGGCTCCAACGCCAACGCCATCGAATCGACCGACGCGAGCTTCGCCGCGCTAGGTGATGTCGACTTCTTCGTCAGTTCCTCCGGCCCGGGCGTGTTTCCGACCGCGCCAATCCTGCCGCAGGAGGCCGAGTCCGTCATTGCGTCGACCCCGGGAGTGGGGGCCGTCGTTCCTGGGCAGATGGCGTATGCAACCCTCGGCGGCACCCGCGTGCTGATTCAAGGGCTCGCGCCAGGCTCGGTCGCTCCACCGTCGGGTGCGACGAGTTCGGAAGTGTTGGAACGGGTTCAAGCCGGCGACGGAGTAGTGGTCTCCCGCGACATCGCCCGCGCCATGAAGATCGAGGCCGGTGACGAGTTGGCGCTGCCCACGCCGACCGGTGAGCGGCGTGTTCGCGTATTGCAGGTCGTGCCGTTCTTCTCGCTGCTCGGCGGTGTCGTTTCGATGAGCCTGCCTCAACTCCGTCAGTGGTTCGACCGGCCCGGGTCGACCATTCTCGCCGTTACGTTGGTGCGCGGAGCGGACTCCGTTGGTGTGCTCGACGCGATCCGCGACGAACTGCCTGCGGACGTCTACGTGTATCCGGGAAATGAGGCGGCGAAGGCCGTCGGCGCGTCCATGGCTCAGGGCACGAGACTGATCACTGTGGTGGCGTGGATAGTCGTCCTCGTCGCCAGCGTCGCACTCTTCAACACGCTGATGTTGTCGGTGCTCGAGCGACGTCGCGAGCTGGGCGTCCTGCGCGCGATGGGCTCGTCGCGACGCTTCGTCCTACGCACCGTTCTCGCCGAGGCCGCGGGTCTGGGTGTGGTCGGGGCCGCGATCGGCGCCGTGTTCGGGACGGTGAATCAGTACCTGAGCGCGTCCGCACTCACCAACGTGCTGAGCATCGACGTGGTGTTCCGTCCGAGCGCGCTGGCGTTCCTGTTTGCTTGCGGCGCTTTCATTCTGGCGCTGCTGGGCGCGATCCCCCCTGCTGTTCGCGCGGCCCGGCTCAACATCGTCGATGCGGTCGCCGTCGACTGACGGGTGGTCGATGCAGACCCGCTCACGTGGAGTCGAACTGGAAGGTTCCAGACACGCGCCGCTGACGCTCAGCCGTCGCGAGGTAGAACGCCCATGCGAACGCGAAGCTGGTGAACACGCTTGCCACGACGTACAGCCACGGGCGGCGTACCCCGCGTCTGAAGCCGTCGATGATGGTGAACAGCGGCAGCAGCACGAAATTCGCGATCGTATAGTCCTGGGCGGCGGAGCTGCCTGCGGGATTGTCGAACATCATTCTCCGGTAGTCCGTCCAGCTGCCTGGACCCCACAGGGGGTTGCCCGAGTCAGTCGGGTGCTGGCTCATGAATTGGAAAGCGAAGTACCAGCCCAGGACAACCGTCGTCACTCCGAACACGTAGTAGGTCCATTCCAGTCCGGACAGACGCGGTCCGTGCGGAACGCGTCGGAAGATGTGCCGGTTGGACGCGATGATGAACCCGATGACCACGACGCCGAGCAGCGCACGCACGATGACTCGAACCATGGCGTCAGCCTTGAGAGCGGCGCGAGCCTTGTCAACACCGGTCGAAGAACGGTGGCGCTGCGGCATGTCACGTCGGCGAACCCAACATCGACCGAACGAACGGGCGATGGCCACTCGAAGTCAAGGAATAGGAGCCGATCAACCTCGGCCTGAGCCTGAGCGGCATCAGCGACGCTCAGCGCAAGCGTTACCAGGTCGAGGACGCACACGTCACCCGAGTTCCATACAACGATCTTGCGGCGATGGAGAACGCCGTCACCGACAACACTGCTGCGGTCGTTATCGAGACGTCCAGGACATCTACGACGCCATCCCTGTCACCGCGAAGAGCCTCTACTGATCGAGGGCACCGAGCGTCGCTTCAACTAGACCAGTGAGTGCGTGAGTTTACGAACACCCGACCCGCCCGCTGCGGACTACCGTTACGCCTGTCCGAGCGTGACCTGGGTCGTCTGATCCGCACCGGACTCGTCGAGGTACGTGAGCGTGACGGTGTCTCCCGGCGCTCTTGAACGGACCGCGGCGACCAGCGCCTCGGGGCCGTCGATCACGCGATCGTCGACCTTGGTGACCACCGCGCCGCTGGGCAGCCCGGCCGCGGCGGCGGGGCTGCCGTCAACTACTTCGGCGATTGATGCTCCGCGGGCGCTGGTGTCGTTGCTCAGCTGCACGCCTAATGAACCATGGGTGGCTGTGCCCGTGGATATCAGCTCTTCGGCGATGCGCTTTGCCTGATCGGCGGGGATCGCGAAGCCCAGCCCGATTGAGCCATTCGGTGCCTCGGAACCTTGTCCGCCGCCACCTAGTGTCGCGATCGCCGAGTTCACACCGATCAGTTCGCCATTCATGTTCACCAGGGCCCCACCGGAGTTGCCCGGATTGATCGCGGCGTCGGTCTGGATGGCATCGAGCACCGTGTGCTGGCCGCTGGAATCACCCCCGGCGGAGACTGGACGGTCGAGCGCGCTGATGATGCCCGTGGTCACTGTTCCCTGTAGGCCCAGCGGTGAGCCAATGGCGACGACGTCCTGGCCGACCTTCACGTCGGCCGACGAACCCAGTGTGATCGGCGTGAGCTCCGAAACACCTTGGGCGCGAACGACGGCGATATCACCTGCCGGGTCGGTTCCCACGACGGTGAATGGCACAGTCTGGCCATCGGAGAACGTCACGGTGGTTTGCATGTCACCAGCATCCATGGAGGCCGCTCGGCCATCGGCACCAGCAGCGGCGGCCACAACGTGATTGTTCGTCAGGATCAGCCCATCCGAGGTGAGCACGATCCCGGAGCCCTCTCCGCTGGAACGGCCCGTGTCGATCTGCAGCTTGACGACACTGGGCATCACCTTGGCGGCAACCTGCTCCACCGAGCCGGCGGGCAGACTTGCCGCTGGCGTGCCGGCAGGCGCCTCCGCTACGGCCGCCCGCAGGGCAGCCGAGTGGTCTGGCTGACTGGCTATCACGGCCGCGCCGATCCCTCCGGCCGCCACGGCAACGGCTATAGCCCCGCCAATCACCACGACGCGGCCTCGGGAACGCTTCTGCGGCTGTATTGCGGTCGGGTCCGGAAACGGCTGATGCACAGTGTGATACGGATCATAGGGTGGTATAACGGCTTGATGTGCGTAGCGCGGGTCATAGGTAGAGCGATACGATCCCTCCATCGGACCGGTCGGATACTCTTGTCCCATAATATGATTCGCGTGGGACCGATGGTCCGGCTGTTGCGGTGGGTACCACGTAGGGTTCGTCATTACGTTTATTCGCTTCCTGAATCCTCAAATAGCACAGTTGCTTAGCTCACAGTGTCATGCGCGCCTGAGGCTGGACTGAGAGATGCCCTTGTAGAGTCCGAGATTCTTGTTGCGCTCTGATTACGCTGCGCGCGACGCCGATTGGAAGGTCGGCGTTCCAATCCTGTTGTCTGGTTGGGATTTCTGTTGCTCCGCCCGCGGTTGAGGGCTGCTACGCACAATCTGCCCTGCACGACGTTCTACACCGTCAACAAGTATTGACGGCCCACGGAGGGACCCAGTCGCAAGACGAGGCCGACAGAAAGTCACTGACAGTCGTCATTGACACATGCCAGTGAACCGATATACGGTTCGGGAGTGCCGTCAACGACCTCCGCCGCCGAACCCGTTCTGAGTACGCGCGAGGCGCAGCGACTTCAGACCAGGGCGCGTCTGTTCGAGGCTGCGGTGGCCGAGATCGGCCGGTCCGGGTTGGCGGGGGCGGACGTGGCAGCCATCGCGGCGGCGGTGGGCGTCTCACGCGGCACCTTCTATTTCCACTTCCCGACCAAGGAGCACGTCCTGGTCGAAGTGGAGCGCGCCGAGGAAGTCAAGATCGTCGAAAGTCTCGACACCGGAACGCCCCTGGCGGACGACCTGACGTCGGTCCTGACAGTGCTGGTTCGCCGAGTGCTCGAGGCCGAGCAGCGACTCGGTCCTGTGGTTTTTCGGGACATGTTGGCGTTGCACTTCTCCCCGACACGGCCCGTCGAGGAGGAGATGGGTGAGCATCCGCTGGGCGGGTTTGTCATCACGGCGATCTCTCGAGCGCAGGCTGCGGGGCGGATCTCTCACGATGCGGATCCGGGCGAACTCGCGGTGATCTTCCTGACCGGACTTTTCGCACTCCTGGCGATAGGTGCGACCGCGTCCCCGGAGCGTGCAGCGCTACTGGATCGATACGTCATGACGATTGTTGGAGGAATGGACGAGCGATGAGCGGTGTGGGTATCGAGGGTTACCGCGACTATCTGGTACGACGTGACGGGGACGCCGATCTGCTGAACCGCCGGCTCGCCGGCCGCGAGGAGTTCTTCGGGGCGCTGGAGACGAATCCCGTCCGGTCCAGCCGTCCCATCGACCGGGATGTCTTCATGCGGAATCTGCGCCGCCGACGGCCCGAGCCGGGCCTCGACCGGACGATTCTGTTTTTGCTTGCCACCGCCAAGCTGAACCAGGCGGAGCGGTTCGGCGTCGGTTTGGGCGAGACCTACGGATTCAACAGCGGCGACGATCGGCCACCCGAGCGGGCCTACATGGAACTCGAGGAGCACTATCACACCCGCCTGCTGGCCTATGTGCTCGACATATTCGACCTGCCGTTCCAGGTTGTCGCACCGCCGCTGGTGATGCGTCAGTTCGTCAAGATCAACGTGTTTCTTCCCGAGCGGCTCGGGTTCCTGTTCGTGGGCGCCGCCGAAATGGCGGGCTGCATCATGTTCGACGAACTGCGCCGCGTCGGCGTCGAATTGTTCGCCGACGAACCAGACGTGGCCGCCCGGATCGAGCAGCTCTACTGCGAAATCCTCACCGACGAGATAGGCCACGTCGGCTACTGCGCCGCGCGCTGCACCACTGCAGAACGGGCGATCATGCGCAGGCTCTATCCGCGTATCGGACGGCTGCTCGCTCACCAGACCGCCGAGATCAGCCTCCTCACCGATCGCGAGAAGCTTCATGCCCGCCTCGACCGGCCGTTCGATGTCGACGAGCTCAGCTCCGGCCTGCCGAACGAGACGTTTCTCGCCGCCCACCCATAACCGCTCATCGAAGACGAAGACGTCTCCGCCTTAGCGCGGAATTGGAACAGTTCTTAGGTTGTGGCGTCCTTGCGGAGAATGAACCAGCTCGCGATTGATGACCCAAGCCCGATGCGACACAGGCGCGCGGCGTCATTCGTGGCGACCATCCAGGCCGGCGGGCGACCACCCAACCTCGCGCCCGATGCGAGCCGTTTCTGTCCCTCCGCCGCCGGGCGGCGCGAATCATTCCCCCGCGACTGTGGCGTCAGCGAGGTCTTGCCGTCCGGCCCGGCGTCTGCAGCGGCAGCGCTGACTTCGGCCACGTCGCATCCCTCGGATCGATCGCTTATGAAACCTAACTTTTGCTCCGAAAGCTAACAGCGGCGCGGGCCACGGTCAATATGCAAACCACGCTCCGACCGATCGGCGATGCGAGCTGAGCAAAAATTAGGTTATAGTCCGCAGCGGTGATGTTCACGATCCGTTTCGACATGCGGGCTCCCTCCTTCGGCGCTCCCACCACCGAGCTGTACGCCGCGGCGATCGACATGTGTGGGTGGGCGGAGACGCGTGGGGCCATCGTCGCGGTCTTGTCGGAGCATCACGGAGCCGAGGACGGTCATTTGCCGTCGCCGCTCATCTTGGCGTCGGCGATCGCGGCGCGAACCGAGCGCCTGCCGATCATGCTGGCCGCGGTCGTCCTCCCGTTCTGGGATCCGGTCCGGCTCGCCGAGGACATGAGCGTGCTGGACATCATCAGCAAGGGTCGGGTTTCCTATGCGTTCGGCATCGGGCACCGCTCCGAAGAGTACGAGCAGTTTGGCGTCGACATGCGTCGACGGGGCAGGCTCGCCGACGAGAAGCTGACACTGCTGAGACAGCTGCTGAAGGGCGAGCCGGTGGTGTGCGACGGGAGACGCAGCCACGTCACCCCCGCCTGTTCATCTCCCGGCGGTCCGTTCATGATGCTGGCGGGCGGCAGCCCCGCTGCCGTCAAGCGCGCGGCGAAGCACGGGCTGGGCCTGGTCCTGCAGACGAACCAGCCGGGTCTGAAGGAGTTGTACGAGAACGAATGTCGCGCGCACGGACACGAACCCGGCTTCATCCAGCTACCGACCGAGGGCGCTCCCACCGCGGTGTTCGTCGCCGATGACGTGGACAAGGCCTGGGACGAGCTGGGGCCGTACCTGCTGCACGACGCGATGACCGCTGCGTCCTATCGGCAAGGCGACGAAGGCGTCGCCAGCATCTCTCGCGCCGAAGACGTTTCCGGGCTGCGTGCGACGCATGGGCCGTACCGCGTCTTCACCACCGATGAGGCGGTCGGCTACATGCGCGGTGGCCAGCCTCTGCCGCTTGCGCCGCTCTGTGGTGGGTTGCCGCCGCACCTGGCATGGCCATACCTCGAGCGCGCCGCCGCCGCGGCAGCGCGGGCAGGTTGATCGAAGGGGAATCATGCAGTCAAATCCGAGTCGCGTCGTCGTGTGGTCGACGGGTGGGGTCGGATCCATCGCCGTCGACGCCGTGCATCGTCGCCCGGATCTCGAACTCGTTGGCGTCTGGGTGCACTCGCAGGACAAGGTGGGTCGCGACGCCGGTGAGCTGGCCGGCGGTGACCCGATCGGCGTGACGGCGACCAATGATGCCGACGCACTGATCGGGCTGCGGCCGGACTGCGTGGTCTATGCCGCAAGCGGTCCGGAACGCGACGCAGGCGCGGTGCCCGACTACATCAGGCTGCTCGAGGCCGGAATCAACGTGGTGTCAACGACATCGACCAGCTTGGTGTACCCGCCCGCGTTCTACTCGCCCGAGTGGCGCGATCAACTCGAGGTGGCCGCCAAGTCCGGTAACTCGTCGTTCTACGCGTCGGGCATCTTTCCCGGCTTCGGCTCTGACCAACTGGCCCTCCTGCTGGCGACGCAGTCCAAGACGATCCGGTGCATCAAGGTCACGGAAATCGCGCTCAACGACCACTATCCGGTGGCCGACATCATGATGAACGGTATGGGGTTCGGTCGTCCGCTCGGCTTCGACCCCATGCTGAAGACCCCCGGATTCATCGAGATGGCTTGGAAAGCACCGATTTACCTGATGGCCGAAGGCCTCGGAGTCGAAGTGTCTGAAGTCCGTGGCTCGTTGGACCGACGGTTGACCGACCGCGATATTGAGGTCGCGTTCGGAACCATCAAGGCGGGCACCTGCGGCGCCGTCTGCACCAGGGCCGCAGGCGTGGTGAACGGCCGGGAAGCCATTGTGATCGAGCACATCATCCGGATGGCCCGCGATGTCGCGCCGGACTGGCCGACATCGGAGTTCGACGCCACCTATCGCGTCGACATCGAGGGAGAGCCCGACATCCACTGCGCGATGAACCTGGGTGAGGCGGAGGGCCACGGCGCCGGACGTGCCGCGATGGCCGCCACGGCCATGCGCGTCGTCAACGCGATTCCGTACGTGATCGATGCGCCCGCCGGCCTGCTCAGCTCACTCGACATGCCGAACACCTTGCCGCGGAACGCATTCGACTGATCTGCATCGAGTTCTGCATGAGGGTTGTACATTCCGGAGATCCACAGCCGTGGTGCAGAAGTCGAGGAGGGAGGCGCCATGTACATGCTGCGCTTCGATATGCGCGCGCCGGCAATCGGCGCGCCCACCGTGGAGCTATACGCCGCCGCGCCCGAGATGTGCGCGTGGGCGGAGAACCACGGCGCCCTCGCCGCCGTGGTCTGCGAGCACCACGCAGCCGAGGACGGCTACCTACCGTCGCCGATGATCCTGGCTTCCGCCATCGCGGCGCGCACCGAGCGGCTGGCCCTGAGCCTGATCCTCCTGCTGCCCTTCTACGACCCCGTTCGACTTGCGGAGGACATGGCGGTCCTCGACATCATCAGCAAAGGCAGGACTTCCTACATCCTCGCGCTGGGTTATCGGCCGGAGGAGTTCGAACACTTCGGTGTGGACATGCGCACACGCGGGCGCCTCGTCGACCAGAAGCTGGGCCTGCTTCGTGAGCTTCTGGCGGGCGAAGTCGACTACGACGGCCGCCACATCAACGTGACGCCGCCGCCACATACTGTGGGCGGACCGATGCTGATGTGGGGCGGAGGCACCGTCGCAGCGGCGCGACGCGCCGGCCGGTACGGGCTCGGGATGCTCGGGAACGCGAATGCGCCTGGCATGCAAGAGGCTTACGAAGCGGCCTGTCGTGAGCACGGGCACGAGCCGGGCCCGGTGTTTCTGCCCGATCGCGACACCCCGTCCGTGTGCTTCGTTGCCGACGACGTCGACAAGGCGTGGGACGAGATCGGCAAGTACCTTCTGCACGACGTACAGACCTATGCGGCATGGAATCCGGACAACGACACGTCTGCGGGTTTCTCACACGTGGACACCGTCGACGAGCTGCGCGAGCTGGGGCAGTCACACAGGAGCTACAGCGTGGCAGACGCCGTCGAACGGGTGCGGGCAGGCGAGATCATCAACCTCTCGCCGCTCTGCGGCGGCATGCCCCCGGAGATCGCATGGCCGTACCTGAAGCGCATCGGCGAGGTCGTCATACCGGAGGCAGCACAGTGACAGGCACCAGCGCGGTCGAGGTCTATTACGACCCTTACGATTTCGCGATCGATGATGATCCCTACCCAACGTGGAAGCGACTGCGTGACGAGGCCCCGCTGTACTACAACGAGAAGTACAACTTCTATGCGTTGAGCCGGTACGACGACGTCGCACGCGAACTGCACAACCGGGATACCTATCGGTCGGGTCGTGGCACCACCATGGACATCATCCTGAGCGGTATCGAGGTTCCGCCAGGAATCATCCTGTTCGAGGACCCGCCGCTGCACGACCTGCATCGACATTTGCTCTCAAGGGTTTTCACGCCGCGGCGGATGGAGGCGATCGAGCCGCTGACGCGCGAGTTCTGCGTGCGTGCGCTCGACCCCTTGGTTGGCTCGGACCAGCTCGACTTCATCGCAGACATCGGCTCGATGATCCCGATGCGCACGATCGGCTACCTGCTGGGGATTCCCGAGCAGAACCAGGCGATGATTCGAGACACGTCGAACAATGCCCTGACGCTGAAGGAAGGCGAGTTTAGCGGGGCGCGTGCGGACATGTTCGACAACAGCCAGGAGCTGTTCGCCCAGTACATCGACTGGCGCGTCGACCATCCGTCCGACGATCTGATGACGCAGCTGCTCAACGCGGAGGTGGAGGTGGAGGGCACCTCTCGGCGGCTGACCCGCACCGAGGTGCTCATGTACACCGGGATGATCGCCGGCGCAGGCAACGAGACGACGACACGCCTGATCGGCTTCGCCGGTCAACTCCTCGGCGAACACCCGGATCAACGTCGGCAGCTCGCCAACGATTTCTCCCTGATACCAGGGGCTATCGAGGAGGTGCTGCGCTACGAGGCGCCGTCGCCCGTGCAGGCCCGATGCGTGGCCCACGACGCCGAATGCCGAGGGCAGACGATTCCCGAGGGCTCGGTGATGCTGCTAATCAACGGATCGGCGAACCGCGACGAGCGGCACTTCCCGGATGCCGATCGCTTCGACATCCACCGCGGCGGTGCACATCTGTCCTTCGGCCAGGGTCTGCACTTCTGCCTGGGTTCCGCGCTGGCGCGAATGCAGGCGCGGGTGGCGCTCGAAGAAGTGCTCAAGCGTTGGCCGGACTGGGAAGTCGACTATCAGAACGCCGCCAAGGCGCACACCGCGAGCGTGCGTGGATGGGCGAAGCTGCCCGTCACCCTCGGCTAGTTGTTACTCCACGCAGCGTCGTGTCGCGGAGATGAATGAGCGATCGCCGCGTGCCCAACTCGTGAAGGATTCGCTCCGGAATCCACCCGACACCGATTACAGAGCGCGCTAGGATCTCGTTCGACGGGCTGTCGATCTTGATCTCTCCAGACCGGATGCCTTCCGACAGAAGCGCTTTCATCTGCCTTACCCGTTTGGCGAACAGCCAGCCGGGGTTGGGGGTGTCAGGAGGAGACTGCCGCATCCAGGCGAGCTGAATCCTGAACTCGTCGCCGAAGCGGTCCAACACGTTGGTGTTCACCCAACTGAGCGCGTCCAGTTTCTCGATCGGTGACGAATCCGAGCGCAGCACGTTGGTCCACCCCTCGGCGACCTTTTCCCCGAACGACTGCATGATCGACGCCAGCAGTTGGTCCTTCGAGCCGATGAGCCGGTACACGGTGCCGGTACCGAGTTGGGCCGCCGATGCGATGTCCCTGATGGTCGTGACTTCATAGCCTTTGCGGCCGAATTCGGCTCGGGCAACGGCACGGATGTGAGCGGCTTTGTCGGGTTCGTCGTGTTTGTCTTCGGTCCAGGACTGCACGACATCGTCGGCCGCGATGAACGCGGCGGACCGATCGAGTTGGGCATCCGTGGGCGGCACGCCCGCCAGCCCCTCCAGCAGAATCCGGCACAACAGCTCGGCCAGCTTGTCGGCGCCGGCGGTGTACCGGATGACGTCGAGCCCGACTTGCAGCATCACTTGGACGATGTGGTCCGCCAGGACCGGGAGGTCGACGTCGGCCCGCAGATAGCCGCTCCACCTGGCGGCACGCAACGTCTGCAGCATCGCCTGCAGAATCGCGGTCGGGCGCTGCTGTGCCAGGGCAGTGAGTTCTTTGTTCGAACTCGGGCCCTCGTAGAACGACATCTGCAGAGCGGCGCCGTGGGTCACCGCGCACTGCGCTATCGCCGAGCTCAGATCCACGATCCGGTCGAAGGCGGACCGGGAGGTGGGGTCGTCCAACTTGCCCTGGGCCTGCTCGGCGATTCGATCAAGGTCCGCGTGGTAGCGCCGGAGCAACTCGACGAGGATCGCTTCCTTCGACTCGAAATGGTGATACAGGCTGCCCGGGAGGATTCCGGCCGCATCGGCGATTTCCTGAAGCGAGGTGCGCAAGCCAGAGCTGGCGATCAGCGATGCAGCGGTTTGCAGTATCTCGGTCCGCCTGCTGCCGTCGTCGTAGGCGTGTCCGGCATTCGTGGGCGTCACTTGAGGACGCCCCACAACACCTGCACGGCTCCTGACTCCCGTCGCGGGTTTGCCTGAGTGACCCAATGTTTGGTTAACGCTACCAGAAGACAGGTGCTGCGCTGTGTCCTCCGACTCGCCGAAGTCGCCGGTAGATGGGCCGCGCCGACGGGGGTCATGGGCTCGCCATCGTGCGCGTGACGGCGAGTGGACGGTCATATGACGTGTCGGTGTTGTCGCGGGCCACCGTTTGGACGGTGTCGAGAAAGTCGACGGCCTCCGGTGGCAGCAAGGAGTTGGCTTCGCTCTGCCACTCGACCAGGCAGACGCGGGCGACGATCGCCCACCGGTCGTCTCTTCGCTCCAGCCGGTCGATGTACCGCCCGCCGGAAACGATCAGGGGCTTGGCCGGATCGCGATCGGTGCCGACGAATACGTAGTAGGTCTCCGCGTGCGCCTCATCGTCTGCGATCTCGGCGGTGTGGTTCATCAGGTAATGCTGGTGCCGCGTCTGTGTTGCGTGATAGGCGAATGCCCAGTCGATGAAATCATCGACAGCACCGACGAATCCGACGTGGTCGTCGATGGCGCCGTCGTGGTAGGCGGATCGCAGCAGCGTTCGGTCCAGCCGGTCCATGCCACGCGCGTAGCGATGCATGCAGTCGAGGACCTCCGCGCGATCGCAGAGCTCTTGCAACTTCGGATTCACAGTGACGGCCCCTCCCACGTGTCGACGGCGACCACTTCCTCGATGGGCCTGCGGGGCGCCGGGCGGAACGTACGGCCGGCCCAAAGTCGAGCGACCGGCAACAGACAACCCTGTGTGTAGGTGTCGGGAATCTCGAGCAGCTCGCGCACCGCTGCCTCGCGTTCGAGATGCAGGGTGGTGATGCAGGTGCCGTAGCCGCGGCTGTGCAGCGCGAGCTGAAAACTCCACACTGCCGGGAAGATCGAGCCGTAAAGCGTTGCCGCGAAGAACGCATCGTCCGCTTCGATTCTCGGAATGGAGGGCTCGTAGCAGGGGATGACGAGCAGCGGCACCTGCGCCAAGTTCTCGACCAGCCACTCCGTCGACGACATCAGCCTGCCGCCGGGCGTGTCCGCGGGCAATAGTCCGGCTACCAACTGTCCGCCCACCCTGCGCAGGTAGGCGTCCCGGTAGAGCGCGGCGAGCTTCTCCCGCAGCGCGGCATCGCTGATGACGAGCCACCGCCAGCTCTGCTGGTTGGACCCGTTGGGGGCCTGCATCGCGATGCGAAGGCAGTCGCGTATCGCAGTTAGCTCCACCGGTGCGTCCAGGTCGAGCGCCTTACGCGCAGACCGAGTGGTCGTCAGGAGCTCGTCGATCTGCATGTCGGTGTCCACTCCTTGCGTTACCCGTCCGCGCCGACGATAATGCGGAACAGATATTTGGTCAATAAGGACAAACACGTGCCCGTCGAGAGGTGACATGTCCTACGAGAGCACCGCCGAGCCGATCAAGATCGGCTACCTGATGGACTTTCTTCTTCCGGACAACTATCCGCAGGACCTCAGGGATGACCTGACAAACCCGTTCGACATCGTCTTCGGCGACGCCTTCGAGCAGGGCATCATCGACCGCCCGATTGAAATCCTGTACCGGGAGGTCGAAGGGCTGCCCAAAGGTTCGGTGAAGGCGGTGATCGACGCGTACGCAGAGCTTGTCGACGAAGGTTGCCTGGCCATCTTCGGGCCGAACATCGGCGACAACGCGGTGGCCATGCGCGAGGTGATCTGCGACCGCTTCCGAGTGCCCGCAATCAGCGTTACCGGTTCCGACGAGGCGTTGAGCGAGTGGTTCTTCGCGTTTCCGATGGGCTCGCACTTCGACGAGGCGATCTTCTGGTCGGACCAACTCGCGAAGGGCGGCCATACCGAAGTGGGAGTTCTCATCGAGCAGTCCCTGGTGGGCGAGGCGTATCTGAAGAACTTCCGGAAAGCGTGTCACCGCAAGGGCATCCGCATCGTCGCAGAGGCGGCAATCGCGCAGACGGCACAGGATGTCACCGACGCCGTACGCACCTTGTACGACGCGAAGGCCGCCGCAATCGTCCACTGCGGCTTCGGCTTCGGCGCCGTCATGGTCAATCCCGCGCTGGCCGAACTCGACTGGGACCCACCACGCTTCGCCGGCACCGCGTGGCAGAACGCGTGGATCAACCCGGTCATGTGGAATGCCTTCATGGGATGGACCGGCATCGACCAGTACGACGAGGCCAACAAGGTCGGCCAGCAGTTTCTGGACCTGTACTCCGAGAGGTACGGGCGACGTCCGGAGTGGTGCGTCCCGGTCGTCAACTGCGATGTGGCCCGCACGCTGCTGCATGCGCTCACCGACGCCCATCCGCTGAGTCCCCGCGGTGTGAAGGAGGCGCTGGAGCGGGTCAAGATGATGCCCGCCGCGTCCGGGGCGCCAGGCACCAGGGTGTCCTTCGGCAACTGGACTCGGCGGGCGTGGATGGGAGCGGGCTATCTGGTGGCCCGACAGCTCGAGCCCGACGGCGTCAACTCCCGCCTCGTCGACCGGTTCGGCGAGGAGTAGAGGCGATGAGTCCGAAGACGACCAGGAGTGAGGATCGCAGCGAGGTACGAGCGAGGACCGGAGCGAGTGGGAGTCGAGACAATGACAAATGAACTGACACAGGGCGTCAAGGACGCACAGGCCAAGTTCGACGCGGGCATGGGCGCCGACGGCGACGCATCGCCCTATCCGATGTTGAAGGAGTTGCGGTCGGCGGCACCCGTTCACCCCGGCTGGCGCGAGATGGGAATCCTGGAGAATCCCCCGGAAGGCCAACAGATCTTCTCGGCGTACACCTTTGATGCGGTGAAGGCTGTGTTCACCGACAACAAGACGTTCAGCACCAAGTGCTATGAGGCGATTGTCCGTCCACTGCAGGGGCCGACCATCCTGGAAATGCAGGAACCGGAACATCAGGTCTACCGCAAGCTGCACGAATTCGCTTTCGCCCGTTCGTCGATGCGGCGGTGGGAGGCCGAGCTGGTCCGGCCTCTTGTCGAGCGCACCGTCGAGCGGCTGCGCGACACCAAGCGGGCCGACCTCGTCGAGGACGTCTTCATGCCGATCCCGGTGCGGGTCATCGCCGCGCTGATCGGCCTGCCGGAGGACGACATCCCGGAGTTCCACCGCCTGGCGATCGACCTGTTGGGCTTCCAAGCCGACATGGACAACGCGCTGCGGGCCTCCGCACAGTTGAAGGAGTACTTCGTCTGCATTCTCGCCGACCGGCGGCGCACGCCGTGCGACGACATGGTGAGCGTGCTGGCCGAGGCGGACATCGACGGTGTCAGGATGTCCGACGAGCAGATCTACGGCTTCATGCGCAACCTGTTGCCCGCGGGGGCGGAAACCACGTCGCGGTCCACCGCGAGTTTGGCGTTCGGGCTGTTGACACACCCCGATCAGCTCGCGGCCGCGGTGGACGACCGCGGCCTGCTTCCGCAGGCGATCGAAGAAGGCATCCGCTGGGAGACCCCGCTGCTCAACTTCATCCGCGAGACGACACGCGATGTTGAGTTCTACGGGGTCGACATCCCCGAGGGCTCCACGGTCTCAGTCAATCTCGGCAGCGCAAACCATGACGACGCCAGGTGGAACGAACCCGAACGCTTCGACATCTTCCGGGAACGCAAGCCGCACATCGGTTTCGGTCATGGCGCCCACGTATGCATCGGCATGCACCTGGCCCGCCTGGAGAGCACCATGATCTTCAATACGCTGTTCGACAACCTGCCGGGCCTTCGCCTCGATCCCGATGCCCCGGACCCGTACATCTCTGGCACGTACTTCCGGTCCCCGCAGCATCTCAAGGTTGTGTGGGACTGACTCCCAGCCGCTCGGACACCTCGAAGACCTCCTCGTAGTTCGTCTCCGGGATCGTGAACACCTCCGTCGCCGATATCTCGGCGATGTGGGCTGCGACGTCGTCGGCTGTCGGTTCGCTACCGCGCTCCGGCAACCAACCTCGCGCCAGACCAATGAACACGCGGGCATAGCGGCCGCCGATGGCCGAGTAGTTCCGGTGACTGAATTCGCAATCGCGGCTGGCCAGGTACACCACCATCGGTGTGACGAGCTCCGGCCTGATCATGTCCAAGAAGCCGGATTCCTCAAGGGCTCGGGTGTCGGCGACCGTTTCGGACACCATCCGTGAGAAGCCGGTCGGCAGTACGGTGTTCGCGAGGATCCCGTGTGGTGCGCCCTCGAGGGCGATGATGTTGGTCAACCCGACGAGGCCTGTCTTGGCCGCGGCGTAGTGAGCCTCCAGATGCTGGCCGAACATGCCCGCCGACGACGAGATGAACACGAAGCGGCCGTAGCCCTGTGTCTTCATCACCCGGAACGCCGGCTGCGCCAGATAGAAACCGCCGTCGAGGTGCACCCGCAGCATGCGTCGCCAGTCGTCGGGCGTCAGCTCGTCGAAGGCGATGCTGTTGAAGATCCCTGCGTTGCTGACCACGGCGTCCAACCGCCCGAATCGCTCCACTGCGGTGCGGACGATCGCTTCCCCGCCCTCGGGACTGTCCACCGAGTCGTGCGAGGCCACGGCCGCCCCGCCCGCGGCGGCGATCTCTTCGACGACCTGGTCGGCCACGGAGGCGTCCGCACCTCCACCGTGCATCGATCCGCCGAGGTCGTTGACCACCACCGATGCGCCCCGACGCGCCAACTCGATCGCATAGAGGCGGCCGAGGCCGCGCCCGGCGCCGGTGACCACGGCCACCTGACCGTCGAAGTCGATCATGGGCCTCCTGCCGAGGGTCAAGCGTTGACTGACGTCGGCTCTGGACCTTACGGTGGAACAGATATTTGGTCAACGAGTGAGGTGGCGTGGAGACAGGCACTCCGACCGTCGATGAGGACGGCCCGCAGCGACTGGGACTGCTCGCGTCGGCGCTGGCGGGCCGCACGGTCGCGGTGGCAGCGGGCGGTCGGGGCGAACCGGCGTGGACGGACGGCATCACGGTCTTCGTCGACGCTGAAGAGAGCGCGGGTCGCCAGCTCGAATCGGTGACGGTGCAGGCGTCGCTGCTCGCGGGCGGTGGACTCGAGCCCGATGTGGTGCGCAAGCTGCTTCGGCGTCCGGCGCTGGCCAAGAAGTACCTCGCCGTCGAGGGCCAGCGCTCGCTGGCGGCGAACGAGGAATTGTTGCCGTTGCCCGTGCGGTCGCTGATCGATCTCAACCTTGCGACCCGTACGGATTCTCCTGCAACGTCGCTGACCGTGGCCGGTCGCGACAAGGTGGCCGATCCACCTGCCAGTTTCGGTGTGATCAAGGCCCGCAACCTGCTGTCGGCGTACGGAAGCGTGGAGCAGTCGGACGCGGCCGGCACCCACGACCCTCGCCGCAAGTCGCAGAAGACGCTTCTCGAATTCGACGACGACGCCGACGACGGCGACGGCTCCGACGTGATGGACCCGTTCTCCAGCCCCGTCGGCGGGGGCGGCGCTGCGGGGAAGTTGCTGCAGCGCTTGATGAGCAGGGTCCGTCAGCTCAGTGGTGGCGGATCTCCCGGAGCCGATACCCCAACACATCGATCGCACAAGGGGATTCGCGGAGCCGGAATGGTCACCTCGACAGCCGTGTCCAACACCGACGATGCGGACGACGAAAAGGGCGACGGGGAGGGCAGAAAGTATCCGGAGTGGGACGTCAACCGTCGGCGCTACCGGCACGACTGGTGCACGGTGCACGAGATCGCCCCGCCCCGCAAGGAGGGGCATCCGTTGGCGCGGCCCGATGTCCACGCGTTGCGGAGGCCCCTGACTCGGCTCGGGATCGGGCTGGATCGCTGTCATCGCCAGACTCAGGGCGACGACATCGACGTCGACGCCGCGGTTGAGGCGCGCGTCGAAACCCTGGCCGGGTCCGCACCCGACGAAGCCGTCTACCTGGACAATCTGCGGCGGCGCCGTGATCTGGCAGTGCTCGTACTCCTCGATGTCTCTGGATCCGTCGCTGAGGCAGGCACTTTCGGCCAGACCGTGCACGAACAACAGCGTGCGGCCGCAGCGGCGTTGACCGTCGCACTTCACGAACTCGGTGATCGCGTGGCGCTGTATGCATTTCAGTCGCAGGGGCGCTCCGCGGTGCACGTATTTCCGGTGAAGCGTTTCGATGACAGCCTGGATGCACTCGTGATGCAGCGGCTCGGCAGCCTGACTCCCGGCGCGTACTCCCGGCTGGGCGCCGCCATCCGCCACGCCACCTCGGTGATCGCGGAAAAGGCCGGAACGTCACGACGGCTCCTGGTTGTGCTGTCCGACGGCCTGGCCTACGACCATGGATACGAACGGCTGTACGGGGCGGCCGACGCGCGCCACGCGCTGTCGGAGGCCCGCCGGCAGGGCATCGGCTGCCTGTGCCTGACGATCGGTGCGGGCACCGACAGCGGCGAGCTTCGCCGGGTGTTCGGCAGCGCCGCGCACGCGTCGATACCCAAACCCAGGCAGCTGGCCGACGTGATCGGCCCGATGTTCCGCGCCGCGTTGCGGACCGCAGACCTGCGTCGTCGAGTGTCCTAGCAAGCCGAGGGTTGAACCAAACATCTGTTCCGCGCTAGGGTGCCAGACAGCGGAAGCCGAGAAAGGAAACGATGCCGGTGAAACCGCCGCGCCCGTACTACGTGCCCGTCGCCAACGAGGAGCAGGTGTTCAAGGCCGCGTTTGCGCAGCGTCTGTCCGTCGTCCTGAAGGGTCCGACGGGATGCGGCAAAACGCGGTTCGTCGAGGCCATGGCGCACGATCTGGACCGCCCGCTGATCACGGTTTCCTGTCACGACGACCTGACCACCGCCGACCTGGTGGGACGCTTCCTGCTGCACGGTGGCGACACGGAATGGGTCGACGGCCCGCTGACGCGCGCGGTGCGCGACGGTGCGATCTGCTATCTCGACGAGGTTGTCGAGGCCAGGCAGGACACCACGGTGGTGCTGCACCCGCTATCCGATCACCGGCGGCAGCTGCCCATCGAGCGACTGGGGATAACGCTCGACGCGGCGCCGGACTTCTGTCTCGTCGTGTCGTACAACCCGGGCTATCAGAGCGTGCTGAAAGACCTCAAGGATTCGACCCGTCAGCGGATGGTCGCGATCGAATTCGGATTCCCCACACCGGATGTCGAGGAGAAGATCGTCGTCAACGAGGCCGGTATCGGCCACGATCGCGCGGCGGAACTCGTTCGCCTCGGCCAGGCCATCCGGCGCCTGGAGACCGGCGGGCTGCGGGAGGTGGCGTCGACGCGGGTGCTCATCGCGGCGGGCCAACTGATCGCCGAGGGGCTGAGCCCACGCGACGCGGCCCGCGCCGCCATCGCCGGGCCGCTGACCGACGACTCGACGGTGACCCGAGGCCTGATCGAAATGATCGACGTCTACCTGGCCGACCAGACACCGACCGACTGACGCGCCGCGCACACCAACGGAGGTTGCATGTCCTACGAGAGCACCGCAGAGCCGATCAAGGTCGGCTACCTGATGGACTTCACGCTGCCACCCGGTTTTCCGGAGGAGCTGTTCGCCTCCTTCACTCAGTGCTTCGACCTCGTCTTCTCCGAGGCGGTCGAGCAGGGCCTTATGGATCGGCCGGTGCAGATGATCTATCGCGAGGTCGAGGGACTGCCCAAGGGCTCGGTGAAGGCAGTGATCGACGCCTACGGCGAACTCGTCGACGAGGGGTGCCTAGTGGTCTTCGGCCCCAACATCACGGACAACTGCGTGCCGATGCGCGAGGCGATCGAGGAGCGCTTCAAGGTACCTGCGATCAGCGTCACCGGAACCGACGATTGGCTGGGTGAGTGGACATTCGCCTTTCCGCAGGGATCGATGACCGATGAGCCGATCTTCCTCGCCGACCTCGTGGCCAAGCGAGGCCTCAGCGAGATCGGTGTGCTTGTCGAGCAGAATCTCATCGGCGAGAGTTATTTGCGGAACCTGCGAAGTGCGTGCGCCCGCAAGGGAATTCGAATTGTCGCGGAAGCCGCGATCGCGCAGACCGCGCAGGACATCAACGACGCGGTGCGCACCCTGCACGAGGCCAAGGCCGAAGCGATCGTTCATCTCGGGTTCGGTTTCGGGATCGTCTTCATCAACCCCGCGCTAGAGGCCCTCGACTGGGACCCGCCGCGCTTCACCACCACCGCGTTCCAGAACGCGTGGGTCAACCCGATCATGTGGAACGCGATCATGGGCTGGATCGGGGTCGATCAATACGACGAGGGCAATGCGGTCGGACAGGACTTCCTGGACCGCTACGCGACGAAGTACAACGGAAGTCGCCCCGAGTTCTGCGTGACAGTGGTCAACCACGATGTCGCCGCCACCCTGGTGCGCGCCTTCACCGATGCCCACCCGCTGAGCCCGCGCGGCGTCAAGGAGGCCCTGGAGCGGGTGAAGATGATGCCCGCCGCGTCAGGTGCACCCGGTACCCGGGTGTCGTTCGGAAAGTGGACCCGGCGCGCCTGGATGGGCGCCGGCTACCTGGTGGCCCGCAAGCTTGACGCCGACGGCGTCAACTCCCATCTCGTCGACCGGTTTGGTGAGGAGTAAGACCGATGACTACCAAGGAAGCAACACCTGCTGCCGAAAGCCCGGCCGAACCGAGCAAGGGGTCGTGGAAGGCCGCGGTGTGGATCGCCATTGCGGTGATCCTTCTCGTGTTGATCGCCGTCAACGCGCGAATGGGCGCGGTGTCGCCGCGCATTCGCAATCCCGAAGTCGAAGGGGCGCCACGCCCCGTCGAGCCGCTGTTCGGCTACGAGCACTGGCTGGGGCTGTTCCAGATCTTCACGATCATCTCGATGTCCATGATCATCGCGGTCTACGTGTGGGCGTGGCGGCGGTACGGGCCGCACCCGGTGCTGTTGATGGGCATCGTCTGCACGGTGATCGTCTGGCAGGACCCGATCATGAACTGGTCGCCGTACGCGGTTTATAACCCGCAACTGTGGCATTGGCCCGAGGACTGGCCGCTGGTTTCGTTGTCGCCGACGGTGGAACCGTTCCTGGTCATCGGTTACATCATGTTCTACCTCGGCCCGTACTTCCCGGCCATCTGGATCCTGCGAAAGCTACAGGCCCGCAGGCCCGTTGACTCGTTCGTGTGGCGCCACCCGCTGATTAGCCTCGCGCTGATCATCCTGCCCATCGGGTTCGTCATCGACATGATGCTCGAGGTAACCCTCGTCCGCACCGGGTTCTACATCTACTCGCAGGTCATCCCGTTCGGCTCGATCTTCGTCGGAGAGCCCTATCAGTTCCCGCTGATATGGGAGTCCCTGATGGTGACTTTTGTGATGATCCCGGCCGGTGTGCTGCTGTACCGCGACGACACCGGCAGGACGGTCGCCGAGAAGCTGGCCCAGCGGGCGCGCCTCTTCGCCAGTCGGCCCGCGCTGGGCATGTTCGTGGTGATGTTCTTGATCATCAACCTCGCCTACTTCGCGTACGGCACCGGGTTCGCGATCATCAAGTGGACGAGGACGGCAACGTCGGTGGCTTGCCCGTGGCCCTACCCGGAAGCCAAAGTCTATGACCCGCAGAGCTTCTACGAGGAGAACGGACAACCCGGCCCGTACTCGGTGGGCATCTGGTCGACCTGGATGAGCGCGCAGCCCGACGGCCGGCCGGACGTGGAGTTGGGCGCCAAGAGTGATCGGTGCGCACCAGAAAACCAGAATGGCTGAAACACGCAGCGTCGTCATCACCGGAGCGTCACGGGGGCTCGGGTTGGCGTCGGCGTCGCACTTGTACAAGCAGGGCTGGCGTGTTGTCGCGGCCATGCGATCGGTTGATGCAGGCATGGAGCGACTGCGGGAGGCGACCGGGGCAGCCGGCGATGATCCCAGATTGATCGGCGTACCCCTCGATCTCACCGACACCGCATCCGTCGAGGCGGCGGCCAAGTTGATCGAGGAGGCAGTCGGCGCCCCACACGCCCTCGTGCACAACGCAGGCATCTCCGCGGCCGGAATGGCAGAGGAAACGCCGATGAGTCTGTGGGAGAGGATGTTCCAGACCACGGTGTTCGGACCGGTTGCGCTGACCAACGCACTGCTGCCGTCGATGCGCAAGGCCTGCAGGGGCCGCATCGTTTTGGTCTCGAGCGCCGGCGGTGTGCGCGGGATGCCCGCGACAGCACCCTATTCCGCGGCGAAGGGCGCCGCGGAGCGGTGGGCCGAATCCTTGGCCGGCGAGATCGCGCCGTTCGGTCTGGGCGTCACGGTCCTGGTCACCGGTACCTACGACACCGACATCATCACCGACGCGGGAACGGTTGACAGCCGTGACTTCAACGGACCGTACGCCCGCCACCACGCCACCATGGATAAGCGGGGCAGGCTCGCGATGAAGTATGGCGCAAAGTCGCCCGGCCGGTTCGCGACCGGGCTCGCCGAGGCCCTGGACGGCACCAAGCCCTTCGCCCGGCGCCCGGTGGGGACCGATGCGCGGATGCTTTTGCTTATCAACCGACTTCTGCCGACCGCGGGATTTCACCAGATGATCCGCGTGATGATGGGACTGCCCGCGCTACGGCGCCCTGAAAACTCACGAAAGCGACACCAATGCCTGACACTCCAACCGTTCGTTTCGAGTCGAAGATGATGATCGACGGCAAGCTCGTCGACGGCTCGGCCGGAACGTTCACCAACATCAACCCCGCGACCGAAGAGGTTCTCGGCGAGGTCGCCGACGCGTCGAAGGCCGATATGCACCAGGCCATCGATGCGGCGCGCCGCGCATTCGACGAGACGGACTGGGGCACCAATCATGCCTTCCGGCAACGCTGTCTGCTGCAGCTACAGGAGGCGTTGGAGTCCGAGCAGGAGGAACTGCGCGAGGAGCTCATCCTCGAAGTCGGCTGTCCGCGGGCGATCACCCACGGCCCACAGCTCGACGCACCGCTGGCCGATGCGTTGAGATACCCGGCCAAGCTGATCGACGAGTACCCTTGGGAGACATCACTTGGCGACGCGATGGTATCCGTCACCGGCGTTAACACCACCCGAGTGGTGTGGCGCGAACCCGTCGGGGTGGTCGGTGCGATCGTGCCGTGGAACTTCCCGTTCGAGGTCACGATCCAGAAGATCGGCCAGGCACTGGGGACCGGCAACACCGTCGTGTTGAAGGCCGCGCCGAACACTCCGTACAACGCGACCCGCCTCGGCCGGTTGATCGCCGAGAAGACCGACATCCCGCCGGGTGTGGTGAATGTGGTGACGGCCTCAGACCATTTCGTCGGCGAGGAGCTGACGCTGTCGCCGAAGGTCGACCTGATCTCCTTCACCGGTTCCACGGTCGTCGGCAAGCGGATCATGGAGAAGGGCGCGGCGACGATGAAGCGCCTCTTCCTCGAGCTCGGCGGCAAGTCGGCGACCATCGTGCTGGAGGACGCGGATTTCGCGCTCGGCTGCATGATGGGCATCGCGCCGTGCATGCATGCCGGCCAGGGCTGTGCCAACCCGACCCGAATGCTGCTGCCGAGGTCGCGGTACGACGAGGGCGTCGAGATCCTCAAGGGAATCTACGAAGGCGTCGCTGCGGGGGACCCGCAGGACCCCGGCACGCTGTGCGGACCCGTCATCTCCGACAAACAGCGCAGCCGGATTCGGGCCTACATCCACAAGGGAGTCGACGAGGGCGCGACCCTGCTGGTGGGTGGAGCGGAGCAACCCGAAGGGTTGGACAAGGGATTCTTCGTCAAGCCAACACTTTTCGTCAACGTCGACAACTCGATGACGATCGCCCAGGAAGAGATCTTCGGTCCGGTGCTCTCGGTCATCCCGTTCGACGACGAGGACGACGCGGTGCGGATCGCGAACGACAGCCCGTACGGTCTTGCCGGCAACGTGATGTCGGGAACCCTCGATCATGCGCTCGCCGTCGCCAAGCGACTGCGAGCCGGATTCATCGGGCTAAACGGCACCGCGGGCTACGGCGCCGACACGCCGTTCGGGGGCTACAAGGACAGCGGCGTCGGACGACAGAACGGTATCGCCGGCTTCGACCAGTACACCGAGGTCAAGTCCGTGGCCTACCCAGCCTAAGGAGTGTTTTCTGTGCAGCTTTTCGACGATCTCGAGGACTTCGGGGAATTCGACGACTTCGTCTCCGGCGATGTGCGAGACCCCTACACCGAACTCGCGCGGTTGCGACGCGAGGAACCCGTGCAGCGCATCGAGATTCCGGGCATACCGGGCGAGGAAGGCAAGCCGATCTTCATGGTGTACCGCTATGAAGACGCTCAGCAGATGTTGCGGGACAACGAGACGTTCTCGTCCTCGATCATCATCCAGGCATTCGGCGACGTCTTCGGCAAGCACGTCATGCTCGGCATGGACGAGCCGGAGCACGGCAGGCACCGGGCGCTGGTGTCAAAGGCCTTCTCGCAGAAGGCGTTGGCGCGCTGGGAAGACGAGTTGGTGGTCAAGGTCGGTAACGCCCTTATCGATCGATTCGTCGACCGCGGCAGCGCAGATCTGGTTAAGGAGTTCAACTTTCCCTATCCGACGCAGATCATCGCCCGCCTGCTGGGCCTTCCGCAGGAGGACTTCCCGCAGTTTCAGCGCTGGTCGATCTCGCTGCTGTCCTTCACCGTCAACCCCGAGCGCGGCCGCGAAGCATCCCAGGCGCTGGCCGAGTACTTCGCGCCGATCCTGGCCGCCCGGCGGGAGGAACCCCGCGACGACCTGATCAGCGGCCTGGCTGCGGCCGAGATCGACGGAGAGAAGCTGTCGGACGAGGAGATCTTCTCGTTCCTGCGGCTGCTGCTTCCCGCGGGCGTCGAGACCACCTACCGCTCGCTGGGCAACCTGCTGTTCGCACTGCTGTCGAATCCGGAACAGCTCGACGCGGTCCGTGCGGACCGGTCCCTGCTTCCGCAGGCGATCGAAGAGGCGGTGCGCTGGGAGCCGCCGCTGATCATGATCACGCGGGTGGCCAGCCGGGACACCGAACTCGGCGGAGTCAAGATCCCTGCCGGCTCGTCGGTGATGCCGATTCTTGGTGCGGCCAACCGGCAGGACGAGCGCTACCCCGATCCGGACCGCTTCGACATCTTCCGCGACGTCAAGCCGAATATCGGCTGGGGGCACGGCGTTCACGTCTGCCTCGGCATGCATCTGGCGCGACTGGAAATGCGGGTGGCGCTCAATCTGCTGTTCGACCGCCTGCCCAATCTACGGCTGGATCCCGCGGCCGACGAGCCCTACATCCGCGGTCAGGCCTTCCGGTCACCGACCGCATTGCCGGTTCTGTTCGACACACCCACCCTCTCCCCGTGAGCAGACGCAAAAGCACCCAAATCCTCGGCGCGTCGGGGACTTTTGCGTCTGCTCGCGCAGAGGAAAGGAGCATCCTGTGACCGACTACGACTCGGTGGACTTCTTCACCGACGAATCACTTGTGCCGGACCCGTACCCCTTCTTCGATCACCTGCGTTCGAAATGCCCGGTGACGCCGACCTCCCAATTCGCGGTGCTTGCCGTCACCGGTCACGAGGAGGCGATGGCGGTCTACAAGGACCCCGCGTTCTCCTCCTGCATCTCGGTCGCGGGCCCGTTCTCGGGGCTTCCCTTCGGCCCGGGCGGTGACGACGTCTCGGAGCTGATCGAGCAACACAGGGCCAATGTGCCGATGGCCGAACACATCACGACCCAGGATCCACCGCTGCACACCCGCACCCGTGGACTGATGAACAAGCTCATTACTCCCAAGCGCCTCAAGGAAAACGAAGACTTCATGTGGCGGCTGGCCGACCACCAGCTCGATACGTTCATCGACCGCGGCGAGTGCGAGTTTCTCGATGACTACGCAAAACCGTTCTCCCTTCTGGTCATCGCCGACCTGTTGGGCGTGCCGGCAGCGGACCACGACGAATTCCGTGCGGTCTTCGCGACCGAGCAGGTCGGTGCGCTCGGCGAAGAGACGCCCACCGCGCACAATCCGCTGCAGTGGCTGAACGACAAGTTCTACGCCTACATCGAGGATCGCAGGCGTGAGCCGCGCGGCGATGTGCTGACCGAGCTGGCGGAGGCCAAGTACGAAGACGGGTCGACACCCGACATCGTCGACGTGATGAACCTGTCGACGTTCCTCTTTGCGGCCGGAACCGAAACGACGACAAAGCTCGTCAGCTCCGCGATGCGAATCATCGCCGAAAACCCGGAATACGAGACCTATCTACGGGAGGACCGCAGCCGCATCCCCTCGTTCCTCGAGGAGACGCTGCGGATGGAGAGCCCGGTCAAGGCTCACTTCCGGATGGCGCGAACATCGACCACCGTCGGCGGCGTCGAGGTGCCGGCAGGAACAACGGTCATGCTGCTGCCCGGAGCGTGCAACCGAGATGCCCGGAAGTTCGAAGAGCCCGATACCTTCAACGCCGGCCGGCGCAACGTGCGCGAGCACATTGCCTTCATCCGCGGCGTCCACTCGTGTCCGGGAGCGCCACTGGCGCGGACCGAGGGCCGGATCTCGCTGGAAAGAATCCTGGACCGGATGACCGACTTCAGGGTCTCCGAGAAACACCACGGCCCGGCGGATGCGCGTCGTTACTCCTACGAACCGACGTTCATCATGCGCGGGCTGGCCGAACTGCACCTCGAGTTCAAGCCGATCCCTGAGTAGCTGAGCATCGCTACCTTGTTCACATGAGCAGGTTGGCGATGAACTATGCGGGCCGCCTCGCACTCGCCTATCTGCTGTCGGTCACCGCGGCCGTCGCCATCCTGATACCACTCGGTGGCGAGGCGCTCAGCGGGGCACAGAACTACTTCACCCAGCGGAACATCGTCATCTCTGCGGTGTTGGTCGCGGTCGGAACGGCTGTGGTCGCGGTCGGCGGCATCTTGATCATCACGCCGACGCTGCGCTGGTACATCGCGGGCCTCGAACCGGACGATCGTCAGCGCCGAGCGTTGACCAGACTGCTCAGTCGCCAGTCCGCGCTCCTTGCGGGCACATGGGTTGTCAGCGGCGCGCTGTCCATCCTGCTCAACATCAACGGCGGGGTCGGCGTCGTCGGGGCGACCGCTCTCGGTGTCGCGCTCGGCGGATCTGCAGCATCGGGCATCGGCCTTCTGCTGACCATGAAAATCATTCGACCGATTCTTGCCGCAGCCACCCAAGCTTCCGAGCGGCTAGTCGCCGCACCCGGGGTGCTGGCGCGGCTGATCCTGCTGTGGCTGCTGTGCAGCGCGCTGCCCTGCGGCGTCATCGTGGCGCTGGTCGTCGTCCGGTCGAACGGCTGGCTCATTCCGAAGACGGCGTCGGTGGAGATCGCGGTGCTGGTAGTGGCGCTCGCGGCGGTGCTTCTTGGAATGCCGACGATGATCCTGACGTCGAGGTCGATCTCCGACCCGATAAGCGAAGTCGTCGACGCCATGGCCGAGGTCGAGCGCGGAAGTTTCGACTCCGCCGTCGATGTCTTCGAGCGTTCCGAAATCGGCAGGCTCCAGGTCGGATTCAACCGGATGGTCGCCGGACTGGCCGAACGCGAACGGGTACACGACCTGTTCGGCCGCCATGTCGGTACCAACGTCGCCCGTCGCGCCATCGAGGAGGGCGTATCGATGACGGGAGACGTCCAGGAGGCGGCGATCCTGTTCATCGACCTGACGGGTTCGACAGAGTTGGCGGCGAGCCATCCGCCGCAGCAGGTCGCCGAGGTGCTCAACGACTTCTTCCGCATCGTCGTCAACGCCGTCGACGAGCGGGACGGGCTGATCAACAAGTTCCAGGGCGACGCCGCGCTCGCGGTCTTCGGGGCGCCGCTGCGGAGTAGCGGTGCGGCGACGGCGGCGTTGGCGACCGCGCGCACCCTGGGCGAGCAGTTGCGCGAGCTGCCGCTTGTCGATTTTGGTATCGGCGTCTCGGCGGGTTCGGTCTTCGCGGGCAACATTGGTGCCGAAAATCGCTACGAGTACACGGTGATCGGCGACGCGGTGAACGAGGCCGCGCGGCTCGCCGATCTCGCGAAGACGTCGGATCGGCGAATCCTGTGCTCGTCGGCGGCGATTGAGCGCGCCGATGCGGCCGAACGCAGACATTGGGCTGCCAAGGGCAGCGAGGTGTTGCGCGGACGGTCGGAGGCCACGCACTTCTCCGCGCCCGAAGGGCAAGCATGACGGGGTCCGCGCGTCCTTGCTCCCCGCCGCGGCCACACCGTAGCCTCGGGAGGTGGCCGGACTGACGGCCGTCAGCGCCGACGAACTCGCTGCCCTCGACGTTTTCGAGGGCTGCCCTCCGGATGCCCTGGTGCCGCTTGCGGCGCAACTGCATCCGCTCAACGCGGCGCCGGGCCGGGTCTTGATGCGCCAGGGGGAGCATGCGCAGTCGTTCCTGCTGATCGGTTCTGGGCGTGCGGAGGTCACGCATACCGGGAGCGACGGTGTGCCCACCGTCTCGGAGTTGTCGCCGCCCCTGATCGTCGGTGAGATCGCGCTGTTGCGGGACGCACCGCGGACCGCGACCGTCGTCGCAACCGAACCGCTGTCCGGGTGGGTCGGCGGCCACGAGGCCTTCGCCACCATGCTCGACGTCCCGGGCATGATGGACAAACTGGTGCGGACGGCGCGTCAGCGGCTCGCCGCGTTCATCACGCCGATCCCGGTACGCATGCGCGACGGCACCGAGCTGTACCTGCGCCCGGTGTTGCCGGGCGACAGCGAGCGCACCACGCACGGTCCTATCGAGTTCTCGAGCGACACGTTGTACCGCCGGTTCCAGACGACACGCACGCCGAACAAGTCGTTGATGGCCTACTTGTTCGAGGTCAACTACAAGGACCACTTTGTGTGGGTGATGACGGATGGGAAGGACGGTCCGGTGGTGGCCGATGCCCGGTTCGTCCGCGACGCAAGCGATCCCACCCTCGCGGAGGTGGCGTTCATCGTCGGTGATGACTACCAGGGCCGTGGCGTCGGCTCATTCTTGATGGCCGCGTTGGCCGTCGCGGCACGCGGTGACGGCGTGCGACGGTTCTCGGCGCGAGTGCTCTCCGAGAACCTTGCGATGCGCAAGATCCTGGATCGGTATGACGCGCAGTGGGAGCGAGAAGATGTCGGTGTGGTGACGACGACGATCGACGTGCCTGCATTGCGCGACCTGCCGATGACGCGAGAGATGTACCGCGAAATCCACGGTGTCGCACGACAAGTCATGAGCGCGGTCGGCTGATGCGGTCGCCGCTGAGCAAGGACACCCGGCTGTGCATCTCGCTCGCGGCTCGGCCGAGCAACATCGGCACCAGGTTCCACAACTATCTGTACGACCTGCTGGGTCTTGACTTCATCTACAAGGCGTTCACCACAACCGACATCGTGGCCGCGATCGGCGGGGTGCGGGCGCTCGGTATCCGGGGATGCTCGGTGTCGATGCCTTTCAAGCAGGATGTCATCGCGCTCGTCGACACGGTAGAGGCTTCGGCAGAGGCCATCAATGCGGTGAACACGATCGTCAACGACGACGGGCGCCTCACCGCATCGAACACCGACTACATCGCCGTGCAGCGGCTCATCGGGGAGCATGGGCTGGATTGCTCCCAGTCGGTGCTGATCCATGGCAGCGGGGGGATGGCACGGGCGGTGGGTACGGCGTTGCGGGACAGCGGCTTTCGCGACGGTCTGGTCGTCGCCCGCAACACGGAGACCGGTGAGGCAATGGCGGAGCGGCTGGGCTACGACTATGTGCCGGAGGTCGGATCGCGGACCGCAGATGTGATCGTCAACGTGACTCCGGTCGGGATGGCCGGAGGTCCGGAGGAGCGGATGGTTGCGTTCGACGCTTCCACAATCGCCAAGGCGGACACCGTTTTCGACGTGGTCGCGCTGCCGTCGGAGACCCCGCTGATCACCGCCGCGCGCGAAGCGGGCGTGAAGGTCATCACCGGCGGCGAGGTGATCGCGCTGCAGGCCGCCGAGCAGTTCGAGCGTTATACCGGCGTGCGACCGACGGCGGAGCAGGTGGCAGATGCTTCGGCGGTGTCGCGGGCCTGATTCGTCACGGCACGCTGGCTACTGCCACAGCGGCTCGAGACTGAGTGTCGCAGTGCCCATCTCTGAGCGACAAAGTCGCTGCAGCGGTCACGGTGCCGGCGTGATCTTGGTCTGCTCGTCGATGATCGTCGTGGCGTCCATCAGCACACCCATCTGATCCTCGGTGCCGTCGGCGTTGAGCTGCAGGACGAACAGGCCGTCCTTGCCGGGGATCGTCACCGTTTTCTGCGCGACGGCTCGCCTCGCGCCTTCCTTCATGTAGGTGCCGCCGACCTGCCAGGCGTCAAACCCGCCGAGTGTGCTGGCGGAGCCGGTCCCGTCGCCCTCGTACCCCGGCAGGTTCTTCATCTCGCCTGGGGCGTATTCGAGGATCTTGGCCGGGTCGACGTTGCCGGACAGCTTGGAGAGGAGGGCAATGATGGTGGGCGGACTGGCGGCCATCGCCGGGTCGCCGGTGAACTTGATTCCGCCCCACGCCCACTCGGGTGTCGCGGGGCCCAAGTCCTCCCAGCCAGGCGGGAACGGAAGGATGATTTCCGGTGACCCAGGATCGCCCCGCTTCACCGGTGTTTCGGTGATGCCGTTCTGCTTGATGTAGTCCGGAATGGATTGGGCGTAGGGAGCCTTCGTGGTGGTCGGGGCTGCACTTGACGAGGTGCTTACCTGCGAGCCGTCCGCCTCTTCCTTTTTCTCATCAGATCCGCAGCCTGCCATGGCAAGGCCGAGTACGACGGCCATGATCGCGATACCGCCAGCCCTCATTGTTGTCATTGGGTCTCCCGTGTCAGTTGAAATCTGCGCCATGAGCCTACGGTCGGCAAACCCTCGATGTAACCGAAATCGCCGCGAAGCCGAACCTTCAGCGGATTGGATCGAATTGGACGCGCGGAAGGTTTGCCCAGCTCGGCGGCTCCGCCCGCTTTTTGCGTCTACATTGTCGGGAATCTGTTCCTGCCGGAAAACCCTCGGAGTTTCGCTGACTTTTGGCCGTCGGTGCGGCAAGATGCATCTGTGCTGCGAGTGGGAGGCCGGAGCGGTCTCGCGGTACCGTCGCTGTAGGGTCGCAGTGACATCACGCGGTGTGGCAAGGGGAAGGTTCGGACATGAAGGTGATCGCGCGTTCGCTGGTTGTAATTTTGGTGGCGCTGATCGCCGTGCCCGCGCTGGCGGTGTCGTACACGATCGCGACCGCCGTTCAGCTACTGGCTACGACGGCATTGATCATGGGTGGCACCCAGCATCCGCTGTCTTTTCCGACGGACCCGGATGATTTCGTCAACATGTACATGGGCCAGGCGACCGACCACTACATCATTCCCGGCGCCGATCCCGACGAGCCGATCGAAACCTATGCGGTGATCTACCCGGCGGAGTTCTCCCCGGTGTTCGGTACGACGACGTTCGACGATTCGGTGGAGGCAGGTGTATCCAGTCTCGGGGGCTGCCTCGGCGCGACGAACGGGACATGCGTCTACAACGACCGAGACGGTGTCGATTCGCCTGACACGGCCCCTCCCGCGAACGCCGACACGGACTTTGTCGGATTCGGCTACTCGCAAAGCGCCGTCGTCGCTTCGCTGGTCAAGAACCAGCTGATCAATGACGAGAACACCGACACCGACCTGGACGGCACCCGGTTCGTCATCGTCTCGAATCCCATGCGGAAGAACGGTGGCATCCTGGCGCGCGGGTTTGAGGGCTTGACCATCCCGATAATCGGCATCACGTTCTACGGGCCCACTGAGAACAGCTGCCCGTCCGCGGACCCGTGCTCTCCTGGCGACGTCCCCGGTGACCTCGTCTTCCCGACAATCGATGTCGCACAGCAGTACGACATCCTCGGCGGCGACGCACCCGCTCGGCTCTCCCCCTTGGCATTCGCGAATTCGATCGCCTCCTACGCCCTCTTGCATGGAAATATGCCGGCCAGGTCGATCGCGCCAGGAGGCGAGCTTCCGGCTGACCACAATGTCATCTACCAGGACACGTACGGCGACACCACCTACTACATGGTCACCGCGCCACGGCTTCCGCTGCTCATGCTGGCAGAGCAGGCCGGTGTTCCCGGACCGGTGCTGGCGCTTCCGGACGCGCTGCTGCGGGTGTGGATCGAGGACAAGTACCGACGTGACCTGAGCCCCGGCGAGCACGCGCAGTTCCAGCTCAGCCCCATCGGTAATCCGGTCGCTCTCGTCGGCAACATGCTGGGTGCCATCCCGGTCGGCATCGACGACACCGTGCAACAGGCCGGAGGCGGTTTCCGTCCGCTCGGAACTGCGGATGTCTACCGCCCGTTCGGCGTCGGCGGGCCGGTCTATGACAAGACGACGGGCCTGCCGGCAGAGGACAACGTCGGTATCCCCACCGGTGCCGGTGACTACTCGTTGACACAAGAGTCGATTCAGACGTTCGGGCAGCCGGAAGTCGGTAACAACAAACTGAACCTCAACGAGAAAGCCGACGAAATCGGCAATGTCACCGAGGAGGGCGATGAAGCTCCCGATGGCGTCAACCGACGTCCATTCGAGCGGCTGCGTGACTCGATCGGCGTCGACCGGCCCAGGCCGCTGGCGGGGCTCCGTCCGAACGGCGAAGGGCCGTTGAAGCGAATCGTCAACGCGCTGACCGGGCAGAAATCCGAGTCGGGCGACGACGACGGCGAGGCGAGCAAAGCGCCACCGAAGGAGAGCCCGGCTCCCGCCGCCTGAGCCATTAAGAGAAAGAGGGACGCCCGAGTTGGCGTCCCTCTTCGCGTCGGGTTGTGGTCAGCAGGTCACGTCGAGGAAGACAGTCTTGCTTGTCACCGTGGTGATGATGTCGTCGTTGGCCCCCGGCGCCCCGGAGCCGGAGTCCATCCGGGTGAACGTCTGGCCCGGTCGCACCGAGCTGACCGAGCACATGTCGAGCGGTGCGGTTCCAGAGCGGTTCACGATCACGTGATACCCGCGCATCTGCAGTTCACCGATCGTCGACTCCACCGCCGAAGGGGCCGTCGGGGCGGCGTTTGCGGTTGCGGCCAGACCGATTGCGGCCGAAGCCAGTGCACTTGCGGCCAATGTGCCGAGGCCGATCTTCTTCGATGTCATGCCCTGGAGTGGTCGCCCACCCCAGAACCGTTACAGCCCGTCAGACGTCGCAGTTGAGCGAGACGGTGATTATGCGGCGGACGATGACGGTCACCCACTCGCGGTCCCGGTCCCTGCCCTTGCCGTTGTCCACCCGAATCGTGCGGGTGATGTCATGCGGATTCCGCACGCTGGTGACGATGCATTGCTCGATGGGAGCGCTGCCCACGCGGTCGATGTTCACGTCGTATCCGGCGGCCTCCAGCTGATTGATGGTCGCCCACGCGTTACCCGGTGCAATCGGTTGCGCCGTTGCCATCACCCCGGGGGCGAGCACCACACCCGCCGCCACGATCCCCCCTGTCACACCCCACGCTGCGCGCATGACAGTCTCCGTACTTTTGATCGATCCGACCCCTTATTTGATCGCTCGAAGCGCGCAAAGTGTTGCCGGCCTTTCCTGAGCGTCCTCTGTGGTATCAACGGGCGTGGGCCGGTTCGGGTTCATCCTGGTGGTGCTGTGCGTCGTCACGGCGTGCGGCCAGCCCGGCACGTCGCCCGCGACGTCGACCCCCGAATCGTCCGGCGCGGCCACCCGGGTGGACCCCGCCAACATCACCCGAGCACGTGGCGAACTGCCGGTGGGCTATGAGGTGGCAGACCTGTCGGGTCCCGCCTCACCCGTCATGTTCTGGGGCTTCGGTCCCGGCTTTGTCACCGAACCCGCCTCGTGTGGGGTGCTGGCCAGCCCGGCAGGTGATGCTGCAACGACGAGAGGCTGGTCGGGATCGGGTCCCGGCGGCATCGTGCACACCGTCGTGACCGGATCTCCGACGGCGCCGGTCACTCTCGATCAGGCGGTGCTCGCCGAATGCGGGCAGTGGACGGTGATGTCGGGAAACACCACCGGCACCGTCAGCCTGGTCGATGCTCCATCGATCGACGGGGCTACCACCGTCGGCATGGCCACCGTCGCCACAACCGTCGTGGAGGGGGGCACGGAGACCACGTCGACGGCAAGCACGTTCAGTGCTTACCTCGGCGAGTATCTGGCGTTCGTCACGGTGGTGACCGACCCGGGATCGCCGAATCCTCCACTCGGCCAAGAATTCGCCGCCGATCTATTGGTCAAAACGGTGTCGGCGTTACGCGGATGAAGCGGTGCCTGCGGGTACATTGGCGGCGATGCTGAACCCGAGGGCGGTGCTCGTCATCGCATGCGCTGGCGCACTCGCCGCGTGCAGCTCCGCCGAATCGGCCGAGCCGGACCTGTCGCAGGCCGACATCGCGAATATCAAGAACGTCCGGTCGAACTTTCCACCGCCGTTCAAGGTCACCGATATCGCCCCTGCCGGTATCGATCCCCAACTCCTCGAACCGCAGAAGCTGCCGGAGGGAATCAAGTTCGAGCCGGCCGACTGCGGGCAGTTCGCCAACCAGCAGGTTCTGCCCGAGGGTGTGAAGGGCAACATGTCGGCCATCACCGGGGAGGGCGACGGCAACCGGTTCATCGTGATCGCAGTGGAGACGTCGGAGCCAGTCCCGGCCGATGACCCGGCGCCGAACTGCCAGAAGGTCTCCTACACCGGTCCGGGACTACGGGGCCTCGTCGAGGTCGTGGACGCGCCCAAGATCGACGGCGTGGCCACGCGCGGCGCTCATCGCGTGGTGCAGACGACGGTCAATGGCAAGCCACGGACCGGTGAGCTCTACAACTACGTCGCCAGGTTCGGCACCTTCCTGGTGATCGTCACCGCCAACCCGCTCGTCGTTCCCGACAAACCGGTGGTCCCCGTCGACACCAAGCGCGCAGGTGACCTGCTCGCCGCAGGTGTGACCGCGGTCAAGGGTTGAGACTCAGCGGACGTCGTACGGCCTGAACTGGATGCTGATCCGAGGACCGGTGGGTTTGGCGGTCTTCGGGATGGAGTGCTCCCACGTTCGCTGGCACGAGCCGCCCATCACCAGCAGGCCGCCGTGCCGATGCTGCAGTCGAAGCGACTTGCCGCCGCCGCGCGGGCGTAGCGCGAAAACCCTTGTCGCACCGAGGCTTACGATCGCCACCTCCATGCGGGCAGTTTATCGCACACGCGTTCGAATGGTCAGAGGCGAACCGCGCCGGGGCCTTGTTCGGCGAGGATGTCGCCGGGGTTGGACAGCGCGCAGGTCTTGAGGCTCAGGCAGCCACAGCCGATGCAGCCGGTCAGGTTGTCGCGCAGCCGCTGCAAGTGCACGATGCGGTCGTCGAGGTCCTGGCGCCAGCCGGCGGAGAGCCGGGCCCAGTCCTTGCTGGTCGGGACGCGGTCGGTGGGCAGTGTCGCGAGCGCTGCCCGGATGCGGGCCAGCGGGATGCCGAGCCGTTGCGACATCCGGATGAACGCCACCCGGCGCAGCGTCTCGCGGGCATAGCGGCGTTGATTGCCCGACGTGCGACGGCTGGCGATGAGACCCTCGCGTTCGTAGAAGTGCAGTGCCGAAATGGCCACACCGCTGCGGTCGGCCATCTCGCCCGGCGTCAGCTCGTGGATGTCCATACACCTCAACGTAAGTTGAGGTGGCCGATCGCGCTACGGTGCTAGGTGTGTCCGAGCCAACGCTGGGGGTGAACTCCGAGGTCGGGGCGCTGCGGGTGGTCATCCTGCACCGCCCGGGCGCCGAGTTACAGCGGCTGACGCCACGCAACAATGACGCGTTGTTGTTCGACGGGCTGCCCTGGGTGGCCAAGGCGCAGGAGGAGCACGACGCGTTCGCCGACCTGTTGCGCTCACGCGGGGTCGAGGTGCTGCTGCTGGCCGACCTGTTGACCGAGGCGCTGTCCAGCGGCGCCGCCCGAATGCACGGCATCTCGGCCGCGGTGGACTCGCGGCGCCTGGGATTGCCGTTGGCGCAGCAGCTTTCGTCGTATCTGCGGACACTGGAACCGGCCGGTCTGGCACATGTGCTGATGGCGGGCATGACGTTCACCGAGCTGCCGATCGCCGGCGGTGACGTGTCACTGGTCCGGCGCATGCATCACGGCGGTGACTTCGTGATCGAACCGCTGCCGAACCTGCTGTTCACCCGCGACTCGTCGTTCTGGATCGGGCCGCGGGTGGCAATCACCTCGCTGGCGCTGCCCGCCCGGATCCGCGAGACGTCACTGACCGACCTGATCTATGCCCACCATCCGCGGTTTCTCGGGGTCCGGCGTGCCTACGAGTCACGTTCCGCGCCGGTCGAGGGCGGCGACGTCTTGCTGCTGGCGCCGGGGGTGGTCGCCGTCGGGGTGGGGGAGCGGACGACACCGGCCGGGGCGGAGGCGTTGGCGCGCAGCCTGTTCGACGACGATCTCGCCCACACGGTGCTCGCGGTGCCGATTGCCCAGGAGCGCGCGCAAATGCACCTCGACACGGTGTGCACGATGGTCGACACCGACGCCGTCGTGATGTACCCGAACATCGTCGACTCGTTGTCGGCGTTCACCATCCACCGCAACGGGAACGGCGGCGTGAAGATCGACGACGCCGCACCGTTTCTCGAGGCCGCCGCGGACGCCATGCAGATCGAGAAACTGCGGGTGATTGCGACGGGCCTGGATCCCGTCACCGCCGAGCGGGAGCAGTGGGACGACGGCAACAACACCTTGGCATTGGCCCCCGGTGTCGTGGTGGCCTACGAGCGGAACGTCGAAACCAATGCGCGGCTGCGGGATTCGGGCGTCGAGGTGCTACCCATTGCGGCGTGGGAGCTCGGCACCGGCCGCGGCGGCCCCCGGTGTATGTCCTGCCCCGCCGCCCGCGATCCGCTCTAGGTCCCACGCGCGCCGGCGTATTGCTGTGCGAACCCGATTCACGATGGAGGCTCGGGAATGGTTGTGATGAGCGAGGATACGAAACCACCCGAGTCGTTGGAACAGTTCATCGCGTGCGATTCGCTGCACCGGGTTCAGAATCGCGAGATCATCCACGTGTTCGAGGCCCACCATGGGCCCCTCCCAACCCATGGCAAGAGTTGCCTCCCACAGGTCGTCCTTGAGCATGATGCTTGTGCGCGGCCTGGGCAGACCGGCATCGAGCATCATCAGGCGCAGCCGGGATTGGCTCGGCGAGTAGGCACCCGGGTCCATCAGGCCGACTATTCCGCGCGCCGCCCTGATACCTCGTGCGGTCCGGTAGCGGTCCTCCAACAGGCCGATGTCGGCAGGTGTGACGCTAGTCTTGGCTGCCACTGCATCGAGGTGCTCCAGCGCTTCGACGCGGGGAAGACGCCTGGCCAGATCCAGGGCCGTGCGTGCCGGCGTCGTCATCCGGAGATCTTCCCTCTGGATCACCTCGTCGTCGTCGATCCTTTCTTCATAGACGACGACTCCCGGTCGTCGTTTGCCGTGCCTGGCGATCAATTCGATCGGCACCGTGTCCTTTATCCAGTTGACGCCATGCAACGCGGCGGCAGCCTTTCCCGCGATAATGCCGGTGCGCTTAGTCGACAGCCACGCGGCGACCGCGTTGACGTAAAGATCCCTCGGGGCGCCGTTCGGCAGGTACACGTCTGGGTGCACGGCGGTGAAGTTCCACCGCAGCGCACCGCGAGTCAGGACACCCGCCGCGAGGGCCTCGGAGCCGAGAAATGGTTGCATACCCGCGATGGTCTTCCCAGCGACCGACAGTCGGCCTTCCTACGGCCGAGATCGACTTCAGGGCTGTGGACAACGCGACGGGACAGCAGAACACGACTGTGGAGTAGGAATGGGCGCTAGGGACGGCGCACCTACCGCCAGCTGGGCAGCCAGATCTGCATGTTCCAGGTCGACGCTGAAATCGGTAAGCCCGTGAGAATCGGATACATCCAGGCGAAGTTCGTGATGACAATCGCCACATAGCAACTGACGGCTATCAGCCCGAGCGTTCGTCGTTCGGCGCTCTGGTTCGGCTGATGCAAAATGTCCCCGAGGATCATGGCGATGGCCATTACCAGGAACGGCGCCATGGTGGCCGCGTAGAAGAAGTACATCTGCCGGTCGATGTCGACGAACCACGGCAGGAAGCCCGCGCTGTAGCCGACCAGGATGGCCCCGTAGCGCCAGTCCTTCTTCACAAAGGTCCGCCACAGCGCCCAGCCGAGCACGGGCACCGCGATGAACCACATCGCCGGTGTGCCGACCAGCATCACGGCCTTCACACACGACTGCGCCCCGCAGCCAGCCACGTTATCCTGATCGATCGCATAGAGCACCGGGCGAAGCGACATCGGCCACGTCCAGGGCTTGGATTCCCACGGGTGATGGTTGCCGTCGGCGTTGGTCAGCCCGGCGTGAAACCGGTACGCCGCATACGTGTAGTGCCACAGCGAGCGGAATGCGTCCGGCAGGAATCCACCGGGACCGATCGACTGACCGACCTCGTGCCGGTTGATCCCCGTCTCCGAGGCGAACCACGGTGCGTACGACGCCAGATACACACCGAACGGAATCAGTCCGAGCGCATAGACGGCCGGGCCCAGGTCACGCCGCAGCGTGCCCAGCCATGGCCGCGGAACCCGGTACTGTCTGCGCGCGGCGATATCGAACGCCAGGGTCATCAACCCGAAGAACACCACGAAGTACAGCCCGGACCACTTTGTCGCACAGGCCAATCCGAGCAGAACACCCGCGCCGAAGCGCCACCACCGCACGCCCAGCCGCGGGCCCCACGGGGTTTCGCCGATGCGACCCTCGAGCAGGGCGATGTGCATCCGCTCCCGCACCTGGTCGCGATCCACTATCAACGCGCCGAACGCCGCTATCACGAAGAACGCCAGGAAGCCGTCGAGCAGCGCGGTACGGGATGCGACGAAGTTGACCCCGTCGGCGATCAGCAGCAGCCCCGCGATGGCGCCGACCATCGTCGACCGGCTGATCCGCCGTGCGATGCGCGCGACCAGCGCGATTCCGATGACGCCCAACACCGCACCGGTGAACCGCCAGCCCAGCCCGTTGTAGCCGAAGATCGCCTCACCGATCGCGATCAGTTGCTTGCCGACCGGCGGGTGCACGACCAACCCGTAGCCGGGGTTGTCCTCGACGCCGTGGTTGTGCAGCATCTGCCAGGCCTGCGGCGCATAGTGCTTCTCGTCGAAGATCGGCGTGCCTGCGTCGGTCGGCGAGCCGAGGTTGAGGAACCGCGTCATTGCCGCCAGCGCGGTGATGACCGCGGTCATCGTCCAGCCGTTGAGTCGGTCGACGGGCCCGAAGTCGGCGACGGGCATCAGCGGCGCCGGGCTGATCACGGGGACCGAGCGCGCGGCCGATAGCGATTCGGTGGCGGGGGCGGTCACGCTTCTAGATCGTAGGCTGTGCGCAATGAGTCCCGGTCGATTGCTGCTGGCGGCCACCCCGCTGGGGTTGCCTGCGGACGCCTCCGCCCGGCTGATTGCGGCCCTGGGCAGCGCCGAAGTGGTGGCCGCCGAGGACACCCGCCGGGTCCGGACGCTGGCGCAGGCTCTCGAGGTCCGGATCACGGGCAAGGTCGTGAGCCTGTTCGACCAGAACGAGGCGACGCGGGTGCCGGCCTTGGTTGCGGAGATAAGCGGCGGTGCGACGGTGCTGGTGGTCAGCGATGCGGGCATGCCGGTCATCAACGACCCCGGCTACCGGTTGGTCGCGGCGTGTGTGGACGCCGGACTGCCCGTCAGCTGTCTGCCCGGCCCGTCGGCGGTGACGACGGCGCTTGCGGTGTCCGGGCTGCCGTCGGACCGGTTCTGTTTCGAGGGGTTCCCGCCGCGTAAGGGATCCGCTCGCAAGGCCTGGCTGGCCGGCCTGGCGACCGAACCGCGGACCGCGGTGTTCTTCGAGTCGCCGCGGCGGCTGGCGGCCTGTCTCAACGACGCCGTCGAGGTGCTCGGCCCGGAGCGACGCGTCGTCGTATGCCGCGAACTGACCAAGACACACGAGGAGATCGTCCGCGGCTCGCTCGCCGAGCTGGCCGACTGGGCGGCCGACGGTGTCCTCGGCGAGATCACCGTTGTGCTGGCCGGGGCGGAGCCGCGGGCCGACATTGAAACGCTGGTGGCCGAGGTGAACGTCTTGGTGGCGGGCGGTGCGCGCGTGAAGGATGCCTGCGCCGAGGTGATTTCGCAGCATCCTGGGGCGCCGTCGCGGCGCGAGCTTTACGATGCGGTTCTGCGTTCGCGCGACTGACCCGGAGGTGCCATGGCACTGCCCGCATTGGTTCTGGTGCACGGCGGCGGCCTCGCCGCCAATAGCTGGGAACTCACAGTCAACGAAATCCGCCGTCTGGCACCGGAGTTGACCGTGCTGGCCGTAGACCTACCCGGGCGCTGCGCTAAGCCCGGCAACCTGTTCACGGTCACGATCTCCGATTTCGTGGATTCCGTGGTCGGCGATATCGAGGACGCCAGCCTGGGCGAAATCATTCTCGTCGGGCACTCCGTGGCCGGGCTGACCGTTCCTGGCGTGGCGACCAAGCTCGGATCGTCAAAGGTGCGCGAAATTGTCTTCGCGTCAGCGTTCGTCCCGCCCGAAGGCAAGTCGATTGTGGACACCCTGACGGGGCCCCTGGCGCCGACTGCTCGGCGCAACGCCAGGAAGGGCGGCCTGAGTGAAACACCCGCCTGGGGTGCCCGATTCACCTACCTCAACGGAGTGCCACGCGCTCGACGCAGATTCATGATCGGCAAGCTGTACCCGGAGTCGGCGCGAGTGCTCGCTGAGAAGGTGTCCCGTCGCGGCATGCTAGACGAGATTCCGCGGACGTGGATACTCACCCTGCGCGACCGCGCGCTCTCGGCCAAATCGCAGCGCAGGAGCATCGACGCGATCGGCGGCGTGCAGACGTTGATCCCGATGGACACCTGCCACTGCCTGATGGTCAGCGAGCCGGTACGGCTGGCGGAGATACTCGTGGAGCGCTGTCGGCAATACCAATGATCGGTGCCGCCTTGTCGAGGCACTCGTCCCATTCCCGGTCGGGATCGGAGTCCGCCGTGATGCCACCGCCGACGCCAAGCACGGCCGACGCGTCCGCACCGAACTCCACCGTGCGGATCGCCACGTTCAGTTCACACCCGGCGATGGGCGAGGCCAAACCGACTGTGCCGCAATATACTCCGCGGCGACGCGGTTCCCAGCCCGACAGCAGTTGACGGGCCCGGGTTTTGGGGGTGCCGGTCACCGATGCGGGCGGGAACGCGGCGTCGAGCAGTGCGGCCATCGGCACGTCGACCGGCACGCGCGCGGACACCGTCGACACCAGATGCCACACGCCCGGGGCGGGCCGCACCACGAGCAGTTCGGGCACGGTCACGGTGCCCGTCATCGCGACGCGGCTCAGATCGTTTCGGACCAGGTCGACGATCATGATGTTCTCGGCGACATCCTTGACCGACGCCCGCAGCGCCGCAGGGTCCGCCGTCCGCGGCAGGGTGCCCTTTATCGGGCTGGACGTCACAGACTCACCGGCGCGCCGCAGGAACAACTCCGGCGACAGCGACGCCACCGCACCCCAGGCGCCGGCGACGTACGCCGCCCGGGCGGGGGAGGTGCGTTCCACGGCGTCGGCGAAGAAATCGACGGACGCGGTGCTGGATGTCGCCGCCGTTGCGGCTCCGATGTCGAGCCTGCCTGCGAACTGCGTGCACACGCACGCCTGATAGACCTCACCCGCGGCGATCGCCTCCAGGCACTCGAGCACACCGCGGCGATGAGCGTCCCGGTTGGCGTCACCCCAGGTGATGTCGAAGCTGCTCGGCGGCAAGGGGTTTCGCAGCGCGTCGGATACCCACGTCGGAATCGGTGCACCGGAAAGACTTTCGTACCACCACTGCCCGTCGCCGTCCTGCCGCAGCACGCAGTCGGTCCAGCCTCCTGCCGCTTCGGGAATTCGCGGCGGCCGCCCGTCGGCACCGGCATCGGGATAGGAAAGGTAGCCGAACCAGCCGCCGCCGACCGCCCCCGCATCCGCCGATCCGGGGGGCACATCGAACACCGCCTCGGCACCCACCGCGGACGCCGTCAACGACGGCGCGATGACGGCCCCGGAGCCGAACCACTCGCCGATCAGCGCAGCGGGCGGGGTCAGCCCGCACCGGGTGGCGGCGGAGGCGATCGCGCGCAGCACCGCAGGGGCGCTGCCCAGGTCGCCCAACCGCTCTATCCGCACCGGGTAAGCGTGACAGAAAGCTAGCGGCTGATCGCCCTCGGGACTGTGATCCCGGTCAGCTTGTCAGGGTTTCGCATCGCATAGAAGTGCGTGATCTTGCCGTCGCTGATCTCGACCAGGAAGACGCCCTCCAGGTGGTCGCCGCTGTAGACGACCACCGCGGGCGCGCTGTTGTATTCCGCCGTCTCGAATCGGATGTCCGGCATGCGTTGCGCCGCCACGCGGAATAGGCCGACGAGCACGTTTGCCACCTTCGTCGCGCCGACGATTGGCCTGCGGGCCGCCGTGGCCTTGCCGCCGCTGTCGGCCGTCCAGGTGACGTCCGGCGCCAACAGGGTCAATAGGCCGTCCACATCGCCTGTCGACGCGGAGGTGAGGAACTCTTGGGTCAGCTCGGCCGCCCTGGCGGAGTCGGCGGGCTCGAACCGCTTGCGTCGCGCCTGCACGTGCTCACGCGCGCGGTGAGCGACCTGTCGCACGTTCGCCGCGGACTTTCCGACGGCGCCTGCGATTTCGTCGTAGTCGAACCCGAAGACCTCGCGCAGCACGAACACCGCCCGCTCGTCCGGAGTGAGCGTCTCGAGCAGTACCAGCATCGCCATCGAAACCGACTCGGCGAGAACGACATCGGCGGACGGGTCGGATTCGTCGAGTAGCAGCGGCTCGGGCAACCAGGGACCGATGTAGTCCTCGCGGCGCCGGGCGTCGGCGCGCAGTGCGTTGAGCGCCTGGCGGGTTACCAGTTGCGCGAGATACGACTTGGTGTCCCGTACCGTCGCGAGGTCCACTTCGGCCCACCGCAGATAGCTGTCCTGCAGCACATCGTCGGATTCCGTTGCCGAACCGAGTATTTCGTAGACGATCGTGAACAGCAGCGGCCGCAGATGGGTAAACCGCTCGGCGTGTTCACCGCCGGGCGAGCCGGCGATCGGGCCCTGGGTGGTCACGATTCCGTGACCACCTGAGGAGCATCAGCCGCGGGCTGCAATGGACGCTTGTCGCCTTTGAAGACAAACGCGGAGCCGGGCTTGTTGGCCTCGCGGCGCAGTCCCCACAGCGTGCCCTTGCAGATTGCCTCCTTCACCGAGGCGACGAGCCGACCCCCGACGTAGAAGTTCTTGGGGGAGTCGTCCTTGCGGGTGGGTTGGAGGGTGGCGGCGCGACGGCCGAGGCTGATGCACTGCGCCACAAACACAGGTTCGATGGCGCCCGGGTCGGTGCCCGCGATGCGGCTCAGCACGGTGTCGGCGGCCTGCAAACCGAGCGGCCCTGCCGCCTGGCAGCTCATCCGCAGCGGCTGGCCCGACGGCGCCGCGCAGTCGCCCGCGGCCACGATGCGCTGGTCGTCGACACTGGTCAGCGTCTCGTCGGTGAGCAGCCGGCCCAGCGCGTCGGTGCGCAGTCCGCTGTCGGCGGCCAACGCAGGCACGCCGAAACCCGCCGTCCAGATGGTGAGCGCGCTGGGGCGCACCGCTCCGTCGGCGAGAACCACCGCGTCCGCGCGGACCTCCGCCACCACGTCGTCCTCGAGCACCGCGACGCCATGCTTGGCGAACCACTTGGCAATCGATCGGCGGCCCGGTTCGGACACCGATGGGGCCAGTTGACCCCCGCAGACCAGCGTGACAGTGCGGCCCTGCTCGGCCAGCTCGGACGCCGTCTCGATGCCGGTCAGACCGGCGCCGACGACGGTCACCGGAGCATCCGGGTGCAGCTGGTCCAGGGTGTCGCGCAGCCACTCGGCGTACTCGAATTCCCCGATGGGATGGGCGAATTCGACCGCGCCCGGCACGGAGGCGGGCGCCGCACCGGTACTGCCGACGGCGTAGATGACGTAGTCATAGTCCAGCTCGCGTCCGGACGCCAGCTGTACGGTGCGGGTGGCGGTGTCGATCCGGGTCGCGCTGTCGACGACGAGCTGGATGCCCTCGCCGAGCAGTGAGCCGTAGTCGGCGGTGGCCTCGCCGGTGCGCGCGACGAGCTGGTGCAGCCGGATCCGCTCGACGAACTTCGGCCGCGGGTTGACCAACGTGATGTCGACGTCGGCGCGCAGCCGCAGATGGTTGGCCGCGAGCGTTCCGGCGTATCCGCCGCCGATGACGACGACGTGTGTGCGCTTCCCGTTCATGGTGTCTCCTGTTCTCTCGGGTATGCCCTCAAGACACCGCCGAGCGTCGAGACGTGACAGAACGTGATGCGTGTCACTCCACTTTCTCCGGGCGAGCAGACGCAGAGTCGCATGAATTGGGCCTCGATAATGCGATTCTGTGTCTGCTCGCGGGGAAGCTGGGTCACTCCACCTGGTAGCGCGGGAAGACGCCGACCGGTGCGGGCAGCGCGGTCCCCGGCGCCAGCCGAGTGCCGATCGCGGCGAAGGTCCGCTGGTCGTCGGGCTGGCCGAGCAGGTCCAGCAGCTTGGCCGACGACTCCGGCATCACCGGCTGCGACAGCAGCGCCGCGATCCGCACCACTTCCATCGTCGTATAGAGCACGGTGCCGAACCGCGCCTTGTCCGCGGGCAGGTCCGACTTGCGCAACACCCACGGCTCCTGCGCGGAGAAGTACTTGTTGGCCGCGCCCAGCACCCGCCAGATGGCCTCCAGCGCCAGATGCATCGCCTGCGCGTCGAAATGCTCGCGCGCGCGATCCAGCAGGCCGTCGGCGGCGGCCAGCAGCTCGCGGTCATCGGCGGTGAGTTCGCCCGCCTCGGGCACCACGCCGTCGAGGTTCTTCGCGACCATCGACAACGACCGCTGCGCCAGGTTGCCCAACTCGTTGGCCAGGTCGGCGTTGATCCGCGTGATGACGCCCTCGTCGCTGTAGCTGCCGTCCTGCCCGAACGGCACCTCCCGCAACAGGAAATAGCGCACCTGGTCGACACCGAACCGGTCGATCAGCTCGACGGGGTCGACCACGTTGCCCACCGACTTGCTCATCTTCTCGCCGCGGTTGAGCAGATGGCCGTGCGCAAAAACCCTGCGGGGCAGTTCGATACCGGCCGACATCAGAAACGCGGGCCAGTACACCGTGTGGAACCGGATGATGTCCTTGCCGATCATGTGCAGGTCCGCGGGCCAGTACTTGCGGAAGGTCTCCGAGTCGGTGTCCGGAAAGCCAACGCCGGTCAGGTAATTGGTGAGCGCGTCGACCCACACGTACATCACGTGGTCGGGGTGGCCGGGCACCGGAACGCCCCAGTCGAACGTCGTCCGCGATATCGACAGGTCGCGCAGCCCGCCGGAGACGAAGCTGACCACCTCGTTGCGGCGCACATCGGGCCCGATGAACTCGGGATGCTCCTCGTAGTAGGCCAGCAGCTTGTCGGCGTAGGCCGACAGCCGGAAGAAGTACGTCTGCTCCTCGGTCCACACGACGGGTGCGCCGCTGTCGACCGCGACCCGCGTGCCGTCCGGCTCGAGACGGGTCTCGTCCTCGCTGAGGTAGGTCTCGTCGCGGACGGAGTACCAGCCGGCGTAGGAGCCCAGATAGATGTCTCCGCTGGCGTCCATCCTCTTCCAGATGTCGATGGAGGCATCGAAGTGATCGGCGTCGGTGGTCCTGATGAACCGGTCGAAGGAGATGTTCAGCTGCTCCTGCACCCGCTGAAACACATCGGAGTTGCGCCGGGCCAGCTCCGCGGTGGGAACGCCTTCGGCAGCGGCGGTCTCGGCCATCTTCAGGCCGTGCTCGTCGGTGCCGGTCAGGTACCGCACGTCGTACCCGTCGAGCCGCTTGAAGCGGGCGATCGCGTCGGTAGCGATGTACTCGTACGCGTGCCCGATGTGCGGGGCCCCGTTCGGGTACGTGATCGCGGTGGTCACATAGAAGGGCCCTGGGGTGCGCGTCCTCGCGCCGGGGACAGATTCAGTCATCTTGACCTCACCTTATTGTGTTGCGGTGAGCACCCGCCCTGCGCCGCCGCCTCCTGAGCCGTTGGGCCCGTTGGTCGACGCGCACACCCACCTCGACGCCTGCGGCGCCTCCGACGCCGACGATGTGCGCGCGATCGTGGACCGCGCCGCGGCCGTCGGCGTGCAGGCCGTCGTCACCATCGCCGACGATCTGGACTCGGCGCGCTGGGTCACCGACGCCGCCGACTGGGACCCGCGCGTCTATGCGGCCGTGGCGCTACACCCGACCCGTGCCGACGCGCTCACCGACGAGGCCAAGACCGTCATCGAGCGGCTGGTCGACCATCCCCGCGTCGTCGCGGTCGGGGAAACAGGTATGGACAACTACTGGCCGGGCCGGCTGGACGGCTGCGCCACACCGAGCCAGCAGCGCGAGGCCTTCGCCTGGCACATCGACCTGGCCAAGCGGACCGGCAAGCCGCTGATGATCCACAACCGCGATGCCGACGCCGACGTGCTGGACGTGCTGCGCGCGGAGGGTGCGCCGCCGGCGGTGATCTTTCACTGCTTCGCCTCGGACGCCCAGATGGCGCGCACGTGTGTCGACGCGGGGTGGCTGCTGAGCCTGTCCGGCACCGTCAGCTTCCGCAACGCCCGCGCGCTGCACGAAGCGGCCAGGCTCATCCCGGCGGGACAGCTTCTGGTGGAGACCGACGCGCCCTTCCTGACCCCGCACCCCTACCGCGGCGCACCCAACGAGCCGTACTGCCTGCCCTACACCGTGCGTGCGCTGGCCGAGCTGATCGACCGGCCGGCCACCGACCTGGCCCGGGAGACCTCGGCGACTGCGAGCCTGGTCTACGGATTCCCGGTGGCCCTGCCGTGAAGCCCAGCCGGGAGTTGCCGTTCCGAGGCCAGTTCGTTACCGTCTTGTGATCGAGCGCGCGGGCACTGAGAGCACACCGGGGTCGGAGTCGGGATAACCAGACACTTGAATGCATTGAACAAACTCCACGAATCGCGGTCGCCGTATCTGCGGGTGCTCGTCTGCGCGATGTTGCTGGCCCTGGCCTTCGCCGGTGGCATAGCCGTTGCGGCCGACAAGACCGTCACGCTGACCGTGGACGGTGCCCAGATGACCGTCTCCACGATGAAGTCGCGGGTCATCGACGTTGTCACGGAGAACGGCTACGACGTCAGCGACCGTGACGACCTCTACCCGGCCGGCGATCAGGCCGTGCACCAGTCCGACACCATCGTGCTGCGACGCAGCCGGCCCCTGCAGATCTCCCTGGACGGTCAGGACAGCCGCGAGGTGTGGACGACGGCGTCCACGGTCGACGAGGCCCTCGCTCAGCTGTCGATGACCGACACGGCGCCCGCGGCCGCGTCGCGCGGCAGCCGCGTGCCCCTGGCAGGCATGTCGCTGCCCGTGGTGAGCCCCAAGAACGTGCAGATCAACGAGGGCGGCGCCGTCAGAACCGTTCGCCTGGCCGCCGCGAACGTAGCTGGTCTGCTGGCCGCCGCGGGAGCTCCGCTCGAGCAAAGCGACACCGTCGTGCCCGCTGCCACCTCCCCGGTTGTCGAGGGAATGCAGATTCAGGTGACCCGCATCCGGATCGAGAAGCTCACCGAGCGGGTGCCGCTGCCACCGAACAACAAGCGGGTCGATGACCCCACGCTGAATGTCAGTCGCCAGATCGTGGAGAACCCGGGGCAGGCCGGCGTCCAGGACGTAACGTTTGCCATCTCTAAGGTCAACGGGGTCGAAACGGGAAGGCTGCCAGTAGCCAATGTCATCATCACCCCGGCCACCGAAGGTGTGCTGCGGGTGGGCACCAAGCCTGGTACGGAAGTGCCCCCTGTGAGTAACCTGGCAACCTGGAACGCGCTTGCCCAATGTGAGGCGGGCGGCAACTGGGCGATCAATACCGGCAACGGATACTTCGGCGGGGTGCAATTTGAACAAGGCACCTGGGAGCGGAACGGGGGTCTGAGGTATGCTGCGAGGGCGGATCTGGCAACAAAAGAGGAGCAGATCGCGATTGCTGAAGTCACTCGGGCGCGGCAAGGTTGGGGTGCCTGGCCCACATGTAGCGGAAGATTGGGGACGTCCTGACAATTCGTCTGCTTGGTCGGACTGAGATACGGCATCTCGCCAAAGAGCTGGATTTTCGCCCGCGGAAGTCGTTCGGCCAGAACTTTGTTCACGACGCTAACACTGTGCGCCGTGTGGTTTCGGCATCCGGAATCAACCGTCGTGACCACGTTCTCGAAGTCGGGCCAGGCCTTGGCTCGCTGACGCTGGCGCTGCTCGACCGGGGCGCCCACGTGACCGCCGTGGAGATCGACCCGGTACTCGCAGGGCAGCTGCCGCACACCGTCGCCGAGCACTCGCACAGCGAGATCAACCGGCTGAACGTGCTGCACCGCGACGTGCTGACGCTGCAGCGGGGTGACCTGCGAGACGAGCCGACCGCGATGGTCGCCAACCTGCCGTACAACGTCGCTGTCCCGGCGTTGCTGCACCTGCTCGCCGAGTTCCCGTCGATCCGCACCGTCATGGTGATGGTGCAGGCCGAGGTGGCCGAGCGACTCGCCGCCGAGCCGGGTGGCAAGGACTACGGCGTGCCCAGCGCCAAGCTCAGGTTCTACGGCAGGGTGCGCAGGCACGGCATGGTGTCGCCGACGGTCTTCTGGCCCATCCCCCGCGTGTACTCCGGACTGGTCCGCATCGACCGGTACGAGACCTCGCCGTGGCCCACCGACACCGAATTCCGCCAACAGGTGTTCAACCTGATCGACATCGCTTTCGCCCAGCGCCGCAAGACGTCTCGCAACGCGTTCGCCGAGTGGGCGGGCAGCGGCAACGAGTCGGCGCGGCGGCTGCTGGCCGCCAGCATCGATCCATCGCGCCGGGGCGAGACGCTGTCCATCGCCGACTTCGTCAGGCTGTTGGAGCGCTCGGGCGTGTGGGACCCGCAGACCAAGCGTGTGGTGGCGCCAGCCGAATCGCCCTAACCCGGGCGTTGCTCCAGCGCATCGGTGAGGTGCGCGACGAACTCCGAGCAGGAGTCGTACCGGCTGTCCGGGATCTTCGCCAGTGCCCTGCCCAATACCGAGTCGAAAGCGCGTGGCACCCAAGCGATTTTGCGCGAGTAGCCCGGCACGGGATGGCTGAGATGGGCGTCCATCAGTTCCATCGACGAATCAGCCGAGAACGGTGGTGCGCCGAGCAGCAGCTCGACCGCGGTGCAGGCCAGTGCATACGCGTCGGTGCGGGCCGACGGCGGTCGGCCCCGCAGGAGCTCCGGTGCCGTGTAGGGCAGCGATGCTTCCAGGTGTGTCGGATGATGCCAGACGGTCTCGACGACCGTGTGGGCAACACCGAAGTCGGTCAACACTGCGCGGGAAAAGTCTTGGGAAACCAGGATATTGGACGGTTTGACGTCGCAGTGCACGATTCCGCACCGATGGGTGTAGTCCAGCGCACTCGCGATCTGTGCCAGCGCGAGGAGCCGTTCACCCATCGTGGGCAAAACGGTCGCCGTCCCGCCTTCGACCAGCTCCATGGTGAGCCAGCCTGGGCCGTATTCGTAGACGCTGACGACGTGTGGATGGTCGAGTTGATGCGCGAGCTCGAATTCCCTTTGCAGCCGGGCGGTTTGGTCCTCCCGACGGTGGTGGTCGTCGAGTATCTTCAGCGCGACGGCGCGATCCGGGCCTGCGGCGTGGTGCGCCCGGTACACGGTGGCGTATCCGCCCTGGCCCAGCGGCGCGTCGACGACGTAACCCTCGAATCTCTCGCCGACCGAAAGCACACTTCACCCTAGATCGGCAGTCCATTGGGCCTTTCTCACCGCTTGGGCACTTGCCGCGGGCGTCCCAGCGCTAATGTCGTGCCGTGTCCAACGGCAGCACCGCCTCCGAGTGGGTCCCCACCGGGTCGATCACCGTGCGGGTGCCGGGCAAAGTCAACCTGTACCTGGAGGTCGGCGATCGCCGCGACGACGGATACCACGAACTGACGACCGTCTTTCATGCGGTGTCACTGCTCGACGAGGTCACCGTCCGCACCGCCGACGTGCTGTCCCTGGAAATGGCCGGGGAGGGTGTCGAGTCGCTGCCCACCGACGAGCGCAATCTGGCGTGGCAGGCCGCCGAGCTGATGGCTGAGCACGTCGGGCGGGCACCCGACGTCGCGATCACCATCGAGAAGTCGATCCCGGTCGCAGGGGGCATGGCCGGCGGCAGCGCCGACGCGGCCGCGGTGTTGGTCGCCATGAACTCGCTATGGGAGCTCGGTGTGCCGCGACGGGACCTGCACACACTGGCCGCCCGGTTGGGCAGCGATGTTCCGTTCGCGCTGCATGGCGGCACCGCGCTGGGCACCGGGCGGGGTGAGGAACTCGCGACCGTGCTGGCCAGGAACACCTTCCACTGGGTACTGGCGTTCGCCGAGGACGGCCTGTCCACGCCCGCGGTGTTCGCCGAGATCGACCGGCTGCGCGAACCGGACGGCTCCGACCGAAGCCTGCCGCCGCGGCTCGACGACCCCGAACCCGTGCTGGCCGCCCTGGCTTCCGGTGACCCGGCCACGCTCGCTCCGCTGCTGGGAAACGACCTGCAGCCTGCGGCGCTGAGCCTGGATCCGGGGCTGCGCCGCACGCTGCGAGCCGGTGCCGACGTCGGCGCGCTGGCCGGGATCGTCTCCGGCTCGGGTCCCACCTGCGCGTTCCTATGCGCCTCTGCCGCGTCGGCCGTCGAGGTCGGCGCCGAGCTGGCCGGCGCGGGGGTGTGCCGCACGGTCCGGGTGGCCAGCGGCCCGGTGCACGGCGCGCGGGTGGTCCCGGCGCCGACGCCGCAGGTGTGACACAGGCCTCAATCGGCGTTGTAGTTTGGCAGTTACTTAAGAGTTGCTTAAGATGATCGACGGTGAAAACTAGCGGTCAAGCATCGGACGCGACGACCTCTGCCGCCGGGCACTCCGGTGGGCGGTCGTCCCGCCCTAGCGCATCACCGATTCGAGACATAACCGCTGCACAAACGTGTGCGCGCCTACGCGAAAGCGCCGTCTACCTGGCGGAGCATTACTCCGTGGCATTCGCGGCGGAACCGAGGAGGCTTTCGTGAGCAGATTCACCGAGAAGATGTACCGCAATGCCCGTACCGCCACTACGGGCATGGTCACCGGTGAACCGCACGCGCCTATTCGCCACACCTGGGGTGAGGTACACGAGCGCGCACGATGCATCGCCGGCGGTCTGGCCGCCGCGGGCATCGGTCTCGGTGACGCGGTCGGCGTGTTGGCCGGCTTCCCCGTGGAGATCGCCCCGACCGCTCAGGGCCTCTGGATGCGTGGTGCCAGCCTGACGATGCTGCACCAGCCCACCCCGCGGACCGACCTCATGCACTGGGCCGAGGACACCATGACGGTCGTCCAGATGATCGAGGCCAAGGCTGTCATCGTCTCCGAGCCCTTCCTGGTCGCGATACCCGTGCTCGAGGAACAGGGCATCAAGGTCCTGACCATCTCCGACCTGCTGGCGGCCGATCCGATCGACCCGGTCGACGTCGGCGAGGACGATCTGGCGCTCATGCAGCTGACGTCGGGCTCGACCGGCTCGCCCAAGGCCGTGCAGATCACCCACCGCAACATTCATTCCAACGCCGAGGCCATGTTCATCGGCGCCGAGTACGACGTCGACAAGGACGTCATGGTCAGCTGGCTGCCCTGCTTCCACGACATGGGCATGGTCGGCTTCCTGACCATCCCGATGTATTTCGGCGCCGAGCTGGTCAAGGTCACGCCGATGGACTTCCTGCGCGACACCCTGCTGTGGGCGCGGCTCATCGACAAGTACAACGGCACGATGACCGCGGCGCCGAACTTCGCCTACGCGCTGCTTGCCAAGCGGTTGCGCAGGCAGGCCAAGCCCGGCGAGTTCGACCTGTCCACGCTGCGCTTCGCGTTGTCCGGTGCAGAACCCGTGGAACCCGCCGACGTCGACGACCTGATCGATGCGGGCAAGCCGTTCGGACTCAAGCCCGAGGCGATCCTGCCCGCGTACGGCATGGCCGAGACGACGCTTGCGGTGTCGTTCTCCGAGTGTGGCGCGGGCCTCGTTGTGGACGAGGTCGACGCCGACCTGCTCGCCGCGCTGCGCCGCGCGGTCCCGTCGACCAAGGGCAACACCCGCAGGCTGGCCTCGCTGGGCCCGCTGCTTGAGGGCCTGGAAGCTCGCATCATCGACGAGCAGGGCAATGTGATGCCGGCCCGCGGTGTGGGGATCATCGAGCTGCGTGGCGAGCCGCTGACGCCCGGTTACATCACCATGGGTGGCTTCATCTCGGCCCAGGACGAGCGCGGCTGGTACGACACCGGCGACCTGGGCTACCAGATGGACAACGGTCATATCGTGGTCTGCGGTCGCGTCAAGGACGTCATCATCATGGCGGGTCGCAACATCTATCCCACCGACATCGAGCGGGCCGCCGGCCGGGTCGAAGGGGTGCGCCCGGGCTGCGCGGTCGCGGTGCGGCTGGACGCCGGGCATTCCCGCGAGACGTTCGCCGTCGCGGTCGAGTCGAACGCATGGCAGGACCCGGTCGAGGTGCGCCGCATCGAGCACCAGGTCGCACACGAGGTGGTCGCCGAGGTCGATGTGCGTCCGCGCAACGTCGTGGTGCTGGGCCCCGGCACCATTCCCAAGACGCCGTCGGGCAAGCTGCGCCGCGCTAACTCCGTCTCGCTGGTCACCTAGACCGCTGGTCACCTAGTACCGCGAGCGACCTGGGGGCACTCCCCTCGCAAGCCGGGGCCCACCCCGCGTGCAAGGGGGAGTCTGTACGCCGACACGCCGTCTAACGGTGGCATTTTGCGGTCGCTCGCGGATGGCGCTCAGGCCTGGACGTCCGCGATGGTCCACGCCGGCAGAATCGGTGCGCGCGTGAGGAAGTGGTCGCCCTGGCCGATGCTGCGGAGCAGTTCCTGTGCGAAGGATGCAGCAGCCCATCCGCACCATGGCGAACACCTCATACCAGTGCAGGTCGACGAGCGGACGTCCGATCATCTCCTCGTAGCGGCGGATGACCTCGTCGCGGCTGTCGAAGCCGGGCAACTCCGGGTCGAGGTCCAGCCCGTTGACCTCCAGCATCTGCCGGCGGGTGGCCAGCCACCACGCGAAGTCGGTCTCGGCGGGACACAGGCACGCTTGTTCCCAGTCCAGTGCGCCGACGATCTGGCCGTCGTCGTCGACGATCGCGTTGGACAGCCGGGCGTCGTTCCAGCAGACACTCAGGTCGCCGGTCTCCTCGGGCATGTGACGGACCAGCCAGTCGAAGGCCGTGTTCATCAGATCGGGAACCTTGTTCTCGGTGCCCCATTTCGCGTACTCGCGCCACCATTTCAGCTCGGCGAGGACGCCGACGCCTGCGGGCCGTTCGAGCCACGACGCCTCACTGACGGGAACCCGGTGAAGGGTTGCGAGAGTCTGGAGAAACGAGTCATGCACGCGGCGCTGCACGACGGTGCCGGCGTCATGCAACCAGCCCCGTGTCGCGTACGTGGTGTCCGACGGGGTGTGGCCGACGATCCGTGGCATCACAAGGAATTAGACCGTTCGTTTGATCGCCGAGATGACGCTCGGCACGGGTGCACTGGTGATGATTGGTGGGACGGTCGGCGTGACCGCGTTCCTGACGCTGGCGTCCGGTGGCGTCGTCGCCGTCCAGGGGTTCAAGTCACTGGGCGACATCGGTATCGAAGCGCTCACCGGGTTCTTGTCGGCCTTCCTCAATGTCCGCATCATTGCTCCGGTGATCGCCGGTATCGCCCTGGCCGCGACGATCGGCGCAGGCGCTACCGCCCAACTCGGCGTCATGCGCGTCGCCCAGGAGATCGACGCCCTGGAAGCGATGGCGGTTCGGTCGGTGTCCTATCTGGTTTCCACCCGCATCGTCGCGGGACTGGTCGCGATCATCCCGCTGTATTCCCTGTCGGTGCTCGCGTCGTTCTTCGCGGCACGGTTTGTCACTGTCTTCCTCAGCGGCCAGTCCCGAGGACTGTACGACCACTACTTCGCTACCTTCCTCGTCCCGACGAATCTGCTGTGGTCATTCCTGCAGGCGATCGTGATGGCCGTGGCCGTCATGCTCGTTCACACCTACTACGGCTACAACGCCAGCGGCGGGCCGGTTGGTGTGGGTGTCGCAACGGGCGACGCGGTGCGACTGTCGCTGATCGTCGTCGTGGTCATCACCCTGTTCATCTCGCTCGCCGTATACGGAGCGAGAAGCGGCTTCACTCTTTCGGGTTAGCCGACAGACCCACTGCCGCTTCGATGTCGGCCAGCGCCCGTTCGGTCAGCATGACCACCGAGTCGAAGTCGGGCATGACGTTGTCTCCGGCCACGTATCCGAAACTGACACGGTCTGCGTACGAGCACGTCGTGACGTTGAGCGCCTGACCGCTGTAGACCGTGGACACCGGAATGATCTCCTCGAGATGTGCGCCGTTCCAGTACATCTCGGTGTGCGGACCGGGAACGTTGGATACTGGAAGGTTGTAACCGGTGCGGATTTTCGGCGCCAACGGCACAAGCGGTAGCAGCAGTGTCGGTGCGATGCTCTGCGCCAGCAGCAGCATGGAGGGTCCGGCACCGCGGTCCGCGACCTGATGCTTGCCTTCCGACATCGACCGGTGAATCAACTCCAGGCGCGCGGCGGGATCGTCGAGGTGAGTGCCCAACGGGCACAACCACGCACCGAACATGTTGCCGCCGTCGGCGCCCTGATGGTCGTGGCTGCGCACGCTGATCGGACACAGGCCGACGAGCGAACGATCGGGCAGTTCGTCGTGGTTCTGCAACCATTTTCGCAGCACTCCCCCGATCACAGCGGTGACCACGTCGTTGCCGGTGACCCCGGCCGCATCCTGCACCGCCCGGATATGGGTCTTGGACAGGCTGACGGCCGCGACAGCGCGCCCGTGACCGACTCGCCCGTTGAACCGCGTGTAGGGGGCGACCAGCGGCGGCACCGTGGTGTCCGTCGTGACACTGTGGAGCAGATCAGACAGCTCGCCACCGACGGCTCGCCGCGTCAGTTCGACGCTGGAGGCGACGCCGCCGGCTACCGACCGCAGCAGCGAGAATGGGTTGGGGAACCGCCCGTGGGGGTGGCTGGCATGACCGGGCGCGTCGCCGTTATGCGCGGCGTAGAAGGGCGGCATCGATCGGTTGCCGGGATCGGGACTCAGCGCGTCGGTGATGAGCTGAAGCCCAGCCACTCCGTCCATGACGGTGTGGTGAACCTTTATGTAGAGGACGTAGCGCCCATCGTGCAGACCGTCGATCAGACAGGACGTCCACATCGGCCGCCCAGGAGGGAGGCGTTCGCTGTGGAGTTCACTCACCAGGCGCCACAACGCGTTCCGGTCCGAACCGGCGGGCAGCGTTCTGCGTGTGCAGTGTCGGCCGATGTCGACGGCGTCGACCTCACGCCAGGTCCACAGGCCACCGGTGTCCACGCCGCGGTGGGGGTATCGACGGAGCCGGCGATCCACGGGGACATCCGACGTGAGCATCTGCTGATGGAGATCATCGATGTACCCGGGGCCCGCGTCGTCGGGTGGCGACAGGACCAGCGCGGCGGCGACGTGCAGCGGGCTGGACAGCACCTCGCCGGCCATCATCGCTGCGTCGAGCGGGTCGAGAAGGTCCATGGTCAGTCGCCGGTCGGCGCCGATCCCTGGACGAGACCGGACTGGACGAGCGCGGCCTCGACGAACCGCGCCACGGGGCGCGACTCGAAGAACCCGGTGTGCCCGCCGCGGTACCACACGATCTCGGGCTTGCCCCAGTGCTCCCACAGGCGCACGACCTGCTCGCGGGGGTGGACCAGCCGGTCGGCGAGCCCGGCATAGATGAATCGGCCCTGCATTGGTACGCGGGGTGTGAGTGAGAGCGGCGAGGTCATCCGACCGATGGGTTCGGCCAGGGTGATGGTCTCGCGGCGTGGGTCGTCCGGCCCGAACCCCGCGTGTCGTCCCAGGAGCTCGACGAGGTCCACGACGGGAACACCGAGGATCGCACAGGTGAGACCGTCTTCCAGGCTGGCGACCATTGATGCGACGTAGCCGCCGAGCGAGATGCTGTTCAGGCCGATCGGCGACCCGGGTTCCTCCGCGCGTATCCACGTCAGCAGTCGCCGGATATCCCACACCGCCTGGGCGGCGGCGTGCACGTCGTCGAGGATGTCCTCGCCGGGGAATACCACGCCCTTCGGCAGGTCGCGTGCACGAGGACCGTGCATCGGGAGTATGGGCAGGATCACGTTCAGGCCGAGGTCTTTATGCAACCACCGGGCCCGGAAAAGGGCGAGATCAAGTGCGGCGCGGCCCATCTCGGCACCGTGGATACACACCAGCCACGGACGTGGCTCACGGTGGCGCAGCATCAGCGCGTACTCGCGCCTGTTGGCGGTGTAGCCGAGCCAACGTTCCGCACCAGGTTCGCCCGGGTGCGGTGCGTATCCGCTGTCAAACACGACGCGCTGATGAGAATGCCTGCGCCCCTTCACCTGTCGGATCGTGATGTCAGTCAGCGGAGGCGGCGGTGCGAAGAATCCCGCCGGGTCGTCGAGCCACCCGATCTGCTCGTAGAAGCCGACCGCCGCGACCACTTCACGGGTGATGCGCGCGAACGCCTCCGGGTCGCTGAGCGGTCGGTGGGCCCGCAATCCGAGCAGCACGATCTCGTCACGAAGCGCATGCGTGGCAAGGGAGAGGGTCGGCCGCGCGATCGGAACCCCGCTGTCCGAACGACCCAGATAGTCGCGCCATGATTCGGCGTAGAAGCGGCCCGTCCGCTCTAACGGGCCCAGCACATGTCCCAGCGGCCCAGCACCGGGGCGCGTAGGCCCAGCACCAGGGCGCGCAGGTCCAGCACCGGAGCGCGCAGGATGTGCCTGTTCCGGGTCCGCGTCGTCCCGATGCTCGGGTACTGCCATGGGTCGAACGTTACGAGCCGCCCGCGCGGCCGGGTAGGGACTTTGGTCCGGGTCAGCTGGTGCTATACGTCCCTAGCTGGGCATCGATACGGACGACCGGGTCGCTGCGACCTTTACGGGCGCTCGGCAGCCGCGAGCGTGCGCAGACTGCTGCTTCTCAACGGCTTGGATTCAAGCGGTGGCTGCAACGAATGTGGATGGGTCTGACAGTAGTCGGTCGAGTTCTTCGGCGGGGGTGCGCCATTTGAGGCGTTTTCTGGGTCGGGCGTTGAGTTCGGCGGCGACCTGGTCGAGCCAGCCGGGGCCGTAGAACGACAGGTCGGTGCCTTTGGGGAAGTACTGGCGCAGCAGCCCGTTGGTGTTCTCGTTAGTGCCGCGCTGCCAGGGGCTGTGCGGGTCGCAGAAGTAGATCGGCAGGCCGGTGGCTTCGGTGATCTTGGTGTGTAACGCCATCTCGCTGCCTTGGTCCCAGGTCAGTGAGCGGCGCAGGATCTCGGGGATCTCGGGGACCTTGGTGCTCATGGCGTCGGCCAGGGTGGCCGCGGTGCGATCGTCGGGCAGGTGCGGCAGCACCACGAACCCGGTGGTGCGCTCCACCAGGGTGCCGATCGCTGAGCCCGAGGCGGTACTGCCCAGGATCAGATCACCTTCCCAATGACCAGGGATCGCCCGGTCAGCAGCCTCGGCGGGACGCTTACTGATGTTGATCATGCCGGCCTTGAACCGATTTCGATCTTCTATTGGTTTGCGGCCCTGCTGTTTTCGCTGAGTACGGCCGGTTCGCAGCGCGGTCTTGACCAGCCGGGCCAACTCCCCGCGCGGCTGGACGTAGAGGGCCTGATAGATCGTCTCGTGTGACACCCACATCTCCGGATCGTCGGGAAAGTCCTGGCGCAGCCGGCTCGCGATCTGCTCGGGACTATGTCGCTGCTCCAAGCGTGCCACCACCTCGGCGAGCAGGACAGGGTTGTTCTCAAGCTTGCGCGCCTTGGGACGCTTGGCGTTGGCATCCGCCACGCCCTGACCGACTCGCGCCCGATACCCCGACACGGTCTGCCCGCGATCCATCTCGCGGCGAATGGTGTCCTGGTGGCGACCCAACAACCCGGCGGCCCGAGCCGGTGCGTGCCCGGTCTCCAGCAACTCCTCGAGCCGACAGCGCTCAAGAAACGACATCGGCGCACGCGGGGACGCAGGCGACTCTGCAACGGCAAGCGGGACAGGGGTTCTCGGCACATAACCAGCCTGTCGGACCCACCGCCGAGCGGTGTGCTCCGACACGCCAGAAGCCACCGCAGCCTGCGTCGGCGTCAACCCCGACCGCAGCGCATCCCAGAACGCGTCCCGGGTGGCCTGCGAATACCGGATACCGTAGTGCTTGGGATTGGTCTGATAACCGGCGTCCCTGGCCCACCTGCGACCCGTCGCCCCATGCACCCCGGCCACCGTCGCAGCCGCCGTCGGCGACAATCCCGACCGCAGCGCCTCCCAGAACTCCTTCCGCACCGACTCAACCAACCTCCCACCCGGGGGCAGACCCCGACGACGGAAACCAGTCTCGAAACCCATAAAGCAACACCTTTCGAATCAGGTGTTGCAGCGACCACTTGAGTCTGAGCGGCGTGTCGGCCGCAGACACGCACACTCGCGGGGAGGGGTGACGGGGTTTCGCGGCTACCCCCAGGCGTGGACGGTGTTCTGGGCCGGCTCGAGGCCCTGTGCGATCAGCAGTTCGGTTGCGTCGGCGGCCTGTTCGCAGAGCACCGGAACCTCGGGACGCTCAGTGGCGGTGAAGTTCTCCAGCACGTAAGACGCCGGGTCCTTGCGGCCGGGCGGACGGCCGATGCCGATGCGCACCCGCTGAAAATCCTTGCTGCCCAACGATGCTGCGACTGATCGCAACCCATTGTGACCGGCCACGCCACCGCCGAACTTCAGCCGGATGCGGCCGAATTCGATGTCGAGCTCGTCGTGCACCACCACGATGTCGGCAACTGGCACCGAGTAGAACTTTGCCAGTGGCCCGACCTGGCGACCCGACTCGTTCATGTAGGTGCGCGGTTTGGCCAGCACGATCGGCCGGCCGCCGAGCCGGCCCGTCACAACGTCGGCGCCCGACTTCTTGTGCACCTTGAAGGCCGAGCCCATGCGCTCGGCCAGCAGGTCGGCGACGACGAAGCCCAGGTTGTGCCGCGTCTTGGCGTAGTTGGGCCCGGGATTGCCCAGGCCCACCACCAGTTGGGGGCACCTCCCGCCCGAAGGGTAGGGGGATGGCTCGGCCATGTCGCGTAGAAGCTCCGATTACTCGGAGGATTCTTCGGCGGGTGCTTCCCCGCCGCCGCCTTCGGCGCCCTCTTCCGCACCTTCCGCGGCAGCCTCTTCGGCACCTTCCTCGACCTCGACGACCTCGCCTGCACCCTCGGCCTCGAGATCCTCGGCGGTCGGAGCGGGAACGACGTTGACCACCAGCATCTCGGGGTCCGACACCAGCACGACGCCATCGGGCAGGGTGATCGAGCCCGCGGTGAACATCGTGCCGATCTCGGCGCCCTCGACGGAGACGGTGAGCTGCTGGGGGATCGACAGCGCGTCGGCCTCGATCTCGATGGAGTTGGTGTCCTGGGTGACCAGGGTGCCGTTGGCGGCCTCGCCCTCGACGACAACGTTGACCTCGACGGTCACCTTCTCGCCGCGGCGGACCACGAGCAGGTCGGCGTGCTGGATGTTGCGCCGGATCGGGTGGATGTCGAGTGCCTTGGTCAGCGCGAGCTGCTCCTCGCCCTCGATGTCCAGGGTGAGCACCGCGTTGGTGCCGGAGTGCCGCAGCACCGCGGCGAAGTCATGGGCGTCGAGTTCGAGGTGCCGAGGGTCGGCGCCGTGGCCGTAGATCACCGCAGGCACCTTGCCGTTGCGGCGGGCGCGCCGCGATGCGCCCTTGCCGGTCTCCTGGCGTACCAATGCCGTCAGTTTGTTCTCGCTGCGGGCCGCAGTCTTGGCCATGGGTGTTGCTCCTCGTAAGCCGGTGGTTGATCAACACGGCCAGGGTCGCAACTACGCAGAGCGTGTTCCCGTCGATAACGGTGGTTCTGTGAGATGCCACCCTCGCCGTGACGCCCGCAAACCTTAGCGCATCAGCTGCTCAGAGCGCGAATTTAGTGTTCGTGAGCTGCTCGGACAGCTCCCACAGCGCGGTCGCCTTCTTTGCGTCGCGGGCCAGCGGGCTGCGGACGGCGCGGCCGGTCGGGCCGCGCATCGCGAACCGTGGACCGATGAAGCTGTCACCCGGCAGGTCCTGGGATACGGCGTAGAGCGTCTGCCGGGCACCGAAGTCGGCATCGGTGGCCCCCAACCGGTTGACGGTCATCCAGACCTTGGTGCCGATGGGGTTGCCCGTATTGCCCTGCAGGTTGGTGGCCGAGTAGCCGGGATGGGCGGCATGCGCCTTCAGCGGTGACCCGGCGGCGGCGAGGCGCCGCTGCAACTCGCTGGTGAACAGCAGGTTGGCCAGCTTCGACTGGCCGTAAGCCGGCCACGCCAGATACGGCCGCGCCTTCCAGTTGAGGTCCTTGAGGCTGATGTAGCCGATCAGATGCATCATCGACGACACCGTCACCACCCGGTCGGTGATCTTCGGCAGCAGCAGGTTGGTCAGCGCGAAGTGGCCGAGGTGGTTGGTGCCGATCTGGCTTTCGAAGCCGTCGACGGTCTGCGCGTAGGGCACGGCCATGATCCCGGCGTTGTTGACCAGCACGTCGACGGACCCGACACCGTCGGCGAACTCCCGCACCGACGCCAGGTCCTGCAGGTCGAGCCTGCGCACCTCGACGTCACCGGTCATGCCCGACGCGGCCGCGGCGCCCTTGTCGGTGTTGCGGACGGCCAGGATCACCTTGGCGCCGACCCGTGCGAGCTCACGTGCGGTCACCTCGCCCAGGCCGCTGTTGGCGCCCGTGACGACGACGGTGCGTCCGGCGAACGAGGGCAGGTCTGCGGCGGTCCATCCACTCATGCGACGTCCCCGCAAGCGGGTTCGCCGCATTCGGCGCCAATGATTCGCTCGCAAGCTTCGCTCATGGCAGACACAGTAGCCGCGTCGCTGCGGCTACTTCTTGGCGACGTTGAACCCGGCGATGACCGCCTCGATGTCGGGCGCCTCCTCGGCGGCCTTGTCGGCGTAGCCGGTCACGGTGAACTGAATCAGATAGCGCTGGTTGGCGGGCGGCGAGCCGGTGGCGATGACGATCCGGTTGTAGCTGTGCATCCGCCTGCCGTTGAGGTCGTAGCTGCCCTCGATCATCGATGACGGGAACCCGCGCCAATTGTCGGTGGACGCATTGAGCCGCTTGAAGTTCTGTGACAGTTCGGCGTCGGCGTTGCCGTGCGCGATGGCCTTGGCCGGATCGAAGTCGGCACCCTGCAGCTTAAAAACCATCAACATCGCGGTGGGGTAGGTGTCGCCCTTGGCGATGACGCGGGTGCCCGGCGCGAAGTTCGGATTGCTGTACTGCTCCCAGCCTTTAGGCCTGGGCATCGTCACCGTCAGGTCGGTCAACTTTTCGGGAGGGACGGGTTGACCCGTGATACCGGCCTTCTCGAGGTACACCGCGATCGGCACCGGTGCCGGGCTGCTGGTTGTGGTGGGCGCGGTGGTGGTGGACAACAGCGACGTGTAGTCGGGTGTCTTGTCGCCGCAGCCTGCCGCGGCGATGGCGAGCAACGCGACAGTCGCCGCCATGCGGTGGCGGGTCACAGAATCTCTCGGACGGAGTCGATCGGCCTGGCCAGCCGGGTTCCTCTGGGTGTGACGACGAAGGGTCGCTCGATCAGGATTGGATGCTCGGCCATCGCGTCGAGCAGTTGGTCATCGTCGGCGTCGGCCAGGTTCAGCTCGGCGTAGAGCGGTTCACGTTTGCGCACCGCCGTCCGGACGTCGATGCCGGCGTCGGAGATCAGCTTGACGAGTTCGGCGCGCGACGGCGGTGTCTTCAGATACTGGACCACCGTCGGCTCGATGCCGTTGTCCCGCAGCAACTCCAGCGTCTTACGTGAGGTCGTGCAGCGCGGATTGTGATAGATGACGGATTTAGAAGCAGCAGCCATCTATGCCGACCCGTCGAAAAGCCCTGTCACCGAACCGTTCTCGAATACCGCACGGATGGTGCTGGCCAGTAGGGGCGCGATGGACAGAACAGTCAGTTGCGGGAACTGCTTGTCGTCGCCGATCGGCAGGGTGTTGGTGACGATGACCTCGCGGGCGCCGCACTCCGCCAACCGCTGCGGCGCTGGATCCGAGAGCACACCATGCGTTGCGGCGATGATGACGTCGCCTGCGCCATCCTCGTGCAGCAGCTTGACCGCTCCCGCGATCGTGCCGCCGGTGTCGATCATGTCGTCGGTCAGAATGCAGGTCTTGCCGCAAACTTCACCGACGACGCGGTTGGACTTCACCTGGTTGGGCACCAGTGGGTCACGGGTCTTGTGGATGAAGGCCAGCGGTACGCCACCCAGCGAGTCGGCCCATTTCTCGGCGACCCGCACCCGGCCGGAATCCGGTGAGACCACGACCATGTCGTGGTCGGAGTAGTTCTCGGCGATGTAGCCGGTGAGCAGGTTCTGCGCCCGCATGTGGTCCACCGGGCCGTCGAAGAAGCCCTGGATCTGATCGGTGTGCAGGTCCACGGTGAGGATCCGGTTCGCGCCCGCGGTCTTGAGGAGGTCGGCAACCAGACGCGCCGAGATCGGCTCGCGGCCGCGGTGCTTCTTGTCCTGCCGGGCATACGGGTAGAACGGCAGGATCGCGGTGATCCGCTTGGCACTTCCGCGCTTGAGTGCGTCGATCATAATCAGCTGTTCCATCAGCCACTTGTTCAGCGGCGCTGGATGCGACTGGAGAACGAACGCGTCACAACCGCGGACCGACTCGTCGAAGCGGACGAAGATCTCGCCGTTGGCGAAGTCGCGTGCGGTCTGGGCGGTCACCGGGACGTCGAGCTCCTTGGCGACCTGGTCGGCCAACTCCGGGTGCGCGCGACCGGAGAAGAGCATTAAGTTCTTACGGTTGTCGGTCCACTCGGTGCCCACAATGTGCCCTCGCCGGTCGGGGATCGATATGGCCTAATGGTACGTAGCACGGCTGGACGCGCGTGGCCGGGTTGCCAGAACACCAACGGGAGAAGTCCGGCTCACGTTGTTTGGTCGTCCTGGGGGTCGGCGTCTTCGCCGGCTTCGGTGTTGGCCCGCCGCGCAGCCTCCGCTGCCGCCGACCCTGGGCGCTTGCGTTCCACCCACCCCTCGATGTTGCGCTGCGGGCCCGCGGACACCGCCAGTGCACCGGGCGGCACGTCGTCGCGCACCACGGTGCCCGCTCCGGTGTAGGCGCCGTCGCCGATGGTGACCGGCGCGACGAACATGGTGTCCGAACCGGTACGCACATGCGACCCGATGGTGGTGCGTCGTTTGGTCTCGCCGTCGTAGTTGACGAACACACTGGACGCGCCGATATTGCTGTGCTCGCCGATGTCCGCGTCGCCGACGTAGGTCAGGTGCGGCACCTTGGTGCCGGTGCCCAGCGTCGAGTTCTTCGTCTCGACGAAGGCCCCGAGCTTGCCGACATCGCCCAGCACGGTGCCGGGCCGCAGGTAGGTGAACGGACCGACGGTGGCGTCGTCGCCGATCACCGAGGCGCTGCCGTGGGTGCGGATCACCGACGCTCCGTTGCCGACGGTGACGTCGGTCAGCGTGGTGTCCGGGCCGATCTGGGCCCGCCCGCCGATGCGGGTGGCACCCAACAGCTGCGTGCCGGGTTGTACAACGGTGTCGCGGCCGATGGTCACGTCGACGTCGATCCAGGTGGACGCGGGGTCGACGATCGTCACACCGGCCCGTTGGTGGGCGGCCACGATGCGCCGGTTCAGTTCGGCGGCCAGATCGGCGAGCTGCACCCGGTCGTTGATGCCCGCCACCAGTGCGGCGTCGTCGACGTGCTGGGCCCGCACGATCTGGCCGTCGTGGCGGATGATCGAGATGACGTCGGTGAGGTAGAACTCCTGCTGGGCGTTGTGCGGGCGCAGCCGGTCCAGCGCGGAGCGCAGCGCGGCGATGTCGAAGGCGTAGACGCCGGCGTTGACCTCGGTGATGGCCTGTTGCGACCGGCTGGCGTCGGCCTCCTCGACGATCCCGATGACCTCGCGGTCCTGGGTGCGCAGGACGCGCCCGTAGCCCGTCGGATCCGACATCGTGGTGGTCAGCACGGTCGCCGCGGCGGTCTCGGCGCCGTGGGCGCCGATCAGCTCGGCAAGTGTGTCGGCGTCCAAGAGTGGAATGTCGCCGGAGGTCACCACGACGGTGCCGGTGAAGTCGGCGGGCAGGGCGGCCAGCCCGCACCCGACGGCGTGCCCCGTGCCCTTCTGCTGTTCCTGCACCGCGACGTCGACGGGGCGGCCCAGCGTTTCGGCCAGCTGGGCGACGGCCGGGGTGATCCGCTCGCGGTCATGGCCCAGCACCACGACGAGGTGCTGGGGTGCCACCTTGGCCACCGAGTGCAGGGCGTGCGACAGCATGCTTCGCCCGGCCAGCGGGTGAAGCACCTTCGGGATGTCGGAGTGCATTCGGGTACCGGCTCCGGCCGCCAGCACCAGGATCGCCGATTCGCCGTGCGCGGTCATTTCTCGCCTGTCCTCATCAATGGGAGCTCTCTGCCGATTGTCGCTCGGCAAGTCTCGCTCCGTCGCCAGGACTCGAACCTGAACTATCTGAACCAAAATCAGAGGTGCTGCCGATTACACCACGACGGACTGGCCAATTCGTGATGCTAGTCGAAGCAACTACGCTGACAGGTGTGGCAGTACCAGACAAGGAACTGCGTGCACCCCGCGCCAGGATGACCGGTGCCGAGCGGCGTCACCAGCTCATCGATATCGCACGGTCGTTGTTCGCTGAGCGCGGCTACGAGGGCACCTCGATCGAGGAAATCGCCCAACGCGCCAATGTCTCCAAGCCCGTCGTCTACGAGCATTTCGGCGGCAAGGAAGGGCTCTACGCGGTGGTGGTCGACCGCGAGATGTCAGCGCTGCTGGACGGCATCACGTCGTCGCTGACCAGGACCACCAACAACCGGTCCCGGTTGCGCATCGAGCGGGTGGCGCTGGCGCTGCTGACCTACGTCGATGAGCGCACTGACGGCTTCCGGATTCTGATTCGTGATTCCCCGGCAGCCATCACGTCGGGCACCTACTCCACGCTTCTCAACGAGGCCGTCAACCAGGTGTCCTCGATCCTGGCCGGCGATTTCGCCCGCCGCGGCCTCGACCCCGATATGGCACCGCTGTACGCCCAGGCGCTGGTCGGGTCGGTCTCCATGACGGCGCAGTGGTGGCTCGACGTGCGGGAGCCGAAGAAAGAGGTCGTCGCCGCGCATCTGGTCAACCTGTGTTGGAACGGCCTGATGCATCTCGAGGACGACCCGCTGCTGCTCGACGAGTAAGCGAGCGTTCCTCCGTCGAAATCGACGTAATGGCGCGTATCACTCCGATCTTTCGCGCCCAAACGTGAGTTTGGGCGTAATTGGCGGCCACCTAGGATGGATGCATCATGACCGCATCGGGGACCATTCGTGTCCAGACCCCGATCGCGGGGCTCGTTGACCTGGCGCTGCGTGACCCCTCCCTGCAAGACGTCATCCGCCGTGCCGCCGACAGGCCCGCCGATCTGGCCCTCGTCGGCCCGGCCAGCGCACGGGTGTTCGCCGCCAGCGCGCTGGCCCAGGCCGGACCGCTGCTGGTCGTCACCGCCACCGGCCGCGAAGCCGACGACCTGACCGCAGAGTTGCGCGGCGTCTTCGGCGACTCGGCGGCGATGTTCCCGTCCTGGGAGACGCTGCCGCACGAACGGTTGTCGCCCGGAGTCGACACCGTCGGCGAGCGGCTGATGGTGCTGCGCCGGCTGGCCAACCCCGACGACGAACGTCTGGGGCCGCCGCTGCGGGTCGTGGTCACGACGGTGCGCTCGCTGCTGCAGCCGATGGCGCCCGATCTGGCCGCGATCGAACCGGTCACGCTGACCGTGGGGGAGGAAGCCGAGTTCGACGACGTCATCGCCCGGCTGGTGGAGTTGGCCTACACCCGCGTCGACATGGTCGGCAAGCGGGGCGAGTTCGCGGTGCGCGGCGGAATCCTCGACCTCTTCCCGCCCACCGCCGAGCACCCGTTCCGGGTCGAGTTCTGGGGCGACGAGATTTCCGAGATGCGGATGTTCGCGGTCGCAGACCAGCGGTCGATCCCCGACATCGACATCTACACGGTGATCGCCGTGCCGTGCCGCGAACTGTTGCTCACCGACGACGTCCGGGTCCGCGCCTTCGAGCTCGCCGCGGAGCACCCGACGACGGAAAATGACGTCCCCGGCGGCGTGCCCGACATGCTGGCCAAGCTCGGCGAGGGTATTCCCGTCGACGGCATGGAGGCGCTGCTGCCGCTGCTGCGGCCCACCGAGCTTGCGCTGCTCAGCGACCATCTGCCTGCGCAGACGCCACTTCTCGTGTGCGATCCGGAGAAGATCCGCACCCGCTCTGCCGACCTGATCAAGACCGGCCGCGAGTTCCTCGAAGCGTCCTGGTCTACGGCCGCGGTGGGCGGCGACGCGCCGATCGACCTCGAGGCGCTGGGCGCCTCGGGATACCTGGAGCTCGACGACGTGGCGGCAGGGGCCCGCGCCGGTGGGCACCCCTGGTGGACGCTGAGCCAACTCAGCGACGAATCGGCGATTGAGCTGGGCATCCGGCCGTCGCCGTCGGCGCGCGGCCAGCAGTCGGGCGTCGACGAGATCTTCGCCATGCTGCGGGCCCATGTCGCCACCGGCGGGTCGGCCGCCGTCGTCACGCCGGGCGCCGGCACCGCGCACCGGGTGGTCGAGCAGCTGGCCGAAGCCGATACGCCCGCGGCGATGTTGGAGCCGGGCGCGGCGCCCACGGCCGGTGTTGTCGGCGTGCTCAAGGGTCCGCTGCACGACGGCGTGGTTCTGGCCGGCGCCAACCTCGTCGTCATCACCGAGACCGACCTGACCGGCAACCGGGTCACCGCACCCGACGGCAAAAGGCTGGCCGCCAAGCGCCGCAACGTCGTCGATCCACTCGCGCTGACCGCGGGCGACCTGGTGGTGCACGATCAGCACGGCATCGGCCGTTTCGTCGAGATGTTGGAGCGAACAGTCGGCGGGGCGCGCCGGGAGTACCTGGTGCTGGAGTACGCGTCGAGCAAGCGCGGCGGCGGCTCGGACAAGCTCTACGTGCCGATGGACAGCCTGGACCAGTTGTCGCGCTATGTCGGCGGTCAGGCGCCGACGCTGAGCCGGCTCGGTGGCAGCGACTGGACCAACACCAAGACCAAGGCGCGGCGAGCGGTGCGCGAGATCGCCAGCGAGCTGGTGTCGCTGTACGCCAAGCGTCAGGCGTCGCCGGGCTACGCGTTCGGGTCCGACACCCCGTGGCAGGCCGAGATGGAGGACGCGTTCGGGTTCACCGAGACGGTCGACCAGTTCACCGCGATCACCGAGGTGAAGGCCGACATGGAGAAGCCGATCCCGATGGACCGGGTGATCTGCGGCGACGTCGGCTACGGCAAGACCGAGATCGCGGTGCGGGCGGCGTTCAAGGCGGTGCAGGACGGCAAGCAGGTGGCGGTGATGGTGCCGACGACGCTGCTGGCCGACCAGCACCTGCAGACGTTCACCGAGCGGATGGCCGGCTTCCCGGTCACCGTGAAAGGCCTATCGCGGTTCACCGATCCCGCCGCGTCGCGCGCGGTGCTCGACGGCATGGCCGACGGCTCGGTCGACATCGTGATCGGCACGCATCGGCTGCTGCAAACCGGGGTGACCTGGAAGAACCTCGGTCTGGTCGTGGTCGACGAGGAGCAGCGCTTCGGCGTCGAGCACAAGGAGCACATCAAGTCGATGCGCACCCACGTCGACGTGCTGACGATGAGCGCCACGCCGATTCCGCGCACCCTGGAGATGAGCCTGGCCGGGATTCGCGAGATGTCGACGATCCTGACCCCGCCCGAGGAGCGCTACCCGGTGCTTACCTACGTCGGACCGCAGGACAACAAGCAGATCGGCGCGGCACTTCGCCGCGAGCTGCTGCGCGACGGGCAGGCCTTCTACATCCACAACCGGGTCAGCTCTATCGACCAGGCCGCCGCTCGGGTGCGGGCGCTCGTGCCGGAGGCGCGGGTGGTCGTTGCGCACGGCCAGATGCCCGAGGAGCAGCTGGAACGCACGGTCGAGGGGTTCTGGAACCGCGAGTACGACATCCTGGTGTGCACGACGATCGTCGAGACCGGTCTGGACATCTCCAACGCCAACACCCTGATCGTCGAACGCGCCGATACCTTCGGGCTGTCGCAGCTACATCAGTTGCGCGGCCGGGTGGGACGCAGCCGTGAACGCGGCTACGCGTATTTCATGTATCCGCCCGAGGTCCCGTTGACCGAGACGGCGTACGACAGGCTGGCCACCATCGCTCAGAACAACGAGCTCGGCGCGGGTATGGCGGTCGCGATGAAGGATCTCGAAATACGCGGCGCGGGCAATGTTCTCGGTGTCGAACAGTCCGGACACGTCGCCGGTGTCGGATTCGACTTGTACGTCCGGCTGGTCGGCGAAGCCGTCGAGGCGTACCGCGCCGCGGCTGACGGGAAAACCGTTGCCGCCGTTGAGGAACCGAAGGATGTGCGGATCGATCTACCCGTTGATGCGAACCTGCCGCCGGACTATATCGCCAGCGACCGGTTGCGCTTGGAGGGCTATCGCAGGCTGGCCTCGGCCGCAGACCAGGGCGGCATCGACGCGGTCATCGACGAACTCGTCGACCGGTACGGTCCGCTACCCGAACCGGCGCAGCTCCTGATTGCCGTTGCACGGTTGCGGCTCTTGGCGCGTGAGTACGGAATCACCGAGGTCAGCGCACCGTCGGAGTCGACACTGCGGCTTTCACCGTTGACGTTGTTGGACTCACAACAGATCCGGCTGAAGCGGATGTACCCGAGTGCGAACTACCGCGCGACGACATCGACGGTGCAGGTCCCGATTCCGCGATCGGGCAACGGAGTAGGCGCACCGCGGATCCGCGATCTTGAACTCGTTCAAACGGTAGCCGGCTTGGTATTGGCCCTTAATGGAAAACCGCAGGACGATGTTGATATAACGAACTTCGGAGGTGTAGCGGCGATGAACGACAAGCGGCAAGCGCGATGACTGTCGTTCTGGTCGACCCGCGCCGCCCCTCCTTGATTCCGGTTGAGGCGATGGAACTGCTCACCGGCGACGTCCAGTACACCGAAGAAATGCCGGTCAAGGTGCCGTGGTCGCTGCCGTCTGCCCGGCCCGCCTACGAGGGCGACGACGCGCCGGTGCTGCTGTCTTCGGATCCCGACCATCCCGCGGTTCAGGCTCGACTGGCCGCCGGTGACAAGCTGATCGCGGCCCCCGACTCGCAGCCCGGTGAGCGGCTGGTCGATGCGGTCGCGATGATGGACAAGCTGCGCACCGCCGGGCCATGGGAGAGCGAGCAGACCCACGACTCGCTGCGCCGGTTCCTGTTGGAGGAAACCTACGAGGTGTTCGACGCGGTGCGCAGCGGCAACGCCAACGAACTTCGCGAGGAACTCGGAGACGTCCTGCTGCAGGTGTTGTTCCACGCCCGCATCGCCGAGGATGCGCCCCAGCACCCCTTCACCATTGACGACGTCGCAGGCTCACTGCTGCGCAAGCTCGCCAACCGGGTTCCTGCCGTGCTCGCGGGTGAGCCGATATCGCTGGACGACCAGCTGGCGCAGTGGGAAGAACGTAAGGCCATAGAAAAGAGGGCGAAGTCTCTCCTTTCAATTATGGATGACGTCCCGACCGGGCAACCCGCGTTGGCGTTGGCGCAGAAGGTGATTGACCGCGTCAGCCAGTCGGGCCTGCCGGCCGACCTCATCCCGGGTGCGATCACATCGGTCGCGGTGACATTGGACGGGGACGCCGAAAACGGTTTACGAACCGCGGTTTTGGAGTTCATGGACACCGTGCGCACCGTGGAGAGGGCGATCGCAGCCGACCGCCGAGGCGAGGACGTTCCCGAGGAACTCGACATCGCCTCACTCGGCGTGATCACCGAGGAGGAGTGGCGCGCGTTCTGGCCGTCCGCCAACGGCGCCGAGCCGGTTGAAGAATCGATCGACGAGGCGGACGTCGCGGAAACGGAACCTGCAACGGGCCGCATTCGGGAGCCGACGCCCGTCGACGTCGCGGCAGAAGAAGCGAAACCGGCCTGACATCGAGTGTGAGCCCTCTGCGAAAAATCGCTCAGAATTTCGCAACAGCTTCACGTTCGACGGCGCCATGCCGTTGAGAGGCGGCGAACGATTCCGCCCTCGGTGTCTTCCGCGGTCACGCGGATGTCTATCCATCCCAGTTCAGCGACCGCTTCCGCCTTACGGATGTCGTGGTTGAAGCGCCTGCGGTTAATCCGATGATGCTCGCCTTCGTAGTCCATGGCGATCTTCATGTCCTCCCACCCCATATCCAGCACCGCGACGAGCACGCCGAATTCGTCGTAGACCGGTATCTGTGTCTGCGGTCGAGGAAAGCCGTTTCGGATGGCGAGAAGACGGAGCCACGTCTCCTGCGGCGATTCCGCCCCCGGATCGACCAGGTCGAGAACGGTACGGGCCCTTCGAATACCGCGCCGGCCCTTATATCGGTCGGCAAGAACCTCGACGTCGACGATCTTGAGTTGCGTTGCGCGGGCCAGGGCATCGACCGCCGCTACCGCCTTGCCGACCGGGTAGCGGCATGCCAGGTCGAGGGCGGTTCGGGCGGGCGTGGTCACTCGGATTCCGTCGATAACCTCGACCTCGTCGTCGACGACCCGATCGGACCACGTACGAATGCCCTTGGGCGGCCACCGGTTCGACCACAGCAACTCGGCAGGCTTACGGACGTCCACCCACTTCGCTCCATGCAGCGCTGCGGCCGATTGTCCCGCTACGATGCCTCGGCGCCGGGACCACAACCACGCCGCTCGGGCGCGGTCGATAGCGGTCAGGTCGCCGTCGCGTTGGATGTACACGTCTGGATAGAGGGCGACGAACTTGCTGCGCAGCGCGTAGGGCGTTATCGCACCTGACGCCGTCGCTTCGCTACCGATGAATGGCACCTCCATGCGACAGAGTGTGCCCACCACCACCGACACGCGGCGAACGTGAAGCCACTGCGAAGAATTGCGCTAAAAATCGCAACAGCTTCACGTTCGAGGCGAGCTCGGTCAGCCGACGAGCTGATCGCCGAGGAACCGGTCGGGACCGGTAACACCCGGCAGGATGAAGAAGAAGCCGCCGCCCACCGGCAGGATGTACTCCTCGAGCGGTTCGCCCTTCAGCCGACTCTGCACGGTGAGGAACCCCTCCTGCAGGCTGCGCTGGTAGGCGATGAACGCCAGCCCCTGGTCGAGTCGGCCTGCCCCGTCGAATCCACGCGAGTAGTTGAACCCGCGACGCAGGATGAGGTTCTGCTCGGTTTCGGTGGTGCGCGGGTTCGCCAGCCGGATGTGTGCGTCCAACGGAATCCGCTTGCCGTCGGGATCCTCGGGGTAGTCGGGATCGGCGAACTCGTCGGTCAGGCCAAGCGGAGCACCGCCGACCTTCTTGCGGCCGATGAGCGCCTCCTGCTCGGCGAGACGGGTCCGGTCCCAGAACTCGACGAACATCCGGATGATGCGAATGGCCTGATAGGAACCGCCGACCGCCCACTCGGGCTCGCCGTCCTCGGCGCCGACCCAGACATGGCGGTCCATCACCGAACCGTCCTCCACGTCGAGATTCGCCGTTCCGTCCTTGAACCCCAACAGGTTTCGCGGGGTCACGGCTTCCGAGGTGCGGCCCGCGCCGATGCCTCGTGCATAACCGTCGATCATCCAGCGCAGCACCAGATCGCTTCGGGTGCGGCGCATCAGCTGCCGCAACGCGAACTGCACCGTGTCGTTGTGCCCGGCCTCGATGATGATCGAGATGTCCCCGTGCGACAGTTTCGGGTCCAGTCGATCGTTGGCCAGGAACGGCATGGTGACCAATTCCTTGGGCTTGCGATCGGCCAACCCGAACCGGTCGTCGAACAACGACGCCCCGACGCCGACCACGATTGAAAGGTCGTCTGCGGGCGGCTTCTCCCCGAGAATGCCCGAGTCGACGGGCGGGTAGGCCGGGTCGCGGGTCTGGGGCGGCTTGCCCGCCATCAGTCCGCGGATCTCCTCGGTGAGCGCCTGCAGCGTCGACTTCAGGCCGGCCCGGTCCTTCGAATGCACGTTGAACGACGCCACCAAACCCTGCTCTGGGATCGGCAGCGCCGTGATGCCCGTTTGGTGTGACCCCTCGAACGGGACGAAGACGGACTGGCGAACCGGCGGCGGGGCTGGCTCGGGCGACGAACACCCGGCCAGCGCCGCGCCTGCACCCACCGCTACACCCGTGCCCAACGCCCCGGTGACGAACCCGCGGCGGGAGATACCCGGACGTGGTGTTCGCTCGGTCACTGCAGTTTCAGGACTCCTGCGACTTGGGACAGGTTCTCGGACAGCCCGGCGAGCTGCGCCTTGAGCGCGTCGACGACCTGTGGCGTCACCGTGACCCCGGTGCACCGCGGCGACGGGTATTGGTCGTTCTCGGGGCAGAAGAGCACCCAGCCGTCACCCTGGCGCAGCGGCCGCATGGTCTCGAAGACCTGGGTGATTCCGGCATCGATCTTGCCAAGCAGCGCGGGATCGGCTTTCTCCAGTGCCGGGCTCAGCTTGTCGATTGCGGCCTGCGAGCCCTGCAGGTTGGCGTCGAAGTCCCACAGGTCGGTCTTGGAGTAGCGATCCTCCTCGCCGGTGATCTTGCCCTCCGACACCTCTTCGATGAGTTCGGCCGCGCCGGTCGCCACGTCGAGCGGCGTCACCTCGACCGTCGCGAACTGCTCCTTCAGCGTGGCGACGTCCTTGTCGAGCTGGTCGGCGAACGGAGCGCCGCCCTCGGTGGTGTTCTTGTTGAACAGCAGGAACTCGAGTCGGTGCCAGCCGGTGAACTCCGGGTCGTCCTCGCCCGCGAAATCGTCCACTCGCGCATCGACCTTGCCGTCGATCTCTTCGACGAGGCCCGCCAGCGGCTCGATGCGCTCCCACGGCATGCGCGACGGTGCGAACGCGTCCTGTGCGGCCTGCACGTCGTTGGCCCGCACCGCGTCGGTGAACACCTTGACGACGCGCTGGAGTTCGTCGATCTGCCCGACGGCATACGCCTTGTACTCGGTTGCCGCCTTCTCCGTGAGCGGGTCCGGGGCGGCAGCGGCCGACGTCGTGGTCTCGGCGGGGCTCAGGGGACTGCTCTCTTCGGTGCTGCCCGAATCGCTGCTGGAGCAACCGGCAAGGACCAAGGCCGCGGCCGCAACCGACACGGGCCAGGCGAGATGCAGTTTCATTGAGCCTCCTAGCCGCTTGAGGATCGACTTCTGACAATTTGTTGGTGATGTGGAATGGCTGGCTTGTGCCGAATCCTCAAGCGGCTAGCGGCGTGTCGATGGCGAGGTCGTTGAAGAGTGTTTGCATATCGATGCGGATTCGTTCGTAGTCACGGTCGACGCGTGTCCAGTGCGCGGGTTTGCGTCCCATGCGGGGGCTGCGCACCGCGGCGAGGATCGGGGCGATGACCTGGTCGCGCAGGGTGAGCAGGGCGGCGATGGTGCGCGCAGCCTGGGGTGGGACGTGGTAGCGGCGGGTTCGGCCGGGTTTATCGACGAGGTGTTTGCCGCGCAGCTTGCGCAGGTCGTAGCCGGCCTGGCGGACGGTGTAGCCGCAGTGATCGACACCGGTGATGGCGTGCACCTTGGCAGCGAACTCGGCGACGGTGAACCCGTTCGGTGCCGGCGCGAGGGCGAGCACGGCCTTGAGCGCGTCCCGCATCCGCGGTTTGTTCAGGTCGATGCCGCCGACGCGGGCGGCGCCGAGTGTCGATCCGGTGGGCAGTTGGTCGAGGACGCCGTCGGCGATGAATCCGGTGTCCACGCAGTCCAGGGCGGTGGCGAACCGCTCGGCGATGCCGGCCAGTTCGGTCACGATGTCGGGGAACTTGTCGATCATGCGCCCGCAGCGCAGCTCGGCGGTGTTGTGCGCGATCGCCTCGAACCGAAGCACGCGTTCGCCTTTGGTGTACGCCTTTCCGGTCAGCCGCCCGAAGTGCAGCTTGAAGACGGTCAGGTCGTAGGTAGGTGTCTCGATCGCGGCTTCGATGGTGGATGAGCGTTTGCGGGTGCGGCGCGGTCGCTGGGCGGTGCCGAACACGGTGCGGATCTTGGGCACATCCAGCCGGGAGCGGGTCCGGTCGACCACGGTGTCGAACACCCGTTGCATCGTCGCGCCGTCGGCGAAGATCAGGTTGCGGCTGTACTCGAGCTGATAGACGGCGAACCCGTAGCCGAATCCGCTGCGGTGTTGCTCGTCGAGGTCCAGCCCGAAGCACAGGCAGGCGGTGTAGATCCAGCGTTGGCAGACCTGGCCCAGCCGCCCTACAGCCGCATGCTGCGACAAGGCATCTGCGATCCGGGCCAGGCCCGCCGGGTCGGCCACCGCGGTGAAGCAGTTGCCGGCCTTGGTGAATGCTATCCCCGCCGCGGCAGCCTGCCGGGCCACGTAGTCGTGGCCGTTGAGGATGATCTGCGCGCCGAACGGCGGATGTCCCGACATCTTGATCGTCACGTGGCCCCACTCCGGGTCGATGATGTGAAACGAATAGTGGTTGACGTATTCGCGTCTCCTCTCGATGTTCACGATCGCGCCGGTCTTCGCCGAGCGCGCCACCTTCCACACCGTCGCCGGCGCCTTGGCCACCAGCACCAGGAACACCCCGGTCCCGACCTCATGGGTGGCCAGGTACGCCTCGGCGATGCGGTGCTTGCGTTCGCCGGCCTTACAGAAGATCACCGGCACGTCGTTGGCCGCGCCCCAGGCCTTGACCCGCCGCGCGAACCGGCCCGCCAGCCGCATCAGATGCGTGTTGTCCAACTCGGCGTCGCTGTCGCCGTGCCAGCGTCGCCACCACACCCGGAACCCGCCCGGGTTGTGCCCGAGCGGGAAGAACGCGTTGAGCACGATCCGATCCACACAGTCATAGCTGCCCGTCACCAGATCCGAATACCGCAGGCTGAACTCGTCGCTGGACACCCGCTCAACCTACGGAACCACCCACCACGCGTAAGCCGCAACTGCCCGAAGGGCCACCGCTGCCGGGCGAAGTCCCGGCTGCGGCGTAGCGATCCTTGGCCGCTAGAACGTTGAGAGTTGTCTTGAGTTTTCAGGCTGCGTTCGGCAGGAGTCGGGCTTGGTCGATGGTTTCGTTGATGTGAATGTCTATGGTGTGCAACGCCTTTCGCAATGGTGGCGGGGCGGGTGGCCGGTCGGTGGCGAGTAGGGGTCGTAGCAGTCGGTCGTGCAGTTTGGTGTAGAAGATCGCAAACCGCAGGCCGTCGCCGGTGAGCCGGTAGCGATTCTTGCCCGGGATGCGGGTGATCAGCCCGTTGACGCGTAGCCGGGCCAGGTCGTAGCTGGCCTGGTTCCTGGTGTAGGTCGCCCCGCCGAGCAGGCCGGTCATCAAGGCGCGCAGGCTCTTGTTGGTGATGCCGGTGACGGCGAGAACGCTGGTGGATAGGGCGCCGGCCAGGGCCTGGACCCGAGGGTCGCCGAACCGTAAGGCCGGGGCCCTCCTGCCATCCTCGGTGAGGGTGGGCTGTGCGATCCGCTCAAAGGCTGGACTCGCAAGGACGCAGCCCTGACCGACACGTTCAGTATCGAGCAGGGTGGTGTTGATTGCACGACCGCGGGCCTGCAGTTCGTCGAGATGGCACAACCGGCGTCGGCAGCCCACATCGTCGGGGTTGTTGATGACGGTCTCGATGCGCAGCGCCCGCCCGTCCTTCAAATACTGTTTGATGCGCGAGTGCCGGTAGAAGGCGTTGACGTTGACCTCGGTGCCGTAGGTGACGATCTTGGTCTTGTATTGGCCTCTGGCCTTGGCGCCGCGGCGTTGGCCGCGTTTGAAGATCAGCTCGATCAGTTCCGGGCGACCGATGTCGAGGTTGTCGGTGACCAGGGCCTCGAAGAACCCGCGGGCCCGGCGTGGTGCGTCGAACACCAGGGTGCGTGACACCTCCACCTGTCGCATCGACAGCTCCCACCAATAGCCGGCGGCGCGGTCGTGCTCGGTCAGCGGCAGCGGCAGGATCGACCACCACCGTTCGGCGAACACCTGGATCGTGCCCGGGCCGAGCCGGTCGCAGATCGTCTGCAGCGCGGCCGGATCAGCGCAGGTGGCGAACCCGTTGGACAGCTCGGTGAACCCGATGCCGGCCTTGGTTGCCTGCCGCTTGGCCCACTCATGGCCGTTGACCCAAACCTTCATCGGATACGGAAAATAGGCGCAGACCTTGACGAACGCCGGCCCGAAATCGTCGTCCCAGACGTAGAAGTAGTAACAGGTCACCCGCCGCTGGGACACCGCAAAGGAGAACCACACCGTGTTGCCCCGTTGTTTCTTGGTGGCGGTGAACACCGGCGCGAACTCCTGGGCCACCCCGATCGCGGCCACCCCCGCCCGGCCGGTCGCTGCTTGCCGGGCCAGATACGGCCGCATCACATCGATCTTGCGGTCGTTCTTGCCGAACCGCACCACCGGGATGTGGTTGGCCTCGGCGAACGAGGCCACCGCGCGGCGAAACGCGGTGCCGATCTTTTCGAAGATGGCCGGCGAGGGAATCTCATAACCCAGGTGCGCGGTCAGGAACGAGACCACCGCCCCACCCGTCTGCAGAGTTGGCACATAGCCATTCAGGTAGATGCGGTCCAGACACTCAATATCCAGCGCTACATGCCCATCGAGCACATCGTTAATCGTCACTGTCGCAGCCATCTCCACAGCCTGACCGCAACATAACCACCTGACCAGACCCATCGCTGGGCGGTCAGAGGCGAAGCCTCACTGGTAGTAGACGCGAGAACATTACATCTTTTTGCTCCGGGAAGGGTAGGCACACCTAAACGCGAATGTAAGCGTTTTCGGCCTGGTGAGCCGGACCACTCCTCAACCCATGGGACGATGGAGCGCAATCCGTTGGTCTTGAGGGAGTCCGGTGTCGCCAGTGCTTTGGCTGCGGGCTGTCGCGGTGATAGGTGCGACAGCGCTGCTGATGGCTTCGAGCTGCTCGTGGCAGTTGGGCATCCCTATTCCCGATGGCGTGCCGCCGCCGGCCGGCGATTCGGTGCCGCAAGTCGATACCCACGCCAAGGGCAGGCCCGCCGACCAGCTGCATGAATGGGCCGCCGAACGGGCGCCGACGCTGGGCATGCCGGTCACCGCGCTGGAGGCGTACGCATATGCGGCGCAGAGTCGCCGAGGTGGAGAACCCCGACTGCCGTCTGGCGTGGCCCACGCTCGCGGGCATCGGCATGGTGGAAAGCCACCACGGCACGTATCGCGGCGCGACCATAGCGCCGAACGGCGACGTCACCCCGCTGATCCGCGGAGTCCGGCTGGACGGGACGAGGGGAAACCTGGAGATCGTCGACAGCGACTCCGGCCTGCTCGACGGCGACCCGGGACTCGACCGCGCGATGGGCCCGATGCAGTTCATCCCGGAGACCTGGCGGCTGTACGGGGTCGACGCGAACAACGACGGGAAGGCCAGCCCGGACAACTTCGACGACGCCGCACTGTCGGCGGCCGGCTACCTGTGCTGGCGTGGCAAGGACCTCGCCACCCCGCGCGGCTGGATGAATGCGTTGCGGGCCTACAACCTCTCCGGCCAGTACGCCCGCACCGTGCGGGACTGGGCAACGGCCTACGCCAACGGCCACCCCCTCTTAACCGCACCGTCGACCAGCGCACGCCTTAGGCTCTTGCTCTAGCCCCACTGTCCAGCCGGACCACCCCGACCGACCAAGGAGAAAGCCAGTGCCCATCATCGAGCAGGTCGGAGCTCGCGAGATCCTCGATTCCCGCGGCAACCCGACGGTCGAGGTCGAGTTGGCCCTGATCGACGGCACGTTCGCCCGGGCCGCGGTGCCGTCCGGCGCCTCGACGGGAGAACACGAGGCGGTTGAACTGCGCGACGGCGGCTGCCGCTACGGCGGCAAGGGCGTGGACAAGGCCGTGCAGGCCGTGCTCGACGAGATCGCCCCCGCGGTCATCGGGTTGAGCGCCGACGACCAGCGACTGATCGATCAGGCCCTGCTGGACCTCGACGGCACACCGGACAAGTCGCGGCTGGGCGCCAACGCGATTCTGGGTGTGTCTCTCGCGGTGTCGAAAGCCGCCGCCGAGTCGGCGGGTCTGCCGCTGTTCCGCTACATCGGCGGCCCGAATGCCCACATCCTGCCCGTGCCGATGATGAACATCCTCAACGGCGGGGCGCACGCCGACACCGGGGTCGATGTCCAGGAGTTCATGGTCGCGCCGATCGGTGCGCCCAACTTCAAGGAGGCGCTGCGCTGGGGCGCCGAGGTGTACCACTCGCTGAAGTCGGTGCTCAAGAAGCAGGGTTTGGCGACCGGTTTGGGCGACGAGGGCGGATTCGCACCCGACGTCGTCCGGCACCAAGGCCGCACTCGACCTGATCCTGTCGGCCATCGAAGCAACGGGATTCAAGGCAGGATCCGACGTAGCGCTTGCGCTCGATGTCGCCGCGACCGAATTCTTCACGGACGGAACGGGATACGCGTTCGAAAAGGAAACGCGCACCGACATGCAGATGATCGAGTTCTACGCCGGCCTCATCGACGACTATCCGCTGGTGTCGATCGAGGACCCGCTGTCCGAGGACGACTGGGACGGCTGGGTGGCGCTGACGGCGGCGATCGGTGACCGCGTTCAGCTCGTCGGTGACGATCTTTTCGTCACCAACCCCGAGCGTCTCGAGGACGGCATCGAGCGGGGCGCGGCCAACGCGCTGCTGGTGAAGGTCAACCAGATCGGCACCCTCACCGAGACGCTGGACGCGGTGGCGCTTGCGCACAACAGCGGCTACCGCACGATGATGAGCCACCGCAGCGGCGAGACCGAGGACACCACCATCGCCGATCTAGCCGTCGCGGTGGGCAGCGGCCAGATCAAGACGGGCGCGCCGGCACGCAGCGAACGCGTCGCCAAGTACAACCAGCTGCTGCGCATCGAGGAAACCCTCGGCGACGCCGCACGCTACGCCGCTGACCTCGCCTTCCCCCGGTTTGCCCCGGAGGTCAAATAGCCCGTGCCCGAAGCGAAACGGCCCGACCCCAAGCGACGGTCTCCGGCCTCCCGGCCAGCTAAGCCGGGAAAGTCCGGTGACTCTGCTCGGGGCCCGCGGTCGGGGTCCCCGGCGCGGCGCGAGTCGCGCGCGGCCGAATCGCGGTCCAAGCCGGAGCCCGATGAAGACAGCACTGCGGACTCGATCAGGAAGTCGATCGCGGAGGCGGCAGAACAGCAGTCCGAACAGCGGCTGGGTTCGGCGGCGCGGCGGGCGGCCATTCTTGCCGCGGTGGTGTGTGTGCTCACGTTGACGATCGCCGGTCCGGTGCGCACCTATTTCGGCCAGCGAACCGAGATGAAGCAGTTGGCGGCGACGGAGGCCAGGCTGCGCGCGGAGATCGCCGAACTGGAGCAGCAGAAGGCCAAACTCGCTGACCCCGTTTACATTGCGGCGCAAGCCCGCGAGCGCCTCGGCTTCGTGAAGCCCGGTGACATCCCCTATCAGGTGCAGTTGCCTCCCGGCGCGGTGCTGCCCGGCGAACCGGGCTCGGCAGCCGTGGCCGCGCGGTCGGGTGAACCGTGGTATACCTCGCTGTGGCACACCATCGCAGATGCACCCCACAACGTCCCGATAGCTGTGCCACCTGCGCCTCCCGTTCCAACGACTCCCGCTCCTCCCGGTGCGCCGCCTCCCGGTGGCTGAGCGGTCGGATCTCGATGCCGTCGCGCGGCAACTCGGCCGCGAGCCCCGCGGCGTCCTGGAGATCGCGTACCGATGCCCTAACGGCGAACCGGGTGTCGTCAAGACGGCACCGAGATTGCCTGACGGAACGCCCTTTCCGACGTTGTACTACCTGACGCATCCGGCGTTGACGGCGGCGGCGAGCCGACTCGAGTCGTCTGGCCTCATGCGGGATATGACCGACCGGCTCGGTCAGGATCCGCAGCTGGCGGCCGCCTACCGGCGCGCCCACGAGTCCTATCTGGCCGAGCGCGACGCCATCGAATCGCTGGGCACCACGTTCTCCGGCGGCGGAATGCCGGACCGGGTGAAGTGCCTGCACGTCTTGATCGCGCACTCGCTGGCGAAGGGTCCCGGCGTGAATCCGCTGGGAGACGAGGCGATTGCGGTGTTGGCCGTCGAACCGGGCATGGCGGGAATACTGGATCGGGAAGTGTGGACGGGAGCCGAGGCATGAATAGGGTCGCCGCGATTGACTGCGGCACCAATTCGATCAGGTTGCTGATCGCCGACCCGGCCGATGGCGGCATGCTGCGCGATGTCCATCGCGAGATGCGTATCGTGCGGCTGGGCCAGGGCGTAGACGCCACAGGGCAGTTCGCGTCCGATGCGCTCGCGCGAACGAAGGCCGCGCTGGTCGACTACGCCGATCTGCTGCGCCGCCACGAGGTTTCGAAAGTGCGCATGGTGGCCACATCGGCAACCCGTGACGCCGCCAACCGTGACGTGTTCTTCGCAATGACATCCGACGTGCTGGGTGCCGTCGTGCCCGGCGCGATTGCCGAGGTCATCACCGGCGACGAGGAAGCAAAGCTGTCATTTCATGGCGCGGTCGGTGAATTGGACATCGCCGCAGCGCCTTTCGTTGTCGTCGATCTCGGCGGTGGATCGACCGAAGTCGTAGTGGGGGAGCGCGAGATGGAGGCGGGGTTCTCGGCCGACATCGGCTGTGTCCGCCTGACCGAACGGTGCCTGCACACCGATCCGCCGACGGCCGTGGAAGTGGCGGCCGCGCGCGAAGTGGTGCGGGAGCGCCTGGGGGAGGCGTTGCGGGTGGTGCCCGTCGATCGGGCGCGGACCTGGGTGGGCGTGGCCGGAACGATGACGACCCTTTCGGCACTGGCTCAACACATGACGACATACGACCCGGCGGCCATCCACCTGTCCCGCGTCGGCTTCGGTGACCTGCTGCCGGTGTGCGACGAGGTGATCGCGATGACACACGACCAGCGCGCCGCGCTGGGGCCGATGCACGAGGGGCGGGTCGACGTGATCGGCGCTGGCGCAATCATCGTCGAGGAATTGGCGGACGCGCTGGGCAGCCGGGCGGGGATCGACGAGTTGGTGGTCAGCGAGCACGACATCCTCGATGGCATCGCGCTGTCCATCGTGTGATTTCGGCGTGATTTCGCGCGGTGAGCGCTGGTGAGCGCTAGAAATCACGCCGAAATCGCGAGTTACGCCTGGGCCGTTTGCTTCGTCTTCTTCGGCCTGGACCGGCGTTTGGTCGGGTCGCGCTGGCCGGCAAGCGTCCCGGCCAGCAGCAGCATGAGTGCACCCAGACCCAAATGCAGCCAGTTGTCGGCATTGTTGACCGGCACGAAGTTGGCGGGGCTGCCGTGGTCGATGAGTAGGCCGTAGACCCAGAGCCCGAGGTAGACCAGTCCGCCGATGAGAAAGTAGGCGCGCGCCTTGGCATACGTGCGCGCCATCAGCAGCCCGAGGACGCCGAGCACCAGATGGACCACGTTGTGAAGCCCGGACACGGTGAAGACACCCAATAGCTTTGCGCCAGAGTGGTGGCCAGCCCACTGCAGCAGGTCGTAGCGCGTGGTCACACCCGGGATGAACCCCAGCATTCCGAAGACCACGAATGCGGCACCCACCAGCACGGCGGCGCCCTGAACCGCCATGATCTTGGGGTTCCTCGCCATCGCCTCGTCTCCCTTCGACCCGCTAATTGACGGGCCGGCAGGTTAGAGAAGTACCCCGGCGATCAGCGGACTAATCGGCCGGGCGATGATGACGAGATGCGCTCGGCTAGCGCCTTACGTTGCAGTTAGGCGGGTTCCCGCAGTGATGACCGTTGTCGCAGGCATTGCAATGACAGTTGCAACCGCCCTTGGTTTCTGACACTCGCATTGCTGATCAACTCCTCTGTCGCTCTGACCGCCTGGGTAGGTGGGAGCAGAGTTCGCTAGCACGGACGCATACCAACATATGCCGACTTAACAATAGTTCGCACCACGCTGGAAATAAAGGAGAGTCGACCGCTTGGAGCTTGCTTAGCGGGTCCGGAGGAGGCCTGGTCCGTCGTCGAGAGGTCGGCCCTGCCCGCTACGAGCCGCCTCGAGATCGGAGCGCAGTGCGGGCTGGGGGAGCGCGGCGATGGTCTCGGCGAGTTCGATCGCACGCTGCACACACGTCCCGCTGGGCACGACTTGGTTGACCAGCCCGACCCGTTCGGCCTCGCGGGCATCGATGACTCGGCCGGTGATGATCAGCTCGATCGCACGGCGATAGCCGAGGATGCGGGTGAGCCGTTGGGTGCCGCCGTCGGCCAGCCCGATGTTCCATCGCCGGCAGGTCACCCCGAACGTGGCGTGCTCGTCAGCGATCGCGAGATCGGTCCAACACACCCACTCGAGGCCGCCGGCGTACGCGACGCCGTTGACGGCCGCGATGGTGGACTTGTAGATATCCGTCCACCGTGACGGCCGAGCACGCCCGCGCCGGTGAGGACGCCGACCAGTGCGTCGTCGTCTGAGGGAAGCGGTCCCACGCGTCGATGAGCTCTCGATGTGTCTGCGGCCCAATGGCGTTCATCCGCTCAGCACGATCGATGGTGATGATCGTGACGGGCCCGCGCTGCTCGTAGCCGAGATGTTCGTAATCGCTCACCGGGACGACTCCAGCCGCTCGTCGAGGGTGGCGTGGAAGCGCCCGATCGCGCTTTCGTGACGGCCGAACTCCAGGAAGGTGTTTGCGCCGGCGTGCAGGCCGCGCTGCACTCCTTCCGACATTTCGTTGTCCTCCAGCGCGCCGGCGGCCAGCAGACTGCGAGCACCTGCGTCATCAGGATTGATTGAGTTGATTGATATGTGCTCTGCCACAGCGGCGGTGGTCATGGCGTAGATCGTCACCGTGGAGTGATCGATGGCGACGGGGTCGATCGCGACCACAAGGACCTGATCGGGGAACGTGGCGAGCATGACATTCGGGAACAAGTGGTAGACAAAGGTGACGCGCCGGTCGGTCGACCAGGTCGATTCCGGCCGGTCACGCAGGTTCTCAATGTTTTGATAGGGAAACGTAATTCGACTGTTCGGACCAAACGCTTCGACGACGTTCAGATCGTCATATTGAATCGGATAGAACGTGTCTTTGTGCGTCGAGCGGATGTGATAGCCCTCGAGGAACTGCTCGACGAGAACCTTCCAATTCATCGGCCGTGGAGTGGCGTCCACGTACACAAGCCGCTCGGCTGGCAGCAGCTTGTCACCCCATGGACTGTCGTCCGTCAGAGCCGCCATCGCGGCGTCGGCTTGCCGGCGATGTGTGTCGGTCCGGGGCGACTGCAACGGGCCGATGACGATCAGGCCATCCACTTCACGGCTGTCGACCTCGACCAGTCCCCGGGTGGGCATATCGAGATCGGGGAACGCGTTGGCTTGTGGGACGTGCGACAGCGAACCGTCAAGGCGGTAAGTCCAGCCGTGATACCGGCACACCAGCGCGTGGGTACAGCCTGGGCCCTCGACGAGCGCCAGCCCTCGGTGCCGGCACGCGTTGCGGAACACCCGGGCCCGGCCGTCGCGGCCGCGCACCGCGAACAGCGGTACGCCGAAGGTGGCTCGCTCGACCTGATCGCCCGCGTTCGGGATCGCTGCCGATGGTAGGTACACGCTCGGATACGAGCGCAAAATCTCAAGCTCATCGGTGAATCTGGCCGGGTTGAGGTAATTCTCGACCGGTTCCCGCCAGGCGTCACCTTCATCGGTCGTGCCCGCGTCGATATGCGCAAGGATGCGGCGAACGATCTCCACATCCTCGGCGACCGACGTCCTTGTCGGAGTGTTCATACTGTGCGAGTATCACACTATGAACGTCACATGTCAACAATACTGTGAGATAGGAGAAGATAGGTGGGTGCCCGCAGCCGCAGTCGATGAGCGCCGCGCCCGCGTGGCCGACTTGATCGGCGACCGCCCGCTCAGCGCTCGATCCGTCCTTGCCACGGCGTTACTGGGCGCCGACCAACCCCACCTCACGGTCGGGGAGCTCGTTGAGATGGCGTCACTATTCGGTATCAGTGATGGCGCCGCGCGCACTTGCCTATGGCGGATGGTCTCCACCGGGGAACTCGCCAGCGACAACGGCATCTACACGTTGGCGGGGCGCTTGTTCGAACGGCGGCAACGGGTCGACGAGGCATCCCGAATCGACGACACCGCCCTGTCGCAGTGGGATGGGACGTGGGAATTGGCGGTCGTCTCGCGGGAACGCCGATCGGCGACCGATCGGCTCGCGCTCCGCAAGGCCGCCACGGCTCTGCACCTCGCGGAATTGCGTGAAGGCATTTGGTTGCGGCCCGACAATCTTGACCGAAACCGCTTGCCGACACTGCGCGCCGTGCTGGACCAGCAGTGTGTTCACTTCCATGGCGCCGCCACCGAAATTGCTACCGGGACCGTGAGATCGCTTTTCAATCTTGATGATTGGGCAGTCGACGCCCGCCGGCTCACCCTCGCCATGCGCGACGAGCTCGATATCGAAGCACTGGGTGCCGACGACTTCGCCTATCAGTTCGCGCTATCCATCACCGTAGTCCGACATCTTGAGCTTGACCCACTTCTGCCCGCCGAGCTCATCCCACGTCAATGGCCTGGGCATGCGCTGCGTAGCACCTATCGTCGCTTCGACGAGGTGTTCAAACAACGGCTGAACACCGCATTCCGCTGAGCAGCGTTGTGGCTGGGGTCACGCGGCCGAGTGCGCGTCGGGCAGCAACCGTTGCAGCACGTCGGTGAGTGTGATCAGGCCAACCACGGTGCCCTCGTCGACGACGATCGCCAGGTGATTTCGGGTCTGACGCATCAGCTGCAGCGCCCGGTAAACCGGTGTATTCGCCGGCAGCCGCAATACCGGACGCATGAGATCGCGCGCCGTGGAATCGGGTTCTGCGCGCAGGCTGTCGCGGACGTGCACCACCCCGGCCACGGCATTGTCTTCGCCGCGCACAAGTATCCGCTGATGGCCGGTCGACTGCGAGGCTCCTTGAATCGCCGCTGCGTGGTCATCGACCGCAATCGTGCTCAATTCCGCAGTGCGCGAGACGATATCGCCGACGGTGAGCCTCTCGAGTTCCAGCGCGGTGGCGAGGTTGCAGTAGTGCCGCTGGTCGAGTGTTCCGGCGGTCGCCGAGTGTTCCACGAGTTGCCGCAAGGTATCCGGATCCTGCCCGGTACCGAGTTCTTCGACGGGGTCGACGCCGACTCTGCGTACGCACCAGTTGGCAGCGCGGTTCAGCGCGATCAGCACGGGCCGCGTCGCCGCCATGAACATGCGCATGGGTATCGCCAGGATGGTCGCCGCTCGCTCGGGATGAGCGATCGCCCATGACTTCGGCGCCATTTCACCGATGACCAGGTGCAGGAAGGTGACGACCGCGAGCGCCAACACGAAGCCCGCCGCATCGGCGATCCACATCGGGGCGCCCGTGGCATGTATCAGGGGAGTGAGCCAGTAGTGCACGGCCGGCTTCGTGGTCGCACCCAGGGCAAGCGTGCAGGCGGTGATGCCCAGTTGTGAACCGGCCAGCAGGAGTGACAGTTCGGTCGTGCTGCGCAGAGCGGCGCGGGCCGACCTGCTGGTGGGGGCGGCATCCTCGAGGCGGTGGCGGCGGGCGGTGAGCAACGCGAACTCAACCGCCACGAAGAGCGCGCTGACCGCGATGAGACCGACGGTGACGGCGAGCACTATCCAGGGATTACTCATCGTCGTTCTCCGCGGTGCGTATCGAAACGAACACCTCGGCGGGCACATGCCGCCCGATGGATCGGACGGTGGCCGACAACACCTTGGCAGGTGCGGACCACACCGTGAAGTCGTTCGGCAGTGGGATGTCGACGCTGTCGCCAACGGCGGGCAGTCGGCCGAAGGTGTGAATCACGAGCCCGGCCATGGTTTCGTAGTCGCCTTCGGGCAGCCGCAGATCGAGCAGTCGCTGGGCCTCGTCGAGGTGTATGTCGCCGGGCAGCAGCCAGCCGTCGGACCGCCGAGTGACTTCAGCGCCGGCCACGTCGTACTCGTCTGCGATTTCGCCGACCAGTTCTTCGGCGATGTCCTCGACGGTGACCAGTCCGGCGAAGCCGCCGTATTCGTCGATCACCAAGGCCATTTCGTCGCCGGCGTCGCTGAGCCGGTTGAGTGTCTCCGGAAGTGGCAGCGATGTCGGAACCTGGACCGCGGGCCGGCAGCGCGACCGGGCAGTGGCGGTCGGGTCCGCGTCGAGCACTGCGTGCAGGTCGATGAGGCCGAGGACCTCGTCGGTGGTGTCGCCGACCACGGGGTAACGGGTGTGGCCGGTGGCCATGCGGGTGAGCACCGCGTCGATCGACTCGTCGAAGCGGACCGTGTCGACTCGGGTGCGCGGGATCATGGCGTGCTCTGCGGTGCTGGTCGGGAAATCCAGCACCCGGCCGAGCAGGGTCGACAGGTCGGCAGGCAGGTCCCCTGCGGCAGATGAGGCGGCGACGATGTGCGCCAGATCGCGTGCGGTTGCTGCATGTTCGATGTCGTGCACCGGCTCGATTCGCAGTGCGCGCAACAGCAGGTTCGACGACTGGTTCATCAACCAGATCAGCCAGCCGAACAATCGCAGGTACCAGTGGGTGGACACGGCCATCGACCTGGCAACCGATTCGGGGATGGCGATAGCGAGGTTCTTCGGGAACAGTTCGCCGAACAGCATCTGGACGAAGGTGCAGAAGATCAGTGAGACCGCGGCTCCAACGGCCACACCGATGGCGCTTGGGACACTGGCGCGGCCGAGCAACTCCGCCAGGCCAGACCCGATCAACGGCTCGGCGAGATAGCCCGCCAGCAGCCCGGTGACGGTTATGCCCAGTTGCGCGCCCGACAGCATGAATGACGTTCGCCGGGTGACCTGCAGCGCTCGGGCGGCGGCCGAATCACCGGCTTCCGCATGGGCCGTCAGGGTGGAACGGTTCACGGCCGTGTACGCGAATTCCTGCGCAACGAAATACGCGGTGAACGCGGTAATCAGCACGACCACCACAACGCCGAGGCCGATGTCGACCAGCGCCGTCAACATGCGCCCACCTCCAGACACATCTGACGGCAACGATCAATCCGGGGTGGGACGGGTCTTCGGGGTGCGCGCGAGGCGCTACTCATTGCTCCCTCTGTAGTGCGTCAGGTCGTGTCCTATCGACGATACCTGGACGACTGGGATGGCAACTTTCGTCGAAGCCGCGGATTCACCTCTGCAAGGTCGGCTTCAGTGCGTCGAGCACGGCTGGGTCCTCGATCGTCGACGGCACCGGCTCGTCCTTGCCATGCGCGATGCCGCGCATCGTCTTCCGCAGGATCTTGCCCGATCGCGTCTTCGGCAGCGCATGCACGACGTCGACCAGTTTGAAGCACGCGACGGCGCCGATCTCGTCCCGGACCGCCTGCACCAGCTCCTCGGCGAGGCCGTCGTCGGAGGCGCCGGCCTTGAGCACGACGAAGCCACGGGGCACCTGGCCCCTGATCTCGTCGGCGACACCGATGACCGCGCACTCCGCCACCGCCGGGTGAGCGGCCAGCACCGCCTCGATGGACCCAGTGGAGAGTCGGTGCCCGGCGACGTTGATGACGTCGTCGATGCGGCCCATGACGAACAGGTAGCCGTCCTCGTCGACGTATCCACCGTCACCGGTGAGGTAGTAGCCGGGGTGTTCGCACAGATATGCCGCTTCGTAGCGGTCGTCGTCACCCCACAGCGTCGGCAATGTGCCCGGCGGCAGCGGCAATTGGATGCAGATCGCGCCTTCCTCGCCCGGCGAGCACTCTGACCCGTCGATGCGAAGGATCCGCACGTCGTAACCGGGCATCGGCACCGTGGGTGACCCCGCCCTGATGGGCATCGGTTCCAGGCCCATCGGATTGGCCGCGATAGCCCATCCCGTTTCCGTCTGCCACCAATGGTCGATAACCGGGATGCCAAGCTTGTCCGACGCCCAGGCATAGGTGTCGGGATCCAGCCGCTCCCCGGCTTGGAAGAGGTACTTCAGGCCGGACAGGTCGTATCTGGTGAGGTGTGCGGCGTCGGGATCTTCTTTGCGGATCGCCCTCAGCGCGGTCGGGGCGGTGAAAAGCGCCTTGACACGATGTTCGGAGGCGACCCGCCAGAATGCGCCGGGGTCAGGGGTGCCGATCGGCTTGCCCTCGTACAGCACGGTCGTGGCGCCGAGCAGCAGCGGCCCGTACACGATGTAGGAGTGGCCAACGACCCAGCCGACGTCGGAGGCCGCCCAGAACACCTCCCCGGGGGCAATGTCGTAGATGTTGCGCATGCTCCACAGCAGCGCCACCGCGTGCCCGCCGTTGTCGCGGACGATGCCTTTGGGTTTCCCGGTCGTGCCCGAGGTGTAGAGGATGTACAGCGGGTCGGTGGCCGCGACCGGCACGGGGTCGACGGGCGAGGCGTAGGCCATCAGCTCGTTCCACTCTGTATCCCGGTCCGGCACAAGCTCGCACCGATGCTGGTCGCGCTGCACGACGACGCACGCGGGTGGGGCGTGCTCGGCCATCTCGAGGGCGGCGTCGATCATCGGCTTGTATTCGACGATGCGGTTCGGCTCGATGCCGCAGGACGCGGTGACGATGGCGGCGGGGCGGGCATCGTCGATGCGCGCGGCCAGCTCGTGTGCCGCGAAGCCGCCGAACACCACCGAGTGCACGGCGCCCAGCCGCGCACACGCCAGCATCGCGATGACGGCCTCCGGGATCATCGGCATGTAGATCACCACACGGTCGCCGCTGTCCACGCCCAGCGCGCGCAGCGCGCCGGCGAACCGCGCTGTCTCGTCGAGCAGCTCGCGATAGGTGTAGGTGCGCTGCGAGTCGGTCACCGGCGAGTCGTAGATCAATGCCGGCTGATCGCCGCGGCCGCCTTCCACGTGGCGGTCCAGTGCATTGGCGCAGGTGTTGAGCTCGCCGTCGGGGAACCAGCGGTAGAACGGCGGGTTGGAGTCGTCGAGGATCTGGCGCGGCTCACGGGTCCACATGACGGCCTTCGCGGCCTCGGCCCAGAAGGCATTGGGGTCTTGGATGCTCGCGTCGAACAGCTCCCGATATCCCATGTTCTTCGACGGTAGTCCCGTTCCTCCGGCGAGCAGACGCAATAGCTCCCAAAACTTCGCGAAATACGGGACTTTTGCGTCTTCTCGCGCAAAGAAAAGTCACTCCTGAAATCGGTAGCCCATGCCCGCCTCGGTCAACAGGTGCACGGGATGGGACGGGTCGTTCTCGAGCTTGCGCCGCAATTGCGCCAGGTAAACGCGCAGATAGTGCGTTTCCTTGGCATACGCCGGCCCCCACACCTCCTTGAGGAGCTCCTCGCGGCCGACCAGCTTTCCGCGGTTGCGGACCAGCATCTCCAGCATGCCCCACTCGGTGGGGGTCAGGTGGACCTCGGTGCCGTTCTTGGTCACCTGCTTCGACGACAGATCGACGGTGAATGAGGATGTTTCGATGACGGGCTCGTCGGTGTTCGACGCCGCCGTCGCGCGGCGCACCGCCGCGCGTAACCGAGCCAGAAACTCGTCCATACCAAAGGGTTTGGTGACGTAGTCGTCGGCTCCGGCGTCAAGGGCCTCGACCTTGTCCGACGAGTCGGTGCGGGCGGAGAGCACGATCACAGGTGCCGACAGCCACCCGCGAAGGCCCTCGAGCACCTCGATGCCCGACATATCCGGCAGGCCGAGGTCGAGCACGACGACGTCGGGTTTGTGGTCGGCCGCCGCCCGCAACGCGTCGGCTCCGGTTGCCGCGGTCGTCACCTCGTAGCCGCGCACCGACAGGTTGATGCGCAGCGCCCGCAGGATCTGCGGTTCGTCGTCGACGACGAGGACCCTCGTCTTGGTTGCGGTCATGCCGGGCCGCCCTTCGGCGGCGCGGCCAGCTCGATCTCGACGGTCAGCCCGCCGCCCGGGGTGTCGGTGGCCGAGATCGTGCCGCCCATCGCCTCCACGAAGCCGCGGGCAACCGAGAGCCCGAGACCGACACCGATGCTGTTGTCGTGGTCACCGAGCCGCTGGAACGGCGCGAACAGCTCCTCCTCCGTGCCGCGTGGTATCCCCGGACCTTCGTCGACGACGGCGATCAAGACACGATCGCCGACCTGCCCCGCAGTGACCCGTACCGGGCTGTTCGGTGCGTATCGCAACGCGTTGTCGATGATGTTGGCCAGCACCCGCTCGAGCAGGCCGCTGTCGGCCATCACCACGGCATCGCCGACTTCGACCTTCACCCGGTCGGTGCCTTGGCGGCCGAAACCCGTCACCCCTCTGCTGACTCCGAGCAACGCGCGCTGCACCGTCTCCTCGAGGTACGCGCGGCGCAACTCGGGTCGAAGCGCGCCTGCGGCCAGCCGTGACGAGTCGAGCAGGTTGTCGACCAGCGCGGTGAGCTGGTCGATGGACTCCTCGATCGTGGCGAGCAACTCCTCGGTGTCTTCGTCGGAGAAGTCGACGTCGTCGCTGCGCAGGCTGGAGACGGCGGCCTTGGCGGCGGCCAGCGGTGTGCGCAGATCGTGGCTGACCGCAGAGAGCAGCGAGCGGCGCAGTTCGTCGGCCTGTGCGATGGCCTCGGCCTTGCCTGCCTCTTCGGTCAGCTCGCGCTGTTTGACCAGGCCCGCTGCCTGTTTGGCGACAGCCCCCAGCACCCGGCGGTCGCGGGCGGGCAGTTTTCGTCCCGCCATCAGCATCCAGAATTCGTCGTCGCCGACCTCGATCGCGGTGTCGGCGGTGTCCACCTCGGCGCATGGGTTCTGGCCAACACAAGCGACGACCTGGCCGTCCGAGTCGCCCTCCCGTTTCCGCAGCATGCTCACGGCGCGTTGGGAATACGTTTCCCGGACGCGTTCCAGCAGTGTCTCGAGATCGGCTCCCCGGAGTACGGATCCGGCGAACAGCGCGAGCAGTTCGGCTTCTTGCGATGCCCGTCCGGCCTCTCGGGCCCGCTTGATCGACCCGTCGACGAGCGCGGCTACCGCGACGGCGACGAGAAGCAACACCACGATGGTGACGGCGCTGTCGGGTTCGGCGATGGTGAACGTGTGGCGGGGCTCTATGAGAAAGTAGTTGAGCAGCAGCCCTGACAGCATCGCCGACAGCGCCGCCGGTGCGACACCGCCGAGCAGCGCGACGACCAGAACGCCGATGAAGAACAGTGCGCTCTCGCCGCCAACGCCGAGGAACGGGTCGAGCAGAAAGACGATGAGCGCGCAGATGGCCGACGGAACCACCAGCGCGGCAAGCCAAGACGTCAGGTGACGCTCGCGCGGTGAGATACGCGACCACAAGAAACCGCCCTTGGCCTCCTCGTGGGTGACCATGTGCACGTCGATCTTCCCCGACTGCTGCACCACTGACGCACCGATGCCCTCGTCGAAGATACGGGCCCACCGCGACCGCCGAGAAGTGCCGACGACAAGCTGGGTGGCGTTTATCTCGCGCGCGAAATCCAGTAGAGCGGTAGGCACGTCGTCGCCTACCACGGTGTGCAGCGTTGCACCCAGGCTGGTGGCCAACTCGCGCACCTTGCCCATCTGTGGCGCGGATACGCCCGAAAGCCCGTCGCCCCGAACGACGTGCACCACCATCAGCTCGGCAGTCGACTTCGACGCGATCCGAGACGCCCTGCGCACCAAGGTTTCCGACTCCGGTCCGCCGGTGATGGCGACCACGACGCGCTCGCGGGCCTCCCAGGTTTCGGTGATCTTGTTCTCTTCGCGGTACTTCTCCAGCGCCGCGTCGACCTGGTCGGCCAGCCACAGCAGCGCGAGCTCGCGCAGTGCCGTGAGGTTGCCGCGGCGGAAGTAGTTGGACAACGCCGCGTCGATACGCTCCGATGCGTAGACGTTGCCGTGGGCCAACCTGCGCCGCAACGCTTCCGGCGTGATGTCGACCAGCTCGATCTGGTCGGCCGCGCGGACGATCTCGTCGGGAACCTTCTCCTGTTGCTCGATGCCGGTGATCTGGGCGACGACGTCGTTGAGGCTCTCCAAGTGCTGGACGTTGACCGTCGAGATCACCGTGATCCCGGCATCGAGCAACTCGTCGACGTCCTGCCAGCGCTTGGGGTTCTTGCTGCCCGGGGTATTGGTGTGGGCGAGCTCGTCGACGAGCACCACCTGAGGGTGCCGCTTCAGCACCGCCTCGACGTCGAGCTCGGGGAACTTGCTTCCGCGGTATTCGATGTACTTCGGCGGGATGATCTCGATGCCGGCGATCAGGTCGGCGGTCTTCTTGCGGCCGTGTGTCTCCACCACCGCCGCCACGACGTCGGTGCCCCGTTCCAGTCGGCGATGGGCCTCGCCGAGCATGGCGAAGGTCTTGCCGACGCCGGGGGCTGCGCCGAGATAGATACGCAACTCCCCGCGCTTCTTGCGGTAGTCGTGCCTGTCAACCACCGGCTGATCGATCGTGCTCACATGCTCATCATCCACCGGTCACGTCAACCCTTGGCCGGATACTTCTCGTCCAGAGCGATGTTGAGCTGCGAGCACGTTGACCCTGGCCTCGCCGAAGAACCCGAGCCACCGTCCGTCGGAGTGGTCCGCCACGGCCTGCCGGATCTGGTCCGGGCTGACACCGCGGGCCTTGGCCACCCGATTCACCTGCAGGTCGGCATAGGCGAGCGAGATGTGCGGGTCCAGTCCGCTGGCACTGGCGGTGACGGCGTCCGCGGGCACCGCGGGGTCGGCCGGAGCGCTGCCGCGGATCGGCACGATCTGGCCGATGCTGTAGTCCTCGCCGTACTTCGCGCACTCGACGCGCACGCCCTCATACGTGTTCAGGAACGGTGTCTGGGTCGTGTCGCACGGTTCGTTGACACTGACGACCTTGGTCGGGTGCACGACGTTGCCGCGCGCGTCGCGCGGACCGATCACCGACAGCACGGCACCGACGCCGTCGCCCGTGCAGAACGGCCGCGTCCCATCCACGCCCTCGAGCTCGCCGACCGCGGCGCTGCGCGAGCAGACCAGGGTGAGCAGACTGGACTTGGCGCCGTTGTCGTCCTCGGGCAGAGACGGATCGCCGGGTACGTCGACGATGCTCTCCGGCCCGAGGTTGCTCGCGCTGGTGGCCAGCGGGTCGTAACCGTCACCGGCCGCCGACGGCCGGCTCTGGAAGTACTGCGGCAGCGGGTTGCCGTCGCTGTCGGCGAAGGACTGCCCGATCAGCTTGCTGCCGACCGGGTTTCCGTCGGCCTCGATGATCGACCCATTCGCATTGTCCCGCAGGCCGGGCAGCTGGGCGACCAGCCAGATGGCGATCGGGTAGGCCAGGCCCACGATCGCGGTGAGCACCAGCAGCGCCCGCAGGGCGGCCCAGTGCTGACGAACAAGATTAGAGAAGTTCATGTCACATTCCCGGGAAGAGTTGGATTACCAGGTCGATCAGCTTGATACCGATGAACGGGGCGATGATCCCGCCGAGTCCATAGACGTAAAGGTTGCGGCTCAACAGCTTTGACGCGCTACTCGGTGTGTATCGAACACCCCTCAGCGACAACGGAATCAGCGCGACGATGATGATCGCGTTGAAGATCACCGCGGACAGGATCGCCGACTGCGGGCTGTGCAGCCGCATGATGTTCAGCAGATCCAGGCCGGGGAACAGCGCCACGAACATCGCCGGGATGATCGCGAAGTACTTCGCGATGTCATTGGCGATCGAGAACGTCGTGAGCGCACCGCGGGTGATCAGCAACTGCTTGCCGATCTCGACGATCTCGATGAGCTTCGTCGGGTCGGAGTCGAGGTCGACCATGTTGCCGGCCTCTTTGGCCGCCGACGTGCCGGTGTTCATCGCGACGCCGACGTCGGCCTGCGCGAGCGCGGGCGCGTCGTTGGTGCCGTCTCCGGTCATCGCGACGAGCTTGCCGCCCGCCTGCTCCTTTTTAATGAGCGCCATCTTGTCCTCGGGGGTGGCCTCAGCGAGGAAGTCGTCGACGCCCGCCTCATCGGCAATGGCCTTGGCGGTCAGGGGATTGTCACCGGTGATCATCACCGTGCGGATGCCCATCCGACGCATCTCGTCGAACCGCTCGCGCATGCCCTGCTTCACGACGTCCTTGAGATGAATGACGCCCAGCACTTCGGCTTTCCCGTTTTGGACCTGGCCGACGACCAGCGGTGTGCCGCCGGCCGCGGAGATGCCGTCGACGATGTCGCCTAGCTGGCTGGGCACCTCGCCACCTTCGTTGCGCACCCATTCGGCCACCGAGCTTGCCGCGCCCTTGCGCAACCGGTGGTCGTCCACGTCGACGCCGGACATCCTTGTGGTGGCGCTGAATTCGACCCAATGGGCATGAGCGAGCTCACCTTGATGACGTCCGCGCAGGCCGTACTCCTGTTTGGCGAACACGACGATGGAGCGGCCTTCCGGGGTTTCGTCGGCGAGACTGGACAGCTGAGCCGCGTCGGCCAGCGCCTCGGGCGTGACCCCGGTCAACGGCACGAACGCCGCCGCCTGCCGGTTGCCGAGCGTGATCGTGCCGGTCTTGTCGAGCAGCAGTGTGTTCACGTCACCGGCGGCTTCCACGGCTCGACCGGACATGGCCAGCACATTGCGCTGCACCAGCCGGTCCATTCCGGCGATGCCGATCGCTGACAGCAGGGCCCCGATTGTGGTGGGGATGAGGCAGACGAGCAGTGAGACCATCACGATGCCGGTCACACCGTTGCCGGTGAGCGCCAACGAGTCCGGGACGCCGGGGTTGTTCATCTTGGAGTAGATCGCCAGCGGCTGCAGCGTCGCGACGGCGAACACGAAGATGATCGTCAGCGAGGCCAGCAGGATGTTCAGCGCGATCTCGTTCGGCGTCTTCTGCCGGTTGGCGCCCTCGACGAGGGCGATCATCCGGTCGATGAAGCTCTCGCCCGGCTTCTGCGTGATCTGCACGACGATGCGGTCCGACAGCACGGTGGTGCCGCCGGTGACGGCGGAACGGTCGCCGCCGGACTCGCGGATGACGGGTGCGGACTCGCCGGTGATAGCCGACTCATCCACCGAAGCAATGCCTTCCACGACGTCACCGTCACCGGGGATGGCCTGACCGGCTTCCACCACGACGATGTCGCCCTGCTGCAACAGCGGTGCGGCGACTTCCTCTTCGCGGCCCGGGTTGTCGGGCTGCCAGCCAACGAGGCGGCGTGCCATGGTGGCGGTCTTCGCCTTGCGCAGGCTCTCGGCCTGAGCCTTGCCGCGGCCCTCGGCGACGGCTTCGGCCAGGTTGGCGAAGATCACCGTCAGCCACAGCCATACCACGATGAGCCAGGCGAACCAGGACGGATCGAGGATCGCCAGAATCGTGCTCCACACGGCGCCGATCTCGACGATGAACATGACCGGGTTGCGCCACAGCGTGCGCGGATTGAGCTTGCGCAGGGCGTCGGGCATCGACTTCCACAGGATCTTCGGGTCAAGCAAGCCACCCTGGATTCGCTTGGTGCTGCTGGGTTTCGGCTTCGACCGGGTCGAATCGATGGTGGGGGCAGTCATCAGTGGATTCCTTCAGCGAGGGGCCCGAGCGCAAGCATGGGCAGGAAGGTGAGGGCGACCAGGATCAGCGTCACGCCGGCGACCATGCCGACGAACTGCGGTCGGTGGGTGGGTAATGTGCCAATGGATTCCGGCGTCTTGCCCTGCCGGGCCAACGAGCCGGCGAGTGCGAGTACGAAGATGATCGGCAGGAATCGGCCGAAGACCATCGCCATGCCCAGTGCGGTGTTGTACCAGTCGGTGTTGACCGTGATGCCTGCGAAGGCCGACCCGTTGTTGTTGGACGCGGAGGTGAACGCGTACAACACTTCCGATAGACCGTGTGGTCCGCTGTTCAGCATGCCGGCCCGCTGGCCGGGCATCGCCATCGCGACGGCGGTACCGGTCAACACGAGCAGCGGAGTGATCAGGAAATAGGTTGCGGCGAACTTGATCTCACGCGGAGTGATCTTCTTGCCGAGATACTCCGGCGTGCGGCCGACCATCAGGCCCGCGACGAACACCGTGATCACCGCGAGGACGAGCATGCCGTAAAGACCGGAACCCACGCCGCCCGGCGCGACCTCGCCGAGCTGCATGTTGAACAGCAAGACCATCCCGCCGAGGCTGGTGTAGGAGTCGTGGAACGAGTCGACCGATCCGGTCGAGGTCAATGTGGTCGATGCGGCGAAGACCGCCGAGTTGGCCACCCCGAACCGCTGCTCGACGCCTTCCATCGCGGAACTGACCGCGGTGGGCACGGTGCCGTGGGCCTGCAGCTGCATCCACATCGTGGCCCCCCAGCTGATGAACGCCAGGGTCGCCATGACGGCGGCGATCGCGAAACCCTGCTTCTTACTACCGACCATGCGACCGAAGGTGCGTGGCAGCGAGAAACTGATCACCAGGAGCAGGAAGATCTCGACCCAGTTGGTCCACGTGGTCGGGTTCTCGAACGGGTGCGCCGAGTTGACGTTGTAGAAACCGCCTCCGTTGGTGCCGAGGTCCTTGATGACCTCCTGGCTGGCGACCGCGCCGCCGGGAATGGTCTGCTGGCCGCCGGCAAGGGTGTTGACGACCTGGTCGTAGTTATGGAAGTTCTGGACAGACCCTCCGACGATCAGCACGATCGCCGCGACCACACAGATGGGCAGCAGGATGCGCAAAGTGCCCCGGACCAGGTCCACCCAGAAGTTGCCGAGGTCACCCGTGCGCCTGCGTGCGAAGCCGCGGACCACCGCGATCGCGACGGCCATGCCGACCGCCGCCGACACGAAGTTCTGCACGGCCAGCCCGGCCATCTGTACCAAATGGCTCTGGGTCGATTCACCCGAATACGCCTGCCAGTTGGTGTTTGTCACGAAGCTGACTGCGGTGTTCCAGGCCAGCGATGCCGTCATCGGCGTGGCGGGATCGTTCAGGTGCAGCGGCAACTTACCCTGCACCAACTGGAAGATGAACAGGGCCAGGATGCTGATCGCCGAGAAGGCGAGCACGCTGCGGGCATAGGCGCCCCACGTCTGTTCGGCCTTCGGGTCGGCTCCGATCAACCGGTAGATGACGCGCTCTGTGCGCGAGTGCTTCTCGGAGCTGTAGACCCGGTACATGTAGTCGCCGAGCGGCACATGCACGGCCGCCAGCGCAAGGATGAGCAGCGCGAGGAAGGCAATCCCCGCCGATGTCGTCGTCACTAGAACCTCTCGGGGAAGAGCAGAGCGGCGAAGAGAAACAGCGCAAGGAGAATCGACAGCACCAGGCCGACGAGATTTTCGTAGTTCACAGTCCCTCGACCAACTTCTGCACCAGGCCGAGCAAGGCGAAGATCACCACCGTCAGCACGATGAACACCACTACGGACATGGGTTCTCCCACACGTATAGAGCCGCCGGATCTCGGCGGACTGGTACAGGATCTGCCGGGTTGCGAGGGGCGACTAGGGTCTTTATGCCTTCTTGACGGGGAACCCCACGACTTTTACGGGATTCGTCGGCCAAGCGGGCCGGGGCGGAGTCCCGCGCGGTAAAGATGCCGTCAATTAACGTCGGTCGGGTATAGGAATAGCGTCATTAACGGTTCATTGAGCGGATAGTTGCTCGTAGCTTTAGTTCGACAACGTCGCCGCCCGAGGGAGCCGTAGCCATCAACGATCCGTCGCACTGGGGAATCGCCGCCTGGATGCAGGTGGCCGCAATCATCGCCATCGTGGTGATCTTGCATGTGCCGCTGGGCAACTACATGGCTCGGGTGTACAGCGCCACTGGCGACTGGCGCGTAGAGCGGGCCATCTACCGCATCGTCGGGGTCCAGCATGACGACCGGCAACGGTGGACTAAGTATTTAAGTTCGCTGCTGGCATTTTCGGCGATCAGTATGTTGTTCTTGTACGGGTTATTGCTTTTGCAGGTCTATCTGCCGGAGCCGTGGGGTCATAAAGGAACGACGCCGGCATTAGCGTTCACACCGCTATTTCATTTACGACCAATACGAGCTGGCAAAATTACCCTGGCGAATCGACCCTGGGTCACGTCGGGCTCGCAGCCGGGCTGGGAGTGCAGGCGTTCGCCAGTTGCGCCGTCGGCATGTGCGTCGCGGTCGCGTTGATCCGCGGGCTGGCACAGTATCAGAAAGAAGAGATCGGCAACTTCTGGGTGGACCTGGTCCGAACGGTGGTACGGGTCCTGCTGCCGTTGTCGATCATTGTCACGCTTCTGCTGATCACCCTTGGCGTCGTCAACAACTTCAGTGGCGCGCAGGAAGTTTCGACCCTGGCCGGCGGCAACCAGACTATTCTCGGCGGTCCGGTCGGCGCGTGGGAGTCGATCAAGCTGATGTCGGGTGACGGCGGTGGGGCGTTCAACGCCAACAGCGCGCACCCGTTCGAGAATCCGACTCCGTTGACCAACGCCGTGGAAATCGTTGCGATGGTGCTGATTCCGGTGGCGTTCCTGCGCACCTTCGGTGTGATGGTGGGCGATAAGAAACAGGGCTGGGCGCTATTCGTTGCGGCAGCAGTCCTTTTCGTCATCGGGACGGCAGCGATCGCCGCGGCGACATCGGTGCCGCACGGTACCGTCGTCCACGCCGTGGGTGCACCCACCGAAGGTACCGAAATTCGCTTTGGCGTGCCCGGCAGCGCATTTTTCGGTCAGGTCGCAACCGCGAGCGCCGATGGTGCGGCGAATTCGTCATACGACAGTTTCGCAAGCCTCGGCGGCGGGACGCTGATGCTCAACATGATGCTTGGTGAGGTAGCTCCCGGGGGAGCAGGCAGCGGCCTCTTTGGTTTGGTCATGATGGTCCTACTGGCGGTTTTCCTGGGCGGTCTGATGGTCGGCACTACCCCCGAATACTTGAAGCAGCGACTGCATGCCCGGCATATGAAACTGGTCAGCCTCTACATATTGGCGCTGCCGGCGGCGGTCCTGATCGGGACGGCGGTGGCGATGGCCCTGCCCGGGCAACGAGCGTCAATGCTCAACTCCGGTCCACATGGGATGTCCGAGGTGCTGTATGCGTTCACCAGTTCGGCGGCCAACAACGGCAGCGCATTCGCGGGCCTCAGCGGAAACACGACCTGGTACAACACCGCACTTGCGCTCGCAATGGTAGTCGGGCGATTCCTGCCGATCATCGCTGTGCTCGGGATCGCGGGCACCTTCGCCGCCCAGCGGCCCGGGGTTATCACCGCAGGCACTTTGCCGACCTACTCGCCGACGTTCATCGTGCTGATCGTGGCCACCACGCTTCTGATCGTTGGCCTGGAATATCTACCTGCACTGGCGCTCGGCCCGGTGGCCGACGCTCTGCTGTGACGTAAGCACGCCGTAAAAGTTGTGTGCCCGCTCGTCAAGGGAGCGCTAGGGCGGTCGTCAGGGCTGCGGTGTCGGGGCCACCGTGGAAGTTGAAGTCTCGTAGAGGAGGGCCGCATGACGATGGCGTACGTGGTGCTCATCCACCTCATGCTGATCTGCCCATTGATTCGTGCGCTGTCGATATGGATGCAGGCCGACGCACAGCGTCGTCGTGTCCCCACGTCGTCAACGCGGCATCAAGGTTCGACGTGGGGGCGTCAAGAGATCGCAAAGGATGTAGCGACGAGCTTCTGGTTGCGTCATCGTCGAATGGTTGCCACTGGCAGCAGGCCAGGGCGTCGATAAAGAAAACAGGTCTCGGTGACTCTCTCGGCCTTCCTCTCATCCGTGCTATCCGAATACGCCCCGCGCGTCCAGCGGGCGGACCGCGGTGCCGACGGCATGCATTCGCTGCCTGTCGAGCAAGAGGACTTACAGCGGTGCAAGATCTATCGCAAGTCCTTCCCGATGACCGAGATTGCGATTCCGGCAATAGTTCTCAGGAACCGCGCGGTTGCGAAGTGGGTGACGGACCACCGGGTGACGGTTGATGTGCATTCCGGTGAGGACCTCGCCGTAGCGATCGCGGCGGGTGTCCATCTGTCGCGGCTGACGCTGCACGCCGACGTACTGAGCGAATCTGACTTGTTCGCTGCGATCAGGCTGGGGATCGGCCGGATTGTCGTCGGCTCGGTCAGGCAGATCGATCTGCTGAGATCCGTTGTGGTGCAACGTGCGCAGGATGTCATCGTGAGGATGACCGACATCAACTTTCCGGTGTTGGCCATGGCCGACGGGGTTGATCGTGTCCCGTTCGGATTCCGGTTTGACAGCAATGAAGCGGACATCGCGATCGCGGCGATTCTTGACCACGAGTGGCTCAACCTGGTGGGGTTGCATTGCGACGTCGGCTTGCAAGATCACGACTTCGTCAGCTACCCGGCGGCGATCGGTCACATGGTCGCGGAGATGGCGCAGGTACGCCGAACTCACGGCATCGTGCTCGCCCGATTAGGGCTTGGCGGCGGTCGCGCCGTGCCGACCGGTGACTGGGCGGTCGAATTGCCGAAATTGGCGGGCCAGATCGACGACGCACTCGACGATTCGTGTGCGACTTTGCGTTACCCGCGCCCGCTTGTCGTCCTCTCGCCAGGCTTGGCGATTGTGGGGCAGCGCGCGGCATGATCATTCACCTGCATGGCGGCATGGCCGCCTCGCCCGTCCGTGTCACGACGCGACTCGCCGTCGACGAGCGGCTGGACGAGACGATTGCCCTCCGACGTTGTGCGTTGCAGCGCAGCGTGTTTAGGGGATCCGCAGTGAGCTTCCCCGCCGAGGTACTGCGGTTCGGCGCGGTCGCTGACTGGATCAGGCGGCACGGGGTCGCCGTCGATGTCACCGGTGAGGAAGAACTTGGCCGGGTACTGGGGTCGGGAATCGCAGGTTCACACGTGGTCATGCACTGTGCGGGTGGCGCAGCGGTCCCAATCCATCACGCTGTCGACGCCGGCGTGCGCCGGTTCATCGTGGATTCCTCCGAGCAACTTGCTGTTCTCGCTGGGAGTGTTGCGAAGAGGCCCCACCCGGTTATGGTCGATGCGTCGTCGTTCGATCGGCTCGCGGGCGAGGCGGCCGCGCACGCGCAGCTGAATCTCGTCGGGCTGCACTGCCGGCTGGGTGGTATCGACGTGGCCAGTTTGCCGGGGATCGTGGTCGAGACGATGGCCAAGATGGCGTGCTTCAACCGCAAGCATGGCGTTGTCCTGTCGCGGATGAGCCTCGGTAACGTTGACCTCACGCAGATTGGCAGCAACCCCCGTGGCTTACACCGCGTTGCCGACATGATCGACGAAGCAGTCGTGGAGGGCTGCGAACGGTTTCGGTGCCCGCGCCCAGCGCTCACCCTGTCACCGTGTCGATCGACCATCGTGCCGACGACCTAGGCCAGTTGTCTGCTGCCCGGGGGTGGCTCGGGGGCGATTCCGGTCCGCGGCTACTCCGTGGAATGTCCGCTTCGGAGCGTGTCGCACCCTGATCTGCACTTCTGACCTCTACGGACGCGGGTAGCGCTTGTGCGGCGACTCGATGGCCTTCAGTGCGCCTATCTCGCGGTTTGCCTGGTTGGCCAGGCGGATAGCGTCGTCACCTGTCACGTGCCGCTGTGGCCGGCTTCCGCGTGTCGGGCCGACTGCGCGGTGACGACTTGCGCGAGTTCAATTCGGCGATGGACGAGATGGTAAGAACCGGCGAGATCCGGATCGTGGAGGTCATCGGGTCCGATTACGAGGGCTTCGGGCCGGGCGCGTTGGTCGAGGACCTGAAGATGGGCTTGGGCGCTCTCTTCCAGCACCATTCGGCCTTCAAACGAATCGCGGTGGTGACCGATAAGGAATGGATCGGCCATACGCTGCATGCACTGGCGTGGATGGTCCCCGGCGAAATCGCCTTGTTCGGCCTCGGTGAGATCGAGCGCGCCAAGGAGTGGGCAGCCGGCTGAAAAACCTGGTGTCTACAGCCAGTTCTGCCGTTTGAACATCGTGTACAGCCCAACACAGGTGATGAGCATCAGCACAAGTGCGAACGGGTAGCCGCCCAGCCACTGCAGTTCGGGCATGTGGTCGAAGTTCATCCCGTACACCGTGCCAATCAAGGTGGGGGCGAACAGGATTGCCGCCCATGCCGATACTTTCTTGATCTCCTCGTTTTGCGCGTAGCTCGCCTTGGTGAGGTTCTTGATCTCTTCGTTTTGGGCCTGGGTCACCAGAGTCGCGTTCACGGTGAGGATGCTGTCCAGCAGCTTTTGGAAGTCGTCAACCCGCTCTACCACGGTGGTCGCGTGGTCTGCCACGTCACGTAGATAGCGCTGCAGTTCTTCGCTGGTGCCGTACTTCGAGAACCCGGCCTCCAACGCGGTGAGCATGCCCCGAAGCGGACGGGTGGCTCGCTGGAATTCGATCACCTCACGCGACAATTCGTAGATGCGGCGGGACACTTGCGGATCTCCGCCGAACACCTCGATCTGGATCTCGTCAATGTCGTTCTGCAGCCCGTGCACCACCGGGGCGTAGCCGTCGACCACCGCGTCGAGGATCGCGTAAAGCACCGCTTCCGGACCTAGCCGCAGCAGATCGGGATCGCTCTCCATCCGCTGACGCACCGCCGCCAGGTTCGGTGACTCGGCGTGACGCATGGTCAGCACGAATCCAGGCCCGGTGAACACGTGTAACTCGCCAAACTCGACCGTCTCGGACTGATCCACGTAGCGGGCCGCGCGTAACACGACGAACAGCGTGTCCCCATAGCGCTCCAGCTTGGGCCGCTGGTGAGCGACGATGGCGTCCTCCAGAGCGAGCTCGTGCAAGCCAAACTGCTCGGCGACCGCCAGCAGCTCCTTTTCATTGGGCCGGTAGAGCCCGATCCAGGCCATGCTCGTCTCATCGGGCAGGCTACGTAGCGCCTCCTCGAGGGTCGCCGGCGTTTCCGCGCGCCGGCCATCCCGGTACACCGCGCTGTCGACCAAGCTCGACACCGTCGGGGCGGACTCTTCCTGCCTGTGTGGATCCATTGACCGCTCTGGTGCCGCCGACAAATCGCTGCCCTGCTGACTCGAACCCGGAGCACGGCGGGGTATCAAGAAACGCAGCCGCGAATTGGGCATGACTCTCCTTCCGAGGAAACGCTCACCGTCGCTGGCCGGATCACACGGACAGACGGCCCTTACCTGATCATGACGATGCCAGAACCAGCATCCGGGCGCGGCTAGATTTCGATTCGAGAACCCATGATGACCGTACGGTCGAGTGGTAGGCCGAAATACTCAGCCGCGTCGGCCGTGATGTACGAGGTCGCGATGAACAGGCGCTTGCGCCACGCCGCCATGGTCGGCGCCGTACCTTTTTGCAGCTCTAGCTTCGACAGATAGTACGAAGCGTTGTCCACGTCGATCCGGCCTTCTGTTCGCGCCGGATCGAGCAGGCGCAGCGCGTTGGGCACGTTCGGCGTTTCCATGTACCCAAAGTTGGCCGTTACGTGGATGATTCCGTCTCCGGCGTAGCCGAGGGGGTCGATGACAATCCGTTCGTCATCGGGCACCCGTGGCACCGGCAGAGTTTCGATGGACATGATGATGACATGCTCATGGATCACGCGGTTGTGCTCGACGTTGGCCCGTAGTGCCAGCGGTGCAGTCTCTTTGCCGCGGTTGAGGAAAACGGCGGTGCCCGGGATTATCAGCAGCAGCGCCTGACGGCCATGGAGCTCGCCGACGAATTCGCGCAGCGGTCCCTCCGCTTTGGCGCGTGCGCGTGTGACGATCTCGCGGCCGCGCTGCCAGGTGGTCATCACTGTGAAGGCGGTGAGACCGATGAGAAGCGGCAGCCATGCTCCGTGGACGAGCTTTGTGAGGTTCGCTGCGAAGAACATCAGGTCGACGAGTAAAAGGAAGCCTGCGCCGAGCACGACCACCCACAACGGGGTGCCCCACCGGGTTCGCGCGACGTAGAAAAACAGCAGTGTCGTGATGGTGATCGTGCCCGTCACCGCCATCCCGAACGCGAACGCCAGCGCCGCCGAGCTGCGGAACGCGAACACCAGAGTGAGGACGGATACCAGCAGCACACCGTTGATCCAGGGCACGTAGATCTGCCCCATCGTCGACTCCGATGTGTGCGCGATTCGCAGCCGCGGCAGATAGCCGAGCTGGGCGGCCTGCGACGCCACGGAGTATGCGCCGGTGATCACCGCCTGTGACGCGATCACCGTGGCGGCAGTGGCGAGCACCACCATCGGCAGCCGCGCAGGTTCGGGAGTGAGCAGGAAGAATGGCGCGCTGGCGGCCGTCTGGTCGCCCAGCAGCAGAGCACCTTGGCCGAAGTAGCTCAGGGTGCAGGCCGGCAGCACAAGGCCGAGCCACCCGCGGGTGATCGCCCGGCGCCCGAAGTGGCCCATGTCGGCATACAACGCCTCGGCGCCTGTCACCGCGAGCACGACCGCGGCAAGGGCGAAGAAGGCGATGTGAAAGTGCCCGAGAAGGAATGTCACCGCGTACGTCGGCGACAACGCCTTGAGGATCTCCGGGTGGTCGACGATGCCCCACACGCCGCAAGCACCGATTGCTGCGAACCAGGCGATCATCACCGGCCCGAAGAACCTGCCTACTGCCGCCGTGCCGCGGCGTTGCACGGCGAAGAGCGCCACGATGATGACCGCCGTGCTCGGCAGAATCCATTGTTCCAGGCCAGGCTGAACGACCTTGAGGCCTTCTACCGCGGACAGCACCGAGATCGCGGGGGTGATCATGCTGTCGCCGAAGAACAATGCGGCACCGAAGATTCCAAGCGCAGCGAGCATCATGGTGGTGCGGCGTCCGCGCGCGCCACCCCAACGTCGCAGCAGCGTGATGAGCGCCATGATGCCGCCCTCGCCGTCATTGTCTGCGCGCATCACCAGGGTGACGTAGGTGAGGGTGACGATGATCATCACTGACCAGAAAATCAGCGAGACAACGCCGTACACGTTCTCGGCGCTGATCGGGACGGGGTGGGGATCGCTGGGGTTGAAGACCGTCTGGATTGTGTAGATCGGGCTGGTTCCGATGTCGCCGAAAACCACACCGAGTGCGCCGATCACGAAGGCCAAGCGAACGGCTTTCGCGCCGCCTTCAGTGCGATGTCCGTCAACATTCATGCGGTCAGGCCGCCGTGCAGCGCTTTGAGTGCGACGTAACGCCGTTCGACGTCGGCGCGATCGGATGCCTCGGGAACCGATTCGACATTGGCCCGCTGAATCATCTCCGCCTGCTCCATCAGGAGTTGCGCGCGTTGTGCGTCCGTCGTCTGTTCCATGATCGTCGTCAACGCGTCGAGCTGGCGGATCATGACCGCCGGCATCCCACGGCTGGCCTGGCGGATCTTTTCGAAGGCTCGCTGCACCAGCCGCTCGTAACTCACCTGGTCGGAGATGACGCGGATGAGTCCGCGATGGTCGCGGTGCACCTGGGTGGGTGTCCATATCGGTGCGATGTTGCACAGGCAGTCGGCCAGCCAGTCGATGCATGTCAGTGCGGTAAAAGTGTCGTTGACGGCGGGGGACAGCGCTCGGATGGCGATCTCGACGAGCTGATCGACGCCGAAGGCGACGTCCTGGGTCAGGGTGCGGTGTGGCCCGGTCGCCTGGGCACGCACCAGGTACTTGGCCACACGCTCGGCGGCGTCGGCGGGGTACACGCTGGCGAGTTCACGCCCTTCGACGAGGAAGTGGCCGGGTCGGTACGGCAGCCGGATTACCGCGTCGGCTTCGGTAGCGATGCGGATCAACGTCTTGTGGCGGATGAATTGCAGATAACCGCTTTCGGGGGTGCGGATGACGGCACCGGAGGTTTCGATCCTGGTGAGCCACTCGTCGAGCGAGGGGCCCTGCTCGGGCCTGCGGGTAGCGGATCGCGGCTGGTCGGCGCTCTGCACAGCGACGGCCTGCGCCAGATCCTTTGCGATGCTCGCGATCACCTGCGGCAGCTGGATCTGAGTGGTGATGTGGTGAATGAAATAGATCAGCACCGCGAGATCGACGAGCACCAGGCCGAACGCGGTCGTGATGGAGACGTGGGGGACGAACTCGCCCCGATCGCCGGGACCGATCGACACCAACACTGCAATGCAGTACACGAACGTGGCCACAAATGTCCCGAGCGTCAGCTGGGTGCCGCGGTCGCGGATGAAGTTACGCAGCATCCGCGGACCGAACTGGGTGGATGCCAGCGTCAACGTCACGATCGTGATGGAAAAGACGATGCCGACAACGGTGATCACCGACGCTGCGATCGAGGTGAGGATCTGACGGGCGGCATCGGGCCCGCCGCTGATCACCCATGACGGAAGCGGGAATTGGCGGTGGTAAGCGGCTCGGTCCAGCCGCAGGGTGAGCGCGAAAAGCCCAAGTGCTCCAAGGATCACAATGGTCGGGACCAGCCACAGATTGGTGCGCAGCTCGTCCCGCTGCCACTGCGGCCACACCACATTGAGCCCTGGCATCACATCAGTGTGCGCCCCGAACGAGCTTCCTACGGTTCAGTATCACACCGGATATTCAAGTGACCTGTTCCGGCGGGCGCAAGCAGTGCTGCTGCAGAACTGGTTCAGTGACTCCGAACCGCTCGACTGGTTGTCTGCAAACGAACCGGCTGTCCTTCGCCGCTAGTCGCCGAACCATTAAGGGTCGCCGCGCCAGCGCTGGCTGGGATGCACGACCAGCACTGAGCAGTCGGGGTGCGCGAGTTGCGGATGGGCGTGTGGGCCAATGAGACGCGCCAGTTGATCGGCGCTGGCATCCCCGATGACCACTAGGCTTCAGGAGGTGGTCATCTGCTGCTGGCGTTCTGACGTGACGGCGCACCGGCTGGTCCGCCGACGATCTCATCGAGTTAGCAGCCGCCGTTCGGACGGCATCAGTGCGCCCCAAATACCGTAGGGCTCACGCTCATTCAGTGCGTAGGTACGGCAAGGCTCGAGGACCGGACAAGACCAGCAGATCTGCTTGGCCCACCGCTCGTTTCGGCGCAGCTTTGCGCCTCTCTCGTTGTCGGCGGCGAAGAAGATTTCCGTCGGCTGCCCCTTGCACCGTGCCTCCGACCGCCAGTCAAGTCGCCGCGATCGCGGCGACTCATGCGAACGTGTGATGGATTGGCGCACGTCGAATGACCGCTGGCGGTTTCGGCTGTGCTCACCCGCCCACCGACCGATGTTGGACGTCACTGGCCCGGGACCTCCTTCCAACGCATCGACACACACCGCAGACCACCGCCAAGCGGAGCAGCGCTGTGGGAACGTAATCGCGCCGCCAGCACCGACTGAGGGCAGATCCCGAAGATCGGGCGTCACGCGGATTTCAGGCTGCGCTGCCGCTAGCCGACGCATCCAATGGTCTACACAGACCAACCCGGCATTGTCGAGGGTCCAAACGTAATCCTTATGTTTGACTGGGGTGGTTTCTCCATCAGAATTCGCCGGTGCGTGAACGGAATTCAGTCGTGGGTCCGGGTGTCTAACGTCAGGAAACCGTCAAGAAACACAACCGACCCATCAAGAATTCGTGAGTTGTGTTGCCCGCTTGGCCGGAGCGCGCTGCGATGGGCCACATGGCTCACAACTCGGTCGGTTCTTGCGCCGTGCCTTCGGCACTCGAGCGTTACGGCGTGGGCTTCGACGACGAGCCCCCGCCCAGGCCGATCGGCGCCTAGAGCAACCCTTGTCTCGGCGAGATCACCTCCGGGCCGCATCGCTCGCTATTCCTTCCCCACACGGCACCCGCCCGCGTCACACGACGCTGTCGGTCATGCCTCTATTCCATGAAAGCTGAAATGTTCGAATCTTTTTCCACCCCTCCCACCGTCCTTGTCACTGGTGCCAGTGAAGGCATCGGCTATGCGACGGCCCGGCGTTTCGTCGATGACGGCGCGACGGTGTACCTGCACGCGCCTGATCATGACAGTGGTGAGGAGGCGATGACGCGGTTGGTGAAGGACGGCGCAGAACCGCTGCGCCTAAACCTGGTCGTCGCCGACTTCACCCGCTTGGTTGAGGTTGCCGACCTCTGCGACATGCTCACCCTTGGCCTGCCGAAGCTGGACGTGCTGGTCAACAACGCCGCCATCGCCGGACCGGAACGACGCACGTACACCGAGGACGGAAACGAGTTGACGTTCCAGGTCAACTATTTGGCTGCCTACCTGCTGACAACGAAACTCGCGCCCAAGCTCGCCAGCGCGCACGGACGAGTCATCAACGTCTCGTCGGTGATGCACCGCGGCGGCAACATCGGGTGGAAGGACCTCTCTCGGGTGCGCCATTACTCACCGCTGGCGATGTACGCGCAATCCAAGCTTGCGCTCACGATGCACACGAGGTCGCTGGCCGAGGCCGACGGGACCTCGCTCACCGCGCTCAGCGTGCATCCCGGCATGTTCGCGACCCCGATGCTGCCGGTCTACGGCCACTCCGGGCGGCCGGCCGAAGAGGCCGCACACATACTGGCCACACTGAGCACGCCTGGACTATCCGGTAGTCGACGGTGGTTATTACGACGGTCTTCAGCCCGCCCGGCCGGCGGCGTTCGTTGACAACTCGCGCGCCCGCGAACGACTTGGAGAAGCTGAGCGCTCGTCTCCTTGAGTCCGTGTTCGCCTGAAGGAGACAACGCGATGTCGAAACGAGCAGCTCAGAAACGCGGTCGCCGGAGAACGAAAGCCAACCACGGGAAACGGCCGGCGGTCGGAAAACGGCGGAGACCATGATGCGTGCCTTGGCGCGACACAGTCCGGGCACTCGATTCCCGTCGCCTGATGGGCACCGTGTGCACCTGTGCCCGGCCTCGGGGCCGACGCAGGCCCCGTAAAGACACCGTAGAAATAGCGCGCCCGGTCGTAAGGGGAGTGTTAGGAGCGTGGAAATCCCGCCCCGCGAACGACATGCTGGGTTGTATGGCACGCAGTGAGAAGCGCGCATCGTGACGGTCGATTGGTCGCACGACGAAGACGTCGCGATCTTGGTCGGTTGTACTCGAACACGTTGTCTCCGAACAGAAGTCTCACG